>CACNSH010000017.1 GCA_902622985.1 uncultured Pelagibacteraceae bacterium | reverse complement strand
TTTTTTGGCGAGCATCATTAAATCGCTCTTTGTAAGTTTTTAATGCTTTAAAATTAAGAGGATCAGTAAATCCAGAGGGATATTTTATTTCTTCAAATACACCACCATCAAATAGATTTTTAAATCTAATACGAGGATGAATTTGTAAGTGTTCATCACAATTAGGGCATACAAAGAGAGTTTTTTCTAGATCACTCGAATAGAGCATTGTTTGGCATTGAGAGCATTTAATCCAAGCATTTTCTGCGATATCTAAACTTTTTTTCTTTCTAGGAAATACTTTTGAAATAGTTCTTGTTAACCAATTCATGAGCTTAGCTTTTGTTTTAAATCACTTACCATATTGCCTACATTTGTGGCAGGATTAAGTTCATCATCAATTGACCTTGTTATTTCTCTACATAAAGCCGATCCTACAACGCATGCATCAGTATCCTTAAAATCATTAATTGTATCTGCTGTAATTCCAAAGCCAATAATACATTTTCTATCAGGTGATATTTTTTTTATTAAATTAAATCTTTTCTTAATTTCATCTGAACTCACTTTTAATTTTTGACCTGTAGTTGAAAGCATTGAAATATAGTAAACAACCTCATGAGCATCATTTAATATACTTTTTAGTCGTTCTTCATTTGTAGTAGGGCAAAGCAATTGTATGAACACAATACTATTTTCTTTACATTTTTTTGCAAAATCAAGATTAAGAGGCCATGGCCAATCAACACATATAATGCCTGAAACTTTACTATTGACGCATTTCTCTAGGAAATCTTCTTCTCCATAAGCCATAATTTTATTCTGGTAAGTCATTAAGATTACATCCGTCTCATAATCTTTTTTGAAATCCTCAATGATTTCAAAAATGTCATCTGTTTTAATCCCACCAGATAGTGCTCTGTAAGTACTGTCTTGAATTGCGCCACCATCACCAATATTTGCTCCATGTCCCAGTCCACATTCAATGATATCGGCACCTGACTCTGCAATTGATTTAAATATATTCAGTGAAGTTTTTTTATCTGGGTCTCCTCCAACTGTATAAGTTAATAGTGCAGCTCTATTATTTTCTTTTGCTCGTTCAAAAGATTTAATTAAAGTAGACGATGTCATATTTTGTAACCAAGTCTCTCAGCAATAATTTTTGAGTCTTTTGCTGAGTCTCCGCAAGAATCTACAACAATAATTGTATCTTTACTTAATTTGGGTGCAATTTTGATTGCTTCTGCGAATGCATGAGAAGGTTCAAGTGAGGGACTCACAAAACCTTCATTTTTACTGACTAATTGAAAAGCTTCTATGGCCTCCTCGTCACTTGCAGAGGTGTATCTTGCTCTTCCAGTTTCTTTTAGAAAACAATGAAGCGGACTTACACCTGGGTAATCAAGTCCAGCACTTATTGAGTCTGTCTCTTCAATTTCCCCCTGATCGTCTTGAATAACATATTGAGTTGCTCCATGGAGAACTCCGATAGGTGAGCCATTTGTCAAAGGTGCGGCATGTTTTGAAGACCCTTCTGGTCCACCAGCTTCTACCCCTATGAGTTCAATATTATCATAATCAATCCATTCGTTCCAAAAACCTGCAGCTGACGATCCTCCACCAACGCAATTAATTAATTTCATATCTTTTGGAACTTCACCAAATTCATCCATTACTTGTTTTTTCATTTCTCTGGATATTTGAGCGGTAGACCAAGCACATATTTTGACAAAAATTGTAGGGCCAACAGTACTTCCAACACACATATGCGCTTCTTCATTCTCACTTGTCCACCATCTCATGCACTCTGACACAGCATCCACTAAAGTTTGTGAGCCAGAGTTTACAGGAACGACTTCAGCACCGTAACTTCGCATAGAAAATACATTTATAGACTGTCTTTCTACGTCTTTCGCGCCCATAAATATTTTACATTTTAAATTAAATTTTGCCGCAGCCATACTGAGCATCTTTCCCGCATATCCGGCGCCTGTGTCACCTCCTATATAAGTTTTGCCTAATCGCTTACATATTAGGCTGTGAACGACTGCATTATAAGCTTTGTGTGCTCCACCTGTTGCTTTAGAAACCAGTTTGCAATAAATTTGAGCTCCACCAAGATGTTTAGTAAGGTTCTCTAATTTTATAAATGGAGTTGGCGCTCCAACAAAATTTTTAAAATAATAATCTCTCTCAGCAATAAATGTCTCATCGTTTCTTAATTTTTCAAATTCACGAGTTAATTCTTCAATTGGATAATTGAGACTTTCAGCTATTTGGTTTCCACCAAATTTACCGCCCCAATATCCATTTTCGTCATGTTGGTCTATGAGAGGAATTCCTTTTTCTAGTTTCATTTTACAGCTTTGTTTGCCTTTGATATGAATTCAGATATTAATTTTTCATCTTTTATACCGTCTGAATTCTCAACGCCAGAGCTAACATCAAAATATTCAGTTTTTTTTAAATTTAATGCTTCTGATATATTGTTAGTGTTGAGGCCCCCTGATAGAAAAAATGTCTTATTTGGGCAAAAATTTCTGATAATCTTCCAATCAAATGTCTGGCCAGTCCCTCCAGGCATATCTTTCTTTTTTTTTGAGTCTAATAGAATATGGTCAATGAAAGGACAATATTCTTTTATTTGATCTAAATCTGACTCTGTCGATATGCTAAATGATTTTATTATTTTAAGATTATAAGCTTCATTGACTTTTCTTACTTCTTTTAAACTTTCATTTCCGTGCAATTGAATGTGCGTAAACTTCATTTTTGCGTAAGCCTTTAAATCGCTTTCAGTTGGATTTACAGTTACTGCAACAGTATTCACTTTGCCATTAATTTCATTTAAAATTTCTGCGCATTTACTAATTGAAATGTTTCTACTTGAATTTTCAAAAAAAACAAAGCCCAAAAAGGATGCACCACAATTGATTGCGTGTTTAGCAATTTTAATATCTTTAACTCCACAAATCTTAATGTACGCTTTAGTCACTTTATGCTTTGATGATAAATTTCAGCAGCTTTTCCAGGTGAGTCAGCAGAAGTTATTGGCCTACCTACTACGATAACATCTGCACCAAACTCAATTGCTTTCTTAGCTGAAAGTGTTCTCTTTTGATCATTATTATTGTCTGTTTGGTTTCTTATTCCAGGTACAATAACTTTTAATTTAGATCCGAATGTTTCTCTAACTTTTTGTATTTCCATAGGACTACAAACAATACCATCCATTCCACAGTCAAGCGCAAGTGCAGATAGATTATCTACATTCTTATTGACTGTACCGCTCATACCAATTTTATTGATTGTATTATCATCAAAGCTTGTTAGCATTGTGACACCAATTAAATTTGTATTACTATTTAGTTCTTTTTTTAAATCTACACATTCTTTTAACATTTCGGAACCTCCTGAAACATGGAGTGTTGTATATGTAGGATTGTAAGAAAGAATATTTTGAAGTGATTTTTTTACCGTATTAGGTATGTCGTAGAGTTTAAAATCTAGAAATAATGGAAGTTCATATTTCGCAATTTTTTCGATACCCTTAATCCCACAAGAAGTAAAGAACTCTAGACCCAATTTGATTCCACCAATGTGAGGGGTGATTTCATTTATGATTTTTTCAGCATCATCAATACTGCTTGTATCGATTGCACAATAGATTGGATTTTTAGTCAAAATTTATGTTATTTAAAAAAATTTCTAACTTTCGTTAGTAGTATCTTCTTTCTTATTTAGTTTAATTCTCAATTCTTTTCCAGTTTTGAAACGTGGTATATATTTTTCTTGAACGTTAACAGCCTCACCAGTTCTAGGATTTCTTCCTGTACGTTCTTTTCTGTGTTGGACAGAAAATGCTCCAAAACCTCTGAGTTCGACTCTTTTTCC
>CACNSH010000016.1 GCA_902622985.1 uncultured Pelagibacteraceae bacterium | reverse complement strand
TCCTGTTGTTCCGGGTGTTATACTGATTGAAATGATGGCACAAACAGCTGCAGCATTGATCGCATTTAGCCTAAGAGATGAAACTTTTGACAAAATTGTATACTTAATGAATGTTGAAAGTTCTAAATTTAGAAAACCTGTTTTTCCCAATGAAAAGATAATGGCAAATGTAAAAGCGCTAAGATCTAAAGGTAGAGTATGGAGATTTGAAGGAATCTCTGTAAATGAAAAAGGGGAGACAGTATCTAATTCTATATGGAGTGCAATGATAATGGATCGTAATTATGAAAAAAATTCATAAAACTGCAATTGTGTCTGAAAAGGCTATAATAGGTGAAAATGTAACAATTGGTCCCTATTCAGTTATAGGAGATAATGTAAAGATTGCAAATAACAATTTTATTCATTCCTCTGTTTGCATAAATGGAGATACAGATATAAGTGAAAGTAATCAATTTTTTCCATATTGTTCGATTGGCTCTATTCCACAAGATTTGAAATATCAAGGCGAGAAAAGCAGACTAGTAATTGGTAAAAGCAATACATTTAGGGAATATTGTAATGCAAACTTAGGCACTGCGGGAGATGGAATGGAAACAATTATCGGAGACGGATCGCTATTTATGGTTGGCGTTCACATAGCTCACGATTGTGTGGTTGAAAACAATGTTATATTTGCAAATCAAGTTACTTTGGGTGGGCACGTTCATGTTGAGAATAACGCAGTTATTGGCGGCTTATCAGCTGTGCATCAATTTTGTAAAATTGGATGTTTGGCAATGATAGGAGGTATGTCTGCAGTGGAAAGTGATGTAATTCCATATAGTTTGGCAATAGGCAATAGAGCAAAAATTACAGGTATAAATATAGTCGGCCTAAAAAGAGCCAAATATTCAAAAGAGCAAATTAGAGAATACTCTAATGTGGTCGAGAAAATACTTACAAGCGGTTCAATCAATAAAGAAAAAGAAAAATACTACAATTCAGAAAGCCCATTGGTCAAAAAATTGATTTCATTTTTGGAGAAAGATAGCACAAGAGGATTATGTAACTATGAGAAATAATGGCCCAATTGCTATAATTGGAGGTTATGATCAAATTGCAAAGTCCTTTTTTTTTAAATTAAAAAAAATAAATGTTAATACAATATTCATAAACGTTAATAGCAATATTAATAATTTGAGAAATGTTTATAACTTTGAAATATTTCATCTAAATAAAATTCTTACTACACTAGAAAAACATAAAATAAAAAAATTACTTTTTTTAGGAAAAATCAATAGACCAAATTTTGAAAATTTAAAAAATGATGGAGAAATTGAAAAATATATTCCCATGCTTTTAGACTCGTATAAAAAAGGTGATGGAAGCATTCTCTCAAATATTATAAAGATATTTTCCAGTAAGGGGTTTAAAATTATATCGCCTAATAAAGTATCTAATGTATTTTTTTTTGACAAGCACGACGTAAATAAAATAGAAGCAAAAGAGGATCTTGTAGATTGTAATAAATCAATCAAGATATTGAACGACTTATCTAAATACGACAATGCTCAGTCAGTTGTTATCATAAATGGTTATATAATAGCAATTGAGGCCGCAGAGGGGACTGATAATTTGTTAAAAAGAACAGTACATGTTCGAAAAAATCTTAATCAGTTACATAAAAAAGCTGGATTGCTTATTAAGATACCTAAAAAAGGTCAAAGTAAGCTCATTGATTTACCTGTGATTGGATTAAAAACACTAAGATTAGTAAGAAAAGCAAACTTAAATGGCATTGCTATAGATACAATGCATACAATCGTCCACAATAAAGATAAAATTTTAGACTATGCTAAGAATAATAATTTAAAAATATATAATATTCGTAAATAATTTATCTAGTATTCTTCTTTGACCTTTTTAATCCATACTTTAATGATTTGTTTCCAGTATAGAGTTGTCTAGGGCGTCCAATTTTTTGAATTGGATCTTCACTCATTTCAGTCCACTGTGCTGTCCAACCTGCAGTTCTTGCAATAGCAAATATTACTGTGAACATTTCAGGCGGGAAGCCAATTGCTCTGAGTATTATTCCTGAATAGAAATCGACATTAGGGTATAATTTTTTTTCAATAAAATATTTTTCTTTAAGCGCAATCTTTTCAAGATCAATTGCAAGTTTTAATATAGGGTCATTTTTAATACCTACATGGTTTAAAACCTTTTTACATATTTTTTTTAAGATTTTAGCTCTTGGATCGTAGTTTTTATAAACTCTATGACCAAAGCCCATTAACCTAAATGGGTCATTAACATCTTTAGCTTTACTTAAATATTTTTTTATATTTTTAGATGAACCTATTTCCTCAAGCATTTCAAGCGCAGCCTGATTTGCTCCTCCGTGAGCCGGACCCCATAGCGATGAAACACCCGCAGCTATGCATGCAAATGGATTAGCTCCAGATGATCCAGCCAATCGAACTGTAGACGTTGAGGCATTTTGCTCATGATCAGCATGTAAAATCAAAATGGTATCCATAGCTTTGGCTAGGATTGGTGAAATTTTATATTCTTCAGCAGTATTACTGAAGCACATATGTAGGAAATTTTCTGAAAATGATAAATTATTTTTTGGAGAAACAAATGCTTGTCCAATTGAATATTTATAAGCCATAGCGCCTATTGTTGAAGACTTCGCAATGATTCTTCTTGTAGCTTCCTGTCTTTGATGAGGGTCATTAATATCAAGGCTATCTTGATAAAATGAAGATAAAGCACCCATAACTCCAACCATCATGGCCATTGGGTGGGCGTCACGTCTAAAACCTTGAAAAAAATTTATTATTTGTTCGTGTAATAGAGTGTGTCTTGAGATTAACTTTTTATATTTAATTAATTGCTCTTTATTAGGTAAATCTCCGTAGATTAATAAATTTACAACTTCAATAAAATCACTTTTAATTGCTAATTCTTCTATGTCATAGCCTCGATACCTTAGTATTCCCTTATCACCGTCTATAAATGTAATTTTTGACTCGCATGAAGCAGTAGACGTAAATCCGGGATCATATGTAAATATTTTAGCTTGAGAATGTAATTTAGAAATATCTATTACTGATTCACCTTGAGTAGAATTATATATGGGAAGTTTAAATGTTTTGTTATTGAGAGAAAGTTTTGCAAATTTATTATTTGGTCGTCTATTTTTATTAGCCATTCATGTATTAAATAAACTATTTATAAAATTATAAAAGAGTAAAATGAATTAATATTTTCTTAAAAGTCCTATTAATTTTCCCTGAATTTTGACCCTATGGGCTGATAAAATTCTTGTCTCATAAACTGGATTTGCGCTTTCTAATGCTATACTTTGACCTTTTTTTCTAACTCTTTTTAATGTTGCTTCATGATCGTCAATTAGTGCAACTACAATTTCACCATTTTCAGCTAAATTTGTTTTCTTAATAAGAACTGTATCCCCGTTATGAATTCCCTCATTTATCATAGAGTCTCCTTCAACAGTAAGAGCATAACTTTCACCAATAGGCATCATTTCTTTTGGAACATCTACAGATGAGTCATTTTGCTGTATTGCTTCTATAGGCGTGCCTGCTGCAATTTTTCCAAGCAATGGAAGCGTACTTAATTTATTATTATCATCTGTTATATTTTTAGCAAAATTACCAACAACTAAATTATTTTTATTTTTTTCTGAGACTTTTAAATTAGATATCCCATCTTTAATAATTTCAAGCGCTCTTGCCTTATGAGCTAGTCTTCTAACAAATCCTCGTTCTTCTAGTGCAATGATTAATCTATGAATGCCTGATTTGGATTTTAAATTAAGAGCTGACTTCATCTCTTCATAAGAAGGGGTGACACCATTTTTACTTTGGAATTTCTGAATATAATTTAATAGTTCTTTTTGCTTTATTGTTAACATTGATTCGTTCCTTAATTAATGTTCTATCAATGTTCTCTTATAGTTTCAACAAAAAAATATTGAATAATTTCAATAATTAAACGAGATTATATAATTTTCTAATTTAATAATTCTTTAATCTCGTAAGATAAATTATCTGACTTCATTAAAAATTCACCAATTAAGTAGTTGCTTAT
>CACNSH010000015.1 GCA_902622985.1 uncultured Pelagibacteraceae bacterium | reverse complement strand
AGAGCCATGGGATCTCCTTCCATAGAGATAAAAGATGTAAATTATGTTTGGATATATCTTTTGTCGCTCAAGGAAAAAAAGGTTTTTGAAGAAGACTCATTATTATTTCAAAATATATTTCGTTTCGCATTTAATGAAGACGGAATATTAATCAACAAAAATACACTTTCAGAAAAAGATTTTAAAAATATCGCATTTTCTCTTGATAAGACAAAAGTTAGACGAGATGCTTATGGAATTACAGACCAGCTATATGATGCTTTTACAAGAGGGCAATAACTCAATTAGCTCAGCGTAAATTAATTTATAACGCAGCCAATAAAAGAAGTGCAACAATGTTAGTAATTTTAATCATTGGATTAACAGCGGGTCCAGCTGTATCTTTGTACGGGTCACCGACTGTATCTCCTGTTACAGCTGCTTTATGAGCTTCTGAGCCTTTTCCTCCAAAATTACCATCTTCAACATATTTTTTTGCATTGTCCCAAGCTCCACCTCCTGCTGTCATTGAAATTGCAACAAAAATACCAGTTACAATAACGCCTAATAACATTGCACCTACAGCAGAAACAGCGGCATTTTGATCAGCTACTACTGATACAATCAAAAAAAGTATAATTGGTGATAGCACTGGCAGCATTGAGGGTACAATCATTTCTTTTATTGCTGAGCGAGTTAACATATCCACTGATCTCGAATAATCAGGTTTGGACTCACCTGTCATTATCCCAGGGTTATCGGCAAATTGCTTTCTAACTTCTTCAACAACTGCACCTCCCGCTCTTCCAACCGCCATCATTCCCATTGAAGCAAAGAGATAAGGCAATAAACCGCCAATCAAAAGGCCAACAACTACATAAGGATTTTCCAAACTAAAGTTTGGTGTCAATGTTGATATTAACTTCAGATCTTCAACATATGCCGCGAATAAAACAAGAGCACCGAGACCAGCAGATCCGATTGCGTAACCTTTCGTAACTGCTTTTGTTGTATTTCCAACAGCATCAAGTGCGTCAGTTGTTTTTCTAACATTTTCATCAAGATTTGACATTTCTGCAATTCCGCCTGCATTATCTGTTACAGGACCATAAGCATCCAAAGCTACAACCATTCCAGCAAGAGCAAGCATTGCTGTTACTGCAATTGCAATTCCAAACAATCCTGCTAATTGAAATGTCATTACAATACCAACAACAATTACTAATGCGGGAAGAGCTGTTGCTTCCATTGAAACAGCAAGCCCTTGAATAACATTAGTACCATGCCCAGTAGTTGATGCCTTCGCAACACTTTGAACCGGCCTATAATTTGTTCCAGTGTAATATTCAGTTATCCAAATTAAAAGTCCCGTAATCACAATTCCGATAATTGAACAAACATATAGAGAAGTCCCAGTAAAAGTTGTGTCACCAAATGTAAATTGATTTGACATATCTCCTAAAATAATTTGAGTTACTGGGTATATAAAGATTAGTGACAAAATAGCTGACGCGATAAATCCTTTATATAACGCGCCCATAATACTCTGAGAAGAACCTAATCTAACAAAAAAAGTTCCAATAATCGATGCAACTAAACAACTCCCTCCGATTGCCATTGGATAGATAGTCATCATGTGGGCGATCTCACCTGAAAAAAATATTGTTGCTAAAACCATTGTAGCAACAATTGTTACTGCATAAGTTTCAAATAAATCAGCTGCCATTCCTGCGCAGTCTCCAACATTATCTCCGACGTTGTCTGCTATTACTGCTGGGTTACGAGGATCATCTTCTGGAATGCCCGCTTCAACTTTACCAACTAAATCGGCTCCAACATCAGCACCTTTCGTAAAGATACCTCCTCCGAGTCTAGCAAATATTGAAATTAGAGAAGCGCCAAAACCTAATGCTACAAGGGCATGTTTTAATGTTTCTTCTGAAACTGAGTAGGAATCTAAAATAGCATAGTACACTGATATGGAAAGTAACGCTAGGCCAGCAACTAGCATACCAGTTACTGCGCCAGCTTTAAAAGCGACATTGAGACCTTTTCCAAGACTTTCACTTGCGGCTTGTGCAGTTCTAACATTGGCCCTTACGGATATTATCATTCCAATGTAACCTGCCGCTCCTGAGAGTATTGCGCCAATTAAATAACCCCCTACAACCCAAAAATCTCTAAAAAATAAATATAAAAGAACACAGATAACTGCACCGACAATAGCAATAGTTGTATATTGTCTATTTAGATATGCTTGAGCACCAATTTGAATTGCTGATGAAATTTCTTGCATTTTTTCACTACCAGGATTTGATTTTAAAACTGAATTTCCAGCCCAAAAACCATAAATGATTGATAGTATTCCTGAGAAAATAATTAGGTTTAATATACTCATATCTTATGTCCTTAATTGATTATTGCTGGTTGAGAAAATGCCAAAAATTACGTAAATATGCAACTTTTATTTTATTCTAATTTTATCTAAGATTATCAAGTACTCCATTTAGGAGTGTAGCCTCTTTATTGCCAAAAAAATGATTCGATATCAATAAATACTCTGAAATAACAATTTTCTTTGAAATTTCTTTTTTTACTTCAATTTCATAAATTGCACATCTGAAGATAGATAATAATAATTTATCGAATGATTGTATTTTACTTTTGTCCTTAAGCGAACTTTTTAATATCAAGTCTATTTTTTTCAAATTTAAAAAAACACCTCTAAAAATTTCTTTAGTAAGTAAAAGTTTGGAATTATTCATTTTATTTTTAAAGTCACTATTTTCAACAATGTGTAAAAGCAACTCATCAAAGGAGTCATCTATACCTTGTTTATTAATAGTAAACTCATAGAGAGCCTGAACAGCTAAAAGCCTTTGATATGATTTTATATCAGACATTAATTTTTTAATTTTTTAAAACTGATATAGCTGCTAAAACTGCTTCTCTAGCTCGATTGAGTTTTTTTGAAGATCGCTCAGTTGCTTGCTTAATGCTTGAACATGTGAGAACAGTATTAGAAACTGGAATTCTATTTTTAACAGATAATGAAAGCAGTGAATTTGTAATAGCATTTGCAATAAACTCATAATGATCTGTCTTACCTTTAATAATGCATCCTACTGCAATAACTGCATCGTATCTTTTTCTTTTTAGAAGTATCGCAATTTGAACAGGGATTTCAAGCGATCCGTTTACCCTAAATACATCGTAATTAAATTTTAGTCTTTTTAACTCAGTAACTGCACCATTCAATAAACCTTCTGTTATTTTGGGATAAAAAGTCGATGCTACTATTAAGAATTTATATTTTTTAGTCATTTATAGTATTTAATAATTTTGTTTCAATAATTTCTATGTCAAAAGCATCTAAACCAATAAATTTCCATTCAGTATTCGTGAGAAGTATCATTTTTTTTACTCCAATTTCTGATAGTATTTGCGCTCCCATACCATAAATTCTAAGTTCGTCGCTCGTATTTTGTATTCGATTATCTGAATTTGATTGGTTTGTTATTAAATTATTAATTATAGATTTACCAGTATCTCTTATTAAGATAATTACTCCTCTATTTTCCTTTTCAATGATCTTAATAGCTTTGTGCAATGAAGCATCATCACTTCCATAATTACCAAATAAATTATCAAAGTAGTCCGTAACATGTACTCTAACCATAATGGGATTTCCATCACTTACATCTCCTTTTGATAGTACAATTTGCTCGGTCCCATCATAGAGTGACTCATATATTTTGATATTAAATTTATTACCTGAGTCTAAATTTATTTCTGAGTCATAAGATTTTTTAATAAACTTATCTTTATTTCTTCTATGAGAAATTAAATCCACTATCCTTCCTATTTTGATACTATGTTTTTTTGAAAATTCAATAAGGTCGGGGATTCTAGCCATAGTGCCATCATCATTCATTATTTCGCAAATAACTCCCGCTGGCGTATGCCCGCTAAGTCTAGCTAAATCAACTGATGCTTCAGTGTGACCAGCTCTCATTAATACTCCTCCGTCTCTGGCAACTAACGGAAATACATGTCCAGGGCTCATAATGTCTTTTTTTGATTTATTTTGATCAATTGCAGTTTGGATTGTTACAGCTCGGTCTTGCGCAGAAATACCCGTTGTAACTCCCTCTTTTGCCTCTATGGATATTGTAAATGCAGTAGTGTCGCGTGAGTCATTATTTTGTGACATCAAAGGCAAATCAAGTTCCTTTACTCTATCCTCTGTTAGCGATAAACAAATCAAACCCCTGCCATGAGTTGCCATAAAGTTTATTGCTTTATCGTTAACTTTCGATGCAGGAATGATCAAATCTCCCTCATTTTCACGATCTTCATCATCGACCATAATTACCATTTTACCAATTTTTTGGTCTTCAATTATTTCTTCAATAGATGATATAAATTCATTATTCATAAGTAATATAGGTCAACGGTTTTGCGTAACATATCTTGCAAGCATATCTACTTCAAGATTTATTCTGTCACCTACTTTTAATTTATTAAGATTAGTTTTTTTCCATGTGTAAGGAATTATATTAAGAGAAATTTCACCTTTTCTATAATTATTGATAGTAAGAGAAATACCATTTATGGCAATAGACCCTTTTTTTGAGATAAACTTACTTAGTTTTTTAGAAATTTTGAATTTTAACTCGTAAGAACCACCTATTTTAATTGATGATACTAAAGAAGCAGTATCATCTACATGTCCAAAAACGAAATGCCCACTAATTTCATCTCCAACTCTTAGAGATTTCTCAATATTTATTAGATCGCCTATTTTTATATGATTAAAGTTTGTACAATTTACTGTCTCTTTTGAAACATCAAAGCTAAGTCTTGTTTTTTTTGATAATTTTTTTTTAGATGTAACAGTTAAACATACTCCATTACAGCAAACTGAGCTTCCTTTTTTTACATCTTTATAGTTAAGATTAGTATCAAGTACAAGCCGATAGTCTTTTAGTTTTTTATACTCTTTAACAGTTCCAGTATTTTCTATTATTCCCGAAAACATAGATTATTTTTTCCTGTAAATAGAAAATTGGTCATTATCAATTGATTTAACACTAATTAAATTAAATTTTTTTAAATTTTCAATACTATCAATATCTAAATTTGAAATAGCATTAATGCCTTTATTTCCCATTATTTTGCTTGCTCTAAACCAAGCTATTTCGTCAATTAGATTTTCATTCAATAGAGAAGCTGATAATTTTGAGCCTCCTTCAACCAACACTCTCATATACCCTAAATCAGATATTTTTCTTATGACAGTATTGATATCTAACACATTATTTACTTCTTTAATTTTTATATACTTTATATTCTTTGAATTTAAAATTTTTTTCTTCATTTTATCAGAATGAAAAATATATATTTTACGGTTTTTATTGCTAAATATTTTTAAATTATGATTTAAATCTAGTCTTCTATCTAAAACAAATATATCAGGAGATCTTTCACTTAATCCTTCAAGCCTACAATCTAATATAGGATTATCTTTTCTTATTGTGCCAGTCCCTACAATCAAACATTCGTTCAATGATCTTAATTTATGGCCAAACATTCGTGAAGTTGAATTAGTGATCCATTTACTTTCGTATAAATTTGTCGCAATCTTACCATCGGCTGTAGATGCAATTTTAAGTGTTATGAATGGCTTACGAGATTTTATTGAATTA
>CACNSH010000014.1 GCA_902622985.1 uncultured Pelagibacteraceae bacterium | reverse complement strand
GCACCGTAAGCTCCAAGTCCAGCCGCAACAAACATGTAACCTAATTGGCTACAAGTTGAATATGCAATAACACGCTTAATATCATTTTGAACCAGCCCAACGGTAGCTGCAAAGAATGCAGTACTTGCACCAATCAAAACTACAAAGTCCAGAGCAACAGGGGCCAAATCAAATAAAGGTGAACATCGTACAACAAGAAATACTCCAGCTGTAACCATTGTTGCCGCATGTATTAATGCAGATACTGGTGTTGGGCCTTCCATTGCATCAGGAAGCCATGTATGAAGAAATAATTGAGCTGACTTGCCCATTGCGCCAATAAATAAGAAAATACAAATTAAAGTCAAAGCATGTAATTCAATACCTAAAAAATTAAAATTTACGTCCTTAAAAGATGAGACATTACTAAATACTGCCTGGTATTCGATGCTGCCAAAAACAATAAATATTGTAAAAATACCTAAAGCTAATCCAAAATCACCTATGCGATTTACTATAAATGCTTTAATTGCAGCGGCATTTGCAGTTGGTTTTTTATACCAAAACCCAATTAATAAATAAGAGGCAAGTCCAACACCCTCCCAGCCAAAGAAAAGTTGCAAAAAATTATCTGCTGTAACAAGCATCAACATAGCAAATGTGAATAATGATAAGTATCCCATAAAACGAGGCTTACTATCATCATGAGACATATAACCAATTGAATAAATATGAACTAACGCTGATACGCTTGTAATTACTACAAGCATTACTCTTGTAGCTGTATCTAGATAAATTGACCAATCGGCATTGAATGAACCAGAGGATATCCAGTTAAATAGTTTGATTGATACTACCGATGGGTCCCCAATATTATCAATAAAAATATAAAACGAAAATATTGCTGTAATAGTAATAAATAATGAAGTGATAATCTCTGCTGTTCGGTCAATAAATTTATTAGATTTAAAAAATGATAACGAACAAGAAATCAAGAACCCGATCAAGGGTAATAAAATTATACTATGCGCCATTCAACATTACCCCTTTAAGGCGTTAATTTTCTCAATCTCTATACTGCCAGCGTTTCTATTATAAATTACAAGTATAGCAAGTCCGATTGCAGCTTCAGCGGCAGCAACAGTAAGTACAAAAAGAGAGAATATTTGACCAGTTAGATCATTTAAAAAATATGAAAAAGCAATAAGATTTAAATTTACAGAGAGCAAAATGATTTCAATTGACATTAAAATGATAATCACATTTTTTCGGTTTAAAAAAATACCAATAACGCCAATTGCAAACAATAAAGCAGATAAAATTAAAAATTGATTTAATTCAATCATTAAATATCAACACCTTTTCCTGATTTTACATCTACTAAATTAATTTTGCCCTGTCGTTGTAGTTGTTCTGAAACAACTTGCCTCTTTACGCCTTCTCTTTCGCGGAGAGTTAATACAATAGAACCAATCATTGCAACTAACAGAATTACACCTGAAAGTTGGAAATATAGAATGTAGTCTGTGTACAAAACTGAGCCAATTGCTTCTGTATTAGACTTGCCAGTAAAATCTGAAAGAGGATTTGGTAACACTTGAATATTAGACAAGTCAAACTTTGTATTGATTAATACAATTATTAACTCTGCAATAAAAACTACACCAATCAAAATTCCTATCGGAATATATTGTAAAATATTATCCTTATTGATTGATGTTTTAAAATCTAACATCATTACAACAAATAAAAAAAGTACTGCAACAGCACCAACATAAACAATTATGAGTATCATTGCCAAAAATTCGGCGTGAAGAATAACGAATAAGCCGGCGGCATTCAAAAATGAAAGAATTAGAAACAATACTGAATGGACTGGGTTTTTAGTTGAAATAACCATCAATGAAGAAATTAAAATAACCCCTGAAAATAAATAGAATGTTAATAATTGAGCTGTCATTTATCTATATTTTGCATCGGCTTCTAAGTTCTCAGCAATAACTGTTTCCCACCTATCACCGTTTTCAAGCAATTTTTCTTTCGTATAATAAAGTTCTTTTCTCGTTTCAGTTGTAAATTCAAAATTTGGACCCTGTACAATTGCATCAACTGGACACGACTCCTCACATAAACCACAGTAGATACATTTAACCATGTCAATATCATACCTAAGCGTTCTTCTTGTTCCATCATCGCGAGGTTGAGTTTCAATTGTTATCGCTTGAGCTGGACATACAGCCTCACACAATTTACATCCTATACACCTTTCCTCACCACTCGGATATCTTCTCAAAGCATGCTCACCTCTAAATCGAGGACTTAATTTGCCTTTTTCAAAAGGATAATTGATTGTTGCTTTTTTCCTAAAAAAATATTTTTGCGCTAAATAGAAAGCTTTTAAAAAATCTAAAAGAAGGAACGATTTAAAAAAATTAATTATTTTCATTACATTCCTGGAGCTAGATTAAAAAAGAATAATATCGAAGATGTTGCTACAACTGCAAACAGTGATAAGGGCAGGAAAACTTTCCAGCCAAGTCGCATTAGTTGGTCATATCGATACCTTGGAACAAATGCTTTAACCATTGCAAATAAGTAAAAAACGAAAGTTACTTTCAATAAAAACCAAACAAATCCAGGAACAGCATTTATTGGATAAATATCAATTGGCGGCAACCACCCTCCAAGAAATAGGATAGTAGTCATTGCGCACATTAATAAAATATTTATGTATTCTCCAAACATAAACAAAACGAATGGCATTCCTGAATACTCTGTTTGATATCCAGCTACTAACTCAGACTCTGCTTCAGGAAGATCAAATGGAGGTCTGTTCGTTTCTGCTAGTGCGGATATAAAAAAAACAATAAACATTGGAAATAAAGGTATGAAAAACCACATTGTCTTTTGAGCCATTACTATTTCAGTCAAGTTGAGTGAGCCTACACATAACAATACAGTTATTATTACAAAACCTATGGAAACTTCATAAGAAACCATTTGAGCTGCTGATCTAAGTGCGCCAAAAAAAGGATACTTACTGTTTGAAGACCATCCTGCCATCAGAATTCCATAGACTCCAAGAGAGCTAATTGCAAAAATGTATAAGATTCCAACATTTATATTAGCCAATACTACACCCGCCTGAACTGGTACAACTGCCCAGGCTGCAATTGATAGAGCAAGAGTAATAATGGGAGCAATTAGGAAAACTGTTTTGTCAGAGCCGTCGGGTAAAATAATTTCTTTAAAAATAAATTTTAATCCATCGGCAGGAACTTGGAACAAACCATACGGGCCAACTACATTTGGACCTCTTCTTTTTTGAACTGCTGCCCATATTTTTCTATCTGCATATAACGCCATTACAACACCTAGAAGTAAGGGAACAAAAATAAGTAGGCAATAAAGAATAATAGTCATTACTTCGATAAAGTAAGTTTGAGCTAAGTTAATCATTATGAAGCCTTTTCCGTTACTGATGACCTTACTTCACTTCTAGCTCGGCTGCATTCGGCCATCGTACTAGAATGTCTTGTAATTGAGTCATTTATATAAAAGTCTTCAATACTGAAACTTAAGTTTTTAATTTTAAAATTAATTTCTTTTGGTTGAGCATAGTACGCCTCCTGATTGTCGTTTAAAACGACAATTCCATCAGGTGAAAAATTTGCGTCATCTGCTAATCCAATTAAATTATTTTTGTTTCTTTTAGTATAGGCCCACTTCTTTTGATTATAAGTGAGATCATTCCAAGCTTTTCCGATACTATTTGCGTATTGGTCCTCATATGGTAACACGACGTTATTTTTCTTCTTAATATCATTAACAACTTTAAAGCCATAATGCACTGTAAATTCTGACCATGTCTCAGGATAATTATATTTTCTCAGATACTCTCTCTGGCGATCATTTAGATCAGTCCAAGCTGTATTAAATATTTTTTTTGCCGAATTTTCTTCAAAGCTCTTAATGTTGCCATTGATTGTATCATTCTTTTTTTCTTGGCTTGATCTTGTATCCTTATTAATGATTTCTATTTCTTCATTACCTTTATTATCAATAATTTTAACGAATCCATTGTTTTGATCATTAAAGTCCTCTCTCAGTTGAGGAAACTTGGCAAACATTTCATCTCTTACATCATACAATTCTAAAAACGACCATTTTAGTTCAAGGACTTCACTGAATTGATTTATAATTTTCCAATCTTCCCTGGCTTCACCTGGAGGAAAACTTGCTTTATTTGCGTATTGAACTCTCCCTTCAGTGTTTATAAAAATTGCATCTTTTTCAGTATATGCTGCTGCTGGCAATATAAAATCAGCGGCGTTTGCACCTCTATCTCCATGTGTGCCCATATAAACTATTTTGCAATTGGAAAATTTTTCATAACTGATTTCATCAGCGCCAAATGAAATCACTAATTTGAATTTACCTTTTTCAGCGTCAGCGACCAAATCATCGACTGATTTATTTTTTTGTATAAGACCCATCTCAAGAATACCTGCTCTTGCAGCGGCAAGCTGTAATACATTAAATCCATTCCAATCTTCCTGAATGAGATTGAATTTATCTGTAAATGTTTCAAGCAGTGAGTAAATCTGCAATGAGTCATCACGATTTAACACAGACTGGCCAACAATAATCATTGGCTTTGAGGCATTTGTTAACTTTTTATAAAATGAGTTTTTTTCATTTAAAAGATCTATAAGGATATTTATGTCATCACCCAAGTGATTGTATTTATATGTAAGATCCACATTTTTTCCAATCAGTGCAACTGGAATATTTGATGAAATAACTCTTTTCCTTATTCTTGAATTAATAATTGCAGCTTCTTCACGCGTGTTCGTTCCAATCATTAAAATGCAATCTGTTTCATCAATACCTTTAATTTTAGAATTAAATAAGAACTGAGATCTATGGTTGAATGGAACTTTACATCCTTCCTGTCTTCCATCAACTGCCTTGATGCTTAGATCTTCCGATAATTTTTTTATTAAGTAGCTTGTTTCTAAATCAATAAAATCACCTACTAAAAACGCAATTTCGTCAGGATCTGAGTCCATAACAAGTTTTTTTAATTGAGAAAAAGTTTCTTCCCATGAAACTTGCTCTAATTTGTTATTCTTTTTTATGTAGGGCGTGTCTAGACGTTGATTTAAAAGTCCATCGCATGCATACCTTGTTTTATCTGATATCCACTCTTCATTAATATCTTCATTAAGCACAGGTAGTACTCTTTTCACTTTCCACCCGTAAGTATCAACTCTAATATTCGACCCTACCGCATCCATAACATCAATGGTCTCTGTCTTTTTTAATTCCCAAGGTCTGGCTTCAAACTGATATGGTTTCGATGTAAGTGCACCTACTGGACATAAATCAACGATATTAGCCGATAGCTCGGAGTCTAATGTCTTTTCTAAATAAGTTGTTATTTCCATATTTTCTCCGCGATTTAATGCGCCTAATTGATTTACTCCCGCTACTTCATCTGCAAATCGGATACACCTTGTGCAGTGAATACATCGAGTCATATAAGTTTTAATCAACGGGCCCATATGCTTTTCTTCAACTGCCCTTTTATTCTCTTCGAACCTTGAATTTTCAGGACCAAAAGCAATAGTTTGATCTTGTAGATCGCACTCACCACCTTGATCACAAACTGGGCAATCTAGTGGGTGATTAATTAGCAAAAACTCCATTACACCTTCTCTCGCTTTTTTTACAGACTGAGTATTTGTATGAATTGACATGCCTTCGTTGATTGGCATCGCACACGAAGCTACTGGTTTAGGTGAACCTTCCACATCAACAAGACACATTCTGCAATTACCTGCAATTGAAAGACGATCATGGTAGCAAAATCTTGGTATTTCAATTCCTGCCTCTTCACATGCCTGCAGT
>CACNSH010000013.1 GCA_902622985.1 uncultured Pelagibacteraceae bacterium | reverse complement strand
CCTAGTGCTTTTCCCAATATAGCGCCAAGTGATGCCCCAGAGTCTTTTGATCCATACTTTTCCATCGCTTCTTTTTCAATTTCATCTTCCATAACTCTGATTGATAAATTCACTTTATAACTTGATGTATCAATATTTGTAATTGCAGCATCCAATTTATCATTTTTTGCCCATCGATCTGGTCTGGCATCTGATTTTCTAAGCGCAAGATCTGATTTTTTTATGATTGTAATTGGCCCTTTATCGCCTATTTTTACTTTAACGCCATAATCGCCAGTTTCAACAACACTACATGTTACCACGTCACCTTTTGATTTATCTTTTATTTCATCATAAGGATTTCCATTTACTTCTCGTACAGAAAGTGCGACTTTCTCATTTTCATGTGAAATTATTTTTACTTGTATTTTATCTCCAACCTTATATTTTTTTATCTCTTCTTTTGGGTCTGCATCCCAAGACAAATCTTTGCTAAAGATAGCTCCATCAATTTCACCATCTAAATTGCAAAACAATATACCATCCTTAATATTAGTAATTGTTGTGTCCAGTACCTTGCCAATAGGGTTATCTTCGCTGAATTTTTGCCATGGGTTTGGAGTAAGCTGCTTAATACCAAGACTTAATCTTCTTTTTTCATGATCTATTTCAAGAATTTGACAGTCAACAGATTGAGACCTTGCGTACAGATTACCAGGTTTAGAGTTTTGTTTACTGTTCCATGTCAGCATGTCTTTATGACATAGTCCTTCAACTCCATTTTCTATTTCAATAAAAATACCGTAATCAGTAACATTTGTCACAACACCAGTTACTTTATCATTCACATTAAATTTATCTTTAACTTTGTTCCAAGGATCATCTTCCAACTGCTTCATTCCCACGGAAACTCTATTTTTATCTGGGTCAACTTTTATAATTTTCACCTTTACCTGCTGGTCAATTTTTAAAACTTCAGAGGGATGCCCAATCCTTTTGTATGTGATATCGCTACTGTGTAATAAAGAGTCATAACTTCCAAGGTCTACAAAAGCTCCATAATCCGTAATGGCTTTAATTTTGCCATCAACTACATCACCAAGTTTAAGTTGAAGAAATCTTTCTTCCCTGACTTCTTTATGCATTTCTTCAAGAACAGCTCTTCTGCTGACAACAATATTATTTCTTTTTAAATCCATTTTTAGAATTTTAAATTTTTGAGGCACATCAATTAAGTGACTAACGTCTCTGACAGGCCTAGTATCTATTTGACTACCAGGTAAAAAGGCAGTTACGCCGATTTCACACGAGAGCCCCCCTTTTACTTTACCAGTTATAACGCCTTCAATTAACTCACCAGACTCAAATGATTTTTCAATTTCTCCCCATATTTCTTTTGATTTTGCTTTTGACCTAGAAAGAATACACTCACCATTGTGATTTTCAATTTTGTCTAAATAAACGTCAATAGTATCACCAACTGCTAGTTCTTTTTGATCTTTTTGGAATGCAAATTCTCTTTTAGAAATTCTACCTTCAACTTTTGCTCCAATGTCTACAATTACAGCATCATCTTCAATTTCAGCAATTTTCCCTTTGATGATTGTTCCTTCTTTTAATTTAGAGTTATTGATTGATTCCGATAGTAATGAGTCAAATTCTGTTGAATTATTTTCATTTAGCAACTCTTGATTCATATAATTACTTGTCTAGTATTTTTTTTATTACATTAAAGACCTGTTCTATATCAAGATAACTTGTATCTAGCAATACCGAATTTACAGCGGGTTTGAGAGGAGCTACTGTTCTATTTAAATCCTCATTGTCTCGAGCAATAATCTCTTCATAAATGCGTTTTAATCTTGCTTTTTGGCCATTTCTTCTAATTTGTTGATATCTTCTTTTGGCTCTAATTTTTGTATCACCCCACAAAAAAAATTTAAATTTTGAAGAGGGAAAAATCTCTGTTCCAATATCTCTTCCTTCAATAATCGCAAATTTATTACCTTTAGCATACTTCTTTGGAAATTCTCTTTGATAAGCTATTAATTGATCTCTTAGATATTTTTTTTTTGATATTTTTGATGCAATTTTATCTATGCCACTTAAAAATAATTGTTTTGAACTTATGTCATCTTCTTCTAAAGATTTGGCAATTTTAAGGATTTTATTTTCATCATTAAGATCTACGAGATTTAATTTTATTTTTAAAGCTATTGCACGATAAAGTCTTCCACTATTCAAAAATGGCGAATTATAATAAATTGATATTTTTTTTGCTAAAGTAGATTTTCCTACTGATGCAGGGCCATCGATTGCAATAATCTCAGTCATTCACATATTGCAACAACTTATTTAAATGATTTTTAAACTCAGGATAACTAATATTAATACATTTTATATTATCAATTTTTAACTTTCTATCACACAGTAAATTTAAAATAGAAAATGACATAGCTATTCTATGATCATTAAAAGTTTTAATTTTAATTTGTTTTTCAATTTTTAATTTTCCACCATAAATTGAAAGGTTATTATTAATTTCATTTATCTTAATTCCTAGTTTTTTAAAATTGGAAACAATACTGTTTATTCGATCACTTTCTTTGTGTCTTAGTTCACTAAGTCCATTCATAACAGTTTTTCCTTTTGCCTGAGATGCCGCTACAGCTAAAATTGGATATTCGTCGATTAAAAATGCAGATTTAGATGGCGGAATCGTAATACCCTTTAATTTACTATATTTGACTGTGATATTGCCTACCTCTTCACCAGAAATTTTTTTTGTTTTTTGAACTTTAATTTTTGCTCCCATGTTTTTTAATACTTTTAAAAATTCATTTCTAGAGGGATTTATCATAATATTTTTGAGAGTGATATTTGATTTCGGTAAAATCAATGCGCCAACTATAAAAAAAGAAGCACTAGAAGGATCTCCTGCTACTTTAATATTTTTTGATCTGATTTCGTAAGGACCATTTAATTCAATTTCAATATTTTTATTTTTTAATTTTTTTATTTTAATATTAGCTTTCAAAAATTTTAAAAGTCTTTCGGTATGATCTCGAGTTGGAATACTTTCAATAATTTTTGTTTTTCCGTGTATATTTAAAGCCGCAAGTATTAAAGCTGATTTAATTTGAGCGGAAGGTTTTTTAATATTATGATTTATTGGTAATAGCCTATCACTCCCAGTAATTAGCAAAGGCAAAAAGTCTTTTTTTGTAAGGTGAACGGTAGCTCCTATTTTCTCCAAATATTCTGTAACTCTTGACATTGATCTTTTACTCAAGGAGTCATCTCCTATAAAATTGCAATTAATAGGGTTAGAGGAAACCGCACCTATCATGAGCCTAGCAGTTGTTCCACTATTACCGCAATCAAGATATTTTCTTGGTTCTAGAAAACCATTTGTTCCATTCCCATATACTATCCATTCGTCTCTTTCTTTAATTATTTTTATACCCAATTCTTTTAATATTTCTAAAGTTCTTAGGACATCGTCAGATTCTAATAAATTTGATATTTTTGTCTTACCTACCGACATTGCAGACAGTATCAAGGCTCTGTGCGAGATTGATTTGTCACCTGATACTTTTAATGACCCACTAAATTTTAACACTTTTGTATTGTCTATTTATACTGTTAGTCTAAGGTTATACATTATTTATTTTTGAGTTGTATCAAAATCTTATACCATAAATATTTTGAGGATTAATTATGCCAAAAGTCGAGTGGGGGAAAAAAGTAATTTGCTTAAATTGTGAAACAAAGTTTTATGATTTAAATAGAAAGCCTGTTATTTGCCCTAACTGTGGCACTGAGTATATTGATCCCACTATTGATACAGTGACTACAAATACAAAGCAGGTTTTTACAGACGAAGTCGACACAGTTACAGATGATAACTTGGTAGGCAGTGATGCATCAGAGTCTATTGCTGAAGTTGAAGAAATGGGGTTGGAAGATGCAATTGACGACGATACCATAAGTCTTGAAGACTCTGAAAGTGATGTTCAGGTAATCTCCGATGAAGTTGATGATCTAGAAATCAGTGAGAGCAACCCCGAAAATATTGAAGAATAATTGTTTTGGGGCTATAGCTCATCTGGGAGAGCGCGTCGCTGGCAGTGACGAGGTGGTCGGTTCGAGTCCGACTAGCTCCACCATTAGTATTTAAATGAGTCTCCTAAGTAAAATTTACGGGCATTTTTATTTCCAAGAATAATATCACTTTCACCCTCAGCAATTATTTCACCTGAATGCATCACATATGAATAGTCACAAATATCAAGCACTTCTCTTACATTGTGGTCTGTAATCAAAACTCCGATATTTTTACTCATTAATTGTTTTATTAAAATTTTTATATCATCTATTCCCAGCGGATCTACGCCAGCTGTTGGTTCATCCATCAATATTATGCTTGGATCAGAGCAGAGGCATCTTGCAATTTCTGTTCTTCTTCTCTCACCACCACTTAACATATGAGGCATTGCTCTTCTTAAGTGCGTTAGAGAAAACTCTGTAAGTAATTCTTCTAATATATTTTGTTTTTGATCTTTTGGATGACTTTGCGTCTCAAGAATTGCTAGTAAATTATCTTCAACAGTCATACCCCTAAAAATAGATGGCTGCTGAGGTAAAAAGCCAATGCCTAGTCTCGCTCTCTTGTACATAGGCAGAGAGGTAAGTTGAGTATTATCAAGTAATATCTCCCCTCCATCACAATCTATTAAACCCATAATCATATAAAATGTAGTAGTTTTACCTGCCCCGTTAGGACCTAGTAAGCCAATAGTTTTCCCTCTTTCAAGTTTTAGACTTACATCTCTCACAATTTGTTTTTGAGAAAGTGTCTTTCTAAGATTATTAACTATAAGACCACTATTTGACGATACTAATTTTGGTTTTGATATCATTTAATTATCTATTCACTTACTATGAAAGCTTCAACTCTTTTAGAGGTAATACTTCTCATTATACTTGTTGAATTATTTAAATCTAGGAATAATTCATCACTTTTAATATAATTCTGATTTTCAACTACTACTACATCACCGTACATATTAATCGTATTTTCGTTTGGATTATATTCACTCTCGTTACCTGTTGCAGTTATACCTTCTCTTACAATTTTAACTTCATTTTCTGCACTTATAAGCTGTATTTTGTTATCATTTTCATTAAACTTCACAATCAATTTTTCAGACCATATTTGAATATCTATATTGTAGGCATAGACATTACCGGTAAAAATTGAAATTTTTTTGTCACGATCGACCTCAAGATTTTGAGAAGTTATCTTTAACTCATTTGCATAAACAAAAGCTGTAAAAAATAAACTTAAAATTGATATGAAAGATATGTGCTTAATCATTTATTCGAGTTATTAATATTGAAGAAACATTACCTGTATATTCAATATTATTAAAATTTTCTGAAATGACAGAACTATCTGCGTGAATTAGTCCATTTGTATTTTCGTGACTTACATTTTCGTCAAGCTTTATAATATCGTTATTCATGTCAAACGTAGCTTTATCAGATTTAAATTTTTCTCCTCCATCTGTATAAAAAACAATGTTGTTTTTAAGCACTATAAAATCATTAATCTGAGAAAAATTTCCTTCATCAGCCTCTAGATAGATCCATTTGCCATCTTCTTCTGTCTTAAATTTACCCTCAATTACAAAAAGTTCTAAATTACTATCTGATTTAAGGCCTTTTTTGGCTTTAATTTCGTATATCTTATCATTTAGACCTTTTTCGGAAAATCTTGGATTATCTATTTCAATGATCATTTCATCACCTCTTACAAAAAATCCTGTAGAAAATAAAATAAATAAGATAAATGAGATCCAATTGATAAGTAAAAATTTATTCAACATATCTCAAACAATCATGTATGTGAATAATGCCAACAGGTAATTTTGTTTTTTTACTTTCTACAATAAATAAGCAAGTAATTTTATTCTTATTCATAATATTTAATGCATCAACAACAAGAGAGTTCTTTTTTATAAATTTAGGCTTAGACGTCATAACGGTTTTTGCATTAACGTTGAAAAAATTTTTATCTAAATTTCTTCTCAAATCTCCATCAGTGATTATTCCAATCAATTCATTTTTATTATTCTTAACTCCAACGTGGCCAAAGGATTTTTTTGTCATTTCAATAAGGACTGATTTCATATTTGTATCTTCCATTACAATCGGCATTTTACTTTTTGTATGCATGATGTCTTCTACCTGCAGCATTTGTGCTCCAAGTGACCCTCCAGGATGTAATTTTTTATAGTCTGAAATTTTAAATTTCTTTAATTTCATAAGTGAAACACACAGAGCATCACCAATTATTAAAGCCATGGTTGTAGAAGTTGTAGGCGCTAATCCAATAGAGCAGGCCTCCTGCGAATTTGGAATTACTAAGCTTATGTTTGATGCCTTTATTAGCTCACTCTCTGAATTTGAGGAAATTCCTATGATTAAAATTGAATATTTCTTTGCAAAAATCAATAAATTTTTTAATTCGTTACTGTTTCCAGAGTTTGATATTACGATTAATGCATCTTTTTTTGAAATTATACCGAGGTCCCCATGACTCATATCAGTTGGCGTGCAGTATTGAGAGGGAGTTCCGGTTGAACTCATGGTGCTTGATATTTTACTGGCAATATGACCTGACTTTCCAACTCCCGTAACAATTACTCTTCCCTTTATTTTTGCAAGGGCTTTCACAGCCTTATCAAAATTTTTGTCGATCGCTTTATTGAGTTTTTTTATACCTTTTAATTCAGTATTAATTACTTCTTTTCCGTCATTTATTATTGTGCTTTTTTTCATATTCTAACTTGAATGAGAAAATACATCATTAGTCCAACCTCTCAAATCTAATTCTACTCTTGTAGGTAAAAATTCCAAACAAGCTTGTACAAGTTGTTTTCTATTTTGCCTCTCAAGAATTTCTTCTAATCTCATCATTATGTTATGCAAATACATGACATCTGTAGCTGCATAATTAATTTGTTCTTTGGATAGATTTGGATTCGACCAATCACTAGATTGTTGTTTTTTTGATATATCAATATTTAAAAGTTCTTTGCATAGGTCTTTGTAGCCATGCCCTTGCGAATAAGTCCTGGCTATTTTTGAACTAATTTTAGTACAGTAAACGTTCCTTATCATAATATTTAAATCGTGCTTAATAGCCGCCAAGTCATGCCGCGCATAATGAAAAATAAATTTTTTATTACTGTCTAGTAATTTTTTAAGGTTTGGCGCATCAAAGTTTTGATCAATAAATTGAACTAGATGACAGTCGCCTTCACCATCATAAAGTTGCATTAAACAAAGAGGGTCTCGATTTGGTTGAAGTCCCATCATTTCACAATCAGCCGCTATAACATTTGAAAAATCTATGCCTTCACTTAAATCATTTTTATGTAAAATAGTTTGCATTGTATAATAATTATTCTATTTCAAATCAGTACATAAAGGTATATTTAACAAATATGAAGAAAAAAACGATCACATTAATTGGTGGATCTGGATTTTTAGCAAAATACTGCATCTCAGAACTTCTTGAACAAGGTCATAATTTAAAAATTATATGCAGGTCACCACATTTGGCAGGACATTTGAGAATGATGGCGCCAATAGAACAATTAGATATTGTAAAAGGTAATATTATGCTAAAGCACACAATTGAGCCACATATAAAAAACTCTGATGTTGTCATTAATTTTGTAGGTGTTTTAAATGATAGTTCTGGTGGTCAATCTTTCGAAAATTGTCATTCTTTAGGGCCTAAAAATATCGCAGATTTATCAGCAAAATATAACGTTGAAAAATTTATCCATTTTTCATCCATTGGAGCTGATATAGAAAGCGACTCAAAATATCAACAATCAAAAGGCTTGGGAGAGAAAAATATTCAAGAGAGTTATCCCAAAACAATCATAATTAGACCATCAATAGTTTTTGGACCTGGTGATGGTTTCTTTTCTGTTCAAGCCAAATTATTAAAAAGTTTACCAGTTGTACCATTGTTTGCTAATAATAAATACCAATGTGTTTATGTCAAAGACATTGCCACAGCTATAAACAGACTTATTTTGGATGATAAATATAGTGGTAAGATTTTTGAATTTGGTGGACCAGAAAAAATGAGTCTAAAAGAAATATACCAATTAATTTTAGACACTTTAAAAATTAAAAGACTAATAGTTCCTGTTCCATTGTCTTTTGCAAACTTTATTGCATTTATGATGTTGCCATTACCCTCTCCGCTTATAACGTTTGATCAAGTAAAACTTCTAAGAAAAGATAATATCATCTCTAAAACTGAATTTAATTTAGAAAAACTAGGAATTGAACCAACTTCACCAAGAAGTATTATAAGTACATATATTTCATAGTTTAAGTGAAATAAATCAAGATTATCGATCCTAGTATTATTCGATAAATTACAAATGGTATCATCGAATTATTTTTTACCCAATTCAACAATATACTTATTGATAAGTATGCAGTAATGAAAGAAATAATAAAACCAGAAAATAAATATAAAAAATTTATTGCAATTGAGTCATTCGCTATTTCAATAGCAGGAATTGAGGCTGATATTAGTATTACAGGTATTGATAAGAGCATTGAAAATTTTGCAGCTTCGATTCTATTTAAACCAACTATTCTTGAACCCGTGTAAACTACACCTGCTCTTGAAGCGCCTGGAATAATTGCAAAAATTTGAAAAAATCCAACAATAAGAGATTTCTTATAAGATAGATTATCCACTTTAAGACTTTCCTCATTCGACCCGATATCCGCGAAATAAAGCGCTAAACCGAAGAATATAGTTGATAGTCCAATAAAATGTAGATTTCTGAAGATTTCAGCAAAACCAGATGTATAAGCTAAGCCGCCAATAAAAATTATCGGTAATGATGCAACAATCAAATTCTGATTAATTTTTGTTTTGGATATTTTATTTGACGTAATGAAAGGCATCATAAATTTAAAGAAGTTAAGTGCCTCAGTTCTAAAATAGATCAATACAGCTATTAAGGTTCCTAAATGAAGGCTTATATCGAGAGATAAATTTTCACTTACATTCATTATTTCTGCGGTGATAAGCAAGTGAGCTGAACTTGAAATTGGCAGGAATTCAGTAATTCCTTGAATAATTGATAGAATAATTACTGGAAAAATATGCATAACATATATGAAAAAATAGAGTTTTACGCCAAATAGGCAAGCAAAAGTTCTATTTATGTCATAATGTATGACTATTAATATAATATTAGACTGATATAAGACTTTTCGTATTATTAATGAGATTCTATATATGTCAATAAATATGACATAATAAAAAGTTATGCTTAAATTTACTAATCTAAATCAAGAGTATCCTGATAAGAGGTTATCAAAAGATAGGAAAAAAGACTTTCGAGAAATCTATGATAATTTCATTAAAGATAGCGCAAAAGAGCAGTCTAGCAGATGCTCTCAATGTGGTGTTCCATATTGCACAGTACACTGTCCACTTCATAACCATATACCCGATTGGTTAAAGCTTGCTGCAGAGGACAGGTTGGAAGAGGCTTATGAAATCTCATCAAGTACAAATAATATGCCTGAGATATGTGGTAGGATCTGTCCTCAAGATAGATTATGTGAAGGTAATTGCGTAATTGAGCAATCAGGACATGGATCCGTAACAATTGGCTCAGTAGAGAAATATTTAACAGATAATGCATTTGAGAATGGATGGATTACCCCTCTCAAGGTTGAAAAAAACATAGAAAAAGAAAATAGCATAGGTGTAATTGGTGCAGGACCGGCAGGACTAGCAGCAGCAGAAGAGCTTAGAAAAAAAGGTTACAAGGTTCATGTTTATGATCGTTACGACAGAGCCGGTGGATTGTTAATTTACGGTATCCCAAATTTTAAATTAGAAAAAGATATCGTTCAAAGGAGAATGCAATACTTAAAAGATTCTGGAATTAATATTCATCTTAATGTTGAAATTGGAAAAGATATAAAATTTGAAGACCTTCAAAAAAAACATGATGCAGTTTTAATAGCTACAGGTGTTTATAAAGCTAAAGAAATTAACTTGGGTGAAAGTACAAGTAACATAATTCCAGCATTAGAATACTTAACCGCATCTAATCGAAAAGGACTTGGAGATGAAGTTAAGAAGTTTGATGATGGCGAGTTGGATGCAAAAGGTAAAGACATTGTGGTCATTGGTGGCGGTGACACGGCAATGGACTGTGTACGCACTGCCGTAAGACAAAAGGCTAAATCTGTGAAATGTTTATATCGTAGAGATAAAGAAAATATGCCTGGTTCTGCAAGAGAGGTAAACAATGCTGAAGAAGAAGGTGTAGAATTCATGTGGCAATCTCTCCCAATTAATATGAATGTTTTAAAAAATGGTTACCAAATTGAATGTATTAAAATGAGATTGAGTGAGCCTGATGCAGATGGAAGAAGAACACCTCAACAAATAGATGGATCTGATTTTAATTTGAAGGCTGATATGGTCATAGCTGCTCTAGGTTTTTCTCCTGAAAATTTACCCACACTTTTTAATGTTAAAGACTTACCAGTGACAAAGTGGGGTACAGTAAGAGTTGGTTTCAATACTATGATGACTGATATTGATGGAGTCTTTGCTGCAGGAGATATTGTTCGAGGGGCTTCATTAGTAGTTTGGGGAATAAGGGATGGTCGAGATGTGGCCAATTCAATACACAGTTATATTGAAGCAAAAAAACTGGCAGAGACTAGTAAAGTTAAAGTATCATGATTTCAGATTTCAATAGATACAGAAAAAATAAGCAAGTCTTGGAAGAAGGGCACCTTTATAGTCCTAAACAAGAGCACGACGCATGTGGTGTTGGCTTCGTAGCATCAGTTGATGGTAAGCAAAGAAGAGAAGTTGTAGAAGGTGGTATCGATGCGCTAAAAGCTGTGTGGCACAGAGGTGCTGTTGATGCTGATGGTAAGACTGGGGATGGTGCCGGCATACTTACGCAAATACCTATAAACTTCTTTGATGACGAAATTGCTAAAACTGGTCATGAAAAAAGAGATGAGCCTCTAGGCATTGGTATGATGTTTTTGCCAAGAAACGACTATGCAGCATTAGAAAAATGTCGAACAATAATCGAGTCGGAACTTCTTGATCATGGATACTACATATATGGCTGGAGACAGGTGCCTATTAACAATAGCGTTATTGGTGAAAAAGCTAACTCAACTAGACCTGAGATTGAGCAGGTTATGTTTGTTAACAACATTGAAAGAGAAAGTAATTTTGATTATTCAAAAGAATTATATCTAGTGAGACGTCGACTTGAAAAGAGAATAGCAAAACAGCAAATTAATGGATTTTATGTATGTTCGTTAAGTTTTGAGTCAATCATTTATAAGGGGTTATTTTTAGCTGAACAACTCTCCATATTCTATCCTGATTTAGCTAATCACAATTTTGTGTCTTCATATGCGGTGTTTCATCAGAGATATTCTACAAATACCTTTCCATCCTGGGGTTTGGCACAGCCATTTAGAATGTTGGCACATAATGGTGAGATAAATACAATTTCCGGAAATACAAATTGGATGAGAAATCATCAAACAAGAATTACATCAGAAATTTTTGGCGATGATAGTGAACAAGTTAAACCAATTATAGAAAAAAATGTTTCTGACTCTGCTGCCTTAGATGCCGCATTTGAATTGTATGTTAGAGCTGGAAGATCAGTTCCTCTTGTTAAAACTCTTCTGATACCAGAGGCATGGTCAAAAAGAAGTGAACTGATGCCAATCGAGCATAGAAATATGTATGAGTTTTCAAATGCCATTGTTGAACCATGGGATGGACCCGCAGCAATAGCTGCAGTTGATGGAAATTGGATTATTGGTGGGATGGACCGAAATGGCTTAAGGCCAATGCGGTACTCTGTATCAAATGATAAAATAATATACGTTGGTTCTGAAACAGGAATGGTCAGAGTTGATGAGTCAAAGATAGTTGAAAAAGGCAGATTAGGTCCTGGAGATATAATTGGAATAAATTTGAAGGAAGGTAAAATTTATCGCAACTCTGATTTAAAAGACTATCTTGCGCAAGAAGCTCCGTATGAAGAGTATGTCAAAAAAATAATCCGACTAGACAAAAGAGCAACAGTTACAAGAGAAACAACAGTTATAGAAACTGAAAAATTAAGAAAGAGAATGATTGCGGCTGGCTTCACAATGGAAGAACTAGAGCTTATTCTTCATCCAATGGTAAGTGATGCCAAGGAATCTACTGGAAGCATGGGCGATGATACTCCTGTTGCTGTATTATCGGACAAGTATCGACCATTGTCCCATTTTTTTAGACAAAAATTTAGTCAGGTAACAAATCCTCCAATTGACAGTCTAAGAGAGCAAAGCAGAATGAGTTTAAAAACTCGATTCGGGAATTTGCAGGATATACTCTCTCCTAATCCATATGAAGAAAATGTTTTTGTAATTGACAGTCCATTTATAACAAATGGATTGTTCAAGAAGATTTCTGCTCGAGGACAAGAATCCACTACTGTGATTGATTGCACAGTTCATAAGAGTAACTTTAATTTAAAGGAGGAAATAAAGCGTATTCAATTCGAGTCTGAGACCGCAGTATTAAGTGGAAAGTCTCATATCGTACTGTCTGATATTAGTGCAGACCATGACAAATTATCTTTACCAATGATATTGATCACCGCCGCAGTACACACAGATTTGACACGGAAAGGTATAAGATCTTTTGTATCATTACACGTAAGGTCTGCAGAGTGTCTAGATACTCATTACTTTGCCGTACTCATTGGTGTTGGTGCCACGACCGTAAACCCTTACTTAGCATTGGACTGTATTTATGAAAGACAACAAAAAGGACTTTTTGGAAATTTATCTTACGAGGAATGTGTTGAGCGATATAAAAAAGCAGTAGACCAAGGCTTACTTAAAGTTATGTCTAAGCTTGGAATTTCAGTTATCAGTGCTTACAGGGGTGGATTTAATTTTGAAGCTGTTGGCTTAAGCCGCTCAATGGTCAATGAATATTTCCTTGGTGTACAAAGTCGTATGTCTGGAATTGGTCTATCTGGAATTGAAAAAAAACTAACTGATCTTCATAATTATGCGTATTCAGATAGCATACAAACATTGCCTATCGGTGGCATATATCGGTACAGAAACGGTGGTGAAACCCATGCTTATGAAGGCAAGTTGATACATCTTTTACAAACAGCGGTTGCGGATGACTCATATGAGATGTTTAAAAAATATTCAAACTCCATGAGTAACTTTGCTCCAATCAATATTAGAGATTTGCTCGAGTTTAAAGAAAGTGAAAGTTCAATCGAATTAAGCGAAGTAGAGTCAATAACGTCTATCAGAAAGCGTTTTGGTACAGGAAGTATGTCACATGGAGCACTTTCAAAGGAGGCCCATGAAACACTAGCAATAGCAATGAATCGGATTGGAGGCGCCTCTTGTTCAGGTGAAGGCGGTGAGTCGATTGTAAGATCTAAGCCTCTCAATAATGGAGACAGTGCTAACTCAAGAGTAAAACAAGTAGCTTCTGCAAGGTTTGGTGTAACAACTGAATATTTAAATAACTGTGAGGAAATAGAAATTAAAATAGCACAAGGAGCTAAGCCTGGTGAGGGCGGTCAGCTTCCTGGATTTAAAGTAACTGCTGAGATAGCCAAGCTTCGCCACTCAACAGAAGGTGTTACACTAATCAGCCCTCCACCACACCACGATATTTATTCAATAGAAGACCTTGCTCAACTTATTTATGATCTTAAACAGGCAAACCCAGATGCTAGAGTTTGTGTAAAGCTTGTAGCGTCTTCTGGAATTGGAACAATAGCGGCAGGTGTTGCGAAGGCTAAAGCTGACGTCATTTTAATTTCAGGACATAATGGTGGAACTGGAGCAAGTCCTCAAACAAGTATTAAATACGCAGGTATCCCGTGGGAAATGGGCTTAACAGAGGTAAATCAAGTTTTAACACTTAACGGCTTAAGGCAAAACGTTGTGCTTAGAACTGATGGAGGTATCAAAACAGGTCGTGACGTTGTAATTGCTGCAATTATGGGCGCCGAGGAGTTTGGTGTTGGCACAACTTCACTAGTTGCGATGGGCTGTATAATGGTAAGGCAATGTCACTCAAACACATGTCCAGTTGGAGTTTGTACTCAAGACGAGGACTTAAGAGCGAGATTTTCAGGTAGCCCTGAAAAAGTGGTAAATCTTTTTAGTTATATAGCTGAAGAGGTAAGAGAAATCTTAGCAAAACTTGGATTCAAAAGCCTAAACGAAATCATTGGAAGAACTGACCTTTTGTATCAAATATCAAGGGGATCAACTCATTTAGATGACTTAGACCTTAATTCATTGCTTATTCAAGCGGAAAAAGATCCAAACGTAGAATACTTTAACCACTCCATTATCAATGACGTTGGGTCAACACTTGACCAAAAAATTGTCGAGGATGCATCTAAATTTTTGCAAACA
>CACNSH010000012.1 GCA_902622985.1 uncultured Pelagibacteraceae bacterium | reverse complement strand
AATTCGACAATATCAGTAAATTTGATCTTCTTCATTATGAAGTAATTGACTAGCAACTCATTTGTGTAATTTAAAACGTGAGGCGCTAAACCACCCATCTTCATTACTAAATAACTTAATTCAATTGCTGGATATTTTTTTTTATCTAAAGGTATTAGTTCTAAATTCATGTAGCTCGATAAATCAAGATTATAATTTAAACGTGAAAACTTATTAAATTGGAAAAAAAGAGAGGCAATTGGAATTTGCATATCAGGCTTATTTAGAATAGCAGTGCTAGTACCATTTTCATAATTGATTAAAGCATGAATGATAGCTTGAGGATGAATTACTGTATTTATTTCACTGTCTTTAAGGTCAAATAAATACTTAGCCTCAATTAATTCGAGGGCTTTATTCATCATTGTAGCAGAGTCGATTGAAATTTTTTTCCCCATATTCCAAACTGGATGGCGCATCGCTTGACTTGGTGTAACTTTCATTAATTCCTTTCTATTGAATTTTAGAAATGGCCCACCTGTTGCAGTAATTGTAATTGATTTATATTTACCTAAATCTTTTTTAAGCAAATGATAAATAGAATTATGTTCAGAATCCAATGGTATAATTTGAGTATTATATTTTTTTGATTGTTTTTTGAATTTATTGCCGAGCGTAATTATGCACTCTTTATTGGCAATCCCTATTGTTTTACCGGTTTTCAATAGTTTTAGTAAAAGGTCTACACATGATAAGCCGCTAATAGCAAATATTATAACTTCGGTTTTGTCAGAAATTATATTATGAAAATCAGAAAGATCATTAAATACTTTATAATTATTTAAATGTAATCTATGAGAATTTTTAACAGATTTTTCATTAAATCCTATTTTTTTAACATTATGTGTTTTTGCAATTTTAATTAACTTTCTTACATTTGTATTGCATGTTATTCCCTCAATATTTATTGATTTACTATTATTACTTAAAATTGAAATAGTGGATGATCCAATGCTTCCGGTTACTCCAAAAATTACAACATTAGTTTTCTTCATATAAATAATTTTACTATTCCAATTAAAAAGAAAACGCAGATAAATGAATCAAATCTATCAAACAAACCTCCATGACCAGGCATAATATTCCCATAATCTTTAACTGACGCATGGCGTTTTAGTAAAGATGCAGCTGTATCACCGGCAAATGAGGAAAGAATAATGAATATTATTGACATTATTGAAATACCAAAAGATATATCAAAATAAGTTAATAATATTCCCGCAATTATTAAAGTCATAAATAATCCACTAAAGAATCCACTAATCGTCTTTCCCGGGCTTATTTTTGGCATTAATTTTTTACCACCAATAATTTTTCCGCCCAAGAAAGAAAAAGTGTCAAATAGCCAAATAATAATAATTACAGATATTAAAAAATATTCAGGTATTTCTTTGGTGATCAATAACAACAGAAATAAAAAAAAAGATAAGATTGATACAGACTTATAAATACTGATAAAAATTTTTTTACTAATTTCATCCCTAATTGAATCCAGTTCACATAAAATAATAGATACAAACAGTATATACACAATTAATGCTGCATAATTGCTATATATTAATGGCAAAATAGCTAGCGGCACAAAAATCACTACAGATAAAAAACGATACAACAATTCTTTATTCAAAAAATTATACACTATTTTCCAATCTTTCTTTTTCTCTTCATATAATTATCTAAAGCATTATTAAGATTTTTAATTTTAAAATCTGGCCATAGTATTTTTGTAAAATATAACTCTGAATATGCACTCTGCCACAGCATAAAGTTACTAAGTCTAATTTCTCCCCCAGTCCTGATAATTAGATCTGGATCACTAGACTCAGGAATATAAAAGTATTTTTTTATATTTTTTGTTGAACTATTTAATTGTTTTATTTTTTTAATTGCATCATTAATCTCCTGTCTCGACCCATAATTAAATAAAAGATTGATAACAATACCATTATTTTTTTTTGTATTATTTGTTACATTATCAATCATATTAAGAAGATTTTTTGATAATTTTTTTCTACTTCCATAATGTCTTATTTTGAGATTATTTCGATTTGCTTGAATTTTAAATTGTTCATAAAATTTTGTAATTAAGCCAAATAAGTTTTTAATTTCTGATGGCTTTCTATTCCAATTTTCTGTTGAAAATACATAAAATGATATTTCTTTTACTGCATATTTTAACTTGTGTGTATTATCACAAATTGAAATACAATTTCTAATTCCATATTCATGACCGACTTTCTTAGCTACTTTATTTTTTTTTGCCCACCTGCCATTTCCATCCATAATTATAGCGACATGATTTATTTTATTTTTTGAAAAAACAGATGAATTCACTTAGATTTATATATTTTTTAAGTCAGTTTCTTTAGACTTCAGAATTTCTTCGATTATTTGAACTTGATCGATTGTAATTTTTTCAATGTTTTCTTGATACTTTTTAGACTCATCTTGGCCTATTTCTTTATCTTTCTCTAATTTTTTAACTTGCTCTATACCGTCTCTTCTGATGTTTCTAATTGCAACTTTAGCACTCTCCGAAATTTTACCCGCCATTTTTAAAAATTCATTTCTTCTTTCTTCAGTCAACTGAGGAAGGGGCAATCTAATTAAATTACCTTCAATCATTGGGTTTATACCTAAATCAGACTCTCTAAGTGCCTTATCTACTAATACAATATTTGAGGTATCCCAAACATCAATATTAATAGATCTGGGATCAGGTGTGGTTATATTACCTAGCTGGTTAATGTTCATTTTTTGACCATAGGCATCAATTTTGATTGAGTCCAACATATTAGGAGATGCTCTCCCAGTTCTTATGCCTTGCATATCTGATTTAAAAGATTGAATAGAAGACTCCATCCTACTTTTAATATTATTTTTAATGTCTTCAAACATCGACTATCTCAGAATATTTTTGTTTATTAGTATATACGTTTTTAAAACAGTTTTTTGTTATAATCGAAAAAATTTTAATTGGTATGTTATTATCTCTTGCGATGCTCACTGCGGCACCATCTAAAACTTTAAGATTATTCATTAAATATTTCTCATAAGAAATTTTTTTAAGCCTTTTTGCATTCTTAAATTTATTTGGATCTTTATCATATATGCCATCTACTTGAGTTGCCTTGTAAATAACCTTACATTCAAGTTCTGCGGCCCTTAAGGCTGATGCAGTGTCGGTAGAGAAATAAGGATTGCCGGTTCCAGCAGCACATATTACAAGTCTATTTTTTTCCATATGTCTTATTGCTCTTCTTCTTATATATGTTTCACATATCGACTGTATAGGAAATGCTGACATTACTCGTGTTTCAACATTCAACTTTTCTAGAGAATTCTGGAGTGCGAGACTATTCATTACCGTAGCAAGCATGCCCATATAATCAGCATTAGCTCTGTCCATACCTTTTGCTGAGGCAGCTAGTCCTCTAAATATATTTCCACCACCGATAACAATACAGATTTGATTATTTAATTTTTTTAGGGAAAGTAAATCGCTTGCAATTCTATTTACAGTACTTAATTCTATTCCATACTTTCCTTTACCCATTAAAGACTCTCCAGATAATTTAATTAATATCCGGTTTAATCTTTTCTTTGGCATAATTATGCGCCTATTTCGTACCTAATAAACTGTTTCACAGTAATTTGGCATGCATTTGTATCTGCGTATTGATCAATATATTGACCTATTGTAATTGTGGGATCAATAACAAATTTTTGCCCTAAGAGAGTATTTTCTTCTAAAAATTTTTTTAATTTACCTTCCATCATCTTTTCAAGAATATTTTGAGGTTTTTTAGTGTCTTTTAATTGTTGTTTAATTATTTCTTTTTCAGATAACAAAATTTCATTGTCTAGATCATTTTCAGAAATAGACTTTGGATTAAGAGCTGCTATGTGCATGCATAAATTTTTTCCAACTTCTGTAAGATCTTTTTTTTCAGATTCTAAGTCAACAAGTACACCAATTTTTCCTAAACCATCGCTGACACTATTGTGTACATAGCTAAAAATGTTACCAGTTAAAGAATTAGACCTCCTTAAAACAATATTCTCTCCAATCTTGCCTACTGCATCATTGATAAGATCTATAACTTCTTGCTGGCTGTCCAATTCTGCATCATTACCTGAAATTGAAATATCTAAAATAGTATTTACAAGTTTATGAAATTCAGAGTTCCTAGATACAAAGTCGGTTTCTGAATTGATTTCAACAATAGTTGCTTTGCCGTTAAGAACTTTAACTCCAACAAGGCCCTCGTTTGCATCTCTGTTTGATTTTTTTTCAGCTTTTGCAATACCTTTTTCTCTTAACAGTTTAAATGCCTGAGTTAAATCACCGCCTGATTCATTTAAGGCAGATTTACATTCCATCATCCCTGCGCCAGATATCTTTCTAAGCTCTTGCACTTCTTTTGCGCTAACTGTCATTATTTACATCCTCAGCATTTTTTGAATTTTCATTTTCAAGCGCTTCCTCTTTTTTAACATTTTGACTATTATCAAAATCAATTTTATCACTAGATGATTTAATAGTTTCTCTAATTAGTGAACAATAAAGATCTATTGATCTTCTTGAGTCATCATTTCCTGGGATTGGAAAATCTATTTTTTCAGGATCGCAATTAGTGTCAACTATTCCAATAATGGGTATGTTTAAAAGGTTAGCTTCTGAAACAGCAATGTGCTCTAATTTTGTATCTATAATAAAAACTAGATCAGGTGATTTTTTCATTTCACTAATACCACTCAAAGATCTAACAAGTTTGTTGTATTGATTAGTAATTTTTAAAATCTCTTTTTTTGTAAACTCATTATCAGGATTTGATTTTAAAACTTCTAGCTCCTTCATTTTTTTGATAGATTTAGTAATAGTTGACCAGTTAGTTAACATTCCACCTAACCATCTATGATTTACGTAATATTGATTAGTTTCGATTGCTACCTGGGCAATTTTATTGGCCGCTTGTTTTTTTGTAGCAACAAAAAGAATTTTTCCACCTTTTGATACTACGGTATCGACAACTTTCAATGCTTCACTTAACATCTGTACAGTGAAATTAAGATTTATGATGTGTATATCTTCTTTTGTACTGTGAATGTACTTTGACATTTTAGGGTTCCATCTTTGTGACTTATGTCCAAAATGCACACCCGCATCAACAAGTTCTTTTAAATTTATATTTGGTATACCCATTTTATTTCTCCGGTTATTCATCCACAGCAATTTGACCTTAAAAAGGACCGGACAGCATTAGCTATCGCCGCGTGATATTAGTGACATTAGATATATTAAAAGATAAAACTTTACAACAGCTTATTCTACAAGGTCGACTTTCTTTACTCCGTTTAAATTTTTCATTTTTGCAATCATTTCAGATGTTATATTGAATTGGCCCGGTATTCTAAGTAATTGATTATTATATATAATTTCTATTTTATTATCACCCTTTGCCCACTTTAATTTAGCCAACTCATTTTTAGAGAAATTTCCATCTGCATAAATCTTTAATGTCTGCCATTTAATATTTTCTTTTCTTTCTATTCTAAGGTTTTCATTTTTATTAAGTTTTTCTACTTCTTCAAAACTAAAAACTTTTTTGAGTTCCCCTCTTAGCATTCCGTTTTGATTAGAAAAATCTACACCTAAAACAAATGACTCACCTTCGATAAGAAGTTCTCTATACTTCCTTAGATTACTTTCAAAAATTATTAATTCGTAGATAGAAGTAAGATCAGAAAAATTTAAAAATGCATAAGCATTACCTCTAGCTGATCTTTTCTCTTTTTTAGAAAGAAGTGTTCCACCAATCAAAAGGTCTTTTTGATTATGAAGGTCAGGATTTTCCTTTATTTCATTATATTCTCTTAGTAGTAAATTCTTATAATTCTTCTTATGCACTTCTAAAGGGTGTCCTGATAGATAAAAACCTAGCATTTCATATTCTTTCATTAATTTATAACCATGTTTCCATTCTTCATCTTTTTTTAAATTAAAATTTGATAAGGTAGTTTCACTAAACAAGTCATCTTGAGAATTATAAGCATTAGTGTTTAATGACTTATGATGTTTAACGATATCTGATGCCTGATTGAAAATAGCTGCTCTATTAATTTTAAACTCATCAAATGCTCCCGCGCATGACAATGCTTCAATTGTTTTTTTATTAATAACTGAGTTACCGCATCTATTTATAAAATCATTTAAATCCTTAAAACTTCCATTCAGATTTCTTTCATTACACAAATCCTTCATTGACTCAATTCCAACGTTTTTAATTGCTCCTAAAGCATATAGGATTGAATCATTATTTCTTAAAAAATTTGGTCCTGAAAAATTTACACTTGGTGATGATAAATTTATTTCAAGCCGAGTTAACTCTTGCTGAAAAATTGATATTTTATCTGTATTATTTATGTCTAATGTCATTGATGCTGCAAAAAATTCTATTGGATAGTGTGTTTTCAAATATGCAGTTTGAAAGGCAATCATTGCATATGCAGCAGCATGACTTTTATTGAAGCCGTAATCAGCAAACTTTGATAATAAATCAAAAATAGAATGCGCTTCATTTTCTTTGATGTCCTTTTTTAAACAACCATCTATAAATCTTTGTTTTTGAGCATTCATTTCCTTTTGAATTTTTTTTCCCATCGCTCTTCTAAGTAAGTCTGCTTCGCCATCAGAATATCCAGACAATTCCCTGGCCACTCCCATAACCTGTTCTTGATATATTATAACTCCATAAGTTTCCTCTAATAATTTTTCTAGTAGAGGATGGATATAATCGGGTTTTTCTCTACCATGCTTTCTCTCGATATAGCTTGGAATATTTGCCATCGGACCAGGTCGGTATAGCGCAACAATTGCTATAATGTCTTCAAACTTATCTGGCATGAGCTGCTTAAGAGTATCCTTCATTCCAGCACTCTCTAATTGAAAAATCCCGGTTGTTTCTCCAGTGCTCAATAATTCATAAGTCTTTTGGTCATTAATATTTATATCATCAATATTAAATGAAGGATTAATTGCCTTTACTAATTTTGCACAATTATCAATAAGCGTTAGAGTTTTTAATCCTAAAAAATCAAATTTTACTAAACCTGCGTTCTCTACCCATTTCATATCAAATTGAGTAAGCAGAATATCTGAGTCTGGATCACTGTATATTGGAACATCTTTGAATACTTCTTCTTTTGAAATAACAACTCCAGCTGCATGAATTGATGCGTGTCTTTTAAGGCCCTCTAATTTTAGAGACACATCCAATAATTTTGAAATCTTATCGTCTTTATTTGCCTCTTCATTAAGCCTTGGCTCTTCATCAATATATTGCTGTAGCGTCATGGGTCTTGAAGGATCAAAAGGCATTAGTTTGCATAGATAATCAACTTGGCCATAGGGTATGCCCAGAACTCTTCCTACATCTCTAATTACAGCGCGTGCTTGTAATTTTCCAAAGGTGATTATTTGAGCAACATGATTATTTCCATATTTCGAGTGAACGTAGTCTAAGACGCGGTCTCTTCCATCACGGCAAAAATCAATATCAAAATCTGGTAGAGATACTCTTTCAGGGTTTAAGAATCTTTCAAAGATTAAACCAAATTTTATTGGGTCCAGGTCTGTAATTTTTAGACACCATGCTACTAAAGATCCTGCTCCTGATCCTCTTCCAGGACCAACAGGTATATCATTATCTTTTGCCCATCTTATAAAATCTGAAACAATTAAAAAATAACCTTCATATTTCATATCTATAATTATTTTTAACTCTTTCTCTAACCTCTCTTCATATTCTTTTTTTATGTTTAATTGTGAATTATTATCTATTTGTTCACTCATAAATTTTTGAGCGAGATTTTGCCCAAGGCCTTTAAAAGATAGTTCTCTTAATAATTTTTTTTCTTGACTAGCGTCATTATGATAAGATGGAAGTGCTGGCATTTTAATTTTAGGTCTGTGAGAGCACCTCTGTGCGATCTCAATTGTGTTAAATAATGCTTCCGGAATATCTGAAAAAAGTTCTTGCATTTCATTTTGTGACTTAAAATAGTGATTTTTTGAAAGTCTTTTTCTATCTTTTTGAGAGACAAAAAGTTTTTTTTCTATACACATAAGCGCGTCATGTGCTTCAAAATGGTCAGGTCCCTCAAAGTAGACATCATTAGTTGCAACAATCGGGATATTATTATCGTAAGCTAAATTTAGAATGACCTCTTCATCAATTCTATAATCATTCCCTCCAATTCTTTGAATTTCTAAATAAAAATTATCAATAAATTCTTTTTTAAAGTCAGCTATAAACGACACAGATTGTGAAGTAATATTATTACCATTAGAATATTTTAAAATAGAATTATTTCCACCAGAAAGGACTAATAGACCTTCTTTGTTTTTAAACAAGTGTTCAATATCTACATAAGCATTTTCTTTATGATTCATGTACGCACTTGAAATTACATTCAATAAATTTTTATATCCATCTTCATTTTTAGAGAAAATATTAAGAAAGAAATGAAGATCTTCATCTCCAACATTTTCATGAAGATAATTTTTAGGTGTTTTGATTTTTAAATTACATCCAATTATGGGCTGAACTCCAACACTTGATACTTTCTCACTAAATTCTAGAGCTCCAAACATATTATTCGTGTCAGTGATGCCTACAGCTGGCATTTTAAAAGCCTGACAAAGTTCTGATATACGCGCTATAGGTAAAGCGCCTTCTGATAATGAGTATTCTGTTTTATTTGTTAAATGAATAAAGTCGCTCACTTATAAATTTATCCTTTTGTTTGCCTTAGATGCCAACTCCTCATCATGAGTAGCTATAATTAGTGTCATATTTTCTGATTCGACGTAGTTTTTTAAATAATTAAACACCAAATCAGAATTCATACTGTCTAAATTGCCAGTTGGCTCATCGGCAATTATAAATTTAGGATTATTTACTAAAGCTCTTGATATTGCCACTCTCTGCTGCTCCCCTCCTGACAATGAATTTGGGAAATGTAAAGATCTATCATCAATCATAAACACCCTCATTATATTTTCTGCTCTTTGTGTCGCCTCGTCCTTGCTGTATCCATTTAATAATAACGGTAACGCAACATTTTCAAGAGCATTAAAATTTTCCAATAAATTGTAGTTTTGATAAATAAACCCATAATTATCTCTTCTAAATTTATTCTTCTGTTCACTATTTAAACTCGTGAGATCTCTACCATTGAATGAGATAGTGCCTTCGTCGGATGTATCGAGTAACCCGACTAAGTTAAGTAGAGTAGTTTTTCCTGAACCTGAGGGACCTGTAACTGCAATAAAATCACCACTTATAACTTCTATCGAAATATCTTTTAAAATAGATAAGCTATTATTAGCTTGATGGTAAGATTTTGAAATATTTTTTAAAATTAGATTTGTATCAGACATTATTTAATATTCCTCTAATTTCTGTCTTAGAAGCTTTATAGGCTGGATATACAGTCGCTATTATTGATATAATTAAAGAAAAGAAAATGATTAATATAATTTGATTCAAATCGATACTTGTTGGCATTTTATCAAGATAATAAAACTCAGATGGAAATAAATTTAAATTGAATGTTGAATTTAGTAAATTTCTTATTGTATCAATATTTATTGTAAAAAGTATTCCAAGAATAGAACCTATGATCGTTCCACTAAACCCTATAAAAGTACCGACTAGCAAAAATATTCTTAAAATTGAACTATCACTGCTACCAATTGTTTTGAGTACTGCTATTTCTTTATTTTTATTTTGTACTAAAATAAAAAGGCTAGTAACAATATTAAATGCAGCAATTATGATAATTAGTGATAATACAAAGAACATTAATTCACGCTCCGTTGCCAACACTTCCCAAAAAGAACTATTTAGATCAATCCAATCTTTTACTAAATAATCTTCATTATAAATCTTAAGTAAATCACTCTTAACATTTTCTACATCATTGATATCTTTTAAATGTATCTCAATGGTTGATATCTCATTATTGAGACTCAAGAGTTTTTGAACATTTGCAAGTGAAGTAAATGCAAAATTTTTGTCATATTCACTCATACCAGAACTAAATGTAGCCGATACTGTCATTTTGTGAGATCTTGGGATTTGACCTAGCGGAGTAGAAATCATTGAGGAAGAAGTGACTTTTATTTCGTCACCAGGTAATACACCTAGAGAAAATGCTAATTCCTCTCCTAATATTATTGAATTAGCTGTTAGCAGATTATCATTATTTAGATTATTAACAAATTCGTAAAATTTAATATTCTCATCATTGATCGATTTGATAACTATTCCATTGCTCTTATTAGCTGAACTTACTAAGGCTTGAATAGATATATTTCTATCAATAAATAATATTTCCTTAATTTCAGTAAGGCTCTGATCATTCTCAAAGTATGGCTCTATATTCTTAATATAAATATGGCCATTGAAACCAATAATTCTTTTTTTTAGTTCATCATGAAAACCATTCATTACAGACATCACAATTATTAATGTTGCGACACCGATACAAATCCCAATAAATGAAAGCCATGAAATGACCGATAACAACCCGCCTTTTCTCAAAGGAACTAGGTACCTAAAAGCTATAAATCTCTCAAAATAATTAAATGGCACTTTGTTTAAACGTTCATTTCTTTTAGAAACTTATCTAATTTATCTAGGTTAATGAATTCTGTTTCTCCACTTTTTCTATTTTTATACTCTACTAGACCGTCCGACACAGCTTTGCTTCCTATTATAATTTGATGTGGCAAACCTATTAAATCCATTCTAGAAAATTTTACTCCTGCGTTATCATTTTTATCATCAAATAAAACTTCAGATTTATCATTAATTTGATTGTAAACTTTGTTAGCAATTGAGGAGGCTTCATCGTCTTTTGGTTTCAAGTTTATAACACCAAGTGTAAATGGCGACACTGCATCAGGCCATATTATTCCACTTTCATCATGAGAGGACTCTATTATAGCGCCCACTAGACGTGAAATTCCTATTCCATATGATCCCATGTGTACCGCTTTTTCTTTTCCATCGGAATCTAAAACATTTGCCTTCATTGAATTTGAATATTTTGTTCCAAAATGGAATATGTGACCCACTTCAATTCCTTTTGAATTCATTTGTTTTTCTTTATGAACTATTTCATCAAATTTAGCCTTATCATGTTTCTCATCTGAGGCAGAATAATAACTTTTAAATTTTTCAACAATTGAATTTAGGTCGTCGTCATAGCTAACGTCAGAAATCTTATTTCCTTCATTTAATATTTTATTATCAAAATAAATATCACTTTCCCCCGTATTAGAAATAATTATAAATTCATGTGAGAGATCTCCTCCGATGGGTCCTGTATCAGCTGCCATAGGTATTGCTTTGAGACCTAATCTTGCAAATGTTTTTAAATAACAAATAAAAAAACGATTATAAGTATCTTCTGATGATGCTGCATCAATATCGAATGAGTAAGCATCTTTCATTAAAAATTCCCTACCTCTCATTACTCCAAATCTTGGCCTTAATTCATCTCTAAATTTCCACTGTATATGGTAGAGCAGCATTGGAAGCTCTTTATAGGATTTAACATTTCTTCTAAATATATCTGTTATTTGCTCTTCGTTTGTCGGACCATAAAGCATTTCTCTTTCTTGACGATCATTAATTCTTAACATTTCTTTTCCATAATCTTCATATCGTCCACTTTCTTTCCATAAATCTGCGGGTTGAATAGTTGGCATTAATATTTCATTAACTCCCGCCTTATTCTGTTCATCTCTGACGATGTTTTCGATTTTTTTTAAAACCTTTAACCCAAGAGGTAACCAAGAGTAAATACCAGAACTTGATTGACTGATCATACCAGAGCGCAGCATAAGTTTATGAGAAACAATTTCTGCTTCGCTTGGAGACTCTTTTAATACTGGTAGAAAATAATTAGATAACTTCATTTATGTAAAAAAGCTTTAAGATATACATCAGAAAGCCTTCATTATTTAGAAAACTATATATGATAAACCAGATGATTATTGAGACAACTGTTGTAATTAAGAATTTTCTAAATAATTGTGGATTATTAGGCGCACCAGGATCTTCCCCTTCTATATAGTTTCCTGACCTATTTTTTTTTATATTAATTGGGAGTGATATGAAAAAAATTAACCACCAAATTAATAAAAAAATGATAATTGAGCCAGTTATACCCAAATTATACTTCTTCTAACTCTATGAGTGTTCCGTTACAGCTTTTTGGATGAAGAAAAACTACTGGTTTACCATGAGCGCCAATTTTTGGTTTACCAGTACCAGTTATTGATACTTCATGAGTGTTCAATTTATCTATAGCAGTATTAATGTCATTAACTTCCAGGCAAATATGATGCATTCCACCTTTTGGATTTTTATCAATAAAGTTTTGAATTGGAGACCCCTCGCCTAGAACCTCTAGCAATTCTATTTTTGTATTACCTAAATCTATAAATACTGTTGTTACGCCATGATCGGGTTGTTCGACAGGATCAGAGACCTTTGCACCAAAAATGTTTTTATATTGTTCAGCAGCTTCTTTAATATTTGGAACCGCAATGGCAATGTGATTTAATTTTCCGATCATACTAATTAAATATGAACAATACTTATGTTTGTCAAAGGTTTTTTACGAGTATGCCTGAAAACAAAATTTCGCGATAATGTCTCGAGCTTTTGATATAGCTTTTTTTCTTTTTTTGATAAATTTGTCTTATCCTCAAAAAATTTATAAATTTCCTCTTCTAATAAATATACCATCTCATCATTCTCATATTCTTGATCGCTTACTATGCCACTGCTAATAATCAATGGGTTTTCTTTTAAATTCATTTTTTTATCAATTATACATGTAACATTCAATACACCATTGTAAGCCATTCTTTTTCTATCTTTAATATGACTGCTTTCACTTTTTACTAATCTATTTCCATCAAAGTACTGTCTGCCAGAGTCACACTGATCAACTACGTATGGCGATCCAGGAGCAATTTGCAATATATCTCCATTAGAAATTAGCATTGGGAACTTTACACCCATTTCCTTCGCAAGATTTGAATGTCTTTTTAAGTGTCTGTGTTCACCGTGAACTGGAACTGAAATTAAGGGTTTAATATTATCATACATATCAACCATTTCATCTAAGCATGGATGACCCGAGACATGTATATTTTCATCATACTCAGTTATAACATTTGCACCTAACTCTGAGAGACGATTAAACAATTGGAAAATTTTCTTCTCATTCCCTGGGATAATCTTTGATGAAAAAATAATAGTATCATCTAAATCAATATCAACATGAGGGAAATCTTGATTAGCAATTCGCATCATTGCGCCCCTTGGTTCACCTTGACTGCCTGTACAAAGATACAAAACTTCCTCCCTCTTTTTTTTTACTGCTTCCTTTTCAGATAAAATAACATCTATATCATTAAGAATACCATTTTGCCTTGCGACACTTATCATGCGATGCATAGATCTGCCTAAGACGACTAACGATCTATTTGTCTCCTTTGCGGCATGGGCAATTGTTTCAAGTCTTGCTACATTTGAAGCAAAAGATGTTACAAAAACTCTATTCTTTATCCCTTTTATAACTTCAGTTAAATTATTCTTAACTTCTGATTCTGATCCAGATCTTCCTTTTGTTAGGGCGTTTGTTGAATCGCAAACCATTGCAAGAATATCTTTAGTGTTTGATTTGAGTTCGTTAAAGTCAATAGCTTTTCCTACAACTGGATCATCATCAATTTTCCAGTCACCAGTATGATATATATTCCCTAGCTTTGTTTTTATGATAAGTGAATTTGGCTCTGGTATTGAGTGCGTCAGAGTTTGAAATTTTATATCAAAGGGTTTTATTTCTATTTCAGAAGACAGATCTATTACATTCAAATAACCTTCATGATCTAATCCTCTTTCTTCAAATTTTAGTCTTATTATTGAAGCTGTAAATGGAGTAGCATAAATAGGACATTTTAAATCTGGCCATAGATATGCAAGACCTCCAACATGATCTTCATGAGCATGAGTTATTATAATTCCAGATAAATTATCTTTTCTTTCCTTTATAAAATCGTGATCAGGTAAAATGATGTCTACACCTGGTGTGGTCTCATCACCAAATGTGATACCAACATCAACAATTAGCCATTTCATGTCATCAATCTCTTTACCGTATCCATAGAGATTCATGTTCATCCCAATTTCACCAGTGCCTCCTAAAGGCAGAAATACTAATCTATCACCTTTGCTCATTGTAATTTATTGCTTACGATTAAAAGACCTTCAAGAGTAAGATCTCTCTCAAAATAGTTAATGCATTTAAGGTCATTTTCAAATAGTTTTGATAAACCTCCAGTTGCTATAGCTTTTGCATTAGAGCACTCGTGAGAAGTTTTTAATTTCTCAATCAAGCCCTCGATTAAACTAATATACCCCCAATAAATACCCGATTCCATTGCGGCAATTGTATGTTTACCAATTAATGTTTCAGGCTTTTTAAAAGTTATAAGTGGCAATAACGCTGCACCATCTGACAGTGATTTTATTGATAAGTTGACACCAGGACAAATTAACCCTCCAGAATATGCACCGTTCTTATCTACGACATCCAACGTGGTGGCTGTCCCAAAATCTACAATTACGAAAGGAGGTTCATACTTATCTATAGCCGCTATTGAGTTAATGATCCTGTCATCTCCAACTTCAGCTGGGTTGATAACATTAAATTTTATAAATGCCTCTAAGTCAGAAGTATTTAATTCTCTAATTGATAGATTTTCAAAATTTTTTGAGATCAAAATTCGTAAATTTTTTTGAGCTTGTGGTACGACACCTGAAATTAATACATATTCTACATTAGTTAAAAAAGTACTTAGCGATTTCAATATATCATCTGGTGAACTTATAACTGTATTAGTTTCAAATCGTACTTGATCAATTAATCTCGAATTATCATATTTCCCCATTAATACATTTGTATTTCCTATATCAACTAAAACCTTCATGATTAATAACTAAATGACAGTTCTCCTGAATTGAATTTCTTAAGCTCTCCATTCACTTTAATTAGAATCTCAAATGTATCAGTTATATCATCTAATATACCTTCAAATTCAATATTATTTTGTAAAAAACGAACCCGATCTCGCATTTTCCAACAATTATTTTTATATAACTCAATTAATTCTGAAATATTATCACTGTTAAGAATATTCAAGTAATTATTGATATTGGAGTCTATTGTTTCAAGTATATCTTTTGGCATAACTTCATTTTCGATTATAGATTTTATAGAGATAGTATTATGATTATTTATATTTGGTGAATTTTTTAAGTTAATACCAATTCCAATTATTGAAAAACTCACACTTTCACTTAGTAAATTTTCTATTAATATTCCAGCTAATTTTGCATCATTATAAAGTATGTCGTTTGGCCATTTAATTTTTAAAAAGTCATTATTGGGTAAAAGATTTTTAATTGCATCATATACCGACAAAGAAGTTATACATGAAATAAATGGTATCTTTCTGTAATCCAAATTAATTGGCAAGACATATGTGCCGTAAAAATTACCTACCTCTGAAACCCATTTATTATTATTTCTGCCTTTGCCTGAAGTTTGTCTATTTGCTATAATCCAAGTTGCTTTATTTATTTTGTCATTTTCAATTAATCTTTTAGCTTCTACATTCGTGCTATCGATTACTTCATGAAAAATAACTTCTGATTGAATTTGATCTAACATTAAATAATTGATTGAATAGCATATTCAGAAATATTTATTACTGGCGATGGATAAATAAAGAAAATAATAATTAGTATTGATGAAGGATAATAAAGCAGATTAAGTGATTTGATACTTGATCCATCAAATTCTTCTTTAGATTCATCAAAATACATTATCTTAACAATCCTTAAATAATAAAATGCACTGATAACACTTGCTATGACACCAGTGATTGCGAGAAACAACATTTCAGACTCAATAGCTGCAACGAAAATATAAAATTTACCAAAAAAGCCAGCTAAAGGAGGGATGCCAGCTAAAGAAAACATAATCAAGGCAATTAGCATGGTTCTTAAAGGATGATTTTTATGCATTCCAGATAAATCTGAAATATTTTCAAAATATCCATCGTTTCTTTTTAAAGACAGTAAAAAAGCAAAAACAGCAATATTCATAATTAAATAAATCATTAAATATATTAATAATGACCTTAACCCCTCATCGGTAAAACAGGCCACACCTATTAAAGCATATCCAATATGACCTATTGAGCTATATGCCATTAGTCTTTTTAAATTAGTTTGAGCAATGGCAGCAAAGGCAGCGAGCATCATCGATGCGATTGATATGAAAAAAATAATTTGTTGCCAGTCAATGTAAATCTCACCAAATGAATTGAATAAAAATCTAACAAGTAAACCCATTGCAGCAATTTTTGGAGCAAGAGCAAAGAATCCTGTAATCGGAGTTGGTGCTCCTTGATAAACGTCAGGCGTCCACATATGAAAAGGAACTGCTGACACTTTAAAAGCTAGCCCTGCCAATACAAAAACTATACCAATAATTAAACCCAGACTTTCGGGGTTAATATTTACAGCGATTAGATTAAAGTTTGTATTTCCTGAAAATCCATAAATATATGAGATTCCAAAGAGTAATAAGCCTGAGGAAAGAGCTCCGAGGATAAAATATTTAATTCCTGCTTCTGATGACAATAAGCTGTTTCTGTTCAAAGCCGCAAGAACATAAAGGCTTAATGATTGAAGCTCCAATCCTATAAACATTGCAAGCAAATCATTAGCTGAAACCATCACCATCATACCTATGGTTGAGAAAATTATTAAAATTGGAAATTCATATATATTTATATTTAGGTCATCTTTACTTGATACAAACATAATCAATGAAGCAATGGAGCCGATTAGTATTATAACTTTTAGTACTAGTGAAAATTCATCTACGATAAAACTATTTAGAAAGGCTGACTGAAAGGGTTGATTTAAAATTAAGATAACTGTGACTAAAAGTGAAAATATAGCAAGTAAGTTAATAAGCTTTATATTTTTCAAAAACAAGCCAGTCACCAACAAAACTGTTGCAACTATAAATAAAAATAATTCGGGTAATATGTATACTAAACTTTGCATTTCAATCTAATTTCATTTTAATTTGATTTACAATTTTTTCTGTTGAAGGTTCAATTATATTTATGATTGGTTTCGGATATAAGCCTATGAATATTGTAAGGATAATTAAGGGAAGAAAAATAATTATCTCTCTTCTTGTTAAGTCAAACATTTCAGATAGATCATCTTTAATTAAAGCACCAAATATTATTCTTCTATAAAGCCATAATGAATACGTGGCTGCCAATACAACGCCTGTAGTCGCAAATATTGCGAAATATGTATTTATTGAAAATATAGAAAGAAGCACTAAAAACTCGCCAACAAAACCACTTGTTCCAGGCAAGCCAAGACTGGCTAATATAAAAATCATAAATGAAAATGAATAAAAAGGCATTTTACTAACTAAGCCTCCATATCTTGCGATTTCTCTTGTATGTAGACGATCATATACCACGCCAACACATAAAAATAATGCAGCAGAAACAATGCCATGACTTATCATTTGAATGATGCCACCTTCTATTCCTTGCACAGTAAATGTAAATATTCCTAATGTTACAAATCCCATATGAGCAACTGATGAATAAGCAATCAGTTTTTTCATATCTTCTTGCACTAATGCGATTAGAGAAGTCACTATTATTGCTATGACACTAAGAGAAAAAATAAATGGCGCAAAAAATTCTGATGCATCCGGAAAAAAACCAATAGAAAATCTTATAAAGCCATACCCAGCCATTTTTAATAGAACGCCCGCAAGTATAACTGAACCAGCTGTTGGTGCTTCTACGTGAGCATCTGGTAGCCAAGTATGAAAAGGCCACATAGGTATCTTGACCATGAAAGAAGTAAAAAATGCGGTCCACAATATTAATTGTTCGTTTGTAGTAAAATTATACACCAAGAGTGTTTCAACATCAGTTGTGCCTGTAGAAATGAAAATATAAATTATTGCAAGTAGCATAAATACTGAGCCCGCAAGTGTATAAAGAAAAAATTTGAAAGTTGAATAAACCCTTCTTTCTCCACCCCATATCCCAATGATTAAAAACATTGGAATTAAACCTCCTTCAAAAAAAAGATAAAATAGTACAAGATCAAGTGAGCAGAAAACCCCAATCATAAAAGTTTCTAAAGCTAAAAATGAAATTAAATATTCTTTTACAGAAAATTTAATGCTCTCATAGCTTGCAAGTATGCAAATAGGTACAAGCATTGTTGTCAGTATTACAAATAAAATTGAAACTCCATCTATACCTAAATGATAACTGATACCACTTTCTATCCATGCGTATTTTTCTACAAATTGAAAATCTGGATTATTTAAGTCAAATGAAAAAAGTAACGATAGTGATATAATGAAATTTAAAAAAGTGATCCATAAGGCGGTGTGTTTTAAGTTTTGCGAGCTTTGGTCATCATTATTTCTTATCAATAACATAAAAAATATACCAACGACCGGTATAAAGATTAAAATACTTAAGATTGGAATTTCACTCATTGTTTAAAACCTAAAAATTATGAAAGTAATAATGATTGAAAGACCAATTAAAATCGCAAAAGCATAATGGTAGATGAATCCAGATTGAACTTGCTTTGCTTTTATTGATATTCTGCTCACTAAAGCAGCTATTCCGTTAGGTCCGTAACCATCAATAATTAAACCATCAATAAACTTCCAAAAAATCTGGCCAATTGCCATAGCTGGTTTTACAAAAATTGAATTATACAACTCGTCGAAATACCATTTATTTAATAGAAAATTGTAAAGCGGCTTATTTAACTCTGCTATATTTTTAGCCATATCTGATTTTCGAATATACATGAACCAAGCGATAATAAATCCAACTATGCCTAAAATTGCAGGCAAATAATATATTAACAAAGGAATTGAATGGTGATCTTCATGGTGGACGACAATTGAGCCATTCCAAAATACATCACTGTAATAACCAATAAAATAGCTTTTGAATAAAAATCCAAAAAACAAAGCTCCAATTGCTAAAATTATTAGAGGAATTAACATTACTGAGGAAGACTCATGAACTTTACTAAGGTCTTCTTCTGCCATTCTTGTTTTTCCATTGAAAACAAGAAAGATAAGTCTCCATGAATAGAAAGATGTCATAACAACACCAACAGTAAGTAAGATATACGCATAGTCTGCGAAATTGGAATTAGATAAATAAGCTGTTTCTATGATTGCATCTTTTG
>CACNSH010000011.1 GCA_902622985.1 uncultured Pelagibacteraceae bacterium | reverse complement strand
TTGGAAAACTTCATTAAGGCTAAATAAGGGTTACCTTCGTCGTTCCAAATAATATTCTGATTCAAAAAGCGTTCTTTCAGGTATTCAATAATAAATTGATCAGTTCTTCTTGAGAATAAAATGTATAGTTTAATGTCATTATTTTTAATAATTTTATCGACTTGATCAGCTAATACCTTAACAACAGATATATCGAAGCGATAATTTCTGTTTTGACCTCCTAAGAAAATCGCACAAATAGGTTTTTCTATTTTTGAGAATTGAGCTGTGTAAAGTTCAGCCTCTTTGCTTAGTAGCCTTTTGTTTATATGATTAAGTGCCAAATCAGTTTGAAGCACATTTTTACCTTTTAAATCATCATGTGCCGGAGCGACAACCAAATCAAAATGAGCTGGGTTGATTTTTGGATTTTGTATGTGAATTGAAAAGACTTTATTTTTTAATGATTTTTTGAGATGTAAAGACGCATAAATAGACCTCTTGCCACATGATATAATAATATCTGGAGGAATATTACTTTCTAAGCTTATTTGTCTGTAATTATTAAATATAATTTTAGATGTTGGTAATATTCCCACTGGAAGCTTATTCCATGGAAATTTTAAATCTATTGTCTTTTGCTCAAAATTTAAATTAAGAGCATCTGCAAGGCCTTTGACCTGACTGATCATTCCTGCTGATCCATCTGTTAGGCACCACGCTCTCAAATTCTTGAAATTGGTCATTTAATAACTATCTATGTTGAATACAAAAGTTCTTTAATTACTAGCAGATAATATATAGATTATAAAAATTAAATGCATTCAAAAGTTCTAATAATAGGTTCAGGTCCCGCAGGATACACTGCCGCAATATATGCGGCAAGGGCTATGCTCGAGCCGACTTTAGTTCAAGGTTTGCAGCCAGGTGGGCAACTTACTATAACAACTGATGTTGAAAACTATCCTGGGTACGGGGATGTAATACAAGGCCCATGGTTAATGGAACAAATGCAAGAACAAGCAAAAAATGTTGGAACAAATATTATAAATGACATTATAAAAAGTGTAGACTTTAAATGTAAGCCATTTAAGGCTATTAGCGAGTCGGGAACTGAGTATACTGCAGACTCAGTGATTATCTCAACAGGAGCTCAAGCAAGATGGCTTGGATTAGACTCTGAAAAAAAATTTCAAGGATATGGCGTTTCAGCTTGTGCAACTTGTGATGGCTTCTTTTTTAAGGAAAAAAAGGTAGCAGTCATCGGCGGTGGTAATTCAGCTGTTGAGGAAGCATTATATTTAACAAACTTTGCATCTAAAGTGTACCTTGTTCATAGGCGTGATGAACTTCGAGCAGAAAAAATTCTTCAAGATAGATTGTTTAAAAATGAAAAGGTTGAATGTGTGTGGGATAGCGAACTAAAAGAAATAGTTGGCGATGAAGATCCTCTAAATGTAAAAAGTATAAACATTAAAAATACAAAAACTAACGAAACCAGCAGTATCGAGCTAGACGGTGTCTTTGTTGCTATAGGGCATGATCCAGCTACTCAAATTTTCAGGGACCAAGTCGAAATGGATGAAGATGGATATATAATTACAAAACCTGACTCAACACTTACAAACGTTGAAGGTGTATATGCAGCAGGAGATGTAAAGGATAAAATTTATCGTCAGGCGGTTACTGCAGCTGGTATGGGTTGTATGGCAGCGCTTGAGGCAGAAAAATACCTAGCTGAATTATCTTAATTTATTAAGAAAATCTTTCATTCGAATGCATGCATTTTTTAAGTTTTCGTCTGAAGTTGCATAAGAAATTCTAAAGTAGCCCTCCAAACCAAAAGCTGAACCTTGAACAACAGCAACTCCTGCATGCTCTAATAATGATGTAGTAAATTCCTCATCGTTAGTAATTTTGTTATTCGACTCATCAACTTTACCAATTACTCCTTTACATGATGGAAAAACATAAAATGCACCTTCAGGTACTCTACAAGTAATTCCATTCATACTAGAAAATTCATTGATTAGAAAATCACGTCTACCTTTAAATACTTTGGCTCTTTCGGCAATGAATGAATTATCTCCATTTAAGGCTTCAACTGCTGCAGCTTGACTGATAGATGTTGGATTGCTTGTTGATTGAGACTGAAGCTTGCCCATGGCTTTAATCAAGCTTGCATTTCCTCCCGCATAACCAATTCTCCAGCCTGTCATAGCATATGCCTTACTAACTCCGTTCAATGTTAATATTCTCTCTTTAAGTTCTGGAGCAATGCTTGCAAAAGTATGAAATTCATTATCATCGTATATAAGATGTTCATATAAATCGTCTGTCATTATGTTCACGTGTGGATATTTTTTTAAAACATTTGCAAGTTCTAAAAGTTCATTCTTTGTATAACAGGAACCTGTAGGATTTGATGGTGAATTAAGAATAAACCATTTGGTTGATTGATTGATTGTGTTTTCAAGTTGTTGTGGGGTTATTTTAAATCCTGACTCTTCACCACATTGAACAAAAATAGGTTTTCCATTGAAATAATTAACGACGTCAGGGTAAGTTACCCAATAAGGAGCTGGGATAATTACTTCATCTGAATCATTTAAGGAGACAGCAAATGCGTTAAAAATAATTTGCTTTCCTCCTGTACCAACAGAGATTTCATCAAGCTCGTAATCTAAATTATTTTCTCTTTTAAATTTTGCTTTGATTGCTTTCTTCAGTTCTGGAGTTCCATCAACAGGAGTATATTTTGTATCTCCATCGTTTATCGCTTGAATAGCAGCTTTTTTAATATTTTCTGGAGTATCAAAATCAGGTTCACCCGCTCCTAAACCTATGATATCCTTTCCTGCGGCCTTTAATTCACGAGCTTTTTGGGTCACTGCCATGGTGGCCGATGGCTTAATTCTTTTTATACTGTGTGATAGTTCTACCACTGCTTATCCCCAGAATTTGTTATTTATACAATCAGCTATTATATTAAATTAGATTAATACACAATTTATATTCTAACTAATTAATAAATTAATGCCAAATTCTGAAGTTCTTAAAGTCACATCTGAATACAAACCTGCTGGAGATCAGCCTCAAGCAATTGAAGAGATTGTTAAAAGCATTAAAGGCAATGAGATGGAACAAGTTTTGCTTGGAGTAACTGGATCAGGCAAAACTTTCACGATGGCTAAAATTATAGAAAAACTTCAAAGGCCAACTCTAATACTTGCTCCAAATAAAACTTTAGCAGCACAATTATATGGTGAAATGAAGTCATTCTTTCCAGACAATGCCGTTGAATATTTTGTATCTTATTATGACTATTATATACCTGAAGCGTACGTACCGAGGTCAAATACTTACATAGAAAAAGAAGCATCGATAAATGAACAAATCGATCGAATGAGACACTCAGCAACTCAATCCTTACTTGAGAGAAAAGATGTTGTGATTGTTGCAAGTGTTTCATGTATTTATGGAATAGGTTCTGTTGAAACGTATAGATCAATGACTATTCGATTAGAAAAAAATCAAAAGATTGGACGAAATGAAATTATTCAAAAACTCATCACGCTTCAATATAACCGAAACGACACAGATTTTCATAGAGGCACATTTAGAGTGCGTGGAGACTTGATTGAGGTTTTTCCATCCCATTACGAAGACCGCGCATGGAAATTATCGTTATTTGGAGATGATCTCGAGTCGATAAGTGAATTTGATCCATTGACTGGAAAAAAGACAGCTGAGTTAGAAACTATAAAAATTTATGCAAACAGTCACTACGTCACTCCAAGGCCAACACTTGATACTGCCATAAAACAAATACGAAAAGATTTAGAAGTGAGGATTCCTGAATTTAAAAAAGAAAATAAATTAATAGAGGCTCAACGAATAGAAGAAAGAACAAGGTTTGATTTAGAAATGATTGAAGCAACGGGTAGTTGTCCAGGTATTGAGAATTATTCAAGATATCTCTCTGGAAGAAATCCAGGCGAACCGCCTCCAACACTTTTTGAATACTTGCCTGACAATGCACTCCTTTTTGTTGATGAAAGTCATGTCACAGTACCTCAATTAGAAGGCATGTATAAAGGTGACCGAAGCAGAAAAACAACACTGTCAGAATATGGCTTTAGATTACCATCTTGCTTAGATAACAGACCATTGAAGTTTGAGGAATGGGAAATGATGCGTCCTCAAAGTTTATTCATTTCTGCTACTCCAGGACCATGGGAAATGCAAAAAACTCAAGGGGTATTTACTGAACAAATAATAAGGCCAACAGGGTTGATTGATCCAGAGATTGAAATAAGGCCTGCGAAAACTCAAGTTGAAGATTTAATATCAGAATGTAAAAAAATTATTGATCTTAAATACCGAGTATTAGTGACAACACTTACTAAACGCATGGCTGAGGACTTGTCAGAGTATATGCATGAAAACGGAATAAAAGTAAAATATATGCATTCAGATATTGATACATTAGAAAGGATTGAAATCATCCGTGACCTAAGAAAGGGACTGTTTGATGTATTAGTGGGTATCAATTTACTTAGAGAAGGTTTGGATATACCTGAATGTGCTTTAGTCGCAATATTAGATGCTGATAAAGAAGGCTTCTTAAGATCGGAGAGATCATTGGTACAGACAATCGGTAGAGCAGCAAGAAATGTAGACGGAAGAGTAATACTGTATGCTGATAAAGAAACAGAGAGTATAAAAAAAGCAATAAGTGAGACTGACAGAAGAAGAGATATACAAAAGCAATACAACAAAGAAAATAATATTACACCTGAAACTATAAAGAGGGATATTAGTGATATTCTTGAAAGTATTTATGAAAATGATCGTGTAAACGTTGATTTGAAGAGTACAGAAAAACATCTCGTCGGAAATAATCTAAAAAAACATCTTGAGGAACTTAAGAAAAATATGATGGATTTTGCTGATGATCTTAATTTTGAAGAAGCTGCTAAGTTAAGAGATGAGATAAAAAGGCTTGAGAATAATGAATTAGAGTTACCATCCAACAGCAATATAGTTTATAAAAAAAATAAAAGGAAAAAAAGAAAGTACTTTACTTAATGTTTATAGATTTCTGCATACTGTTAATAGGATTATCTCTTCTTTTATACAGTGCAGATAAAATGATTGAATCGGCTGACGCAATTGCTAAAAAGTTCAATTTATCCCCAGTATTAATAGGTTTAACAATTGTAGCGTTTGGTACATCAGCACCTGAACTAGTTATAACTCTATTTGCTGCAACAAAGATTGTTCCAGCTACTGATGCCATTACCGGAAATATTATAGGATCTAATATTGCAAATATTTTACTAATTTTAGGAACTTCAGCATTTTTTTTCAAAATTAATCTAGATAAATTAGGCACTAAGGATATTATTTTTTTACTTCTAATATCTTTATACTTCGCGCTCTTATTTTATATTAGCCAAACAGTCACTCTCATTCACACAATCGGCTATTTAGTTTTAACTTTGTTCTTTATCAATTTTCTTCGTAATTACAAATCCTCAGATCAAAATGAAGAACAAAAAATTTTTGGAAGATACACTTATATAATTTTACTAAGTGCCTTCATAGGCATTTTTATCGGTGGGAAAATTTTTTTAGACAGTTCACTGAATATTTTTCAAACGTTAGGAGTTAACGAGGTACTAATAGGTATTTTTGTTCTGGCCATTGGTACATCCTTGCCTGAATTGATAACTGTTATTATTTCTTACTTAAAAAAGAAGGGCTCTATAGGTATTGGTAATGTTATTGGCAGTAACATTATGAACATCCTGTTTGTTTTCCTACCAGGGGTTATAATTGTTCAACTTAGAGGGCTTGAATATTCTCTAAAAAATATAGATGTATTTCACATATATATTTTAATATTAGTAACTATGATGATAGCTCTTATGGCAATTTTAAGAATTCAAATGAGAAAAATACATTCTGCTTTTTTCTTGATTAGTTATTTTTTATATCTTGGGTATTCTTTCATATTATGAAAAAAACAATATTAATTACAGGCGGTTCCCAAAGAATTGGTAGATCAATTGCACTATTTCTTAAAGATTCTCATTATAATTTTATAATACACTATAATAAGTCATCAAAAGCAGCCAGAGAATTAAAAAATATTATTAATAGTAACGGGCGCGATTGCGAAATAATGAAAACTGATTTGTCTAAAATATCTGATGTTAAAAATATAATTAAAAGAAGTAAAAAATTTTTTGGACCAATACATGCAATTATTAATAATGCCTCCTTATTCATCAATGATAATATAGAAAATTTAAATGATAAACTTTGGTATGATCATATGAATATAAACTTATACGCCCCTCTAATAATATCTAAAGAATTTAATAAACAACTTCCAAAAAAGAGCCTAGGGCATATCATAAATATATTGGATCAAAATGTAGTCAATCCAGATACATCGTTTTTTTCCTACTCCATTTCAAAATCTGCTTTACTATCTGCAACTACAATCATGGCAAAATCATTTGCTCCTAACATTAGGGTTAATGCGATTGGCCCGGGCCCAACACTTAAAAATATTCATCAATCAAAAAAACATTTTGATAAATCGATCAAAAATACTTTACTTAAAATAGGTTCACCGCCGGAGGAGATTGCAAGAACTGTTAAATTTCTTCTTGAATCAAAATCAATTACAGGTCAATTTATAGCTGTAGATGGTGGGGAGCATTTATCATGACAGCAAGGAATATTCTTAAATTAAGTGAATTAAGGTCAGAAACAGATTTGATCAATCCAAATTCTGGATACGATTTAATCTTTTTAAATGATTTTATGATCGATGCAAACATTGGAGTATACAAACACGAGAAAATAAAGAGCCAACCACTCCGCATAAATATAATTGCTAAAGTTAAAAATCCAAAAAAAATTAATGATGATAAATTGTACAGTGTTGTTTGTTATAATCAGATTTCAAAAAAAATTAAAAAAATTATTAAATCGGGTCATACAATTTTACTAGAAAAGCTTGCTGAAAAAATATTTCAGGAGTGTTTTAAAAACAAAAGAATTCAAACTATGAAGATAAGACTTGAAAAACTTGATGCAATTCAAGAAGCTGAAAGCGCAGGCATCGAAGTTGAACGCTCTCGTTCAGAATAATGAATAATCTTGAGAATATTAAAGAAATAATTGACCAATCCCCCTCTTCCTCCGGCATTTATAAAATGCTAAATGAAAAAGAAGAGATTATGTATGTTGGCAAAGCAAAAAATCTCCAAAATAGACTTAAAAGCTATCTAAACACTAACAATCTCTCAAATCGAATCAGAAGGATGGTTAGTAGAATATCAAATATTGAAGTAATTATTACTGAGACAGAAAAAGAAGCTTTGTTGCTTGAGGCAAATTTAATAAAAAAACTTAAACCTCCTTTCAATATACTTTTACGAGATGATAAATCATTTCCTTATATTTTTATTAATCATGAACAAGAATTTCCACAAATTTCAAAACATAGAGGAAAACAAAAATATAAGGGAAAATACTTTGGTCCGTTCGCAACAATTAATTCACTAAATTATACTCTTAAAATATTACAGAAAGTTTTTCTACTAAGGTCGTGCGATGATACTATTTTTCAAAATAGATCTAAACCATGTCTTCTTTATCAAATTGAAAGGTGCAGTGGTCCCTGTGTTGATTATACATTAAGTAAAAAAGAGTATTTACAAAGCGTTAAGAATGCTGAGCACTTTCTTTCAGGTCAACATAGCAATTTACAAGAGGAGTTATCTTCTAAAATGGATGAAGAAAGTAAAAGTCTTAATTATGAAAAAGCAGCTAGCTATAGAGATAAGATAGTTGCTCTAACCCAGATTCAAAGTCAGCAAAACATAAATCTTTACGATGTAAAAAATACTGACGTGATTTCAATTTCAAGAAAAGGTAATAAATCATGTGTTCAAGTATTTATTTATAGGTCAGGTCAAAATTGGGGAAATAGATCTTATTTTCCAAAACATAGCGATGAAGTAGAAACTTATGAGATCCTAGAGCGTTTTATTGTTGATTTCTATACAAGATATTCCCCTCCAAAAAATGTATTACTAAACTTACCTATAAAAAATTCATCTCTTATCGAAACATCTCTTAAATCCATTTATAATTACAAGACATCTTTTTTTGTCCCTAAAAAGGGAAAAAAATTAGATATAGTGAATTATGCGAGTAGAAACTCAGAACTAGCACTTAAAAATCACATTGCACAGTCTCACTCTGACAAAGAGAATCTAAGCCAGCTTTCAAAAGTACTCAAGATGACTAAAAAAATAAAAAGAGTTGAAGCGTATGACAACAGTCATCTATCGGGCAAAAATGCAGTTGGTGCAATGATTGTTTACTCTGAAGAAGGGTTTGAAAAAAAATCATACAGAAAATTTAATATAGACTCATCAAAAGTAAAAATTGGTGATGATTACGGAATGATGAGACACGTCCTTGAAAGAAGATTTTCAAAAGAAGCAATCAAAAATTCAAAGAAATATGAAAAATTGCCTGATTTATTGGTTATTGATGGAGGTAAAGGACACTACGATTTAGCTAGAGAAATCCTAGAAACTAAAGGTTTAAATGAAATGGAACTAATATCAATATTTAAGGGTGAGGGAAGAAAAGAGTCATTAGATCAAATAATATATAAAAACAAAAAAAACTTTATCGACAAAAATACTCCCTCCTTTTTCTTTATTCAGAGAATTAGAGATGAGTCACATCGCTACGCAATCGGAGCACATAAAGCGAAAAGAAAGAGGGAAATGCACGCCTCAGAACTAGAACCGATAGAAGGTTTAGGACGAAGCAGAAGAAAATTACTTTTGAATCATTTTGGATCAGTTAAAAATATTAAAAATGCCTCAGCTCAGGATATAATGAAAGTTAGAGGAATTAGCAAGTTGCTTTCAGAAAAAATATATGCATATTTTAACGGATAATGTCTAAGTTACCAAATTTTCTCACTCTACTTAGAATTTTTTTATTACCATTATTAATATATTTAATCATAGATAGTAATAGCTCATTTAAATTGGCAATTCTTATTTTGTTTATTGTTATTGCATTGTCAGATTATTTTGATGGGGTAATCGCAAGAAAAACGAATAGTACATCTGAATTTGGTAAAATGTTAGATCCTATTGCAGATAAGCTATTTGTCGTACTGTTAATAATTACATTTATCTATAATGACTATATTAATGAGATAAATTTAATTCCAGCCTACTTAATAATATTTAGAGAAATTTTTATCTCTGGTCTAAGAGAATATGCATCTAATTTACCAGAAGTAAAAAAAATAGATGTTTCTATATTAGGAAAATATAAAACTGCATTGCAAATTTTGAGTTTATTTTTGATCTTAATAGGAAGCATCTACATAGATTTGAAGCCTATATTAAACATAGGTATTTATCTGTTCTGGCTGTCAACTATAATTACGCTGATCAGCGCTTATCAATATTATAAAAGTATATTTTAAGTTAAGATCTCACGATTTCGTGATAATCCTGCATAAACTTAAAATTTTGGGTATTGTCTCCAGTATTGAATTTAATATCGTCAATAGACTTAATTGGAGTAATCTCTGCCGCGGTACCTGTTAGAAAGGCCTCATCAAAATTACTAATTTCTTCTGGCTTTATATGACGCTCCGTAATATTAAAGCCTTGCTCTGTGACCATTTCAATAACAGTTTGCCTAGTTATACCATTTAGAAAACAATCAGGAATTGGGGTATGAATTTCTTTTCCCTTAATAAAGAAAATATTAGCTCCAGTGCCTTCAGCAACATAACCTCTATAGTCCAACATCAAGGCATCATGGTAACCTTTTTGTTCCGCAAATTCTTTTGACATTGTACAAATAACGTAAGGGCCAGATGCTTTTGCTTCGCAAGGTGCTGTATCAGGTGATGGTCGCTTCCAGGGCGAAGTTATTAATCGAAGGCCAGCTTTTCGATCTTCGATTTTAAAATAAGATGCCCAATCATTCCATACTGCAATTGCAACATTTATATCAGACTTAGCAGTTGAGATTCCCATTTGCTGAGACCCCCTCCATGCAATTGGCCTAACATAACAATCTTCAAAATTCATTTTTTTAATAAGTTCATCTTTGGCCTCATTAATTTGAGACTGACTGTAAGGAATTTTTATGCCTACAATTTCCGCTGATCTAAATAACCTTTTTGTGTGTTCTTCAGATTTAAAAATCTTACCTTTATAAGCTCTTTCCCCTTCAAACACAGCACTGGCATAGTGGAGACCCTGAGTAATAACATGGCATTTCGCATCATTCCATTTGATGAACTCTCCATTCATCCAAATAAAACCCTCTCGATTATCAAATGGTGCTATTTTCATTTAAATTATTTTAATAAATTAAAAGTGTCATAACAGAAAAATGGCTTGATTAATATATAATTTTCAGATTATTATGTCATAGTGGCTGACTTAAATACAATATCTAATAAATCTGCATCTTTACTTTATCTGCGTGAAGACAGAATTAAAAATTCATTAAATAGTTTTTTTGAAGTTGTAAAAATTATGGAAAAAGAGATTTTATTAAATCTAGACGATAAAAAATTGGGAATAGCCGATATTAGATGTCTTTTGATAATAAATATTAAGCCCGGAATTACATTTAATGAACTACTTAAGAAACTGGATATAAGAAAGCAAAGCCTTAATCGTGTACTCAGAGTGCTAATCAAAGAAAACTTAATTATTCAAAAAATAAACAATGATGATGCAAGAAAAAAAAATTTATTTATGACAGATAATGCTAATAAGGCTTTAAACGAAGCAATAAAGCCTATAATAAATTCGCTTTCAAAAGCCTATGTAAAGTCTGGAGCTGGTTCAGTGCAAGGATTTAATCAAGTAATTAATTCATTTATAGAGGAACATTGATGAGTGAAAATACTCTACATATTCTTTTAGTTGATGATGATGACAAGATTAGAGAATTATTAAAGACATTTTTAGTTGACAATAAGTACCTTGTATCAACAGCAAGTAATGCCGCTGAAGCAAAAGAAATACTAGAATATATTACATTTGATTTACTTGTGATTGACATAATGATGCCGGGACAAAATGGTTATGAATTAACTAAAGAAATTCGTGAAAAATCCCTAATACCTATAATCCATCTTACTGCAATGGGAGAAACTGAAGACAGAGTCCATGGTTTAGAAATTGGAGCAGATGATTATTTGGGAAAACCCTTTGAACCAAAAGAATTACTTTTACGTATAAATAATATCCTAAATAAAACTTCTATAAAAAAAGAAGCTAAACAAATTCAACTTGATAATATTATTGTTGATTTGAAAAGTGGTGTGATAAAAGGAAAATCGACTGAACAATCTCTTAATGAGAATGAATTAAAAATATTGCGAATATTATCAAAATTTCCTGGTAAGTCATTTTCAAGAGAGGAGCTAATTACATCACTTAATTTTAATCAAGAAAGAACATTAGACGTGTGCATAAACAGACTTAGAAAAAAAATTGAAAAAAACCCTAAAATTCCGAAATTTCTTAAAACTAAAAGAGGTTCTGGTTATGAGTTATGGATTGACTAAATGATAAAAAAAATATTACCAACGAGTCTTTTAGGAAGAACAGTGTTAATTGTTTTATTTCCAATCGTTATGTTTCAATTAATAATTCTATCATATTATTATAATAGCTTGTGGGAACGAACACTCAACCGCCTATCAAGATCTGTTGCTATGGAAATAGAGTTAATATCTGACAGAATGCTCTCAAGTGAAATAAGGTTAGATCAAAATCAAGCAAATAATCAATTTGGAGATTACTTTCTAATGAATATTAAAGAACTTAGCAAATATGATTTGGAACAACTAATTGCCAAACAAAACAATAATCAAGTACTTGTCAGTCTAAAAAATGAGCTGAATACACGTATTAACCATGAATTTTTTGTTATTGAACAAAATAACGAGACAGTCGATGTTATTTTAAGCACTTCAGAAAAAGCAATACATTTTAATTTCCCAATTCAACGAATAACAACTTCAAGAAACCATATATTTTTAGGATGGCAAATCATTTCTTCATTTATCCTTGTTTTGATAGCGTATTTATTTTTGAAAAATCAAGTTAAACCAATTTCGAATTTAGCTAAGGCAGCAGAACAATTTGGCAAAGGACAAGAAGTTAATAATTTCAAAGTATCAGGTGCCCTAGAAGTAAGACAGGCAAGTTTGGAATTTTTAAAAATGAAAAATCGAATATCAAGACAAATTGAACAACGATCTCTTATGTTGGCGGGAGTGAGTCACGACTTAAAAACTCCTCTCACGAGAATGAAGTTACTTCTTGAGTCAATTAAAGATAATGAAATTAAAAACGAACTTAATTTAGAAATTAATCAGATGAATGAGATGCTAGTAGAATATTTAGATTTTGCAGCCATAAATGAGTCAAAAGATAAATCCACAATTAATCCTATTGAGGCAATCATAAATATTAAGAATGACATACATTTTACAAAACATGAAATTAACCTCGAAATCATTAATGATGAAGAAGTTTTTGTAAATGAGAATATTTTTTCTCGCTCAATTACAAATGTATTAAATAATGCGATTGTACAATCAGACAAAATAATAATTAAAGCAGATATAAACAAAAACCTAATTAAAATAAACATTCATGACAATGGGATTGGTATTCCTGATAGTGAAAAAGATAATGTATTTAAACCTTTCTATAGAGTAGACCAAAGTAGAAATCAGAATGTCTCAAACTCTGGATTAGGTCTAGCTACCACTAAATCCTTATTGAATTCAATAAATGGAAAAATATCACTGCACGACAGTTATTTAGGGGGTTTAGAGGTTGCGATTGAAATACCTAATTAAGAAATTTTACTCAATTCTCTAGATCTTTTTGTTGCTTTGTTGACAGCTCTTATAAGAAGACTTTTTAATCCTTTATTGGAAGCAAGAATACTCAGCGCTGCTTCAGTGGTGCCTCCCTTACTTGTCACCTCTTTCTGTAAATCAGAAGGCTTTTTTTGCCCACTCAATAAAAGTAATATTGATCCTAAGAAAGTCTGTAAAACCATACTGTCCGAATTTTTAAACCCCGATTTATTAGCTATCTCGATGAGAGAATTTATAAAAAGATATATGTATGCTGGACCACTTCCAAAAATTGCAGTGAAATCATCAATTAAATCTTCTTTTTTGGTTTCACTGACTTGCCCCAATAAGGACATGAAATCAAAAATAGGTTTTTTTTGTTTTGTTTTTATTTTTCTCTCAAAATATACAATTGTGGTACCCATATTAACAGATACAGGAGTATTAGTCATAGCTCTTACAATACCAGATGTTTTTTTGAAGACTTTATTTAAATCTATTATTTTTTTACCAGCAACTACGGAAACTATAATTGAATTACCAAGTCTATTATCTTTATCTAACCCATTCAGTGTTTTTAATTGATTAGGCTTAACAGCAATAAGTGTGATTGTAGGTTGATAAAGATTATTAATTTTATCTATGCTCTTTTTTATTTCAAAATTATTTGATCTTTTCAATTTTTTCAATTCGCTTGACTGATTCTTTTCAATGACTACGATTTTTTTTGAGGAAATACGGTGATTAAACAATGACTTGATCACAGCAATTCCCATATTACCAGCACCAATTATTAAAAATTTTTCTTTATTTAAACTACTTGCAGTGTTTTTTTTCTTTGGCATTATTTATATCTTTTTTAAACTTTTTTATCGTTTTGTATTCATCATTGATCGCCTGCGAAAGCTCAAAGCCTTTTGTAACAAAGTTAACAAATTTATTAATTAAAACTTTCCTTGTGATCATAATTAGTGATAAATATATTTTAAATATTATTCAAAATTAACGTGATTTATCTTAGTTTTCCATCTATTAGTCCAGTTTTTTTTTCGATTGGTCCTCTTGATATCCGTTGGTACTCACTTGCGTATATTGTAGGATTTATATTTGCTTGGAGATACATTAAATATCTCGCTTCAAATAAAGCAGTTTCTCATAGTAATAGCATCAATGAAAAACTAATAGATGATCTAATTTTTTATTCAATAATTGGATTAGTTATAGGAGCACGATTGGGATATGTGATTTTCTATAATAATGATTATTACTCTGAAAATCTAATTGAGATATTATATCTTTGGCAAGGGGGTTTATCCTTTCACGGAGGTTTGCTTGGTATTGTTATAGCCGCCATAATAATTTCAAAGCTCTATAAAACTACTTTTTTTGAAATAAGCGATTTGATATGTGTATCAGCTCCTGTTGGAATATTTTTTGGTAGAATATCTAATTTTATTAATGGCGAATTATTTGGAAGACCTTCGAATTTTCTTATTGGGATGAAATTTCCAAACGCTGACAACCAGTTTCGTCATCCAAGTCAATTATATGAAGCTTTTTTAGAAGGATTTTTATTATTTATAATTTTAAATTTTTTAATTTTTAAATTTAAAAAACTTAAAAACCCTGGAATAATTTCAGGTGTCTTTCTGATGCTTTATGGATTATTTAGATTTACCGTTGAATTTACACGTGAGCCCGATATTCAATTAGGATTTGTATATCATTTTCTTACAATGGGCATGATATTATCTTTACCAATGTTTCTTGCTGGAATTTTAATTTTAGTAATTAAAATCATTAAAAATGATACAAGATAAAATTTATGATGCTTTAAAAGAAAGTACATTTCTCTATCTAGATGATTTTATGAGTATTTCATTAAGAGATGAAGAGCATGGATACTATACGTCTAACAAAGCTGTAGGCAAAGATGGAGATTTTGTTACCGCACCTGAAATATCTCAAATGTTTGGTGAAATAATTGCTGTAAAAATATTAAACCTCATTCATGCAAGAAACATAAAAGAGTTTAATTTAATTGAACTTGGACCAGGAAGAGGCACTCTGATAAACGATATTACTCGAGTACTCAATGCTTTATTAGATGAAGATGTCGAGTATACAATTCACTTTAATGAAATTAATAAATTCTACATTCAAAATCTAAAAAATACCTATCCTAATTGTAAAATACATAAAAATTTCAATTCATATCCTAATGAATTTTCAGTAATAATTGCAAATGAGTTTTTTGATGCGATACCTACGCGCCAATTAATGAGTAGGAACGGAAATATTTATGAAACGGTTATTAAATTGGATCAAAAGGATGGTCTCAGATTTGACTTTATTAAGCCGAGACCGGATATTTCTAAATTTGTAAAAAATTTGCAAGACCTTAAACATCTTGAGGTAATTGAATTTTCTCCTGAGACTAATTTAATCTTTCGGGAATTGATTAATTTCTTGCTTATGAATAATGGTTTTTTCTTACTAATTGATTATGGATATATTAATCTACCTAAGATAAGCACACTTCAGTCAATTAAATCAAATAAAAAAACTGATTTTCTTGATAACCCAGGTAATCAAGATATCACATATCATGTAGACTTTAATAACCTGCAAAATATTTTAGAAGAAAATAAAATTGATGACTTTATAATAAATACTCAATCTAATTTCCTTCGGCAAAATGGAATTTTAGATCGAGCTAACATCCTAATTAAGAAAAACCCAAAGAAAGAGAAGCAAATAAACGAACAGTTGGCAATACTTACCAAAAGAGAATATATGGGAAATTTATTTAAAGTTTTGGAAATTAATATTTAATGTTTTTTACAAAAAATCTCTCAAATATAGATCATTGTTTCTTTTCAAGGTTGGGCGGTGTTTCACAAGGAAGATATAAATCATTAAATTGTGGAAAAGGATCAAAAGATGAGAATAGTGCAATTGAAGAAAATTTAGTCGCTATTTCTAGATATTACGGTTTAAAAAAGTCTGATATTATTATGATGCATCAAACACACTCTTCAAATGCAATAGTTTTAGATAGCAGCAATAAGTCTGAAATTTTAAAATGTGACGGGATTGTAACTAAAGAAAATAATAAAATCTTATCAGTATTAACGGCTGATTGTGCTCCATTATTATTTTATGAAGCGAAAAATGAAATAATAGGAGCTTGTCATGCAGGCTGGAAAGGTGCCTTGAATGGCATAATTCAAAATACAATTTTACAAATAACTAAGCTGGGCGGAAAGAGAGATAATATACGCTGCAGCATTGGCCCATGTATAAGACAAAAATCCTATGAGGTAAGATTACCTTTTTACAAAAACTTTATTAGACAAGATCAAGATAATGCAAGATTTTTTCAAAAAAATCATAATGATAGATATCTGTTTTCGCTTACTGAATTCATTCTCAAAATACTTTCTGATGAGCAAATTACTAACCACGAGATTGTTGATGTCGATACTTTCAGCGAAGAAACATTATGTTTTAGCTATCGAAGAAATTATAAAAAAAATATAACCGATTATGGTAGAATGATTTCAACAATTGTTATAAAAGACAGATAAATATGAGAATTATTGCAGGAAACAGCAATTTACCTTTATCTAAGAGCGTCGCAGAATATCTTGGCGAAAACCTTACAAATGCTTCTATTACAAGATTTGCTGATGATGAAGTTTATGTAGAAATTAAAGAGAACATTCGTGGTGAGGATGTATTCGTAATGGAGTCTCTATCTTACCCAGCAAATGACAATATAATGGAGCTACTGGTGATGATAGATGCACTTAAAAGAGCTTCAGCAAAAAGGATTACTGCTGTTATCCCTTATTATGGATATGCACGTCAAGATAGAAAACCAGGGCCAAGAACTCCTATCTCAGCAAAATTAGTTGCAAATTTAATAACAACCGCTGGAGCAGACAGAGTGCTTACTTTAGATCTTCATGCTGAACAGATACAAGGATTTTTTGACATACCAACAGATAATTTATTTGCAGGTCCAGTGTTTTCAAAAGACATAAAAGAAAAATATGAAATTAGTAATCTAGTTGCAGTTTCTCCTGATATTGGTGGAGTTGTGAGGGCAAGAGCAATTGCAAATAAGATCGGAGCCTCAATTGCTATTGTTGACAAAAGAAGACCCAAAGCAGGTGAAAGTGAAGTAATGAATATCATTGGAGATGTAAAGGGAAAAGATTGTATTATACTAGATGATATCATTGACTCAGCGGGAACAATTTGTAATGCAGCTGACAAAATTATAGATTTAGGAGCTAACAGTATCACTTCATATGTTACGCACGGAGTATTAACAGGAAAAGCCTTAGAGAAAATTAGTGCATCAAAATTGACTGAACTAGTGATTACAGACTCAATCAATAATCAAGAAAAATTAAAAGCTTGTGAGAAAATTAGGTCGATTAGTATCTCAGATTTATTGGGCGAGGCAATTAAGAGGATATCCGAGGCGAGCTCAGTATCAAGTCTATTTGAATTTTGATTTATATACTTGCCATATAGGTAATTTTAATTTAATACCAACCTCATCGTTATGAGCAAAGAAAGTAATTTAAACGCTGAAATCAGGGATGGATCTGGTAAATCCGCTGTAAAAAAAGTACTTGCTGCTGGTAAGATTCCTTCAGTTATGTATGGTTTAGGAGAAAACCCTGTCAATATTTCATTAGATAAGATTACAGTTCAAAAAGAGATCAATTCTGGTGGTTTCCTAACTAGAATATTTTCACTTAACATTGATGGAAAGAAAAGCTTAGCAATTCCAAGAGAGGTTCAATTTGATCCACTTTCTGATCAACCTATACACATTGATTTCTTAAGACTAGCTGAAGACTCAAAAATTACTTTGGACATTCCTACTAGGTTTATAAATGAAGAGTTATCACCTGGATTAAAACGAGGTGGTGTTCTAAATGTTAATAGACGTACTGTCCAACTAAGTTGTCCTGCTAATAATATACCTGAAGAGATAGTTTTCGATCTAGAGGGTTTAGAAATAGGTGACACAATCAGAATTTCTGCAGCAAATTTAGGTGACGGAATTTCTCCAACAATTAGTGATAGAGATTTCACTGTAGCATCTGTTGCTGCACCTACTGTTGTAAAAGAACCTGAAGCTCCTGCAGAAGGTGAGGCCGCTGAGGGTGAAGCTACTGAGGGTGGTGCTACTGCTGAAGATAAAAAAGATGTAGCTCCAGAGGCTGATAACAAAGAAGAAAACAAAGATAAAGAATAACACTTTTTCTTTTACCTATTTTGATATTTATATATCTTCAATCATATGATTGCATTAATCGGATTAGGGAATCCTGGAACAAAGCATAAAAATAATAGACATAATGTGGGCTATTTATTTATCGATCAGCTTTTACAAGATCATGATGATGTAAAGAGAGAAAAGAAATTTGATGGGGAGTTGGCATCGTTTCTTATTGGAAAGAAAAAAATATACACCTTTAAATCCAATGATTATATGAATGAGTGTGGTAAAAGTATTGCAACTTTTTTAAACTTTTTCAAAATTAAATCAAATTTAACTTATATTATTCATGATGATCTAGATATCACTTTAGGAAAAATAAAAATCAAGTTGGGGGGTTCTTCCGCAGGTCATAATGGGCTCAAATCAATAGATAGTAAAATTGGAAAAAATTATAATAGAATAAGAATAGGTATAAATCATCCGGGCAATAAAGAAATGGTTAATAAACATGTATTAAGTAATTTTAAAAAAAGTGAGTTAGAAGTTATTAATGAATTAAATATTAAAATGTCTGAAAATATAAAAATATTATTGGATGGAGAAAAATCCAAATTTATTAACAATTTAAAATAATCGATCATGGGATTTAAGTGTGGAATTGTTGGATTGCCAAATGTTGGAAAATCAACATTATTTAATGCATTAACAAAGAAAATTGCCGCGGAGGCAGCAAACTACCCTTTTTGTACTATTGAACCAAATGAGGGTACTGTAATAGTGCCTGATGCAAGAGTAGAAACTTTATCAAATTTAGCAAAATCAAAAAAAACAATACCAACATCTCTTAGTTTTTACGATATAGCGGGTTTAGTTAAAGGTGCTTCTAAAGGAGAGGGACTCGGAAATAAATTTTTATCTCATATTAGAGAAGTAGATGCAGTTATTCATGTAGTTCGCTGTTTTGAAGATACTAATATTACTCATGTAAACAATAAAATAGATCCTGTTGATGATATTGAAACGATAAATACTGAATTAGTTCTATCCGACATCGAACAACTCGAAAAAATAAATAAAGGATTAGAAAAACTTGTAAAAAAAGGTGATAAAGAAGCCAAATTAAAAACAGAGGCTTTGAACCTTCTTCTTGAACACTTGGAGTCAGGTCAGCCTGCTATTTTAATGAAGAATTTAAATGAAATCTTTGCACAAATAAAAGAGTTCAACTTAATAACAATCAAGCCAACAATTTACGTATGTAATGTTGATGAAAATTCAATAATTGATGGTAATGAACTAACTTTAAAAATTGAAAATTTCCTAAATTCTAATTTAATTAAGATTTCAGCAGAAATTGAGTCGCAAATCTCGTCTTTAAGTGAAGAGGATCAAAAAGATTATCTTGAAAGTCTTGGATTGGATGAGTCAGGCTTGAATAAGGTAATAAAAGCTGGATATTCGACTCTTAACTTAATTACTTATTTCACAGCTGGCGAACAAGAGACTAGGGCATGGACAATTGAAAATGGCACTACTGCACCAAAAGCTGCAGGAAAAATCCACACAGACTTTGAGAAAGGCTTTATTAGAGCTGAAACTATATCATATACAGACTATTTAGATTGTGAAGGAGAGTCAAAAGCTAAAGAACTTGGAAAGATGCGTAGCGAAGGTAAGGATTATGTAGTACAAGATGGTGACGTAATGCATTTTTTATTTAATAATTAATCATGGACCATAAACTAGAATTTCCTTCATATGAAGAAATGCACGAAAAAGCAGTTAAGCTTGCGCATCTCATAAAAGAAAAAAACATTAAATTTGATAAAATGGTTGTTGTCTCTCGAGGTGGATTTGTACCTGCTTCAGTTGTAGCTTACACTCTTGGAATCCAGGACGTAGATATTGTTTCCATACAAAGTTATATCCATAGAGAGGCTGGAAAAGCAATTGTTCATAGAGCTCCGAAAACTGATGAAGTTGTACTCGTCATAGATGATATTGTTGATAAAGGCGGTACCGCTAAAGCGCTAAAGGAATACATGCCTAATATGCACTTAGCTGTAATATATGCGAAACCAAGAGGTCTACCTCTAGCTGATACATATGTGGAGGAAATTACACAAGAAACTTGGCCTGTCTTCCCCTGGGATGAGGAAGACAAAGCCAATCATTAACTAAACTAGAAGATAAAGTATAGTACCGATAATACTCCAATTACTATCGAACCAGCATTTAGATCTTCGTGTCTACCACTTAGTGCTTTAATTACAACGTATGCTATAAAACCAAGTGCAATTCCATGAGCAATGCTAAATGTAAGAGGCATCAAAACTGCCGCTAACACTGCTGGAGCATATTCACTGACATCATCCCATTCTATATCCCTTAGATTTTTCAAAAAGAATGTTGCAACAAACACTAGAGCTGGAGCAGTTGCAAATGCAGGAATACTTTGAGCTAGTGGTGCTAAAAATAAACAGATTGCAAATAGAACTGCCACAGCAACCGCTGTAAGTCCTGTTCGCCCGCCTTCTTTAACACCTGCTCCAGATTCAATGTATGATGTAGTATTGGAAGTTCCAACTAATGCACCTATTGTTGTAGCTGTGGAGTCTGCTAAAACTGCTCTACCTATCCCATCAACGTTTCCGTCTTGGTCAACTTTACCAGTTAAATTGGCAACTGAAGTAAGAGTTCCGGCGGTATCGAAAAAGTCTACAAAAAGAAAAGCAAATGCGACACCAATAAAACCTGCCGTTGCTACAAGGCTAAAATCCATTGAGAACGCATGTACAGCTGGTGGTACTGAACCCACAACTCCATCAATTGCACTCACACCGCTTACCCAAGCAATGATACTTACTGCAAGTATACCTATGATGATTGATCCTGGAACACCGCGCTTATCTAAAATTGCCATAATTGCGAAACCGACGGCAGCTAATATTACAGGCATTGAACTTACATCACCTAAACCAACTAAAGTTGCGGGATTATCAACAACAACACCAGCATTTTTTAATCCTATAATTGCTAAGAATAAGCCTATGCCCGCCCCTACGCCAAACTTCATACTTTTTGGTATGCTATTTATTATCCACTGACGCGCTGGTGTTACAGATAAAACTAAAAATACTATCCCTGCAATAAATACTGCGGCAAGAGCCTGCTGGTAAGTATAACCCATCCCAAATACAACTCCAAAAGCAAAGAAAGCGTTTAAGCCCATACCAGGCGCTAGGGCAATTGGCCAATTAGCCCATAGGCCCATTATTAAACAGCCAACTACAGCAGCTATGATTGTGGCAACAAATACACCGCCAAAATCCATACCAGTTCCCTCAGTAGATAAGATGGCTGGATTAACGACAATAATATATGCCATTGTTAAGAACGTGGCTAAACCTGCCAGTAACTCAGTTTTTACACTGGTACCGTTCTCTTTTAATTTAAAAATATTTTCTAACATTCAATTCCTCCGTTTAGTAAGATTTTAATTTACATTACCAAAATGAAGTAATCGAGATCGATAAAATGTTTCTGTGGATAAGGATATTAATAATTTACTTAAAATTATTTTTTTAAATAATTGAAAATCAACTATTTTCAGAAAATAGACTAATGGGTATCTTTCCAAATTTGTCGATTAGTGAAGTAGAGTAATACGGAAAGAATTAATAGGTATGAAATTACCTTAAAACCGATTCTTTTTCTTGCTTCTAGCTTTGGTTCTGCTGCCCATGTAAGAAACATTGTGACGTCACGTGCCATTTGCTCTGGCGTTGCAGTTGTTCCATCTGTGTATACTACAGCATCCTCATACAATACTTGAGGCATCGCTATTTTTTGGCCTTTAGCATACTCGTTGTAATAAACTCCATCATCAAGTTTAATATCACTTGGTGCATCAACATAACCCAACAATAAAGAGTACAAATAGTCTGCTCCACCATGTCGCGCTTTAACCATTACAGATAAATCTGGGGGATAAGCGCCGCCATTTGCAGCTCTTCCCTGTTGTTCATTCTCATACGGACTAACAAACTTGTCAGATAATATTGCAGGACGCATTTCAACTTCTCCGTCAGCATTTGGAGCAGCTTTCACTTCAAATGCTGCAGCCATTGCTTTAGCTTGAGACTCGCTGAATTCAGGGCCACCCTCTTCAATTAGATTTCTATAACTTAAGAGGTTCATTGAATGACACCCAGAACAAACTTCTGTATACACTTGATACCCTCTTTGAAGCGACGCTCTCTCAAATTTTCCTAACGGTCCTTCAAATGACCAATTAGGATGCATAGGCTCTTTCATTTCACCAGCGGCATGTAATTGAGTGAAACTAAAACTCAGTAGCAATGAGAAAGATGCAAATAAATTTATAATAAATTTCATATATCAGCAGCTATGCACTGGCTCCAGAAGCAGCGGCCTTCATCTGTCTTTCCTCTGGTGAAAGAACAGGCTCACTCAAGCTCTTCGGCAAAGGTTTGGTTTTTTCAATATAGCCAAGTAGAGGTAAAATAATTATAAAATGAGCAAAATAATAAGCGGTAGCAATTCGTCCAATAATCAGAAATAGACCATCAGCAGTCTGAGCCCCTAGATAACCAAGCAATATTACATTAGCAAAGAAAAGCCATACAAACTGTCTATAGAGAGGTCTGTATTTTGCTGACCTAACTTTTGAAGTATCCAGCCAAGGTAAGAATGCTAAAATAGCAATTGCAGAAACCATTAAAATTACTCCGCCGAGTTTATCTGGTACAGATCTCAAGATTGCATAGAATGGAAGAAAATACCATTCTGGGACAATATGTTCCGGAGTTTGCAAAGGATTAGCTTCAATATAGTTGTCAGTATGTCCAAGTAAATTAGGGACAAAGAATACAAAGCCCGCGAATACAACTAAGAATATAACAAGTGCAAACATATCTTTTACAACGTAATGAGGATGGAAAGGAACTGTATCTTGAGAGCCTTGAACAACATTAATACCCTCAGGATTATTATTACCAGGTACATGTAGTGCCCAAACGTGAAGTATAACTAGGGCAAAAATCAGGAAAGGCATCAGGTAATGTAATGTGAAAAACCTAGTTAAAAGTGGGCTACCAACAGCATAACCTCCCCACAACCAGTTAGTTACTGACTCACCTACCAAAGGAATTGCACTGAATAAATTTGTTATAACTGTAGCTCCCCAGAAACTCATTTGGCCCCACGGAAGCACATACCCCATAAAGGCAGTAGCAATCATGAGTAAAAATATAAACACACCAATTATCCAGATTAATTCTCTTGGTTCTTTATATGAGCCGTAAAATAGAGATCTTGCCATATGAATATATACCGCCATAAAAAATAGTGATGCACCGTTTGCATGTATGTATCTTAATAACCACCCATAATTAACATCTCTCATTATATGCTCTACACTTGCAAAAGCTAAGTCGGCGTCAGCAACATAGTGCATTGCTAGGACAAGTCCTGTAATTATTTGGGTAACAAGACAAAAAGTTAAAATTCCACCAAATGTCCACCAATAATTTAAATTTTTCGGCGTTGGATATGGAAGTAAATGTCCATAAATTAAGTTTAAAAGTGGTAAACGGTCATTAAACCATCTTCCAACAGCTGATTTAGGTGCATAATTTTCGCTCATACTTTTTTATCCAATTTTAATAGTAGTTTCGTTTAAGAATACATAATCCGGAATCTCAAGATTTGTAGGTGCAGGTCCCTTTCTTATCCTACCTGATGTATCATAATGAGAACCATGACATGGACAAAACCAACCATTATAATCACCTTTTTGTCCAAGCGGCACACATCCAAGATGGGTACAAATTCCAACCATAACAAGCCATTCAGGATTTTGTGCTCGATCGCTATCTTCCTCTGGGTGCGGTAAATCAGCTAAATTCACTTTCTTTGCCTCATCAATTTCAGCCTGTGTTCGCCTTCTAATAAATACCGGTTTACCCCTCCACATCACAGTAATGCTTTGTCCAGGTATTATGGGCCTTAGATCAATCTCAGTTGATGCTAACGCTTTAACTGATGCATCGGGGTTCATTTGGTCAACGAAAGGCCATGCTAATGAAGCGGCTCCCGCAGCTGCAAATGCACCTGTAGTGACATAAAGAAAATTTCTTCTTGTAACTTGTTTTTCTGACAACTTAATATCCTTGAGTTATATTGCTAATATACTTGTAAATCATCGTTTTTTAAGGGAAAAAGGCAATCTGAAGTGCTAAAAATTGTGTCATGATGACGCATATATTAGGATTAAAAAGTTATAAAATATCAATTAGATGAACTTAGCAATTTTTGAACCTGATATACCTCAAAATACTGGAGCAATGGTGAGGATTTGCTCTTGTTTCGGCGTCAATATTGATATCATTCATCCAGCCTCATTTGCAATGTCGGAAAAATCTCTAAGCAGAGTTGCAATGGACTATGGTAGAAATATTAATTTAACAGAGTTTGACGATTGGAAGCACTACGAGAAAAATAGAAAAGGAAGAAAAATACTGTTGTCTACAAAAGGAAAACTTAGTCACTATGATTTTGAGTTTAAGGGTAATGATAATTTAATTGTTGGAAGAGAAAGTGCGGGAGTACCAGATTACGTTCACAAACAATCTGACCAAATAATAAGAATACCAATAAACAGTTCCGCAAGATCTTTAAATGTTGCCGTGTCTTCAGCTATAGTTATTTCTGAGGCAAACAGACAGTTAAAACTATTTTGAAATGTTAAATAAAAAAAAGATAACTAAAGCATGGTTCAAGGGATTGCAGAATCTAATCTGTGAGACTGTACTTGAACTCGAAAAAAAAAATGGATCAAAAGCAAGGTTCAAAACTAATAAATGGAAAAAAGGTGAATATAGAATAATTAAGGGAAATGTAATCGAAAAAGGCGGTATAGCATTTTCAAATGTAACAGGTACCTTTCCAAAAGAATTTGCAAAACAAATTCCAGGAACTGAAAAGAATAAAAAATTTTGGTCCACAGGAGTATCTGTAGTGCTTCACCCAGCAAATCCAAAGGTTCCTGCATTACATTTCAATACTCGGCACATAATAACGGGTAAAAATTGGTTTGGTGGCGGTATTGACGCCACTCCATGTTTTAAAGACGCTAAATTAAAGAAACAATTTCATAATAAATTAAAAACAATGTGTGAAAATCATAATAAATCTTATTACAAAAATTATAAAAAATGGTGTGATGAATATTTCTATTTACCCCACAGAAAAGAAATAAGAGGAATTGGCGGAATATTTTTTGACTATAAAATGGATGATTGGAAAAAAGATTTTGACTTTGTTAAGGACGTTGGCTTAACTTTTAATGATATTGTAAGAGAAATAATAAACCAAAAAATGAATGAAAAGTTCACAAAAAAAGATAAAGAAATTCAGTTATTGAAACGTGGGAGGTACGTGGAATATAATCTTTTATACGATCGAGGAACAAAATTTGGCTTAAACACCGGTGGTAATATTGATGCAATTTTAATGTCAATGCCTCCTAATGCTAAATGGAAATAAAAATGGAAACTGAACCAATTACATCAAATGGCGCAAAAAAACTTCAAGATGAATTAAGCGATTTGATAAATAATAAAAGGCAAAAAGTAATTCAAGCCATTGCGGAGGCGAGAGAGCACGGCGATTTAAAGGAAAACGCAGAGTACCATGCGGCAAAAGAGGAGCAAGGTCACATTGAGGGTCGTATTCAGGAAATTCAATTACTATTAGCTAATGCAGAAATCATTGATATTTCAAATATTCCTAAAAATCAAAAAACTGTAGTCTTTGGTGCAACTGTTGAAGTTGAAGATATTGATAATGATACAAAGACAAAGTTTCAAATTGTTGGTGATGATGAAGCAGATATTGAATCGGGTCTGCTATCTTACAGATCGCCTGTTGCTAAAGCATTAATTGGAAAAGAAAAAGGCGATTTCGTATCAGTTTCAACGCCAAAAGGAGAGAAAAACTACGCGATTAAGAAAATTTTATATAAATAAAAAAAATTATTTTTTTGATTGAACGATTGCTTTAAGCCTCTCAATTAATGAAAACTTATCGTCAATAAAATCATTTTCTGCCCACCAGTCTTCAACCTCTTTTAAGATGTCTCCAACCATTGGGCCTTGAGATATTCCCATGTTTATTACATCTTTGGCTGTTAGAGCAAAAGATGGCTTCTCCCAGCTTTGAGCAACTTCATATAGAGATCTCCAATTTACTTCATTTTTATTATTTGTATCCTTAGCCCAATTAACAAGTATTTGTTTTTGAAAACCGTCACGACCTAATAGATAAAGTAAATATCTAACTTCTTTCATTGACATGTAAGAAACGATTTTTTTATTCAGTGTGCTTAATTTCAATAAGTCAGTAGAGTCTGATTTTGATAACGGTAATTTTTTTATGATAGTATTCGCTTTATCCAACGAGTTTTCAATTAGAGTACTTAATCTCAATATTGGATCAATTGAAAGGGATATTCTACTTTCTATTTCAATTAAATTTACAAATGCATCATTTATGCTAGTGCCATCAAAATAAACATCAAGCAAACCTATTTCACTCATTGCAGATATTGCATGATTTGGAGCATTTAGACTTAGAATTGACTTTAGTTCATTCCATTGCCTTTCCTTAGAAACAACTGATAACTTATCAAGATTTGCTTTTATTGTTTTCATCACCTCTGCGTCAGGAGATATATCGCCAAATAATGCTAAAAAACGAAAATACCTTAGTATTCTGAGGTAATCTTCTTTTATTCTTTCATCTGGATTTCCAATGAAACGAACGACTCTATTTTCTAAATCTGTTTTACCATCTTTAGGGTCTATTAAATTTCCACCCTTATCTAGATACATTGCATTTATGGTAAAATCTCTCCTTAAAGCATCTTCCTCTAAACTATTTGAGAATGAGACTTGAGCATGTCTTCCATCAGTAAAAATATCGTTTCTAAAAGTTGTAATTTCAAACTTTCTTTCATTAATTATTGCTGTAACCGTTCCATGATCTATTCCTACATCAATAAATTTAATATTTTCTTTATTGAGTATTTCGGTAATAGTCTTTGGTTTCAAAGAAGTAGCAAAATCAATATCTGTGATTTCCCTATTTAAAAGTGCGTCTCTGATAGAGCC
>CACNSH010000010.1 GCA_902622985.1 uncultured Pelagibacteraceae bacterium | reverse complement strand
TTAAAAACTAACATAGTTGGGATTCCTCTAACACCAAACTGTGTGGGTGTATTAGGGTTTTCATCAATATTAATTTTAGCAACGGTGATTTTATCAGCCATTTCATCTGATATCTCTTCAAGAGATGGGCCAATTTGTTTACAAGGTCCACACCAAGGTGCCCAAAAATCGAGCACAACAGGCTTATCTGATTTCAATACTTCTTCTTCAAAAGATGCGTCTGTTACATTAATAGTAGCCATAGTGATTCCTTCCCTAGAGTTGTCTGTAATTTATGTATGAGGGGGGCCAAAGTCAAGGCTAAATACAAGATAATTTGATCCTAAATAACTGATATTATTTGATTTTTTTTATTTTTGTGGGCGAAATTTCTTCTGTTTCTGGGATTTCTTTATCAGGTTTTAACCCCCCCAGTTTAATCATTTTTTTAACTCGCGATACCAAGCTTCCTTTTCCATCTCTTAATCTACTCTTTGCAGTTTCAATTGATCCCATTGATTTACTCAGTTCATACCCTGCATTTTCAAAAGCACTATATACCTTTTCAACCTGAGAATAAATTTCAAGAGCTGTGCCTGCTATTAAATCTGCATTCTTATTTCTCTCGTTAATTGACCACATGTTATCAATTATTTTTAGTACAGATATTAAAGTAGATGGGCTTGCTAAAATTATCTTATATTTATTTGCCTCGAGTATGATTTCCTCGGTTTTATCTAGCATTGAGTCAAAGGCGCTCTCGTACGGCATGAACATTATAACTGCATCTAATGTTTTAATTTCATATATCTTTTGATAATTAGCTTCACTGAGTTTTTTTAAGTGACTGCGTATCGATTGAATATGCCTCTTATGAGCATCTTCTTTTATTAATTCATCTTCAGTATTGCAATGTTCTTGCCAAGCACTGAGTGAGACTTTTGAGTCAATTATTATGTCCCTGCTGTCTGGTAAATGTAAAATAATATCTGGATATTTTCTTTTTAGTTCACCATTCACCTCATCATCAAACTTTTTTTGTACTTCAAAATCCTTCCCTTCCCTTAACCCTGATTGTTGCAAAATATTAATCAATAAAATTTCACCAGCCGCACCTTGTTTTTTTGTTCCACCTGTAAATGCAGAAGTTAATCTATTGACCATCTCATAACGTTCTTCATCTTTACCTTCTTTAAGAGAAATTTTATCACTCAGATCTTTGACTAGATCTTTTACATCGCTTAAACTTTCTCTTTCTTCAATATTATTCGAATTTCTTTTGAATAAATGAACAGTTAATCCGCCAATTACTGCCCCGATTACAAATATTATAATTGTAATAATACTATCCATCTAGTTTACCTCTGTGATATTCATCTAGCTCCTGAATGTAGGTATCTATTTCTTCTAAACGATTCATGTCAATTTCATCATCACTTTCTCTTAAATCATCAATTTCTGTCATTGCCGCTGGAATAGTATTCCATGTACATTTATCCATTGATAATATTTTTTCAGCTACTTCCTTATCTCTTTTTTGAATTTCTTTCTTTGGCAAATATTCTGGTTTTTCATTGTAAATTACCCTTTTTGCGAATTCTTTTGATCTAATATCAGTAATTTTTTCTGCAATTTCGTACTTTTTATCCCATTCTGCTGCGTGAAAATCTGACATCAAATAATTGTCTTTGGAACTTGGAAAGCCATTATATATCTGCTCTTCAACTGGCTTTTCGGTTTGATCTTGCGTTAATTCTCTATCTTCCCCTTTATCAAGTAGTAAGTTTGTAAATTTCTCAATAAAATTCTTATTGCCCCTAACTTTTTTCATTCTCTCATTTACAAGTTCTGGCGTAAGGTCTTTATAGTTTTCCGATCGATACAAATATTCTTCATTTAAAAGTATCGGTTGCTCATTTGCTTTGATCATATGAAAACATTTATTTTTTCCTTTGAATAACTTTTTTAGTTCTGATCGATCTAGATCAAAAATATAATCAGGGTCGACAGTTAAGTCATAACAATAGACATGGTTTTCATAAGATGGATCTTTTGTTAAAAAGGCAAGACCATGCGTATATTCTTTTCCTCTGAAAAATCGACTTGCACAAAATACTTTATCTTGATTCACATATGTATACACATCTTGCTTTGAAGCTGTTTGAAGAGCACTCTCCCAAACATCATTACATTTTTCTTTAACAAGCTTACACACACCAAGTGTTGCTTCAACATCTGAAAGAGCATCGTGAGCTTTAGAGTGTTCTATGCCGTTTGCTGCAGCAAATTTTTCAAGTCTAAAAGTTATTTTTCCTGTTTCATCATCAAGTGGTCTTACAAAAGCATTTGGATAAACGGCAGCAGCGGAATGAAGCAGTTTCATTGCATCACCTCTTTTATTTCCATTTGTATTAGTGATGTAAGGTGGAAGTGCTGATTGATAAAGAGATTGTCTTAAATGCATGTCATCGAATGATATTGAATTGTATCCAATAAATAACGACTCGCCCCAGGAGAGAAATTTACTTTGCATTTGGGAAATCAAACTAAAATTAGAATTTTCATGATTTTTTAATTGATCTATGGAAACCCCATTTACTAATAATGCTTTTGCTGATGGAACAGGGTATTCCTTCTTCATCCGACCTCTTAAATCAAATTGGTCCAAAATATTGAAATCTTCGTCAGTACAAATTGCGGCTGCTTGTATTATTGATCCATAGGCAGCATTCAACGTTGATGTTTCGAGATCCCAGAAAATATATTTCATTTAATTTCCTTCTTCTCCAAGCATCTAAAATCAACCTCTGGTTTCTGCCCATTAAAATTTATATGACAAATATTTATTTGGTGTCTTTGGCACCATAATTGAATGCCTCTCTCAGTAAAACCTACATCGATTCTTGAGTAATCCTGAAGTGATTTTGAATCTGTCTGGCCAGTCATAAATTCATCAGAACACTTAACGCAAACAATTGGCTCTTTGATTTGATTTAACAGATAACTGAGTTTTCCTATATCTCGCTCTAGGCTATTATCTTCACTCATTCACACCAGTCTTTCTTATTATTTTTATCATACACGACTCCTAAACTGTGTGAGACCATCAATTTTGAAACATTTTCACCATCTACAATTATATAAGACAAGATTCTACCGAAAAAGTCTCTATTGTATTCGGTTTCAAATTCAATTCTTTTTCCTTCTGAAATTAATTGGTTAATGTACTCACGAGCTTCAATCCCAAGTATATACTCTTTCTCACATTTAGGATTTGAAATTTCAGGAGTATCTAGATCAAGCAGTCTAACTTTATCTTTCTTTCCTTCATATATTACATAGCATGTATCGCCATCATAACAAAACAGGTCATTTTGTTTTCTTATTTGTATATCTGCAAACGAATTAGAGATAAATAAAATTAGAACAGAGAAAATTCTTATCATTAATAAATATTAATTGATAATTTCGTGAGGGTATACTCCTAGTAAATTATTTTTTTCAATCCAAACTTTAATTTCCTTCTCATCATCTTTGATTGTAATCCTACACCAACTTGAGTCACACTTATTAATTTTTGCATGAACAAAAGGATCCATTTTAGCAAGTATCTTGTTTTTGTTTGGTTTATCATATCCATAACTGAAAGGTTCTTTTGATGTAAGTGCATATCTTTTACCTGAAAAAAGAATATGAGACATCCAACCAGTTACTCCATCTCTTGGGTCACGCACCTGTCGCCATCCTTCAATATCCCTAATAATCTCCATTGGATAACCTTTAAGTTGATAACGATAAATAATTGTGGCCTCAGGGAATGGGCCTTTTCTTAAGTTGGCATCACCTTTTAATGAAACCCATCGAGGAACAGGAAGGTCAGATGAAGAGGTTGATAATGTTGTAAAAAGTAGAAGAAATATTGGTATCAGTATTTTATGCATCAACAAACTCTTTTTCCTCAATAACATTACTTGGATCAACATGTAAAATTATTTCTGCATCTGGAAATTTATTAAGTATGTTTTCTTCTACTTGATCAGCAATATTATGCGATTCTTCTAAGCTTACATGCTCCGACACCTCAATGTGCATTTGCATAAAAAACTTTCCTTTACTCGATCCACTTTGACGAGTACGAACATCATGAAATCCAAGAACTTTGTTATGGCTTTTTACAATGTCAAAAATCTCAGACTTGAGATCATCATCAATCTCACGATCAATTAATACAGCAATTGATTTTTGAAAAATAGCAATTGTTGTATAGATCATATAGATCGCAATTAAAGCGGCAATTAATGGATCTGCTCTTGAGAAATCAGCAAACATTACAAGCATAATTCCAACAAAGGCTGCAATATTTGTTAATAAATCACTAAGGTAATGAAGCTTTTCTGATTCTACGCTTAATGAAGCCGTGTCTTTCATTATTCTTGTTTGAAACCTCACCAACATAAGAGTGGCAAATATTGAGATTGCAATAACAATAAGTGCTATTTCGGAATTAATAATTGTAATTTCAGGATCAATAAAGTTTTGGTAGGCCATATACAGTATAAATATTGAAATTAGTAAAATAATAATTCCCTCTATAAAAGCAGATAATGCTTCAGCTTTACCGTAACCAAAACGGTATTCATTAGTATTTTTCTTTAATGAGATTCTAACTAAAGTAAATGTAGTTAGAGTGATAATGAGATCAAAAAAACTATCTGCAAGTAATGACAAAATTATAATTGATCCAGTAGCAAAATACGCAATTGCTTTAATAATAATTAAAAAAAGAACAACTCCGAGAGTGATCAATGAAGATTTTTTTATTTTTTCTCCATACTCATTTTGAGAAATATTTGCGTAAGTCATTAAGGATAAAGTCTTGATTTAATCCATTGATCGTTTGATAATGTAAAGACAATCCTGTCGTGAAGTCTTGTTTTATAATCGTCTCTACTTTTCCAGACTTCTACTTTTTCAGGTTGTATAATTACTCCTCCCCAATGATCAGGTCTGGGAATTTCTTTACCTTCATAATCATCTGCAAATTTTTTAAATTCAGCATCAAGTACTTCCCTACTTTCAACTGTTTCTGACTGTTTAGAAATACTTGCTGAAATTTGAGCGTTGCGATCTCGAGATGTAAAATAATTGTCTGAAATTGAGGCATCAATCTTTTGTACTTCACCTTGAATACGAATAGAAACCCCTTGCGCTCGACTATACCATGTGAGGTGTCCTTTATTATTATGGAAAAGTTCCTTACCTTTTTGAGACTGATAGTTTGTGTAAAAAACAAAGCCTTTGTTTGATACATCTTTTATGAGTATAACGCGTGCGTTTGGATTACCTTCCGCATCGACTGAAGATACAAGCGCGGCATTAGGATCGAGTTCTACTAATTCCTTTTCTTTTTCGTAAAAATCATTCCACGCATCTAACCAGTTGTTGTAATTAGAAATATCAATGCTCATTAGTTTACTTATAGTCAAATTGTAAAAAAATTGAATTGAAATAAGAGCGAATGAGATGCATTATCAAAAATAATGATTGAAGTGTTAAAAAAAATTTGGTTTTTACAACTTAGATTCGTCAAAATTTATCTATCAACAGGTGTGTATCCACCTTTGATTAGAAATAGAAAACGTAATAATTGGAGTAAAAAGAAGTGATTATTCTTGCTTTTCTTGGTTCTTGATAACAACTTCAGTAACACGCTGCATTTGACTTTCAATCCTTACAGAATGATCCTTAAAGTCCTGTCGAATTAAATAAACAAGATAAATTAATACACAAACAGCAATGAACGTTAAAAATTCCATGCTGTTATTATAGCTCTAAATGCATATTTAAAAATGATAAAAAAGAATAGGAATTTTGCCTACTTTTCACCTCTAATTTTTAAAATTTGTTCGTATGCGTCATTAATTCTCTGAAAGTTTTCTTTTGCTTTTTGAATAAGGCTTTTATCAGTAATGCCTTTTGCCCGAACGATATCCGGATGATTTTTGCGAGCTAAATTTCTATAAACTTTTTTTATTTCTGCAGACGTCTGAGACTTAGAAACACCAAGCACCTTGTACGGGTCTTCTTTGACAAATTCAGGTCGAGAATTTCTTAATCTATTGAACGTTGCTTGATCAATTCCAAAAATCTGGCTAACTTTTTTTATATATTTTAGTTCTGGAGCCGATAAATCATGATCAGCATATCCAATTTCAAAGAGGCCTAATATGACTTGCTCTAACATTTGTGGAGTTCGGTAAAAAGTGTCTCTTAACTGCTGAGCGTAAGGTTCAAATCCTGCACTGGTTTGTGCAGCTTCTTTCCATATTGCTCCAACCTGTTTCATATTTTCTTGAGGTATTTTAAATATTTTTTTAAATTTTCTGATTTCATCGTCAGTGACTCTTCCATCTGCTTTTGCCAACTTTGCACAGAGCACAACAAGCCCTAAAGCATAAACACCTTGATTACTATTAAAGTTAGCCCCAGGATTTCTAAAGTTTGTTTTCTTTCCAAGAAAGTATGCACCTGCAGTAAATGCAAGTGCGCCCAAAGGGCCTGCTATCATATTCCCCAAAGAAGCTGCTATTAAATATTTCCAAATGTTCATAGGTTTAAAAATTGATTAATGATAATCTAAATTTTAATAAAATCTATATGAACAGAAATAATATTAAGTTGGGCGCGCTCTATATGCTGATATCTGTTACAGGTTTCAGCATTATGGATATTGCAGTAAAATGGACAACTGCAGAATATTCAATAGGCATGGTCATTGCGGCACGTATGATAGGGGGCTTGATCCCTCTTTTTCTTGTTGTGCCTAAAGAAAGGTGGGGTAATTTTTTTCATACTACTAAACCCGGCTTGATGTTTATTAGAGCATTCACTGGAACAGCTGCACTTTTTTGTGTTTATGCAAGTCTTCATTATTTACCCCTTGCAACCACTGTAAGTCTCACGTTTGCATCACCAATTTTTAGTACGCTGCTGTCAATATTTATACTCGGTGAACTTGTAAGAGTAAGAAGATGGATTGCAATTGTGATTGGTTTTGCTGGAGTCTTGATCATAATCAATCCAACATCCAGTGAGTTTAGTGTCTACATGTTATTACCAATTTTATTTTGCGTATTCTTTGCGATGGTATCGATTTCAATCCGTTTATTAAGTGAGACCGAACCATCCTATTTGATTGCTTGGTATTTTACTTTATTTGGTTTCATTGCATCATTATTTACAATTCCTTTTGGAGGATGGAAAATACCAGTATCTTGGTTTGACCTTGGAATTTTAACAGCAGTTGGAATTTTTGGAGGAATTGGAAACCTTGCTCTGACCTCGGCATTTAAACATGCTGAGGTCTCTCTGGTTACACCTTTGAAATATCTAAGCTTAATTTATGGAATAATATTTGGTTATATGATTTGGAATGAGATACCTGCCTGGAATACTTATGTCGGTGCTGGATTTATTATCTTATCAGCAATATTTATTTTAAGACGTGAGACTGCTCTAAAAAAAGAGATCCAACCAGAAAAATTCTCAATTCAGCGTTAGTTTTTATTCAAAAAAGTGTCTATACCTTTTTTGGTTTCAGGCATTTGTAGATTTTCAACCATTGCTTTACTTGCAAAATCGTAAGCATCAGAAATTTTCATTGCTGACTGTTTGTATAATGTTTCTTTCGTGAGCGCGAGTACTTCAGGTGTATGATAACAAACTTGTTGAGAAAATAGTTCAACCCTTTTATCTAATTCGTCATCTTCTAAATATTCGTTGATGAGCCCTGCTTCTTGTGCTCTTTGAGCATTAAGAGGCTGACCGCTCACTAATAATTCCATAACATTTTTTGAAGATATTGCACGGGCTACAGATACTGACGGTTGATGACACCCAAAATTAAAGTTTATACCACCAAGTGCAAATCTTGCTGATTTAGAACTAAAAACACAATCCATTATACTGACTAATCCTAGTCCGCCAGCAGTTGCAATACCTCTTACCTTAGCAACAAAAATCTTTGGACTTGTTCTAATTTTCATTAACATTTCAGAGCACTCCGCAAATAGAAGTTCTTGTGATTTCTTATCATTATTTTTAATCATCTCTTGAACTTCATTAAAACTATGTCCGCTACAAAAGATTTTTTCATTTGAACTTTCAAATATAATAAGTTTGTGATCTTTGGATTGATTTACACGATCTATCTCCATTTTAATTGCTGACATCATTTCCATGGTTAGGCAATTTGCTGGTGCATCATTAAGAGTGAGCGTTACAACTTGTCCATCGTCTTTACTAACTAAAATGTCCGTCATGAACTAAACCTTATATTAATTCGCCTGTTTCTTTTACCTTTATTTTCAATCTTTCCAATCTCAAGTGGTCCAATTTCTTTTGTAGATTGGCAATGTGTTCCTCCACAACATTGAAGATCGATAATGTTTTCTCCCTCACCAATTTGAACTGTTTGTACTTTGTTATCTATAACTGGAGGTGAAACGGCAGCTCCTTTCGCTAAGTGAGGATTTGATTTAAGTTCATCTCCTGTAATTTGATTTATGATTATGGGATAGTCTTTACTAATAATATCCCTAATCTTCTCATTTAATTCTTCTTTATTTAGCATTGATGGATCAACATCAAAGTCTATTCTTGATTTAGCACTTCCAACCGATGCGCCTGTTATAAGGGCGTCAACTAAGCTACACAAAATGTGGCAACTGGAATGCATTTTCATATGAGCATATCTGAGTTCCCAATTGATCTTAAGTTCAGCAGATTGATTAATTAAACTTTGATCAATAGGGCCGTCAACAATATGCAAAATTTCATTTGGCTTCGATCCTTTTTTAGTATCTACAACTTTGAGAACTTGGTCCTTTAATACAATCTCACCTTGATCTCCAGGTTGTCCACCTGACTCTGCATAAAAAATTGTTCTATCCAATTGTATAATATTTTCTTCAACTCCAATAATACTGGCTTCTGTTTCTTTTAAGTAACTATCTTGATTGAAAAGAAGGTCAGTCATAAATCTATAAATAAAAATCGTATTCTTCTGAAGGTATGAAACTGTTATCCATATGTTCAAATTCACCTTCTTTGGCTGATACGTATAAATCAAGATACTCTTTTCCTAAATACTTAGATAAAATTTTTGATTCTTGAAAACGATTTAATGCAGACTCCATATTTTTTGGCATTTCAGGATCAGCAGTTTTGTCAGCACCCTCAGTGTTATCAAAACTTACTTGGTCTGTTGGTGAGAGTTTTCTTGTAAGTCCGTGGTGAAGTCCAGAAAGGATACAGGCTAAAACAAGATATGGATTTGCATCAGCTGATGCTACCCGGTGTTCAATTCTTTTTGCACTATCTGATCCAGCGGGTATTCTCAATGAAACATCTCTTCGATTCCAAGACCAACTTTTATTTACAGGAACAAAATTTCGGGTTTGTATTCTTCGATAACCATTTCTATTTGGAATAAATATTGGAAATGAGTCATAAAAAGTTTCTTGAAAACCAGCTAAAGCATTTTTTAACTTATCATTTCCGTAACGATTCTTAGTTGCAAAAATATTTTTTCCATCATCATCGTACACTGAAATATGCAGGTGCATTCCATTTCCAGTCTCCTCAAGAAATGGCTTTGCCATAAATGTTGCCTCAAACCCATGCTTTGCAGTTGTTTCTTTTATTATTCTTCTTAACATTGCTGCATCATCCGCTGCTTTAAGCAGATCACCGGTATGCTTTAAATTAATTTCATATTGGCCAGCAGCAAATTCACTTGAAGCTGTTGTTGCAGGGATATCTTGAATTTTACAGTTCTCGTTAATTTCATTAAATAAATCCCCAAACATATCAAGATCAGGAATTCCATATACATGAGTTTTACTCGCACCTAATGCAGGAACTGGTTTACCTTCTTGATTTCTTTTCTTATCCAACAAATAAAACTCTAATTCAAAAGCCACTACTGGATTAAATCCGGTGCCTTTGAATTTATTCATTACTTTTTCTAAAATATTTCTTGGGTCAACTTCCGCCGGGTTTTCTATTACACCCCATTTTTCCTGTTCTTTTCTCATAGAAATTAGTACTTGAAGAACCTTGCTATCCCAAGGGACGGGCTTTATGGAATTTTTAACGGGCATTAAAACTCCATCTGGATCTCCGTCAGTCCAACCAAGATTCATCGTGTTGGTTACGCCACCGAGGACATCTAAATAAAATGCTGAAAAAGGTAACAATACACCATCTGAAAAAATTTTATCTGCCTCTAGTACTGGAAATCTTTTTCCCCTTACATATCCACAGAGGTCTGTAAATATTGCGTCTACATATTGGATATTATGATGACGATTAAGCACTTCATCAAATTCTGATTGTGTTGCAAGTTCCATATAGGTATCGAATAAAGATTAGACTAAGTCGTTCAGGTGTGTCTGTAAATGATTAAGGTAAAATTTCTGATATTGAACTAAGCTCGTCTCTAAATCCCCATATTTGCCAGGCTGATAGGACCTGCTTTCAATTCCCTTTTGATTCATTTCACATAACTGGGAATCTTCAGTAGAAGTTTGGTCCCACAAAAAAATCATTTTATCGACATCAACTTCCGCATCTTTATGAGTTACCCAGTATTGGGTCACTACTGTTTTATTTTGACTAATTGGTGAGAATAAAAAAAGTATCACAAATTCGTTATTTGCAACAAAGCTGTTAAATGGGCTGAAACCAATTGCAGTATAACCATTGTCAGCACCAATCTTCCTAAAATCACCCATCAATGTTGAACAAGAATAACTACCATCCATTGTTTCTGATGCAATACCTTCAGGTAAAGGAGTGCGCTCTGCAATTCTAAAATATTTTGAGTCATGTTCACTGAACTCTCCAACAAATAAACCTCTTTTTAAAGTTTGTTCTGTCCACTCTTTAATACGTTTTATAAGTTTAGGGGCCTCAATCCCCGAACCAACACCTGCTCCATAAGAATTGCAATAATCTTCACCATGCACACTTAGATAATCTTTGTGCGTAAATTCGCCTCCCCAGCAATGAGCGCATTCTTTAAAGTTATGAATTGTAGCTAAATGTGAAGCATTAAAAATAAAATCTTTTTGAAAAGCAATCTTACCATCATTCAGTCCATGTATTTTGATGTATGGTTCAAGTGGTTTAATGAATTCATCAAATGAATAGGGAGAGTTTGATAAATTGATAAATACTAAACTCTCATACACTTTTAAATGACACTTAATATTTGGATCAGATGCGGATATTGAAAGTTGATTATCATCTGTTTTTTTTATCTCTATAAATCCTTTATTTAAGTTGTATGTAAAGATATCGTTTTGATTAAAGTACGAAAGATGGGTGAGAAAAACCCATTGTTTTTTGAAAATTGCGTCATAACTTGCATGAAATATCTCTGAATTTGTAAAGAAAAGTTGATCCATTCCTGCGTGTGGATCTTGGCTCTGTATTAAACTTTTGATTTTTTCACTTATCATAAATTATTTTCAATATATTTTAATAATTGTTAAATTTAAATAAAAAATCATCATGAATGATACTGATATTGAAATTTGTTATTTATCCGCTTCAGATACATTAAAGAAGTACAAAGAAAAAAAATTATCTCCAGTTGAAGTCCTGTCGGCTGTAATTAAAAGAATAGAAACAGTTAATCCTAAGATAAATGCATTTAATTATCTTGATTTTGATAAGTCTATAGAACTTGCAAAAGAATCTGAGAAAAAATTTTCCAATAATAATGATGTTCTGCCTCTTGAAGGATTACCTTTGGCAATAAAAGACGAAGTGAATATAAAAGGGCAACCAAATCGCAATGGTTGCTTACTTCTCAAGAATAATATCGCAAAGAAAACTGATATTGATGTTGAAACAATAGTCAATTCTGGCGCGATACTTCACGGTCGCACAACCAATCCAGAATTTTCTCTCACTTCTTTTTGTCACTCAAAACTAAATGGCGTAACAAGAAACCCTTGGAACTTAGATATGACACCTGGTGGATCAAGTGGAGGCAGTGCGGCTGCATTAGCTTCAGGTTGTGCAATGTTGACAACAGGAAGTGACATTGGAGGTTCAATAAGAATACCAGCAGGTGCATGCGGCGTAGTTGGATTCAAGCCACCTCATGGAAGAAATGCTCAAAGTTATCCATTCAATCATGACCCTTACTGTGTAACAGGACCACTCGCAAGAACAGTGGTTGATACTGCAATGATGCAAAACATTATGTGTGGACCAAACCAAAAAGACATAACATCTTTACGTCCAAAAAAAACATTACCATTAAATTACGAAAATATTAAAAATTGGAAAATTGCTTATTCAATGGACTTAGGATTTTTTGAGATTGATAAAGAAGTAGAACAGAATACGCTGACGGCATTAAAAAAATTTGAAAGTCTTGGATGTCAGGTCACAGAGGTGAAACTTAATTGGAAAAAAGATGAAGTAAATTCGGTTTGCTTCAGTCATTACGCAAATTCTTTTTATAAAGAAATTTCTGAGCTTTCAAATTCTGAAAAAGAGCAGTTGAGTGATTACACAAAAATGTTCAGTGGTGTTACTGAAATGCACATTGACTCCTTAAAAAATAATAAAAAAATTTATCACGAACAAATTGGTGCTCACTTGGGTTATGGCGTTGAAGAAAGTGCAGTGGTGACTGGAAAAATGTATGAAGAAATCGGTCCAATATTGGAAAAATATGATTTATTTATTTGCCCTACCAATGCCTTACCGGCAATCAAAGCTGATATTGATATAGTTAACGAACGCGTCATTATTAATGGAAAAGAACAAGAATGTGCTGACTTTGCATGGTGTATGTCTCACCCATTCAATATGTTGGGCAAACTACCAGTCCTTTCCGTACCCTCTGGCTTTAGTTCAAATCAAGTGCCTACTGGCATTCAGATTATTTCACGCTCCTACAGTGATGAACTAGTATTTCAAGGAGGATACAACTACGAAATGGTCGATCCATGGCTAAATAATGTGAAAAATCGGCCAGTTTTTGATTGATATAGTATTGACCAGTTTATCCAGAGGTGTACAATTTTTTCAGATTAAACAAAAAAAAGGATAATTAATTATGCCAAAATACGATGTAACTAAAAAGTTCATTGATAACTTGCGAGAAGGCAAGGTAAGTCGTAGGTCTTTTGTAAAGGGTATGGGTGCAGCTGGTGTTCTAGGTTTAACATCCGGTCTTGTTCCTGCTACTAATGCATTTGCATCTACTGGACGTGCTTTTGTTTGGGGCGGTTATGATGACGATGGTCTTTTTGGACCATATGTTGAAGCTCACGGATCACCAGAATATTCAACTTTTGGAGATGCGGAAGAAGGTCTTCAAAAATTAAAAGCTGGTTTTGAAGTTGATGTTGCTTGGCCTTGCCAAGGTGAAATTGCACGATGGGTAAGAGCTGGTGTTATTCAGCCACTGGACACATCAAGATTAGAAAACTGGGGAGATATGTTCCCAGAAGTTAGAGACTTACCAAGTGGTATAGTTAACGGACAAAACTATTTTGCACCGGTTGACTGGGGAGACACAAGCATTGTGTACAACACTGATAAAGTCACTTGGATGCAACCAGGTAATGAAAGTCTATATCTCTTAGAAGATCCAAGAATGAAAGGTAAAATTGGAGTACTTGATAGTGCTGCCGATAGTTTATTCTTGATGATGCATTATCTAGGAACAGACATTAAGGACATTAACCAATTAAATAAAGCGGCTATTGATCAAGGTATCAATAAGTTCCGTGAACTCAGAGATAATGGAAACATTAGAACATTCTTCGCTGACTCTGCTTCTATTGCTGAAGCAATTGGAAACGAAGAGGTCTGGGCTTCAATTTGTTGGAATGAAACATCATGGGAGACTGGTTACCCAATGATGCGTCCTGTTGAAGGTACAATGACATGGGCATGCGGACTTGCAATTGCAACAGGTGCAAATCTAGATGTTGCTTATGACATGATTAACGCTGCAACTAGTGCCGAAACTTCAGCTTATCTATTAAGCGAATGGGGTTATGGACACTCTAACCAAAAAGGCTTTGGCTCACTTACTGCAGATGAGCTAGCTGAAAGAGGAGTTGCTCCAAACCCAGCTGAACACTTAGCGAATGGTGCATTCTCAGTAATGCCACCAGATGATGTAACGGATTACATGGAAGCTCAGTGGGCAGAAATGACTGCTGGCGGTTAATCTTAAATTTGTGAAATCATTAATAGCCTGTTCTCTTATTGAGAGCAGGCTATTTTTTTTGCAGTAAGCTAATATCTTCTAAGCTAATACTTATAAAACAAGAATTATTCTCAAATGACTGATTATCAAAGTGCTGGGATGATACAGTTATTACTTTATTTATTCCTGATACCTCAACATAAAATCTTGTCATTTCCCCTAAGTAGGAAGTCTGATTTATTTTTGCTTCTAAGCAAATATCCCAATCAGATTTATCTCTAGAAATCATCATTGACTCTGGTCGAACACTACAAACAACATCAGATGAATTCTCTGGAATATTTAGGTTATTCTTGACTTTAAAATCACCAAGATCTTCAATCGCAACATTAATTTGATCGCCATCTTTTGACTTTGTAGATGCTTTTAAAAAGTTTGTTTCTCCAATGAAATCACTTACAAAAATATTTTCTGGGTTCTTATAAAGTTCATTTGGAGCAGAAAGTTGTTGTATCTTGCCTTCACTCATAACAGCAACTCTATCAGACATGCTGATGGCTTCTTGTTGATCATGAGTTACAAATACAAAGGTAATTCCAATTTCTTTCTGTAGCGTTCTCAATTCAAGTTGCATTTCGTCTCTTAATTTTTTATCCAATGCTCCAAGAGGCTCATCTAATAAAAGAACTTTTGGTTGTCTAACTAAAGCTCTTGCTAACGCAACACGCTGTCTTTGCCCACCAGATAATTGCCCACTGAATCTTTCCTCATAACCCTCAAGCTTTACAAGGGCTAAAACATCGTCAACTCTTTTTTTAATTTCGTCATCAGTCAAACCAAGTTTTCTTAATCCAAATTTTATATTTTGCTCAACATTAATGTGAGGAAATATGGCGTAGTTTTGAAATACCATATTTGTAGGTCTTTTATCAGGAGGCAATGCGGTGATATCACTGCCATCGATTAATAAATTACCATTTGTTGGATATTCAAATCCTGCTAACAATCGAAGTAAAGTTGTCTTTCCACATCCTGATGGACCCAACAAAGAAAAGAACTCTCCTTCTTTAATTGAAAAAGAGACGTCATCAACTGCTTTTACATTTCCAAAATGTTTTGAAATTCCATTTATCTGAATAAAATTTTCGTTCATATTTTTTTATAATTTAATAGCTATATCCTTTTTTTCTTTGCCTTGTCCAACATTTCTCAACCAGAATGCTAACAAAACAATAAAAGTAGTAAACACAATTATCACCGCTCCCAAAGCAAGTACATGTGGGAGTTTTTTCACAAATCGCATTTGATTCCACATATACATTGGTAAAGTTGCATCACTGCCAGATAGAAAGAATGCCAGAATAAATTCATCAAAGGATATAATAAAACTTAGTAATAAAGCTGCTATTATACCTGGCAAATAAAGAGGTAGTGATACTCTGTAAAAAGTTCCCCATGCATTTTCCCCTAAATCGCGTGAAGCTTCTTCTAAAGAAAAGTCAAAACCTTCTATTCGCGCAATCAATATCAACATTGCAAATGGAGTGCAAAATAATATGTGTCCTATTGTTACTGGAACCAGACCCAATGGAAAACCAAGGTTGATCCATATAATTAATATTGATACTGCTAAAATAATTTCTGGTATTAAAAACGGCATCATTATGGCTCCGTAAGAAACATTCTGACCCCTAAATTTGTATCTAACAAATGCCTTTGCAGCGAGAAGTGCAATTGCTGTACTTACAACGCTTGCAACAACGCCGACTTTAACGCTCGCCCATAAAGCTTTATGTAAGTTTCGCTTTGACCACATTTCCTCATAATGATCTGTGGTAAATCCTGCTAATGGAAATGACATATAATTTGCATCATTAAAACTGAAAATCGGTAAAAAAAGAACCGGTATATAGAGAAAACCAAAATATATTAATGTGTAAACTAGAAGTGAATTGTTTTTTTCATTCATGATTTAAGAAAGCCTCTGTGTAAGTCTTTTTGTTGTGTATGAGACAATTGCTGTTATGAGAATAACGGTCGTCAGCATGATTGTGGCTGATGCCGCTCCAAGTGGTATATTGTTTATTTTTCCAAAATAAGCTTGGATCATATTTGATAACATTCTTCCCTCAGTGCCCCCAATTAAGGCAGGCGTTACATAATCACCTACAGTTGGAATAAATATTATTAAAATCGCACCAATGACACCTGGCAAGGAAAGAGGAAATGTCACTTTCCAAAATACTTCAAATTTTGATAAACCTAGATCTCTTGCAGCTTCAATATATGAAAAGTCTATTTTCTCAAGAGACACGTAAAGTGGTAATAAAGCAAATGCTGCCCAAGCATGTGTTAGAGTAATAATAACAGCTTCCTCCGAGTACATAAGAAATGTAAGAGGCTCACTAATAATGCCTGCACCTAATAATGTTGAATTGAAAACTCCTTTGGTGCCCAGTATGATTTTCCAAGAAAATACTCTTAATAGGTATGAAGTCCAAAAAGGTAAGGTTAATAAAACTAACCATAACATTTTGTTTTTTTTCACATAAAAAGCGATGTAATAGCATACAGGGTACGCTGTTAGAAGAGTGATCAGTGTTACAATGAATGATATTTTAACCGACTTAATGAGAAGCGAGACAAGCAAACTTTTTTCAAAAAAGTCAATGTATCGCTGAAATGTTGGAGTGAAATCAATCTCCATCATGCTTACTTGTGTAAAAGAGCTAAAACTTAGCATTAATGCCATAGGAATAAGCATTACGAGAATTATTAAAAATAATGCAGGAGACAGTAATGAATATGCTTTTGCATTATCACTCTTAGAGTATAAATTTCGCCAAGCTTGAAACATAAGAAAATTTTAATTTATATAAATAATTGATGCAATTTATATTTCTTTTTTGCTTCTATCCGTGAGATTAGCATACCACAAATATAATCTTAAATACCAAAGTCTTAAAAATCCAAATGGGATTTTAGGTGATAGGCCCTGATAGACTTTTGAAATGTTTGTTTCCCCACTATTTGACTCGTAAATCATTTCAGCTAATTTTTTACCACAATAGACAGTTGTATTATTACCGTTAGCTTGATAGCCGTATGAAAAATATACAGACTTATCTTCTTCTAATGCACCAAATGCGGGAACAAAGTCACGAGTCATAACAACAGTGCCTCTCCAATAATGATCAATATCGACCTTGTCCCAATTTGGAAATACCCCACGAAATTTTTTTGTCATGAATTCTTGCATTCTCTCTGCGCTTTTTTCATCACCGTAGGTGTCGCCTCTTGTTCCAAATAACATCCTGTTTGAAGGCATTCTTCTATAATAATACAAGATCTCTCTAGAGTTGCAGATTGGATTAAGAGTTTTGTAGTTCTGTAGTTTGAACTCGTCTTCTGACATTTCTCTAGTAACAATTATATTTGATAAAACAGGCATCATTCTATTTGCAAAACTTGGATGAAGAGACTCATCTGTGTATCCATTTGTTGCAACAACAACCTTATTTGCAGTAATCGATCCGCTATCTGTAATTAATTTATGCGAACCGTTTCTTTCCCATTTTTTCACTCTAGAAAAACTATGAAGTTTCGCTCCCACATCAACAGTTGCTGATGCAAAGCCATTCATAAAAGCCATTGGGTTCATTGCAAATCCTGCTTCAGTAAAAACAGCTCCAAATTGTTCTGTTGATTGATGTCCAACTTCATCAAACTCCTCTTTGGGTATCCACTTGGTGTTAATACCAAAATATTTTTTAAGATCGTTGCCCCACTCCTTTAGTTCCTCACTGCTATCAGGGTGATGAGCAACATCTAGATTGCCTGTGCCAGTTTTTTCACATTCAATATTATTTTCCGAAATAAGTGAGGATAAAAGTTCAACACCTTCAATTTGAGAAGAAAAAAATTTCTTTGTTTCATCCAGGCCAAACTTTGCAATCAGTTGGTTGACCGATAGTTTTGTTGCAGGCAAACAACAAAAGCCAGCATTCCTTGCACTGCTTGCAAATCCAAAATGCCCTGCCTCTAGTAATCTTACGTCACCGCTGTAATTTTTTGCAATGTGATAAGCTGTACTTATTCCAGTAAAGCCGCCACCTATTACACAAACATCACAGCTTTCATCAGTTGTGAGCTTAGGATATTTGTCTTGTTCTATTTGACTGACTTTTTCCCAATAACTTTTTACTGGCTTATTAACGTCGTAAATATCTTTGTTATAAAGTTGCTTCATACTCTCTCGCTTAGAGATTATGGTAACTGCATGTTGGTAAAATACCAATTATAAAAGTAAGTTACCGCTGACTCATTTTCAGATAAAACTCCAGGTTTAAAAGATTGTGATAGAAGGCCTTCCTGGTTATTTTCAATTATTGTTGTATCATGCGCCGTAGTAACATCCCAAATATAGCTTACTTCCTCGGGCTTAAAGTCTTTATTCTCCTCAGCTTCCTCGTTTACGAGCCATATAAGTTCCACTTCAGACTCTAGAAGTGAGATGGGTTTAAAAATAAACATGACGCCAAAATCATTTGTGAAATAACAACAGCCAAATGGATTAAAGCTTACTTGGGTTAATCCTCCATCAAAATCTTTAAACTGTCCCATTAGTGAAGAAGCTGGCTTTCCATCTTTGGTTTGTGATAAGTTTCCGTTTCCAATTGGAGTTCTGTCAACATATCTGTTTAAGCCTTTTTTTAATCCTTCTTCTGTTTCAAGATAAACCTCAGACGGAGTTCCATTTTTTTTACATTCCTCGACCCAAGGTTTAATTTTATTTAGATATTCATCAGTCTCTTTTTGAGGTGCAGTACCTATTCCAGCACCCATTGCGACAACCCAGTCTTTATCCTGTACTGCACAAAGCTCTGGATGTGCTGTAGGACAGTGATAACACTCCTGAAAATTTTCAAGAACTAATTTAAAATTTGCATGAGTTGGATATTTTTTTCTTATCGCAATTTTTGACTTACTCGTCTGATGAAATTCCATCATTTCTTTTAGAGGCTCAATGAATTCATCAAAATTCATTGGTTCTTCTAATGATAAGTTAATAAATATTAATCCTTCATAAATTTTATAATGGCACTCTCTAAGACCCCACTCTTCTTTTTTAAAATCCTCCGGCATAAAACGTGCAGCTTTAAGTTCACCTTCTGCTGAAAAACTCCAAGCATGATAGGGACACACTAAAAGTTTTTTTGATCCCTCTTCATCTAAACAAATTCTTGATCCTCGATGAGTGCAAACATTATAAAATGCTCTTACTTCATTGTCTCTTCCTCTAATAACTATGATGGACTCCTTTTCGGCATCAAAAACAAAATAATCACCTGGATTAGGAATACGACTGATGTGATCTACCATTAACCACTGTTTGAAATAAATTCGCTTCATCTCTTCGGAAAAAATATTCGAATCTGTATAAAAGTCTTGGGGTAATGTTTTACCCTCCTGATAGTTTTTTAGCAGATGGTTAAACTCAAGCATTTATTTAAGATGCAGACCAAAGGCCTTCTTTCTTGATGTCATCTGTAGCTAACTCAATTCCTTTTCTAAGTATACTTACGAGATCATCTATCTGTTCCTTAGTGATGATCAAAGAAGGAGACATGACACACGTATTAAATAGCGGTCTAACAATTAAACCAAGATTTTGACAATGAGAATTGATGCGAGAAGCGATCTCGTATTGTAAATTCAGAGGATCTTTTTTTTCTTTACTGATTACACATTCAACAGCAGCCATTAATCCCTCACCACGTACATCGCCAACAATCGGTAGATCAATTAATTCACTTAATTTAGATTGAAAATAAGGGCCGACTTCCTGTACATGTTCAAGGAGGTTATTTTTTTCAATATAATCAAGTGTTGCTGTAGCTGCTGCCATGCTCACTGGGTGACCCGAGTCAGTAAATCCATTTGAAAATATAACTTTTTCTTTATTATCAAGTTGAGACATAAGCTTTTCAGAAATAACAACCGCACCACAAGGTACGTATCCTGAAGTAATCCCTTTTGCTAAAAGGATGATATCAGGTTCTAAATCGAAATAATTTTCTGAAGCGAATATATGACCTAACCTTCCAAATCCGGTTACTATCTCATCAGAAATATAAATAACATCGTACTTAGTACAAATTTCTCTTGTCTTTTTGTGATATCCTTTAGGAGGAACAATTACTCCGCCTGATGCTAGGATTGGCTCTGCAATAAATGCCGCGACCTTATCTTGACCAAGTTCTAAAATTTTATTTTCTAACTCTTTAACTTTTAAATCACAGAATTCTTCATCACTTAAATCGTCTGGTTTTTTAAAAGGATTTGGCGCAGACAAATGATGAACTAAGTTATCTGCAAAATCAAAGTTGTTTTTATCTCTTTCTTTACCTGAACATGAAGCCCCTAAAAATGTACTACCGTGATATGCATCATGACGTGAGATAATTTGTTTCTTATCTCTTAACCCACGAACGTTATTATAAAACATTACAAATCTTAATGCAGAGTCTACTGCTGAAGATCCTCCGGACGTGAAAAATACTCTTTTAAGATCACCGGGCGCATATTTAACAAGTCGTGAAGCATAGTTATATGCAATCTCAGTGGACTCCGTGAATGGGCTGGCGTAGGGCATTCTTGTAATCTGATTATAAACAGCATCAGCAATTTCTTTTACGCCATGTCCTACGTTAACATTCCACATTCCTCCAGGACCATCAATAAGCTGTCTTCCTGTTTGATCGTAAAGATAAATTCCTTTTGACTTATCAATGAATGTCCTGCTGTCTTCACCACGATACTCAAGATACTGCCATGGGTATAGAATTCTATCGTCGAGAGTATTAAGGAGATCTTTTTTTTCGGGAATCGAAGTTGATTTGGGCATATTGAAGTATAGCCTATATTGAACAGCTGTTCAATAATTGAATTTTAAAAAAACAGCCTATTTTTGGCTATTCATAAAGGTCTGCAGGTACTTTGTTACGTCTTTCAGGGCTAAAAAATTGTCTTTTTACAACCTTACACTTTGCCCATATTTTTTTATATTCCAATTCCTCTGGGTGATAAATTTCTGCAAAAATATTTTCTTTAATCTTAATTCCATATGGACGCTTTAGAGACGCAAGCGCAACGTTTCTTTTCATGGTAGGTGACCACATTGCTGCGGTAACAATTCCTATATCTTCTTTTTTTTCATTATAAATCACAGAGCCTACTGCGGGCTTATCGCCATCTATGTCCAATCCAACTAAACATCTTTCAGAATTACCTGTCTCTTTTTCTTTCTTTAAAGCGCGTTTGCCTACAAAGTAACTTTCTTTATTGAGATGAACAAGCCAACCCATTCCAATTTCATACGGTGAACGCATTCTCACTGGTCTTAAGGAATCTTCAGCTGCCATAAAATCAGTATTGGTTTGAATAAAGCCAGCTTCAATCCTTGTCATCTCAAGAGCATGCATGCCAAAAGGTCTTATCTTTAATTCTTTTCCAGCTTCCATGATACTATCCCACATGTTTTCTGCATTAGCTGGATCAGTCCATAATTCATATCCTAAATCACCTGTGAAGCCTGTTCGTGAGATCAAAACATCATATCCGTTAATATTATATTGTTTCATTCCAAATGGTTTTAATAATTCAAGGTCATCTGCTCCGTAGTTTTTTAGTGTTGAACAAGAAGTAGGTCCTTGGATTGCTAATGCAGCCGTTGTGTCTGTTGCATCCTCAAAAGAAACATCAAAACCTTCAGCAGAGTCATGTAGCCAATTATAGATCTTTACTGCACAGCAAAGCATAAATTTTGTATTCGAAAATTTAAATATGGTACCATCGTCCATTACTTTACCATCTTCATTACACCAAATTATGTATGCTACTGTATTGTCTTCCATCTGTGATAAATCTCTTGTTACAAGATAATCAACAAATTTATTAGCATCGCTGCCATTGATCATATATTTGCACATAGGTGTGAGATCCATAACTGAGGTGCCATTTCTAGCAGCAGTATATTCTAACTCAGTTGTTGAGTATTCTGTGGGTACAGTAAAACCGTTCCAGTTATAATATTTATTTGTTCTTGAAGCTAAGCTTGTTCTAGAGTGAAAAGGGGTTTTTTTTAGTGCTGTAAATCTTAAATCTCTATTCATATTTATGCGTCCTCCAAGATAGCTTGAGCCGCATTTTTTCCTGGAATTCCAGTTAAGCCTCCACCCGGATGAGTACCTGCACCACACATATATAGTCCGTCAAGATGGGTTCTATATTGTGATGCCCCAGGAATTGGTCTGAGCATAAAAAGCTGATCGATTTGAATTTCTCCATGATGCCAATGTCCGCCTGAAACATAAAAATTTTTCTCTATGTCGTCGGGAGTAACAATTGTTTTAGTCTCTATACAGCTTTGAATATCAGGTGCATATTTCCCTATTAATTTTATAACGGCATCTACATAGTTATCTTTAATTTTATCCCAACCCTCCTGCGCACCGTAGGAAGCATATTGAACTTGAATATCTAATACAGGATTACTCTGGTCAGAATTTTTTAGTTTCATTTCTAAAATAGGTTCCATAGAAAGTTTATCAAACTTACTTGGATTAAATGCCTCTTCTATATAATCAATTGAAGGAGCAATTACCATTCTACTTTCTAAATCATTTTTATCGCAGTTAATAAATTCAGGTTGTTTATTGAGACTTAATGATAATTTTGCAACTTTTCCTTTTGATCGATGATGTTTGATTCTTCTTTTCACATCAGTGTCTAAATTCTCAGTTCCTAAAAGACAAAAATAAGTCGATCTTGGATCTGCATTAGAAATAATTTTTTTTGCATAAATTTTTTCACCGCTGTGAAGTTCAACTCCTATTGCTTTATCATTTTCAGTAATGCATCTTTTAACCGATGAAGAAGTTTTAATTTCAACTTTATTTTTATTACTGATATCAAGCAAAGTATCTACAAAAGCTTTACTGCCACCATCAATTTCATATATTCCCCCAAAGATTGAGTTGTCATGTGTGGCCATGCGATAAAGTAAATTAATCAATGAACCGGGTGATCTTGGGCCCAAGTTAGAACCAAGCACCGCATCATGGGCGATTAGACCTTGCAAAAGAGTATTTTCAAAATTGTCTTCCAATTCGTCCGCGATATTAAGCCCTATCATTCTTGCAAACTCATTAAATTTTTTCTTTCCAAGCATTCGAACATTCATGCCTAATTTGAATAATTTAAAATAATCAGAGAAAGTATTGTTCATGATCCTTGGTGGTGAAGCCATCATGAAAGAACCTAAAGCCTTTGAAAAGGAGGACATTTTATCATGAAATTCTACATATCTGTCTGCATCCTTCGAAGAGAAACCAGAAATAACTTTATGGTCAATATGTTGGTTTCCAACTAGGCGAATATGTTGACCAGACTCTGACAGTGCAATCGTAGACTTTGCTTTATACTTTACTGGCAGTCCACCAAGAGAGCTTGATACGCTCAGCGGTATCTGAGGAACAAAGTTAGTTATACTCTCTTCAACAAGTCCCCCGCAATTCTCACGTGCCTCACAAATCAGAACTTTACGGTTTTTTTTTGCGAGAATATTAGCGCAAACAAGACCATTATGGCCTGCGCCAATCACTATTACGTCGTAATTGTCTGACATTAATAATAATTACCTTTTTGAGGGATATTCATATCAATTAGAACCTCCCTTGCAGCATTCGCTCCTGGTGCACCCATAACTCCACCACCTGGATGAGTTGATGAACTGCACATATACATATTTTTAAGTGGTGTTCTGTACTGTGCATATCCAGGCACAGGTCGATTAAACATAAGTTGATCCATTGTTAATTCGCCTTGAAAGATGTTTCCTTCTGTCAATCCTACTTCATTGTCTAATTCTAATGGAGTACGAACTTCGTAGTGGTTAATTAAATCTTTAAAATTAGGAGAAAACTCAGCAATACAATCAACAATGTGTCTTCCAAATTCTTGCTTTCTTTCTTCATTCCATCCGCCGTTTGCAAGATTGAATGGAACATATTGAATAAAGACAGACATATAATGCTTTCCAGGAGCTGCCATTGTTGGATCACTTTTAGAAGGAATACACATATCTACATAAGGATTTCTTGACCATTCACCTCGTTTCCAATCGTCATAGGCTCCTTCCATTTCTTCAATAGTTTCTGTGAAGTGCATATCACCTCCACCACCTGGATCACCTTCTGGAATACATGGGAATTCAGGAAGGCCGTCTAGGGCAATATTAAGTTTTCCCGATGAGCCTCTAATTTTAAAGTTTTTAACTCTTTCAACAAATTCACCAGGTAAAGAGCTTTCTTCAGTAATTTTTAAGAATGTTCTTTTAACATCTAAGTTAGATACAATTTTTTTTGCGTAATATTCATCACCTTTTTTAGTAGCAACTCCAATCGCACGACCATTTTTAGTAATGACATTAACGACTTCATTATCTGGTTTTACTTCACCGCCGTGAGCGTTTAGGCAGCCTGTCATTGCTTTTGTAATAGAGCCCATACCTCCTCTTGAATACCCCCACGCTCCAACTGAACCATCTACTTCTCCCATATAATGGTGCAGTAATACGTAAGCAGAGCCAGGTGAGCAAGGACCAAGAGCAGTTCCAATAATTGCACTTCCAGCTAAGTGTGCTTTTGTAATATCGCTTTCAAAATATTCATCTAAATAGTCTCTGATGCTCATTGTATAAAATCGAATAGTGTCATAAATTTCTTTTTCACCAAGTCCACCTAACTCGTCTTTAGCTGCAAAATGTTTTGCAAACTCCAGGGCGCCAAATAAATCTTTTGGTTTAAAAGAAGTTAAATCAGGTGGTGTCATTTTTAATAGCGGTTTGATAATTTTGCATTGCCTCAAGACATCACGACTGTACCTTTCATAGGCCTCCGCATCTTTGTGAGAATGTCTTCTGATAGAATTGATCGTCATATCATGATCATGATAGTGGGCATAGTAGTCCCCATTTCTCATCATTGTTGCGCTACCTTCGTAAGGAATAATTTGTAAACCATATTTGTAGAGTTCAAGATCACGCATGATCTCAGGTCTTAGTAAGCTGCAAACATATGAACAGTTAGAATATTTCCATCCAGGATAGAGCTCGCGACTAACAGCAGCCCCTCCAATCCATTCATTTTTTTCTAGAACAACAACATCTAGTCCTGCCTTCGCCATATAACTAGCAGCGGTCAAACCATTATGACCCGCACCAATTACGATTACATCGTGTGTATTTTTTGCCATAAAATAAAGAATATTTAGGAATCATGATAATAAAAATTGAATGATTATTCAATACAAAACTATCTTTAATAGTTATCTTTGTGTATTGTTTATTCAATATGATGAAGGCTTTAGTTAATAAAAAATCTTCAGAACAGGCCAGTGAAACTGAGATTTCTGTTAATCATCAAAAGTTGATTGACGCTACGATAGAAACAATTGCAAAAAGAGGCCTAGCGGATACTACGATTGCTCATGTAGCAAAAAGAGCTAAAGTTTCTCAAGGTTACGCAAACTTTAGATTTAAGTCGAAAGATAATTTATTAATAAGTTCGCTGCAGTATTTATCTGATGAATACAAAAAGTCATGGCAAAAGATTTTTGAGGAAAAGAACATAGATCCAATTGATAGAATAATTCGTATAATTCAAAATGATTTCAGTTCAAAAATTGCCAACAGGAATAAAATTTCAGTATGGATTGCGTTTTATAGTGAGGTGAAATTTAGACCTTCTTATTTAGCGATTTGTCAAAGACAAGATGAAATTTATTCTCAACAAATGGAAAAGTTAGTAAGTGAAATTAATAATATTACCAATCAAAAGGAATTTACTCCAAAAGAAGTAAGTGAAACCTATCATTCCATGGTTGATGGTTTGTGGCAGCGAATATTGTTTGATCCAAAAATATACACAAATGAATTTTGTAAAAATTTAGTGCTTAAATATTTTAAAAGCATCTATGTTAATGAAGATAGGTTTGCATGAACACTACAGTTCAGAATCTTTTAGGAACAAATTACAAGACATATATTGTCCTATTTCTTTGCGCATTAATTATTGGTATTAAGCTTGGTACTTTAATTCCTCTACTTGCACTTATTTTAGAAGCACGAGGATATAGCAATACTGAAATTGGCCTCAATGTAGTAGCACAACCTCTTGCTGTAATACTATTTGTAAGAATAACACCAATAATTATTCACAAGATAGGTTTAGCGAAATCAATTATCATTGCTCAAATATTTACAATAATTCTTTATTTTACTTTTCCAATTTTTGATAGTTTGACAGCTTGGTTTGTTATCAGATTCATAATTGGTTTTGCTGGAGCGCTTGCTTGGAACGCATTTGACACATGGATGCTGTCAATGGCTGATGATACAAATCGTGGTAAAATAGTAACGATTTATAACACAGTATTTGTAATCGGTTTTGCAAGTGGCCCGATGGTATTGTCCTTAACTGGAATTGAAGGCTGGTTACCTTTTATTGTTATTTCTTCTCTTTCTTTTATCGCCATTTTACCGCTTATTATGCTTGAGATTGAAGACCCGAAATTACCTGATAAAAAGTCCCTTCCAGTATTTGCGGCTATCATTGCAGCTCCAACTATTTTTGGCGCAGCTATTCTATGCGGTTTAGATGATGTAATGTTTGTATCTTTCTTTCCCATTTTCATGATTAAGAACCAATTTACTCAAGAGATTGCATTACAATATGTAACTATTACTCTTGTAGGAGGTGTGATGTGCCAACCCTTGATTGGCGTATTGCTGGACAAATTTAATAAAAGACTGCTATTGAACATAGCAGTTTTAATTACGTTCTTTTGTCCAATTCTATTCGCTTTCTATCTAGATAATTTTTATGTAATGGCAGCGAGCTGTTTTATATGGGGCGGCGCTGCTAGTGGACTTTTTGCAATTTCACTCACAATGCTTGGTGAGAGATATAGCGCATCTCAAGTTGCAGGTGCTACAGCAATTCTTGTGATGGTCTTTGAGGTTGGCTCGCTTATTGGTCCTTTAATTGGAGGAAGAGTCATGGATGCAGTTGGACCAATGGGCTTTATCTATACAGTTACATCTTTTACTTTTATTTTCTTGGTGATATCAATATATCGAACGATTTGGAGATAAAGTATATGTCAGATGATTTACAAATAAAAATTGCTCAACCAGATGATTTCGAAAAAATTGGTGAGGTCTTTGATTTATATCGGCAGTTTTATAAAAAGGAGTCAAATGTAGAAGCCTGTAAAAACTATATTAAGGAACGTCTTAGTAATAAAGAGGCACAAATATTTTATATTGAAAATGAAAAAGAATGTATGGGCATGACCCAGTTGTACACAACTTTTGACTCACTGGAGTTGAGTAAAAAAATAATACTCTACGACTTGTATGTGAGATCTGAATATAGAAATAAAGGTATTGGACGTATGCTGATGAATGCTGCAAAAAGTTTTGCTGAAGAAAAAGGTGCAACGAGTGTTGAGTTATCGACTGCTATAACAAATAAAAATGCTCAAAGTCTCTATGAGTCATTAAACTATCAACGAGATACCGAATACTACGATTACTATCTACAGATTAAGTAAGTTTTATTTTGAAATATGATCTAGTGTTTGGTCCAGCGAGGTTTTTAGCTTTTCACAGAGTTCATCCACATGGTTATTATTGAATATAAGAGGTGGACAGAAAATCATGCCATCTCTTACAGCTCGCATTACTAAACCGTTTTCAATACAATAGTCTCTGCAAATCGTTCCAACTGTGCCAGTGTCTTCAAACATTTCTCTAGTTTCTTTATCTTTCACTAATTCTACAGCTCCAATAAAGGTCTTCATTCTAACTTCACCAACTAAAGGGTGCTTTTCAATTTCGCGCATTTGCTGCTCCAGATAAACTGAGACATTTCGTGATTGTTCAATCAGATTTTCTTCTTTGATAATTTTAAGATTTTCAAGGCTCACTGCACAAGCTACTGGGTGGCCAGAATAAGTATAACCATGGTAGAATTCACCACCCTCATTGATTAAAGTTTCACAAACTCTGTCGCAAATCATGATTCCAGACAGTGGGATATATCCTGAGGTAATCCCTTTGGCCATAGTAATAATGTCAGGTTTAATATTATAAGTATCTGATCCAAACCAGTTTCCAGTTCTACCGAAACCACAAATGACTTCATCAACAACAAGAAGAATGTCATATTTTTTACAAATTTCTTGAACTCTTGGCCAATAGGTATCAGGTGGAATGATAACTCCTCCAGCTCCTTGAATTGGTTCTCCTATAAACGCCGCAATATTATCTGGACCAATTTCATTTATTTTTTCTTCAATTTTATTAGCTGCATGAATACCAAAATCATCATGAGACATATCGCTTCCATACTTGTACCAATAAGGAGGCAACACATGTTCAAAACCAGGCATCATATCCCCTTGAGAATGCATCGCTGTCATACCGCCCAAACTCATCCCAGTCATCGTACTTCCGTGATAAGCATATTCTCTACTAATAAATGTTTTTTTATTTGGCTTACCTTTTAAATCCCAATATCTCCTTACCATTCTTACGACAGTATCGTTGGCTTCAGAGCCACTTGAAGAAAAGAATGCATGATTTAAATCGTGTGGACTAATTTCAGCTAACTCTTTAGCAAGTTCAATTGATGGCGGTGTCGCTGTTTTAAAAAAAGAATTATAATAAGGTAGTTCTTGCATTTGCTTATAGGCAACATCTGCAAGATTCTTTCTTCCATAACCTACATTTACACACCATAAGCCAGACATGGCATCAAGTAACTGTTTATCATCTGATGTAGTAAGGTGAACACCATCTGCTTTTGTAATGATGATACTACCTTCTTTTGCAAGCGACTTATAATCAGTAAAAGGATGCAGATGATGAGCTGTATCAATTTCCTGCCATTGCTTTGTTGTACGATTTAGATAAGCCATAATTATTTAAAAGCCTGTATGCCTGTTAAGTTTCTTCCCATAATTAAAGTATGCACATCGTGTGTACCTTCATATGTCTTTACGGTTTCCAAATTTACCATGTGTCTCATTACATGATACTCATCTGAAATACCGTTGCCACCAAGAATATCTCTCGCACTCCTACAAATATCTAAACTTTTTCCAACATTATTTCTTTTTATGAGACTTACCATATTGCTATCTGACTGATCTTCATCCATCAGACGCCCAACTCTAAGTGCAGCCTGCAGACCTAAAGCAATTTCTGTCTGCATATCAACTAACTTAGACTGAACAAGCTGAGTGCCAGCAATAGGTTTTCCAAACATCATTCTATCCAACGCGTATTGTCTAGCTGTTGCAAAACAAAACTCTGCTGCTCCTAGAGCACCCCATGAAATTCCGTATCTTGCACTATTTAAGCATTGAAAAGGTCCGCCCAAGCCTGATGCTTTTGGTAAAACTTTATCTTCCGAACAAAAAACATTTTCCATAACAACTTGCCCCGTTGCTGAAGCGCGCAAAGATAATTTACCTTCAATTTTAGGTGTTGATAGGCCTTTGGACTCTCTGTCCACAATAAATCCTCTGATTACATTATCTTCATCCTTGGCCCAAACAATAATTACATCTGCGAAGGGTGCATTACTGATCCATGTCTTGGTACCAGTTAATTCATAACCCCCTTTGACTTTTATCGCTTTGGTTTTCATTGCACCAGGATCACTACCTGCATCAGGCTCAGTCAGACCGAAGCTTCCAATGATTTCCCCTTTTGCAAGTCTTGGTAAATATTCTTCTTTTTGCGCATCAGTACCAAATTGATATATAGGAAACATAACAAGACTTGTTTGAACCGACATGATAGATCGGTATGCACTATCAATATTTTCAATTTCTCGAGCAATAAGCCCATAAGAAACGTAATTTGTGCCCGCACATCCATATCCATGTAAATAAGAACCTAGAATTCCAAGCTCACCCATTTCATTGAAAATCTCTCTACTGAAATTTTCATTTCTGTTGTCCTCTATGATTCTAGGTAAGAGTTTTTCCTGGCAATAAGATCTCACTGACGACTTTAAAATTTTCTCTTCACTCGAAAGTTGATCATCGATGACCAAGACGTCATCCCATGCAGACATTGCTTTATGTTGTGATTGTTTATCTTGAATATTTATAACCATTAAAGTTGTTATATGATATTATCCTGATATTAGTAAACTAATTTTTTTATGGATACTCAAAATAAGCCACTAATTGCTGTATTTGCCGACGTAATTGAAAAAGCTGAATTGCATCGGACATATCATGCGTCAGGAACGAACTATATAAAAGCTGTGGCTGAAGCTACTAGCTGTATACCTGTCATTTTACCAGCCCTTGGCTCAACAATTGACTACAGAAACACTCTGAGAAAATTTGATGGGGTGATGCTAACAGGCAGTCTCTCAAACGTTTATCCTGAGTTTTATAATAAAGACAAAATAGTTGAACCATTAGACATCGATCGAGATAAGACTGTTCTACCTATGATTGATTTCATATTTAAAAATGAAATTCCTATGTTAGCTATTTGTAGGGGCTTTCAAGAAGTTAACGTTGCAATGGGGGGCTCTCTTCACGCAGATATTCATGATGTACCAGGAAGAATGGATCACAGGTGCCCAGAATCTGATGATCCAGAAGTACAATTTTCAAAACAGCATGAAGTTTATTTAACTGAGAATGGAAAATTTGAAAAGTTGGCCGGTACACCAACTATAGAGGTAAATTCACTTCATACTCAAGGAATCGATAAAATTGCAAATAATCTGGTTATTGAAGGTGTCGCTAAAGACGAAACAGTTGAGGCTATCAGTTTGTCAAATTACAGCGGTTACTTTTATGGAGTTCAATGGCATCCAGAGTATTCAGCAACTACAGATGACTTTTCAAAAAAATTATTTGCAAGTTTTAGTGAGTCTGTCGAAAAAAATAGTCTCAGTAAAATTAAATAAAAAAATTACTGTAAACTACTGTCCCAATCGTAAGTAAAGCAAGAATAATCACTACAGCTTGTCTTATTACATTTTTATTACTTAAAAAGTTAAATATTAAGCTTCCGGACCAACACCATATAGAATGAGAAATTGACTGAATGAGAAAAAATGTCCCTGCAACAATAATGACTTCTAATACCCAACTTGAAGAAGTGTATGTATTCCCAAAGGAAGTGAATTGTGTATAAGCAGCGATTACCATCGCCCAACCTTTAGGATTTAAAGGGTGAACAAGTAAACCATTTAAAAAATTAGGTGCCTTTTCATTTTGTTCACCTCCAGTTGATTGAAAATTCAAAAAAAGTATTTTCCATGAAAGCCAGCATATATAGGCTGTGCCAATTACTTTAATAATACTCACCAATATCGGGTTTGAGTTCAAAAGAGTTAAAAATCCAATTCCTAAACCAATTGTTAAAAACAATTTCCCACAGGTAACGCCTATTACAAAAGGTACTGACTTGTAAAATCCATGTTGGGCTCCAGCGCTCATTAGTAATAAATTTGCGGGGCCAGGCGTTATAACCATAATGGTCGCAAAAATAAATAATGCAGAATAAAGTGATAAGGTCATTTTCTTCTAGCTTGAGCAATTTTTGACGCCGACTTCAAGGCTGCTATTAAGCTATTGGGTGATGCAATGAATTTCTTTGCAATATCAAGACCGGTTCCGTGGTCTGGGCTTGTTCTTACAAATGATAGTCCAGCCGTATAGTTGACTGTCTCATCAAAACTTATCATCTTCACAGGTATCAAAGCTTGATCATGAAACATACAA
>CACNSH010000009.1 GCA_902622985.1 uncultured Pelagibacteraceae bacterium | reverse complement strand
ATTGTTCTTATTCCTGACGGCGATGTAGCAGGAGTAATTATGACAACACAAGAACATAATCCAGTTGATATTTACCTTGGCATCGGCGGTGCTCCTGAAGGAGTTTTAGCTGCTGCAGCACTGCAATGCATTGGCGGTCAAATGCAAACTAGACTTGTAATCAATAATGACGATGAAAAAAAACGAGCTGAAAAGATTGGTATTAAAGATCTAGAAAAAAAATATAATCTTAATGAACTTGCACACGGCGATATTATCTTTTCTGCTACAGGTGTAACAGAAGGCACTATGGTTAGAGGAGTAAGATCTGACAGCAGTCACTACATAACCCATTCACTAGTTCTAAGAACTGGCGAAGCCGCATCTCAGTATATCGAGACTTATCACAAAAAAGATTGAACTATGAGAAAAGATTCTTTCAACGAAGATTTTTTTTCTCTAACAAATAAAAAATGGTCTTTAAAAGAATACAGCGAAAAAGATACGGAATATATTTCGCAAAGTTATGAAGTAAGCCCGCTAGTTGCGAAATTACTAAGTATCAGAAAAGTAAATTTAGACGACATTATTTCTTATATAAGTCCCTCATTAAAAGAAAGTTTACCTGATCCATACGTTTTAGCAGACATGGAAAAAGCCTGCGAGAGACTTTATCAGGCAATAATTAATAAAGAACGAATTGCAGTATTTGGTGACTATGATGTTGATGGCTCAACCTCGACTTCGACTTTAATTAATTATTTTAAACAAATTTCAGTGAATCTAAAATTTCATATACCCGATAGATTTAGTGAAGGATATGGACCCAGTGTAGATACTTTTTCAAATTTTAAAAAAAGAGATGTAAAAATTATTTTTACCGTCGATTGCGGAACAATGGCCTTTTCTGAGATTGAATATGCGAGAGAGCAAGGTATGGATGTAATTGTCTTAGATCATCACATTCCAGAAATAAAACTACCAAAAGCAACAGCAATTATAAATCCAAACAGAATGGACGATAATTCAGGATTAAACTATCTTTCTGCAGTTGGTGTAACGTATATGTTCATTATCGGGCTTAACCGGAAATTAAGACGTGAAGATTGGTTTAAAAAAAATAACCTAAAAGAACCAAACCTTATTGCTTTGTTAGATCTTGTTGCTTTAGGAACTGTTTGCGATGCTGTTCCACTAAAAGGATTAAATCGAATTCTAGTTTCAAAGGGAATCGACGTGATACAAAAACGATTAAATCCAGGTTTAAATTCATTGATTGAAAAATCAAATATAAAATCAAAAGTAAGTGTTCATGATCTTGGTTTCAAGATTGGTCCAAGAATTAATGCTGGCGGAAGATTAGGTTTTTCAAACTTTGGCACAGACTTATTAACTGAAAGTGAAAAAAGTAAAATCGATAGCATCTCAAACGATTTAGACAAATTTAATTCTGAGAGACGTACTATAGAAAGTTATGTTTTAGATCAAGCTATCGCCCAAGTTGATGATAAAAAACTAAAAAATAAACTATTGATCGTATCTGGCGAAGGATGGCATGAGGGGGTAATTGGTATTATTGCAAGTCGACTTAAAGATAAATTTAATAAGCCTAGCATTGTTTTCTCGATAAACAATGGTGAAGCTAAAGGTTCCGGACGCTCAATAAAAGGCATCGATCTTGGACAGTTAGTTATTTCTGCTGTTCAAAGTAATTTGCTTAAAAAAGGCGGAGGACACTCAATGGCAGCTGGATTAACAATAGAATCTAAAAAGATAGAAGAATTAGAAAAATTTTTTGAAAAACAATTGACCAATAAAGTAATAAATACTCAAGATAATAAAATTTTATTTGCTGATGACATTTTAAGCACATCAGCAATCAATTTAGATGTTCATAGGGAAATTGAAAAAATTGGTCCTTTTGGATCAGAGAATCCTGAACCATCTTTTATTTTTAAAAATGTGATACTCGCGACCGTTGATCAAATAGGTGAGGAGCATTTTAAATGTCTTATTAAATCTGATGGAGGAAAATTTATTGAAGCGATGGCTTTTAGAAGTGCAAAAACACAGCTTGGAGAAGAATTAATAAAAAATAAGGGTTCATCAGTTTGCTTATTCGGCAAAATAAAGATCAATGAGTGGGGGGGTAAAAAAATACCTCAAATACATATTATTGATATTTCCGCATCACAAAATAGTTAATCAATTATTGATTTAGACCGATTATTAGATATATAAATAAGTTACAAGGTCCCTTCGTCTAGCGGTTAGGATATCTGGTTTTCATCCAGAAGATCACGGGTTCGAATCCCGTAGGGACCGCCATTTTTATGGTCTTATCTGTGACAAAATGTCAGTAAAACATCCGTTTTATAGTATTTAATTTCTATAAATAAATATTATCTATTTAGTATGAACGAAATGTTTAAGCACTATAAACCAATAAATAATAGTGACCGCATAGCTCTATTATTTACAAAAGCCCTCCGTCTTTTCGCTGATCTTTTCTTTAAAAAACGTTACGGGCACAGAGCGGTTATATTAGAGACTGTAGCAGCTGTCCCTGGAATGGTCGCCGGCATGCTTAATCACTTAAAAAGCCTTAGAAATATGGAGCAAGATAGAGGCTGGATCAAAACACTTTTAGATGAAGCTGAGAACGAAAGAATGCATTTAATGACTTTTATTAATATTGCAAAGCCATCAGTTTTTGAGAGATTTTTAGTGATAATGGTGCAAGGAATATTTTTTAATCTTTATTTTGTAATGTATTTAGTTTCACCTCGTACCTGCCATAGGATTGTGGGATATTTTGAGGAGCAAGCAATTATAAGTTACACAGAATATTTAGATGAAATTGAAAATGGTAATATTGAAAACGTTAAAGCACCTCAGATAGCAATTGATTATTGGGGTTTATCACAGTTTGCAAAATTAAAAGATGTTATCATTGCCGTTAGAAACGATGAGATGGGTCACCGTGATGTTAACCATGAATTTGTAACACTTATTGATCAAAAAGACCATAAAGAGACTTATACAGATTCAAGGGAAATACTCTCAAAAGATAATACTAAATAAGTTTATAATGTTGGAATTTGGAATTTTTCTACATTCTTTAATTATTGGATTCATGATTTTTTTTATGTCTGTTGTAACCCCATCTGTATTTTCAATTTTAAATGAAGATGAGGCAGGCAAGTTATTACGAGTTATTTTTCCCAGAATGTTCATTTATGGGCTAATCATTACTATTTTATCGTGTGCTGTTTTTTTTGTAATTAGTATAATTGATTTTCTAATTATATCGTTGGTTTCCGCTGCTTTTTTTTTAATTAATCTCATTTATCTAACTCCTAGAATCAATATTTATAGAGATAAATTTAAAGGTGGTATCGTTGAGGCTGAAAAAAAATTTAAAATGCTTCATTTTTTCTCAGTAGTTTTATTTATTTCACAGCTTTTTGGATCTATCTTTATTGTATTTGTATATTTTTATTAGGAGGACAATATGAAAATTTTAAAAACATATGAAGATGCAAAGCTAATTATAGTTGATCTTGAGGTCAATCTAGGTAATCAGAAAAGAAGCGCTCCAACCCTGTGCGCGCAGTATGATGGAAAAATTATTCCCCTAAGTACAGCTCATGATGGAAGACCTATACTTATGAATATAGATAATGCGATTGAGTAAATAAATTTGCTTAGCTTGTATGCTCTCTGATAAAAATTTCTGCCTTCTGTAGTATTCTTCTCTTTCGATCCTGTTTCATTTTATCAAATACATTTACCATCATATTTAGTCTTGGGTTGCTACTGAAGAACTTTCTATTTTTATTTATAAATCTCCAATATAAACCATCGACAGTCTCACACCACTCTCCTTTTTTGAAGTCCATCATTTTCAAATAATAGCTTGAACCACAAATATATGGTTTGGTTGCGAAGATGCCTCCATCACTAAATAGTCCCATCCCATAGACATTTGGCACCATCACCCATTCAGAGGAGTCAGCAAACATTTCCATAAACCATTTATAGACATATTTTGGGTGTATTTCACACAAGTTCATTAAACTAGACAGTATCATTAGCCGTTCAATATGATGCGTCCAACCAAAATTAAGAGCATTTTTAATTGAATGATCTAAAGGGGGTATACCTGTTTCAGCAGTATACCAATCATTTTTGAGTTTTCTTTTATGATTAAAAAAATTAGATGATTCCATTTTAGGCGAGTAGTTATGATAAATACCTCTCATAAATTCTCGCCATCCAATAACTTGTCTAATGTATCCCTCAAGTGAATTTATACTTATCTTTCCTTTATATTTTTTCAATCTATTAATTATTTCTTGGGGTGTAATCAATCCTATATTAATAAGTGGGCTTAATGCGCTATGAAACAGGATATTATCTCTTTGACTTACTGCGTCTTCGTAGTCTCCAAATAAATTCAGTTTATTTTTAATGAAATCGTCCAGCCAATCTGATGCATCTTTATGTGTCGTTGGTAGCCAAAAGTTATTTGTACTACCAGGGTGTTTTTTAAATTTTTCTTCTATGAAGTTTTTTAAATGTTTTGTGTGTTTGGTTTCACTTGATTTTGGTTGTTTTGGAAGTTTTAGGTCTTGTGGGAGTTTTTTTCTATTATCTTTATCAAAGCTCCATTTGCCGCCGACAGGTTTTCCGTTTTCAATTAGTAAGTCAAATTTTAATCTACTTTCTTTATAATAAGTTGCCATGAAAGGCTTTTTTTGTTTTGACAGATATTTTTTAAAATCATCACGTGAATTAAGGAACATAGGTGTTTGTATTACGTTATACTCAAGATTTTTTTGTATAATAAATTTTTTAATACGTTTTTCGAATGGCGTGTCTTCAATTTCAAAGTGGCTTACTTTATTTATTTTATGTTTTTTTATAGATTTTTCTAATTTATCTTCATACTTTTTTTCAAAGTTGTTTTGACAGTCATAATAGTCAACTGAAAAACCTTTCTTTATTAATAAATCTCGGTAACTTCTCATAGAGGAGAGAAACTGAAGAATTTTTAACTTATGATGTTTTTCATACGAACACAGACCAAGATCCTCACACATGAATATCTTATTCTTTTTATATTTACTTAGATGTTTTGGATCAAAAAGCTGATTTCCTAAAATAATAAAAAGATCGCTCATAAGTAATTAAAAGAATTAAAGCTGAAGAGCTTTTTCTATTTCACTTATAAATTTTTTAGAGGACGGACGAGTTAATGCCGTATAGCCTGCAATTGCATTACCATCTTTGCCTATTATAATTTTATGAAAATTCCACCTAGGAACTCCTCCGATAAAACCTAATTCTTTTTTGGACCATTTGAAAAATGGATGAGCATCTTTACCTTTGACAACATTTTTTTCTGTAAGTGGAAACGTTATACTAAAAGTACTTTCACAAAATTCTTTTACTTCACTATTTGTACCTGACTCTTGATTTCCAAAATCATTTGATGGGACACCCAATACAACCAGACCTTGATCTTTATAGTCATCATAAAGTTTTTGTAGCCCATCGTATTGATAAGTAAAACCGCATAAACTTGCAGTGTTTACAACGACAAGCGTTTTACCTTTGTAGTCTGACAGGTTAATCACATCTTCTTCATTAATATCTTTAAAAGAATAACTATATGCATTTTCTGACATTGAGGATCCTGTGTTTAAGAGAAATATAAGGCAAAAAGTTAAAAGTACTCTCATTCTGAATTAAAAATTTATCAATATATGCACATAGACACTTGCAAAGTATCCAATTGCAATAATTGGTGTCCATTTTAAATGACCAAAGAAAGTATACATACCTCTTGACTGACCCATTAAAGCAACGCCTGCTGCAGATCCAATAGACAACATACTACCGCCCACACCAGCAGTTAAAGTAACAAGCAGCCATTGTGAGTCTGGCATCGCAGGTTCCATTGTTAATACTGCAAACATCACTGGAATATTATCTACAATAGCTGAGAGTATGCCAACTAAGACATTGGCAGTAGTTGCACCCAAGTCTGTGTACATAAATTCTGATACGTATTCTAGATAGCCTATGAAGCCCAGGCCTCCAACAGACAGAATTACACCAAAGAAAAATAATAATGTATCCCACTCAACACGAGCAACATTCTCGAAGAAGTCATATTTTTGCTCCTCAATGTCTTTAACACTAATTTTAATATAAAAACTGTAGAGCTGTAAGTATGCCAGACCAGTCATCATTCCAAACACTGGAGGAAGATGTAAAAAATTATGAAAACTTACAGCAGTCACAATTGTTAAAAGACCAAGTAGAATAATTGTCTTTCCCCCATATTTGATTGTTACGCTTGTCTCTGCAACATCGGGCTTATGATCTGAAACAAAAAAGTGCATTATGCTTGCAGGAATAATATAATTTACAACAGATGGAATAACCAAAGCAAAGAATTGTAAAAAGTCTAATTGACCAGCTTGCCATACCATTAAAGTTGTAATATCGCCAAAAGGACTAAATGCACCACCTGCATTTGCAGCGACAACAATATTCACACAGGCTAATCCAACAAACTTAGGACTTGATGAACCTACAGCTACTACAACCGCACATAACACTAAAGCAGTTGTTAGATTATCAGCTAATGGAGACAAGAAAAATGCTAATACGCCTGTAATCCAGAATAATTGTCTGTAACTAAATTGATTTTTAATCAACCATGACTTAAGAGAATTAAACACATTGCGTTCTTCAAGAGCATTTATATATGTCATTGCAACTAAGAGGAAAAAAGCCAGTTCTGTATATTCTAGAAAGCTGTGTCTAATTTCATGTTCAACCATTTCGTAATGAGGAGTGTTGGAATATGCAATTGCAATCATTCCCCATATTAAGCCAGCCGCAAGTACAACCGGTTTTGATTTTCTTAAATGGGTGAATTCTTCTGCCATCACAAATGCATAAGCGATGACAAATACAACTAAAGCTGAAAAACCAGCCCAGTGATAGGTTAAATCTAATGAGTGTTCCATAACTTACCTTTCATAAATACATATGAAGCTCCAAAGTAACAGATGCAAAAGATTAGCAATATTAGAGAAACTGAATATGCTTCATCCATCCTATAACTTCCCATAAGTCTATATATTGTTTGAGTTAGAGTTGACAAGCTATTCGTACCAAAAAAGGAAATGATAACGAGATCACTTGCAGATAGTATTGAAGATACTGAGAAAGCGGTAATTATTGGTACTTTTAGTCGAGGAAAATCAATAATTAGAAATCTCTGTAATCCATACATGTTGATGCTTTTTGAGATGTCTTCATTCTCATGTGTAATTTTAAAGTAAGACGGTGCTAGAAAGTTATATGTAAATGGCAGTGAAAAAATTGCGTTTAGAACGATAACAATAAGAATATTCGGTATATCAAACAAGCTGATTTTAAATAATAAAATATAATATCCAACAGCCATTACAACTGGCGAAAATATAATAAGTGAATAAATCAATATTTCTGTAAAATATTTTTTGCGATAGATCAAATTAAGGTAGTTGAGAGCTACAAAAACTGAAATGGTTCCTGAAAAAAAACAAATCACAAATGTGTTATTTATTGCATGCCACAAATATGATGATGAAAATATATTTATTAGTTCTTTATTGAATCCATTTAAGATTATGAAGCATATAGGAGAAAAAATGAAAATAGAAATCAGTGTTATTAATATAATTTCAAAATAGAAAGAAAATCCCCTCTTTTTATTTTCATAAAAATTTCTTTGTTCATCAATTATAAAATTTGAACTTTTAAAATTTTTAAAGAAAGCAGCGTATATGAAAAGACATATTGATAATTGTATAAGCAATAAATTTAAGGCTGCATCAAAATCATTATTAAAAATTACAGAATAATAAATCGCTACCTCTAAAGTTGAATATATTGGGCTTCCACCCAGAATTAAAACTGGGGTAAAGCTTACAAAGCATATAAAAAAGACAATAACAAAGAGACTGGGTATATTTTTTTTTATAATAGGCCATTCAATAGCAAAGAAAATTCCTAACTTGTCCAAAGACATTTGTTTTGCAATCATATATTCATTTGAACTGATATCATTTAGACTTTGAAATATAATTCTTGTTATTAATGGAGTGTTTAAAATTGTATGACCAAGTAATATGCCAATTATTCCATAAATAGAAAAATATTGTCCGTAAAATGTTAAGATTCCAAATACTGATAGTATTGTTGGCAATACAAATAAAATTGACAAAAAATTTACGATAAGTTTTATAGTTTTATGATGCCTGTGCCTTATTAATAAAATTGCAAATACGGAACCTATTACTATAGAAAAAAAGGCAGAGGCAAATGATTGAAAGATTGTAAAAAAAATAATGGTAAAATAATAATTTGAGAAATTAAGTGTGAAACTAAAATTGTAATAATAAACTAAACCAAATACAGGCAACACAACTGCCGCTAAAACGAGAAAAAAAACTCCTATTGGAATTAGATTTTTTGTATTAGCCTGCAATAGTCTCAAGCCAAGTTTCAATTAACGGTTCAGACTCTAGAAACACTTTATAATCAATTTCTTTAGGTTTTATTAAATTTTTCATTTTTTCTGGAACTAGTTCAGTTTTATCAACTGATGGATACATAATGTTCATTGAAGATATTATTTTTTGAATTTCATCCTCAATAATGAAATCTATAAATTTTTTTGCAAGTTTTTGATTCATTGATTCCTCTCGAACATAAACAATCTCCCTTGTGGCTAAGTGACCCTCAGTAAAATTAAGTGACTTGTATTTGTATTCATTTTCATATTCTTGGTGATAAAATGGTGAAGTGCTATAACTCAAAACAAGGTCTGCATTTCCTTCAAGAAAAATTCCATAAGCCTCAGACCATCCTGGTGAGTATGTTATTATATTCTGATCTAATTGTTTTAACTTAATAGAGAAGTCATTTTTAAATATTGATTTCATCCACCTTAACAAACCAATGCCAACTGGACTTGTACGAGGATCTTGCACAACGATTTTAAGATCTTCACGATTTACCAACTCCTCAAAAGTTTTGGGTGGGTCAGTTAGTTTACTACTGTCATAAATAAACGAAAAGAAACCATGATCATACTCATGCCAATCTTCAATTGAATAATCAAATTCGTGCATTTCTACGCCAAGAATCACATCCTTTCCATTCAGAAAAATCTCATTATTTAAAGTGCCTGCTTGACTGGTTGAGATGAATTGAAGATCGCAATTGCAAATTTCTTCAAACTTTTCTTCTATTATAGGTCCTGGCCCCCAATCAGCTGAGAAAGAGTCGTAGGTTCCAACAACTAATTTTTCTTGGGCAAAGGAGCTGTTTAAATAAATAAAGAAAAATAAAACTATTGATATTTTTTGCATATTTCCTCCGCTAGCATTATCTAGATCAGGTTTTGGGTCGTTCCATTATCTGGAACCTCTCAGCAATAGCTCCCCATAATCTTCAATCAATTATATATTTATCATTCATCATTAATCAAATATATTTTTGCAATGCAAACTGACATATTAAAAAATATAAAAAACTATACCAAGGATACTGATCCTGGACCGTTCTCAAAAAATAATGGTTTTCTCTATAATTTAGAACTCGATGGAATTTTTTATAAAGGATTTACGGTTGAGGAAATTAATTGCAATAAAGCTGGTATAGCGCATGGAGGCACACTCATTGCATTTGCAGATGGAATTATGGGGTATACTGCTTGGAAAAAGGACTCATTCCCATGCTTAACTGCTAAATTAAATGCTAATTATGTAGGCCCCGCTCCAAAAGGATCCTGGGTATATGGTTTTGCAGAAATTACGAGAGAAACAAAATCAATTTTATTTATGAAGTGTAATTTATTTATAGATGATAAAATTATTTTTACATCAGATGGGATTTTTAAAATTTTAAGAAATCACGGAAAAAAGGATCCATCTTAACAATGTTTAATCAGAAAAATTTTAAAATTATTAAAAATAAGGATATCGAAATAAATACATATATTGATGGAGAGGGTCCATTAGTTATAATGGCACATGGGTGGCCAGAGTCTTGGTATTCTTGGAGACATCAGATTACTTCTTTAGTTAAAAACGGTTTCAAAGTAGCAGTGCCAGATATGAGAGGTTATGGAAAAACTTCAAAGCCAACTGAAATCGATGCTTACAATATAATGGAGCTCACTTCAGATATTATTGCTATAGCAGATGAGATGAAAGAAGATAATTTTTCATTAATTGGACACGACTGGGGAGCGCCAGTTGCCTGGAATACGTCATTGTATCATCCTGATAGAGTTAATAAAGTTTGTGGAATGAGCGTGCCATATTTAGTTTCAAAAATGCCTCCAATTGAAACAATGAAATTTTTATTCAAAGATGTATTTTTTTATATGATTTATTTTCAAGAAGAAGGACGTGTCGAGAAAGAATTAGAGCAAGACATGAGAAAATCTCTGATTGCAGTATATAGTTCTCTCACAAGCGATGGAGAAGAGTCACAAACTTTTGAACCTAAGCCGTATACAGATGAGATGACATTCTTAGACTCACTTGGTGAACATAATAAAATTCCTGAGTTTATGTCAGAAGAGGATTTTGATTTTTATCTTAATGAATTTACAAATGGAGGAATGCGCGGACCAATTAACTGGTATCGAAACATTGACAAAAATTGGGAAATTACAAAAGATACACATGAGAAAAAAATATCACCTCCTTCATGTTTTATTGTGGGCGAGCACGATCCTGTGGCTAAATGGAGTTTGATAAATCCAGCCCTACATGACAACCTTGTCTCAAATCATATAATTAAAAATGCAGGTCATTGGGTACAACAGGAGAAGCCTGAAGAAGTAAATAATATACTATTAGATTTTCTTAAATAGATTGAAGATTTATCTGTTTTTAGATACATTCTCACTCGTTTCGGGGCGTAGCGCAGTCTGGTAGCGCATCTGGTTTGGGACCAGAGGGTCGCAAGTTCGAATCTTGCCGCCCCGACCAATGAGGTTTTAAATGAGCACGCCTATCGAAAATTCTTACTCAATGCCAGCTGAATGGTTTCCTCACGAGTGTTGTTGGATGCAATGGCCAACAGAGACATTTCCAACAGATGTAACATCATCTTGGTCACATTTTGATTATCAAAAGGGAAGAGATGCATGGGCAAAAGTTGCAAATGCTATTTCACAATTTGAAAAAACTAAAATGATAGTTCATCCAAAGGACTCTACTAGTGCCAAAAGTCTACTGAATGAAAAAATAGACATTATCGAGTTTCCTATCAATGACGCATGGTCAAGGGATTCCGGTGCTATATTTCTTTTAGATCATAATCATGGATTAGCAGGAGTGGATTCAGATTTTAATTGTTGGGGTTACAAAGAAAATTATGAGCTTGATGATAAGGTAGCTAAGATGATGATTGAAAAATCTGGAGCTCAATATTTTAAAAACAATATGGTGCTTGAAGGTGGTTCAATTGATGTAGATGGTAATGGAACACTATTGACAACAGAACAGTGCTTGCTTCATGATAATCGGAACCCTAATCTTTCTAAATCAGAAATAGAGTCAAACCTTAAAAACTTTTTTGGTGTCAAAAATGTTATTTGGCTAAAACACGGAACAGATGAAGGCACTAATGGTCATGTGGATAATGTTGCATGTTTTATCTCTCCTGGAAGAGTTATGGCTATGACATGTCAAGACAAACAAGATCCATATTATGACTTACTAAATGAAAATCTAGAAATTTTAAAAACTTCAAAAGATGCAAATGGAAATGACTTAGATGTAATTGAATTAGAGATGTCTTATAAAAGAATAATTCCAAATGATGATGAGCCCTGCTCATATATTAACTTCTATATTGCAAATTCAGCTGTAATCCTTCCAATTTTCGGAGATGAAAAAGCAGATCAAAATGCTTTAGAAATAGTTAAAAGTTCATTTCCTGATCGAAAAGTAGTTACTCTTGATGGGTCCCATATACTTTTGGGAGGAGGTGGTGTACACTGCATCACGCAACAACAACCTAGGAGTAAAATGTGAGAGAAGTAACCGTGGCAGCAACGCAAATGGCTTGCTCTAATGAAACTGATAAGAATGTGAGTAATGCTGAGAAGCTTGTCAGACAGGCTGCTTCCGAAGGCGCTCAAATAATTCTAATTCAAGAGTTATTTGAGTCACAATATTTTTGCATGGATCAAAAAGAAGAACTGTTTGAATTATCAAAGCCTTTTGATAACCATCCAACAATAAAGAAATTTTCTGAATTAGCTAAAGAGCTGAAAGTTGTTTTGCCAGTGAGTTTTTTTGAAAAAGCAAATAGGGCTCATTATAATTCAGTTGCGATTGTAGATGCAGATGGAAGCATATTAGGAAAATATAGAAAGTCGCACATTCCTGATGGACCAGGCTACCAGGAAAAATTTTATTTTAATCCTGGAGACACAGGTTTCAAAGTATGGAATACAAAATACGCAAAGATTGGGGTTGGTATATGTTGGGATCAGTGGTTTCCAGAGGCCGCAAGGTCCATGGTTCTAAGTGGAGCAGAATTATTACTATATCCAACTGCTATTGGGGGAGAACCGGAAGATGATGGATTTGATAGCTCTGATATGTGGCAAAGAGCAATGATAGGTCACTCTGCATCAAATCAAATACCAGTCATTGCTTCAAATAGAATTGGGACTGAAAAAGGAATTGATATTGAAAACTATTTTTATGGTCGTTCCTTCGTAACCAATCATGTTGGCGACAAGATTGCAGAAGGAAGCAGAGACAAAGAAGAAGTACTGATAGGAAAAATTAATTTGTCCGAAGCTGAGACCTTACGAAACGTTTGGGGGGTATTTAGAGATCGAAGACCTGAACTATATAAAGGCTTACTCAATTTAGATGGATCAGAATAGATAATATGAAAGCCAAAATTTATAAACCTACTAAAACTGCCATGCAGTCTGGAAGAGCAAAATACAATAAATGGGTTTTAAAATTTTTAGATCAAAAAAATCAGCTTAAAGATACTATGATGGGTTGGAATGGTGGTAGTAGTACTGTTTCTCAAATTGAATTAAAATTCTCAACTAAAGAAGAAGCAGTCAGTTATGCAAAAAAAAATAACATTGATTATGAAGTTCTTGAAACCTCAGAGAGGAAAGTTATAAATAAATCGTACGCAGATAACTTTAAGTAAGCGCCCGTAGCTCAGCTGGATAGAGCAACAGCCTTCTAAGCTGTGGGTCAGAGGTTCGAATCCTCTCGGGCGCGCCATAATTACTATGAATAAATTACTTATAACAATTATATTTATACTAGTACTTATTTCTACAGTGTTTTCAAAAGCTGAAAATGTATATGATCTCTTTGCAACGGGAAAAAAAGAAGAAGCAATTAATGTTTTAAAAGATATTGTTAATACTGAGTTAAACACCGATGCAAGATATATTTTAGGACTTTTGTATAATGATGCTTCTTCTATAAATTTATGTAAAATTGACGACTTTTGTATTGACGAGAATGAGTCAAATTACAAAAAAGCTTATGAAATTTTTTTAGACCTTTACGAAAATGATAATGATCCAAGAGCGGCTTACGCTATAGGAGAATACTACGATAATCACTGGGTATTTTGGCCAAACTATAAAAAAGCATTTAAGTATTACTTGTTTGCTGCCGAGAGAGGTGTACCAGAAGCTCAGTATAATGTTGCAAATATGTATGAGTTTGGTGATGGCGTAAAAAAAGACCTTGTTCAGTCAGTGAGGTGGTATTTGCAATGTAATAAGTCTTCATTATGTGGGGCAGGGAAAGAAGGTATTGATGATCTGATAGCGGAACTAAGTTCTGAAGAATTAGATTACGCATTGTCATTGATAGATGAAACAATTGAAGAGGTAGATATAAGAATAACTGCAGCACGATCAATTGTGGTTCGGTAATTAAGTGACACAATATATAGCGGTGTCAATTTGCCTTTCCTGTTTCTACTTTATTTGTTTCTCTTCGAATTAAAACTGTGATTAAATTTTCCTTTATTTAATTAATTAAATCAAAAAAGGATTAATCACTTATGAATACAATGAGAATTAGTTTCCTTGGATTAGTTTGTTCAGTGTTAATGGTACCAGCTGCATTTGCTGGAACCTTGGACACTGTTAAATCACAAGGATTTTTCAACTGTGGTGTAAGTCAGGGAGTTCCTGGTTTTTCAAACCCAGATGCGGATGGAAACTGGAGTGGTATTGATGTAGACGTATGTCGTGCTGTCTCAGCTGCCATTTTTGGTGATCCAGATAAAGTAAAGTATGTACCTCTTACTGCAAAAGAGAGATTTACAGCACTTCAAGCTGGCGAAATTGATGTTTTATCAAGAAATACTACTTGGACATTGTCACGTGACGCTCAAATTGGTTTAGAGTTTGCGGGCGTTAACTTCTATGATGGTCAAGGTTTCATGGTTAGAAAAGACTCAGGCATTACTAGTGCAATGGAACTAGATGGCGCAAGTGTTTGTACTAACCTTGGTACTACAACTGAATTAAATATGGCTGACTTTTTTAGAGCAAATGGCATGGCTTATGAGCCAGTTGTATTTGAAAAAGCTGACGAAGTTGTAAACGCATATGACGAAGGTCGTTGCGATACTTATACAACTGATAAATCAGGTTTAGCAGCCCAAAGAACAAAACTAGCTGATCCAGATGCTCACGTTGTTCTTCCTGAAACAATTTCTAAAGAACCTTTAGGACCTGTTGTTAGAGAAGGTGATGGAGACTGGGCAGACGTTGTGAGATGGTCTTTGAACGCAATGATTGAGGCTGAAGAATTCGGCTTAACTCAATCAAATGCTCAAACGACATGCGCAATGACTTCAAACCCTGTAGTTGCAAGACTATGTGGTAAAGAAGGTGGAACAGGTGCAGGCTTGAACTTAGGTGAGAGCTGGTCTTATGACATAGTTACAAAAGTAGGAAACTACGGTGATGTTTATGAAAAACATGTAGGAGAAAATACTCCTGTTGGCCTTGCAAGAGCAGGATCACCAAATGCTTCTTATAAAAACGGTGGAGTACTTTATGCTCCTCCTGCTAGATAATAGAAAAAGTAATTTCTAGCAAAGATCACTTTAAAGGGGGCCACTTGGCCCCCTTTTTTTTATGTGTAAATAATTCAAATCAATATATAGTTTTTAGCTGTTATGGAGACGGATAAATCAAAAATCGGAAGTTTTCTTTTTAATAGAAGTGTTCAAGGAGTCTTCTATCAGCTTATCACATTAGGGTTAGTAGCTCTTGGTATTTACTACATTGTTACTAACACAGCTCGCAATATGCTGGAACGGGGCTTAGCAAGCGGTTTTCACTTTTTAGGAGTTGAGTCTCAATTTGATATAGGTATGACTCTTATAGAGTATTCTCCAACATCTACTTATTTTGACTCTTTTATTGTTGGTTTGTTAAATACCTTACTGGTTGCTGGAGTAGGTATTCTGTTTGCAACAATAATTGGATTTACTGTAGGCATTATGCGTCTGTCATCTAATTGGTTGATTGCAAAAATTGCAGAGGCTTATGTTGAGATTCTTAGAAATATCCCATTACTTCTTCAAATATTTTTTTGGTACTTTGCTGTTTTAAGAGCACTTCCAAAACCTAAGCAAAGTTTAGAGCTTTACGATTCATTTTTTCTAAATAACAGAGGTTTATTTATACCTGACACAGTATTCGGTGAGGGATCTTCAATAATATTTTACTTGCTTTGGCTAACAATAATAATCTCAATTGGAATATTCATTTGGGCAAAACGTAGACAAAATAGAACTGGAGAGAGATTCCCTGCCTTCTATGTATCAACTGCATTAATTTTAGGTACATTCTCTATTAGTTTAGCCGCAACTGGTTTTCCAGTTTCTTTTGAATACCCGGAATTAAAAGGTTTTAATTTTAAAGGTGGCGTAAAATTAATACCTGAATTAGTTGCTCTAACTTTTGCGCTAGCCATGTACACAGCATCATTTATTGCAGAAGTAGTTCGAGGTGGCATCATGGCGGTATCGAAAGGTCAAACAGAAGCTGCAAAATCTGTAGGTCTAAAACAAAATCTAATACTTCGTCTAATTATAATTCCTCAGGCATTGCGAGTTATTGTGCCGCCATTAACTAATCAATATTTAAACTTAACTAAAAACTCTTCCTTGGCAGCTGCTATTGCATATCCTGATCTCGTTTTGGTATTTGCTGGAACGGCATTGATGCAAACTGGTCAAGCAATTGAAATTATTGGAATGGTGATGGGTGTATATCTATTTTTAAGCCTATTCACATCTTTAATTATGAATTTATTTAACAGATTTATGAAAGTTGATGGTGAAAGATAAATGAGCGCTGCCAACAAAGAGATCGGGCCTCCAGTTATCGAGTTAGGAGTAATGGGATGGCTTAGAAAAAATCTTTTTTCTAATTGGTATAATTCTTTGCTTACAATTTTTGGCTTATACCTCCTTTACATTCTAATCCCTCCACTAGTGAACTGGATATTTTTAGATGCAAATTTTGTCGGCTCAACCCGAGATGACTGCACAAATGAAGGAGCATGCTGGATATTTATTCAACAAAATATCAAACTTATATTTTATGGACTATACCCAACTGAAGAATTATGGAGAATAAATTTTGTCTATCTTATTCTATTTATATCAGGTGTATATCTTCTTATTCCTAATCTAAAGCACAAAGGATGGGTTGGCGCTTTTCTGCTTATAATTTTCCCAATCATTTGTGTGGTTATGTTGTCAGGCGGTCTTGGCCTTGAAGCCGTTGAAACTCGTTTGTGGGGTGGTTTGTTTTTAACACTAGTCATAGCGGGAGTTGGAATTGTATTATCTCTTCCAATTGGAGTAATGCTTGCTCTAGGCAGAAGGTCTAAGCTGCCAGTAGTTTCAATTTTATGTACAATCTTCATTGAAATTTGGAGAGGTGTTCCGCTTATAACAGTTTTATTTATGGCCTCAAATATGTTTCCACTGTTCATGCCCGAGGGGGTCAACTTTGATAAATTAATTCGAGCATTGATTGGAGTTATGTTTTTTTCAGCTGCATATTTAGCAGAAGTTGTCCGAGGCGGCTTGCAGGCAATGCCAAAGGGCCAGTACGAAGCATCGCAAGCAGTAGGATTAACGTATTGGAGAATGATGGCATTAGTCATTTTACCTCAATCACTCAAAATGGTAATTCCCGCAATTATAGGAAGTTTTATAGCAATATTTAAGGATACAACACTTGTTTTAGTTATAGGTTTATTTGATTTTCTTGGTATCATTCAATTTGTTGGAACAAACCCAGATTGGCTAGGATTCTCACATGAAGGTTATGTATTTGCTGCTGCAGTTTTTTGGGTTTTTTGTTACGGTATGAGTTGGTACAGTCAAAGGTTAGAAAAGAAATTAGATACAGGGAGATAATATGTCTGAATTAATGATAGAAATGAAAAATGTTCATAAGTGGTTTGGTGAACTTCATGTTTTAAATGATATTAATCTTGAAATTAACAAAGGGGAAAAGATTGTTATTTGTGGTCCATCTGGATCTGGCAAATCAACACTTATCAGATGCATCAATAGATTAGAAGAGCACCAAAGAGGCAATATTATTGTAGAAGGCACAGAACTTACTAATGACAGCAGAAGTATTGAAAGAATTCGTGGAGAAGTTGGAATGGTATTTCAACAATTTAATTTATTCCCTCATTTGTCTATATTAGATAATTGTTCGCTTGCTCCTATATGGGTTCGCAAACTACCAAAAGCTGAAGCAAAACAAAAAGCTATGGAATATTTAAAAAGAGTTCAAATAGATGATCAGGCACACAAATATCCTGCTCAGTTATCTGGTGGCCAACAGCAAAGAGCGGCAATAGCAAGAGCACTTTGTATGGAGCCGAGAATTATGCTTTTTGATGAACCCACTTCAGCTCTTGATCCTGAGATGATTAAGGAAGTGTTAGATGTGATGGTTGGCCTTGCTCAAGGCGGTATGACAATGATTGTTGTTACCCACGAAATGGGATTTGCCAAAGAGGTTGCTGATAGCATAATTTTCATGGATGAGGGACAAATCGTAGAAGCAAAAAATCCAAAAGACTTTTTTGATAACCCCGAAAGTGAGCGAACAAAAACATTTTTAAGCCAAATTCTATAATTTGGCTCCCCGGACTGGACTCGAACCAGTGACAAAGCGGTTAACAGCCGCTTGCTCTACCAACTGAGCTACCGGGGATTATGTAATTTCTTATAACAAAAGATAAAGTTTATATCTAGTTTTACTTTGATAAGAAAGATATAAATGATCTCAATGACAGTACAAAAAGACAATATTTATGAGTTTGGATTTGGAAGAAGTGATCAAGTATCCAAAAATGTCAACTTGCTAGACGAGGCTGTATTTAGCTTTTTATATGGTGGCTTATTTAAAGTGCTCAAATCATTGGCCTTAACAAGCTTGCTAGATTTAGAAATCGTGTTCAGACTATATGTTAATTTTTTTAAAGGCCTTTCATTTTATGACATTCAATATTTTACTCAATCACCGGAGAGAACTCTTTGGAGGAGATTAAAGTATCTTGAAGAAAATGGAGTAATAAGAAAGTCAAAAAATCAAAAAGATAAAAGGACAATAAGGTTTTTGCTTTCAAAAAATTCTTATGAAAAACTTAGCAACTCAATTCCAAAAGAGGATCTAGCAATCACAATTTCAAAAATTGCAATGTCTTATGCTGATAAGCTCTGGATGTTCAATGTAAGAGATCCAAATAAAGTTAGAAAAACCTTATTAAACTTAGCAAGAAGTTCAGTTTCATTAAATGAAAATAATTTTTTATGCCAATTTGCATTTGGACTTTCCTATTATTACGGAGGTAACTTTGATCTAGCGCTAAATCATTCCTATAATTCAATTAAGTTAAATAAAAAATTTGCGCATGGAAGACGATTATTTGGATCTTCATTATTTCAGATTGACGAAAGAAAAAGAGCTTATTTAGAAATGCATAAGGCACTTGAACTATATGAAGATATATACGGGCAATGGAGAACGTATTTTGAACTTTGGAGATTTAATTTTATTGATGAAAACATAAAAGATGCGCAGAAATATTCTGAAAAACTCATACGATTACAGCCAGAATATCCTCAATCTTACATAGCTTATCTTGCTACTAACCCAAAAAGGGGATCCATAAGATCAATGAAAAGTAAACTGAATCAATTATTGCCCAATTTTTCGCCCTCTATGATTAAAAGTTTTCACTCTTGGATAAGGGATGATCAAGCGGAAAAAATTATTGCCTCTTTGAGAAAGCATTTAACATAGTATGAATGGAGGCCACGACCGGAATCGAACCGGTATACAAGGATTTGCAGTCCTCTGCGTAACCATTCCGCCACGTGGCCCAAATATAAGTTTTATATATCATTAATAATCACAAAACGTGAATACTTTTGAAAAGTAAGTAATCATATACTATAAAAACGTATCAATAAAATTATGGCAGAAGCAACACTCAATAAAAATATGATTGAAGGGCAAATAAAGCCAATTAACGGTATGAGTGGGGAACTACTCTCCGTTTTCTATTCACTTGATAGAAATGACTTCATGCCCGAGGCCATGAAAGAAATGTCATATGTTGAAAAAAATATCACATTACAGGATAAAAGAACAATTTTGAAGCCAAGCCTAATCGCTCAAATAGCTTTAAGTATAAACTTGAAAGCTAACGAGAATGTTTTGATACTAGGAGCAACTACTGGTTATCTAAGTGCAATTTTATCGCATCAAGCGGAAACAGTTATCGTTGTTGAAGAAAATGAGCAACTTCTAAATAATTCCGAAAATGCAATAAAAAAAAATAATATAAATAATGTAGTCTTTATTAAAAATGAAATTGTGAAAGGATATAATGAACAATCACCTTTTAATGCAATTATAATTGAGGGCGCTATTCAAGAAATCCCACTAAATATAATTGATCAATTAGACGAAGGAGGAAGGCTTTTTGCTATTGTTCAAGAAGGAGAAATCTGTTCGGCCAAATTATTCAAAAAGAACGGGCGTTCAATTAGTGAACAAAAGTTATTTAATTGCACATTACCAGTCTTAAGCATGTTCATTAAAAAAAATAGCTTTAGTTTCTAACTACTTATGGCTATAAAAGTAATAAAATGAATAAAAACAGTCCAAATACAGAAGAGATACTAGATGCTATCAAGAATATGATGTCCGAAAAATCTGTTCGTCAAGATGAAGGACTGCCTAAAGATGTAATTGAGCTCACAAATCCAATTGATGAAGAGGTAAAAAAAGAAGATCAGAAGATAGATATACTAGAATTATCTAATCCAATTAATGATAAGAAAATAAAAAATATTGAAGAGGATAGAGCCAAATTAGATATTAGTATTGCAGATACAGTAAATGAGGAACAAATTAAACGAGCGGTGCGAGATGCAGTAGCTTCATTGCCGCAGTCAAAATTAGATCAAATCATTAATGAAGAGCTTACAAAAATTATACAAGAGAGATTAAATTCATCAAAAATCATCATTAGTACAGAAAACAAAAAAAACTAATGTTGGAAAAATATTATCAACCCAGTCTTGTCGAAGATAAAATTTATAAAACATGGGAAAATGAAGGAGATTTTAAACCTATAAAGTCTTCAAGTGACGCTTACTGCATAGTGATCCCTCCTCCAAATGTTACAGGAACCCTACATATGGGCCATGCTCTAAATAATACTCTCCAGGATATCTTGGTAAGGTTTTATAGAATGCAGGGCAAAAGTGTTTTGTGGCAGCCTGGTACAGACCATGCCGGCATAGCGACAGAAATGGTTGTTGAAAGGGAACTAAAAAAAAGAGAAATAAATAAAAAAGATTTATCTCGTGAACAGTTTATAGAACATGTATGGGCATGGAAAAATCAATCTGGAAATGAAATTATTAATCAATTAAAAAGATTAGGTTGTTCATGTGATTGGTCTAGGGAAAGGTTTACTCTTGATGAAGGTTTGTCAAAAGCAGTAAGATTTGTATTCGTCAAGTTATATAATGATAAACTTATTTATAAAGATAAAAGACTGAGTAACTGGGATCCTAAATTAAAAACTACTATTTCAGATTTAGAAGTGATCCAAAAAGAAGTAAAAGGTTCACTCTGGTATATAGACTACAATTTAGAAAATGAAGATAAGGTAATTACAATTGCAACAACTCGACCCGAGACAATGCTTGGAGATACGGCAATTGCTGTTCACCCCGAAGATGAAAGGTTTAAAGATTTTATTGGTAAGTGTGCATATATTCCTATCATTAATAAAAAAATTATTATCATTGCTGATGAGTATGTAAAAGTGGATCAAGGCTCAGGTGCTGTTAAAATAACTCCAGCTCATGATTTTAATGATTATGAAATTGGAAAGAGACATAATCTTGAAGTAATAAATATTTTTAATGAGAATGCTGAGCTTAATGAAAACTGCCCAATTGAATATCAAAACCTTGATCGCTTTAAAGCAAGGGAGAAAATCGTTAATGAATTAGAATCTATTGGAGCACTAAATAAAGTTGAGGAGAATATTCATACTGTGCCATATGGAGATAGATCGGGTGAAGTGGTGGAGCCATGGCTTACAGATCAATGGTTTGTAAATGCAAAAAAATTGTCTTTAAATGCAATCGATAAGGTAAAAACAAAAGAAACAATATTTGTGCCTCAAAATTGGGAGAAAACGTATTTTGATTGGATGGAAAATATTCAACCTTGGTGTATTTCAAGACAATTAATATGGGGTCACCAAATACCGGCTTGGTATGGTCCAGATGGAGAAATTTTTGTTGCCGAAAATTCTGATGATGCTCACAAGATAGCCAGGGAAAGGTACAAAAAAGATGTAAAACTTGTTCAAGATGAGGATGTTCTTGATACATGGTTTTCTTCAGCTTTATGGCCTTTTTCTACTCTAGGATGGCCTGATGAAACACCAGAGCTTGAAAAATTTTATCCCACATCAACTTTAGTAACCGGTTTCGATATTATATTTTTTTGGGTCGCTCGCATGATGATGATGGGCTTATATTTTACAAATAAAGTCCCATTTAGTGAAGTGTATGTTCATGCTTTAGTCAGAGATGAAAAAGGGCAGAAAATGTCTAAGTCAAAAGGAAATGTAATAGATCCTTTGATATTGATGGATGAGTTTGGTGCAGACTCTTTAAGAATGACACTTTGTTCAATGGCCGCTCAAGGTAGAGACATAAAACTTTCAAAGCAGAGAGTTGAAGGCTACAGAAATTTTATCACTAAGATTTGGAATGCTGTAAAGTTATGTGAAATGAATGAATGTCTTTACGTAGACTTTGAAACCAAAAACACCCAAAATATATTTAATTTGTGGATTTTAAATGAACTTGAAATTTGCAGAAAACAAACAGAACAATCAATTAAACACTATAAGTTTAATGAAGCTGCAAATGCTCTTTATAAGTTCACATGGAGTATATTTTGTGATTGGTATCTCGAAATTACAAAAATTATATATTCTTCAAATGATGAAATAATAATCAATGAGACCAAACAAATTACCTCACTCGTGCTTTCAAAAATTTTAGTTATGCTGCACCCAATTATGCCTTTTTTTACAGAGCATGTTTGGGATCAAGCAGCAAATATCTTAGAAAAAGGGTCTCAGAGAATTAGCCGATCTCAGTGGCCGCAAAAATTAGATTTTGATACTATAAATAGTGAGAAAGTAAATTTATTTATTAATTTGATATCTTCAATTAGGTCTACAAGGGCTGAGCTAAATGTGCCCGTTAAGTCCAAAGTTAAAATAAGCTATACAAGTGTTAGTTCTGATTTAGAGGAAATAATTGAAAAAAACAAAGAAATAATTATTTCACTTACACGATCTATCTCATTTGAAAAAAAAGAATTTTCTAAAGATGAGGGCATGGTTCAGGTCATATTTAATGATGGTTTGATATATTTATCACTTAAGGGTATTATTGATTTCGAAGAAGAAAAAAGAAGACTAGAAAAAAATCTGAAAAAAACTGAACTAGAATTAACTAAAATACACAGCAAGTTAAATGACAAAAATTTTATAAATAATGCGCCAGAGGAAATAATCTTAGAACAAAAAGAAAGAGAAAAAGAGTACCAATTGTCTAAAGATAAAATAACAAAAACTATTCAAAATTTTGAGTAAACAATGAAGTTTAATAAAAACAAATTGCCAAGTCGTCACGTATCAGTTGGACCAGAAAAAGCTCCTCATCGATCATATTATTATGCTATGGGCATGGACGAAAATGACATTAATAAGCCATTTGTAGGCGTAGTTTCTACATGGAATGAGGCCGCACCATGTAACATAGCTTTAATGCGTCAAGCTCAGTCAGTAAAAAAAGGTGTAACTGAGGCAGAAGGTACACCAAGAGAATTTTGCACAATTACTGTAACAGATGGAATTGCCATGGGTCACCAAGGCATGAAATCATCTTTAGTTTCTCGAGAGGTAATTGCGGACTCTACAGAGCTAACTGTTCGAGGACATTGTTACGATGCAATCGTAGGACTCGCCGGTTGCGATAAATCATTGCCGGGTTTGATGATGGCCATGTGTAGATTAAATGTACCAAGTGTATTTATGTATGGAGGAAGTATTTTGCCAGGTAAATATAAAGGTAAAGATGTAACAGTTGTAGATGTATTTGAGGCAGTAGGAAAGTATTCATCTGGAAATACCACTGAGGAGGAATTGCATGAACTTGAGTGTGTTGCTTGCCCAAGTGCAGGAGCTTGCGGAGGACAATTTACAGCAAATACAATGGCCTGCGTTTCAGAAGCTATTGGTTTAGCTCTTCCTTATTCATCAGGAGCTCCAGCACCTTATGAAGAAAGAGATAAATATGCATATGAATCTGGAAAGCAAGTAATGAATTTAATTGAAAACAACATCAGGCCTCGTGATATAGTTACGAGAAAGTCCCTTGAAAATGCTGCAACTATTGTAGCCGCAACCGGAGGCTCAACAAATGCTGGACTTCATCTACCTGCTATTGCGCATGAGTGTGGTATAAAATTTAATTTAGACGATGTCGTTGAGATATTTAAACGTACACCGTATTTAGCTGATCTAAAACCAGGTGGCCAATATGTCGCTAAAGATGTTTATGAGGCAGGAGGGGTTCCGATAATAATAAAAACTTTATTTGAAGGTGGATTTATACACGGTGATTGTTTAACAGTTACTGGTAAAACTATTGCAGAAAATTTAGACTCTGTAAGATTCAACGCTGATCAAAAAGTTATTAGACCATATGATAATCCATTAACTCCTACAGGAGGAGTTGTAGGATTAAAAGGAAACTTGGCCCCTGAAGGCGCAATTGTAAAAGTTGCTGGTATGGAAAATTTAAAATTTAGAGGAAAAGCAAAATGCTTTGATTGTGAAGAAGATGCTTTCGAATGTGTAAAGAATGAAAACTACAATGAAGGCGATGTGTTTGTTATTCGCTATGAGGGTCCGAAAGGGGGTCCAGGAATGCGAGAAATGCTCTCAACTACTGCAGCTATATATGGCCAAGGTATGGGGGACAAAGTAGCTCTAATTACAGATGGACGATTTAGCGGCGCAACTAGAGGTTTTTGTGTAGGTCACGTTTCACCTGAAGCAGCGGTCTGTGGGCCGATCGCGCTTATTGAAGATGGAGATGAAATTTCACTCGATGCCGAAAAAGGTTTAATATCCCTTAATGTTTCGCCTCAAATATTGGAAAAAAGGCAAAAAAACTGGAAAAGAAGACAAACAGACTTTAATTCTGGTACTCTTTGGAAATATAGTAAAACAGTGGGTTCTGCTGTGGATGGTGCGGTTACTCATCCAGGAGCAGATAAAGAAACCCACGTTTATGGTGACATATAAATATTCTCTCTAAAACAATAAAAAAAGCAGACGAATCGTGGTGAAATAGCTTGTGTATAGCTATTTTTTAGATGATAATTTTCATAATTATTAGCAAATTGTTCAAAGGGGTCCAAAATGAAACTATTGCTCAAAAGAATAAATTTATTCTTAATTGTTTTTGCATTTGCATCAGCATCTGCAATATCCGCTAAGGCGGAAAGGTTATCTTCAATGGTTGAAGGTGTACTTGAAAGTCATGAAGATATTGTAAATTCAAAAAAAGAACTAGAAGAAGCCTCACGAGATGTTACAGACGCAATGTTAGTTTATGCGCCAGATCTCTCTATAAAATATGAAGGTGGTCAGAATAACAAATATAATGCCTCATCTAATTCAAATATTGATGCATTTCACACCTACGATTTGACATGGAAACAAAAAATTATGGACTCAGGCGCTTCCATGTCCGACGTAAGAAATAAAAATCTATCTGTACAAAAGAAAGAGCTTGAATTGATTACAGCAAGAAATGATTTATTAATTGAAGCTGCAGACGCTTACCTTGGATTGATCAAAGCTTCTGAAAAATTGGAGGCATCTGTCGCTGCTGAGGCCAACACAAGGCAAACTACTGGACAAGAAGAAATCAGAGTTCAAGTTGGGTCAGGTTTGGCTTCTGACGTTTTAAAGGCTAAGAGACAACTCGCGAGTGCTCAAAAAACTGTCATATCAGATGAAAAAAGTTTCAAGGCTGCAATGTATACTTATGAAAAACTTTTTAACGTATCTGGAGTTGACGTAAATAATTTAACTAAACCTAGACTCGCCCCTTCAACAATATCAATGGTTCCTAAATCAATGGAAGCAACAGTTGTCATGGCATTGTCTGGAAATAGAGACTTGCAAATCGCAAAAATCGATGTTGAAACTGCAAAGAACGATTTATCATCTGCGTTAGCAAATTTTGGACCTACAGTTGATGCAGAGGGAAAATACTCCGCTAAGGATGATGCTTCTCATACTGGCGGCAACCATTATGAGGAACAGTTTAAGGTAACCGTTGAATTTCCTATATCAGGCCTTTACATGGAAATGCCGGGTTACTTAAACGACCGTTCAGCACTTGACAGAGCTATTAATGACCTTGCTTTAAAAGAAAGAGATACAATTAAAGCTGCAAAAGATGCATGGGTAGAGTATGCAAATGCTAGGACTATGCTCTCTTACAGTGAAAACGAGGCAACAATTGCTAAAGAACTTTTATCAATTGCCCAAAAAGAAAGAGCTGCAGACCAAACAGATGCAGCGGCAGTCTTATCTGCTGAAGAAGCTCTTGAGGGCGCGCTAAAAGATTTATCTGATGATAGTATGTCCCTTTTAACAACTGTTTATGAAATTTTAGATGTCATCAACTTATTAGAGCCTAATATGGTTGAAGACACTTCTAAAATTGGAACATTTAATACGTCGTCTTAAAATAAAAATTGTGAGGATAAAATTACGGTTACATTCATAGAAAGGAATATTTAAATGCCAGTAACGCCAGCAGAAGCACAAGAGTTTTTTCAACAGGTCGCCGCCGCGGGATCACCGGAAGAACAACAGGCTTTAATTCAAGACTATGCAGCCAATAATGATAATCCAGATGAAATGCTGGCAGCTGTTGTTCAGGCCAACCCTGCTGCAGCTCAACAAATCGCATCTGCAACTGCACAAGCAATTCCAGAACAAGCAGCCGAAATAGCTGGCGCAATCGCTGCTGCTTCTCCGCAATCTGCTAATGCTACCGCAGCTGCAATGGCAGTTGCTGCACCTGATATTGCAGAGGATGTTGCATCTGACGTTGTTCAAAATGCTCCAGCTGCCGCTGGTGCTGTCGCTGCCTCACTTACTCAAATTAATCCAGACGGTGCTGCTGAAATGGCCGCAGCAATTGCTGAAGTTGCTCCTGCAGCTGCGGGCGCTGTTGCCACAGCTGTTGCACAAGCTGCGCCTGAACATGCCGTGGATGCTGCTGCATCAATGGCTGCTGCTAACCCTGCTGCTGCTAGTGGAGCCGCAAGTGCTGTAGCTGCTGCTGACCCCGAAGCTGCTTCACAAGTTGCTACTGCAATGGCTCAGGCTGCACCTGAAGCTGCTGCTGCTGTTGCTGCAGGAGTTGCATCTGGTGTTGCGCAGGCCGCTGTTGCTGAGGTTAATCAAGAAACTGCACAGGCTAATGCTGAAGTCCAAGCTGATGCACAAGCACAAGTTGCTGAAGCTGGTCAGGATGGCATTGCTGATATTCAAGCTGATTTACAAGGTGCGTTAATAGAAAATAACCAAGCAGGTCAAGAAGCTGCACTTGAAGCATCACAAGCTGCAACGCAAGAAATTATTGCAGAAATGATTGAAATGAATCCAGACGCTGCTGCTGAAATTATCGCTGGTACTGCTGCATCAAACCCAGAAGCTGCTGCTGAAATGGTTCAAGAAATGATGGCATCTAATCCTGAAGGAGCCGTTGAATTATGTGCCGATATAGCTGAAGCAAATCCAGCCGCTGCTGCACTTGCTACAGAAGCAATTATTGAAGCCGCTCCTGAACAAGCAATTGAAGCAACTGCCGCGATGGCTGAAGTTGCACCTGCTGCTGCGGGAGCCGCTGCTGAGGTAATGGCAGAACTTGCGCCTGACCAAGCGGGTGATGCTGCTATGGCAATGCAAGAAGCTGCTCCAGAAGCTGCAGCTGCAATTGCTGGAGGCGTTGCACAAGGTAATCCTGAGGTTGCTGCAGAAGTAGCAACAGAAATGGCTGCCGCTGATCCAGAAGCTGCTGCTGATATTGCAACAGGTGTTGCTGTTGCTGCTCAAGCAAATGCTGCTCAAGAAGTTGCTGCAGCTCAGGCTGAAGCACAAGCACAAGTTGCTGAGGCAACTGCAGACTTACAGGCAGATTTAACATCTGACGATCCAAACATAGTAGCTCAAGCTCAAGCTGCAATAGCTGAGGTACAATCTGCTGCTCAAGAGACAATTGCTGAAGCGCAAGGCGCTGCAGCAGAAGTAGCACAAGAATTAGCTGGCGATATTGCTGGCGCAATGATGGAAGCTAACCCTGAAGCAATTGGAGATATTGCCGAACAAATCGCCGAGTCAGCGCCTGGTGCTGCTGAGGGAGTTATGGGAGCAATCGCAGAAGTTGCACCTGAACAAGCTGTTGAAGCAGCTGCAACAATGGCGGATGCCAATCCTGCAACTGCAGGCGCTGCAGTTGGAGCAGTCAGTGAGGCTTTACCTGAACTGGCCACAGAAGCTGCTGTTGCTATGGCTGAAGCTGCACCAAGTGCTGCTGCAAATATTGCTGCAACTGTCGCTCAAGCCAATCCAGAAGCCGCTACAGAAATTGCAAGTGAAATGGCAGCAGTCGCTGCTGGAAATGAAAACTTTTCTCAAGATGAAGCATTAGCTATGCAAACAGCAATTGCAACTCAAGTTGCAAGTGCAGCACCTGAAGCTGCAGCTGAAGTTGCAGGAGCAATGGTAGAAGCTATGACGAGCGTTGACGGTAATGCAAGTGAAGGCGCTCTTGCAGAAGCAGCTGCCGCAATGACAGCAAACGTTGCATCTGCAGCAACTATTGCTGATCCAGAAGGTGCAGCTGAATTGGCTGGAACTATGATGGAACAAATGGCGGAGATTCCTGGAATTGAACCTGAAGCACTTGCTGAAACTGGTGCTGGAATGACTGCTAACATGGCATCAGCTGCTGTTCAGGCAGATCCAGAGGGAGCTGCTGATTTAGCTGGAGCCATGATGGATGTTATGGCCGACATTCCTAATGTACCAGAAGAATTTGATATGGCCGCACAAATGGCCGACATGACAACTGCAATCGCTACGCAAGCTACAGCTGCTGCACCAGAGCAGGCAGCGGAACTAGCTGGAGCGATGATGGAGCAAATGGCTGAGATACCTGGCGCTCCTGCAGATTTTGATCCTGCAGAACAAATGGCTGAAATGACAGCAAACATTGCAACAGCTGTTGCAGCCGCTGATCCTGAAGCCGCAGGTGAAATTGCAGGCCAGATGATGGAACAAATGGCTGACATACCAGGTGTGTCACCAGAAGATATGGCAGACTTTAATGCTGACATGGCAGCACAAGTTGCGCAGGTTGCTCCTGAAACAGCAGGAGAGGTGTTGGGAGCAATGGCTGCCGCTGATCCAGGGGCTGCCGCTGAACTAGCAACCGCAATGGCAGAAGCAAACCCTGCTGCTACTGGTGAAGCAATGGCGGGACTTGCAGAATCTGCACCTGAACTTGTTGCAGATGTGGCTGGAGCCGTTGCCGAAGCTGCACCAGAATTATCAGGGGTACTGGCTGCTGGAGTTGCATCGGGCAACCCAGAGGTTGCCGCTGAAGCCGCTCTCGCATTAGCAGAGGCAAACCCGGACGCTGCGGCACAAATTGCTGCAAGCACTGCTGCTGCAAATCCAGAATTTGCTGCTGAAGTAACAGCTGCAATGGCTGATGCCAACCCTGACGCTGCGGCTGACATGGCTGCTGCTGTAGCCCAATTTGCACCTGATGCTGCTGCATCTGTTGCATCTGAACTTATTTCTAATGACCCTGAAGCTGCGGGTGAACTTGCAGCTGCAATGGCCGAAGCAAATCCAGCTGCTGCCGGTGATATTGCTGGTGCATTAATGGAGTCAGCACCCGAACAAGCTGTAGCTGCTGCTGCAGCAATGGCCGAGGCTAGCCCTGCTGCCGCTGCATCTGCAGCACAAGGCATGGCTGCTGTTGTGGCCGATGCAGGTTTCTTTGACGGTGGAAGCGCTGATATAGCAACGCAAGCCGCTGCTGCAATGGCAGAAGCCGCACCAGAAGTTGCTGCTTCAGTTGCTGCAGGTATTGCAACTGGTAATCCTGAAATGGCCGCTGATGTTGCTGTTGCAATGGCAGAAGCTGCACCTGATGCTGCTTCCGCAATCGCAGGTGGAATGGCAAGAAGCGCACCTGATGCTGTTGGTGATGTTATCGGAGCAATGGCCGACGCCAATCCAGAAGCTCTAAATGATATTGCAACAGGAGTTGCACAAATTGCACCAGCTGCCGCTGGTGATGCAATGGCTGCTGTTGTTGATGCAAACCCTGAAGCTGCAGTTGCTGCTGCTACTGCAATGGCTGCTGCTAACCCCGCAGCCGCTCAAGATATTACTGCCGCAATAATAGAAGTTGATCCTGGTGCTGCTGCAGATACCGCTGCTGCTTTAGCAGAAGCTGTGCCTCAAGCTGCTGGGATGATTGCCGCAGGTGTTGCAGAGGCTGCACCTGAAGCTGCTGCGGATGTGGCCGGCTCACTTGCTGAGGCCAATCCTGCCGCTGCTGCGCTAATTGCTACTTCTGTCGCTCAGGCTGCACCAGAACTTGCTGGAGATATTGCTGCCGATATGGCCGCTGTTAATCCAGAAGCTATGGCAGGTGCTGTAGCAAATATTGCTGCGACTGTTGCTGCTGCAGATCCAGACTTGGCTGCTGATATTGCTGGAGACATGGCTGCGATTAATCCTAATGCCGCTGGAGCAATCGCTAATGTTGTTTCAGCTCAAGCTCCGGAAGCTGCTGCTGAAGCTGCTGCCGCACTTATACAAGCAAACCCAGATGCCGCTGGAGCGATTGCCGCTGGCGTTGCTGCTCAAGCACCAGAAGCAGCTGCTGATGCAGCTACTGCACTGGTTGAAGCTAATCCTGATGCTGCCGCTGCAATTGTAGGTGGAATGGCAAATGCAAATCCAGACGCTGTTGCCGATGTTGCTGGAGCTATGATGGAAGCCGCTCCTGACGCTGCCGCTGCTATGGCTGGCGCTGTGGCTCAAGCCGCTCCTGAAATGGCAGGAGATATGGCTGCTGCTATTGCCGAAAGTAATCCTGAACTAGCCGTTGAGGCTGCTGCTGCAATGGCTGAGGCCAACCCTGCTGCCGCACAAATGGCCGCAGAAGGAATGATGGAAGCCGCACCTGAGCTTGCTGCTGATGCAGCAAATGCGATGGCCGCTGCTGCGCCTGAAGCTGCTGCTGATATCGCAGGTGGAATGGCAATGGCTAATCCTGAAGCTGCTGCTGATATTGCTGGCGCAATGGTTGCAGCTAACCCTGATATTGCGGGTGATATTGCTACTGGTGTTGCGATGGCCGCTCCTGTTGCAATGGAAAATGTTGCAAATACTTTAATTGAAGCAAACCCTGAAGCAACAGCTACGATGGCTGCTGTTCTTGCAGAAACTGCACCTGGAGCTGCTGACAATATGATGAGCTCCGTTGCTGAATTGAATCCTGATGCCGCATTAGCCGTTGCTGGTGCGATGGCTGAAGCAAACCCAATGGCTGCTGAGGGTACAGCTGGAGCAATAGCTGATACATTACCTAATCTAGCTGCTGATGCTGCTGGTGCTATGGCTGCCGCTAACCCAGACGTTGCTGGAGATATTGCTGCAGGAATGGCTGGAGCAAATCCAGAAATTGCTGGAGATATTGCTGGGGCTATGATGGATGCCGCTCCAGAGGCTGCTCAAGGAATTGCTCAAGGAATTGCTGCCGCTGCACCTGATCAAGCTGCAGATGTTGCTGGTGCGATGGCTGAAGCTAATCCAGAATTTGCTGGAGATATTGCTGGTGGTATGGCCGCTGGTGACCCAGGACAAGCTGCTGATATAGCAACAGCTATGGCCGCTGCAAATCCAGATGCCGCAGCTGATATAGCGGGTGGTGTAGCAGAGTTTGCACCAAGTGCTGCAGGAGACGTTGCCGGCGCTATGGTTGAAGCTAATCCAGATGCAGCAACAGATATGGCCGCTGCAATGGCTGAAGCAAATCCAATTGCTGCAGGAGCTGCTATGGGAGCAATGGCAGAAGCCGCTCCTGAGATTGCTGCAGATGCTGCAAGCGCAATGGTTGCCGCAAATCCAGATGCTGCAGGTTTAGCAGCGCAAAGTTTAGCAGACGCTGCTCCCGAGTTAGCAGCTGACGCTGCAACAGCAATGATGGAGGCTGCCCCTGATGCAGCTGGTGCAATTGCTGGTGGAGTTGCAAGAGGTGATGCTGATATTGCTGCTCAAGTTGCAACAGATATGGTTAATGCCAATCCAGAATTGATGGGAGATATTGCAGGAGGTGTTGCACAAATGGCTCCTGGTGCTGCCGGTGATGTAGCCGGTGCGATGGTTGAAGCAAATCCAGATGGTGCCGCTGATATGGCTGCTACTGTTGCCGAAAATGTTCCTGGTGCTGCCGGTGCTGTAGCTGGCGCAATAGCTGAAGCGGATCCAGCTCTTGCTGCTGAAGCCGCTGGTGCGATGATGGAAGCTAATCCTGCTGCTGCCTCTGCGGCTGCCGCGGGTATGGCGAATGCAGCTCCTGAAGTCGCAGGTGATGTTGCGGGAGCAATGATGGAAGTTGCAATGGCACCTGAATTTGCAACAGAGTTTGCTGAAAATGCAGCGACTGCAAACCCAGATTTAAGCCCAGATCAGCTTGATGCTCTCGTAGATAACTTTGCTGGAAATGCTGTTGGAGCAATTGCTCAAGGAATGGCTGTTGGTGACCCTGATATTGCAGGTGACATGGCAGGTATTATGATGGATGCTGCTATGGCTAATCCTGATATGGCTGAAAATTTTGTAGGTGAAATTGCTGGTGGTATGGCCGCAGGAGCTCCGCAACAAGCAGGTGAAATCGCTGTTGGCATGATGGAAGCAAATCCTGATATGGCTGGCGATATTGCAGGAGGAGCTGCCGCTGGTAACCCTCAAGTTGCTGCGGGTGTAGCAATGGAAATGGTTGGAGCAGATCCAAATTTAGTAAACGATATTGCTGGGGGTGTTGCTGAGATGGCACCCGCCACTGCAGGAGGCGTTGTCGGTGCAATGGTTGCTGATAACCCTGATGTTGCTGCTGGAGTAATTGATGCAGCGATGACTGCAAACCCTGCTGCGGCAGGAGCTGTTGCAGGTGGAGTTTTAGCAGCTGTTCCTGATGGAGATGCTGCTGTTGGAATTATGCAAGATGTTGCGGCTGCAAATCCTGATGCAGCTGGAGCTTTTGCAGGTGGAATGGCACAAGCAAACCCCGCTGCTGCTGGTGAAATTGCTGGTAGCCTTGCTGCAATCGATCCAGCTCTTGCTGGAGATATGGCAGGCGCAATGGCAACCGCTAACCCTGCTGCCGCAACTTTAGTTGCCGCAGGTGTTGCTGAACTTGCACCCGACGCCGTGGGTGCAATTGCTGGTTCTATGGCGGATGCAAACCCTGCTATTGCAGGACAAGTTGCTGCTGGAATGGCTCAGTTTGATCCAGGAGCTGCAGCTCAGTTCGCAGGTGATTTGGTTGCTGCTAATCCAGAAATGGCCGCAAACATTGCAAGTGGAATGGCTCAATTAGCTACTCAAGGTGGAATGGCTGATCTCGCTGGAGAATTTATGGGCCAGATGGCAGCTGCTAACCCAGAGATGGCGGGAATGATGGCTGCAGGTATGACTCAAATGATGGGTAACCAGGGAGCAGCATTCATGGCTGACATGGGTGACGTGATGGGAGCTGACATGGCTGCGCAGCTGCAGTCAAACATGCAATCACAAATGGCTGATATGCAATCAATGATGCAAAATGCAATGCAGGCTGGTGATATGTTTATGGGGCCAATGATGACCGCAGACATGATGGGTCCAGCAGACTTTGGTGGAATGATGGACATGGATATGGGCATGCTTCCTGGTATGGATATGGGCATGGGACCTATGATGGGACCAGATCCGATGATGATGGGAATGATGGATCCTATGATGGGAATGCCTGGAATGGGTCCTATGATGGGACCAGATCCAATGATGATGGGTATGGACCCTATGATGGGAATGCCTGGAAT
>CACNSH010000008.1 GCA_902622985.1 uncultured Pelagibacteraceae bacterium | reverse complement strand
AAAAGCCACATAAAAAATTATGCAAAACTACAAAAATTACTAAGTGAGAGATTAGCTTTACTGAAAGAAAAAGATTACGATACAGATTGGTTAATTATTGTAGAAAAAAACATTGCAAACCTCTCGGTTAGATTATTAATTGATAGAATAACCTTTATCAAAAATCTTAACAAAAACCTCAGATCTGTTAAAGCTCCGTTCAATGCATGCCAAATCGATATTTATCATGAATTATCCAAATTAGGCGATATCAGTAATTCTGAAGATTTTTCAGAAAAGTATATAAATATGTTAAATAAAAACAGGGAAATAGATTCAGCATTAAACAAAACTACCTTAACAGTCAATAAAGTAGAAATTAAAATATTCAATAATATTGAAAGAATTATTGAAGCTAAAAATTGCTCAACCGGGGAACAAAAATCTATATTACTTTCAATATTTTTGTCAGTTGCTAATATGGTTAAAGAAAAAAACAACAATCGTTCTCCTATTCTTTTAATTGATGAGGCAATGGCACATCTGGATACTGAACATAAAAAATTTCTATTTAGTGAACTGGAGAGTTTAAAATCACAAGTATGGTTCTCTGGTGTTTCAAAAGATCTATTTGAGAATATTAATAACCAAACTGTTTTCTTTGACATGAAAAATGTTGTATAGTTCAATAAAACAAAACATATAAGTGAGCGAAGTTTCAAATAATTACGGCGCTGAGTCCATCAAAGTTCTAAAGGGTCTTGAGGCGGTTCGAAAGAGACCAGGAATGTACATTGGCGATACCGATGATGGTAGCGGTTTGCATCATATGATATTTGAAGTTGTTGACAATTCAATTGACGAGGCTCTTGCCGGTCATTGTGACCAAATTGCTATTACTTTGAACAGTGATGGATCAGTTACTGTGGAAGATAATGGTAGAGGGATACCCACAGAAATTCATCCCGAAGAAAAAATCTCAGCAGCAGAAGTGATAATGACCCAACTTCATGCAGGTGGAAAGTTTGATCAAGACTCATATAAGGTTTCGGGAGGCTTACATGGAGTAGGCGTTTCAGTAGTAAACGCATTATCCTCTAAACTTTACTTAAATATATACAGAGATCAAAAAGAACATTTTATCGAATTTAATAATGGAGAAGCCTTAAACCCTCTTAGTATAACAAATAAAAACATAAAAAAAAATGGTACTAAACTAACATTTTACCCAGATAAAAATATTTTCTCAGACACTGAATTTGATTCAAAAATTTTAAAACAAAGATTTAGAGAGATGGCTTTCTTAAACTCTAAGATAACTATAATTTTTTATGATAGTCGGAATGCAGACAAAAAAGAGAGTAAATTTCATTACGAGGGAGGTATTGGTGAGTTCGTTAAATATCTCGATAAATCAAAAAAATCACTGATTGAAAAACCAATAAGTATAGAGGGGTACAAGAATAATATTGAGTTTAGTTGCTCTCTTTGGTGGAATGATAGTTATTATGAACAAATTCTCACTTTTACTAATAATATTAGACAAAAGGATGGCGGAACTCATTTATCAGGTTTCAGAGCAGCACTTACGAGAGTTGTTAATAATTATTTAGATGGTAGTAAAGTTTTAAAGAAACAATCCATAAGCCCAAATAGTGATGATATTAGGGAGGGATTAACTTCAGTTTTATCTGTTAAAGTTCAAGATCCAAAGTTTTCTTCACAAACAAAGGACAAGCTTGTTTCTTCTGAAGTAAGGCCGGTGGTAGAGAGTTTAGTCAATGAAAAATTATCTGACTGGTTTGAGCGACATCCAAATATAGCAAAAGAAATTTTCCTAAAAATTCAAAAAGCTGCTGAGGCAAGAGAAGCGGCAAGAAAAGCTAGAGAACTTACAAGAAGAAAATCTGCACTTGAAATAACAAACTTACCAGGAAAACTAGCTGATTGTCAGGAAAAAGACCCGTCACTTTCAGAAATATTTATTGTTGAGGGAGATTCTGCTGGCGGTTCAGCTAAGCAGGGTAGAGATAGAAAGTTTCAGGCAATCTTACCATTAAGAGGTAAGATACTAAATACTTGGAAATCGAGAACAGATAAAATCTTAGGCTCACAAGAAATAGGAACTTTAATTACAGCACTTGGAACAGGTATAGGATCTAATGAATTTAATTCCGATAAGTTAAGATACCATAAAGTTATAATTATGACTGATGCTGATGTTGATGGGTCGCACATCAGAACACTTTTGCTGACTTTCTTTTTTAAGGAAATGAGAGGACTTATTGAAAATGGTAATTTATATATTGCAAGACCACCTTTATTTAAAATTAAACGTGGCAAGGAAGAACTTTATATAAGTGACGAGGAAAATCTTCAAAAATCTCTCATAAAATACGGAGTCGAAGATGCAATTTTCAAGACTGCACTAGGAAATCAATTAAAAAAAGAGGAGTTATTAAATACTCTAAATAAAATTACAGAAGTTATTGAGATTTATAATAAGGTTCCTGATAGATATGATAAAAAAGTTTTAGAGCAAATTGCTATTTCTGGATGTCTGGATGTGAACAAATTTTTAGGCTCAAAAGAAAAAACAAAAGACGCTATTAATTATATTTCAAAAAGGATTAATATAAGCAGGCCAGATTATGATAGAGGTTGGAAGGGTGAATATTCAAATGATGAGGGATTTTCATTTAGGCGTGAATTGAGGGGTCTTGAGGACAGTATTGTTATAGATAATAATCTGTTGGAGTCGCAACTTATAAAAAATCTTAATTCAAATTACTCTGAACTTTTTCAAATGTTTGAGATGCCTAGTGAACTAATTTTAAAAAATGAAACACTCAAGGTTTATTCTCCATCTCAGCTCTTCAACACTATTCAAAATTTAGGTAAAAAAGGCCTCTCTATGCAGAGATATAAGGGATTGGGCGAAATGAATCCAGATCAACTTTGGGAAACAACATTAGATCCAAAAAATAGATCCTTAATACAAGTAAAAATTGATGACGAAGAGTCTACAAAAGGTGTATTTGAAGATTTAATGGGTGAGAATGTTCTACCGCGTAAGGAATTTATTGAAAATAGAGCTGATAAAGTAGTAAACCTAGATATTTAGTCGAAACGTATCCTATAAAGATAGCTATCATTTTTCTTTAACCATAATACTTGATTTTTATAATCAGGACAGAATCTTTTAACTAGCATCCAAAATTTTTTTGTGTGGTTAAATTCTTTTAAATGGCAAAGTTCATGTACGATAATATATTTTAAGATTTTTGTTGGAGCAAAAATTAATCTCCAATTTAAATGTATTGTTCCAACGGAGTTACAAGATCCCCAATAATTAAAACTATTGGAAATTTTTAGGGCTTTAATATTTAAATCAAGCTGTTTAGATATGATATCAACGTAATTTTTCGATTGATTTAAAATTTGACTAACAATCCATTTTTTAAAAATTTTTTTATGACCATGATTGAATGATACGATGATGATCTTATTATTTTTAATGTACACTTTATTAAAATTATCTTCTTCAAAAATAATTTTCATTCTTTTCCCCATAATTAATAAAGAGACATTATGCTTTATTAAAACTAAAGGCAGAATTTTGTTAATTTCTTCATATAACCATTTAACATTTTCATTTGCAAAATCGAGCCCGCTTTTAAATGAAACATAATTGGGAATAGAAACTAACCCACGAAGATTTTTTTTATCAAAAGTAAGCTTATAATTTTTTGATAACTTATTTTTTTTTATCAACAATTGAATAGTTTGCTTGTTATAACTGATGATATGATGTTTTTGCATGTTTTTAATGATTGAAAGTATATACAATATTATTAGATTAACATGTCTAATGATAGGAAATAAATTTTGACTGACCTGCTTAAACAATCTTTTGATGAAGAAATTAATTTAAAATTAAGAACTTTAAACCTTATACATTGGACAGCAATATTTGGTCAGTTCTTTGCCATTATAATTGCATATTTTTATTTCGAAATAAGCTTTAGTATATATTTCTGTATATTTTTAATACTTCTTAGCGTTGTATTAAATATTCTTGTTAGTATTTTTTATCCTTTGACAAAAATACTTAATTATAATGAAACTTTTTTGATTCTTGTATTTGATTTACTTCAATTAGTTGGCCTTCTTTTTTTAACTGGAGGTCTAACGAATCCATTTTCTGTATTAATACTTGCGCCACTTGTTATTGCGGCAACCTATCTTGATTTAAAAAGAATAATTGTTATCACGTTAATAGCTATTATTTCACTTAATTTCCTTGCATTTTTTTATTACCCGTTGGAGAGTGATGTATTGGGTATTAGTCAAAATGAATTTTCTAGGTTTGAGATATTTTTAATATGGTCGGCGTTAATAATTGCGGCAATATTTCTCACATTTTATTGTTTTAGGGTAGCAGATGACTCAAGAAAAACTCGTAAGGCACTAAAAGAAACGCAACTTTCTCTCTCAAATGAGGAAAAAGTTTCTGCATTGATGGGATTAACAGCTGCAGCAGTGCACGAGTTAGGCACTCCTTTATCAACTATTTCAGTGATTACAAAAGAGCTTGTCAATAATAATAATGATGAACAAGTCAAAGAAGATTTAAATGTGATACAATCTCAGCTTAAGAGATGCAGTAACATATTAGAAAGATTAAGATCAAATAGTTTAGATGACAAAAACAACGAGTTTATAAACCAGTTGGACTTTATTCGTTTGATTAATGAAATAACATCTTCTTATGATAATAATAATATTAACATTATAATTTCTAATGATCCTTATTTTGAGAACACCAATGTTACCATTCCTAGGTCAGCTGAAATAGTTCATTCAATAACTAATGTAGTAGATAATGCATATAAATTTGCCAGCTCACAAATAAACATCAATTTAATTAGTGAAGAAGATAATATTACTATTGAAGTAGCAGATGATGGTCCCGGATTTGCACCAGAAATATTCCCCTTTCTTGGGGAACCCTATATCAGAAATAATAATAAGGCTAAAAAACAGGGTCTTGGCTTAGGTTTATTCATTTCTAAAAACTTACTTGCAAAGTCCCAAGGCGAGATTAAATTTTCTCAAAAGGAAGGTGGTGGAGGATTGGTAAAAATAGTTCTATCAAAAAATTACCTCAATTTATCTAATGAGTGATGTAAAAGAAGTATATGTAAATAATGAAAAATCATTAATGATAATTGATGATGATGATGTGTTTAGGAATAGGTTAATCACTGCAATGAAACGTAAGGGCTACGAAGCTTTTGGAGCTTCATCAGTTTCGGAAGCTATATCACTGGTTAACGCAAATGCTCCAAAATATGCTGTAATTGACTTACGTTTAAATGATGGTAATGGCTTAGAGGTTGTTTCAATTTTATCTAATAAAAGGCCAGACAGCAAAATAGTAATGCTTACAGGATACGGTAATATACCAACTGCAGTCGCGGCCGTGAAAGAAGGAGCGTGTGATTATCTCGCTAAACCTGCGGATGCTGATGATATTGAGGCCGCACTAAAGGCTCCTTACTCATCTACACCTGAACCTCCACAGAATCCAATGTCTGCGGATAGGGTAAAGTGGGAGCATATACTGAGAGTTTATGAGCTATGTAACCGAAATGTTTCTGAGACCGCTAGGAGATTAAAAATGCACAGACGCACTTTGCAGAGAATACTTCAGAAAAAATCACCAAAATGATTAACTAAGCAGTTTTTTTTAATTTATTAATCTCACTTAAGGCACTTACACCTTGATCAGCAATTTCCTGGCCAGCAACTGTATCACTTTCATTATTCAGTTCATCCATGTTAACAAATTCTGCATAAGTTGCCCTAGTTCTATCAGTAATTATGTGAGCCTTTAAAAGTGTTTTGACAAGAACTCTAAAGATATTGTTTTGATTTTTCATTTCGTCTTTGATTACCTCGCCCTGATCAATGTATTTGTGGAATTCCTGATCAACCCACTTATGATCTAAGCCGACACAAGAATATACATGTTTCTTCTCAAATGGATTGACTAGGTTAAATAGAAGTTCAACAAATATTTTCTCTGCCCAATCTTCAACTTTGATATGCTCTTTCTTAGTCAATTTTGGAACTGTTCTATCAGCCCATATTTTTCCAAATTTATGATGGAACGCTTCATCGCTCATCGTATATTTTAATAACGTTTTCAATACGGGATCATTTGTATTTTCATATGCCATGGCAAATGCTCCCATAGCTAATCCCTCAATCATCATTTGCATTCCAATGATCTTTTTATAGACTAAATCAGACGAAACAATCTCGTTGGCCACTCTACCTAAAGTTGGCCCGACTTTATAAGGTGACCCCCACCTTGCTTGAATATATTTAGTAAAACCAGCAACATGTCTAGCTTCTTCCCTTGTTTGATTAGCCGCATATTCTTGAGCGCCTGGATCTCTCAATACGTGACATAAACTTGCACTCAACGAAAGAGCAGCCTGCTCACCATGAAGAATTTGGGATAATACAAATCTAAAACTCTCATTATTTAGTTTAATTAACTGATGCTTTGACAACTTCTCTCTAATACTCGGGATTTGAAGTTCAATTCCGAATGGTCCTTCAGGGTCAACAATGTTCTCATTTTCTATGTCAAACGGAATATCAAAATCAATGTATTTTTTATCATTGGGATCCCAGAAATGTTTATGTGTAGCGCTAATTATTTTATCAAAAGCATCTGATCGATCACTGTAGCGATCTTCGTCCATCATCGGAATAAAGTGGTTAGGATTTGCTGCATTGTACGCAGGATCTTTTGTAAGAGAGTTTTTACCAGATTTGGAAGTCTGCCATTTTTCTTGAACCTTGTAAATTTGATCTTTGGCTACAATTTTTGCAATTTGTATTTTTTGTGATAATTCAACCATTGGAATAATTATATACATTTTACTTTATAATTAAACACATAAATGAACAGTTGTTCACTTTATTTATTAAAAAATAAAATAAAAACAATAATTTAAATAATTAAAAATTTTACGTCATTATTCTTACTTTATATAATGCTTGAAAATGTGGCAAACGTTTATAATTTAATAATGTACAAAATCGTTAATTTCTCATATTTTGTGCGACTATCATTAAAAGAAATCATTAATTAAAGAATGTTGCAAAAAATAGAAAATTGGTTCTTTAAATTTCGCCTACCGGTTCTTTTGAGTTTTGTTCTTCTCACTTTAATAATGGGATATTTTGCAGTTCAGATAAGAATGGACGCAGGATTCTATAAACAACTTCCAAGTAATCACTCATTTGTAAAAACTTACTATGAGTATCAAGATGATCTAAGTGGAACAAATAGTATTACTGTTGCATTAAGAACAACAGATGGCGACATATTCAATAAAGAATATTTTAAAAAACTATTTGAGCTTAATCAGACGATTAGATATTTGCCAGGCGTAAATCAGGGTTCAATGCAATCATTATGGACACCAAATGTGAAAGTGATGCGTGTAACTGAAGAAGGCTTTGAAAGTACTGAGGTAATTCCAGGAAATTTAACTCCAGAAAAATTAAATGATGCAGAAATAAATAAGATTAAAGAAAGAATACTTACTGGCGGTCATGTAGGCAGTATCGTATCTAATGATTTTACATCTTCTTTAATTAAAGTTGAGCTAACTGAGTATAATAGGAAGACAGGTGAGAGATTAGATTATCTTCAATTGGGACAAGACATTGAGGTTATAAGAGACGAATTTGAAAAAGGTAATTATCGAGTTGAAATAATTGGCTTTGCGAAAATGATTTCAGATATAGCAAGTGAGGCTTACAATGTTATAATATTCTTCGGGCTTGCATTCTTACTAACAGTACTTGCTGTTTATTGGTATTCCAGATCATGGACACTTACATTTCTTCCACTCATTTGCTCATTAACATCATTGATTTGGCAGTTTGGAATGTTAAAGATCTTAGGATTTGGACTAGACCCTCTTGCAATTCTCGTACCTTTCCTAGTATTTGCAATAGGAGTATCTCATGGAATACAACAAGTTAACCAAATTACAAAAGAAGTAATAGAGGGCCAAACAGCAGAATACGCAGCTAGGGCGTCGTTTTCAAGATTATTAGTGCCTGGAACAATGGCTTTAGTTACAGATTTAGTTGGTTTTGGAACTTTGATTTTACTTCCTATTGGTATGATACAAGAATTAGGAATAACCGCATCGATAGGCGTTGCATTTAAAATAATTACAAACCTTGTTATGCTTCCATTAGCTGCTTCTTATGCAAGATATAACAAAAGTTTTGCAACAAGAGCCCAAGCAGCAATAACTTATAGACAAAATTTAATGGGCTTTTTTGGATTACTTGCTAGACCCAAACCCGCCGTCATTACCTTGTCTGTCAGCGCATTACTTTTTGCAGGGGCAACTTATCTAGCGAGTGAAAGACATGTTGGAGACTTACACGCTGGTGCGCCGGAATTAAGACCTGAAGCTAGATATAATAAAGACATTAACGAAATAACTAAAAGGTACGCCGTGACCACTGACGTTCTCGTTGTTATTGCTGAAACTGGTGCAACAGGGGGAATAAATCCTTGTCGATCAGATTATATAATGGAAGCGCAGGACAACTTACATTGGTATTTAGAAAATATTCCGGGTGTCACAAAAGTAATTTCTTTATCAAGTGTTGCAAAAAGAGCTTTAAGCGGATACGCGGAAGGTAACTTAAAATGGACTTATCTTCCAAGAAATGAGAGAGCACTTGCATTTGCTACAAGTGTTGTTGACCCTTCAACGGGCCTAATAAACGAAGCTTGCTCTATAATGCCTATATATGTTTTCACAGAGGATCATAAAGCTACGACAATTAGTCGATTAGTAGAAGTTCTCGAAGAATATAACAAAAAATTTAGAGATTCAGATGAGACATTAACGTTTAGGGTTTTAATCGAAAAGCCAGCAGAAGGTACTGAAATAATCCCTGATGCTAGTTTTGTTGGAAGTAATGAACTACCCGTTGAAGATTTAGGTGTTGAAAATCCTATAATTTTTACTGATGATGAATTTACTGATTTTAGTTACGAAAAGGGCTTTAATTCAAGAAATTTATGGACCACAAATTTGGTTGCTTACTATCGTGACATTGACTCATATGATGCAAAGACTGATTTTAGGGTTAGTGATATAAAAAAATCTGAAATAGTCTTTAAGGAATTTTTTCAAGAAAACCCAGAATACTCTCATATTCTCTTTGACACAGATGAAATCAAGTACAGGTTGGCAAGCGGAACAGTAGGAATTCAACATGCAACAAATCAAGTTATTGAAGAAGGGGAATTACCTATGATGATAGCTGTGTATATCGTAATTATAATTCTTGTCTTTGCTACTTACTTAGACTGGAGAGCAACTATTTGCTGTACAGTTCCTCTAACCTTTGCAACAATGCTAGGGTATGCGTTTATGGACTTAGCTCAAATTGGCCTTAAGGTTTCAACCTTACCAGTTATGGTTTTGGCCGTTGGCGTTGGAGTAGACTATGCTTTTTATATATACAATAGATTAAATATGAGAATGAAAGAAGGCCTTGGTATTACAGAGGCATTTGAGCATACTTTTGCAAATACAGGCGCTGCAGTAGTATTTACTGCTATTACTCTAGCAATCGGTGTTTCAACATGGTCATTCTCTGCGCTAAAATTTCAGGCAGACATGGGATCACTTCTTACCTTTATGTTTATAATAAATATGGTTTGTGCGATGACGACATTACCCGCTCTAGCTGTTGTGCTTGATAAATTATTTCCAAGAAAAAAAATTAATTCTTAGTTAATTTAAGAAATACGTCTTCAAGCTTAGTCTCATGTATAGTTAAATCTTTAATCTGAATATCTGATAATTGTAATGCATCCAAAATTTTATTGAATCTGATTTCGCTAGGCTTGTAATTGATTATCAGAGTGTTATTGATTCGTTCATATTCTACATTTAATCCTATTAATGGCTCTAGATTAAAATTTTCATCATCTAGTGAGATAACTATTTGCTTTCTGTCAATTAATGATTTTATGTTTGATGTCGTATTCTTTGCTATTAAATTACCATTATCTATTATTGCGATTTCATTACACAGCTCTTCTGCTTCGTGTAAATAGTGAGTTGTAATGATAATTGTTTTACCTTCATTATTTAATTTATTTATATTTGCCCATAAATTTGCCCTAAGTTCAACATCCACTCCTGCTGTTGGTTCATCAAGAATTAATATTTCAGGATTATGAACCATTGCCTTGGCTATAAGTAATCTTCTTCTCATTCCTCCAGATAATGTTCTAGCATATGCGTGTGATTTATCTTCAAGCGCAAGAAGCTTTAGTATCTCATCAGTTCTTCTATTATTTTTTGGAACACCAAATAAACCAGCCTGGATTTCTAATAACTCATATGGGGTAAAAAAAGGATCAATATTTAATTCTTGAGGAACGATACCCATTAATTTTTTTACATCTTTCAACTTTTCATTATGGCTCATGCCAAATATGTCTATATGTCCTGATGTTTTTCTTACCAGATCAGCTAAAATATTGATAAAAGTTGATTTGCCTGCACCATTAGGTCCTAGCAATCCAAATATCGAACCTTTCTTTACTTGGAGGGAGATATTATTTAGAGCTACTTTCTGATTTTTAGATCCAACGTCGTAAATTTTATTTAAATTTCTTACTGATATAGCGACATCGCTTGACATAAAAAAATAATAAATATTAGAATTAATAGTTTTTCAAAGTAATTTCTTGTATCATTCTACTTATGAATTCTCCAGAAATAAAAAGCGAACAAAACAAGGATCTTGAATATGTAAATTCAAAAAAAATAAGCTGTGCTGGAGTTGAAGGTCCATTAGGTCATCCAAAAGTATACCTTGATATGGGGAATGATAACCAGATCGTCTGTCCGTATTGTAGTAAATTATTTATACTTAAATAAATGGCAGAAAAAAATCACCTTTTTTTGGTTGATGGGTCAGGATATATTTTTAGAGCATATTATGCATTGCCACCACTATATCGAAAAAGTGATGGGCTGCCAACCGGAGCGGTGAATGGTTTTTGTAATATGCTTTATAAATTAATTGAAGATACTGACAAAAAAATTAGCCCGACACATCTAGCAGTAATTTTTGACAGTGCCAGAAAAACTTTTAGAAATGATATTTACAAAGAATATAAAGCTAATAGAGGTGAACCACCTGAGGACTTAATCCCACAATTTAAAATAATCAAGGATGCTGTGAAAGCTTTTGGCATACCATCGATTGAATTAAGTGGTTATGAAGCAGATGATATTATTGCAACATATGCATCACTCGCCGAAAATAAAAAGTGGAGTGTATCTATAGTTTCTTCTGATAAAGATCTTATGCAAATTGTTTCAAATCAGGTGAAATTAATCGATACAATGAAAAATAAAACAATTGGCCCGAATGAAGTCCTAGAAAAGTTTGGTGTTGGTCCAAAAAATGTTATTGATGTTCAAGCACTGGCTGGTGATAGTTCTGACAATGTACCAGGTGCACCAGGTATTGGAATTAAAACTGCAGCGCAGCTTATTATTGAATTTCAGAGTATTGAGAATCTTTTGGAAAACTATGAGGAAATTAAACAGCAAAAGCGCAGAGAAACAATCAGGGATAGTAAGAAAAATATCCTTATAAGTAAAGAATTAGTTACGTTGAAAAGGGATGTAAACAATATTCCAGCTCTCGATGATTTAGTTAAAAAAGAAATTTCTGTTGAGACTTTAGTTCCTTTTTTAGATGAGCTGGAGTTAAAGAAGTTATCTGAAAGGATTAGAAAAAAAAATCCAAATATAAAAATTACATCCAAAAAGCTAACAAGCACCAAAAAACTAAAAAATTTTAATAAGCAAGTTGAAAAATCAGATGATAATTTTAAAAAATCGGTCAAAATTTCAAATTCCAAATCTTCTTACAATTTAGTAAATGATGAAAAAAAACTTAAAAAGCTGGTTAGCGAAATCTATGATGTGGGTGAATTTGTATATGATGTTGAAACAGACTCGCTCAATATAATCGAGGCTAATCTAGTTGGCGTTTCTTTTTGTTTTAACCAGAAAATTGCCTACTATATTCCGGTGCAACATGTTGACCATGATGAAAAGAAAATTCAAAGCCAAATATCTCTCAAAAGTTTTCTATCAATAATTGCCCCTTTAATGAAAGATGAGTCCATAATTAAAATAGGCCACAATATTAAATATGATAATTCAATTTTAAATAAATATGGAGTTGAAGTAAGGGGTTTTCACGACACCATGTTAATGTCTTATGTTCTCGATGCAGGCGTCAATCGGCATAATATGGATGAATTAGCCAATATTCATTTAAACAGAGAAACAATTAAATTTAAAGATATAGTTGGTAGTGGTAAATCACAGATTACTTTTGACAAAGTGAAAATTGATGACGCACTAAATTATGCAGCTGAGGATGCAGAAATAACTTATAAATTATATTTGTTTTTAAAAAAAAGAGTTCAACAAGAGAAAGGCAATTATATTTATACCAACATTGAAAGAGAACTAATTAATCCGATCCAATCAATGGAAACCAATGGAATTAAAGTTGATAAGAAATATCTAAATGATTTATCATTACAATTCTCACAAAGAATAGAGAAGCTTGAAAAAAAAATATATAAGGAAACAGGTTCAAAATTTAATATTGGCTCTCCAAAACAATTATCTGAAATCTTATTTGATAAATTAAAACTTAAGCCACCTAAAAAAACCAAAACTGGTGAAAAATCCACAGGTATTGAAGTTTTAGAAGATCTTGCATATGAAGGAAATAAAGTTGCTGATACAATTATTCAGTGGCGACAAATCTCTAAATTAAAGAATACATATACAGATGCACTTCAAAATCATATTGTAGAAAAAACAGGCAGAATACACACTTCATTTGCTATGGCTTCAACTAATACAGGAAGACTGGCATCATCAGATCCAAACCTACAAAATATTCCGATAAGAACTGAGGAAGGGAAATCAATTAGAAAGGCCTTTATACCCGATCAAGGCTATGTGATGTTTGCTGCCGATTATAGTCAAATTGAACTAAGAGTTCTCGCACATATGGCTAACGTGGCACAACTAAAGGAAGCGTTTATAAATAATGAAGATATTCATCAAATTACTGCCTCAGAAATTTTCAATGTAAAACTAAAAGAAGTAGATAACGAATTAAGAAGAAAAGCCAAAGCAGTTAACTTTGGAATCATATATGGGATCTCAGCCTATGGACTTGCAAAACAGCTTTCAATATCAAATTATGAAGCAGGGGATTTTATAAAAAAATATTTTCAAAAATTTTCAGGAATCAAGGAATTTATGGATCATACGAAGGAGTTTTGTAGAAATAACGGTTATGTTGAGACGATTTGTGGAAGAAAATGCTTTTTTCCAAGAATTAAGGACAAAAATTTTGCTCTTAGATCTTTTCAAGAAAGAGCAGCAATAAATGCACCAATTCAGGGTACTGCAGCTGATATTATTAAATTAGCCATGATTAAAATAAATGGTAAAATTAAAAATTCAAATGATTGTAAAATGCTTTTACAGGTTCATGATGAATTAATTTTTGAAATAAAAAAAAGTAAATTAGACCACTTTAAAAAAATTATTATAGAAGAAATGGAAAATGCATTAATGCCCAAATTCGATTTTTCTGTGCCTTTAGTAGTTGACCATAACCATGCTCTAAATTGGAGTGATGCTCATTAATGTCAGAGGTAATTGTTCTTGTTACTGGAGGTTTTGATCCAATTCACAGTGGGCACATAGCATATCTAAAAGATGCAAAAAAATTAGGAGATAAACTTATTGTAGGAGTCAATTCTGATCAATGGTTGGTACAAAAAAAAGGAAGTCCTTTTCTTCCAATCGAGGAAAGAATTGAAATAGTATCAAATTTATCTGTAGTGGATAAAGCTATTGAATTTACTGATGATGAATTAAATTCAGCTTCAGGCGCAATTCAAAAAGTAATAGATCAATATCCAGATAATAAAATAATTTTTGCAAATGGAGGGGATAGAACTTCAGATAATATTCCTGAGATGGAAAAATTTAAAAATAATAAAAATGTAAAATTTGAATTTGGTGTTGGAGGGGATTTTAAAAAGAATTCATCTAGTTGGATACTTAAAAATTGGAATGGAACTAAAGAAATGAGGCCATGGGGCTGGTTTCGAGTTATAGATGACTCTGATGATCACAAAGTAAAAGAAATCCAAGTGAACCCAAAATCTAGATTAAGCTTGCAATCACACAGTAAAAGATCGGAGGTTTGGACAGTAATTAAAGGAGAGGCATTAGTCACAATAGATTCAGAAACTTTTTTATTAAAAAAGAATGAGTCAGCTTTTATACCTGCAGAGTCTACGCATAGACTTGAAAATCAATTGGAGAAACCTCTTAGTATAATTGAAATTCAAACAGGATCTTATTTTGGTGAAGACGACATAAAAAGATATGAGGATGATTATAATAGGTCATAGATCATGATAACTCATTCCCCAAAAGTTTATTTAATCATATTCCTATTTTTAAATATAATTAACTTTATTGATAGAAACATACTCTTTGCTTTTGGTGACACAATTAAAACAGAGTTTGCTTTAACAAACACTCAATGGGGTTTGCTTACAGGTTTAGTTTTTTTATTTTCATATTCTGTTGCCTCAGTTTTTATTGGTGTTTTAGGTGATAGATTTAGTAGAACTAAAATTATTGGAATAGGTATTATGTTTTGGAGTGCAATGACAGCTCTAACAGGCCTCGCAAAAAATATTTCAACTTTATTTTTATCAAGAGCACTAATTGGAGTTGGTGAGTCTTCTCTTTCACCCAATGCTATGTCTATGTTAAGTGATGTTTATCCTCAGGAAAGAAGAGGACTTGCAACTGCTATTTACTATTTAGGAATACCTCTAGGAGTCGGGATTGGGTTTCTGATACAAAGTATTTTTGGCCCTATTTTTGGCTGGAGAAATATTTTTATTTCTCTTGGGGTTTTAGGAATCATAATTGGTTTCTTAATTTATTTTCTAACTGAACCTGCACGAGGAGCAATTGATAAAAAAAATGATACAAATACAGAACAATCAAAAATAAGTGATACTATTAAACTCGCTTTTAAATCAATTACGAGCTCAAGATCTCTCTGGCTGATAATGCTGGGTGGCGTTATAGCTCATATACCCCTGGGCGTTGGAGGCTTTGATACTGTGTGGGCTGTTCAAGAACGTGGATTTAAAGAAGAAGAATACACCGCAATATTTGGCCTCTTCTTTATTATCGGAGGCTCTATCGGAGCTATTTTTGGAGGTTTTGTTGGTGACTATTTTGCAAAGAGATACAAGGCGGGAGCTATGTTGGCTCTAATCGTTATTTACATTTTTTTAATTCCAATGAGTATTTATTATAGATTTGCTTCTCCTGATAGTATCTATTTTTATGTTGCTCTCTTCTTAATTACTTTTCAAGTTACAGTTTTTTATGGACCTACATTTGCTGCTGTTCAATCTTTATCTCCATACAAAGTAAGAACATCAATTCTTGGAATTTGGATTTTAGCGGTAAATATTGTAGGTATGGGCATAGGCAGTTTTTTTACAGGCTATTTATCTGATACAATTTTTGCTGATTTCAAAGATCCATTGTCATGGTCTACATCTTTAATGGCTGCATTTACTTTTTTATCTCTTCTATGCTATCACTTAGCAAGAAAAACATATGATGAAGATATTAAAAAAGCTCAGTTAAATTAAGCTACTGGGCCAGAAGATCTTACATTATCATCGACGTCATCCTCAAACTTAGTAAAGTTTTCAATAAACATTGAGACAAGTTTTTTTGCTTGTAAGTCGTAAGCTATAGGGTCACTCCATGAATTTTTTGGATTAAGAATTAAAGAATTCACTTTATTAACGTTCAGTGGAACTTCAAAGCCAAAGTTTTCATCTTTTCTCATTTCAATATTAGCTAGTTCACCTGAAAGTGCTGCATTAAGCAAAATTCTCGTATCTTTAATACTTATTCGTTTACCAACACCGTAGACTCCACCAATCCAACCTGTATTGACGAGCCAGCAATCCACTTCATGTTCAGAAATCTTCTTTTTCAAGAGATCCCCATATTCAATTGGATTTCTTGGCATAAAAGGAGCCCCAAAACATGTTGAAAATGTTGCCTGTGGTTCATTTGATAGTCCAATTTCTGTTCCAGCAACTTTAGCCGTATAACCTGAAAGAAAGTGATACATCGCTTGAGAAGGAGATAATTTTGAAATTGGAGGCAATACTCCAAATGCATCCGCAGTTAACATGATAATGTTTTTTGGATGAGATGTTTTTCCGTTTAGTGTTACATTTGGAATAAATTCTAAAGGGTATGCGCCTCTTGTATTTTCAGTGAGTGAGTTGTCATCTAGATCGAGATCACCATCAGTTTTAAGTACTGCGTTTTCAATTACTGTTAATTTTTTCTGTGTAGTTGCATATATTTCTGGCTCTGCTTCTTGCGACAGTCTAATTAATTTTGCATAACAGCCACCTTCAAAATTAAATAGTCCTTCGTCAGACCAGCCGTGTTCATCGTCGCCCAATAGAGATCTATTTGGATCGGCACTTAACGTTGTTTTGCCAGTTCCAGAAAGACCAAAAAAGATTGCCGAGCTACCATCATTTCCAGTATTAACCGAACAATGCATTGGCATAACTTGTTTTTCTGGCAACAAAAAGTTAAGGAGAGTAAAAACTGATTTTTTTGTCTCGCCAGCATACTCTGTTCCTGAAATTAGAATTACCTTCTCTTTTAAATTTACGATAATTGCTGTTTCACTATTTGTTCCATGATAATTAGGATCCATTTTTAAACTTGGAAAGTTAATTATAGTGAAGTCAGCAATGAAACTATTAACTTCTTCAGACGTTGGCCTTACTAAAAGATGTCTTGCAAACAGACCATGCCATGCATACTCAGTAATTATTGTCACCTTTAGAGAATGATTTCTATCTGCTCCACCCATTAAATCATGAGCGTATATCGATTTACCTTTAGCAAATTCAAGAAATGAATTAGCTATTTTTTGATAATTTTCCTCCGAGATGGGCACGTTAGTATCACCCCAGTGAATCTTATCTTTGTTGTCGTCTTCTTTTACAAAAAATTTATCGTTTGCCGAACGTCCTGTGTGTTTTCCTGTTTCAACAACTAAGGCGCCATGTTTAGATAGCTGTCCTTCACCATTTTTATGAGATAATTCGTATAGTTCCTCTGAACTTAAATTACGGCTTACTGTGGAGGCATTTTCTAAAATTTGATTATTTAGTTGATTATTCATGTTATGAGTTTGTGATAAAAACATATAATTACATTTATGTTAAGGGCAAATATTCATAAAATTAATATTCCTGTTAGTTATATTTTTATGATTTTTTGCCATTTTAATGCCATAACTCGTTATTAATAAATAGAAGTATGAAGACTTTAATTGCACTCGTAGATGACGACCGAAACATTTTGATTTCTCTTGAAGAGCTTCTGAAAAAAGAAGAATTTGAAATACATACGTATGCTGATGGTCAATCTGCTTTAAATGGCATGTTTAGATACCCTCCTGCATTGGCTGTAATTGATATAAAGATGCCTCGTATGGATGGTTATGAACTTTTTAGAAAGATTAGAGAAAAATTAAAAATACCAGTAATTTTTCTTACATCAAAAGATCAAGAGGCAGATAAGTTGAAAGGTTTAATGCAGGGTGTTGATGGCTATGTCACAAAAGGAGGTAATTTCTCTAAAGAAATTTTAATTGAAACAATTAAAAATACTTTAAATAGAGTTAAAATTGATTCTGATAGTAAGAATGTAAATGAAATAATTTTACATGGTGATTTAAGACTGGACTGCTTAAGACATTCTTGTGAATGGAAAGAAGTTCAACTCGATGAAGATCTCACTACGACAGAATTCAAAATTATTAGAGAGTTAGTTGAAAGACCGGGCATTGTAAAATCAAGAGATCGGCTGATGGAGATAGCATACAATGATGAACTTGATGTAGACGACAGGACGATCGATAGTCATATAAAAAGGATTAGAAAAAAATTTCGTAAAATAGATCCTAAGTTCAATGCTATTCACACATTGTATGGTTCCGGATATCAATGGAAATAAAATATATTTCTGTTTAAAATAAAAGAGTTGAACAGCTTATTAAAAAAATATTTATCTTACAATTTGCTAGGACTAGTTCTGCTAGCTATAGCAACTACAGTATTAATAGTTGTTTTGAATAACTATCAATTGAATAAAAGACTCAAGGAGATCGATAATCAAAATTTAATAATTTATAATTTTTTAAATTCATCAAATTTTTTTAGAAATAATGAGTCTGAAAGTATATACAAAGCTATTTTATCAAAGCTTGAGATTAAAAATTTATCTATATTAATTTTAGATAATGAAGGAAATGTGGCGATTGATACAAAAGGGTATGATGTTGCTTCAGGTAGCATTACTCCAAGCCCGCTTATTGAGATTGAGGAGCTTGGTAAAAATTCTAATGATAATGAAATTTTAAATTTGGACAAAAAAAGTGCTAGCTTTAGGGACTTTCTTAATAACAAAATCTTTATTGAAAAATATAATAATTCAAAAAAAGGAATAAAGAGTAGTTTTTACGTTCAACAAGAAAATAAAAAGTTAGAACTATTTTCAATTTTACCCGTGAGTCTAAATGACGATGTCTTTCATATAGTTGCTTACGAAGATAATACTGAAATTCAAAGGATTAATAATCAAATAAGGTTTAATGTACTTTTGGCTGGTCTAGCTATTGCATTTAGCCTCATTCTTTTTTCTTTTTTCTTAAATTTCATAATTCTTAAGCCAATAAAAAAATTAGCAAAAGCTGCTGAAAATGTAGATGCAGATGTTAAATCGAAACCATTAATTACTGTTCTTGATAGGAGAGAAGATGAAATTGGTCAACTTTCAAAAATTATTAATACCATGCTTAAAAACCTATATCAAAAAATAGATAATGCTGAAAATAATTCAGCTGATCTAATGCATGAGATAAGAAATCCACTTGCATCCATAAAAATGGCCACTGATGTAATCAATGATAAATTAGATGATGAGCAAAAAAAATTTCTTGATTTAATCTTAAATGATATTTCAAGAATTGAGAATATTATCACTGATTATTCATCAATGATTAAAGATGAAGTTAATTTATACAAAAGTCAGTCTAATGTTTTTAATATTAGGGAACTTTTAGATGAGTTAATTCACAATTATAAAGAAAATGTTTCCAATAAATTAAATATAAAATTTTTTGCTAATGAAAATCAAAATCTTCTGGTCAATGGCCAAAAATCTTTTCTTCATCAAGCCTTCGACAATATCATAATGAATGCCGCCTCATTCTCCCCATCAGACGGTATTATAGAGATTGTATTATCGTCAACGGAAAACTATCTAAGCGTTTCTATTTCTGACGAAGGCCCAGGAATTAAGGATCCAAACATAAAAAGAATTTTTGATAGATTTTATTCTTTTAGAGACAATAAAAGTGATCAAGGTCATTCAGGTTTAGGTCTGAGTATTGCTAAGCAAATTATAGATGCTCATGATGGCTATATATCTGCGGACAACGTCATAGAAGGTGGAAATATAATGGGTGCTAAGTTTATTGTTAATTTACCATTGGCAGATTAGATGAAATATTAAGATTGATTAATGTTGTATATAACCTATATTTTATGATCTATGGCAAATGAGGATTATAAAGTAGCAGATATAAATCTTGCAGATTTCGGTAGAAAAGAGATTTCACTTGCTGAAACTGAAATGCCTGGATTAATGGCATTAAGAAGTGAATATAAAGGAAAAAAACCACTTCAGGGGGCAAGAATCCTCGGTTGTCTTCATATGACCATTCAAACTGCCGTATTAATTGAAACATTAGTAGAATTAGGCGCGGATGTAAGATGGTCATCATGTAATATATTTTCAACACAAGATCATGCCGCAGCTGCAATAGCAAAAGCCGGTATTCCAGTTTATGCATGGAAAGGTGAAACGGAAGAAGAATATTGGTGGTGCGTAAGACAAACGATTGAAGGTAAAGAGGGTTGGAAACCAAATATGATTCTCGACGATGGTGGTGACCTTACAAGTTTAATGCATAAAGAATATAATGACTTATTAAAAGAAGTAAAAGGGCTCTCAGAGGAAACAACAACAGGTGTACTCGCATTAAAAAAAATGGAGAGTGAAGGTACTTTGATGGTGCCAGCTATTAATGTTAATGACTCAGTCACCAAATCTAAATTCGATAATCTTTATGGCTGTAGAGAAAGTTTAGTTGATGGAATTAAAAGAGCAACTGATGTCATGATGTCAGGTAAAGTTGCTATAGTTGCTGGCTTTGGTGATGTTGGAAAAGGAAGCGCAGCATCATTACGCCAAAGCGGTGCAAGAGTAATGGTTACCGAGACTGATCCAATTTGCGCATTACAGGCAGCAATGGAGGGTTATGAAGTTGTATTGATGGATGAAATGATCAAGGAAGCAGATATAGTTGTCACTGCTACCGGAAATAAAGACATTGTAACTGCAGACCATATGAGAGATATGAAAGATAGAGCAATTTTATGTAACATTGGCCACTTTGATAATGAAATTCAGGTTGATGCACTAAGAAATTATAAATGGGACGAGATCAAGCCACAAGTTCACGAAATCACATTCCCTGATGAAAAAAGAATTATTTTATTAGCTGAGGGAAGACTAGTTAATTTAGGTTGTGCTACTGGCCATCCAAGTTTTGTAATGAGTGCCTCTTTTACAAATCAAGTAACAGCACAAATCGAATTATGGAATAATTCAGAAAATTACGAAAAAAAAGTTTATGTACTTCCAAAGCACTTGGACGAAAAGGTTGCACGACTACACTTGGAAAAGGTAGGAGCTAAACTTACACAATTATCAAAAGATCAAGCAGACTATATTAGTGTAACTCCAGAGGGACCCTATAAACCTGAAGCTTATAGATACTAAATTTAATTTTAGTGTTAGAATTTATTCATGCTCCTAAAAAATGAGAGTGATACCAAACTCTTTGCAAGAAAATTAGTAAAGTTTTCTAAAGGTAACAATATTGTAATTTGTCTTAATGGTAATTTAGGATCTGGAAAAACCACATTCAGTAGGTATTTTATTCAAGAGTACTTAAAAGGAGCAAAAATTAAAGAAATACCAAGTCCAACGTTCACCCTGCTGCAGATATATGAACATAAAAATATTAAAATTAATCATTTTGATTTTTATAGACTTAACTCAGCCGCAGAGTTAGTTGAATTAAATTTTATGGATTCAACATTTGATGATGCATGCTTAATAGAATGGTCTGATAAATTCAAAGAAATTCTTCCAACTGATCGAATAGAAATATTATTTAAAATTTTAAAAAATAATACTCGAAATGTTGGTATAAAAAAATTTGGTAGATTTAAAAATTTAAAAATCGATGGATAATCGTTACAATCAGCTTTTATTATATTTAGAGAAACAGAAAATCTCTACCAAAAATTTAGTAGCGATCAGAAGTGATGCATCTTTTAGAAAATATTACAGATTAGAAAATAATATCCTTGTCATGGATGCAGCACCTGAAAAGGGTGAGTCAGTTTCAAAATTTTCAGAAATTGCAACAATACTTCATTCATTTAATCTAAGTGCTCCAAAGATAATAGACGTAAATAACAAAGAAGGTTTCATTCTACTCGAGGACTTTGGAGATAAAATTTTTTCTAAATATATGAATAAAGAAAATAAAAAAGATTTATACAAAAAAGCAATAGATGTTCTTATTGATATAAAGATTAAATCCAATCAAAATAAATCTTCTTTAAGCAAATTAACAACATATAACTTTGAGGAGCTATATAGAGAGTCAATTTTATTTATTGAATGGTTTATTGAGCAAAAACTTAGAATGCAGATCAGTAACAAAAAAAGAGAGGAATTTTATCAAATTCTACAACAAGCTTTTTTAAATATTAAATCTCAAAACGATACTCTTGTTCTTAGAGACTACCACGTTGATAATTTAATTCTAAAGGATCATAAGGAGCCGTTAAAACAAGTTGGTTTAATAGATTTTCAAGATGCATTATTAGGTTCATCATTTTATGATCTTGCTTCGCTATTGGAGGATGTACGTATGCCTTTAAATGAAAATGAAAAAGAGGAATTGCTTAAATATTATATTAATTTGACGAATGAAGATTATGAGATGGTTCTCAGAGAAATCAACTTTTTTTCTCTTCAAAGAAACCTAAAAATTCTTGGAATATTTAATAGACTTTCGATTAGAGATGGAAAAGCAAGATACTTAGAGTTTCTTCCTGCAACTTTTAATTTTATTAAATCAAATTTAAAATCTTCACTATTTTTTGATATGAAGAAGTGGATTGAAGAATTACGAATAAAAGAGCTGCAAACATGAAGTCTTCAATCATTCTTGCTGCAGGGTTAGGCAAAAGGGTAAGAGAATATTCTTTGGATTTACCAAAGCCACTGATTGAAGTAAACGGAAAACCCTTTATAGAATATTCAATAAATATCATGGAGGAGTTAGGCTTTGAGGAAATATTCATAAATGTTCATTACAAATCTGATCAAATTATCTCGTATTTAAAAAATCTAAATAATCCAAAAATCAAAATTTCTGATGAGACAGATTGCCTACTAGATACTGGTGGCGGAATAAAAAAAATTATGGATGAAAATAAAATAGAACATGTATTTATTTTAAATTGCGACAATTTATGGGAAGATGAAGACACTGTCTTCTTCAGAGAAATGATAGAGAATTTTCCAAAAGATACAATGTCGTTACTTGCTCTAACGCCAATAGATCTTATAAGTGGCTATGATGGTAAAGGTGATTTTTCATTTACGAAAGATGACTATATACAAAGATATAATGATACAACTAGTAAAGGCTACGTATTTAATGGTGCTCAGATTATTAGAAAAGAAGCATTCAAAGACTTAAAAAGTAATGTTTTTTCAATTAATGAAGTATGGGATGATTTAATTTCAAAAAATTTGATCAAAGGCTACAAATTCAATAAAAATGTTCTACATCTTGGTACTACTGAAGCCTTAAAAAAATACGACGAGAAATTATGATTAAAAGAATAAATATATTTATAATCACCACACTTCTAATGACTATTTCAACTTTAGCATCTGCACAAGATGACCAGAATCTTGCAAGTTTTATCCTTCGAAATCACGAAGCGAGCGCTCTCCCAACAGTTGGAAATAGTGATGCAGAAATTACAGTTGTAGAATTTTTCGATTATAGATGTGGCTATTGTGCAAAACAGGCAAAAGATTTCGAAAAAATATTAAATGAGTCAAAAAATGTTAAAATTGTTTATCTTGAATGGCCAATTTTTGGCGATATATCAGATACAGCGGCAAAAATTGCACTAATTATTTGGGATAATCATCCTGATATGTATTTTGACATTCATAATGGACTAATGAAACTTGGACCAAGAATGAAAAAAGATTCAATAATTACTCTATTAAATGAAAACAATTTTGATGGTGAGAAAATTTTTAATCAGGCGCTGGATCAAGCTGAAAATAAAGTGATTAATGAAAATTTTAAATTAGCACAAAGTTTAGGATTAAGAGGAACCCCAGCATCTGTAATTAATGATTCGATTTATCCCGGGTATATTAAATACGAAGTGTTAAGTAACTTAGTTAAATAGTTATTTCGTAAATAAAATTTCGATGCTTGAATTTCATCACGAATACAGTAACCTCTTTATTAATGATTAATAAAGCAAAATTTCAAATAGGTTCTATTGTAAAGCATAAGTACTTTGACTTTAGAGGAGTAATTTTTGATGTTGATCCAGAATTTAATAATACTGAAGAATGGTATCAATCAATTCCGTTACAAGTAAGACCTAGAAAGGATCAACCTTTTTATCATTTGTTAGCCGAAGCGCCTAGCCAACCTTCTTATGTTGCTTACGTCTCCCAACAAAATTTATTACCAGATGAAACAGATGATCCTGTTTCACATCCACTTGTTGAAGAGATGTTTACAGGTATAAAAAACGGAAAATATATTTCTAAGACAAAACATAACTAAATTTAATTTAATGAGAAGTTCACTAAAACAAGTATTTGAGCTCGGCCCTCTTGTTGTATTCTTTTATTTTTTTATTAAGACTGGTAAAATTGAAGAAGCAATTCTACCTCTGATGATTGCTGCAGGAGTTGCAATTGTAGGGTCTTACATTATAGACCGCAAAGTTTCTCCAATGCTGTTGTTTAGTACTATTTTAATATTTATTTTTGGGGCTTTAACAATTTACTTTAATGATCCCTTTTTTATTAAATTTAAAGTTACCTTAGTTAATCTCATTTTTTCTTTTGTATTATTTGGAGGTTTATATTTTAAAAAGCCACTATTAAAGTCTCTAATGGGTACCGCAATTAAACTTACTGATTATGGGTGGATCCAATTAAGTAAAAGATGGGCTTATTTTTTCCTATTCTTAGCAGCCGCCAATGAAATAGTTTATCGAAATTTTTCTGATGCAGTTTGGGTAAACTTCAAATTATTTGGAATTATGGGCCTTACTTTCATATTCATTTTCTCACAAGCATTTTTTATTCAAAAAAACTTGGCCGATAATTAATTATTTTTTTCTTTCTCAATAAATTCATCTATAAGCCTCCACGTTACAAAAGCAAAGACTATCAGGCCACCCAGCAATTCTATCATAGGAGGTTTTTCTCCAACACCAGCCCATGCCCAAATTGGAGCTAAGATAGGTTCTAATAGAATGTATAAAGCTGCTCGGTGCGGTGGAATATAGCGAGATCCTATTGTAATAAACATAAAACCAAGACCTACTTGAAATGCACCCATAAATAAGACAAGCAACAGGTCTCTCGTACTTATTGAATGATCTTGAATAATCAATAAGCCAACAATAATAACCAATATACCAGATAGAAAAGTTGATGGCATAAAGTCTATACTTGACCGTCTATTAATTAATGTGAGCTGTAATGCAAAACAAATTGGAACACCAAGTATAATTAAATTTCCAAGACTGTTAGCTGTTTCAAATCCTTGGGAAAACATAATTGAGATTCCAATCATCGACCCTGCTATTGCAACAATAGTTTTCGTGCCAACAATTTTTTTTAAAAAGAAATAACTTGCTAAGGCAGCCCAAAGAGGTCCAGTGCTCATTAAAAAAACTGCATTCGCAACTGAAGTATTACTCATCCCAAAAACAAAAAAAATATTACTTAGTGCTAAAATTACAGCAAGTAATAATCCGTCTTTACCAATATTAATAAAGGCCTTGGGTGTTTCAGATTTAAATTTTATTAATATATAAATTAAAGCTACTAAGCAAAATGTAATCGATCTGTAGGAAGTTACTTGCATTGTAGTTGCATCATCTACAAGCCTGATAAGCAAACCACCAAAACTTAAAAAAAATCCAGCTGCTAGAAGACAAATTGCACCAAAAATTTCATTGTTGTATTTTTTCATTTTTTCGTAGAAAATATTTCACTACTTATTACTCAATAATCAATTCATGAAAATATTAATAAGCTTTTTCTTTTTTACTTTTTTGGTTTCATGTGGTGATCAAAACCAGTCTAATGAGACATTTAGCTCAGATCAAGGATTGTCTCAGGAGCATAAAAAAGAATTTAAAAAGGATTTAATTGAAGTAACCGAGGATATTTATGTTGGTGTAGGATATGGCCTTGCGAACTCAATTATGATTGAAACGGAAAACAGTTTAGTCATTGTTGATACATTGGGTTCTGTTGAAAGAGCGGAAGAATTATATCAAGATTTTAGAGAAATTTCAGAAAAACCAATTGTAGCTATCGTTTACACTCATAATCATTTAGATCATCTTGGTGGTGCAACTGTTTTCTATAACGAAAATGAAACAGAAATATATGCGCAAGAAAATATAATTTATAATTTAGATAATATAGCAACAACTATAAGACCGATAATCTTTCAAAGATCGGCAAGGCAGTTTGGAATACCTCTACCCGAGGAAGAAATAGTTCATCAAGGCATTGGAGGATTTTTAGAAATTAATGATCAAGAAACGCTTGGCCTTGTCAGACCAACTATACTTTTTGATGATGAGTTAACTATTGAAATTGATAATCTTACATTTGTCTTAGCACATGTGCCTGGTGAGACAGATGATCATCTATATGTGTGGATACCTAAGAAAAAAGCTGTGATGGTTGGTGATAATTTTTATAGATCATTTGCAAATTTATACGCAATAAGAGGAACAAAATTTAGAAATCCTATGGAATGGGTCGATAGTCTCGATAAAATCAGATTACTTAATGCAGAGCATCTGGTTCCAAGTCACTCGCGTCCTATAAGTGGAAAAGAAAATGTAGAAAAAGCTCTCACTGATTATAGAGATGGCATTCAGTTTGTTCATGACCAAACTATAAGATATGCAAATAAAGGATTAACGCCTGATGAGATTGTGCAAAAAGTAAAATTACCAAAGCACCTAGCTGAGTCTCCATACTTACAACCTTTTTATGGATCTATATCATCTTATGTTAGATCAACATTTAGTGGGTATATTGGCTGGTTTAGTGGAAACATATCTGACCTTCATCCTCTGACTATTGAAGAGAGAGCTCAAAAATTAGAAGCTATGGCTCAAAGGCAAACTAAAATATCTGATGAGGCACAAAATGCTCTCGATAATGGAGAATATCAGTGGGCCTTGGAATTATCAGATATGTTAATCGCACTTGATGCAAACAATACACAAGCCAAAAATATAAAAGCTGCTGCAGCTGATCAATTAGCCAAGTTTCAACTTGCATCTAACGATTACTATTTTTATAAAACAGTTGCAGGTGAATTAAGGGATGAAATTGATGTAAATCCATCAACTCCGAATAGTGTTACGTCTGAACAATTACAGGCCACACCAATGAAAGCAATAATGAAGTCACTTCCCGTAAATCTTAACGCGGATAAATCTGTTGAAATAACAAAAAAATATGAATTTAGATTTATCGATAGCGAAGAAGTATACACTATACATATAAGAAAAGGAGTAGCCCAATTAAGTAAAATACCAGATTCTAGTGCTGAAGTTAAAGTCATCACTGATCAACAAACTCTTAAGGAAGTATTTGCCGGTCTAAAAAATGTAGCTGCTATCTCTCTTCTCCTAGCAAATAACACGATCGAAGTAGAAGGTGGAAAACTTGAATTTCTAAAATTCTTGGGATTATTTACCGACTAGTTATGGGCCAAAAACAATCATTTATTTTAGGTGGACTTGGATTAATTCCATTTATCTTAATTTTAATTGCATGCGCAATATCACCTCCAACTGAAGAATTGTATGGATTACTTTTATTTATTTATGTTGCATATGCAGCAATCATCTCATCATTTCTGGGTGGTATTCAGTGGGGCCTAATCACAGCTTTTGCTGACAAAATTTACTACGTCTTTATTCCACTTTTTATTTCTGTTATGCCCCCATTGATTGCTTGGGCTGCACTTTTGAGTATTGAGAATTTAAGTCTCTCATTAGGTTTAATTCTTGTAAGCTTTCTAATATCTGCCGTTCATGATTATTATTTGTATCAACAGCAAAAAATCTCACAATTATGGTTTATAACAATGAGAATATCTCTTTCATCAATAGTGATAGTTATTACGAGCCTGATGTTTTTATTTGTTTTTTAAGCTATGAGTCTTTGAATAAAAAAGAAGAAACCAAAGAAAACAACCGCAAAGAATGAAAGATTTTTCATGACTTCTATTATTTTTGTAATTTTTAATGTCATTAATAATTTGTATATTAATAAAATTAATAAGACAAAAATTATCTGACCTACTTCTACACCTAAATTGAAACCTAATAATCCAGAGAAAATATTTTCACTACTTATTTTTGAGCCAAGTAAAAATCCTCCAAAACCAAATCCATGAATAAGTCCAAAAATAATTGTTATAATAGATAGCAAATTATTTTCTGAATTTAAATTTTTAAGTAAGTAAAAATAACCTAGAGAAAATAGAAGTATTCCTAATATTAAGAAATACGGAAAATTTGGATTGATTAAATTGCCAAATATTAAAAGTAATAAACTTAGCGTCGTTATAAAGATCATACTTACTCTATGATCATTATTTTCTTTATACAAATATTCCAAGCCGACGAACATTATTGTATAACCAATTAATGCTTCAACTAAAGAGGATTTTACTTGGATAATGTTTATTACTGAAAGTGATAGAGTTAAACTGTGTCCAATAGTGAATCCCGTGATTACCAGAAGCAATCGTTTTAAATTTGTTACTAAAAGCAACAGTCCAAGAATAAATAGCAAGTGATCATAGCCACTTAGAATATGATCAAGACCCAATGAGAAAAATTTATAAAAACTATTCGAGAAGCTATTATTTTCCTTTTCTTCATTTAAATCAATTGACTGATCATTAAAAAATAAGGCTTTTTCAGTATATAAATTATTATCAATGTAGATACGTGCTATATGAATATGACTTTGAACAAGATTAAACAGCGCATTATTTATAATTTTTATTTCTTTGTTTGATGGACATTCAAAATTTAGTGAGAGATTTAAACTTCCTTCTTGAGAATTTAATTCTTTAATTTCATCAACAAGAGAACAACTTTTGCCTTCTGAGGTGACTTTGAGATGCTGGCTGAGGTAGATTTTGAATACATCGGTCTCACTCAAATTCTCTTCAAACATAATCTTCTGGTAGTTTTCAACTTGAAAAATACGAGTGGACTCAAGTGTTAAAAGAGAAAAATTTGCCTCAACTTTGTTATCTACAACGTTCCATTTAGAGAATGACTCACTAAAGTAGTGGGCATTCAATGGCGATAAAAGAAAAAAGAGGATTATGACTGTGTTTGCAATGATATAATTCATTATTTATTGAAAATCATACCTAGTGATGGATGAATTTTCTTTTAAATATATAAGGTAGTCTTTTAATTTTTGATCATCTAGTTGATTGTTATAATCAAATATAATTCTATCTTTTATTTCCTCGAAGTAATCGTCATTCACTTCTAATTTTTGAATATCGTATAGTTTAAAAATATAAAACCCATTGGTTCCGAAAATTGGTTCAGAAATAGAATTTATCTCCATCATGGTTATCTGATTACAAATGCCTTTGCCTAATAATTGTTCACAATCTTTCAGATTTATTAATTTTTGAGGGATATCAAACAAATTGTTTTCATTATACTTCTGCTTTACCTCCGAAAATGTTTTAGTATCTAACTCAAGGTTAATATTACTTATTTTTGTTTCAAGTGTTTTAAGATCAGACTCAGTTCCTAGCAAAACAGAATTTGGATTATTTGATTTTAAAAAAATAAAATCAAATTTAATTTTTTCCGTTGGCGCATACTTATTTATATTTTTTTTAAAATAGTCTCTCACATCAGCTTCAGTTATCTGATTATCTTCAACCTGAATAATAAAATCGATGACCTGAGTAATCATTTCCTTTCTTACACCAATATCTTTTTTGTGAAGATTAAGTTCTATACCTCTTTGCACCAAAAGTTCCTCCTCAATCATACGTTCAAGAAGAAGATCGAGTATTTCAAAATCGTTACTAAGGTCTAAATCAGCTCCAAGATTTGTTGCATATCTGAGGAACTGGTCTTCTGTGATGACTGTCTCATTCACTAAAGCAACAGCTTTTTTATTGCTGAGAGATAAGTTGTCATTAAAACTAATTGTATCGTAAAAAATCAAAAACAGTCCTGCTAGGATCGCAGTAAAAAATAATACATTTAATTTATTAAAAATTTTCATCATTTCAGAGAGATTACCATAGGTTTTTTTATCATTATAACGAAAATACTTTTGACATAAGCAGTGCCAGAACTATACTTTTTTTATATGAATATTTTAAAAGTTATAAGATATTTTTTTATTCTATCTATTCTCTTTATCATTAGTTGTCTTGTTGTTTTACAATTTGGTTTATTCAGTGAAGACCTTGGGCCCGGTGAAATCACTGGAAAAATAAATACAGTTGAATTTGTTGAAGATAAGAAAAAACGACAACTTCAGGCCATGGAGTCATTAAATGAAATACCGACAAAGCAAATCCTATTTGGTGATTTGCATGTTCACTCAACTTTTTCTGCTGACGCGCATGTAATGAGCTTACCTATTACTGGAGGGAATGGCGTACATCCTGTTGCAGATGCCTGTGATTTTGCAAGACACTGTTCAGCATTAGATTTTTGGTCAATTAATGATCATGCAGAAGCAACAACTCCAAAGAGATGGATGGAAACAAAAGAAACTATTCGAAAATGTAATGCCTTGAATGTTGACCCAGCAAATCCTGACTGTGTGGCATTCTTAGGTTGGGAGTGGACACAAGTTGGTGTTGTCAGAGGCAATCATTGGGGACATCACAATGTAATTTTAAAGGAAGAAGATGATCAATTGGTGCCACCTCGAGCAATCGCATCATTATCTGTAGCACGACAAGCAATGACTGCAAGACCATTGCTGCCAGGGACACTGTACCCTTTTGTCGATCTTGAAAATTTCAAACGTTACAATGACTTTCAACGTTATCAGGTGGAAACAGTTAAAGTACCTGATTGTAATTTAAGAACACCGTCAAAAGATTTGCCGCTTGATTGTTACGAACAAGCGGTCACGCCACTTGATTTAGTTACAAGATTAGAGATGTACGATAGTGACTATATGGTTATACCTCATGGCCAATCATGGGGACTTTATACACCCGCTGGCTATACTCTTGATAAAAGTTTAGAGCACTCAAAAAAATTTCCAAAAATGTTTGAGCTTCTCGAAACCTATTCTGGGCACGGTAACGCTGAAGAGTATCGCTCTTGGCGTGGTGTTGATGTTGTCAGAAATGGCCAACAAGAGTCAAGGCCTTTTACTTTTACAATGGGTGATATTGATTTAAATCAAGGAACTTTTACCATTGAAAACCCTGATGGTTCGGAAGAAGTAATCGATATTGGAACTCAAACATGTCCTGATCCATCTGACAATTACATTCCTCAATGTTGGCAGGCCGGCAAGATAATATATGAGAGATGCATCGATGAAGGCACAGATGAGTCTGAGTGCGCATCAAGAAGAGAAGAAACAAAACAGTCAGTGGTAGATAGGGGTCGAGCTGGTTATCAAGTTGTCCCAAAAAATACTTTCTTAGATCGTAATATTTCTGGCCAATGTACTGATTGTTACAGTCCCCCAATGAATCACGTACCTGGAGCAAGTGCTCAATACGGTTTGGCTCTCACTAAATTCAAAGATGATGGCACAAAACATAGGTTTCGATACGGCTTTATAGGCTCAAGTGACAATCACTCTTCTGCGCCGGGAAGTGGATATAAAGAATTATTTGGAAATAACATTGATGGAAGCGGTCCACCTACTAAATTTTTTGATAGAATACTTCATATGGATCCTTGGTATTTTCCAAAAAGTCTAAGCCCCACCGGCAAGAATTCAAACCCAGTTAAAGACTCATACATATCTGACTCTCAACCTCAACAATATGAAATCCCAGAGTTGATTGTTGGATTTAATACAATTGAATGGGAAAAACAAAGAGGCTTTTTCACTACAGGTGGATTAGCTGCTGTACATTCAGATGGACGTTCAAAAGAAGAAATATGGGATGCTCTTAAAAGAAAAGAAACCTATGCAACAAGTGGAACTAGAATTCTTCTATGGTTCAATATGATTAGTGGTGATAAAAAAATTCCTATGGGCTCATCTGTTGAAATGTATGCTGTACCAGAATTTGAAGTCAAGGCTATGGGATCATTTGAACAAAAGCCAGGATGTCCAGAAGATGCGTATAATGCTCTTGGAGAAGACAGAGTAGATGAATTGTGTTACAACGAATGTTATAATCCAAGTGATAAAAGAAATTTTATACAACGCATTGAAGTCATAAAAGTTTTACCTCAAGAATATTCTGATCAACCTATAGATGACCGTATAATTGATACGTGGAAAGTACATTATTGTAATCCAGATGATGTTGGGTGTACGTTTAGATTTAAGGATGAGGATTTCCTTAAAGATCAAAAAGATGCAAGTTATTATGTCCGCGCTATTGAATTGCCATCACCTCAGATAAATGTGAAGGGTGGTGTATGCACGTTTGATGATGAAGGTAATTGTGTAGAATTTAAATTGTGTACGCAAGACTGGAGACATCCTAGAGATATTGAAACTTGTTCTGAAATTGATGAACATCGCGCATGGTCTTCACCAATTTATGTAGATTTTCTCTCTTAATCAATTTTCTGAATTCATGAAATTTTTAATTCCAAGCATAATATCTGTTGTCGTAGGTTCCTTGTTTAGCTGGGCATATTTGACTGCATATGGACTCACTATTTTATACTTCGTTTACTTATCGATGATGATTGGTGTAGTTTTTCTTGCTGCCGATGCTTGGAGGAATCGAGATAAGTGAATATTTAGCATTAGAAAGTTATTGCTAAATTATTGATTTTATTCAATTTTAATTTTTTTCCACACGTTGTCATATTGGCATTCAACCATAATTGTGAATCCCGCTATTTAATAAATGATGCCGGTATCAAAAAAAAATAGGGAGAAAATACATGTTTAAAAAAGTTATACTTTATACAGTATTATTTTCATCACTATTATCCGCTAATGCTTTTGCAGCTGTCGATGACGAAACGGCATATGCTTTAAATACACTTCTGTTTTTAATTAGTGGTTTTCTAGTGATGTGGATGGCTGCTGGATTCTGTATGTTAGAGTCTGGTTTAGTTACATCGAAAAGTGTATCTACGATAGCCGCAAAAAACATTGGCCTTTATTCAATTGCTGGAATTATGTTCTGGCTAGTAGGGTATAATTTGGCCTATGGAATACCTGAAGGTGGATACATCGGATCATTTACAGCTTGGAGTGACGGCTCTGCTATTGCTACAGGATATTCTGATGGATCTGACTGGTTCTTTCAGATGGTTTTCTGTGCAACAACAGCATCAATTGTTTCAGGAACATTAGCTGAAAGAATAAAAATTTGGCCATTCTTTTTATTCGTAGCAATTTTAACTGGCGTAATTTATCCAATCGAGATGGGTTGGCAATGGGGTGGTGGATGGTTATCTGCTGCTGGCTTCTCAGACTTTGCTGGTTCAACTCTTGTGCACGCAGCAGGTGGTGCTGCAGCATTAGCTGGTGCGATTGTTCTTGGTCCAAGACTTGGAAGATTTGATAACGGTAAATTAGTGCCGTTTGCAAACTCATCTATACCTCTTGCAACTCTAGGCGTATTTATTTTATGGCTAGGTTGGTTTGGATTTAATGGTGGTTCACAGTTAGCATTAGGATCTTTTGATGATGCTACAGCTGTTGCTACAATTTACATTAATACAAACCTTGCTGCTTGTGCTGGTGTATTAGTATGTGCTGCTATCACAAGATTGGTCAGAGGTAAAACTGATGTAGTAATGATGTTAAACGGTGCGCTTGGTGGTTTAGTTGCAATAACTGCAGAACCATTAATGCCAACACCTTTAATGGCAATCATTATTGGCGGTATTGGTGGTGCACTAGTATTTGCTGGTACTGAATTACTCACAGCCATGAAAATTGACGATGTTGTAGGAGCGATTCCAGTTCACCTTATCGCAGGTGTATGGGGTACTCTTGCTGTACCAATTACTAATCCGGATACTAGCTTTGGAACCCAATTCCTAGGCACAGCATCAATTTGTGTGTTCGTATTCGTAGTGTCCATAATTATATGGTCAATTATGAAAGCCACAATCGGTATAAGGATTAGCGAAGAAGCTGAAAAAGAAGGAACTGACGTAGCTGAGACAGGTGTTATCGCCTACTCAATTAGAGACTAAGTTCACTCTTTTAAACTAATAAAAAGGGTCCACTTTTTTCCCCAATGATTATTCAAGTGGACCCTTTTTTACATTTGTATTCGTATTCTATTTCCTTTAATCTCTCCCCGTTATGTCCGACAAAATAAATCCATTTGAAAAGAAAAAAAAAGGTGTCTTCTTTTTCAAGTCATCTAATCCATATGAGTTTTATGATCTTCTAAATGGTAAGAACATGGATGATAAACAAGATGTTTGGGGTACACTAATTTTTCCTGAAAATGCAAAGAAGCCATGTCCTCTAATAATACCAATTCATGGCAGTGCAGGGTTAAGAGAAGGTCATCACACTCACATGGTCAATTTATTAGATGCTGGGTTTGCTATTTTTAGGATTCATCATTTTGAATCTAGAGGAGTTATTTCAATCGTTGAAAATCAAACAGAAGTAACCCTTGCTTCGATGATTACTGATGCCTTTCGTGCATTAACATTAGTTTCGAAACATCCTGATGTTGATAGCGATAAAATAGGCATCATGGGATGGAGTCTTGGTGGTAGCACAGCTTTTTATGCAGCTTGGCAACCTATCATTGATACTCTCACCCAGAATGGTGAAAAGTTTGCTGCACATTTACCTATTTATCCAGGGACACTACTTAAGCCCGAAGATAATCGTTGGTCAGATGCTCCAATGCATGTTTTATTTGGCGAAGATGACGACTATACTCCTTTAAGTCTTTGTAAGAAAATGATCGAGTATATGAAACCTGTTCGTAGTGTAGAGCTTACAACTTATCCAAACGCACATCATTCTTTTGACTCTATTGATCCTGTTGAATTTATTCCTTATGCAATCAGGTTGAAAGATATGTTCATTGATTTAAAGATGGATGGACGACAAATTTTTACCGACGAAAACAATAATACTTTTCATTTAGACTCACTTGAAGAAAGAATGCGCTTGTTAAAAGAAACTCCTAATATCCTCGGAGCTCACGCAGGAGGCAATTGGGCAGCTCGTAAGCAATGTCACAAAGACGCTGTTTCATTTTTTCAAAAACAATTTTTTTCATAAAAATTTATTGAGTAGTATTGACTCTTAGCTCCACTAGTGCAATAATTAGAACAAAACAAGAACAAAATACAATTTATCCAATGTTTTTAACATTTTATAAAGAAGCAGTAGAATGCGGTTTTCCCTCTCCAGCAAGAGATTTTACAGAGGGGACAATTGACCTAAATGAGGAACTTATTCCGCACCCAAATGCAACTTTCATAGTCCGAGCACGCGGTGACTCTATGATTGGTTCAGGTATTTATCCAGGAGACCTTCTCATTGTTGATCGGAGTATTAAGCCTAGAAATAATTCTATAATTATAGCAGTTTTAGATGGTGAGCTGAGTGTTAAAATTTTAAAAATAGAAAATAAACAAGTTTGTTTGTCGTCATCTAACAAGAACTATATTGATGTTTTAGTCTCTGAGGAAATGGATTTTACCATATGGGGAGTATGCACAAACGTTGTTCATAGTTTAAGTCCAAAGAATAGATAATTAATGAGAGACAAAGTTTTTGCACTAATCGATTGCAATGCATTTTATGTTTCATGTGAACGTGTTTTTAATCCGAAACTTAACAATAGACCAGTCGTAGCTCTATCAAATAATGATGGTTGCATAATATCACGTTCTAAAGAAGCAAAGGCTCTTGGAATAAAAATGGGTGTTCCACTTTTTAAGGTGAAAGATATTGTAGAAAAAGAAAAGGTGGTTGTATTTTCTTCAAACTACACGTTGTATGCGGATATGTCACGCCGGGTAATGAATATTATTTCCAGTTCTTCACCTTATACAGAAATATATTCGATTGATGAAGCATTTGTAGAGTTGAGCAGTTTACCAATTGATTATGAGTCTTATGCCCATCAACTGAGACAAACTATTTTACAGCATACAGGAATTCCAGTCAGCATAGGTATCGCCTCAACAAAAACCCTTGCAAAGGTTGCAAACCATAAGGCTAAAAAAGACGATTCTTTGAACGGTGTATGTTCACTTGTGAATTATAATAATATTGACCAAATACTTGAACTAACTGAAGTGGGTGATGTATGGGGAGTAGGAAGACGTTTATCAAAAAAATTAATTAACCATGGAATACATAATGCAAAACTACTAAAGAATTGCAGTGACTCATGGATAAGAAAAATGATGAGTGTCAATGGCTTGAAAACAATTACAGAGTTAAGAGGGATTTCTTGTATTCCTCTTGAAGAATACTCAATGACAAGAAAAAGCTGCTGTACCACGAGATCATTTGGAAAACTTCTGACAAATTTAGAAGACATAGAACAAGCTGTTACAACTTTTGCACGAAGAGCTGCTGAACGTATACGCTCTGAAAGCCTTGCGGCGTCTTGTGTTTCGGTCTTTGTAAGAACTAATCCTTTTGATAAAAAGAGTACTTATTATTCAAACGGGGCATCAAGAACGCTTTCTCATCCAACTCACGATAGCATAACAATTATTGAAACAGCTTTATTGCTTACAAAGAGAATTTTTAAAAATAACTACCAGTATAAAAAGGCAGGTGTGCTTCTTAGCGGTTTGTGTGATGAATCAGAAATTCAAGAGACATTATTTGAAAAAAATTATAATCAAAATTCTGATCTTATGTCAGCAATCGATGCCATTAACTATCGTTACGGTCGGGACACACTTCAGATGGCATCAGAATGTAAAGTTGGCAATTGGAAACAAAAAAGAGAAAACTGTACAAGAAACTATACAACGCAGATTGATAGATTGCTCTTAGTTTAAATTTTTATTAAGGAAGTCAGTAAAAATATTATTCAGTTCATCTACAATAAAACCACCACCACCGTGACCACCTGTAAAAATAAAACTTTCAGCTCTTGGAATTAAGCTTAAAACCTGTTGAACAGTTTTCGGATCAATTTCATCATCATCACTTGCATAGGCTATATGAATAGGAATATTGGATTGTGAGAATTTTTCATAATCAGGAATAAAGTTTGTATTTGCAATATTTCGTATTGAAGAAAGCAGTGATTGTTCTGTTCCAGGTAGTGTAAGTTGAGCAATGTACCTGTCAATTAAATCTCTCTGTTCAGGATTATCTGTTACCCATTGTTCAGCTCTATTTTTTGAAAAAGGAATTCCAAAGACCCTTAAAACAAAATTTCCTAAGACTGGAGTTTTTAACGCACTAAGTATTTTACTGTTACTATTTACTAGAGGAACTTGTAAACCAATAGCAGATACTTGATTCGGATATTTGTTAGCGTAATTGATTGCAATAGGAGCTCCCATTGATGAACCATGTAAAATAGATTTCTTTATTTCTAAATAACCTAATAATTCGTTAAGTTGATCTAGATAAAATTCCATGTTGTATTCAGAAACAGGTCTGTCCGAGTAACCTCTTCCATACTGATCATAACAGATTACTCTATAGCCTTTTTGACTTAATCCATCGCAGAATCCAACATATCCTTCTGAAGGCAAGGTTGCGCCATGAATAATAATTATTGCAGGATCATTTTTATTTCCATAATCCTTATAGGCTGTTAGCCCTTTAGAAAGATTGACAAAATTATAGTCTGATTTCTCCTGATAAGATTTTAAATCCCCTTTTTCAAAGCTGCTAAATGCATAAATAACTGTGAGTACAACTATAATAAGTAGAAGTATAAAAAATGTGCTTGTAAATATACTTTGGAAAATAGTCATTTTTATCAACTATAATAACTTAATTAATAAAATCAAAGTTGATCCGTATTGGCTGATTTGCTAGCATATAGGTCAATTAAAATGGGAGATTATTAATGAAAAAAACGATATTCAGTTTATTCGCAGGGGTTTTGGTCTTAGGTCTGTTCTATGGTTGTGATAGACAATCAGATCAAGCATCTACTGACGAAATAAAAATTGGAGTAATTCTTGGATTTACAGGTCCAATTGAGTCACTCACACCAACAATGGCCAGCTCAGCTGAACTCGCGATGAAAGAGGCAAGTGACTCTGGATTACTTTTAGGCGGAGCAACAGTAAGTTCTGTTCGTGCTGACTCAACATGTGTTGATGCTGGTGCGGCTACTTCAGCAGCCGAAAGACTAGTAACATCAGATAATGTTGCAGCAATAATGGGAGCGGATTGCTCAGGAGTTACAACTGCAATTGCAAATAATGTAGCAGTGCCTAATGGGGTAACAATGATTTCTCCATCAGCTACTTCACCTGCATTAACGGACATTGATGATAAAGGTTACTTCTTTAGAACTGCGCCATCAGATGCAAGACAAGGGCAAGTATTGGCTCAAGTAGTTATGGATAGAGGTATCAACGAAGTTGCTGTTACTTATACTAATAATGACTACGGTAAAGGACTGTCCGACAGTTTTGTAAATGCATTTAAAGCGATGGGTGGATCTGTTACTACTGAAGTACCTCATGAAGATGGCAAAGGTGATTACTCAGCAGAAGTATCAACACTATCAGCTTCAGGTGCCTCAGAAGTTGCTGTTCTTGGTTACGTAGACCAAGGTGGTCGAGGAATCATACAGAACTCAATGGAGACTGGAGCATTTTCAAGATTTATTCTTGCCGATGGAATGATTGGTGACAGTCTGATTGAAAATGTAGATGGTGATTTGACAGGAACTTTTGGAACTTTACCAGGATCTGAATCAGAAGGAGCAAACATGTTTAAATCAATTGCATCTTCTAACGGTATTCCAGGTGATGGACCATTCGAACCAGAGTCCTACGATGCAGCTGCTTTAATATTGCTTGCAATACAAGCAGGTAATTCTGCGGACAGATCTTCAATCGCTCAAAATGTAATGGGAGTTGCAAACGCTCCTGGAACAGAAATTTTTCCAGGTGAATTAGGCAAAGCATTACAAATTTTAAAAGATGGAGGCCAAGTTAACTATCAAGGCGCAACAAATGTTGAGTTCTCTGATGTTGGTGAAGCTTCTGGTTCTTATAAGGAGCTTGAAATAGGTAACGGTAAATTTAATACAGTTACAGTTCGTTAAGATCTTAACATTTTAATTAATAGGGGCCGATTTTGGCCCCTATTTTTTTTGGATTTTCTCAGGTATTACCCCTCTTGGCATAAACCTCAGCGCCAATAAAAGTAATAACCCCATTATAAATAATCTAAGATGTGCAGCACTTCCAAGCAGATGCATTCTAAGAGGATTGTCGTATTCAAGCCCACCAGCCAACATGTTCATGAAACCAATAGACAATGGTTCCGCTTCAATCCAAATAAACCAAATAAAGAATCCTCCAAAAATTGATCCTAAGTTATTACCCGATCCACCAATGATAACCATTAGCCAGATAATAAATGTAAATCTTAATGGACGATAAGACCCGGGTGTAAATTGGCCATCTAAGGTAGTGAGCATCGCTCCCGCTATTCCAATTATAGCTGAGCCAATAATAAAAATTTGTAAATGTTGTGCAAATATATTTTTACCCATTGCACTAGCTGCTTCTTCGTTATCTCTTATGGCCCTTAACATTCTTCCCCACGGTGAGTTTAAAGCAAGTTGACTTAGATAGAAGATTAACAAAAGAACAGAAAAAAATAATCCTGCATAACAGAGTTTTACAAATATTCCTGAACTATCAATAACAAGATCGTTCAGCAAATCTTGTTTTGATGAAAAAGATTGTATAGCTTCTAGTTTTGAAAAGTTTATTCTCTCAACTAGATTAAGAAACCATTCAGATTGCTGTAGTTCAATTTCATATGGAACAGGTCTATCTAAACCTGAAACATTTTTAACTCCTCGAGATAACCAATCTTCATGTTTGACTACTGCAATTACAATCTCTGAAATCCCAAGAGTTGCGATTGCTAAATAGTCTGACCGTAATCGGAGAGTAATTTTTCCTATTACCCATGCAACAAGTCCGGCGACTATTGCAGCAATCAGCCAAGAGAAAATAATTGGTAATCCCAAACCTCCAAGAAAACCTGTTTTAGCAGGATTAATCGACTCGATAATATCTATTGAAGGTCCATAAAAATTATTAATACCAATTAAACCAAAAACAATTATTAAGATTATAAGAGTATTTTTTATTTGTTTATTTTCAATATTTCTGAATACAAATAAAAGCGCAGTGATTGATAATACAAAAATTATTGCACTAATAACAATTCCGACACCTGCTTTATCCCATGCCTCATAAATTGGATCGTGTGAAACCAATACCGCTGTCAAACCTCCAAGCGCAGTAAAACCCATTACTCCTGCATTAAACAAACCTCCGTATCCCCATTGCAAATTGACTCCAATCGCCATGATTGAAGAAATAATACAGAGATTAATAACACTAAGAGACACAGACCATGACTGAGTAAAGCCGACAATTGCAAGCAAAATCCCCATTATAGCGAAAGCAATTGGAGCTCTTAATTCGTCGTTCATATTATTTTACCCCTTACAATTCCTGTTGGCCTAACGATCAGCACAATCACTAAAATAATGAAAGAAATGGCAAACTTATAATCTGTTGAGAGAACTTGCATCAATCCTGACGGTTCTAAACTTTCTGGAAGAAGATACACAAAGAATTTTTTGTAAGCATAGGTCAATGTAATTTCAGAGAATGCAATAACATAACCTCCAATTACCGCCCCTATTGGGGATCCGATTCCACCTACAATCGCAGCCGCAAACATTGGTAATAGCAAATTAAAATATGTAAATGGTTTAAAACTTTTATCTAGCCCATAGAGGACCCCAGCTGTAGTAATCAAGATTGAAGAAATAATCCAAGTAACAATCACTATTTTTTCAGGATTAATTCCTGATAATAGTGCCAGGTCTTCATTATTTGAGTACGCTCTCATTGATTTACCCAGTTTAGTCTTCTGTAAGAAATAGAATAAACTTATCATCGCAACTAGAGCTACAATGACTGTGATTAATTGAGTTGATTTGATTGTTAATCCTTCTTCTAATCCAAAGTAATTTTTAAAGTCCAGTGCATGTACTATATACTTTTCACCATCAAAAAACTTTCTATCATTTGGCCCTATAATGAATCTGACTACTGCCTGTAGAATAAACATAACTCCTACAGAAACGATCATGAGCACTATAGGTTGACTTTTTTGTCTACGATAAAAACTGTAAACTGATCGATCAATTAAAAGACAAAACAAAGCTGTTACTATAATAGCAAAAGGTAGAGCGAGTAACGCGGTAGGAAGAATTCCAGCATTTATTCCTGCACTCTGAAATAACCATGTAAATAAAATTGTTGCCATCGTTCCGAATGACATCCAATCAGCTTGAGCAAAATTTGAAAATCTCAATACACCATAAATAATTGTTAAACTTAATGTAGCTAACGCAAGTTGACTTCCATATGACAAAGCCGGGACAATTACAAAATTTGCCAAAAGGACCATTGCATTAATAAATTCAAAATTTTCCAACTTACCCTCCCAAAAAACTCTCTCTTACTTCTTGATTATTTAATAGCGCTTGTCCTTCGCCGCTAAATTTGTTCTCTCCTCCGACCAGAACATAACCAAAATCTGAAATATTTAATGCTTGTTTGGCATTTTGCTCGACGATCACAATTGCAACTCCTGAGTTCTTAATAGTTATAATTCTCTCAAAAATTTCCTTCATAACTATTGGTGAAACGCCCGCTGTTGGCTCATCGAGCATGAGAACTTTAGGTCTTGTCATTAATGCTCGACTAACTGCAACTTGTTGTCTTTGCCCACCAGATAATTCACCTGCAAGCTGATTTCTCTTATC
>CACNSH010000007.1 GCA_902622985.1 uncultured Pelagibacteraceae bacterium | reverse complement strand
CATTCTAGAATAAATGAGATCTTGTAGCAGTAGATTGTGAAGTTTCAACTCATAAGCTTCTTTGAGGCTTAAATTTGAATTGGTATTTTGATTATAGTCTCTTACAGTTTGTTGAAATTTTATATAAAATTCATCAAGTGATATTTTTTCATTACCTACTTTTGCAGCAAGTTGACTGTTGCCAGATGAAAGTATGTCTCCCACGCCCCAAAGAGCAAAACTTAAAACCATTATAGCAAGAAGTATTTTGCCAAAAATCGATGAAACTAAATTTCTTATTATATCTAACATTTTTTACTATGATGGTATAAATTAGAGTTTATAAAAGGAATAATCACGAATGAAAAGGGTTAAATATACTATCGCCAATTGGAAGATGAATGGCTTAAATGGAGCTGTAAAGGTAGTTAATTCCATTGATAGGCATATTAAAAAAACAAGACATAAAAAATCTAAAGTTGTCATTTGTCCCCCTTTCACATTGTTGACTAATTTCATTAACGCAAAAACTGGAATTAATTTTGGGGGCCAAGACTGTCATCACTTAAATGAAGGTGCATTTACTGGATGTATCAGTGCTCAAATGCTTAAATCTGCAGGGTGCAAATATGTCATAATAGGCCATTCCGAACGAAGGGAGTATCAAAAAGAAACATCAAAAGAACTTAATTTAAAAATAGATATTGCAAACAAGTATGATTTAAAAATTATTTACTGCATAGGCGAGAAATTAAGTGAAATAAAGATTAGAAAAAAAATTCTCAGCAGTCAGCTCAGCTCACTTCCAAAAAAAATAAATATAAAAAATCTTATTATTGCTTACGAACCTGTCTGGGCCATCGGGACAGGTAAAACCCCAACAATCGGCGAGATCAATAGTATACATTTAGATATTAGAAATTTACTCTCAAAAAAAATTGGTAAATCTAAAAGTCAAAATATCTCAATATTATATGGAGGGTCAGTCAATCCTTCCAATGCTAGAGATATTTTAAATTTAGATCAAGTAGATGGGGCTTTAGTGGGCGGCGCATCTTTAAATTCAAAAGATTTTAGTAAAATAATTGATTCTTACTCATAATTAGTTATATAACTCATTTTATGGAAACATCTTTATTAATAATCCACGCTTTACTTGCAGTGGTATTAATTATTGTTGTACTAGTTCAAAGAGCAGAGGGTGGTGCACTTGGAATTGGAGGTGGTAGTGACGGCATGTCTCCTAGAGGAAGCGCCGATATATTAACAAGAACAACTGCAATTGTTGCTGTATTATTTGTTATCACAAGTATAAGCCTAACTGTTTTAAGTTTAAAATCGTCAGATAGGACTCTTAATTTTGAAGATACAGGCACAGAGCAAACGAATGAAGGTTTAATTGAAGATTTACCTGAATTACCACAACTAGATTAATACCTTTGATTTAATTAAGACTCTGTAGTATAAAATACTTCCATGACGCGATTTATCTTTGTAACAGGCGGCGTGGTTTCATCTCTTGGTAAAGGCCTAGCTTCTGCTTCTTTAGCATCTTTACTTCAACATCATGGCTATAAAGTAAGGATTAGGAAATTAGATCCATATTTAAATGTTGATCCGGGCACAATGAGTCCATATCAGCATGGTGAAGTTTATGTAACTGATGATGGTGCAGAAACCGATTTAGACCTTGGTCATTATGAAAGATTCACTGGCGTAGTTTCTAAAAAATCTGACAATATTACCTCTGGCAGAGTATATCAAAAAATTATAACAAGAGAGAGAAAAGGGGAGTACTTGGGCGCTACTGTACAAGTTATTCCACATGTTACGAATGAGATTAAAGAATTTATTTCAAACGATCTTGAGCAAGAGGATTTTGTTATATGTGAGATAGGCGGAACAATTGGCGATATTGAAAGCTTACCTTTTATAGAAGCTATTAGACAATTTCATAATGATAATGGGCATAAAAATTCATTATTTATTCATGTTACTTTGGTTCCATACATTGCAAGTTCTGGTGAATTAAAAACAAAACCTACTCAACATTCAGTAAAAGAATTGAGGAGTTTGGGTATTCAACCAAATATTTTATTGTGCAGATCTGACAGAATAATACCTGAAGGAGAAAGAAAAAAAATTGGTTTATTTTGCAATGTTCAACATGAATGTGTAATTCAAGCAATAAACGCAAATTCAATATACGAGGTCCCAATTAATTTTTATAATGAAGAATTAGATAAGAGAGTCCTAGAATATTTCAATTTAGATACAAATAAAACTATAGATCTCAAAATGTGGTCTCAAGTTTCTAAACATGTTCTTGAACCTGAAGGAAAGGTCGTAATTGGAATAGTAGGCAAATATACAGGACTTGCTGATGCTTATAAATCACTGAATGAAGCATTATCTCATGGTGGAATTTTTAATAATGTAAAGGTTGAATTAAAATGGTTTGAATCTGAAGAATTAAATAGTTCCAATACGTCAAGCTTATTAACAATTTGTCATGGCATTTTAGTTCCTGGAGGATTTGGTGAACGGGGCTCGGAAGGAAAAATTGCAGCAATTAAGTATGCAAGAGAAAACAAAATACCTTATTTTGGAATATGTTTTGGAATGCAACTTGCAGTTATAGAGATGGCAAGAAATATATTAGGCATAAAGGATGCAAATTCGAGCGAATTCGCTAATTGCAAAAATTCAATTGTTGGCCTCATGACAGAGTGGACAACTTCAGATAATACGACTGAAAAGAGATCTAAAAATGACGACCTTGGCGGAACGATGAGGCTTGGATCATATGAAGCAAAATTAAGAAAAGGCAGTAAAATATATAATATATATAAAGACGAAATTATTAATGAAAGACATCGTCACAGATATGAAGTTAACAATAAATTTGCTCAAGAATTTGAGAACAAAGGTGTTATTTTCTCTGGTTATTCACCGGATGGATTGTTACCTGAAACTGTTGAATTGAAAGATCATCCATGGTTTATTGGAGTGCAATATCACCCTGAATTAAAATCAAAACCATTTGAACCGCATCCTTTATTTAAGTCATTTATAAATGCAGCAAAAAAGATACAAAGATGAATAAAACAGTAAAATTGAATAATTTTGAATTTTCTAATTATGATAAATTAAATTTAATAGCTGGACCATGTGTTCTTGAGTCCCATAGTCATGCTAAAAAAATGGTTGAGGCACTCTTAGAAATTACTGCAAAATTAAAAATCAATTTTGTTTATAAGACTTCTTTTGATAAGGCCAACCGTACAAGTTTACATTCTGAGAGAGGTTTAGGAATTGATGCTTCATTAGAAATATTTAAATCTCTTAAAGATGAATATAAAATAAATATTTTAACAGATGTACATAATGTGTCTGACTGTGAGAAAGTAAAAGATTATGTTGATATACTACAAATTCCAGCTTTTTTATGTAGACAGACTGATTTATTAATTGCTGCAGCAAAAACTGATTTAATAGTAAATATTAAAAAAGGTCAGTTTTTAGCACCATTGGACATGATTAATGTCTCTAAAAAAATTGAAGAGAGCGGCAATAAGAAAATACTTTTGACTGAAAGAGGAGCTTCATTTGGCTATAATAATTTAGTTTCTGATATGAGGTCACTTGAAATTATGAAAAGTGAGATAGGCTACCCTGTAATTTTCGACGCAACTCACTCCGTGCAATCACCCGGAGGAATGGGTGACAAAAGTGGTGGCGATAGAAAGTACGTGCCGGCTCTATCAAAAGCGGCTGTGGCAGTTGGTGTTTCAGGAATATTTATGGAAACTCATAACGATCCAGAAAACGCTCCCTCAGATGGACCAAATATGGTCAAATTAGACGATATGAATGATTTGATAAAAAAACTCATTGAAATTGACAATTTAGTTAAAGAAAAATAAGTAACTTAGGATAGCAAAGATATTTATGCATTTTATAAAAAATATTGTATCCAGACAAATATTCGACAGCAGAGGCAACCCAACTGTTGAGACAGACGTTTTTCTCTCGAATGGTGTTTTTGGTAGAGCCGCTGTTCCATCTGGTGCATCAACTGGTAAAAACGAGGCTTTTGAATTAAGAGACAACAAAAAGTCTTATCATGGAAAATCTGTTTTAAAGGCAGTTGACAATATCAATACCATAATTTTTGATACACTGTCTGGTTACGATGTTCTTGAACAGGAAGAAATTGATGAAACTTTAATAGAATTAGATGGAACACCAAATAAAAAAAGGTTAGGAGCTAACGCAATATTAAGTGTTTCTCTTGCTTGTGCTGACGCGGCCTCAAAGTATTTGGAAATTCCTCTTTACAAGTATTTAGGCGGCTCCAAAGCATTTAGAATGCCAACACCTATGCTTAATATTATAAATGGAGGAGCCCATGCAAATAATAATTTATCATTTCAAGAATTCATGATTATACCTGTAAAATGCAAAACGTTTACAGAGTCTATTAGAAAAGCATCCGAAGTTTTTCACACACTTAAACAAATTTTAGAAAGAAAAAATATATCAACTGCAGTTGGTGACGAAGGTGGTTTTGCACCAAATTTAAAAAATGAAGACCAGGCCTGTGCACTTATAAAGGAAGCAATTACAAAAACAGGATATAAATTAGGGAAGGATTTCTATCTGTCACTGGATGTTGCAGCGTCTGAATTTTATGCTAATAAAAAATATAAAATTTTATCAGAGAAAAAATCATTCTCCAGTGATCAATTTTCTGATTATTTAATCAAATTGTGCAAAAAATATTCTATTATTTCACTTGAAGATCCATTTGCAGAAGATGATTGGAAAGCGTGGCAAAAATTTAATCATAATTATGGATCTGAAATACAAGTTGTCGGTGATGATATATTTACAACAAATATAGATTTAATTTCAAAAGGCATTAAAATGAAAGCTGCAAATGCCGTCTTGATAAAGGTAAATCAAATTGGAACGTTAACTGAAACCATGAAGGCAATAGAACTTGCTCAAATGAATGGTTTAGAAACTATTATCTCTCATCGTTCTGGTGAAACAGAAAATACGTTTATTTCTGATCTTTCAGTAGCAACAAATTCTGGTCAAATTAAAACAGGGTCAATGTCTCGTTCGGATAGAATCGCTAAATTCAACCAACTAATTAGAATTGAGGAATTTTTTAATTCTAAAAAATCATTAAAAATCAATAAGTTCTACTAATACAATATTAATTAAAGAGAACAAAAAGAGTCCAAAGAGCATTTTTTTTATTTTTTTTTACCTTTTTAATTCATTGAAATTGTCCTGATTCGTCAAATATGATTCTCTTACACAATAACATGAATAAGATTGCTACATTATTAATGGCCATTAAGAATTATTATTCTTATTTTTTTCTTCCATTAATTCTAATATATTTATTATTCAATATTTTTGATGGAAATAACGGCCTCTTGTCTCATTCTAGACTAAATGCAGAAATTGCGAAACTTGAGACAAAGGTAAAAAATATAAAAAGAAGCAATAGTTTATACGAGGTTAAAATCTCTTCTTTGCAAAAACATGATAAAAATACCGATCTAGTTGATGAACAGATAAGAAACGTGCTAGGCTACGGAAAAAATAACGAATTCATTATATTTTTTGACAATTAGTATCCACTTGAAATTACATTGAATTACCATTAATTATGTTAATGTATCAATGCCAAATAACATATCTAAAGCTCTTTTAAGAAAGAAATTTTCTACAATTGACAGTCCAGTTAAGCCTGAGTGGATAAAGGTTAAGATCCAAATAGATAAAATTAATGAAATAAAGAAAACCTTAAAATCAAATAAAATTGTTACTGTATGTGAAGAAGCAATGTGCCCCAATATGTCTGATTGCTGGGCAAAATCCCATGCTACATTTATGATACTTGGAGATATTTGTACGAGAGCGTGCAGTTTCTGCAATATCGGTACCGGCAAACCAAATCATGTTGATCATATGGAACCTATAAGAGTTGCAAATTCAGTAAAAAAATTAAAATTATCTCATGTAGTAATTACATCTGTCGATAGAGATGATCTTGATGATGGTGGAGCTAAACATTTTTCAAACACAATTAATGAAATAAAATTAAAATGTCCTAATACAACTATTGAAATATTAACTCCTGATTTTAGAAATAAAAAAAATTCGATTGAATTGCTTTCTAAATGTCAAATAGATGTATTTAATCACAACTTAGAAACTGTTGAATCTTTATATAAAACTGTAAGACCAGGCGCTAATTATAAACACTCACTATCTATTCTCAGAAACATTAAAAAACTAAACCCTTATCTATTTACTAAATCCGGAATTATGATTGGTTTAGGCGAGAAATTTTATGAAATTATGAAATTAATGGATGACTTGAGGTGTAATGATGTGGATTTCATTACCATTGGTCAATATTTAAGACCCACAAGAAACCATCATCCAGTAATTAAATATCATAGCCCGGATTACTTTCACAAACTTTATGAAGAAGCTATGAGTAGGGGGTTTAAAATAGCATCGTCATCACCCTTTACAAGATCGTCATATCATGCAGAAGACGACTTTAAGAGGCTGAAATATATAATGTTGAATGCCTAAGCAAGAAGAAAGTAAAACTGTTAATTATTCAAAAGATCAAATGTTTGATTTAGTTGCCGATATTGATCGTTACGATGAATTTCTTCCGTGGTGTAACAATTCTAAAATAATCAATACAAGTATAAAAGACAATATTAAAATTGTTATTGCTGACCTAGAAATCGGTTACGATCAATTTGTTTATACCTACCGCAGTGAGGTTAAACTCCATAAAGACAAAAGTGAAATAAATGTTCGGAACTTAGATGGACCTTTTAAATATTTAGAAAATAATTGGAAATTTTTAACTGTAAATGAATCTGAATGTGAAATTCAATTTAAAATTGATTTTGAATTAAATATTAAACTTTTTGACGTCCTTATGAGAAAATTTTTTGATCTTGCTTTTCAAAAAATGGTCGATGCATTTATTAGTCGTGCAAATGAAATATATTAGATTTTTGACAAATTCTTAATAATTTCTTTTAATATGAACTCAGTGCTCTTTTCTTGAATTCTTTTTCTTGTTCTTTCTCTAAAAATTTTTTTAATTGTTGTATAATAATATTTATTTTTTATTTTTGTACCCAGTCCAAAATAAACACAACCAACCGGTGTTTTTGAACTACCTCCATCAGGTCCTGCAACTCCTGTGACAGACACTAATATTTCGCTTCTACTAATTTTTTTTAAACCTTTGACCATTGATAAAGCAGTTTGATGGCTTACAGCTCCATATTTATTTATTGTTTTTTCAGGGACTTTTAAAAGACGTTTTTTTAAATCATTAGAATATGAAACAACAGAGCCATCAAAAAAATCTGAGGATCCACTAATACTGGTTAATTTGCTACTAATCATGCCACCAGTGCACGATTCGGCTAGACAAATACTAAACAGTTTTTCTTTTCTTAATTTCTTGATCTTTTTAATATAACTAAACATTTAAAAATAAAATTATTTTGTAGATCATAATTATTATAAGAGAATAAATGCCGGCGACAACATCATCCATAATTACACCATTCGCACCTTTAATATTTTCTATCTTATTAACTGGATAAATCTTAAAAATATCAAATAATCTAAAACTACTAAAAGCCAATAGAACCTCGTATACATTAAATTGCAATAAAAAGATTAATGGTAATGATTGACCAATAAATTCATCAACAACAACTTCCGAGGGATCGTCTTTATTTTCATTTTTCAAATAAATATTGATAGCTTTAAATGAGCAAATAAAAACTATTATTATAATAATATAAAAGAAATAAATATTTAGGTAGTTTATTGATGTATACCACACAAGAATCGCAATTAATGAGCCAAAAGTGCCTGGTGCAATTCGGATATAACCAATTCCAAATACTGTAACAAAGGCCTTAATTAAAAAAATCATAAATTCATAATTTTTATTGTAGTCCAACAAGCCACTGCTTTAGATTTACCTATAATACCAATATTATCTGCAGTCTTTGCTTTTACATTTATATGTTTCTCATCACATTTCATTAATAAAGAAATCTTTTTTCTTATTAATTTTTTATATTTTTCAAGCCTTATTTTTTGACAAATTATAGTACAATCAATATTGCTAATAATTGAATTATCTAGTTTAATTATTTTTTTTATTTCATCTAATAAAACTACTGAGGAAATGTTTTTATATTTTTTCTTTGGAGGAAAATATGTGCCAATATCTCCTTTATTGTTTGCTCCAAGCAAGGCATCAATTATAGAATGTATAACAACATCACCATCAGAGTGGCCAATAGCCTGATAGTTGGATCTAATCTTTAATCCAGCTAATGACAAATAATTTCCACTTTTAAGTTTGTGTATATCAAAGCCACTTCCATATTTAATATTATAATTAAGAATCTTTTTTAAAATATTAATATCATTTTTTTTTGTAATTTTAATATTTTCTTTGCTAGCCTCAATGTATTTTATCTTTAAATTTTTGTTTCTTTCGATGACGCCAAGATCATCGGTAGGATTTATTTTTATTTTTTCTAGATTATCTCTAAAAGAATTAAATTTAAATACTTGTGGCGTCTGATAATATTTATAAGCATTTCTTTCAACTGATTTATTATTTTTTCTAATTGTGTCTTCAACTTTAGATGCTGGTATCGCACAATGATATTTTTTACTATTTATACTCGATAATAGTTCAATCATAATATTTTTTGTAAAGGTAGGTCTCGCTGCATCATGTATTATTAAATAATCGTATTTGTTGGGATCAATATTTTTCAATGCATTTTTAACACTATGAAACCTTGTTTTTCCGCCATAAATTAATTCATTATTAGTGTAACTAGAAATTAATTTTCTTTCATTTTTAGTTATTATTTTTGGTATAGTAATGTATATAGAGTTTTGATTAAAATATTTTGATATATTTTTTAGTGTGATTTCTACAATTGGAGTACCATATACTTTGTAAAAAAGTTTTGATTTAATGCTTCCAAACCTTTTACTTTTTCCTGATGCCAAAACTATACAAGCAATTTTCATTTTTTTATAAGACATATTAAATTTGTTTATAACTTATTAATTATCCAGAATGAATAATAAATACATAAATATGTCAGTATTAAATGTACGAATGATTTCATTGATAATTGGCTCAATAGTTTTTCTTGGACTTTCATTTATTTTTCTTTTCAATCAAAGAACTAATGCAATAGGTGCAATAAATTATTCTTATATTTATATTATATTTGCATCATGTTTAATTCTTATATTATTTTTTTCATTAATTTATTTGCTTTTACCTATATATCTAAGAGTTAGAAGAAAAAAGATAAGTACTTTAAATAGCAAATTTACTTTTTATTTTATACTAATTGCATTAACGCCTTCAGTATTTCTTGGATTTATTGGTTTAATTCTCATTAATTTCGGAATTAATGATTGGTTTAATTCCAAAATTAATAACGTAATTAATAATTCTGTATTTGTTGCAGAAAGTTATCTTGAGGAACACAAAGAAACTATTAAAGGTGATGTTTACGCAATGTATAATGATCTTAATACCTCAAGTGATATTTTTTCAAAAGATATTAGTAAGTTGACAATTGCATTAAGAACACAATCGCTCATAAGATCTCTTCCAGAAGCTTATATAATAGACAGAGAAGGAAATATAATATCAAAGGCTTTTGAAACTAATAATTTATTATATAGCCCACCCGAGAATTCATTCGATAGGGCTGATGTAGGAGAAATGACTATAATGTCATCTACACAAGTAAGTAAAGTTTATGCTTTGGTAAAGTTAAAAAATTATGATGACTCATATTTGTTTGCTGGTAGATCAATGGACGCAAATGTTATCAGTGCTCTAAATGATACAATTTCAGCTAGAAATGAATACACTTTCTTAGAGTCCAATAGAAATCAGATAAGTATTATTTTTGCATTAATTTATATTGTTATATCTTTAGCATTAATTCTGTTATCTACTTTTGTAGGGCTAAAATTTGCTGAGAGAATAGTTTCCCCATTATCTAGTGTTATAAAAGCCACAAACAATATAAGCAAAGGATCATATGATGATAAAATAAAAAAAAATAATGATTATATAGAGCTAAATAGATTAGCCGACTCTTTTAACAAAATGAGTAGCGATATTGTAAAGCAAAGAAAGCAAATTATAATTTCAAAAAAGCACGAAACATGGTCCGACATCGCAAGAAGAATTGCGCATGAAATTAAAAACCCATTAACACCTATTCAATTATCCTCTGAAAGATTAGAAAAAAAAATAAAAATAGCTAACATTGAAAATAAAGAAATAAATGAATGCTTAAATACGATAAGACGCCAAGTAAATGAAATAGGATATTTGGTAGATGAGTTTTCAAGCTTTGCTAGGTTACCTGAACCAAAATTAATTCAAACAAATGTAACAGATATAATCAACGATATAACAAATGATTACAAAAACAATTACAAAAATATTAATTTTAAATTAAGATTAAATGATAACTCTATTCAATTAAAAGTTGATAAATCCCAAATTTCTAGAGTCTTTCAAAATTTGATTATGAATGCAATTCACTCCATTGAAGAAAAAAATAATTCAAATGGAGAAATCTTAATCAAGTCAAATCTAACGAACAATAATTTTATCATTTATATAATAGATAATGGAATTGGTTTAAAATACGAAAAAGATGAATTAATAAAACCTTATTTTACAACTAAAAAAAAGACTGGCGGCTCAGGTCTTGGACTTGCTATTGTCGAAAAAATATTATTTGATCATAATGCAGATTTTTCAATTGAAAATCGCTATGATAATACAGAAGGCGCACAAGTTGAAATAAAATTTGATTTATAATGGACAAAAAAAAGATACTTATTATTGATGATGAGTCTGATATCGCTAACAATATTAAAGCAATTTTAGAGGACGAAAATTATAGTGCATCAATTGCTAACGACTCCACTAGCGCTCTTAGTTTAATTAATTCAAATGAATATAACCTTATAATTTTAGATGTCTGGTTAGATAATTCAGAGTTAGATGGTATTGGTATATTAAAAAAATTAAGAGAACTTAATTCTACTCCAGTCATAATCATTTCTGGTCATGGTAATATTGATATGGCAGTCAAGGCAATTAAAGATGGTGCAAATGAATTTATTGAAAAACCATTTACTACAGAAAGATTATTACTTTCTATAAGTAGATCAATAGAACTTCATGAAATTAAATCAGAAAATAATCAGCTAAAACAAAAAGGAATTTACGACTATGAATTTATTGGTAATTCAATTGCAATAAATAAAGTAAAAAATCTAATTAAAAAAGTAGCACCGACTACAAGTCGTATAATGATTTATGGTGATTCTGGAACTGGAAAAGATATTGTTGCGCGTGAGATACACAAATACTCAAATTTTAGAAATGGTCCATTTATAGCTATAAATGCTGCTTTAATGGAGCCCGAAAATATTGAAAAAGAATTTTTTGGTTATTATGAAAAAAATGTGAGCAAGACAGGATATTTCGAAGCTGCAGCTAATGGTAGCATTTTTATCGATGAAGTTGCAGAAATGCCACTTCAAACTCAAGCAAAAATTTTAAGAGTACTGACTGATAAGCAGTTTTCAAAATTAGGAGATAATAAGATTATAGAGCTTAACTGCAGAATTATATGCTCATCAATACAAAATCTTGAGGATTTAGTTGATGAAGGTTCATTTAGAAAAGATTTATTTCATCGTTTAAATGTAGTTTCAATTCATCTACCCAAACTAGCTGAAAGGCTAGATGATCTTGATGAATTAATTAAATATTTTATCAAATCATTCTCAGGTGAGGATGTGAATCAAAGTTTGATACAATTTATTAAAGCCAAGTACATAAATTATGATTGGCCAGGAAATATAAGAGAATTAAGAAATACAATTGAAAGATATATCATATTGGGAGAAAAATATGATGACGATAATAATTCAGATCATAGTAGCGAATTTACAGATCAAAATGTAATTTCTTTACCATTAAAGAATGCAAGAAAAATATTTGAAAAGCATTATCTTCAATCTCAGATAAATCGATTTGATGGAAATATATCAAAAACTGCTTCATTCATTGGAATGGAAAGGTCTGCTTTACATAGAAAATTAAAACAATTGGGTCTTACGGAAGAAATAAAAAAATGAAAGTAATTGTATGTGGTGCAGGAAAGGTTGGTACAAGCATAGCAAAACATTTAGTATCTCAAAATAATGATGTCACTGTAATAGATCAATCATTAGATTTAATAAATGAAATAAAAGAAAAAGTAGACCTTAAAACTATTAATGGATCCGCATCTAATCCTTCTATCCTTAAAAAGGCTGGGGCAGACGAAACAGATATGATCATAGCTGTAACTTTACAAGATGAAATAAATATGGTCGCATGTCAAATGGCACATACTTTTTTTAAAATACCAAGAAAGATTGCACGTTTAAGATCTGAAGATTTTTTAAATCCAATATGGAGAGATCTTTATAACGCAGATAATATGCCAATCGATTTAATAATTAGTCCTGAATTGGAAGTTGCAAAGTCTATTGAAAGACAATTAAAAGCTCCAGGGGCATATGATGTTGTTCCTTTTCTAAATGATGAAATAGAATTATTGAGCTTACCTGTAAATGAGAGTTGTCCACTTATTGATACTAATTTAATAAGCATTCATGAATTATTTCAAGAAAATGCAAATAAGGAAAAAGATTTAAGGGCTTCAATATTAGGTATAAATAGAGGTGAAAACTTATTTATTCCAAAAAAACAAGATAAGCTAAAAAATGGTGACCTAATATATATATTATCTGATAAAAATCATATTAAAAGAACAATGAATGCTTTTGGATTTAACGAAAAACCAATAAAAAAAATCATTATTGTTGGTGGAGGAAATATAGGTTTTAATTTAGCTAAAGATTTAGAAAATAATAATTCTGATATCACCACAAGTATCATAGAAAATAATAATGAAAGAGCCAGATTCATTGCAGATCAGTTAAATAATACTCTTGTTTTGAATGGTGATGGATTAGATCAAAACATATTAGATGAGGCCAATATTAAAGATGCCGATATGATGTTAGCGCTTACGAATGATGATGAAACCAATATCATTATATCAGCTGTAGCAAGAAAAAATAATTGCGAGCCTCTCATATTGGTAAATAATTCTGAGTATAATAAATTAAAAAATGTACTTGGAATTAGTAAAGTAATAGATCCAAGAAAAATCACTGTTTCTAAAATATTAAAGCATGTTCATAAAGGTAGAATTGAATCTGTTTATTCAATTGGCAACAATCAGGCCGAGATAATACATGCTCAAGTTTTAAAATCATCAAAATTGTTAAATAAAAGTATAAAAGACTCGAACTTACCTGAGGGAATGAGAATTGGTCTAATAAAAAAACCAAATCAAATTATAATACCCGATAAGAACACGATAATTGAAGAAAACGATGAAGTTTTATTTTTATGCATGACTAATGATTTAAAAAGTGCTGAAGATTTGTTTAAAATAAGGGAGGCTTATTAATGCCGGCAGTATCTTATGTTAATGGTGCTTATATGGATCATAAAGAAGCAAAAGTTAATATTGAAGATAGAGGATATCAATTTGCTGATGGCGTTTACGAAGTATTTGCTGTAATAAATAAAAAAATAGTTGATTATGATGGTCATCTAGAAAGATTATTTAGATCATTAAAAGAAATATCTCTCGATTCTCCAATTGTTTATGATGCGTATTTATTTCATATTAGAAATTTAATAAAAAAAAATAATATTATTGACGGTTTAATATATCTTCAAATATCTAGAGGTGTAGCACAAAGAGATTTCAAATTCCCCAAAAATACTAAACCATCAATAGTCATTACAGCAAGAAGCATATCAATGGGGGATTATTTTTCAAAATTTGAAAAGGGAATCAAAGTAAAAATCACAGAAGATTTAAGGTGGAAAAGAGTTGATATTAAAACAATAAATCTTCTTCCGCCTGTATTAGCTAAACAAAGTGCAGTAGAAAACGGTTGCGATGAAGCATGGATGATTGACTCTGAAGGTTATATTACAGAAGGAAGTTCAAGTAACGCATGGATTCTAATAAATAATAAGCTAATAACAACTCCAGCAAATAATTCAATTTTGAAAGGAATAACAAGAACATCACTTATTAAAGCTTTAAAGAAAAAAAAGATTAAATTAATTGAAAAACGTTTTAATATAAAAGATATAAAAAATGCAAACGAAGCATTTATTACAAGTGCTACGCAATTTGTTATGCCTGTAATAAAAGTAGACAATAACAAAATTGGAAACGGCAAGGTTGGTAAGTATGCGCATGTATTTAAAGATGCTTATATGGAGGCAATACAATTAAAATAAGAAATCGAGATATTAGTTTTATAGTACATCCATCATTTAATAATGAACCTCTATACAAATCAAAAGAACTAATTAATGAGATTGAAAATCTAGCAAATAACCTAGATATAACTATATTAGTCAAACGAATTACAAAAATTAGAAAAGTTAATGCATCAACTATGCTTGGTAAAGGTATAATAGGTGAAATAATTGATAATAAAAATTTAAAAAAAATAAATCTATTAATTGTGAATTCAATTTTATCGCCAAGGCAACAGAAAAACCTGGAAGATAAGTTGAAAATAAAGGTAATTGATAGAACAGGTATTATACTAGAAATATTCTCAAAAAGAGCAAAATCTAAAGAAGGTAAATTGCAAGTTGAGCTTGCTGAGCTCATGTATAGAAAATCACGATTAGTTAGAGCCTGGACACACCTTGAGAGGCAGAGAGGTGGCACTACTTTTATTGGTGGACCTGGGGAACTTCAAATTGAGTTAGATAGACGATTAATTCAGGAAAAAATATTAAAAATTAAAACAAGTCTTAAAAAAGTCAAAAGCAGAAGAAACCAGCAGAGAAAACTTAGAAAAAAATCAAATTTTAAAACATTTGCTTTGGTTGGATATACAAATGCAGGAAAATCAATGTTATTTAATTGTCTTACAAAGAAAAAGCAATCAAGTAAAAATGTAATGTTTGAAACTTTAGATACCAAAACTGGAAGAGTTTATTTGGGTGAAGGTATATATATTGGATTAATTGATACTGTTGGATTTATTAACAATATACCCACGCAATTAATAGAGTCATTCAAAGCTACTCTTGAGGAATTAGTTTATGCCGACGTCCTAATAAATGTAGTTGATATATCAGATATTGATTATAAAAATAAAGAAAAAGTCACAATTGAAACTTTAAGAATGGCAAACGTTAGTGAGTCTAAAATTAATGAGATGATAACTGTTTATAATAAAATTGATCTTAATCCATTTGCCTCATACTCAGAAAGATTAAACTTTATTAGTGCTTATACTGGCTTTGGAATTGAAAAGTTGAAGGAAAGATTAGTCAATTATTGATTAATTTTTCTTATTATTAGGTCTACGTTATTATTTCTAAGTGAGACTTCACTAAACTCATATGATTGATTTTCGTTAATCAAAAATTTTAAATTAGAAACATACATCTTATTTTCCGTAATTTTCTCTGGCTTGTAACCAGCTATTTTTTGATGTGTAAGTGTACAATTATAAGTTTTATCAGTTATTTTTGGTTCTGATAGTTTTAAATTATACCTTCTTTTTCCATCGTATACTTTAATAGTTTTATTGCATTCATTAATGAATTCAAAATTAGTTATTTTAAAAAACATTGTAACTGGATCTATTGACTCAATTATCATTTTTTCTGTAACATCAGTAATTTTTGAAGTGTCATAAGATGGATTAATTGATACGTCATATATGGCACTATTCTTATATTTGAATTCAATTATACGACTGAAATCATCTTTTTCAGTTTTAAGCAAATATTGCTCTGTATATATCGTGTTGTTTTTTAGTGAACCTACGATATGACCACTGGTTATTTTTTTATCAAAAAAATCAACAACTTTAGTGGGTGCAACATAATATGAATACTCTAAAGTACTATCTACAATTGATAATTTTGTTTCAATTGTTTGCACTTCAACTTCTCCTAGTAAAGGAAACTTTGCATAAACTGAATAGTTATCGACTTTTTCTTTTGCAGAAGTGGTATTGATGATAGAAAATAGTATAAAAATTGCAATGTTATAAAATTTTATTGATTTCATACAACTGTAAATAAATCTATTTTAAAAATATGCCATTAAAAAATGTTAAATTAGGTAAAAATACATTTATAACAGATGAGTCCTTAGTTAACTTATATGGTTGTAAAATAGGGGATAATACAAAAATTGGTCCTTTCGTTGAAATTCAAAAAAACGCAATTGTAGGAAAAAATTGTAAAATTTCATCCCACACTTTTATATGTGAAGGAGTAGAAATTAAAGACAATGTTTTTATTGGGCATAATGTAACATTTATCAACGACAAAATACCTGGTGCAGTTAATAACGATGGAAACCTTAAAACTGATAAAGATTGGAAACTTGAAAAAACAATAATTAATGAAGGAGTTTCAATTGGAAGTGGATCAACTATTTTATGTGGAATAGAGATTGGTGTAAATACAATGATTGGCGCAGGATCTGTTGTAACTAAAAATATAAAAGCTTCAGCAACAGCTTATGGTAATCCAGCGAAAGAAAAGAAATGAATATAGGCTTAATTGGAATTGGATATTGGGGACCTAATTTATTTCGCAATCTCATTGAGAGCAAAAATTTCAAAGTTAAGTATGTGTGTGATATTAGAAAAGATAATCTAAAAAAAATTAATATCATAGGTAAAAAAATTGTAAAAACAACAGACTATAAAGATTTAATATCAGACAAAAGCATTGATGCAATTTTTATTGCTACGCCAGTTAATACACACTTTAAATTAGCAAAAGTTTGTTTGAATGCAAATAAACATGTTTTTATAGAGAAGCCACTTTCAGATGACAAAGAAAAATGTGATATTCTAATTGATTTAGCTAAAAAAAAATCACTCAGCTTGTTTGTTGATCATACATTTTTATACACGCCCGCAGTAATGGAAATTAAAAAGATAAGTCAAAAAAGAAACTTTGGAGACCTAATATATTATGATTCTACTAGAATTAATTTAGGCTTGATTCAAAATGATACAAATGTTTTATGGGACTTGGCTGTTCATGACATTTCTATTCTTAATTTTTTAAAAAATGAAAAACCTACGAATGTTTCTTGTATTGGACATAAATATATTTCCTCAAAACCTGAAACTGCAGCATTTTTAACACTAAAATATAAAACTAATTTTATTGCTCACATAAATGTAAATTGGCTATCTCCAGTAAAAATTAGAAAGACCATACTAGGTGGATCAAAAAAAATGATAGTATATGATGATTTAGAGCCAAGTGATAAACTAAAAATTTACAACAAAGGGGTAGATGTAATAAAGAAAGAAAAAACGTCAATTAATTTAATTAAATATAAAGTTGGAGATACTATTGTACCAAACTTGAAAATTAGAGAGGCATTAGCTCAAGCAATTTCAGATTTTTATGAAACAATTACTAATGAAAACTTCGTATGTAAGTCTGATGGTGTTAAAGGTTGTGAAGTTGTTGAAATTTTGGAAGCCGCGAATAAATCAATGAAACTCGGGGGTACACCTGTAAAAGTATAACTATGAAAGTACCATATTTTGATCTTAAAAGACAATATAAGCTAATTAAGCCTCAACTTGAGAGCAGAGTAATAAAAACATTAAGATCAACACAATATAGTTTAGGAAAAGAGGTTGAAGTATTTGAAGATAATTTTTCTTCCTTTTTAGATGCAAAGTATTGTACTGGAGTAAATACAGGAACTAGCGCATTACACCTAGCTTTGCTTGCTCTTGGAATAGGGCACGGCGATGAAGTAATAACTGTTTCTATGACATTCATTGCCACAGTAATGTCGATTTCATATACCGGTGCAACCCCAGTATTTGTAGATATAGATAACAAAACTCAATTAATTAATTGTAAACATATTATTGATAAAATTTCCTCAAAAACAAAGGCAATAGTCGTTGTTCACTTATACGGTCAATGTGCAGAAATGAAGCAGATAAATAAAATTGCAAAGAAGCATAATTTAAGCGTTATAGAGGACAGTTCGCAGGCACATGGAGCTAAATATCATAATAGGCACGCCGGAACAATGAGTGATATTGGTACTTTTAGTTTTTATCCAGGTAAAAATTTGGGGGCAACAGGTGAAGGAGGTGCTATAATAACAAATAACAAAAAATTAGATCAGAAAGTAAAAGAACTTCGTAATTGGTCTCAACCCAAAAGATATTTTCATAATGACATTTCATACAACTATAGAATGGATACTATTCAAGCAGCTGCTCTAAATGTAAAATTAAAGTATCTAAATGAGTGGACTTTAAAAAGACGAAGAATTGCAAGTGAATATCAATGTAGATTAAAAAATGGCAAATTAGAATTTTCTTATGAAAAACCAAATAATTTTCACGTTTACCACATATTTAGTTTATTTTGTGAAAATAGATTGTCTCTACAAAAATATTTAAATAAAAATAAAATAGGCACAAACTTTCATTACCCAGTGCCCGCTCATTTACAGAAACCTTATATTAATCTTGGGTATAAAAAAGGAGATTTTCCAATAACAGAAACTATTGCTAATTCTCAAATATCGATACCGATATTCCCTGAAATGAAAAAAAATGAAATAGATTATGTTATAAAAATAATTAATAATTTTTAAAATGAGAATATTGCATGTTTCTAATTTTGGAGATAAACACAACGCCAGACTATATTGGAATCAATGCTTTAAAATTTCAAACGGTTTCATAAGAAATGGCCATAATGTCTATAATTTTAGTGATCGCGATCGTTCAAGATCAACTATATTTAACAAATTTAATGATAATGATTTTGTTCAAAAAGAATTATTGCAAACTATTGAAAATTATCGGCCAAATCTTTTAGTCTTAGGGCATGCAGACCGAATAACCAATAAAACATTAAGACAAATTAGAGAAAAAGAAGACATTAAGATTATCGAATGGAATGTCGATAATTTATATTTAGATAATACTTTAAACAAATTATTAAATAGATCTCATTGCTTAGATGGAATTTTTTCAACTACAGCTGATGAGCAAATAACTAAGTGCGTATCTGGTAATTTTATAACATTCTTTCCAAATATTGTAGATTCTTCTGTTGAAAATTTGCAAATTTATAAGAATTCAAATCATTCTAAAGATGTTTTTTTTGCATTATCACACGGTGTAGGGACAGGGATACTCAGAAAAAAAAATACCAGCAATGAAGACAATGATCCAAGAGTTGTATTCATGGATACACTTAAAACAAATCTTCCAAATATAAAATTTAATTTCTTTGGAATGAGGGGAAAGCAGCCAATATGGGCAAATGAATTTAATAATAATATAAAAGATTGCTATATGGGCATATGTCTTCAAAGAGAACCTATTTTAAAATATTCGTTATCAGATAGAATTGCCCAGTATCTTGGTAATGGGCTAATGGTTTTTATACAAAATAAAACCCATTATCACGAAATATTAAGAAATGAAAAAGAGGCTGTTTATTTTGATGATGTTAGTGATTTAGCTGAAAAAATTAAATTCTATAAACACAATAAAGACGTGGCATTAGAAATAGCACATAATGGTCACAAAAGAATACACAGTGATTTCAATGAAAAAATAATTACTAATTATATGCTAGATTGCCTTAAGTATAAAGACATTGGCTGTTTAGAAGGTAAATATAATTGGCCAATTCATTTCTATAATTAAATATAAAGAAATAGAGGAGGAGGAGCAAATTTGCCCCTCCAATTGATATTTATTTCTTTTTAGTCCAAATAATAGCAAGTTGAAAAGCTAGTATGAATAGCTGAAATATCATTTGTATTGGTCCACCTAAAATTGTCGGTGAATTAGCATATGCAGATAGTCTTTCGCCAGACGCTGAACCCATTTCAACCAAAATTGACGTATAAGATTGCAATATTCCTCCGCCAATCATATTTGATTGAACAAAAAAGAATGCAACAAATAAACAAAAAACAGTTGTGAATACTTTGCCGAGAATAGTTGCTGTTGAGTCTTCATAGATATTCCTAGCCATTCTAAAGCCAAGCCAAGTAAATAAAATAAATCCAAGTGTATAAAGGGCATTAAATGTAAAGCCCATATACATAAGATTTAAAGCTTCATATTCGCTCATATTTTAAATTCTCCTTTAATTTTTATATATTGACATCATAAGAGGTATATAAAAAGATTTAATTAAGGACTGTAAATGAAATTAAAAATATTATTCGTATAATATATATTATGTAAAATTATATATTTATAATAAATTCAATATTTTAATCTAAAAATTAAAGACATAAGATTAATTAAATGTATTAAATTAAAAAAATCAAATAAATAACTGATAATAATGAATTATTTAGTAATTAGAAATGACGGTATTGGTGATTTGATAGTATCTACGTGCGGTATCAACCAATTACGCAAAATTGACAAAGAAGCACATATCACCCTAATTTGCTCAAATAGAAATAAGGAATACTCAAAAATACTTAAAAAAGACGGCCATATTGATTGTCTCTATAATTTAGATAATTTTAATAATTTTAGCCAAACATTGAAATTTATTTCAATTTTAAGAAAAAGGTACTTCGAACATATCTTCATACTTAAATCTGACTGGAAAAATTTAACTGTTTCTCTTTTTTTAAAGTCAAAAAATATTCATGCCATCAATCCTACTAGACTAAGCAAGTTGTCTAACAAAATAATATACAAGTACCCCCTATTTCTTTCAAATAAGATTTTTAAATCTACAGAAATAATAAATTCAATAAATATCCAAGGAGTTGATACCAAGACTAAAATGGGTACACATTATAATGTACTTTTTAATAAAGCTCTTAATATTAAAAAAACTAAACTAGAATATATAAAACCCAATTCAGTTAATAAGTTTGAAAGTCAAATTAAAAAAATATTTACACAATTTAAAATTAATAAAACAAGTATGGTATTATTTCATCTAGATGAAAAATGGAGTAATCTAAATGTATCGAAGAATTTTATAATAAACTTGCTTGAAGAGATAACGATAAATAGAAAAATAAATTTAATTGTTACTAATGGAAAATATAAAACTGATTTAAATAGTGAAATATGGAATTTTTATAAGTTAAAAAAAATTGATAATAAAAATAATATTTATAAAAGCCAAAAAAATAAAAAAATATATTTTATAAAAAAAAGCAATATTGCAGAATTAATAGGTATCTCCTCAAATGTTGGTCTTATCTTTCATATACATGGATCACTTACGCACATTTCGAGTATTCTGCATGTTCCTATTGTAGATATAATAAGAAACAATTCATCCAAATATTTTTATAAATGGAGACCTAATTTTAATGAATATACACAAATAGAAATTAAAAAATTAAAAAATCCACAAAAATATATTAAAAAATATTTATAATTACTTATGCAATTTAATCTCAACGATACTTGAACCTGACAAAGAATTGATATCTTTTTTTATTTGTGCCCTCTTATCGTTAAAGATATAGACTTTTCTTGCTAAATCGATGAAGTTTTTATCAAATTTTTTAAGTCTCTCACATCTTCTTTTTCTATTTTCAATATTCCAAAGTTTCTCATTTATTGATTTTAAAAGGTGATATTTTCTTTTGATTTTAGCACTTGTTAAACCCTTTGACTTTGCTATTTTCTTCAATTTTGACAATTCATAATTTATTAATTTTAAATCATCCTTATTTTTAATTTTCTTTGTCTTAATATCTAAGATTGATATTTTATCAAAAAGCTCACCTATCGACACTGGAACATTTATTAACATTTAAATTAAGCTATTGAGATAGCATCTACCTTTTTAAATAGTTTAAAAAAATTATCGGAAGTAATCTTTTCAACTTCCGCCTCATTAATACTTAGAATATCACTGATTTGTTTAATTGTATGAACTATAAATGCTGGAATATTGGTCTTTCCACGATTAGGTGTTGGGGCTAAAAATGGTGAATCTGTCTCTACTAATATCTTATCTCTGTCAATTTGGGCGACAATACCCCTTAGATATGACGATTTCTTAAACGTAATAATTCCACTAAATGATATATAAAAACCAATATCCATCATTTCTCTTGCAAATTTCTCAGACCCTGTAAAACAATGTATGACCCCAGTAAGATTAGTGTTCTTTTTATATGAGTATAGTATATCTTTTGTCTCTTTTTCTGCATCCCTACTATGAACTACTATCGGCAAGTTATGCTCTAGAGCAATATCTATGTGCTTTTCAAACGACTTAATTTGGTCTTTCTTTTTGCTATGATTATAATAAAAATCTAAACCTGTCTCTCCCACTGCTATAGTTTTCTTATTATTTTTTATAATGTCGTCGATTTTATTAAAAATATTTTTATTTAAACTTTCCGTTTCATGAGGATGAATTCCTATACTATTAAAAATTTGTTTATATTTATTACTGAGACTTAAAATTTCATTAAATTCTTTTTCTTTTGTAGCTATATTTAATAGAAGGCTAATATTACTTGACTCACATATATTGATTATTTCATCGATTGGTTTTTCATATCTACTTGATATTAAATGACAGTGGCTATCAATTATCATGACTGAACCCTATTAAATAAATGTTTTACCGTTGATAATTTATTTCCATATAAATTAATAGTGTTCATATTTTCAAATAATAGTTTTGTGTCAGTAATGCCCATGATTTGCAATATTTTTATAGATGCGCCGGGCATGATTGGATGAATAAATATTGCGATATTTTTAATTTGATTGACTGTCACAGCCAGCACATTTAAAAATTTTTCATTGTCATTTTTTTCTAATTCCCATGGTTTATTATCATTAAAATATTTATTTACTTTACTAATGTGCTCCCAAACTAGTCTTATATAGCCGTGTATCTTAAATTCATTTACAAAATTTGAGCCTTTCATTAGCAATTCATCACATGATTTGTCTAAAACATTCTCTTCATTTCCTTTATTTGTTATTTTAGGAATTGTTGAATCTAGTCTTTTTTCAATCATTGAGAGTGATCTTTGACAAAGGTTACCAAGATCATTTACTAAATCACTATTAATTCTATTTATTAGAGCATTTTTTGAAAAATCCCCATCATTTCCAAATGGAACTTCTCTTAGTAAAAAATACCTAAATTGATCGAGACCATAATTATTAATAATTTCAATTGGATCTATTACATTACCTAAAGATTTTGATATTTTACTACCTTCGTTTGTCCACCATCCATGAGCAAATATTTTTTTTGGTAGATCTAACTCTGCTGCCAATAAAAATGCAGGCCAATACACAGCATGATGTCTTAAAATATCTTTACCAACGATATGAACTACATTGTTCCAGTAATCCTTCATTCCATTTTCGTTTTCATTTAGATAATTAATTCCATTCGCATAACAAGTTAATGCATCTAACCATACATACATAATATGAGATTCATCTGTAGGTGTTTTTATACCCCATTTAAAAGATGTTCTTGATACAGATAGATCATTTAAACCTGACTCGACAAATTTAATAACTTCATTTCTCTTTGAAGCAGGACTTATAAAATTTGGGTTACTACTATACAAATCTAGTAATTTATTTGACCACTCTGAAAGCTTAAAAAAATATGACTTTTCAGTAATCCATTCAACTGGGCCACCAGTGACAGTTTTAAAAGAACCATCATTCTGTTTTACCAAATCTTTTTCATTATAGAATGTTTCATCACTTATTGAGTACCATCCAGTATATTCACCTAAATAAATTTGGTTTCTTTCATAAAGTCGTTTCCATAAATATGAGGCTCCATTAATATGTCTTTCTTCAGTGGTTCTTATAAAATCATCATTTGATAAATTTAACGAGACAGTAAGATCTCTAAAAATCTTTGAATTTTGATTACAAAGTTCTATAGGATCTATTTTTTTTGCTTCAGCTGCTTTTTGTATTTTGAGTCCGTGTTCATCTGTTCCTGTTTGGAATCTCACATCATATCCTTTAAGAGTCATAAATCTTGCAATAAAATCTGTGGCAACAGAAGTATAAGCATGACCGATATGGGGCTTGTCATTTACATAATAAATTGGAGTTGTTATATAATATTTGCTAGACATTTTTTATTTTATAAAACAGAGAAACAATAAGAGTGGTATAATCTAGATTTAAACTTTTAAAATAATTTCTATAAGTTTTAACAATTTCTGAGATTTTAAGCAAATTAAGAACTTCCCTTTCTTTTCCTTGTCTAGCCATGGATTTTACCTCGTAGGTAGTTATTAAGTAGATATAATCAAAAAAAATAGAAATATCCTCATCTTTAGCAAATATTTTTGATATAAAATTAGAATAATGTGTTGCTGTATTTGATTTTATTAACTTACGATCATTTAACAATTCTTTATAATGATTCTGAATTTCATATAGTTCATGATTTATAAAATTTCTTGAAAGACTCAAAGATCCATTAGTTAGATTGAAGAGGTCTCTATTAATAGAAATGTCACTGTTTAAATTTTTAAAAAAACTTTCTTTGTTTAATTTAGAAAAATTTAAAAAATAAGATCTTGATTTAATAGTTTGCAAAACTTTAGCCTTATTATGATTTATGATTATAAAATGAGAATTTTTATTTGGCTCTTCTATTAATTTAAGCAGTGAATTACTGGCCTCTATCGAAAGATCGTCTATTATTTTAATTATACATACTCTCTTTTGACCAATTTCGTCTTTTGTTTGAAAAAACGTATGAACATTAGATATATCATCTCTATAGATTTGATTTTTAAATCTTTTTTTATCTTCTAAATATATTTTCGTAATAATATATATAAACGGTGAATTTATATGATTTTCATTCGAGCAAATATTAAGAAAATCTTCAAATGTATGATCAATATTATTTTTAACAATTAATTCTGAAAACGATATCGCTATATCTGATAAAACTTCGATTTCCCCTCCTGATAAAATAATAGATTGAGGTAAATTGTTTTTGTATAGACTGAAAAGCTTTTCCTTTTGTTTAATATAAATATGATCTAAACTGCTCATATTCTTTTACTTTTAACCAATATTTTCCATATATTTTCTGAAATATTATTTTTATCCTGACCTGCATCAATAATTTTAATTCTACTTTTGTTTGTTTTTGCTATTTTTAAAAAAGAGGCTCTTACTTTTCTGTGAAAGCTTATATGCATATTCTCATACCTTAAATCATTATTACCCTTTCTTTTTGATCTAGTTAGACCTGTCTGAGGATCAATATCAAGTAGAAATGTTAGACTTGGTAATAAGTTGTTAATTAATATTTTATTTAATGAATTTATCAATTTAAGGTCAACTTTTTTACCGTACCCCTGGTATGCCATGGTTGAGTCAATGTATCTATCACATAATACCCAGTATCCCTTTTTTAGATTGGGCATAATGACCTTATCTATGTGGTCTCTACGCGCAGCAAAAAGAAGAATTGTCTCAACTGTACCAGACCATTTCTGATTCTTATCTTTTACAATTAAATTTCTTATTTTTTCAGCGTCTTTAGTACCACCAGGCTCTCTAGTAATTATAACCTTCCTTTTTTTTGATAATTTTTTAGCAAGGAGTTTGATCTGAGTTGATTTGCCAGACCCCTCTCCGCCCTCAAAAGATATGAAACGTGAATTAATCACCTATCAGACAAATAAATTAACAATAGATTGATAAATGTAGCTAAAAAATCTTGAAAAAATATTTGTCCTTTTTAGTTCATTTGTAGAATAAATATCAAAATACTCAGATGTCTCATTGGGTATGTTTACTTTTAATTGTCCAATTTTTGTCCCAGCTGCAACAGGGAAGCTTATTTGACTGTCCAGCTCAATACTAAAATCCAAACTCTTATTTTTCGTTTTAGGGACTGTTAAAATTATATCTGACGAAGCACTAACTGATGACAAGGACTCATTTGAACCGGGAATTTTGATTTGATCAATTTCTTGAGATTTTTTAAATAGTTCAATATTTTCATATTCTCTAAATGCCCAAGTAATAAGTCTTGACGAGCCTTGGGACCTTTTTTGCTGTGAGCTAAAACCATTTGTAACTGAGATTACTCTGCGATTTCCATCAACAGCTGATGCCGCAAGTCCATATCCTGAAATTGATAGATGACCTGTTTTAAGTCCATCAACACCCATTTTTTTATATAATAATGGATTTCTATTTTTTTGCTTTATTCCAGACCATTCAAATTCAGTTTCAGCAAACAAATGATAATACTCTGGAAACTCATTAATTAAATATTGAGATAAAATTGCAATATCATATACAGTTGAATAATTATCATTACTATGCATACCAGTTGAGTTAGTAAAATTTGTATTAAACATCCCGATTTCTTTCGCTTTAGATGTCATAATGATGGCAAAAGCTTCTTCGGATCCTGCAATATTTTCAGCAATAACTATGCAAGCATCATTTCCAGATTGAACAATAATTCCCCTTAATAAGTCTTCAACTCTTATTTCTTTATCTATTTCGACAAACATAGACGAGCCTTCTCGTTCTCTCCAAGCTTTTTCTGAAACTAGAAATTTATCATCTAAAGATAGGGTTCCGTTAGATAATTTTTCAAATACTATTAATGTTGTCATAATTTTTGTCATCGAGGCTGGATATGTTTTTTTATTCATTTCTTTTTCAAAAAGAACTTTACCTGTAGTGGCATCAATAATTACTGCTGTTTCAGCTTCAGTATCTATAAATGACGCCTGTACAAAAGGAATTGGAATAAATATCAAGTAAAAAATTACTAGTCTAAGTAAATGCATATTATCTTTTTATATTAAAAATATTGATAAATCTTCATATTTTTTAAATGTGTCATCTTTGAGATCGTTGATTAACTTATTTACGTCTTCATATGGCCCAATAAGTACTCTAAATATTTGAGTACCTCCATTAGTTGTCATGTTATAGACTTTAGCTTTGAAATTCGATAACTCATCTAAAACAATTTTTGCGTTTTCTAAAAATGAAAATGTTGCGATATTTAGATATATTTCATTATATTGTCGTTTTTCAATAGTCTGAATATCAGACATATTAGTAACTATTTCTGAATTAGGAATTTCAGCATCTATGACAACAACATCTGAGATAGGAGCTTCTGCCACCTTCTTTTCCTCTTCAAAAGTTTGTGTTTCAGAGAGAATAAAGCTTTCGTTTGTATTAATTAGCTCTATCTTTACTAATCCACCTCTGCTTTTCAAATTCAACTCTTTAAAAACTCCTGATGATAAATTTATTATATGCGTAGATGAATATGCTCCTCTATTGTTGACTCTGACTTTTGTTGTTCTGCCATTTTCTAAGTTTGTAACCTCAAGTATTGATGGCAATGGAAGTGATCTATGAGATCCAGAATATGCATCATTATGAAAAAATTCCTTATTTGTTGTCAAGTCACCGTTATTTAATTCTATCTCCATTTCAGCAATTCCTACTTCTGTATATGATTTATAATCTCTCGGATAAAACCATTTACCATCAACTTGGTAAGGTTCTTCAATATATTTTTCAATTAATGAAATATTTTTGTTTTTATTGCTATCTTCAATTGCTAATGGAACGATATTAACAGCAGCGCATTGTGATAATAAAAGAATTAATAATAAATAAATATATTTCATCAATGATATTCTATCATATCAGAAAGAGTGCCAACTGATATTCCAAAAAAAAGTGATCTATTCCACTTCATGATGACTTTGAAATTTTCATATACTAAAAATTTTTTTCCATCTTCGCCCTCAGGAAATACTAAATATGCATCTAAGTTTCTATTTGGAAGTTTTTCTCCATTTGCTTTTAAAACCCCTAATTCTGACCATTCAGATAATTTTCTTGAAATTTCTATTTTATTTGCAGAAGTAGTAATAAGTTCCTTATTTATAGGTTTAGTAGTAATGACTTCCCTGCCCCACGTAAGATTATTATCCCATCCTGAGCTGCTTAAATAATTTGCGGAAGATGCAAATACATCATCTAGGGTGGTCCATATATCTTTTCTTTCATCATTATTGTAATCAATTGCATAACTTAGAAAACTTGAAGGCATAAATTGGTTTTGACCCATTGCACCTGCCCAAGAACCCATCATATTCTCTGCATCAATGTGTCCTTCATTAATAATTTTAAGTGCATTAATTAGCTCCTCAGTAAAAAAGTCTCTTCTACGAAGATCGTGAGATAATGTTGAGAGTGAACGTATTACATTAAACGATCCAGTAAATTTACCAAAACTTGTTTCTATTCCCCATAGAGCTAAAAGGAAGCGTGGTTGAACACTAAATTCATTTGAAACTTTTTCTAGAATATTTTTATTTTCTTTATAGAGCTTTTTTCCCTTTTTTACTCTACTTGCTGGAGTAGTATTCGATAAATATTTCTCAAGTGTAAGAGTAAATTCAGGCTGTGATCTATCAAGTTCTAATACTCTTTCATTCTGTGTAATATTCTTAATGCTATTATTTATTGTATCTTTAGAGATCCCCTTTTTGAGTGCGAGATTTTCAATATAAATAAGCCAATCTTCAAAAGATCCTTGTTCATCTGCTTGCAATGAGGATAAATTAATTATAGTAAATACTGTTATTGCAGTAAATAAACTAACTAATTTAGAAATATAAATAATTAAATTTGATGAAGAAAATAAAGTCATTGGTTGATTTAATTGGTAATACTCCGATTGTTCAAGCTAAAAATTTAGACACCGGAAAATGTAATCTTTTTCTTAAAATGGAAAGCCTTAATCCAGGCTCATCCATAAAAGATAGAGTGGCTCTAAGAATCATTGAGGACGCTGAAGCTCAAGGAAAGTTAAAAAAGGGTTCAACTGTTGTTGAGGCTACAGCTGGTAATACTGGACTTGGTCTAGCTTTGATTGCCCTTTTAAAGGGGTATAAGTCAAAAGTTGTAATACTTGACAAAATGAACCATAACAAAATACTTCATCTTAAATCCCTCGGAGCAGAAGTTATTTTGGCAAGGAGTGATGTGGGACCTGATAGTCCTGAGCATTATGTAAATGTGGCTAAAGAAGTTGCAAAAAATACCCCTGACTCATTTATGGCAAACCAGTTTACAAATATGTCAAATCCCCAAGCTCATGAATATTCAACTGGTCCAGAAATTCTGGATCAAATGAATAATGATGTTGATGCTGTTGTTTGTGGCGTTGGTACAGGAGGAACAATTTCAGGCCTTGGTAAATTTTTTTCAGAGCATAGTCCAAAAACAGAAATGGTTCTTGCGGATCCAAAGGGTTCAATAGTTAAAGATGCTGTTGAAAACAAGCCATTAAAAAAAGCGGACTATTCATGGCTTGTTGAGGGTATAGGTGAAGATTTTATTCCTGAGACTTTAGAATTAAAGTATATAAAAAAAGCTTATGAAGTTACGAACGAAGAAGCATTTAGCATGATTAGAGAATTGGCTTTGAAAGAGGGCATATTGGGAGGCTCATCAAGTGGAACCCTTATTTCAGCGGCAATTAAATATTGTAAGGATCAAGATAAAGAAAAAAATGTTGTTACATTTGTTTGCGATAATGGTGAAAAATATTTAAATACAGCATATAATGAAGAATGGTTAAAAGAAAAAAATCTTATATAAAAAAAATAAATCAGCTTGATACTTTATCAGTCCATGCTGGAGTTAAAACGGATCCATTAACTGGAGCCGTAATGACTCCTATTTATGCAACATCTACTTACGCTCATGATAGACCTGGGGAGCATAAAGGGTATGAATATTCAAGAAGTCAAAATCCTACGAGAGAAGTTTTAGAAAATTCAATTGCTGAATTGGAAAGTGGATACAAAGCATTTGCATTTGCTTCAGGGGTTGCGGCTCAAACAGCGGTTTTAGATCTTTTAAAGCCTGGAGATCATGTAATTGCCTTTGATGACCTATATGGCGGTACTTTTAGATTGTTTAATGAAATTAAGAGTAAGTCATCAAATATTGAATTCACATTTGTTGATTTAAATACAAATTTTTCAAAAGAAATTAAAAAGAATACAAAAATGATTTGGATTGAAACTCCAACAAATCCATTGCTTAAAATTACGGACTTAAAAAGAATAGCCCGTATCGCAAGAAAAAATAAGCTTATAACTGTGTGTGATAATACATTTGCTACACCTTACAATCAAAGACCGCTAGAGCATGGAATTGACATTGTTAATCACTCGACAACAAAATATATCAATGGCCACTCTGATGTTATTGGTGGAGCCTTAGTCATTGGAAGGAACAAAAAACTTGAGAAAAAATTAGCCTTAATACAAAATTCTACGGGTGCCGTTCCAAGTCCTTTTGATTGTTTTCTTACCTTGAGAGGAATTAAAACACTAGCTATTAGAATGAAAAAACATAATGAAAATGGTATTAAAGTTGCTCGCTTTTTAAGATCGCATAAAAAAGCATTAAACGTAACATATCCTGGATTACCAAATCATAAACAGAAAGATATTGCACTTAAACAAATGAACGGATTTGGTGGAATGATTACTTTTATCTATGATGGGAATATGTCAGAAATATCCAAGTTTATGCGTAAATTAAGAATTTTTACAATAGCTGAGAGTTTGGGAGGAGTTGAATCTTTAATTGAGTCCCCTGCCTTAATGACACATGCATATTTGGACGACAAATCATTTAATCAAGTGCCCAAAAAGCTTGTCAGATTATCTGTTGGCATAGAAGACAGTGATGATCTTATTGAGGACTTAAATCAAGCTTTTAAATAATTAATAGGTACAAATTACTGCATTTATAATAGATGCCATTCTAGATTTTTCATCATCTGATCTACTTGTTATAACAACAGGACTTTTACCGCCAATTACAAATCCTCCAGCAGTAGCGTTCGCAAAATGTACAAGAGATTTAACTAGTGCATTTCCTGTTTCTATATTTGGAACAAGAATAACATTGGCATTTCCTGGAACTTTCCCTAGTGTTCCTTTTATTTTTGCTGACTCTTGTGAAATAGCATTATCTAAAGCAAAAGGTCCTTCAACAGGAGTATCTGAATAATTAATTTTTGCCCATTCAACAAGATCATGTGCTTCAATAGAGCTTGGCATTTGCTTTAGTTTCTCTTCGGTTGCTGATAAAACGGCAACATATGGATTGAAAGATGGAATTTTTTTTGTGTACTCGAGAACATTCGATAAAATATGTTTTTTTGTCTCCAAATTTGGGGATATATTCAAAGCACCATCAGTAATAATAATTGGATTACGTGAATCATTTGAAAAAGTCATGAACCAAATGTGGCTTAAGCGCTTTCCCCTAATTCTTAAATTATATTCTTTTTTTATATACTCACCCATCAAAACATCAGTATGAAGATGACCTTTAATGATTATATTTTTTTCTAAACCGCCGCTCCTACTCGTTACTTCACAGGCAATTTTTGATGACATTTCTTCTGAATTACTCTCTATTATTTTATCTTTTGATAATGACCATTCATGCTTATCAATAAAGGCTGTAATAAAATCCAAATTACCTATAAGTACTGGATTTATTAATTTTTGAGTTTCTGCATCCATAATTGTCTTCAGAATCAAGTCATTATTAGCATTAGCAACTATACCATTAACAATTCTATTTTTATCAATATAATCAATGTTTTGTATCATTTTAATAAAGTAAAATTTTAATAAATATGTTAAGTAAAGTAATTGTTTAATAAAATATTATAATATACTGAATTTACTTAAAATTTTTAAAATAATTAAATAAATAAGCCCCTAATATCAAAATCAAAATAATGAATGAAAATGCATAAAATATAAGTGACAAGTCTTGAAATAATGAAATTAAAAACTCAATCACTTTATGCAAAAATCAGTGTCAATGCCCAATAAAGTAGATATAAGAATGAGATCGTTACTAGGCCACCTATTATCCAGTCTAACATACGATAATTTTAACATAATTTTGCAAATATTATATAAATATGAATAGAGAATACGATTTAATAATCTATGGGGCATCTGGTTTTACCGGGAGATTGGCTGTTGAGTACTTAGATGAAAACTATAGCGACCTAAATTGGGCTATAGCAGGACGTAATGAGGATAAATTAGTCAATATATCCAACAATAGTAAATGTAAACCTGATTATTTTATTGCAGACAGTGAAGATAGTGAAAATTTACTAAAAATTGCTTCCAAAACGGGTGTTATTGCATCTTTAGCTGGCCCATTTAACAAGTATAGCGATAATTTAGTTGCACAATGCGTTGAAGCTGGAACACATTATTTAGACATTACTGGGGAAAATATTTGGGTGCGTGATCTTATTGATAAGCATCACGAAGAAGCAGAAAAAAAGCAAATAAAAATCATTCCATCATGTGGATATGACTCTATTCCATCAGATATGGGGTGCTTTTACTTACAAAGAAGTCTCAATCAAGAGCTACAGAGAATTGATGGTTATCATCGAGGCAATGGAGGTGTAAGTGGTGGCACAATTGAAAGTGCGTTTTCCATGCGTAACTACAAAAGCAAATATTCAATGGGACATCCATTTTTACTCAATTCAAAGGAATATATAAAAACTCAAAATATTTCTGAAAATAAGGATAATTTCAAAATTAAATATATCGATGATATTGAATTATGGTCAGCGCCCTTTGTTATGGCAATTGCAAACACTAGGGTTGTCAGAAGAAGCTCTGAAATCCATGATAAAAATCAGGCAAGTTATGGAAGTGAATTTAAATATCAAGAATATATGATGTTAAAAAAATACAGTTCTGCATTTCTTGTGACAGCCGGACTTGCTGTTTTTGGTCTGATGATAATAAGCCCAATAAGCGGTCTCTTCAGAAAATTATTTACTAAAGCTGGTAAAGGACCTGATAAAAAAACAAGAGAAAATGGTTGGTTTGAGAGTATTTTTATTGGAAAAAATAAAAATAATGAAAAATATAAATTGAGGATTTTTTGTAATGGTGATCCCGGTTATAAATCTACTGCTAAATTAATATGCGAGTCCGCTCTATGTCTTGCATTGAATAGAGACAATCTGCCAAATACCAATGCTGGAGGCGTCTTAACCACTTCAACTGGCCTAGGGTCAACGTTAATTGATAGATTAAAAAATGCTGACGTTTTATTTGAAGGACCGAGTAAAATTTAAATAATTAAGATAACCCAAAATGGGTATTTATAAGCTTTAATTTTAAACCGTATTATTAGATAATCACTCTAAAGCCCAATGTAGGTGCGGTTTTTCTGCACCTACAAATTAAACACTTGGAGAAATCACTAATATGGTACAGAATGAAACCGGAATGTTTGTCATGCCGTATAAAAAACTTGATAACAGCAAAACCGATATGGACGAACAGTTAGTAAATAAAATTAAGGAAATTTCAAAACTTCGAAAATCTATCTCAATAGATTTAAAAACCATCGCTTCAAAAACAAAAATCTCTACAAATCAATTAAAGAACATTGAATCTTTTAAATTCGATCGCTTGCCTCCAAACCCAATGAGAACGTCTTTTATTGATCAGTATTGCTCTGAAGTAGAAAAGCTTAATAAAATTTCTTAAATATAATTTCTTTTGAGAATCTTGTTATACAGGTAAGCAAAAGCTACAATTATAAAAGCCCCAACTGCAACAGGTAAGAAAACAAAGCTTATACTCTGGCCAGTTAATATTACAATGATTGGATTTGCTCCAGCTGGTGGATGCACGGTATTAGTTATCATCATTACAAAAACAGCTAAAGCCACTCCTAAGCCTAATGATACAAATGTGTTACCAAGAAGATAGAAAATAATTACACCAGATAGTGCTGATAGTATATGGCCTAGTATTAAATTTTTTGGTTTTGCTAAAGGACTTTCATGAACGGCCATGACTAAAACCATTGATGCGCCAAAAGGAGGTATAAGCCATATCGCACCCTCAATTGAAGAATTTAAATAGGCTAGGAATCCAATGCATACAAAAGCTCCTAAAGAACTAAATAATGCATTGATCAAAGCTTGTTTATTCATTAATTTAATTGTCTATGATAAAACTCTATTTGACTACCCTATTTTACTTTTTGATAATCGATACAATCGGTATTCAAACATTTGTTGTACGTATTTATAATAAAAATCTACCAGATAATCTAAAAATTAATCTCGATATAACTTCTGCTGTAATTTTTTATCTAATATTTGTACTCGGACTTGTTTATTTTGTAGTGGCTCCATCTAAGAATGCTTCATTAACAAGTGTAATAGTGCCAGCTGCTATGTACGGTCTTGCTACTTATGCAACTTACGCACTAACTGTTAAAGCGGTGTTTAATGTATTTAACTGGACAATTGTTATTTCAGATATCGCATGGGGAATGGCACTTTGCACTGCAATTTCACTACTGACAGTATATACAATCAGCAAGGTTGGATTTCTAAATTAATTATTGTTTTAAATAATAAATTCAATAAATTGATTTCTTCAAGGGAGAGGTGGCTGAGCGGTTGAAAGCACTGGTCTTGAAAACCAGCAACGGGGAAACTCGTTCGTGGGTTCGAATCCCACCCTCTCCGCCAGATGAATTTATATTAACCTGCTCTATCCGACCTTTTTTGACCAAGACTAGCATCAACCCACGTTTCATCCATCACGCAAGATGCGGCATCACCTAAATCAAAAAATGCCTTCATTGCCTCACCCGTAGGCTCAGCTCCAATTCCCCAAGAACCTGTTTCAGCTTCTACTACAAATGCAACCATATTTGGATTTGGCCAATAGAATTTTGCTGAATGAACTCCATCAGTGCTTTTTGCAACCTTACACAAATTCAATGCAGCTGTTCCCAGTTTATCTCTGCTTGCATTTTCTTGTCTTTCCCATTTACTTATGTGTAACATGATGTCTCCTTTGTAAAAAAAAAATTATTTATTGTAATTATGTTAAGTATGAAATTTGAGTTAGTAATTAGTATATTTTAACACTAATACTTATGTATTAATATTTTACGATCTAAATTCTTACCTTTGATACATCTGATAGTTAGGACTTTGCCAGGTTTTTAATTCTATTCGAGGGAGAGGATTATCACCCAATATGTTGTCACTTATTTTTTCAGCAATCATAATAGTTGGTGCATTTGTATTTCCATTTGTAGCAAAAGGCATAATCGAAGCATCAACGACTCGCAAATTATTAAAACCATGAACTCTGCCTTGATTATCAACAACTGCATGTTTATCTGTTTTTAGCCCCATGCGTGCCGTGCAGCACAAGTGCCATTGACTCGTAATGTTGGAATTTAATTTTGCATCAAGTTCGTCATCTGATTTGTAGTTTTCACCAGGAAAGATTTCATCACCCTTTATGTCTGAAAAAGCAGGTTGATTAAGTAGTTCGCGCGCCAAATGAATGCCTTTACGTAACAATTCTCTATCACGTTTGTCTTTGAGGTAATTAACAAGAATGCGAGGCGGATCAGCAGGATTTTTTGATCGTAATTCGATCTTACCACGACTGTGAGTTCGCATCAAACCGACGTGAACTTGAAATGCATGTTCTTGAAGCAGTTCCCAACTATTGTCTTTCATGGCAATTGGTGAAATACATAATTGTAAGTCAGGGTACTCAACACCAGGTGCTGATCTTACACACGCAACAGTATCGAAATGATTAGATGCACACATGCCCTCTTTAGTTAATAGCCATTGGATGCCAGATCCTATACTACTTAATCTCTTTGTTTTTGGCCAAAGTGAAACAGGTTTTAAGCATTTATATTTCATAATAAAATCAGGATGATCTTGAAGATTTTGTCCAACACCTTGTAAATCAGCTAATGTATTAACTCCTATTGAGTCTAAATGCTCTTTTGGTCCAATTCCTGAGAGCATAAGTATGTGTGGTGATCCAACTGCACCAGCACTCAGAATTACTTCTTTTTTTGCCTTTACATTTACTATTTCATTATTTTTATTTTTAAAACATATGCCTTCTGCTGTGTTATCTTCAAAATTTAAATTGCAAACAAGCGTATTTGTTAAAATTGTTAAATTTTTTCTATTACGTATCGGATCAAGGTAACCCTTTGATGCGCTCCATCGCTCACCGTTGAATACTGTCCGATCAAATATACCAAAACCTTCTTGGCAAAATCCGCTTATATCATCTGTTTCTTTATATCCCGCTTCTTTTCCTGCATTAATAAAAGCGAGTGAAAGTGGGTCTTTGGGAATGCTTCTATGTACCTTTAATGGACCTGACTCACCTCGAAAATCATCCCCTCCTCCACTGTAACACTCCATTTTCTTAAAATACGGCAAGACATCTGCGTATCCCCATCCATCGCATCCCATTTGTCTCCAGCCCTCATAATCAAGTGTGTTTCCTCTTATATAGACCATTCCATTTATTGATGATGAGCCACCAAGGGTTTTACCGCGGTCATGCTGAAGTTGACGACCATTTAGTTCGGGTTCTGGCTCACCTTTAAATGCCCAATTGTGTTTAGTGCTTTTAAGATTCGATAAAACAGCAGCAGGCATCTTTAAGGTTAAGGATTTGTCTTCCCCGCCCGCTTCAAGAAGAAGGACAGTATTCTTTGAATTTGAGGTCAATCTATTCGCTAATACACAGCCAGCAGATCCAGCGCCAACAATGATATAGTCATATTCAGTATCGATTTTTACCATAATAAATTACTTTTTTTTATACTGCTCAATATTTTTTGACTAGCAGATTATTTAATATCAAATCTTATAGAACAATTAATATATTTTATTACTAAAACTTATGTACTAATATTTTATTGATGGCAAAAGAAAATAATTTTTTAGCAATAGCTTATATTTTAATGGGTATGACTGCATTTGCGTTTCAAGATACTGCAGTAAGATTATTAGCTGTTGATATATCAATACTTCAGGTCATGTTTGCAAGAAGCGTCATTGCTATTGTTCTTCTTGTACTATTTTTTTATTTTACGGGCCAAAAATTAATTTGGACAACTCATTATCCAAAATTAACAATCTTTAGAACAATAATGTTTATATTTGCGTTCGTATTTTATTATATTGGTCTTGCGTACTTGTCTTTTGCAGTTACAACCGCTCTTTTTTTTACGGCACCATTTTTTATTACTATATTTTCATCTATTTTTTTAAAAGAAAAAGTTGGAATCATTAGATGGCTAACAATTGTTTATGGTTTTGCAGGTGTAATGCTCATCGTTTCACCAGATTTCGAGACCATTAATATATTTATGATATTTCCAATACTATGTGCTGCAGGATATTCAGGAAGTATGATTATAATAAAATATACATCAAATGAAGATAATGTTTACACGCAAACACTTCATGTATACATCGCTACTATAATTTTATGTCCCATAATTACCTATTCTGGATTTTATTTAGATATGGATAATTCTGGAAATGAAATTTTGGAATTTTTATTTAGATACTGGTCCTTCAATGACACAACAACTCTCTTGATGTTATTTTTAGTTGGAGTTTGTGTAATTTTTGGTTTTGTATTTATTTTCAATGCATATCGATATGGTAAACCTTATATTGTTGCGCCGTTTGAATATGTATTTTTAATTTGGGCCGTACTATTGGGATGGTTTATATGGAGTGAAACTGTTTCATTAAGAACAATAATAGGAATATTAATAATTGTTTCAGCGGGAATATTTATTTTGTATAGAGAGAAAATAAAAGAACAAGAAATAACGACAGACCAACCACTAAGATAGCTCAGTCTCTAAAATTAATATATTGAAGAGGTAATTCTAATTTTAGCTCTTTAATTTTCGATATGGCTTCTTGTAAATTGTCTTTTTTTGCACCACTTATTCTTAGTTCATTTCCTTGAATTTTTGCTTGCACTTTCAATTTTGATTCTTTAATTAATTTTGTAATTTTTTTACCCACTTCTTGATCAATACCTTCCAATAAATCGTAATTTTGTCTGATTGTATTGCCAGATGCACTTTCAGATGATTTTAGTTTTATTACCTTTGGGTCAACGTTACGTTTTATTAAATTCGAAATTAGAATATCTAATACCTGTTTAGCCTTCATTTCATCTTCAGATAATAAAATAATCCCTCTCTCAGCTCTCTCTAGCTTTGAAGCAGAGCCTTTAAAGTCATATCTCTGTCCAATTTCCTTCATTGAATTAGATATAGCATTATCGACCTCCTGCATTTCAACTCTGCTAACAACATCGAAACTAGGCACTATAATAGAACTCCTTTATTTTCTAATTCTTTGATTTGTTCCTCAGAAAAACCAATATCAAGCATTATGCTTTTGTTATCTTGACCAACTTCAGGCGCAGGAGATGGCTTATCGGATGGTGTAACACTAAAACGTGGTGCTGGTGATGGTTGGCGTACATCGTTAATATTTACAAAATTGTCACGCGCTCTCATATGTTTATGATTAGCTGCCTCTTCGATAGAGAGAACTGGTGAATAACAAACATCAGACCCTTCAAAGATTTCATCCCATTCATCCCTTGTTTTAGTTTTAAATATTTCAGCTAATTTACTTTTCATATTATCCCACTGATCTAATTGCATTTGATTTTTAAATTCATCACCAAGTTTTAATTTCTCAATTAAGAGTTGGTAAAATTGAGGTTCTAAAGAGCCTATTGAGACGTGCATGTTATCTTTTGTCTCATAGACTTGATAAAAGGGCGCGCCACCATCAAATAAATTATTACCTCTATTATTTACATTCCATACTCCTGACTGAGATAAACTATGAAATATTGATGTCAGCACTGAAACACCATCTATCATAGCGGCATCAACTACTTGTCCTTTACCCGTTCTATTCGCTGACAGTAAAGCTGCGCATACACCAAATGCAAGAAACATAGTGCCTCCACCATAATCACCAATTAAATTGAGAGGTATTGATGGTTTATTTTCACCCCAAATTGAATATAGAGCACCTGCTAATGCGATATAATTAATATCGTGACCAGCTGCCTTTGCTAGAGGACCATTTTGACCCCAACCAGTAATTCTTCCATAAACTAATTTTTCATTTTGTTTTAAACATTCTTCAGGTCCAATCCCTAGTTTTTCAGTTACCCCTGGTCGATAACCTTCTATTAGTGCGTCTGCATTTTTTATTAATTTAAATAAAACCCCTTTAGACTCGGGATCCTTTAAATTTAAACAAATAGATTTCTTACTTCTTCCTGTAATATCAAATTTTGGTTGTTGATTAGGCATAACGGTATTTTTTCTATCAACACGAATAACTTCAGCACCAAGATCGGCAAACAACATTCCGCATAATGGTCCTGGTCCAATCCCTGACAATTCGATTATCTTATATCCAGATAAAACACCCATGTTTCTACTATAATGCCTGCAATTCCTTTGCAAAAGAAAAAGCTTTATATATTCGATCTTTATTTGATGTTTTTTGGTAATTATACACCAATGTTTGGTCTGATCTTAACTTTAAGTCATACTTATATTGAGACATAAATTCAACCAGTTGGTCTGTTTTTTCGAAATGATTATTTTTAAATTTTATAGTTAAACCTTTATTTCCAATATCAAATTTTTCTATTTTCAACTGTTTACATATAATTCTAAGCTCAGTGATGTTATACAGATGCTCAACCTCTTTAGGTGCTTCACCAAATCGCTCACTCATTTCTTCCTTAATTTTTCTTAATTCCTCACTCGAACTTAAGTAGGCAAGCTGCCGGTAATAAAACAGTCTAGTGTTCAAATTTGGCATATACTTTTCAGGTATTAAGACGCTTAAACCAAGATTTATTTGTGGAGACCACTCATTATCAACTGTCGATGTATCTGATTTTAATTCCAATATCTTATCTTTCAGCAATTTATGGTAAAGTTCGAGACCAACTTCTCTAATATGCCCAGATTGAGCATCGCCTATAATGTTTCCTGATCCTCTCATATCTAAATCATGACTCGAAAGATTAAAACTTGAGCCTCTAGAATTAAATTTTTTAAGAAGCATAAGTCTTTTGTAAGCATTTTCAGTTATTCCATTGATGTCTTTAACTGTATAAAAACAAAATGCTTCAATATTAGATCTGCCAATTCGTCCTCTTAACTGATAAAGTTGAGATAATCCAAATTTATCAGAATTATGAATAATCATTGTGTTAGTTTTCTGCAAATCCAGACCCGACTCGACAATTGTGGTACACAGTAATAATTGAAATTCATTATTATAAAAATCAATCATCGTATTTTTAAGGTTTTTGGACGGCATTTGACCGTGGGCAATTTGATACTTTACATTTGGAAGTTTACTTTTTAAAAAATCCTCAACTTCTTTTAATTCGTTAATTCTTGGGCAGACATAATACACCTGGCCATTACGACTTAATTCATATTCAATTGCAGAGATTATTTTTTCATCATTAAAATCAATAACTTCAGTATTTATATTTTGCCTATTTAATGGTGCTGTAGAAATAATTGACAAATCCCTGAGACCTACAAGTGACATTTGTAACGTGCGTGGTATTGGCGTAGCTGTTAAAGCAAGCACATGTACATTTGACCGCAATGACTTAATTTTTTCTTTTTGAGAAACTCCAAAGTGCTGCTCTTCATCAATAATCAGCATACCTAATTTTTTAAATTTAATTTTACTGTTAAGAAGTGCATGTGTCCCAACAACTACATCACTTTCTCCACTATTAATTCTTTCAATAATTTTATTGTTTTCAGAAGTTGAGTTTAATCTTGAGATTTGGTCTATTTTCAATGGAAAGTTTTTGAATCTTTTTGTAAAATTTTCATAGTGTTGACTGCATAGTAGTGTTGTTGGAACAATAAATGCAACTTGAGCACCGCTCATGGCTACGTTGAATGCTCCTCTTAATGCAACTTCTGTCTTACCAAAGCCAACATCGCCACATATCAAACGGTCCATTGGAAGTCCACTGTTTAGATCAAACAGTAATTCTGATGTTACATTTGCTTGATCTTCGGTATCCTGAAATTCAAATTCATTTATAAAATTTGAATAATAAGGTTCTTGAACGGTATATTTTGTCGCTTCTTTTAGAGATCTTTCTGCCGCAACTTTTATTAAATCTTCGGCAATTTCATTTATTTTATTTTTTGCGCTAGCTTTTCTAAATTGCCAATTTGAACTTCCAAGTTTATCAATTTGTGCGAATTCACTATTCCCACCGTACTTTGACAAAAGTTCAATATTCTCAACAGGTACATAAAGTTTATCATTATTGAAATATGATATTTCAATGCAATCATGATCGTTTTCTAGGACAGTAACATTTTTTAATCCATTAAATTTTCCTATTCCATGATCAACATGAACAATTAGATCATCTTGTTCAAAAGTACTTAGATCAGTTAAAAAAGTATCTGCTTTAATTGTTCGTTTGCTTTGATTGAAAGAGAACTCATTAAAGGGTTTGATTATGAGTCTGAACAGACTTTGTATCGATTTTTGATTTTTAGGATTAAATTCCTCAAATTTTTCGATCTCATCACCAAATATGTTAATACGAACTGGATTCTTGAAGTCTGTTGGAAAAATATCAATAACATCTCCTTTTACAGAGAATTCACCATTTTCACGAATTGAACTTACGCGTGCATAACCATTGGCAGATAAATAGTTAATTGTTCTTTCATAATCAAATTTTTCATCAATGTTGATATTTAAATTCTCATTAACTTGAGTCTTTAAGCGTGGTTTCGTCATTTTTTAAGCATCGTAAAATCTTTGAGTAAATGCATGACGCGATTGTCAATTTCTTTTGGAATTGTCACCTTATCTAGCGCATATCGATATATGTCATTATCATCAAGTTCTAATATAGCCTCTAACATTTGAAGCTCACCTTCATTAAACAATTTGATGTATTTCTCAACAAAAGATCCCAAGAGAATATCCATTTCCTTTGACCCCCGATGGGAGGATTTGAACTGAAGCTTTTTTTGAAGTGTATGTAAATCGTTCATATTTTTTTTATCGATCTTTGATACAATACATATATGAGGCCAAAGATCTTATACAAGCTTTTTTCAAATATAATGACGATTAAAGGGATTGGACCAAAGAACGCTAAAATAATTGAGAGATTATGCGGTAAATACATTGTTGATTTATTATTCCATAAACCAGCCGCATACATAGACAGAAGAAACAGTCCTAAGATTGTTGATTTGGAAGAAGGAAGTATTGCAACTGTCGTTGTTAAAATTGATAGTCACACACCGGCTTTTAATAGAAGAATGCCATATCGAGTAAATGTCTCGGATGACAGCGGACAAATGTCGGTCGTTTATTTTAATCTACGAGGTCCATACATAAAAAAAATCTTACCGATCGGAAGCACTAGGGTTATTAGTGGTAAAATTGAAAAATTTAACGATTTGTATCAAATTACACACCCACATCATGTAGTTGATATTAAAAACTTAGATTCTGTTAAAAAGATTGAGTGTGTTTACCCATTAACGGCAGGAATGACATCTAAAATTATCCAAAAATCAATTAATTCTGCACTTAGTATGGTTGATGAATTGCCTGAATGGATACCTGAGAAAGTTTTAGAAAGAAACAAATGGCCATCATGGAAAGACTCTATTTATCAAATGCATAACCCAAAAGATGTGAAAGAAAATGATGATAATAAATATATAGAACGGCTTGTTTTTGATGAGTTGTTCTCTCAACAGTTAACAATTAGATTAATTAAAAACAAAATTAGTCATAAAAATGGAATTTCACTTCCTAGAAAAAATAAATTATCAAAACAATTAAGAGATCAATTGAAATTTCAACTCACTGGTGATCAAGAAACAACTATTGAAGAAATTTCAAACGATCAAGAAGGTTCAAGTAAAATGTTAAGACTTCTACAAGGAGATGTAGGTAGCGGGAAAACCATTGTTGCATTATTTGCTATGATGCAATGCATTGAAAATAATAAAAGATCAGTTTTAATGGCACCAACAGAAATTCTTGCTGAGCAGCATTTTAATACAATCAAAGAATTTATTAGTGATTTAAACCTAACATGTTCACTAATTACATCCTCTAATAAAAATAATCATAATTTTGAAGCAGACATTATTATTGGAACACATGCATTATTTCAGCAAAAAGTAAACTTTGAAAATATAGGCTTGGTTGTCATTGATGAACAACATAAGTTTGGAGTGCACCAAAGGATTTTATTAAATGAAAAAGCAGGAAATAGTTGTGACATCTTATTGATGACTGCTACTCCCATACCTCGAACGATGGAATTGGCAGCGTATGGAGATATGGATATATCCAAAATTTCTGAAAAACCTAAAAACAGAAAGGAAATAATTACCAAATCAATCAATATCAATAAAATTGACCAACTAAAAGAAAGCCTTACAAAAATATTAAATAAGAAACAAAAGATTTACTGGGTCTGCCCTTTAATTGATGAGTCTGAAAAGCTTCAGTTGCAATCAGTCAATTCAAGGGTCAATGACTTAAAAAAATATTACTCATCAAACATTGTTGGTTTAGTTCACGGTCAAATGTCTCAAGATGAAAAAAATGATGTCATGTCAAAGTTTAAAGATAATAAAATAGATATTTTAGTCGCAACTTCAGTAATAGAAGTAGGAATAGACGACCCTGATGCAACTGTAATGATTATTGAGAATTCTGAGAGGTATGGCCTATCACAACTTCATCAACTTCGAGGAAGAGTTGGCAGAGGAAATGCACAGTCAACATGCATATTACTTTTTGAAGGGCCACTCACCGATAATGCTAAACGAAGATTAAAAGTGATGAAGGAGACAAACGATGGTTTCTTAATCGCCGAAGAAGACCTTGATATTCGAGGTGCTGGGGAAATATTAGGCTCAAAACAAAGTGGTATTCCAAATTTTAGATTATCAAATCTAGATAAGCATAAGCATATACTCGAGGAAGCGAGAGGTGTTGCCATGGATATCGTTAAAGAAGATCCGGATTTAAAAAAATCTGCAGGCAAAGCACAAAGGACACTTTTGCATCTATTTAGAAATCAAGTTGCAATCGATTATTTGAAAACTGGCTAATTACTTCCTTGGTGGAACCACCATACCGGCTGATACAACTAATTTAATCGCATCTTCAACAGACATATCGAGTTCAACGATATCATCTTTAGGTATGAAGAGTAAAAACCCTGAGGTAGGATTTGGTGTGGTTGGAACAAATACATTGACCATTTCTATTTTTTGTCTTTCCTTAATCTCACCTTTTGTCTCACCAGTCATAAAGCCAATTGCATATATATCTTTTCTTGGATACTCGATGAGAACAACTTTTTGATACGCTGAATCTGTATTTGAGAATGTCTCAGTGATCTGTTTGATAGCTTTATAGACATTACCAGCTAATGGAATACGTGTAATAAGATTGTCAAAATAACCAAGAATGGCTTTTCCAAATAAGGTTGAAAATATTAGACCAATTAAGATAAAAGATAGAAATGCTATAATTAATTCTAGGCCAGGAATTTTATAGCCAATGATCTCAGGTAGCAGCCCATTTGGGTTAAATCTGTCTGGAACCAGACCAGCAATAAATTCGACAATAAATATTGTAATGTAAATCGTCGCTCCAATTGGCGCCGATATTAAAAGACCTGTAAAAAAGTACCTTTTAATAAAATTAATGACTGGGTTTCCTTTTTTCTTATTTGCATCTGCCATAGGTTTTAAATAGACTGAATCATTAAAAAAATTTTAAAGAGATTATCATATTTTTGGGGTTAATATAATCAATAATGGCTATTTTCAAAGAATATACAAATTATGATGGTTTGGGCATAGCCGAATTAATTAGAAATAAAGAAATATCCCCTATTGATCCTCTTGATAGTGCCATTGATCTAATTGAAAAACTGAACCCTAAATTAAATGCAGTGCATCGTACAATGTATCACTATGCATTCGAGTCAATAAATAGAAACAAAGATTTAAATGGAACTTTTATTGGAGTTCCATTTCTTATGAAAGACATGGATAGTTCTTTAGCTAACTATCACATGATGCAAGGCAGCAAGTATTTAAAAAACACTAAAATGCCTTACGACAATCACCTCACAAGACAATTTAGAGAAACTGGTGCTGTTATATGTGGAAAATCTGCAACACCTGAATACGGTCTCATGGTTACAACTGAGCCAACTGAATTCGGCCCAACGAGAAATCCTTGGGATACCAATAGAACGACAGGTGGTTCAAGTGGTGGTGCAGCTTCAGCTGTTTCAAGTCGCATAGTTCCTATTGCACATGCAAGTGATGGTGGTGGATCAATTCGAATTCCCGCAGCATCATGTGGTCTGGTTGGATTAAAGCCTAATAGAGCAAGAACATCATTCGCACCTTCTCACGGTGATAAATGGGGAGGCCTTACCCACTCCGGTATTGTTTCTCGAACAGTCAGAGACACAGCTTATATGTATGATTGTTTGTTCGGAAATGTTGTGGGTGATCCTTATGGCATTCCATACAAAAAAGGTTCTCTTGTTGAAGCCTTGAGTAAAAAAAATAAACTTAAGATTGGATTTAATCTTAAAAGTCCTGTTGGAATTGAACCCTCACCTGATGCAATTGAAGCAATTAAATTCAACGCCAAGTTATGTGAAGACTTAGGTCACGATGTTGAAGAAATGAATTTCAGTTATGACGGACTTCTTGCTGCAAGAGCATTTACAATAACTATATCCTCTCATGTAACCCAGATGTTTAATGAATTGAAAGATGTTGTTGGCAGAGGATTTAAGAAAAACGAAGTTGAAACTGCAACTAGACTATTTAATTATTTGGGTAAAAGTTTCAGAGCGAGTGACTACACTTGGGCACGATATACTATGCAAAAGATTGCTCGATCGGTAATGGAAGAAACTGATAAGTATGATGTAGTCTTGACTCCTATCATATCTCAGAAACCTCCTCTGATTGGCGAGATTAGACCAAACAAACAAGCAAGTATTTTAAGTGAAATTATCATGACTTTAAAATTGGGTTGGGTATTTCGTATTCAATCAATAAGAGACTCTATTCTTAATAACTTAGCACCTGAGAGTTTATGGTACTCGCCTGATGCAATGCTTCAGAACATTACTGGACAGCCATCAATTTCATTACCAACATATTGGACTAGTGATAATTTACCTTTGGGCGTACAATTTGCATCAAGATACGCAGATGAAGAAACATTAATTTCTCTGGCCGCTCAATTAGAAGAAGCATCGCCGTGGATAGATAAAATACCTAACGTATAATTTAGCTCAGCTGCTTTAGTTTTTGAAATCCAAATGTAAACATAAACATTGAGACGAGCATGGCGATCACAATAAGTTTTTGCAAGATTACATTGAGTCTAAGTATGTCCATTGAAACAAATCTCACAAAGTTTTCTCGATCATTTACTGGATCAATTTGAGGCATATCTCCCATAAAAACGATATAAGCAACAACACTAGCAAGCAGTAAAAAAGCACCAATTGTGTATATGTTGCTAGCTTTACTAAAATAAAAAGCGAGCATAAGGAATAATACTCCCGGTAAAGTCAGTCGAAAAGCAGTGAACACGGCAAATACGTGTGCATTAAAATACAAATCGCCAGGTGTCAAACCAACCATTGCATAAAAAATTGTTGATAGAAATATACAAATTGCACCTAACCAAGCAAAAATATAAGCCTTCTTATTTTCTCTAAAAAAGAATGGCATAAATAGAAATCCAAAACCTTGGGCAACAAATAAAAACATTGCGCTGTTGAAGAAAAAAGCAGATAAAAAATTAATATCGTCAGAAAAAGTTTTGTAGAAACCTAATTCACTAAAAAAATTTCTTGTAAAATCGTAGCCAACTTGCGTGCTATCAAGATGATTACCTCCCGGAAAGAGTATTATCGCCACAAGATTCGCTAGTATAAAATAAACAATTA
>CACNSH010000006.1 GCA_902622985.1 uncultured Pelagibacteraceae bacterium | reverse complement strand
TTAGCTGAAGAATGTTGGGCTTTAACAAAAACAAACCGTTCAATTATTTATGAACCATGGCCTGTGATAAATCATTCATTTTTGGAAAAAAATGAGGTGACAGTTGTTATACAGATTAATGGCAAGAGAAGAGCAGAAATTAGCGTTGAGAAAGACAAAACTGAGGAGCAAATATTTGAAAAAATCAAAGACATCAAAAATATCAGCGATGCTTTAAATAATAAAAATATATTAAAATCTATATATGTCCCAAATAAAATACTCAATATAGTAATAAGTAAATGAATCGGCACGAAAGACGTAAACAAAAAAAAGAAAAAGGAAATATTTCTGCTTTACAAAATGAATTATTAAAAGCGATTCAATTGCATGTAAATAAAGATTTTAGAAATGCTGAATTGCTCTATCAACAAATTATAGCAAAGGAACCAGATAACTATGATGCATTAAGACACATGGGCATCCTAAAACAAGATATTGGTAATTATGAAGAAGCGTATAATCATTATTTAAAATGTGTAAAGTTAAGACCGAACGGCTTTGAAGCGCTAAATAATTTAGGAGCTATTCATATAAGAAATAAAAATTATCCTTTTGCTCAAAAATGTTTTGAAAAAGCAAATTCAATTAATAAAAACTATGTTCCTGTAATAAATAATCTAGCAAGTTTATTTCATAAATTACAAAATAAAGAGAGTGCTTTGGAGTTTTCTACAAAGGCTCTAAGTCTTCAACCTGATAATCCAATAACAAAAAATCAACATGCTAAAGCTTTAATCCTCAACAGTAAGCTCGAGGAAGCGATTCAAATATTAGAGCAATGTTACGCAGAAAACCAGAATGACAATGATACAGCTCTTAATTTATCGACAGCATATAAAGAATATGGTGATTTTGAAAAAGCCAACAAAATTATTAAACAATTATTTATAAGAGATTTTAAAAATATCACTAACTTAGTTGCTTACACGGGTGATAAAAAGAACAGTTTAGACGATAAACACATAGAGTATTACGAAGATTTACTAAAGCAAGATAAGCTACTAACTGATGAAAAAGTACTAATACATCATGCTTTTTTTAACAATTTCAAAAATCAAAAAAAATATAATGAAGCAGGCAAGTATCTTGTTGATGGCAACAATCTTCAGTACGGCATTAAGCCATTTGATATAGCAAATGAGAAACTAATATTTGATAAAATAAAGTCGTTATTTCTCCAAAAAAGAGAATTGAATATTAGGGAAGAAGAAAAATTAATACCAATATTTGTATGTGGAATGCCAAGGTCAGGTACGACATTGTGTGAACAGATTCTATCATCACATTCAAATATTGATGGTGCAGGAGAACTTAATTATTTAACTGAGGTATCTGGTCTTGGAAATATTATAACCCCTGATCAAAAAGGTTTGAAAAGTTTGGAAAACTTAATTAGTAACGAAAAAATTGCACTAAAAGCCAGACGAGAATATCTTAAATCATTAGGCTCGTTGAATACTAAAAATGTAAGATATATTTGTGATAAGATGCCACATAATTTTGTCTTGATTGGATTGATAAAATTAATTCTTCCTGAGTCTAAAATTATATATTGTAAACGCGACCCAATCGATAATTGCTTTTCACTTTACTCACATAAATTTACTGAACTTTCTCATCAATATTCATACAATCAAAAAACTCTAGCACAGTATTATAAGTTACACGTGTCACTTGCAGATACATGGGTAAAAGAATATGGAGATAGTATATATATACTTGATAATGAAGAACTGGTTAATAATCAGGAAAAAATATCTAAAGAGCTTATTGATTTTTGTGATTTAGAATGGGAAGATCAATGTTTGGAATTCCATAAGTCTAAAAGACAAGTCAGAACTGCTAGTATTGAACAAGTTAGACAGCCTATAAATAAAAGATCAATTGGAGCTTGGAAAAATTATGAAAAATATTTCGATGAACTTGTCACAGAGTTGAGGGCAAAATGATACGATTACCCTTAATTCTGATTGTTATGTTTGTTACTGTAAGTTGCGGCTTTAAGCCAATTCATAAATTAACCGACGAGCGTAGTTCCAATGCAGGTTTTGCCGTAAAAATACTTAATAGCGTGTCGAGAGAAATAGTTGAGGAGGTAAACACAAACATTATCTCACGTGGCAATGAAGAATTCTCAGCATTGTTAACAATAAATGAAAACCTTACTCCCCTAATCATTAATACTAATGGCACTATAGCAAAATACAGAATTGAAATATTCATAAGCTATAGCCTTATTAAAAATGACAATAACGAGGAAATATCCACAGGAACAACAAGAGGTTTTGCTCAGTATGATGTTGGAACCTCAGAAATAAGTAACGAAGATACTAAGAAAAGTATGGTTAAAATTGCAACTAAAAATGCCATTCAATTAATGGCATCAAAAATTCAGAGTAGCATATCTCAGGTGGATGATAATTAAAGAATTTCAATTAGAAAAAGTATTCAAAGAAAGCAAATCTTTCATTGGCATTTTAATTTATGGCCCTAATGAAGGGCTTGTTAGGGACAATTTAGATAAAATTACTCAAAGCCAATACGTGAGAGAAGACCACGAGCTTATAGATGTTCAAGGAAAGGAGCTGGATGCTGACCCATTATTTTTAGATCAAGTTGCTAATACAGTTTCTATGTTTCACAAAAATAAAATTATCATTGGAAATGCGATAAAAGACAAACACCTGATGATAATAGAAGAAATTGTTATGAAGGAACCACAAAATGTAATTTTAGTAATTAGAGACGGTAATTTAACTAAAACTTCAAAAATAAGAAATTTTTTTGAAAAAGATAAAAATTGTTTTGCACTAGCGTGTTATGAAGATGACGGCAGATCTATTATGAGAAATATTGAAGAGTTTATAAATAAAAACAAATTTCAACTCGATAGGGATATTAAAAATTATCTACTACAATCATTGAGTAATGATCGCATGATAAGTAAACGCGAGCTTGAAAAGATTGAAATTTTTTATGGTGGATCAGATACAAAAATCAAGCTTGAAGATGTTAAAATACTTTTAAATGATTCAAGTTCTCAAAACTTAAATAAAATGAATGAAAATGTAATGTTTGGAAATACTCCCAAAAGTTCCAAAATAATTAATAAGTTATTAACTGAAGGTGCAAGCCCTATCAGCCTTATTAGAAGTTTAATCAATTATTTATTACGAATTCAGCAAACAAAAATAGAAATGAAAAAAGGTAATAATTTTGAGCAATCTATAAAGACATTAAGGCCACCTGTATTCTGGAAAGAAAAAGACAATTTTCAGAAGCATTGTCTAAAATGGCCTTTACAGGAAATTGAGGCAAACCTCTCTAAACTTTTAGAAACAGAAATATCTTGTAAGCTAAATAGCAAATTAGCAAATTTAAATTGTGAGAAAACAATATTGTTATTAGCAAGTAACGGAAGGCAATATTTTAAAGGTTAAATTTTTAGCTTTGAAGTAACCATTTCTAACTGATCAAGAGACTTATATTCTATTTTAATTGAACCGCCTTTTTTACCTTTATGATCAATCGATACACTTAATCCGAGCTTTGCTGTTAAATTGTTTTCTAAATCAATCGTATCTGGGTCTTTTAATTTAACTTTCTTTACTCCTGGCTTTCTTTGTTTTGCAAGGTCTTCTGCGGCCCTTACACTTAAATTTTCACTAACAATTTTTTCTGCTAGTTGTTCTGGGAAGGCACTATTCATTATAGCGCGGGCGTGCCCTGATGAAATCTTTCCCTCAGAAATCATATCTTGAATGGACTGAGGTAAGCTAAGTAATCTGATTATATTTGCTATATGACTTCTGCTTTTACCAACAATTTCTGCAAGTGCTTCTTGAGTATGGCCGTGGTTTTCAATTAATCTTTTATATCCCGCAGCCTCTTCAATTGGTGATAGATCAGAACGCTGTACATTTTCTATAATTGCTATTTCCAACGCTTCTACATCGTCTAGTTTTCTAACAACAGCAGGAATTTCGTGAAGTTGTGCAATTTGGGCTGCTCGCCATCTTCTTTCGCCTGCAATAATTTCATATACTCCAGACTCTGTTGGTGAAGGTCGCACTAATATTGGTTGAACAAGCCCTTTCGATTTTATAGATTCAGCTAATTCATTAATACTATTTTTATCAAATAATCTTCGAGGCTGTGATGGGCTTGGTTTTAAATTTGAAATTGAAATTTTTGTTTCTTGATTTGATATTTCATTTTGAATTGAAACTTCTTTAGTATCCCCCATGAGAGATGAGAGACCACGACCCAAACCTTTTTTTGAAATTGATGAACTCATTAAGCTGCCTCCTGTTCTTTATTTTGTCTTATGATCTCGTCTGCTAATCTTAAATATGCCTGACTGCCTGCAGCTTTTTGATCATAAATTAAAGCAGGCATACCAAACGAAGGAGCTTCTGAAACTCTTACGTTACGGGGTATGATGGTTTCATATACTTGTTGACTTAAATGTTTTTTAACATCGTCAGCAACTTGTGAAGAAAGTTTATTTCTTCCATCAAACATTGTTAATACTATTCCATCGATTGTTAGATTTTGATTTAGATTTTGTTTAACCCTATCAATTGTTTTTATTAACTGACTAAGACCTTCTAAAGCAAAAAATTCACATTGAAGTGGAACTATGACAGAGTCAGCTGCGGTCATTGCCATGACAGTGAGAAGACTTAAAGCTGGTGGGCAATCAATAAAAACAAAACTAAAATCATTTAATGAGTTATTATCTATTAAAATTTTTTTAAGTGTAAATGCTCTATCATTTACTTCAGCAAGTTCAGGTTCAATGCCTGATAGATCCACAGTGGATGGAATGATTTTTAAATTTTCTATTTCAGTATTTTGAATTGCATCAAATAAATTACATTGTGATGCAAGAACTTCATAAATTGAATTATTTCTGTTTTGATAATCTATACCTAAACCTGTACTAGCGTTTCCTTGAGGGTCGAGATCAATAATTAAAACTTTTTCCCCAATAGCTGCTAAGGCTGTGGATAAGTTTATTGCTGTTGTGGTTTTTCCCACTCCACCTTTCTGATTTGAGATAGCTATTATTTTATTTTTCATTAAGTTATTGATTTTATTATATTTTTTAATTCCAGAATAAAAGAGCCCTTTTCTCTCTCATTTTCATGCAATATATGAGTAAAATCCCAATATTTAGTAGCTTGCACGATCTCTTCATCTATATGTACACCTTTATGCAGAAGCAATGTAGTGTTTTTTTTGCATATATTATAACTAATTGATAATAAATGATTTAATTGGCTAACAGCTCTTGCTAAAATGATATCAAATTTTTTATTTTCAATTTTTTCTGCTTTAATGGGAATCACTTCAGTGTTTTTAAGATCTAAGTTAACAATACATTTGTTAAGAAACGATGCTCTTTTAGGTCTATTTTCACACAAAAAAAGCTTATTTTTTGAGCCAAATATTATCGATACTGGTATACCCGGAAGGCCAGCACCGCTGCCAATATCAATGATATCATTTCCATTGCTAGTTATAAACTGAACTAATCTTAAAGAATCATAGAAATGTCTTATCCAGATAAAGTTTTTATCATTCTTTGATATTAAGTTTTGGTCTTCTGACAAAATCATTTCCCTGAATTCAGCCAATTTTTCAATTGTTTCACGTGAAACATTTGGCAAGAGCTCTTTTAGAGCATCAGGCGAATCAATCATTATTTTGATATTAAGCTAATTTTTGTGATTTAGCTTTGGTTTTTATATATGATAAAATAACACTGAGGGCCGCAGGTGTAACCCCATCAATTCTTGATGCTTGAGATAAGTTTTTAGGCTTAATTTTTGTAAGCTTTTCAACGATTTCTGTTGATAAACTGGGAATTAATTCATATTTAAGATTAGGTGGAATTTCAACTTTTTCTTCTTTAGTAAGTGAAATGATCTCACTTTCTTGCTTTTTAAGATAGCCTTTGTAATGAGCCTCCGTTGTTATTTGATCAAGAATTTCACTGCTAAATTGCTTTAAATTTAAGTCAAAGATCTCATCTATTTTATCAATATCGATATTAGGATAAGCTAATAAGTCAAAAGCTGATCTTTTTTTGCCATCTTGATTAATTTGAACTCCAATCTTTGAAAGTGCATTAGGTGTAACATATTGATTTTTAACAATTTTATTGACTTTTTCTAGTTCAATTTTTTTAAATGAATACTTTTCATATCTGCGAGCCTCAACTAACCCTAAATTGTACCCAACCTCAGTTAATCTTAAATCTGCATTATCTGCTCTTAATAACAATCTGTATTCTGCCCTAGAAGTAAACATTCTGTAGGGCTCAGTAACCCCTTTTAGAGTTAAGTCGTCAATCATTACACCAATGTACGAGTCGTTTCTTGAAAAAACATGTTCTTTATTACTTAGGGAAATTGCAGCATTCAAACCTGCTACAAGCCCTTGCGCAGCAGCTTCCTCATAACCTGTTGTACCGTTTATTTGACCAGCAAGATAAAGACCTTTTATTCTTTTTGTTTCCAATGTTTGGTAAAGTTCTTGTGGATCAATAAAATCATATTCAATTGCATAACCATGCCTTACTATTTTAGCATTCTCTAAACCATTGATTTTACTTATGAATTCGTCCTGTACACCTGGCGGAAGAGAAGTTGAGATGCCATTTGGATATATTAAATCACTATCAAGTCCCTCTGGTTCTAAGAAAATTTGATGCCTCAATTTATCTGCAAATTTTACAACTTTATCTTCTACAGAAGGGCAATATCTTGGCCCTGTACCACTGATTTGACCTGAGTAAATAGCTGATTTTGTTATATTTTTTTGAATTATATTGTGAACTGCCTCATTTGTATACGTCATGTGGCACGGTAATTGTTCATTATGAGTTTTTGTGGTTAAAAATGAAAAGTAAGAGTGCTCATCGTCAGCTTCCTGTTTTTCAAGTTTAGAAAAGTCTATTGTATTTTTATCCAGTCTCGCAGGTGTCCCAGTTTTTAAACGTCCAATATTAAAGCCAGTTTTATAGAGTGAATCTGCAAGTCCTATTGAGGGAGAATCGCCATGTCTTCCGGCCGGAATGGTTTTGTCACCTAAGTGGATCAAGCCATTCAAAAATGTACCAGTTGTAATAATAACTTTTTTGGTAGATATTTTTTTACCACTTGCGCAAATCACACCAGCAATTTGTTTATTATTATCAAAAATTAAATCTTCTACAGGGTCAAACAAAAGTTCTAAATTTTGTGTATTTTCAATCTCCTCCTGCATGTTTTTTTTATAGAGCTTTCTATCCGATTGAGCTCTTGGTCCTCTTACTGCAGGGCCTTTTGTTCTATTGAGTAATCTATATTGAATACTTGATAAATCAGCTATACGCCCCATTATTCCATCCAGGGCATCGATTTCCCTTACTAAATGACCCTTACCAAGACCACCGATTGCAGGGTTACAGGACATCTCACCAATGGTATCGAATTTATGGCTGATTAAGAGGGTTTTTGCACCAACACGTGCAGAAGTAGTTGCAGCTTCACAGCCAGCATGCCCTCCTCCAACTACAACAACATCATAACTAGTCATGATTAAGTTAATTAAATTAACTTAGACTAATTGCAATCAATTATTTTTTTATTTACCAATGCAAAAATCTTTAAAAATAACTTCTAAATATTCTTCAACATCAACATGACCAGTTATTTTTCCGATTTCTTGAATGGCTAATCTTAACTCTTCAACCATAAGTTCGGAATTAACTTTTAAATCTATACTTTTTGCATTGAGTAAACTTTGTATTGAATTTTGAACACCTAGAATGTATCGAGTCTTTGTTGGTATTGTATCGGTGTAACTTATAAATTTGCTTGATACGTGCTCAGCAATTTTATTGATTAAATTATCAATACCACTTCCATTTGAAACTGAGATATTGATACAGCCTTCTTTTTTATAATTATTATGCAAGTCACATTTATTTAGAACTGTAAGTCGATCCTGATGTAACTCGACATCATTTGGATCATCAAATAATTCCAAAACTAAATTCGCTTCTTTTATTTTACTTTGAGTTATTTCAATTCCTTTTTTTTCGATCTCGTCTTCAGTATCTCTTAAACCCGCAGTGTCTGTTAAAATGACTGGAAATCCAGCAATATTTAGCCTTACTTCAATTGCGTCTCTAGTCGTACCCTCCCTATCAGACACAATTGCAACATCACGATTAGCAAGTGAATTTATCAAACTTGATTTGCCAACATTTGGAGATCCAATGATAGCGACTTTATAACCATCTCTTAATATTTCTCCTTGATTACGTTGTTTTAAGTGCTCTTTCATTTCGTCTAAAAGTTTTTCAATTTTTAAATTGATGTTGTTAAGAACATTTTCAGGAATATCTTCATCTGCAAAATCTATATCCGCTTCGAGATAAGCAACTAACTCTATTAAAGACTTTCTCCATGATAAATATAATTTATTCAGTGAGCCATTCATCTGGGACAGTGCTTGATTATGTTGAATTTCAGTTTGCGCATTAATTAGATCACCCATGGCTTCAATTGCTGTTAGATCCATTTTGTTATTCACAAATGCTCTTTTTGAAAATTCACCAGGTTGAGCAAGTCTTAACTGATCAATATTAGAAAGTGATTTAAGTAAAAGCTGAACAGTTGTATGGCCGCCATGCACATGAAACTCAACAACATCTTCACCTGTGAAGCTTTTTGGTTTTGAGAAGAACACAGCAAGACCTTTGTCAATTAAGTTACCGCTTTCTGGATCATAAAATTCTGATTTTGTTAAGACGTTTGGATCGAAGTGACTCTTTCTAGAAATGGTTTTAAGAGCTGTGAGCGCTAGATGTCCAGAGACTCTTACAACCGCTAACCCCGCAACACCATTGGCAGTCGATAGTGCAAAAATTGTCATTTTTTTATTTGGAGGTTTTCGGCAATACGGTCGTTGATAAGATGTTCATTGATTACTTGGTCCACCTCTTCTTCTGTTTTACACGTGTACCAAACATTATCTGGATAAACAACAAGTGTAGGACCAAATTCACAATGATCCAAACAGCCTGATGCATTTATTCTTATTTTCTTATCGGAGACTAATTCTTTTGTTTTTTTCTTCATATAGGCTCGAAGCACTGTTGAATTTTTAGAAGCACAACAACCTTTCGGGTGACCTTCAGGTCTTTGATTTGTGCAAAAAAATACGTGTCTTTCAAAAAATTTGTTAGTCATAAAGTCAAAAAATTATAATATCTTATATATATGAGCAGCTACGTTTTCAAATCAATCATTGGCAATATTGAGCTTGTCTCAAGCAAAAATAGAATAATTGCAGTTCATAGAACAAGGAAAAAGCCTAACAAGACAGAAGATAAGCTTCTAAAAAGATCTGCGCTTCAAATTAAAATGTATCTCGCGCGCAAAAGACGATCCCTTAATTTTCCAACTAGACAAATGGGCACAAAATTTCAAAACCGTGTTTGGAATTATTTACAAAGAATACCTTATGGTAGAACAACAACTTATGGGGACATTGCAAGGAAATTAAGAACTTCGCCCCGAGCTGTTGGGGGCGCCTTAGGAAAAAATAATCTTATGATGACGGTTCCATGTCACAGAGTTGTTGGAAGTGATGGCAAACTTACAGGATTTACATCAGTGGGTGGATTAAGTACTAAAAAAAATTTACTGAACATTGAACAAAAAACTAAAAAATAAACTCAAGAAGACAATCAGGGTGATCCCTGATTTCCCAAAAAAGGGTATTCAGTTTCAAGACATAACTTCAATCACAGACAGTAAGCCACTTTTTACCGAAGTTGTTAATGAAATTTCTAAATATTGTAAAAAAAATAAATTTACTAAAGTAGCTGGTATAGAGGCGAGAGGGTTCATCTTTGGATCAGCTGTTGCCTACAAGCTTGGCTTACCTTTTATTCCAATAAGAAAAAAAGGGAAACTTCCAGGAAAAATAGTCAAACAAAAATACAAGTTAGAGTATGGAATGGATGAAATCCAGGTACACAAACATTCTATCACTTCCAGAGATAAAGTTTTGATTGTCGATGACTTAATTGCAACCGGCGGAACAGCTAACGCGGCCGCAAAGCTAATTTCAAAACTTGGGGTAAAGAAAATTGAATTTTTTACGATAATTGATTTATGGAACCTTAAAGGCTCAAAGAAGATTTCTAAAAAATATCAGATAAGGTCGTTGATGAAGGCGGAAGGATAATTTACTTATTCATTGACTGAAAGAAATCAGCATTATCTTTTGTTTCTTTCAGTTTACCTAGCAAGAACTCGATTGAGTCCATTGTTCCCATTGGGTTAAGAATACGTCTAAGAACGTACATTTTTTGAAGTTCGTCTTTATCAAGCAGTATCTCTTCTTTTCGAGTACCAGACTTAGTAATATCAATTGCAGGATATATTCTTTTATCAGCAACTTTTCTGTCTAATATAATTTCTGAGTTACCGGTTCCTTTGAATTCCTCAAAAATTACCTCATCCATTCTACTTCCTGTATCAATCAGAGCAGTTGAAATAATAGTTAGTGAACCGCCATCTTCAATATTTCTAGCTGCTCCAAAAAATCTCTTTGGTCTTTGTAATGCATTTGCATCAACACCACCTGTTAAAACTTTTCCTGAACTTGGAACAACTGTATTGTAAGCACGACCCAGTCGAGTTATAGAGTCCAAAAGAATAACAACATCTTTTTTATGCTCCACTAATCTTTTTGCTTTATTGATGACCATCTCAGCAACTTGTACGTGACGCGATGCCGGCTCATCAAATGTTGAGCTGACAACCTCTCCTTTTACAGAGCGTTGCATATCTGTAACTTCCTCTGGTCTCTCATCAATTAATAAAACCATTAAGTAACATTCTGGGTGATTATCCGTAATTGAATGTGCTATGTTTTGAAGTAAAACTGTTTTACCTGTTCTTGGTGGCGACACAATAAGAGCTCTTTGACCTTTACCAATTGGTGCAACCAAATCAATCACTCTTGAACTTTGATCACTTGCTGGTTTTTCAGTTTCTAATCTGATTTGCTCATCTGGATAAAGAGGCGTGAGGTTATCAAAGTTAATTTTGTTTCTACTTTTTTCAGTTGGTTCATAGTTGATTGTATCAATTTTTAATAATGCAAAATAACGTTCACCATCCTTTGGTGCTCTAATTGGACCTTCAACAGTGTCTCCTGATCTTAATCCAAATCTTTTAATTTGACTTGGGCTTACATAAATATCATCAGGACCTGGAAGATAATTGGCCTCCATTGATCTTAAAAATCCAAACCCATCCTGTAAAACTTCTAAAACACCTTCACCGTCAATATCTTTGCTGTCACTCGCAAGGGTTTTCAATATTTCAAACAGCATATCTTGTGTACGCATTGAACTAGCGTTTTCAACGCCAAGTTCCTCTGCATAAACAAGAAGTTCTTGTGGAGTTTTTTTCTTAAGGTCTCTTAGTTTTAAGTTTTTAGCCATTCGTTTTAATGATGATGATAATGTGGAAAATAGTTTGGAAGATGCTTTCTAGCCGTAATCGTTAAAGATAGCAAGTTTTATATTGGTTTAAAAATAACTAGAAATACGACAATTATCATCAAAACTGTTGGAAATTCATTGATAATTCTAAAAAAACGCTCTGATTTCGGCCTTTTGTCCTCTTGAAACTCTCTTGTTAATTTTGAGAAATACCCATGAACTCCAGACATGAGGATCACAAATATGATTTTTAATTGAAGCCATAATTGAAACAGTGCGTCAATACCCAAATTTGATATCAACGCTAAACCAAACAACCATGAAAATATCATTGCTGGATTCATAATAATTTTAAGTAAACGTAATTCCATTAATTTAAAAGTCTCTGACGAGTCAGACCCCACCTCTTTACTCCAATGATAAACAAATAATCTTGGCAAATATAATAAGCCCGCCATCCAAGCTATAACGCTGATGATGTGCAAACTAAGAAATAAATTATATAAAAAAATTGAATTCATCTTAATTCTTGATCACACTGTTTAAACGTTGCTGGACATATCTTTTGCCTGATATTCCCGCTCTCAACTTTCTCTGACTCGCTAACTATTTCAGATAAGCTTTCTATAAATGTTTGATCAATATTTAAAGACTCAGATCTATAATAATGCTTACAGCCTAGCTCGCTTGCAAGTTCTTGGTACTCGATATCTAATTCAACGAGCGTTTCAGAGTGATCCGAGACAAACGCAATTGGAACAATAACCAGCGCCCTGTCTTCGTTAATTGCATTTTCAATTTCACTTGGTGTTGTTGGTTCAAGCCATTTAACTGGGGTCACTTTGCTTTGGTAAGCCAAAACATGATCTTCATAACCATGAATGCCCTTTATGACCGCTTTTACTGTTTGCTCCACTTGCCATTGATATGGATCACCTTTTTTAATTATTGATACTGGTAAACTGTGAGCGGAAAACAGAACTCTTATTTTTTTATCTTTGATGTGGTTTATTTTATCTTGGATCAGTTTCTGATGGGCTTTGATTAATTTTGTGTCGTACGGATAACAGCAGGTGTATTTTGTTTTTGCGATTAATTCCTGGTTTTGTGCTTCGTTGAACCATGCATCCAGAGAAGATTTGGTTGTTGTGGTGGAGTACTGTGGATACAGGGGCAGTAAAAATATTTTGTCTGGGTTATAGTCTTTGACTTTTGAAACTACCTCAGCTGTCATTGGATGCCAATATCTCATACAAACAAATACTTTGTTCTCGATGCCTTTGTTTTCTAACTCTTTCTGAAGGGCCTCTGCTTGGGAGTTTGTAATTTCAAGAATAGGGGATTTACCGCCTATTTCGGCATAAATTTCAGTGGCCTCTTTGGTGCGAAGGGAAGATATAAGTCTTGCCAATAAATACCTGAAGGGATTTGGAAGTCTAAATATGTTGGGATCATTAAACAGATTAAATAAAAAAGGTTTTACGCTTTCTTGTTTGTCTGGTCCGCCCAAGTTAAATAAAACGACCGCTGTTTTCATGTTGACCTTATCTGTAAGAGCATTTGTTCAACCTTCTCAATTGATGTCTCAGGTAAAACCCCGTGTCCTAAATTAAAAATATGTGGTCTTTCTCTAAAAGCAAACAATATTTCTTCAATTTTCTGACTAAGGTTTTGGGAGTCTTTTAGTAAATGTTTAGGATCCAAGTTTCCTTGAAAGACAATTTTATCGTTTAGCTCATTAATTTTATCTAAAGGAAAATTATAGTCTAAAGTAATACAGTCAAGCTTATCTATATTTGAATATTTTTTATAACACGCGAGGTTAGTGTTTCTAGGAAAGCCAATAATAGGAATGTCTTTTATTTTTTTTATACTTTCAATAATTTTTTTTGTAGGTTGAATACACCATTTGTTGAACTGTTCGTCATTCAAGTGCTCTGCCGCTGACTCAAATATTTGAAAAGCATCAATCCCGCTATCAATTTGCATTTCTGCGTGTTGAATAATGACATGTGTCATTTGCTCGATTAAATTGTCTATTTGTGAAGTCTTTTTTACAACATCTTCGAATTTTAGGTTTTGACGTTCATTCTTTTCATATAAACAATAGAACAGTGTCGTCCATGCTCCGCCAGCAAATCCTATTAAAGGGATATCTGTATTTTCTTTTATTTTTTTTATTCCTGTTGCAAGAGGTAAGGTTTTTTCAAGTTTATAACTCATGTTCTCATTGAACTTTATTACGGGACCCTGCCCGTCAACAAAACTAACGCTTGAACCCGCAGCAAAGGGCGTTATTAAAATATCTGAAAACACAATACAGGCATCCATTCCGTATCTGTTTATAGGCTGCAGGGAAACCTCAAATATTGTCAAAGGATCAAGGAACATATCCATAAGGTTTGCAAACTGTTTTCTGATACTTATATATTCAGGTAAATGCCTTCCTGCTTGTCTCATTAACCAAACCGGTGTTGGCTTTGTTTTTTGACCCTTAAGTGTGTCTATAAATATACTCATTATATTATATATATAATTGTAGTTGTTTATGTTCCTGTGGAATTGTGTATATATAAAAAGTCGCATTTTGCCCACAATTCGATACACAGAACAATCGCTTTGAATTATATGCTTTTTAACCTTATACACTGCCGTGGAAGAAAACGGTAATATCCCTAACAGGTGAACAAAATTTGCAAAAATTCTCAATAAAGATAGAAAAATAAGTTAAAAATTACAGATGGGCAAAGAGAGCAAAAGTACACACAGGTCATAAGGGGTTTATACAGGTTTATGAACAGGGATATAATTTTGGCATCTAAAAGCGAAACAAGAATTAAATTGTTACGCAACGCAGGTATAAACTTTGAGCCTGTTGCTCATGGTATAGATGAAGACGAAATAAAGATGTCGATGAGCAAAAACACACCAGAAGAGGTTGTGGTTAAACTTGCTGAGATGAAGGCCTTGAAGCCTTCCATGTCTAATAAGAGTGCATTTGTTATTGGATCAGACCAAGGTTTGGATCTGAAAGGCGAATTAATTAACAAGGCTCGCGATAGAAATGAAGCAAAAGAACAGTTGATGAAAATGAGTGGATCTATCCACACACTCATAACTGCCACAACAGTTGCTCAAGACAATAACATTATTTGGAAGTACATAGACAGATCTAAAATGCATATGCGAAAGTTAAGCGAGGACCTGGTAAAAGAGTATTTAAATAAAGTCGACGATAATATTCTTGGTCTTGTAGGTGTTTATGCAATTGAGGAAGAAGGAATTAAACTTTTTGAAAATATTGGGAGTGACCTTTTTTCAATACAAGGCATATCATTAATTCAATTAACCCAGTTCCTATGGGACAACAATCTTCTATTTGAAAACAATGGCACATAAAAAAACAGCAGTTATTGGAGATCCAATCGATCATAGCCTTTCACCCAAAATTCATAATCACTGGATTGAAAGTGAGAAAATTGATGTGGGTTCCTACCAAAAAATAAATGTAAAAAAAGAAAACTTTATTAGGGATGTTGATCGTTTAGTAGAAGAGGGTTATTACGGTTTAAACGTTACGGTCCCCCTTAAAGAAGACGCATACAAATATTGTGACAACACATCTGATATTGCAAGAGCTCTCAAAGCAGTTAATACACTCACAGTAAATAAAGATGGTGTTTATGGGGATAACACTGACCCGATTGGTTTTGAAAAATCAATTGCAAACAGAGGCCTAAATAACAAATCATGTTTGGTGCTTGGAGCCGGCGGATCAGCAAGGGCGGTTGTGTATGCGCTAACACACATGAAGTGTGAGATTGGTATTTATAATAGAACAAGAGAAAATGCAGAACTACTTTGCAGTGACCTTGGTGTAGAGGCAATAATCTTAACAGAAAAAACGATTAGTGAGTTTATTGGATCCTCACATTTAGTTGTCAATACCACAAGCTTAGGACAGCAAGAGGGTGAAGAAAACAATTTAATAAATTTTAACAGCCTAAATTCATCTGCACATGTTTACGATCTAATATATAATCCAAGCAAGACAATTTTTCTAAGACACGCTGAGAAAAATGGCTTTACAGTTCAAAATGGATTGGAAATGCTAGTCCATCAAGCTGCGGGGTCCTTCAAATTATGGCACGATATAATGCCTGAAATTGATGATGATTTAATGAGTGTATTGGGTGTTAACTGATGTTGTTGGTTGGTGTAACAGGATCTATTGGGATGGGAAAATCAACAGTTGCCCAAATGTTTAAAGAGCATGGTTATGGGGTTTATAATGCAGACGATACGGTTCATTATATTTATGAAAATGATGAAGAGGTGATAGCAAAAGTAGAGAGCAAGTTTCCAGGTTCAACAAAAGATGGTGCAGTAAATCGATTGGCGCTAAGAGACATATTAAACAGAGAGCCTGACAAATTTAGAGATTTAGAACAAATTGTTCACCCCGTAACAAGAAAATATCAAATAATTTATATAAAAAAATTAATTGAAGAAGGAAAGGTAGGTTGTGTCTTAGATATCCCACTTCTTTTTGAAACTGGAGGAGAAAAGTATGTAGATATTGCTATTGTTGTTACAGCATCTGAGGAAACACAAAAGTCAAGGGTGGTTTCAGACAGAAAAGTACCATTAGAAATTTTTAATGCCATTAAAGACCAACAAATGCCAGATAGAGATAAACTAAAAAAAGCAGATTACATTATCTCAACCGATAGCGATATTGAGGAAACTAAATTTGAGGTTAAAGAAGTCGCAGCAAAAATTAAATTGATTAATCCAAAAGCGTGGAATACCTTCTTTAATCAATGAGGCAAATTGTTCTTGATACTGAAACTACTGGCTTAAGACCCTCAGAGGGTCATAGAGTAATAGAAATTGCTGCAATAGAGATAATTGATTATTTACCCACTGGAAAAAATTATCAGCAATACATAAATCCTCAGCGCGATGTGCCAGAGACATCATTTAAGGTTCATGGCCTGAGTTATGAGTTTTTAAAAGATAAGCCTTTGTTTGAGCAAATTGTAAATGATTTTTTAGAATTTGTAGGTAAAGACCCAATCATTGCGCACAACGTAGATTTTGATATAGGCTTCTTAAATCATGAATTAAATGCTTGCGGCAAAGATTCACTGAAAAATGACAAAATTGACACTGTATCGATAGCTAGAGAGAAATTTCCAGGTCAAAGCGTCTCGCTTGACGCGCTTTGCAAGAGATTTGCAATTGATAATACACAAAGAGAAAAACACTCGGCCACGATTGATACAGAGCTTTTAGCCCGTGTATATATAGAGTTAATGGATGCTCGTGAACTGAGCTTAGATTTAAATAGTGTGGAGGTAATTAAGAAGCCCGTATCATCTTTCAATATTGAGAAAATAAAAAACCGAAATTTGCCTTCAAGACTTTCAGACCAAGAAAAAAAGTTACACGACTCATTTATTGAAACACTGGGTAAGCATTCTATATGGAATAAAATCAATCAATCTAAAAACAATCAAACGAGTGAATAATAAGATTAATCATACTCTTAGTGATAACAACAATTATCAAAAAATACCAACTCCAGCAGCATCGGTCTTGCTTATCAGAGATGCAGATAAAAAAATAGAAGTATTCATGATTAAAAGATCAATGAAAACAAATTTTGGAGGAGCCTGGGTTTTTCCTGGGGGTAAGATTGATCATGAAGATGTCTCAAATGATTATCAAAAGTATAGCCCTCATTTAGATGATAGCGCTGCATCCGAGAGACTTGGCATAGAAAAAAATGGTCTATCATATTGGACAGCATGTATTAGAGAGTGCTTTGAGGAAAGTGGCATCTTGCTTGCAAATCAAATTGGAAAAAATTTGAAAAATACTATTTTGAAAGAAAATGAACTTGAAACTCTGAGCCGGTTCAAAGATAGAATTCTCAAGGGTGAAAATATTTTTTACGAAATGATCGATAATCTAAATTTGGAGCTTGCCACAAATGAACTTGCATACATTTCGCATTGGGTAACACCAAAAATTGAGAAAAGAAGATACAGCACAAGATTTTTTGTAGCTCGAAGTACTGACCAGGAGGCTGTGCATGACGGCACCGAAGGAGTTGAGAGTAAATGGATTAATCCCGAAGAAGCCCTCAAACAATTTAAAACTGGAGACTTTCCTATGATTATGCCAACAATTAAAAATCTCGAAATGATTTGCGGTTTTACTGATACTTCTGAGCTTTTATCTTTTATGAACAATAAAGATAAAAATGATATACCAAACGTAGAACCAGTTTTTGAGATCGTTGATGGTGAACCTAAATTAATTAGATACTAGTTCTTACCTTTTTTTTTCTTATAAAGTTCAGCAAAATTTACAGGATCCAACATGAGTGGTGGTAAAGAACCATCAGCGTGTAGATCATAAATAATACGTCTTGCAAATGGAAAAAGTATTCTTGGGCACTCTACTAATAAATAAGCCTCTTTAATATCATCAGTTAAATTTTCAATTTCAAATAAACCAACATATTTGAGATCAACTAAATATAAATTATCGTCACCCCGTTTGGCTCCAACATTAATTTGAAGCTCCACCTCATAGACATCGGTACCTTTACGATTCTGAGCCTTAACGTCAATGTTAGCATTAATAGCAGGTCTCTCACTTCCAGCTTGAAAGGATCCTGGGCCATTTGGATTTTCAAAAGATAAGTCTCTAATGAATTGTGTGATAATTTTTGATTTTACATCCATTACTTTTTTTCCTCATCATCAATTTCAATGTAATCACCCTCAATAGTGGAGTCATGCTGATTATTTTGATTACCATATCTAGAAAGCATATAACTTGCTACTAACTTAATAAAAATTATTCTTGAGACTGGTATTAATCCTAAGAAACCCAAAGCATCAGTAAAAAAACCTGGTGTAATTAATAAAATACCTGCAATAAGTATAACAAGTCCTTCAAACATCGTTTGAATAGGTGCTTCAAGGTTTCGTAATTGAGAGCCTAATTTCTGAAAAGTACTGATGCCTTGTTGGCGGACAAAAAAGACACCGACAATGGCTGTAAGAAATATAAGCATAATAGTATAGAAAGACCCGATAATGCTCCCAATTTCAATAAATAAGCTAATTTCGATGATTGGAATAAGTACAAAAATTGCGATAACTATAAAAAACAAAATAAAAAGTAAATATTGAAAGTTTAGTTTAAATTCCTAAATAAGGACTCTATAATATTTAAATATATGAGTGAAGCGTTTCAATACATAGATATACTTATTTTAGCAATTATTGCTGGCATTGTCCTTCTGCGCCTTAGAAGCGTTTTAGGAAGACGAACTGGTCATGAAAAAACAGACAAAACCTCTTATAATTATGAAACACCACAAACTTCACAGGAAGAAAAAGTAATACCAATTGAACCAAAAACTTCACCCAGTAAGCGCGAGGATGGTTGGTTTGATAACGATGACTTCTTGCGAGGAGCAGCAAACGCCTATGAGACTATCGTTACTAATTTCGAGAATGGCAACAAAGATGCTCTGAAGTCTTTACTCTCTGATGATGTGCTAAATAGTTTTTCATCAGTTATTGATGAAAGAAACAGTAAGAATGAAACAGTTGAATTTAATTTTATTGGAATTGAAAAGTCAGAAATCGTTCATAAAGATTTAAAGAAAAATCCAATGGAAGTGACTGTAAGATTTATATCTGAGATGATCACTTGTATCAAAAACAGTAAGGACGAAGTTATTTCAGGCAGCTTAAATCAAGTTCAAAAAATTACTGATGTTTGGACATTTGAAAAGATAAAAGATAAAAAAAGTTCAAATTGGCTGCTTACAGCGACTTCTGATTAATCAACCAAATACTTATTCAATTTCGTTCTTATATCGTCTGGAATAGTTGCAGATTTCATACTTTTTTGGTTGGTGTTGACCCAAGTAATATTAGCTGAATTTAAAATTTCGTCTGATCCTACTCTATATATCTCCTGTATGAATGTCATACTTGAGTTTCCAACTTTCTGTACGCCTGTGTAAACTTCAAGTTGATCATTTAGTCTTGCGGGACTTTTAAAATTCATTTGAACGCCAACAGTATGAAAATCATTGCTCGTATTTTTTATATACTCTTCTTGATTAAAACAATCCTCAAGCATTTCACTCAAAGAAACATCAAAATACGTTAAGTAATGCGAGTTATAGACTATTCTTTGGCAATCTACTTCCGAGTAACGTACTTTTATTTTATTTAAGTGAGTTTTTTTATTTTTTAATGACATACAAATTAAAGAATAAATTTGGAAAGATCAGTATCTTTTGATAATTCATTTACATTATCTTTTACGTAGTTTGCATCAATTGTTATTTTTTCTCCACTTTTATCAGCCGCAGAAAAACTAATATCTTCTAGTACCCTCTCAAGAATTGTATGTAATCGACGTGCACCTATATTCTCAATTGTTGAGTTTATATCTACAGCAAGTGTCGCAATTGCATCGATGCCATCTTCGCTGAAACTAATTTTAACATCCTCAGTACCCATAAGTGCCTCATATTGTTTGATAAGGCTATACTTAGGCTCAGTTAGAATACGTTTAAAGTCATCCTGTGAAAGTGCCTTGAGATTAACTCTTATTGGCAGTCTGCCTTGTAACTCTGGCAGTAAATCCGAAGGCTTGGAAAGCTGAAATGCCCCAGATGCAATAAAAAGAATATGATCAGTTTTAATTGTTCCGTGTTTTGTATTTACTGTTGTGCCCTCAATTAATGGCAACAAGTCTCTTTGCACTCCTTCTCTTGAAACATCACCACCAACCCTCTCACTTCTCGCACATACTTTGTCTATCTCATCAATAAATACAATTCCATTATCTTCTACCGCTTTTTTTGCCTCATTTACAATTTGATCAGTGTCAATTAGCTTATCTGACTCTTCATTCACAAGGATCTCATATGAGTCTGCTACTGTTGTTTTCTTCTTTTTAGTTTTTGGTCCCATGGCTTTACCAAGCATATCGTTCAGATTTATCATTCCTATACCCGCACCTTGCCCACCTTGAAGATCAATAGTTGGAAATGATCCAGTGTCTTGAACAGCTATTTCGATTTCCTTTTCATTGAGTTCGTTATTTCTGAGTTTTTTTCTAAAGCTTTCTCGTGTCGCAGGACCTGAGCCTGGCCCAACTAAAGCGTCTAACACACGTTCTTCAGCAGCTAATTGTGCTTTTGCTTTGACTTCTTTTCTCTTTATCTCACGAACCATTGTAATTGCTATTTCAATCAAATCACGAACAATTGATTCCACATCTCTACCTACATACCCAACTTCTGTAAATTTTGTTGCTTCAACTTTTATAAACGGTGCTTGTGCTAATTTTGACAGTCTTCTAGAAATTTCAGTTTTACCAATTCCAGTAGGACCAATCATTAAAATATTTTTTGGAAGAACTTCTTCTCTCATATCCTCTGGTAATTGCTGACGTCGCCAGCGATTCCTTAATGCTATGGCTACAGATTTTTTTGCATCATCTTGGCCAATAATATATCTATCAAGTTCGGAAACAATTTCCCTTGGTGAAAACGCTTGCATTATCTAATACTCAATTTTTTCAAGTGTAACATTGCTGTTTGTGAAAACACAAATTTCGCCAGCAATTTTTAGCGACTTTAAAGCAATTTCTTCAGCGGTAAGATCAGTATCAATCAGCGCTTTAGCAGCGGATAGTGCATAATTACCTCCGCTACCAATTCCAATAATTGATCCCTCAGGGTCTAACACATCACCCATTCCAGTAATTAGAAGTGATGTAGAAGAGTCTGCAACCGTAAGAAGTGCTTCTAGACGCCTTAAATATTTGTCGGTGCGCCAATCTTTCGCCAGTTCAACACATGCTCTGGTAAGCTGTTTAGGATGCTTTTCTAGTTTCGCTTCCAGTCTTTCAAATAAAGTAAATGCATCTGCAGTTGCTCCGGCAAAACCAGCGATAACACCACCATCACCTATTTTTCTAACCTTTTGGGCAGTGCCTTTAATGACTGTATTTCCAAGACTAACTTGTCCGTCTCCCGCGACAACAACCTGATTGCCTTTTCTTACACTAATAATAGTTGTGCCATGCCATGATTGACTTTGTTGATTTTCCATGCTGAGTGTTATGTGGCTATTTATTTATTAACTTCAAGCCCTGACTTTTCATTAAAAATTACATTTTTTATAGATAATTCAGTGATTTATTGATAGAAACCGACTGGATTTTGTTATGAGAACAGCAGAGTATAAAAGAGACACGAGTGAAACCTCTATCTCTGTCGATATTAATATCGACGGAACAGGTAAGTACGACATTAAGACTGGCATAGGATTTCTTGACCATATGCTTGAACAACTGTCAAAGCACTCACTGATTGATATGAGGATAAAAGCAACAGGAGATACCCACATTGATTATCACCATACAACTGAGGATACAGGCATTGCAATTGGCGAATGTTTATCAAAAGCATTAGGTAATCGACAAGGTATCACACGTTATGCGCACTCATATATTCCCATGGATGAAACGTTATCAAGAGTTGCGCTTGATCTATCAAATAGACCCTATTTAATTTGGAAAGTAAAATTTAATGCTCCAAAGATAACATCTTCTCAAGGTGATTTTGATACTGAATTATTTAAAGAATGGTTCCAAGCTTTTGCACAAGCAAGCGGAACAACATTACATGTGGAAAATATTTATGGAGAAAACAACCATCATATAATTGAATCTTGCTTTAAGGCTTTGGCAAGAAGTTTAAGAAATGCTGTTGCGATTAACGAGCGAGAGGGAATGAACATTCCTTCTACCAAAGGACAACTTTAACAATGATTAAAGAAGGCCAAAAACTACCTTCATTCAAACTTAAAAATCAAAAAGATGAAGAGGTTAAATTTCCTACAAAAGAGGACACGGTAATTTATTTTTATCCTAAAGCGGATACTCCAGGTTGTACAAAAGAGTCTTGTGATTTCCAAAGCAATCTTCGAAAGTTAAACAATCTAAAGGTAAGAGTTTATGGTATATCTAAAGATACCGTTCAAAAACAAAATAAATTTGCTGAAAAATACAAATTAAAATTTGATCTTCTTTCTGATGAGGGTGATAAAATCTGTGAAAAATTTGGTGTATGGGTTAAAAAAAGTATGTATGGCAGAACGTACAAGGGCATAGATAGATCTACATTTCTTATTATGAAAGGCAAGGTCGTAAAGGTTTGGAGAAAAGTGAAAGTAAATAATCATGTAGAGGAAGTTATTGATACTATTAAACAAATGAATAAATGAAGTTAGTAATTATCAACTACGGCTCAGGAAACTTACATTCAGTACACAAGGCATTTGAAGCCGTAAACAATAACTTAGAAAACCCATATGAAATTATTGTTACAAACACACCATCTGAAATATTAAATGCCGATAAATTAGTTCTTCCTGGAGTAGGAGCTTTTCAAGACTGTAAGAATGCAATTCACAAAATAGAAGGCCTATTTGAAAGTCTTGAAGAAGTGGTAATTGGCGAAAAAAAAGCTTTTATGGGCATTTGTGTTGGAATGCAATTACTAGCAGAAAAATCTTTAGAATTTGGTGAATGTGAGGGCTTTGGATGGATACCCGGAGAAGTAATCAAGATCGAGGCTCCAGCTGATTATAAAATTCCACATATGGGATGGAATGAAGTCACTTTTCGCAATCATGAATTATTGAATAATATTTCACAAAATACTGATTTTTATTTTGTGCACAGTTACTACTTTAGAACTCAAAAAAATGAAAATTGTATTGCAACTACAAAATATCCAAATCCAATTACTGCAGCAGTGCTCAAGGAGAATATTTATGGTACACAATTTCATCCAGAAAAAAGTCATAATAACGGAAAACAAATAATTACAAACTTTCTCGAGTGGGAACCTTCATGATTTTATTTCCAGCAATTGATTTAAAAGACGGTAAATGTGTAAGATTAATACAAGGTGATTTTAAACAATCTACAACATACAACGAGTCACCGTTAGAACAGGCTAAAATTTTTGAAGACTCTGGAGTGGAATATTTGCATTGCGTTGATCTAGATGGTGCGCTTAAGGGCAATTTTGAAAATATTAAATCTATTGAGCAAATAAAAAAAAATACAAATCTTAAGATTCAGTTCGGTGGCGGAGTAAGAAATATAGAAAGAGTTGAAAGACTCATTAATATTGGTGTTAATAATGTTATTATCGGAACATCAGCGTTTGAAAATAAAACTTTTTTTGAAAAATCAGTTTGCAGTTATCCTAATAGAATTTCTATTGCTCTCGACATAAAGCAAAACCAAATTGCTACAAAAGGTTGGAAAGAGGTAAAAGATTTACAAATTTCTGATTTTTTAAAAAGTATAGAAGATCTTAATATCAACTCAATAATAATTACTGACGTTATGAGGGATGGTATGAAGCAAGGAATTAACTTTGAAATGCTAGAAAATGTAATGGTTCAAACAAAAATTGACTGTGTTGCATCAGGCGGGGTATCAAATATTTCGGACCTTATTAACCTAAAGAAAAAAAATTACTCACAAATAAAAGGTGTAATTGTAGGTAAAGCAATTTATGACAAAAATATTGATATTGTTGAGGCATTAAAGATAGTTAGATAGAATGCTAAAAAAAAGAATCATACCCTGTTTAGATGTTGATCGAGGGAGAGTTGTCAAAGGCGTCAATTTTGTTGACTTAATTGATGCTGGAGATCCTGTTGAACAAGCAAAAATCTATAATTCTGAGGGAGCTGATGAACTTTGCTTTCTAGATATAACTGCATCAAGTGACGATAGAGAAACCCTCTTTGAAGTTGTAAAAAAAACTGCTGAAAATTGTTTCATACCACTCACTGTAGGTGGAGGTGTCAGGACCATTGATGATATATCTCGTTTGCTTCACCACGGAGCAGATAAAGTGTCTATAAATACAGCTGCAGTTGAAAACATTGACCTGGTTGCAATAGCAGCAAAGAAATATGGTTCCTCAACAATAGTTATAGCAGTAGATGCAAAAAAAAATGGAGATAAAAGTTGGAATATATTTACCCATGGTGGAAGAAAGCCCACAGATATTGATGCATTGGAATATTGTATTGAAGTAGCTAATTTAGGAGCTGGTGAGATATTATTAACTTCAATGGACAGAGATGGGACAAAAATAGGATTTGATAATGAATTATTGAGTACTGTCTCATCCTCTATTGATATTCCTGTTATTGCTTCAGGTGGCGTTGGAAACCTTGAGCACTTTGTTGAAGGGGTATTAAAGGGGGGAGCTAGCGCTCTATTAGCTGCTTCTATTTTTCATTTCGGAGAATATAGTATTAAAGATGTAAAAACATATCTTGCTGAACAAAATATTGCAGTTAGGATTTAATTATGAAAGGTTATTGGGTAGTAAAAGTCAATGTGTTACATCCGGACAAGCAAAAATTGTATGCAGAGTATGCAACTGAGGCGGTTAAAAAATACAATGGTAAATTTTTAGTACGGGGTGGCGAACAAACAACTATGGAAGGTAAAGAGTTTAAAAGAAACGTCATAGTTGAGTATGAGTCAATTGAAATAGCTAAACAGGCTTATAACTCAGAAGAGTATCAAAACGCAAAAAAAATCTTGGGTGACGAAAAGGATAGAATTTTTGCAATTGTTGAGGGAGTAGAATGAGCAGTAAAAAAGTTGATGTTCTAGCTCGGCTCTTTAATACAATTATATCACGTGCTAATGAAGACCCTTCAAAATCCTATACTGCAAAACTTATATCGGAAGGTAAAAGGAAATGTATAGAAAAGTTTAAAGAGGAGTCACTTGAAACTGTGGAGGCTGCTGAACAAGAGAATATAGAGCAGATAATTTATGAGTCGGCGGATCTTATTTATCATTTGTTAGTTATGTTAAAAAAATTTGATATTACTCCCGATCAAGTTTATGAAGAGCTAGAAAAAAGAGAGGGTAAAACAGGACTTAGAGATTAATGTCATACGATAAGGAAAATATTTTTGCTAAAATTTTAAGAGGTGAAATCCCTTGTGATAAAATTTATGAGGATGAATATGTCCTGTCATTCAAAGACATTCGTCCTCAAGCACCTTCACATGCCTTAGTAATTCCAAAAGGGGAATACATAAACATAAATGATTTTAGTGCAAATGCTTCGGATGAAGAAATAGTTGGTTTCAACCGGGCTATTTCAAACGTAGCAGATATGTTGGGTATAAGTGAAAAAGCTGGAGGAGGAGGATACAGGCTCATCGCAAATGCCGGTAAGGATGCGCATCAAGAAGTACCTCACTTACACTTTCATTTACTCGCGGGAAGACCATTGGGACCAATGGTATTTCCTGAAAAACCTGAAAACGAATAATCAATATGACTGAAAAAATCTCAGATGCTGAACTCATCAAGCTGTTTAATAAGAATAAATTATTCGATCTTTTTAATATGACTGTTCTTGAAGTTGATACCACAGTTGGCAATATCAAAGTTGAGTTTGAAATTGATAAAAAATATTGCAATCCTGCAGGTGACGTCCAAGGTGGTATTGTTAGTGGAATGGTAGATGATGCAACTGCATTGGCTTTTATATTTCAAAATCATTTCAAAAAAAGACCGCCAACAATAGAACTGAAAACAAATTTTTTGTATCCAACTAAACCGGGGAAAGTTATTGGATATGGGCGAGTGGTGAAATCTGGAAAAAATATTGTATTCTTGGAAGGCAGATTGGAGCAAAACAATAGGACTGTTGTTACCGCAACATCAACTTGTGTAAGTGTTGATATGCCTCAGGTGAATTTTAAAAAAATGATTGGAGATAATAATGAAAAATAAACAATGGATTTTAAAAAAATTTCCAGTTGGTGAAATAAGTGAAGGGGACTTAGTTTTGGAGGAAAATGAAGTAGCCAGTCTCTCAGATAATCAAATTTTAATTAGAAACATATATCTTTCTCTAGATCCTGCAAACCGGGGATGGATGAGTGGACAAAAATCCTATGTGGATGCAATGCAGACTGGCGATATTATGAGGGGCGGTACAATCGGTATAATTGAAGAAAGTAAAAATGAAAAATTCAAAAAAGGAGAAATTGTAAACTGTATGGGCGGCTGGCAGCAATTTTGTGTAAGTGACGGTAAAGGTGTAAGGCAAATTCCTCTAGGTACCGGCTTTCCACTTGATAGTTATATGAGCGTTTTAGGAATGACTGGTCTTACGGCATATTTTGGATTACTAGACATTACCGATCCACAGCCTGGAGAAACTCTAGTTGTGTCTGCAGCAGCAGGTGCTGTTGGATCAATTGTGTGTCAAATAGGAAAAATCAAAGGTTGCAAGGTAGTGGGCATTGCTGGCTCAGATACGAAATGTAAATGGCTAGTCGATGAATTAGGCATTGACTCTGCAATTAATTATAAATCTGAAAATGTTAGGCAAAGACTAAAAGAAAGTTGTCCGGATGGAATAGATATATATTTCGAAAATGTAGGCGGCAGTATTACTGAGGCGGTTTTAACTCGAATGAATATTAATGGTAGAATTAGTCTCTGTGGCTTAATCTCAGGATATAACGCTGAGTCTATTGTCCCAGGACCTGCATGGGGAAATTTATTAATAAAAAGAATTAAACTCAAAGGGTTCATAGTATTTGATTACTTCAAGCGATATATGGAAGCTTACCAAGATATAACTCAATGGCTTAAAGATGATAAAATTAAATATAAAAATCATATTATACCAGGCATTGAGAATGCAGGAGAGGCAATAAGAAAATTATTTTCTGGCGAAAATGAAGGTAAGTTAATAGTTCAAATTAGTGAAGAACCTAATTAATGTTTTCAGAATACCTTAAAGATTTTTGAATAAAATTATCTTTTTCGTCTAAAATTGTTATCTTATGTTTTTTATTATCTCGCATTTTATCCTGTGCAACCATATGAATAATACTTACAGCTTCATATGGAGCATAATAATCAATAAATAAATTTAAATCAGTAGACCATCTATAAGGACCCATGTAGTTGCATATTTCTGGCAAAGCCTCGTATGCAAGTTCTTCGTGGTATGAAATAATACCTAGTGCTAATTGCGTTGTGGTAAACAATCTTATTCTTTTATTATTAATTAAGAATTTTTGCCAATATCTCAGCCTTTCCCAATGTGGGGCATCTTTTGCAATTGCAAATATTCCAGCATTGAGAGTAGGCCTACAAATTAATTTGTTTGATATTTTGCTGGGCAGTTTAGCCTTACTCGCATTTTTGTATAAAATATTCTTCAAAAGATACAGAGGTCCAAAAATTTTTTTCACACTCATATGATGACTCTGAAGTCTTGAAGCTTGAGATACAATTGCAAGTTTATTTTTCTTTATAACAATACGTACAATATCCAATGCAGTATTGTTTTGAAACCACGCGTCTGCATCTACCCAGAATAAATATTCGGCATTTGGAAAAAGCTTATCCAAATTAGCTTTAGCAAGCTCCACTTTTAAAAATTTTTTATTACCTGCCCGCGCCTCTGTTTTAGTATCTGGCCATCCAGGATCAATAACATCAATTTTTTTTGAACGAAAAATATTCACTTGTTCCGATGATAATCCGCCATCTAAAACTGAAATCTTTATATCTTTATCACCTAATTTGTTAACCGACTCGCAAAGCTCATTGATTAGATCAAAATATTTTGAGTCGCCGCCGGTGATTAAGTCTAATTTCATACAAAATTATTACAGGCTTTTTTAAATGTCACTTCGCTTTGTAATCATCTTATCTAGCATTCTGTCGGTGATTAACATTGGAAGTGTCCAATACATTAATTTATTCGGAGTAATAGTATACCGTGTTTTTCTGTTTGGATCATGAAGTGCATTAAAAATTAATTTTCCAACCTCCTCAGGTGGAAACGCTATCTTCTTTGCATTTTTCATTCTTTTTGGAATATTCTTAGCCACTTTAGCATAATCAGATTTTTTTAAAGTTTCTAAAAACTTCTTATCTATTTTGTCAAAAATTTCTGATTTTATTGGTCCTGGTCCAATAATAACAACATCTACCCCATATCTGATTAGTTCTCTTCGTAAAGAGTGGCTTAAACCTTCTAAACCAAACTTAGAGGCAGTGTAAGCTCCAACTCCAGGCATTCCAATTTTTCCTGAAATTGAACTAATATTAAATATCACACCCTTTTTTGAATTATTATTTTTTTCCGCACCACATAATGGTGCAAAAAATTTTAAGACTCTGAATGCGCCATTTAAATTAATATTAATTTGTTTTTCAAAATCTTTAACTTTTTGTAATAATATAGGGCCAGATATTGCAACTCCTGCGTTGTTCACCAATGCGAGGAGATTTGAGTTTTTCAAATCTTTTTTTACTATAGATGCAGCCTTTTTCACTTGAGCTTCCTTTGTCACATCAAAGATTAAAGGGGTAAAGTTTTCTCTAAAGATTTTTTTTAACTTGTTTGCATCTTTAGAATTTCTAACACTTCCATACACATGAAAGCCTTTTTTAACAAAATAGCTTAATGTTCCATGTCCAATTCCTGAAGAAACCCCTGTTATCAATATAGACTTTTTGATCATAATCTTGCTCCATATATTTGGATTATTTTTGAAGCAAAGTTTACACCTTCATTTCCACAATATTCTAAGTCTCTTTCGTTAATAAAACCAAGTAAAAAACCAGCAGCGAAAAGGTCTCCAGCACCGGTAGTATCCACCAGTTTTTCAATTTTTTGAGCTTTTATTTTTATTTCTTCGTCTTTATTAATAATGATTGCCCCTTTTTCACCAAGGGTGATAGCAAATATTTTATTTTGTTGTTTAATAATCTTAAGGCAATCTTCAAGATTATCTTTTTGATAAAGTGATTTGATTTCTTCTTCATTAGCGAAAATTACGTTTGCTTCATTATTTACTAAATCTAAAAAACTTTCTCTAAATCGTTCAATACAAAATACATCTGACACACTAAATGCTACAATTTTTCCTGCATCTTTGGCAATTTTGATTGCTTTTTTTATTGCTTCTTGGGCATCATCAAGATCCCATAGGTATCCCTCAAGATATGTAATTCTTGAGTTAGAAATAACTTCTTTGTTTATATCACTTGCATTTAACTTTTGAGAAATACCTAAGTAAGTACTCATTGTTCTTTGTGCGTCAGGGGTTACCATCACAAGACATCTTCCAGTTTCACTTTCATCTGATTGAGCTGTATTGGCAAAAATAACATTTTCTTTCTCTAGACCTTTTATAAATGAATTTCCAACTTTATCTTCACCTACCTTGCCAATGAATGCAGTTTTTATATTATTTTGGGCTAAAGCAACAATTGAATTAGCAACTGATCCACCAGAGACATTTGCTTTAATCTCAATCTCTTCAGATAATGATTTGATGCTGTCTAAATCTACAAGGGACATTAGACCTTTTCTGAGTTCTTTTTTATCTAGAAACTCTTCATTAACATCAGTAATTACATCAACGATTGCATTACCTATTCCAACAATATCAAATTCCTGATTTACCATGTTTCCACCCATGGACGGAGATCTAACTCGAATGTCCAAGCATTTTTAGGTTGATTATGAATGACTAAGTAGTTTTGCGCAATATCGTCTGGCTTCATAAGGCCATCAATTTTCTTCTTTTCTTTTACATATTCAGGAAAAAGCTTATTAACCCAAGGCGTATCTATTGCACCATCTACAATAATGTGTGCTACATGTATGCCTTTTGGAGCTAGTTCTTTTGCCATACTTTGCGCTAAAGCTCTTTTTGCTTGTTTAGCGCCGGAGAACGCGGCAAAACCCTCTTTACCCCTGATGCTTGCTGTTGCTCCGGTGAAAATTATTGTGCCTTTTTTTCTTGGTATCATTTTTCTTGTTACTTCTCTTCCCATTAGAAAAGCTCCAAAAGTCGCCATTTCCCATACTTTATAATATTTTTTTGAAGTTGTTTCTAAAATGTTGAAACGAATGTTGGCTCCAATGTTGTATACGGCCACATTAATTTCACCAATTTCTGTTTCAATCTTATTAATAAAGTTAATTACATCCTCTTCTTTTCTTGCGTCTAAACTATATGCGAAACACTTTCCGCCATTTTTTTCTATTTCTTCTTTAAGTGGCGATAATTGATCCCCGTTCCTTCTAGCAACTACAGTAATGAAGTTATTTTGTGCAAATACTCTCGCTACCGCAGAACCAAGGCTGTCACCTGCACCGATAATGAGTGCTACTTCTTTATTAATCATAATGAATAAAGGTATCAGCAAACAATAGACAGTTAAAGGTGTTTTATTTTTATAACCATTTATGCTTTTTTTGTTTTAATTGGCTTTTTTCTAGTTGGATAACAAGTTTTACATATTTTACACTCTATTCCAAAACAACTTCGAGCTTCACAATATTCCCTTCCATAAAATATTATTTGTAAATGTAACTTGTTCCATAGTTTTTCAGGAAATATTTTTTTTAAATCATTTTCAGTTTGCTTTACACTCTTACCATTGGTTAACCCCCATCTTTGGGCAAGTCGATGAATATGAGTATCAACAGGAAATGCTGGGTGACCAAAACCTTGTGACATTACAACACTAGCTGTTTTATGTCCTACTCCAGGAAGCGCCTCTAGATCTTCAAAAGTTTCTGGAACCTCACCATTATAATTTTTCATTAATATTTTTGATAGCTTTGAGATAGCTTTTGACTTTTGTGGAGCAAGACCACAGGGTCTAACAATATTATAAATGGTTTTGACTGGCAGCTTCTCCATTTTCGAAGGATTATTTGCTTTCTTAAAAAGCAAAGGAGTTACTTCATTGACCCTTTTATCCGTACACTGCGCACTCAGAAGAACAGAAATTAATAGTTCAAAATTATTTTTATGATTTAGTGGAATTGGGGTTTCGGGATAAATTTTATTTAAAATACTAATAATTTTTTTTGCCTTATCAGCCTTTAACATTATGGTTCTTTTTCAACCTAACTTATATTTAACACATCCGTCATGTCAAATAGGCCAGGTTTTTTGTTCATGCCCCATTTCACAGCTTGTATTGCTCCGTTAGCAAAAATACCCCTATCTTTCGCTGTATGCTTGATAGTAATATCCTCATCCCTGCTTGAAAAAATAATTTCATGGTCACCAATTACTTCACCTTTGCGGAAGGATGAGACTACAATTTTATTTTTAGCACTTTTAGCCTTTATGTTTAGACGAGAGATTTTTTTAATATTTTCAAATTTTTTATTTTTACCTTCTGCTGCAGCCTGCCCCATCATTACTGCAGTGCCTGAAGGTACATCAATTTTATGTCGATGATGTGTTTCGTTTATTATTGTGTCAAAATTATTTTTTAAACTTGAGGAACTTAATTTAATTAATTTATTTATTAGGTTTATACCTAAACTCATATTACCTGATTTTATGATTGTTGCATGCTGCGCAGCGAGTTTAATTTTTTTTAATTGAGAGCTATTAAAACCTGTAGTTCCAATTATATGTACTATTCTTGCTTGAGCTGCATATTTTGTATGGATCATAGTTGCTTCAGGAGTTGTGAAGTCAATAACAGCATCAGTTTTAGCAAATAATGGAATTATATTATCTGTGACTTTAATTTTTAATTTTTTCGTTTTTAGTAATTGACCTAAATCTTTGCCAATAGCTTTATGCCCGCTTCTCTCGGTTGCACCATACAAAACAAGTGATTTATCTTTCAAAACTCTTTTAGCGATTTGCATTCCCATGCGTCCGGTTACGCCAGTTACGACAATTTTTATTTTTTTCATTAATTTAGGATAATCGAAATAATTGAAAAAGTAAGTTTTTTAAGCTTTTGTTTTCCAAAAATCCTTAGCTTTTTTAAAAAATGCCGATGTTAAAGGACTCTCATTTTGATCACTGGTTTCTTGAAAGGATTTTAATATTTCAATTTGCTTCTTACTTAAATTTATTGGTGTTTCAACTTTTGCCTGAATATACAAATCACCTAAATAACCGTTGCGAACATTAGGCATGCCTTTTGATTTTAATCTAAATTGGTCACCAGATTGAGTACCTTGAGGTATTTTTAGCCTTGCTTTACCGCCATCTATTGTCGGTATGTCAATAGCGCCGCCAACAGCAGCATCGACCATAGATATTGGGACCTCAGCAAATAAATTTTCATTTTCACGAGCAAATATTTCGTGCTCATTAACATTTACAAATATATACAGGTCCCCCTGCTGCCCCCCGTTTAGACCCGCTTCACCTTCTCCAGATAGTCTTATTCTAGAACCATCATCGACGCCTTTTGGAATTTTCACCATCAAACTCTTTGTTTTCTGAGTTCTCCCAGTTCCGCTGCATGGTCTGCATGGATCTGAAATAGTTGAACCACTTCCCTGACAAGTTGGGCAAGTTTGTTGAATTGAAAAAAACCCCTGCTGCGAGCGAATCTGCCCCCTTCCTCCACATGACTGACAAGTTACTGGCTGACTTCCTTGAGATGCGCCAGAACCTGAACAAGAGTCGCATTGAACTTGAGTTGGAATTTTTACTTTAAATTTTTTACCATTAAACGCTTCTTCAAGATTAACAGTAATATCATATCTTAAGTCTGAGCCACGATTATTTGTTTTTCTTCTACGATTTCCTCCACCACCAAAAAAGGATGAGTCTCCAAAAAAATCTTCAAAAATATCTTGAAAAGCTGATGAATTAAAATCAAAACCAAAACCGCCCTGGCCTGTATTACCATCCACTGCCGCATGACCAAACTGGTCGTAAGCTGAACGTTTTTCTTTATCATGAAGTACAGCGTATGCCTCACTCGCCTCTTTGAATTTAACTTCTGCATCTGCATCACCCTGATTACGATCAGGATGATATTTCATTGCTAATTTTCTGTAGGCTTTTTTTATTTCAGAGTCATCAGCTGACTTGGAAACGCCAAGAACTTCATAATAGTCTCTTTTTGACATAAGCTTACCTGCTTACGATTGCTTATTATCTTCTTTAACTTCCTCGAATTCAGCATCAACAACTTTTTCATTATTCTGGTCAGATCCAGCAGCTGCATTGTCAGACGGCTCGTTTGGATTAGGAGCATCTTTTTGTTGAGCCTTATACATTGCTTCACCTAATTTCATAGACGATTGAGTTAATGCTTCAAGTCCACTTTTAATCTTATCGGTGTCATCTGAAGCGACAGCTTCTTTTAAAGCCTTAATATCATTTTCAATTGTATTCTTTTCTTGCTCAGAAACCTTATCACCAAATTCTTTTAGATTTTTTTCGGCAGAGTGTATCATTGTATCTGCTTGGTTTTTAACATCAACGCCTTCTCGCTTTTTCTTATCTGCTTCCGCGTTGGCTTCAGCCTCCTTAACCATTTTGTCGATCTCTTCTTCACTCAAACCACCCGATGCTTGTATTTTAATTTGTTGTTCTTTTCCTGTACCTTTGTCTTTTGCAGACACATTTACAATTCCATTAGCGTCAATATCAAATGTTACTTCAATTTGAGGAACACCCCTAGGCGCAGGCGGTATGCCTACTAAGTCAAAGTTACCAAGTAATTTATTATCAGCAGCCATTTCTCTCTCACCCTGACACACTCGTATTGTTACAGCAGTCTGATTGTCATCAGCGGTTGAAAATACCTGACTTTTTTTTGTTGGAATTGTTGTATTTTTATCAATTAATTTTGTAAAGACGCCGCCTAGAGTTTCAATACCAAGGGACAGAGGTGTAACATCAAGCAGTAATACATCCTTAACATCCCCTTGAAGAATACCAGCTTGAATAGCTGCACCTTGTGCGACAACTTCATCTGGGTTCACTCCTTTATTTGGTTCTTTACCAAAAAAGTTTTTAACAGTTTCTATAACTTTTGGCATTCTTGTCATTCCACCAACCAAGACTACCTCGTCTATTTCACCCGCACTCAAACCGGCATCCTTTAGAGCGGCGTCACATGGTTTAATTGTTTTTTCAATTAAATCATCAACAAGTGTTTCAAGCTTCGCTCTCGTCACCTTGATATTTAAATGCTTAGGGCCTGATTGGTCAGCTGTAATAAATGGTAAATTAATTTCTGTTTGAGATGTTGAAGATAATTCGATCTTAGCCTTCTCAGCAGATTCTTTCAATCTTTGAAGTGCTAATTTATCCTGAGTAAGGTCAATATTATTTTCTTTCTTAAATTCTTCAGCAAGATAATTTAAGAGACGAGTGTCAAAGTCTTCACCACCTAAAAATGTGTCACCATTAGTTGACTTTACTTCAAAAACTCCATCACCAATTTCTAAAATTGAAATATCAAAAGTACCACCACCTAAATCATATACAGCAATAGTTTTGCCATCCTTCTTATCTAAACCATATGCTAGTGCAGCAGCAGTTGGCTCATTGACTATTCTTTCAACTTCAAGTCCAGCTATTTTACCAGCATCTTTAGTAGCTTGTCTTTGAGCATCATTAAAATAAGCAGGAACAGTAATGACTGCTTTTTCAACTTTTTCTCCTAAATACCTTTCTGCATCTTCTTTTAATTTTTGAAGTACAAAGGCAGAAATTTGAGATGGTGAATATTTTTCAGATCCTGATTCAACCCATGCATCACCATTTTCAGATTTAATAATTTTAAAAGGCACCATGTCAGCATCTTTTTTGACCATTGGGTCTTCGAAAGACCTACCTATAAGTCTCTTGATCGCAAAAAATGTATTTTCGGGGTTTGTGACACCTTGCCTTTTTGCAGGTTGTCCAACTAACTTTTCTTCATCACTTCCAAAACTTATAATTGAAGGCGTAGTTCTAGATCCTTCAGCATTCTCAATAACTTTAGGGTCCTTCCCATCCATTATCGAGATACAACTATTTGTAGTCCCTAAATCTATTCCTATTACCTTTGCCATATTCCTACTCTGAATTGATATTTATTCTATATATGGGTAGTTGATTTTGCAGTACAACCCCTTGCTTAAAAAAAGAGTAAAATGAGATTGTTAATTATTATTATACTATCCTATTGATATTGTTTAACTTTTTTTCTTCACCACGCCTACAAGTGCTGGTCTTAGAAGTCTATCTCCAATTTTATATCCCTCTTGAACAACCTCAGCAACAGTTCCTGCTTCTTGATCATCCTTTTCAACTTCAAACATCGCTTGGTGGATATTCGGATCAAATTGCTCACCCAGTGATTTAATTTGTTCAATCTTAAATCTTTCAAAAGTAGATATAATTTGTTTTTCGGTAAGCTCTATTCCTTGAAATAGTTGTGATAGACCGTCTGATTTTTCTTTTACTTCTTTGGCTTTAACTGAAGCCATAGCTCTTTGGAGATTATCGAGGACTGACAGTATCTCTTTCGCGAAATTTGAAATTACATAATTGCTTAAGTCCTCTTTTTCTCTATCAAATCTTTTTCTTAAATTTTCATTTTCAGCAAGGCTGGTTAGAAGCTTACTTTCAAGCTCTTTAAGCTTATCATTATTGTCAGTACCAGCTTCTTCCGTTTTTGCTCCAGAATTATTATCTACTTTGGCAGGTTTAGGGTCTAAATTTTTTTTATTTTTATTTTTGGCCATATTTAATTATGTAATGATCTATATTATTTTCGTCAATACATAGTATAATTTATCACTCAATGAGAAATAATAGAAATATTAACAAACTAAGAGATATAGAAATAATTCCTAATTTTTCATACAATCCGGAAGGATCATGCTTAATTAAATGTGGCGATACGCATGTGATATGCAGTGCATCGCTTGATAAAAATTTACCAAGATGGTTAAAAAACTCAGAGACTGGGTGGGTAACAGCAGAATACGGGATGTTACCAAGATCAACTTCTGAGAGAATGTCTAGAGAGGCTGCAAAAGGTAAACAATCTGGTAGAACACAGGAAATACAAAGACTAATTGGAAGATCATTAAGATCTATAATTAATTTAGAAGATTTAAGAGAATTACAAATAATAATAGATTGTGATGTTATTCAAGCAGATGGTGGAACAAGAACCGCTTCAATCTCAGGATCATTTATTGCACTTCAATTATGTATAAATCATATGCTTAATAAAAAAATTATAAAAAAAAACCCAATTAGTGAATATGTTGCGGCAATCAGCTGTGGAATGATAAATGGTGAGCCTTATTTAGACTTAGATTTTGAAGAAGATCAAAATGCTGAAGTAGATGCAAATTTTGTAATAACAGAAAGTGGTAAATTGGTTGAAGTACAGATGACTTCGGAAAAAAAGCTTTGTGAGGAGCGGTCATTTAATGCAATGCTGGAACTTGCAAAATCAGGGATCTCTGAGATCATCCAATTGCAAAAACAAATATTAAGTGATTAAAAAAATAAAAGAAATAGTTATTGCCAGTCATAACGAAGGAAAGGTAAGAGAAATCAGATCTTTATTAAAGCCAATAGGATTCAAAATTTACTCTGCAAAAAAATTTTGTATCAATGAACCAATTGAAAACGGCAAAACTTTTAAAGAAAATTCTCTAATAAAATCAAAAAATGCTGCCAAAAAATCAGGCATTCCATCCATAGCTGACGATAGTGGCTTATGTATTTTATCGCTTGGTGATCAACCTGGAATATATTCAGCCAGATGGGCAGGAAAAGATAAAAATTTCAATACAGCAATTAGCAAAATAGAAAAAAAAATGTATAAAAATAATCTACTTAACAAAAGCTCTCGAAAAGCTTTTTTTTGTTGTGCTTTATCCATTTATTTTCCAGATAATACTTATAGAGTATTCCAAGGAAAAAAATATGGACATGTTCAATTTCCCCCATTAGGCAAAAATGGTTTTGGATATGATCCTATATTTGTGCCAATTGGTTATAAAAAAACATTTGGAGAAATGGATTTTAATTATAAAGAGAGGATTAGCCACCGTGCAATTGCATTTAGAAAAATGAAAAAATATTTAGAGAATTATAAAGTTTAATTCAGGAGATTAAAATTTTTATTATTTATTCTATATATCTTTGGTTTTCTTAAAACTTTTCCATCAGGCAATATCCTAAACCAACCATCTATGCCAACAAAACCCTGAGAATTATATAGCTTATTTACTGTAAAGCTATTTTCTTCACCATGTAAACTACTTATAAGTCCAACAATATCATATGTCAAAGTTGCAAGAGCATGCGGCTTTGAATCAAAAACACTAATATAGCTTTCTTCAAATATCTTTCTATTTTTTAAGTCAAGGGATGTGAAATAACCGTTTGCCATTCCAGGCTCTTTTAGTGCCTGACTTTTATACCAAACAGAATTACCAATAAATTGTATTTTTTTTGGATCAACGTCATAGTACGGAAGAATTGTGCTAAAGTTTGATACCTCCTTAAAATTTTGAGCAAAAATAATAATTGCCTCAAAATTCAATTCACCAAAAGTGTCTAATTTTTTAAGTTTTTTTAACTCCTTCTTTGCTATTTCTGAATTTTCTTTTTCCAAAGATTTAATTTTGTTTTCAAGATTCATTTTTCTTTCTTCATAATTTGAAATATTTTTTGAAACTGCGTAAAAATCTGGAGAATTAGTATTATAGAAAATAAATTTGAATGACGATAAATCATTAATAGATTTAAATTTATTTAATTCTTTTTCAACTCTGATACCAAATTCATTTTTTGGAAGTATAACAGCATACTTTTTTAAATTATTTTTATAAGAAAAATTTAATAATTCATTGATTTCATCTTCCAGGGTGAGGCCAAATATATATAGCCCTTTATCTTTTAAATTAGAATTATTCGATAGTGAAATAATAGGTATATTTTTGTCATTAATAATTTCTTTTATTTGCCTCACTTTATTTGAAAATATGGGACCTATGAAAATGTTCATATCTTGCTCAAGTAATTCATATATGTCGGTCAGTAATTTTTCATCATTACCGGTATCTATTAAGTGAAATACGATTTTTTTATTGCCTGTTTTGGTTATTGCTAACTGAACTGAATTTAGTAGAGATTGGCCTATTTGATAATGCTCACCACTTAAAGGAAGCATTAAACCAACATTTAGAGTTTTACTTTGACTTATGCCCTTAGTTTCCTGAGATGTAATTGATGATATATTACTATTGATTTTCTTCTGAGTATCTATTTTTATTTGTTTATTGGTAACATTAGATTTAGTTTGATAATTTGTTGAAGTTTCACAACTAACAAGAATTAGATATGTAACAATGGCTAAAACAAATACTAATTTTTTTTTTAAATACATTTTAATATGCGATTAAATAATGACTATATTAATGAATTATTAGAATTCGAAAAGATTCAAAATGGTTTGTATATAATTGCAACTCCGATTGGAAATCTTAGTGATATTACTATTCGATCTCTTAAAATACTTTCTTGCGTAGATCTAATTCTATGTGAAGATAGCAAAACAAGTAAAAAATTGACAAGTAAATATGGTATTAGAACACCTTTAAAACCTTTTCATAAATTTAACTCTACTAGATCAATACCATTTTTAACAAAACAGTTGGAGTCAGGTCAGTCAATGGCTCTTATCTGTGATGCAGGAACGCCATTAATTTCAGATCCAGGTGCAGATCTTGTGAAATGTTGTATAAAGAAGGATATCAAAGTGTTTTCTATACCTGGACCTTCTGCAACAATAGGTAGTTTTGTTCTGTCTAATTTTGCTGAAAAATCTTTTTTATTTAGAGGTTTTTTTCCTAGACAAAAAAAAGACGCAATCAAAGAAATAGATGTAATAAAAAAAATGGATTGTCCAATAATATTTTTTGAGTCTCCTAAGCGTATTTTAAAATCATTCACATTTATCCAAGACAACTATGGCAATTGTGATGTTACATTTGTAAGGGAATTAACAAAAATAAATGAAGAAATTATCAATACGAATATTTCCAATATTATAAGCACATTAAGAAAAAGGGAGAAAATTTTAGGGGAAATAACTTTTATATTAAAACCATTAAAAAATATGCAAAAAGAAGAAATCACAAAAAAAGATATATTATTATTGTCCGATAAGCTCAGCAAGGATGGTCTAAACATATCTGAAATTTCTAAAACTATATCTAGCGATTTTAACTTATCAAAAAGAGACGTATATCAATTACTGATAAAAAATAAGTATTGAATTAAATTTGATATATAGTGGTATGTGGTTATGAGTATTAAATCCTTATTTATTACAATATATATAATCCTTATTTCTATTTGGATTACTAATTGTGCCCAAATTGCAACTGGAACAGCTGTAAAGATGGTTACAGTAAATCAAGAAGATAGATCAATTGGAGAGTTTGTTGATGATGCAATTATCAAAACTGTAATTAAAAATGCATATTTTGATCAAAATGAAATATTATTCTTTGATATTGATGTCGAAGTATCACAAGCAAGAGTCTTGCTTACAGGTACAGTAGAAAATATTGATCTAAAGATTGAAGCTACCCGAATTGCTTGGGGAGTTAATGGAGTTCAGACAGTTATAAACGAAATTCAAGTCTCAAATTCAGATAACATTTTGAATTATGCCGATGATTTAGTTATTAGCACAAAGGTAAAAGGGAAATTAATTTTAAATGAAAATATAAATTCATTAAATTACAGCGTTGAGACAGTTAATAAGCTTGTTTATATAATAGGTATTGCATCAAATCAGGATGAAAGAGATTTAGTAGTTGATACCGCCAAGGAAGTATTTGGGGTACAAGAAGTAATAGATTATATCACAATTAAAAATGATGAAATCTGATTAAAATGAATATTGGTTTTCAAATAGATGCAATTGACAAACTTGATTTTAAAACAGATAGTTCACTACCAATCATTCTAGAATCTCAGAAAAGAAAAAATAAAAACTTTTATTTTTTACCGAGCACTCTAACTTATAAAAATAATCATTTATATGCACAAGCTAGAGAAATTTTTTTCAAAAATAATAAGTTATCAAATTATGTTATAGGGAATAAGAGGCAATTAAAGGTCGATCGCTTCGACTATGTTTTTATCAGACAGGATCCACCCTATAATATGGAGTACATAACATCTCTCCATCTCCTAGAACAAGTTAAAGATTCCACAAAGTTTATTAATAATCCAAATGGTATCAGGAACGCGCCGGAAAAAATTTCAATGCTTGCGCACAAAAAAATAATACCTGAAACAATAATTACTAGGTCAAAAAAAGAAGTGAAAAGTTTCATAAAAAAATACGGAAAGTCCGTTATAAAGCCTTTATACGGCAATGGAGGCGAAAGCATATTTCTACTTGATCAAGATGATGAAAATTATAATCAAATCATTGAAACGTTTATAGATAAGCAAAAAGAACCATTCATTGTACAAAAATTTCTTAGGGAAATAAAAAATGGAGATAAAAGAATAATTTTAATCGATGGAAAACCAATCGCAGCATTACGTAGAATTCCAAAAAACAATGAAATCAGATCCAACATTCACGTAGGTGGTAGTTGTGAGGTAACCGAAATATCTAAAAATGACCTAAGAATTTGTAATGAAATCAAAAACTTTTTACAGAGCGAAGGCCTTTTTTTTGTAGGTATTGACATTATTGGTGAATATTTAACAGAGATTAATGTAACCTCTCCAACATGTATTCAAGAAATCAAAAAACTTCATGGAATTGATATATCTGAGGTAATATGGGACCAACTTTCTAAAAAATAATTTGCTTTCTTTGTTATGAGTCTACAGTCCACAATACTAAATTTTATGCTAAAAAAATACGTAAAAGAGGTACAGCCTCCAGTTGAGGAAAGGTCTTTCATAGAAGCTAGAAAGATGATGAATCAAGAAGGGTATACCGATCAAAATGCAACATTAGGCTCAAAGCTACTGCAAAAATTTATTTTTAATAAAACAAAGTCGTATATTAACGTTAATGAAATTTATTTAGATAAAATAAGAACACTGCATTTTACTCATGAAAACTTTGATAGTCAAAAATGTATATTATATTTTCATGGCGGTGGATATGTAGCCGGTTCTCCAGAAACTCATCATAATATGCTTATTCTACTAGCACATATGTCTGCAACTCAAATATTTGCAATAGATTATTCCTTGTCACCTGAAAGTGTTTTCCCACAAGCAATAAATGACGCAGTAAATAGTTATAAAGCCTTACTTGAAAAAGGGTTCAAAAGTAACGATGTTTTTTTCGGAGGAGACTCAGCTGGTGGAAACTTAACTTTAGTTAGCACTCTAAAACTACAGGAGTTAAATCAAAATCTTCCATCAAAATTATTTTTATTGTCACCTTGGACTGACTTGACGGGCGAGGGAAGAAGTATTAAAGAGAATTCGAAATCAGATCCTTATCTATCTTATGACAATTGGTTAAATACCTCTTTATCAATGCAAAAGACTGTAAAAGAATGGTATGCTCCTAATCAGAATTATAAGAACCCGCTAATATCACCTGCATTTGCTAAATATCACAAATTTCCAAAAACATTGATTCAGGTGAGTGATATTGAGATACTATATAGTGATTCTTTAGATGTTGCCGAACGATTAAAGGCAGGTGGAAATCATGTAAAGCTTACAGTCTACAAAGATCTACCGCATGTATGGCAGATTTTTCAATTTTTACCCGAAGCAAAACAAGCGCTAAGTGAAATTTCTGAATTTTTACAAAATTAACTTTTAAATGCAGATAATGCTGCAAGATTGACAATATCTGCAACATTTGCTCCTAATGGTGCGATTTGTATACTTTCTTTAAATCCAACCAAATAAGGCCCAACCAACGTACCCCCCCCAAGCTCTTGAAGCATTTTTGTCGAAATACTTGCGCTGTGAATAGCAGGCATAATCAGTAGGTTTGCAGGTCCTGACAATTTACAAAACGGATAAAGGCTCATTAAATTTTCATTTAATGCTGTATTTGCACCCATTTCTCCGTCGTATTCAAAATCAACATTCCTTTCATCGAGAATTTTTTTTGCGTCTCGCATATACACAGATCTCTCAGTGAATGGTTTTCCAAAATTTGAATATGAAACTAATGCAGCTCTTGGTTCGATGCCAAATATATCTCTAACTACCTCAGCACTTTCCTGAGTAATATTTGCTAACTGAGAAGCATTTGGCATGTCATGTACATTTGAGTCCGAAACAAAAATTGTTCTACCGTTACACAGCATTACTGTCATTCCTAGAATAGTTTTATTAGGTATTGGGTCCAAGACATACTCAATACTTTCTAATGAAGCAGCGTAGCTTCTTGTTAATCCACAAACCATTGCATCAGCATCTTTTAAAGATACCATACATGCTGCAAATACATTTCTTTCTCTTATCAAAAGATCTAAACAATCTTTTTTTAGAAAACCTTTTCTCTGTAAACGTTTGTAAATATGCTCTGCATATCTATCGTGTTCTATTTTGTTTCTAGTACTGTGAATTTCTACCTGATCAAAAAAATCTAGTCCCATATCTCTCATTTTATTTTTGATAACTTCATCTCTACCGATCAAGATTGGGGTTCCCATTCTATTGTTAAGAAAGATAACTGCTGCTCTAATCATATCTTCTTCCTCACCTTCAGTGAAAATTACTCTCTTAGGATTTTCTTTTACTTCTTGAAAAACTTTCTGCAAAAGACCTGCAGAAGGATTAAGTCTGGCAGATAATTCATTTGAATAATTGTCCATGTCAACAATTGCTTTTCGTGCCACTCCAGTATCCATCGCAGCCTTTGCAACAGCAGGTGGTACTTTACTAATTAATCTTGGATCAAAAGGTGATGGAATTATATATTCAGGACCATATTGAGGCCTTTTTCCAGGATAAGCATTTGCAACCTCATCTGGAACATCTTCTTTTTCAGGTAATATTTCTGGTTCAGGATTGGCCATTGCAAATATGATAGGTTTTTCAGCCATTGAGAGTACCATCTTCTGAGTAATAATATTTCCAATTGAAAGACCAAAAAATATATCAGCTCCTTTTAATGCATCTTCAAGAGTTCTACATTCTGTATTAACTGAATGAGCAGATTTCCACTGGTTCATATTTTCTTTTCTTTCAGTGTGTATAACTCCTTTAGTATCGCATAATATTGCATTTTCATTTGGCATACCCATTGCCTTCAATAGTTCAAGACATGCAATACCTGCGGCACCTGCACCATTAACGACAATTCTAGCTTTATTAATTTCTTTTCCATTTAGATCCATAGCATTTATAAGTGCGGCAGCTGATATAATTGCTGTACCATGTTGATCATCGTGGAAAATAGGTATGTCCATTATTTCTCTAAGAGTGTCTTCGATTATGAAACACTCTGGAGCTTTAATATCTTCTAAATTTATTCCGCCAAAAGAAGGACCCAAATACTTTACAGAATTAATAAATTCATTGGCATCCTCAGTGTCAATTTCAAGATCAATGGAGTCGATATCTGAAAATCTTTTAAATAAAACAGATTTACCTTCCATAACTGGTTTTGATGCATGGGCTCCTAAATTCCCAAGACCTAATATTGCTGTTCCATTTGATATTACTGCAACTATATTACCCTTACTTGTATAATCATACACTGAATTTGTGTCATCCGCGATTGCATTTACAGGAGCCGCAACACCCGGTGAATAAGCAAGTGAAAGATCTCTTTGAGTTTCAAGAGGTTTTGTGGCTTTGATTTCTATTTTACCAGGCTTACCCTGAGCATGAAATACCAAAGCTTCCTTTTCACTAAAATGTTCTTCTCTATCTTTTTTTGTCATACTCTTTTTTGGATTTTATATAGGTTTTTGACTGCTTTTCAAATTCAAAAGATATATATTGGATGAGCCTTTATTTTTGAAGTTATTTAAATCAAAATAGATTATTAAACAATAATTATATGAATGTTTTAAGATCGTCAGTAATTTATTCTTTTTTTACATCGATAAGCAGAATTTTCGGTTTTCTAAGAGACATTTTCATTGCCAATTTTTTAGGAACTGGTGTAATCGCTGATATTTTTTTTGTTGCTTTTAGGTTGCCTAATACATTCAGAAGAATTTTGTCGGAAGGAGCATTAAATTCAGCGTTCGTTCCAATTTATTCTAGGCTTATTAAAGACAATTTACCCCAAGAGTCTGGAAAATTTGCTGGAACTATTTTTTTGATCTTCTTAACAGTATCGTCATTAGTGGTTTTAATCATTGAAATTTTTATGCCATTTTTTATTGAGATTATAGCTCCTGGTTTTAAAAATGATCCCGAAAAGTTTAATGAGTTAGTCAAGGTCTCTAGAGTTATTTTTCCTTTTTTAATTTTAATAAGTATCTCATCAATTTTTTCATCGATTCTTAACTCACATAATAGATTTGCGTTGTCAGCAGCTCTTCCAATAATACTAAATATTACTCTGATTATTGCATTGGTAATAGCAGCTTATACTGCAGTAGATTTTTTATTATTTTTGTCATGGAGTGTAATAATTGCTGGATTATTGCAGATTATATTGCTTGTAATTGTTCTAATCAGAAAAAAAATTAGTTTTGTTTTTACTACAAAAATATATTCCAATTATATAAAGCGATTTTTAAAATTATTTTCAGCTAGTTTTTTTTCATCTGGATTATTACAGATAAATATTTTAATCGGAACTATTATTGCTTCTTACGAAAGCGGTGCAATTTCATACTTATATTATGCAGACCGCATTTATCAATTGCCTTTAGCACTTATAGGAATAGCAATTAGTGTTGCTCTTCTGCCCTCAATTTCAAGTAAAATAAAATCGGAAAGTTTAGATAAAATTCACCAGTCAATAGAACAAACTTTATTATATTCATTACTGTTTGCAGTTCCTGCGACCGTGGGGATTTATGTTCTCTCAGAGCAAATTATAAGTGTACTTTTTGAGAGAGGAGAATTTGACGAAAAATCGTCATTTTTTACTTCTAAAGCCCTTAAATTTTATGCTTTAGGACTTGTGGCATTTATTCTTATGAAAATTTATACACCAATATTTTTTGCTTATGAAAATGCAAAGCCCACTCTATTTATTACTGCCATTAATTTAGCTATAAACACTACTTTGAGTATAGTGTTATTTATTAAGGTAGGATTTATTGGAATACCAATAGCTACAAGTGTTTCAGCCTGGATAAGTGTTTTATTAATGAGTTACTACTTAAAAAAGCTTAATTATTATCGATTAAGTAATGGGATTATACTACCTATGACGATAATTATGATTGGATCACTTATAATTTACCTTTACTTATTTTTTCTTTCAGAGTTTTCTTGGATATTTTTCGATTTATTATACAACCATGAAATTATATTTCTTTTGTTTTCAGTAGTTTCTTCAATATTACTTTATTTTATTATAATTTCATTTTACAAACCGTTTAAATATTCAGAAATTAAAAAGATTTTACAAAAATGAGTGAAGTAAAAAATAAAATTGTTTTATCAGGTGTTCAACCATCAGGCAACCTTCATATAGGTAATTATCTTGGCGCAATCAAAAATTTTGTAAGCATGCAAGACAACTATAATTGTTTTTTTTGCATTGTAGATTTACATGCAATTACTGTAAAACATGATCCTAAGATACTTAGGAAAAATACCTTAGAAGTCGCAGCTACTTATATTGCATCAGGTATAGATCCAAAAAAAAGTATAATATTTAACCAAAGTAGTATACCTGCACATGCTGAACTAGCCTGGATATTTAATTGCGTAACGAGAATGGGATGGTTGAGTCGCATGACACAATTCAAGGATAAAGCTGGCAAGGACAAAGAGAATGCAAGCTCAGGTTTATTTATTTACCCAAATTTAATGGCTGCTGATATATTAATTTATAAAGCAACACATGTACCAGTTGGAAATGATCAAAAGCAGCATCTTGAACTAACAAGAGATATTGCACAAAAATTTAATCGTGACTTTGACTGTGAAAATTTTTTTCCAATTCCCGAGCCAATTATAGATAAAGACATTTCAAGAATCATGTCTCTTAAAGATGGAAATCAAAAAATGAGCAAATCAGATTCTTCTGAATATTCACGTATTAGTCTTTTAGATGAGAGTGATGAGATTATAAAAAAGATCAGAAAAGCTAAAACTGCTGATAATTTAATGCCAGAAAAAATAGAGGAAATCATAAAACTAGATGAAGTTAATAACTTACTTAATATTTACTCAGGTTTTTCAGGAACTGATAAACAGTTGTTAATTGAACAGTATAAAGGACAAAATTTTTCAAATTTTAAGTCTGATTTATCTGATGTCCTTGTGGAAAAAATAAAACCTATTACTGTGGAAATTAAAAAACTAATGGAGGAAAAAGAATATATTTTAAACGTCTTGTTGGAGGGTCAAAATAAAGCAAATGAAGTTGCTCAAGAAACAATTAAGCAAGTATACGATATAGTAGGATTACTTAGAAATGAAACATAGGTCAAAATTCTTAGTGATAGTTGATGAGTCTAAAGAGCTAGATGTAGCAATAAGGTTTGCCGCTAAGCGTGCCCAAAGTACAAAAGGTGGTGTAATTTTATTAAACGTAATAGAACAGTTTGATCCGCAACAATGGCAGTCAATTGAAGACATTATTCTTCAAGAAGCCAGAGATAAGGCTCAGGAAAAATTGCAGAAATGGTCCAAAGTAATAAATGATCTCACTGATATTGTTCCTGAACTCATGGTAAAAGAAGGTGTTGCAAGTGAAAAAATAATTGAGACACTAGAAGAGGACAATGCAATTAGATTTTTAGTGCTTGCTGCAGCTGAAGCTGATCAGCCTGGACCACTTGTATCTTTGCTTGCAGGTCAAAAATCTGGGAAATTACCCACTCCTGTAGTTATTATTCCTCAAGGTCTTTCGGACGATGTAATAGATGATTTAGCATCAAGATCAGATTAAAAATCATTAAATTTCAGCAACTTAATAAATAACTGTATCAAATCTTTAAATTTTTATGAATCTATCTATATAACTTTTAAATCTCATGTTTATACAAACCGAATCAACTCCAAATCCAAATTCACTGAAGTTCATTCTTGAGAGGTACGAGCTATGTGAAAGTCCAATAGAGTTTCATAAATCTCAAATAAAAACAAATTCAGTATTAGCCGATGAGCTCTTTAAAATCAAAGGAGTCGAAAATATATTATTTAATAAGAATTGCATTTCGGTAAACAAAAATGAGTATACGTGGGATCAACTAAAAGCTTCAATATTACAGGTAATTTCAAATCATATAAACTCTGGGCTGCCAGCTATTGAAAATAAAGTTGATAACCATTGTGAATTAGAAAATATTGATTTTGATGATGACGACACTAAAGTAGTTAATATGATAAACAGTATTTTATCATCCAAGATCAGACCAGCGATTATGCAAGATGGTGGAGATGTAAAATTTATAAAATATAACAATGGAATAGCCTACCTTTCACTTAAAGGAAGTTGTGCAGGCTGTCCAAGTGCTACAATTACACTGAAAAATGGAATTGAAAATTTGTTAAAGCACCATGTTCCTGAACTCAAAAAAGTTGAGCAGATTTTGTAAAGGATTTATGTGTAGATGAATATTTTAATTACAAAAAATAAAAACATTCAGTTTCTTTTTAAAGTATATTATTTTATTTTTTTACTTATTGTATTATCAGTTTTAACGTCACTAATATTTACCAATAGCTTTTATCAAAAATCATCTGTTTCACAAAATCCATTTGTTAATGCAGATAAAAAAGACTTTTCAATATCTTTTATTGAAAATACATTAACGACGAATTCCCTGCAGCAAAATACGTTATTTAATGATTTTCAGATTGATCATATAAGAGAAACTAAAAGTATTCCCAATATAGTAATTGCCAAACTCCCTAACGATCTAAAAAAAATTAAATCGATTAAGAACAGAAAAGAACTATTTATTAAAATTACATTACCGCTGATAATTCAGGAAAATAATAAACTTGTATCTTTAAATAAAAAAATAAAATTAATTAAAAGTAATTTTGATCGAGTATCCCGAAAAGAGTCAGCTTGGATTTATAAACTAATGAATGAATATAAAGCTGATACTATAGACTCTTTATTAATTAAGGTTGATAAAATACCTGTATCTTTGGCCCTAGCACAAGCGGTAATTGAAAGTGGATGGGGAACATCCAGGTTTGCATACGAGGGTAATGCTCTTTTTGGGCAGTATGTGTGGGGTGCAACCGATGATGGGATGATACCCAACGATAGAGAAACTAATGAAATCTATAAAGTTAAATCATTTAACAATCTAGGTGACTCGGTAAAGTCGTATATGAAAAATTTAAATACTAATTTTCATTACAATGAGTTTCGTATAAATAGGTATGTTTTAAGATCAAATAATATTTCTTTAAATGGTACTTATTTAGCTGATTATCTATTTAATTATTCTATTGAGGATGACTACGTCGATAAGATTAAAAATATTATTGAAATAAATGACTTTGAGGATTTTGAAAACTTAATTTTAGAAAAACAATTTATACCAATTACAGATATCATTTGACTAAAAATTGATATCCAAACCAGTGCCATTTTTGATCGACTTTAACAGTACAGTTAAGTCTAGCCCTACCGCTCAAATAAGAGTTATTTAGCTTAATTCGAACCCGATCTTTTTTTATATTTATTATTTCTTGTTTATCCCATTTGCCATCAGTATTAGAAAAGCAATCTAGGGAATTATCTTTTAAATTTTGAATTATACTGAATTCAATAGATGGTTTGTTATCTATCAAAAACATATCAGTTGGTAAAAAATTCTCTACATCTAAAGAATAGGCATTTACTGCAAATTCAAATCTATCTTTTTCACCAAATTTCTCATTAAGGGAAAACCTGGGTAAATAATATTTATTATCATAGCTTGAGACAATGCCAGAATGTTGGCCAAATGCGTTGGAAATATCAAATTCTTTTAAAATTTTAATAACTTCATTGCTAGTTTCACCATATGGATAAGCAAAAAGTTTTGGTATGAAGCCAATATTTTTAATCCAACTTTTATGTGAGTCTAAAATATCGTTTTTTATAACTGAAGCACTGTTCAACGGCATATGTAAGTGTGTTGATGTATGTTGGCCGACACTCCCACCTTCATCAACAAACTTCTTTATTTCTGTCCATGTCATGTAACCTTTCGTTTTTTTATCAATTATGTCTGTAGAGACAAATAACGTGACTGGAATATTATTTTTTCTGAATACTGGCCAGGCAATATTATAAAAAGAGCTATAAGCGTCATCAACAGAAAATGCTATTGCTTTTTCATGAAATTTTTTATTTTCATTTAATGTCATAATTATTTCTTCTAACTCTAGAATTTTAATTTTATTGTCCAGAACATAGTTTATATGTGATAAAAATTGTTTCTCAGTTACATTAGTTGAAGGGTATTTATCTTCACCAAATCTGTGGTACATAAATATCGAGACACCTGGTTCCGATAAAGCAGGAAAAATATATGAAAAAAAAATTAACAGAAATAGAAAATGAATTTTTCTAAAATTTGTAAGAAAAAAATATTTCATATGATCTAATTTTTAGTCTATATCTAATAAATAGCAATAATATGTTTTTAGTCTTAGATTTCACTCAGTCATTACGATTATCTCTAATAAATAAAAATCAGTATTTTAGTAAGGAATTAAAATCAAAAAAGAATATATCTGAAATACTAATTCTTGAGATTGATAAATTTTTAAAAAAATCGAAAACGAATATTAAAAAAATTAAATCAATTGTTGTGATAACAGGACCCGGAAGTTTTACAGGCATTAGGTCAGCATTAACCTATGCCAAATCCCTTAAATTAATTGCAAAGCTAAATGTTTTTGGACTATCTAAATTTGAGATAATCAATTCAAAAATAAAAAAAAGTAAGCTTAATAAAAATCAATGTATATTTTTGCATTTTAAGGATAATCAATTTTTTACTCAATCATTTATTGGTTTTAAAGCTACAGGAGAGGTAAAGTTAATAAATTTAGATAATGAAGGTTTAAAATATAATAATCAAACAACATACATTTACGACGATATTTTATTTGAAGAGAACTTAAATAATAATATTAAAGAGGATTTAGGAAAAAATTTACTTTTAATAGATTATAATTTGATTGAACTAGAGCAAATTATTTTAAAAAACACTATTGATTGCTCAGATCCAAAACCGTTATATATTAGTAATTATTATTGAGATATAAAAATGATAGATGTAAAAAAATTGTGTAAGGAAAAGGGTTTGAGGATGACTGAGCAGAGAAATATTATTGCTGATGTAATTACCGAAATGAGCATTAAAGGTCATCCTGACGTGAACGAAATTTTTCTTAAAGCTAATGAGATGGATAAAAATATTAGCATTGCGACAGTTTATAGAACAGTCAAATTGTTTGAAGAATACGGTGCAATTGAAAAACATGAATTTAAAGATGGCAGGTCAAGATATGAAGCTATAGAGAATCATCATCATGATCATTTGATAGATATTGAGTCAGGAGACATACATGAATTCACGAATGAAGAAATTGAAAATATCCAACGCTCAGTTGCAGAATCTTTAGGTTATAAACTTGTTGACCATAGACTTGAACTTTATGGAATTAAAATAAAAAAAAATCATTAGATGTCTACTTTAAGACTAATCTTAATACTATTTTTTTTAACTCTGATAATTTGTATGTCTATACCTATTCAGATTTTTTGTAATATCATAGGTTTTAGATTAAAAAAACTATATCCATTACTCTTTTATCGTATGATAAAAATAGTTACAGGAATAAATATTAATTTTAACTCGAAGAAATATAATAAAAAAAATAGAGGAGTATTATATATTGCTAATCATGTATCTTGGTTTGACATTATTTGCTTAGGTACGCTACTTAATGCTAGATTTATTGCAAAGAAAGAAGTTTCAAAAATGGGAATATTTGGTTTCTTAGCAAAATTAAGTAATACTTTTTTTATAGATAATGAAAATAAAAATAGAATAATAGAATATAACCATCTAATTCAAAAAAAACTCCAGGAAGGAGAAAATTTTATTATTTTTCCAGAAGGAACAACTACTGATGGAAATGGCATTATAGATTTTAAATCCTCTATGCTGGAGTGTGCATTTGATGATCGTAATCAAATAAATATTCAGCCAATTTCAATTTGCTATTCAAAGCTAAACAATATTCCGATGGGAATATATTTAAGGCGTAACATTGCATGGGTTGGAGATACCTCTATGGTTGCAGCTATGGCAAATTTCCTTAGATCTGGTAGGATCACAGTCGATATCATTTTTCATGAAATCATGAATATAAATAATTTTGAAAATAGGAAAGATTTGGCTCAATATTGTGAAAGGCAGATAATAATTGGTTTAAATCAAATGATAAAAGTAAATTAAAATGGAATACTCCACTTTTTTTGTCAAATCTTATGGATGTCAAATGAATATCTATGATAGTGAAAAAATAATATCTATCTTAGAGAATAGAGGATTAAAGAAAAATCAAGATGTAGAAAGTGCTGATCTAGTAATTTTTAATACTTGCAATATTCGAGATAAGGCAGCTCACAAACTTTATTCAGACATAGGAAGGGTTAATAAATATAAAAAAGAAAGAACAATAGCAGTTGTTGGTTGTGTTGCTCAGGCAGAAAACGAGGAAATGTTCAGTAAAAATAAATCAATTGATATAATCTTAGGTCCACAAAGCTACCATTTGTTGCCACAAATGATTGACGACATAAAAAAAAATCCAAAACAATTAAATACTGAATTTATAGTAAATGAAAAATTTGATTACCTTATCGAACAAAAAAGAAAACAAGGTGTTTCATCATACTTAACTATACAAGAGGGTTGTGACAAATTTTGTTCTTTCTGTGTTGTGCCGTATACAAGAGGGCCTGAATACTCGCGACCCTTATCTTCATTGTTGAACGAAGTAAATAGCCTTACAGATAATGGTGCAAAAGAAATTGTGCTGCTGGGTCAAAATGTAAATGCTTATAATATCTTTCATAATGGTCGAAAAATAAACATTGCTGATTTAATTGAAGAGATCAGTAAAAATGAAAATGTTAAAAGGATAAGATATACAACTTCACATCCAATAAATATGAGCGATAACTTAATAGAACTTCATTCTACAAATGATAAGCTTATGCCATTTATTCATTTGCCAGTCCAATCAGGCTCAACAAATATTTTAAACAAAATGAATAGAAAATATGATGTAAGTTATTATAGAAAAATCATCGATAAATTAAAAATTGTTAATCCAAAAATTGAAATTTCTTCAGATTTCATTATTGGTTATCCGGGTGAGACTGAAGAGGACTTTCAAAAAACATTAAAATTAGTTGATGACATAAAATTCACTCAATCATATTCTTTCATTTATAGCGCAAGACCTGGGACAAAGTCAGCATTGCAAGATGACAAAACGCCACTAAACGTAAAAAAAGAAAGGTTGTTAATATTGCAAGATAAATTAAAGAATATACAACTTGAATTCAATGAGACTTTTTGTGGAAAAAATATTGAAGTTTTAGTTGAAAATCAAAGTATGAGTAATCCTGAATTTTTTTTTGGAAGAACACCCTTCATGCAATCAGTTTACATTAAATCTTCTGAAATTAATCCGGGTGAATTAAAAAATGTAAATATTTCAACTTGCAATCACAAGAACTTATATGCTAGTTGTTAAATGAGGCTTATATAAAAATTTGAAAAATAAATTAATTAATAACACATATAAAAAAACTTTTTTACAAGGGTTAAATTCAATAGAAATAAATATAGAAAACACTGATGTGCTTGATATATTCGGCGTTAATAATGAAAACATAGATTTTATTGAAAAAAATTTACCTTTAAAAATATATCAAAAAGGAAATAAGTTAATTATTCAAGGTCATAAAAAAAATACTGATATTTTAAAAAGTGCGATAAATAAAACAATTTTTGAAAAAAAAATGAATAGGACAGTTGATGGACACTATAATTCTATGCAGGAAAACTTAAAAATGTGTATATCAAATGATATAAAAAGCATAAATATAACTAAAACAGCTAAATTAGATGTTATTGGTAAAAGTAAACTACAAAACACCTATTTAGAAATATTACAAGAAAAACAAGTCGTATTTGCAGTAGGACCGGCAGGCACTGGAAAGACATTCCTTGCTGTTTCTGCAGCAGTTTCCCAATTGTTAGAAAAAAAGTTTGATCGAATAATCTTATCTAGGCCGGCGGTTGAAGCAGGAGAAAAGTTAGGTTTTCTGCCAGGAGACTTAAAAGATAAGGTTGATCCATACTTAAGGCCGCTTTATGACTCTTTATATGACTTAATGCCATCAGAAACTGTATTAAGAAAAATTCAAGCATCTGAAATTGAAATAGCGCCCTTAGCATTCATGAGAGGTAGAACGCTTAATAATTCATTTGTTATATTAGACGAAGCACAGAATGCAACACATAATCAAATCAAGATGTTTTTAACTAGATGTGGCAAGAATTCTAGAATGGTCGTCACTGGCGATCCATCACAAACAGATCTTAATAGAAGAAGTGATTCAGGTTTGCTAAGATCAATAAAAATTTTGTCAGATATTGAGGGAGTTGCGGTTATAAATTTTGGACAGAAAGACATTGTCAGAGATGAAATGGTGACAAAAATTATAAATGCGTATGACTCTTATGATGATCAGATCAAGGACCTTTTTGATCAAAAAAATTAATTAAATGATTGAAATTAACTATAATGTTGATGAGACAGAATGGAAAAAAAAATTTCCACATTTCAAAAAGTATATTTCAAAAACTGTTAATGAAACAATAAAAGTTATTGATGACGGAATCCATAAAAATATATCGGTAACATTTTTGTTAACTTCAAATAAAAAAATTAAAGAATTAAATTTAAAGTATAGAAAAAAAAATAAATCTACGAATGTTTTATCTTTTCCAATGCAATCGTCTTTTAATAATTACTATCTTTTAGGTGATATTGCGTTAGCTAATCAAACTTTATTAAAAGAGGCGGTAGAAAAAAAAATTACGAAGTATGATTACTTATGTAAAATGACAATACATGGCATGCTTCATTTATTAGGTTATGATCACAAAACAGAAAAACAATTTAAACAAATGAAAAAGTTCGAAGATCTAATATATAATACAATAAAAAAAGTAAAATGATCAATAAACTATTCAATCAAAAATTCTTCAATAAAAAATCTTCTAATAATACTTTAAAGGAAAGTATTGAAACTGTTTTAGATAGTGATCTTAAAGATGCAGAAGGTATCTCAAAACATGAGAGATTAATGCTTTTAAATATTTTAAAAATTGATGACATTAGATCATCTGACATTATGATACCAAGAGCTGATATTGGAGCAGTTGAAATCAATGATAGTTTTGAAAAAGTACTTCAGGTATTTATAAAAGAAGCTCACTCCAGAGTGCCTGTTTACGAGAATAATTTGGATAACATAATTGGTATGGTTCATATAAAGGATATAGTGAATTATCAAAATCAAAATAAAATTGAGGAGAATTTCTTAAGAAATTTAAAAAGAGAAATCTTAGAAATCCCGCCTTCAATGCCAGTTCTTGATTTGCTACTAAAAATGCAAATAACTAGGCTTCATATGGGAATAGTAATAGATGAGTATGGTTGTACTGATGGTTTGATTACTATTGAGGATGTAATCGAAGAAATTACTGGTGAAATTGAGGATGAGCATGATGAAAAGAATTTACCTATGTTAATCAAATCATCAGCTAATATATTTGAAGCTAGTGCAAGAGTTGAAATAGATGAGCTCCAGAAAGTGACAAATATACAATTTCTAGACTCAAACGAAAATGAAGATATTGATACTTTAGGTGGTTTAATTTTTTCTATTACAGGTAGAGTGCCTCAAAGAGGAGAGATCATAAAGCATAGTTCGGGAACAACTTTTGAAATTAAAGATGCAGATCCAATGAAAATAAAGTCTGTCAAAGTATCAACGCCCAAAAAATAATGATCTCATTAGACTTTATTCCACCTAAAAAGTCTTACCTATTTATAATTAACTTCCTTTTAGGATTAATTTTAGCTTTAAGTTTCGAGCCATTCAGCATTCCATTTTTATCTCTATTTGTAATTGGCTTATTTTTTTTATTAAACGATTTTGTTTATAAAAACTTACGCAGTCACTACAAAATATTTTTCTGTAATGGACTTTTTTTTGGTTTTGGATTTTTTTTGCTGAGCATGTACTGGGTTTCTAATTCAATATTAGAATTAGACGCAGAATTAATTTATATTTCTATAATAATATTTATTTTTTTTCCGCTCTCTCTCTCCTTTTTTTTAGGAATAATGCAAACAGTAAATGCTTTTTTTTGGAGTGAATCAAATTCAAAAATATTTTATTTTAGTTCTACCTGGATAATTTTTGAATATTTAAGAAGTATATTATTCACTGGGCTTCCTTGGAATTTAGTTGGTTATAGTTGGTCATGGTCTTTAAAATATATACAATCTGTTTCGATTTTCGGAACATACGGACTAGGATTGCTGACTGTATTTTGTTCAGTATGTATTTTTTCATTTTTATCTAATAACAAAAATAAGTCGTACTTAATTACTGCAATTTTATTACTTTTTTTATTATACTTATATGGAAACTTCCGAGTAAATAATTATGCAGCAGTTTATTCTAATAATGAGTTGAGAATCGTTCACACTCACCTGAGTCAAAAAGATAAGTGGACAAATAAATCAATTGATACAATTGCAGCTATGGGTTCTCCCAGTTTAATTACAGTATTTCCTGAGACTTCACTTGGGTTTGATCCGAATAGACCGAAAAACTGGATAGCTGGGTACATCAGAAAGGATGAAGGAAGATTTTATAATTCACTTAATTATATGGGATATACTTATGATAAAAAAATTCTCGTACCTTTTGGTGAATACTTTCCATTATCAAAGTTAGCAAATGTTTTTTTCCCTGAGAATTTATTTTTTAAAAATGAATTGACTCGAGGTAATAACGATCAAATATTTTCCTCAAATATTTCACCACTTATTTGTTATGAAGTTATTTTTCCTACTTTTGTTCGTAAGAGTATATCAAAAAATACAAATTTGTTGGTTAATATAAGTAATGATGGTTGGTTTGGTAAAGTAAGCGGACCAAGACAACACTTTGTTCATGCACAGTTTAGATCTATTGAGCTGGGCATTCCAATGGTAAGATCATCCAATAAGGGCGTTTCCGGACTGATAAGCCCAATTGGAGAAATTTTAAATACGATAGTTTCAAGAAAAACCACCTACTTAGATGTAAAAATCCCAAATAAATTAAACACAACTTTTTACAGAGAATATGGAAATTTTTTTGCGTATTTTTTGATAGTTTTATTTTTTATAATTGGATATGCTAATCGAAATAAATCGGGAAATTAAATTATGAGTAGCAAATATTTATTTACAAGTGAGTCAGTCTCTGAGGGTCATCCTGACAAGGTATGTGATATAATATCAGATTCAATTGTTGATGACTTTCTTTCGCAAGAAAATCCCGAAAATTCTCGAGTTGCAATGGAAACTTTAGTTACAACTAACAAAGTGGTAATGGCCGGTGAAGTTCGAGGTCCTGAAGGCTATACTTGCAACTACGAGTCTTTAGCTAGAAAAGCAGTTAAAGAAATTGGTTATGAACAGGATGGTTTTCATTGGGAAAAATTCTCATTTGATTGCTCAGGTGTTCATAGTCAATCTGCCGACATTGCTATGGGAGTGGATGCTTCTGGAAATAAAGATCAAGGTGCTGGTGACCAAGGTATTATGTTCGGATACGCTTGTAGGGAAACACCTTCCTTGATGCCCGCGCCGATTTATTATTCACACAAAATACTAGAAGAAATGGCAATTAAAAGAAAGAAAGGTGAAACACCTGGAATTCAGCCAGACTCTAAAAGCCAGGTAACCCTTCAATATAAAAATGGCAATCCAGAAAAATGTACCAAGGTAGTTGTTTCCACTCAACATGATGAAAATCTAGATCAACAGGGCGTGAGTGAGATTATCATTCCAATTATAAAAAACATTTTACCGCAAGAGTGGATCAGCAACGAAACGGAAATATTAATAAATCCAACTGGTAAATTTGTGATAGGCGGTCCTGATGGAGATACAGGCTTAACTGGTAGAAAAATAATAGTTGATACTTATGGTGGAGCAGCCCCTCATGGAGGAGGCGCTTTCTCTGGTAAAGACCCTACTAAAGTTGATAGATCAGCAGCCTATATTGCAAGATACATAGCAAAAAATATTGTTGCAGCTAGTATAGCCGATAAATGCACACTACAACTTGCTTACGCAATAGGAGTTTCGGATCCACTTTCAATTTACGTAGATACTCATGGCACTTCTAAAATGTCGGATGATGACCTAATAAAAAAAATTACAGCTAATATCGATCTTACTCCCAGGGGCATTAGAGATCATCTTAATCTGCATAAGCCAATTTATAAAAAAAGTGCGGCTTATGGACATTTTGGGAGAGATGCAGAGAGTAATGGAGCTTTTTCATGGGAAAATGTAGACTTAGTAAATAAGTTTTAAATATTTTTTTGTTTTCATTAAAAAATAATTACCATGATTACTATGCTTATAAAGGTAGAAAGGTTTCAAAAAAAATATCCCTTTCAAAGAAGGATTTACTAGAAAAATCTTATAATGATTTTTCCTACGATAGCTTAATCATTGAATACCATAAAAGCGAACTGCTTAGTAATAAAATAATTTTTCCGAAAAATTATAAAAAAATAAATTTAGAAATTGGTTTTGGAAATGGTGAATTTTTAATTAAAAATGCAGTTTCTAAACCTGAGGAATTATTTATTGGTGTAGAGGTATATCTAAATGGGATCGCAAAAGTTCTAAAAACAATTTCAGATTTCAAATTAACAAATATATTACTAAGTAATTTAAATTGTTCCTATTTTTTACCGGCAATATCAGACAAATCAGTAGACAGGATATTTATTATTAATCCAGATCCTTGGACAAAGAAAAGACACCATAAGCGGAGGCTAATTTCTTACAAAATTATCAAACTTTTAAAACAAATAATTAAAACAAAAGATTCAATATTTATAACCACAGATTCAGAAAGTTATCTAAAAGACATAAAAAATCTATTAAGCAGTTTTAAAGAAACTTTTGGTGACTATACTGTAAATATAATGGCAGAAAATGACGAATTGTATGGAATTTCTAGATACCAAAGAAAAGCAATTGAAATAGGGGGTAAAATTTATCTGCTAAAATTATGAATTAATTTAATTTTACATGCTTGATTTATTAATATTACAGGTGTATAGAATGCCTAAACAATGCTAATTCTAAAAAGTGGGTTAAGCCCACTTTTTTTTTATACAAAAGGACAATCATGGTTAGTGCCAATAAAATTGAAATTCTAAGGATTGCAGAAACCGTTGCTCAAGAAAAAATGATTGATAAATCAATTGTAATTGCAGCTCTAGAAGAGGCGATCGCGAAGGCTGCTAAAAGTAATTATGGTGAAGAAAACGAGGTTATAGTTGAAATTAATCAGGAAAATGGTGATATTTCAATCTCAAGAAAAATGCTGGTGGTAGATGAGGTCAAAAATAAATTTCTCGAAATAACATTAAAAGCAGCTAAAAAGATTAACGGAGCTGCGCAAGTTGGTGACCAACTTCTTGATCCACTACCTCCGTTAGATTTTGGAAGAATTGCAGCGCAATCTGCAAAACAGGTAATTAACTCTAAAGTCAGAGAGGCTGAGAGAGAAAGACAGTATAACGAATACAAAGATAGGGTTGGAGAAATTGTGAATGGTATCGTTAAACGAACAGAGTTTGGTAACATTATTCTTGATTTAGGAAAAGCAGAGGGTGTTATTAGAAAGGATCAGACTATACCGAGAGAAAATCTACGTAACGGCGATAGAGTTAGAGCATATATTTATGATGTCAGAGCAGAATTAAAAGGTCCTCAGATATTTCTTTCAAGATCTCACCCTCAATTTATGGCCAAGTTATTTACTCAGGAAGTACCTGAAATATATGATGGTATTATTTCTATAAAAAGTGTTGCTCGTGACCCAGGCAGTAGAGCAAAGATTGCAGTTTTTACGGAAGATGGATCAATTGATCCTGTAGGTGCCTGTGTTGGCATGAGGGGTAGCAGAGTGCAAGCTGTAGTAAATGAACTACAAGGGGAAAAGATAGATATAATTAACTGGTCAGAAAATATCGCTAATTTAGCTATCGCATCTTTATCTCCTGCAGAAGTATTAAAAGTTGTCATTGATGAAGATCAGAATAAAATTGAAGTTGTTGTTTCTGAAGAGCATCTTAGTCTAGCTATTGGTAGAAGAGGTCAAAATGTAAAACTTGCGACAGAGTTAACTGGATATGAAATAGATATTCTGACTGAGGATGAAGAGTCTTCAAAACGACAAGAAGATTTTTCTAAAAAAACAGATATTTTTGTATCATCTCTGGATGTTGATGAAACACTCGCCCAGCTTCTAGTCAGTGAAGGATTTGGAAGTGTTGAAGAAGTTATTGAAACTGATAAATCTGAGCTACTATCAATTGAAGGATTTGATGAAGAAATAGCTACAGAATTAATAGAAAGAGCTAAAAAATATTTAACTGACAAGGACGCTGAAAACCAAGAAAAGATTGAAAGTATGAAAGTTTCGAGTGACTTATCAAAGTTTGAATTACTTTCAAAAGCTATGATAGTTAAACTTGCTGAAAACGATATTAAAACTCTTGATGATTTTGCAGGCTTAACAACTGATGATCTTATTGGCTACTTAGAGATAAAAGGAGATAAGAATTCTAAAGTAGTTGGGCTACTTGAAGAATTTAATATTACTAGAGAAGAAGGTGACCAATTGATTATGGAGGCCAGAAAAATATGGCTTGATTAGTCATATTTACTCATTTTTAAAATGACAGATAGTAAAGATAAAACCCAAAAGAAAAAAACTCTAAGTTTAAAATTAGGTACCAAGCCTTTAATTGCTCCCAAGAAAAATATAGAAGCAGGCAAGACTGTAATCGTTGAGAAGAAAAGATATAAAAGAGGTTCTTACTCAGAAACTCAAAATCAAAAATCTGATTTTAAAGAAACAAGTTTACCTGATAAGGCTACGTCGCAAATAAATGAAAAAAGTAGTAATCAAAATAAGTCTGGAGTTTTACTTAAGCCTTTATCAAAAGATGAGCAAAAAAGAATTTTAAGAGCTGATAGCAAGAAAGAAAAAAGAGATGAGATTGAAAAAATTAGATCAGGAAAGCAAGATAGTCTAAAAACAATACAAAATAAAATTCTTGAAGAATCTGATAGCGCAAAACTTGATAATTATGATAGTAGAGAAATCAGAAAAGAGACTGACAAGAAAAAAAATACGGACATTAGTTCTCATATTGAAGATAAAAAAAAACCTCAAAACACTTTTGGGCGTAAAAAGATTAGAGAGAGAAAAGTAACTATTGTAACCGCCCTAAGTGATATCGACGAAAGAACAAGAAGTCTTGCCGCTTATAAGCGTGCTAAGCAAAAAACAAAAAAATCGCTCGTTGAGCAAGAGCCTGCTAAAAAAATAGTAAGAGATGTTTATATACCGGAGTTTATAACAGTTAAAGAGCTGGCGAATAGAATGACAGAAAAGTCAGGTGATCTAATAAAGTCACTTATGAAAATGGGTATGATGGCTACAATAAATGAGTCAATCGATGCTGATACAGCGGAACTTTTAGTTACGGAATTTGGTCATAACTTCAAAAGGGAGAATATTGAAGACATAGAAAAAGACCTCATATCAAAAGATACTAAAGCAGAAAAAAATGAGACTAGATCACCAATTGTGACAATAATGGGTCATGTTGATCACGGAAAAACATCACTACTAGATAAGATTAGAAATTCTAATGTCGTTTTAGGTGAAAGTGGTGGCATTACACAACATATTGGTGCATATGAAGTAGAACATAATAGTAAAAAAATTACATTTATTGATACCCCCGGACACGCAGCTTTTACTGATATGAGAGCAAGAGGAGCTAACGTTACAGATATTGTAGTATTAATAGTAGCCGCAGATGACGGTGTTATGCCTCAAACTAAAGAAGCTATATCTCACGCAAAATCAGCTAAAGTACCTATAATTGTTGCAATAAATAAATGCGATAAACCAGAATCCAATCCACAAAAAATAAAAGAACAACTTTTATCTGAAGACTTAATTGTTGAAGAGTTATCAGGAGAGATTCAGGCAGTTGAAGTATCTGCAGAAACTGGAACTAACATCAATAAATTATTAGATGCTATTGTGCTACAAGCTGAACTTTCAGAGCTGAAAACAAATAATGAAACTTTTGCTGAAGCAACTGTAATTGAAGCAAATGTTGATAAAGGAAGGGGTCCTCTTTGTAATATTATTGTAACAAATGGCAAACTAAAAGTAGGTGATATAGCTGTTGCTGGAAGTGAATATGGAAAAGTAAGAGCCATTCTCAATGACAAAGGTCAAAATTTAGTGGAAGCAGTATCATCCATGCCTGTTCAAGTATTGGGTCTTAATGAACCACCAGAGGCCGGAGACAGTTTTGTAACCGTAGAAAGTGATGATAAAGCGAGAGAGTTATGTGAAATTAGAAGTCAAATTAAAAAGAATAAAATTTTACCAAAAAAAATAAAAAATCTTGATAATGATTCAGCTTTTGGATCTTTAGAAACTAATAAGGAGATGCTAGAAGTTGTTATAAAAGCTGACACACGCGGGTCATCTGAGGCCATAATTCATCAATTAGAAAATATAAAGAGTGACAAAATAGTCATAAAAGTTATTCACTCAGGCGTTGGATTTATTAATGAGAGTGATGTTGCTCTTGCATCAGCTTCAAACGCATTATTATTATCATTTAACTCTACCGCGACAAAAGAAGCTAAGGCTAAAGCAAAGTTAAGTAATATTACAATTCAAAACTTTAATATAATTTATGAACTTATTGAATTTGTATCAGACTTCGCTAGTGGTAAATTGAAACCTACAATAAAGGAAAATTTTATTGGAAAAGCAGAAGTACTACAAATATTTAAAGTCTCAAAGATTGGCGCAATTGCAGGTTGTAGAGTAATAGAAGGTTCGTTTAGTAAAAATGCTAAAGTTAAAGTAATAAGAAATCAGAAAACAATTTTTGATGGTGATATTATGAGCCTTAAAAGAGAAAAAAATGAGGCTAATGAGGTAAAATCAGGAACTGAATGTGGAATAAGTGTAAAAGAATTTAATGACTTTGAGGTAGGGGATTTTATTGAGGCTTTTAGTGTTGAGGAAATTGCACAAACATTGTGATCTTAAAAAGAAAAACTGAGAAGACTAGTAGATCACAAAAAGTTTCTGAAATTATCAGAAAAGCTATTAGTGAAGTTCTAGTAAGAAATGAAATGCCACTGGATACACCGTTCAAGTTCCCGATAAGTGTAGTTAAAGTTGATATGAATTCAGATCTTAAAATTGCATATATTTATGTAATTACTCATCAAGAAATTGAAGAAAATGAAATTATTCTAAAATTAAATTCATGCAAACATTTTCTATCAAGAGAAGTGACAAGTTTAATAAATTTAAAGTTCTCTCCTAAACTTGTTTTTAGAATTGATAGAAGTATTGATGAAATTAGTAATATTGAAAAAGTACTTAGAAAAGAAAAAGTTTTAAATGATCTAAATAAAAACTAACATATGGACGGTTGGGTATTTATAGATAAACCAAAAAATATTACCTCATTCAAAGTAATACAAAGACTTAGAAAAATTTTAGACATTAAAAAAATTGGTCATGCAGGTACTTTAGATCCTTTTGCAACAGGTATACTCGCAATTGCTATTGGCGAAGCAACTAAAAGCATTCATTATTTTAATCAAAATAAATCATATAAGTTTAATGTAGTTTTTGGCGAGTCAAAAGATACTGACGACATAACTGGAACAACAATTGAAAAGTCAAAAATTATTCCAACTAAAGAACAAATAGATAAATGTTTAAAAAAATTTATTGGCAAGCATATCCAGATACCTCCTCAATATTCTGCAGTTAAAGTTAATGGTACAAGGGCTTATAAGTTAGCAAGAAGTAATCAAAAATTTTCAATTCGATCCAAAGAAGTGTTTATAAAGTCTTTAAGGCGTGAAGAAATAAAAAATAACCGTGAGCACTGTTTTACTTTGGAATGCTCTTCAGGAACTTATGTAAGAGCAATCGCGAGAGATTTGGGAAAAATGCTTGGAACATTTGCCCATGTTTCAGAGCTGAGAAGAGTGAAAATTGGCAAAATTGAAGAAAAAGATATTATTTTACTAGATAAATTTGAAGAATTAGTACATATTGGCCATCATTTTGAAGTAATGCGTTCAATTAGAGATGTACTGGACGACATCCCAGCAGTACTGATCAATCAAGAATTAAGCCTTAAATTTCGAAATGGTCTAAGCTTTGAATACTCTAATAAAAAATCAGTGAATGATTATTTATTAATTGAAACAGATAAAACATTTGTTGGGATAGGCAAAGCTGTAGATGGTAAAATAAAGCCTGTGAGGGTTTTTAACTTATAAGAGGGAATGTGATGTCGATAAACAGAGAAAAAAAGACTAAAATAATAGATGAATATGCAAGGTCTGAAAAAGATACAGGTTCTCCAGAGGTACAAATAGCAATACTTAGTGAGAGAATATCTAACTTAACAGAGCATTTTCAATCTCACAAAAAAGACAACCACTCAAGAACTGGCCTTATGCGATTAATAAATCAAAGGCGAAGTTTGCTGGCTTACTTAAAAAAAAATAATAAAGATTCTTACGAGAAATTAATAGATAAACTCGGTATTAGAAAATAAAGCAATGATAATTAAAATTTTTAGAGGAACGAAAAAATATGACAAAAGTTATTTCAAGAGAAATGAATTGGGGAGACCAAATATTAAAAATAGAAACAGGAAAGGTAGCAAAACAGGCAACAGCTTCAACCATAGTTAGTTATGGAGATACAATTGTCATGGCTAATGTTGTAGCAGCAAAGACTGCTAAACCTGACATAGATTTTTTCCCACTCACTGTAAGTTATCAAGAAAAATTTTACGCAGCGGGTAAAATTCCCGGTGGTTTTTTTAAACGTGAAGGAAGACCAACAGAATTTGAAACTTTAACATCACGTTTAATTGATAGGCCTATAAGGCCCTTATTTCCTGAGGGATTTAAAAACGAAACTCAAGTAATATTAACTGTATTATCTCACGATACTGAGACAAATCCAGACATTGTTGCAATGATCGCTGCATCAAGTGCTTTAACTTTATCAGGCATACCATTTATGGGACCAATCGGTGGATGTAGAGTTGGTTACAATGGAAAAAACTTCATACTAAATCCAAAAATTAATGAGGAGACTCAATTAGATCTTGTAGTATCGGGAACTCAAGAAGCAGTCTTGATGGTAGAGTCTGAAGCAAAAGAACTATCTGAGGAAGTCATGTTAGGCGCAGTTAAATTTGGTCACGAGTCAATGCAAGAGGTTATTAAAACAATTATTAATCTTGCAGAGGAGTGTGCCAAAGATCCATGGGAATTTGAGTACAATGTTAATGATGAGCTTATGAATGAGTTGAAGAGTGAATATGAAGCTCAAATCAGAAAAAGTTATACAATCGTTGATAAGATCGAAAGGCAAAATTCTTTAAACGAAATCAAATCTGCTTTAGAGGAAAAATACACTGATAATGAAGATCAAAATATCAATGAAGTAATGACATATTTTAAAAAAATTGAAAAAAATGTAGTCAGATCTCAAATCTTGAAAGATAAATCCAGAATCGACGGGCGTAAACTTGATGAAGTAAGAAATATATCTTCAGAAGTTTCTTGGCTGCCAAGAACACATGGTTCATCATTGTTTACAAGAGGTGAAACACAAGCAATTGTTGTGGCAACTCTTGGATTCGGTGAAGATGAGCAAAGAATAGAAGCGCTTCAAGGCTCTTACAAAGAGAATTTTATGCTTCATTATAATTTTCCACCATATTCCGTTGGAGAAGTTGGTAGAATGGGTTCAGCCGGAAGAAGAGAAATAGGCCATGGTAAATTAGCTTGGAGAGCCCTGAAAGCTGTATTGCCAAATAAAGATGATTTTGATTACACAATCCGATTGGTATCTGACATTACAGAGTCTAACGGATCATCATCTATGGCTACTGTTTGTGGATCTTCTCTTGCATTGATGGATGCCGGGGTTCCGATTAAAAATTCTGTCTCAGGCATAGCAATGGGATTAATAAAAGAAGGCGATGAATTTGCTGTATTATCAGACATTCTCGGAGATGAAGATCATTTAGGTGATATGGATTTCAAAGTAGCTGGTACAAAAGAAGGTGTAACATCATTACAAATGGATATTAAAATTACCGGAATTACCTATGAGATTATGGAAAAAGCTTTGGACCAAGCAAAAGGTGGAAGAGATTACATATTAAATGAAATGAATAAAGCAATTGATTCTCCGAGAACTGAGCTTGGACCATACACACCAAGAATTGAGATGATGAAGGTCAAAAGGGATAATATAGGCGAGATCATTGGAAAAGGGGGAGCAACTATAAAAGATATTATCGACAAATCTGGTGCAAAAATTGATATAAGCGACAGTGGTAATATAAAAATAGCTGGAACTAATAATGAGTCAATCCAGGCTGCAATTGATTTAATAAACTCAATTATCGAAGAACCTGAAGTTGGTGAAGTATACGAGGGTAAGGTTGTTAAAATAATGGAATTTGGAGCATTTGTTAATTTCTTTGGAAAAAGAGACGGCCTTGTTCACATTTCACAATTATCTGAAGAGAGAGTTGAAAAAGTTACTGACGTTGTAAGTGAAGGTGATATAGTAAAAGTCAAAGTAATCGGTTTTGATAAAGGTAAGGTTAAATTATCAATAAAGGATGCTGAAATCTAAACAAAGGTTTCATTAATGGAATACATCAACACTTCAGAAGATAAACTTCATGAAGAATGCGGGGTATTCGGTATATTTGGAAGTCCAGATGCTTCTACACTTACAGCTTTAGGATTGCATGCCCTTCAACATCGTGGCCAAGAAGGCGCAGGAATTGTTTCATTTGATGGAGAAAAGTTTCATGGTGTTAGAAGACCAGGACTTGTTGGAGACCACTTTAATAAACAAGAAGTAATAAATAGGCTGAAGGGAAGCAATGCTATTGGGCACGTTCGATATTCTACAACTGGTGACTCAATTTTAAAAAATATACAGCCATTGTATGCAGATTTAATGTCAGGTGGCTTTGCATGCGCTCATAATGGAAATCTCACAAATGCTTCAGCTTTGAGAGAAAAACTTGTTAGTCGAGGATCAATTTTTCAATCAACGTCTGATACTGAGACAATTTTACAATTAGTAGCGCAGTCTGAACGAAAACAAATAGTTGATAAACTTATAGATGCTTTATTTCAAATTCATGGAGCCTATTCACTTGTCATTCTTACAAATAAGAAACTTATTGGTGTCAGAGATCCCTATGGAATAAGACCCTTAGTTCTAGGTGATTTAAATGGAGCTCCAGTTTTAGCATCAGAAACATGTGCTCTCGATATTATTGGTGCAAAATTTGTAAGAGAAATCGGAAATGGAGAAATAATAATAATCTCAGAAAAAGGAATGGAAAGCATTAAACCATTCCCAAAAGTTGATGAAAGACCATGTATCTTCGAGAGAATTTATTTTTCTCGACCCGACAGTATGTTAGGAGGTAATACAGTTTATTCTTATAGAAAAAATCTTGGAATAGAATTAGCAAAAGAACATAATGTCGATGCAGATACAGTTGTACCTGTTCCTGACTCGGGGGTTCCAGCCGCTCTTGGTTACGCTCAGCAGTCAAGCATGCCATTTGAACTTGGTATAATTAGAAACCATTATGTTGGAAGAACATTTATTGAGCCATCCCAAAGTATTAGACAATTTGGGGTAAAACTTAAACACAATGCTAATTTATCCTACATTCAAAATAAAAAAATTGTTTTAATTGATGACTCAATTGTGAGAGGAACTACTGCTAAGAAAATTATTAAAATGATTTATGATGCAGGTGCAAAAGAAGTACATTTGGGTATAGCATGTCCTCCGATAAAACATCCTGATTTTTATGGTATAGATACTCCAGACTATAATGAACTTATCGCATCAAAAAATAGTATTGATGAGATTAGTAAGACTATTGGATCTAAATCATTATTTTTCTTATCATTAGAGGGTACTTATAGAGCTATGGGTTATGAGAATAGAAATCCTGACAAACCTCAATTTACTGATCATTGCTTTACAGGTGAGTACCCCACAAGTTTGATTGATCGTGAAAAAGGAAATATATCAAAACAGTTTTCTCTTTTAACAGAAAAAAACTAAATTTCTTTGGGAACCCCTACAATATTATAGCCACAGTCAACGTAATGTGTTTCACCTGTTACGCCGGAAGACAAATCACTTAATAAGTACAGGCCTGATTTTCCAACATCCTCTAAATCAATATTTCTATTCATTAAAGAATTTTTTTCAGACCACTTCATCATGTCTTTACCGCCAGAAATACCAGCCATAGCAAGTGTTTTCATTGGTCCTGCTGATAATGCATTGACCCGAATGTTTGAAGGGCCAAGATCAGCAGCTAAATATCTTACACTGGACTCAAGAGCAGCTTTTGCAACACCCATTACGTTGTAGTTCCGAATATATTTTTGAGATCCATCATAAGTAAGCGTTAGAAGAGAACCACCATTTTTCATTAGTTTTTCAGCTTCGTGAGCTACTTCCGTAAAAGAAAAACATGAAATAAGCATAGTATTTGAAAAGTTATTGCGTGATGTATTCAAATACTTTCCTTTTAATTCTTCTTTTTCAGAAAATGCTATTGAATGTAATACAAAGTCAATTTCATCCCAATGATTTCCAATTTCATCAAATGATTTTTTTACTGATCCTTCTTTTAATACGTCACATTCGATCAAAAAGTTACTTTTAATTGAATTTGCTAATGGCTTCACTCTTCGATGTAAGGATTCTCCCTGATAAGTAAAACAAAGTTCAGCACCTTCATCAGATAATTTTTTTGAAATTCCCCAAGCAATAGAGTGGTCATTAGCAACACCCATAACCACCCCTTTTTTTCCACGCAGCAGACTCATCCTTCAAACCTCTTAAACACTAATGACGCATTTGTGCCGCCAAATCCAAAGCTATTACTCATTGCGGTATCAATTTTTTCATCATGACGTGAAGTTAGAATGTTCATTCCATTTGCTTCTTCATCCAACTCCTCAATATTAGCAGACTCTGAAACAAAATTATTATTCATCATTAATAAAGTGTAAATCGACTCATGAACGCCTGCTGCGCCTAAGGAATGTCCACTCAAAGATTTTGTAGAACTGATAAGAGGCAAATCATCTTTAAATACTTTTTTTATTGCCTTTAATTCAGCAATATCTCCTACAGGTGTTGATGTTCCATGAGCATTAATGTAATCAATTTTTTCAATATCTTTTTTTGCCATGATCATGCATCTTTCAGCACCTTCCCCAGAGGGCTGTACCATGTCATGGCCATCTGAAGTAGCTCCATAACCGACTATTTCAGCATATATCTTTGCATTTCTTTTTACTGCTGTATCTAAATCTTCCAAAACGACTACCCCACCTCCACCAGCAATAACAAAACCGTCACGGTGTTTATCAAAAGCTCTGGAAGATTTTGAGGGTTGATCATTATATTTTGAGGATAAAGCTGGCATAGCATCAAAAAGTGCTGACAAAGTCCAATCTAATTCCTCACCACCCCCAGCAAATATACGGTCCTGCTTTCCCATTTGTATGATTTCATAGGCATTACCTATACAATGAGCACTAGTAGAGCATGCCGAGCTTATTGAATAATTAATACCTTTAATTTTAAAATACGTTGATAAAGTTGCTGAGTTTGTACTGCACATCACTTTAGGAACACTTGTAGGACCAATTTTTTTTGGACCTTTTTCTCGAGTGATGTCAAATGCTCTTAGTAAGCTTTTGGTAGACGGTCCACCAGATCCCATAATTAAACCTGTCATATTATTAGATATTTCATCGTCATTAAGATCAGAATCCTCAATGGCTTCATTCATAGCAATATAATTATAACTTGCTCCATCTCCCATAAATCGAAGGAATTTTCTATCAATAGTCTCCTCTAAATTAAGATCTATCTGTCCACTTACTTGACTTCTGAAACCCATTTCTTTTTGTGACTGATCAAAAGAAATACCAGACGAAGCATTGTATAGTGACGTTTTGACTTCATCTTTATTATTTCCCAGAGATGAAACGATTCCAAGACCTGTAATTACAACTCTTCTCATTATTTAATAAGTCCTACCTTTAAACTTTCAGCTGAATATATTTGTTTTCCATCTACTTCTACAATGCCATCACCCACCCCAACAATAACACCTCTCTTGATTATTTTTTTCATATCAATTTTATATTCAACTAATTTAGAGTCCTTTAAAATTTCACCACCAAACTTTACATTACCTGAACCTAGCGCTCTGCCGCGTCCCGGTTCACCAATCCATCCCAAATAGAATCCAACTAGTTGCCACATTGCATCCAATCCAAGACAACCTGGCATCACAGGATCCATTTCAAAATGACAATCGAAAAACCACAGGTCTGGTGTTACGTCCAATTGAGCAACAATTTCACCTTTGCCAAATTTACCACTACTGTCAGTAATTTTTGTTATTCTATCAAACATTAACATTGGTGGAAGCGGAAGCCTTGCATTTCCAATACCAAACATTGTTCCGTGAGCGCAATCTAAAAGATCTTCTTTTGTAAAGCTTGATTTTTTTTCCACAAGGTTTATCTATCTTATTGTTTTATATGAGATTTATAAGACTAATGTATTATTATTGTAAAATATATTAAATTTTAATAAAAATAAATTTATGAAAGATATCAAGCATTTTTTGAGACAAAACTCACTAAGACCAACTAAGCAAAGAGTGATTATAGCAAATTATTTGTTCGACGGTGTAAATAAGCATGTAACAGCTGAAACTCTATCAAATAAACTTTTGAAGATGAAAGCAGGGATATCTCTTGCAACAATTTATAATACCCTTCACGACTTTTACGAAAAAGGTCTTTTAAAAAAACTAATGATCAATTCTGAACGTATTTATTTTGATACTAACACTGAGCATCATCACCACTTTTATTCTAAAAAGGATCAAAAATTGATTGATATTAATGTAGACATGAAAGTTAGTGGCCTTCCAAAACCTCCAAAAAATAAAAAAATTAATAAGATAGAAGTTCTAGTTCACTTAGATAATTAATTGATAATAATTCTCAATATCAGTTTAGAACGATTCTAATGTATTGACTTTTTTCAAATCAATTATATCTTTACACTAACTTATTAAGGAGAGACAGATGACTGAATTAAAAGATAGTAAAACTTTGGATAACCTAAAAGCAGCTTTTGCAGGTGAGAGCCAAGCGAACAGAAGATATTTATATTTTGCACAAAAAGCAGATGTAGAAGGTCACAATGACGTAGCGGCTGTATTTAGATCAACTGCAGAAGGTGAAACAGGACACGCTCATGGACATTTAGAGTTTATGGAAGAAGTAGGTGATCCTGCAACAGGAGAACCAATTGGTTCAACTGAGGATAATCTGAAAGCTGCTATAGCTGGAGAAACTCACGAGTACACTGATATGTATCCAGGCATGGCGAAGACTGCACGAGAAGAGGGTTTTGACGAAATAGCTGATTGGTTTGAAACATTGGCTAAAGCTGAAAAGTCTCACGCAGGCAAATTCCAAAAAACATTAGATTCAATCGATTAATTAAAAAGGGGCTTAAACAGCCCCTTTTTTCTATCATGGATATAAAAAAAGAAGGCAGTTTATCTGCTCCTACACGGGATATTGTAGAATGGAACTCAGATGAATATCTAGATGAAAAAGCTTTAGATGCTGAGATGCGTCGACAGTTTGAGGTTTGTCATAGTTGCCGAAGGTGTTTTAATCTCTGTGATAGTTTTCCGACATTATTTGATTTTATTGACGATTCCCCAAATGAGTCAGTTGACGATTTAACAAAAAAACATTTTGAGGATGTTACAGATAAATGCACATTATGTGATATGTGTTTTATGACTAAATGTCCTTACGTACCGCCCCATGAATTTAATATCGATTTTCCTCATCTGATGCTCAGATACAGAACATATCAAGAAAGTCAAAAAAAATTATCTAAAATTCCAAAAGAACTTGCAAAGGTAGATCGAAATGCGAGTCTCGCAAGACTGTCGCCCAGTATAGCTAATTGGTCATCTGATAAAAAAAATAAATTAACAAGAAGTCCGTTGGAACTTATGACAGGTATAGATAAAGATGCTGAATTACCTAAGTTCGAAAAAAAGTCATTTCATGATAACTTTAAAAATATTTCTAATAAGCTAAATAAAAATGCTCCAGCCTATGGAAGAAAGGTTGCAATTTATTCAACATGTTATGTTAACCATAATAATTCAAAAGTAGGAGTAGCAGCTAATAATGTTTTAAATTTTAATGGTGTGGACACAATATCAACGTACCCAGGTTGTTGCGGAATGCCACATTTAGAGCAAGCGCAGCATGAAAAAGTAAAAATTCAATCAGAAAATATCTCAGAAGAACTATGTAAACTTATCGATCAAGGTTATGACATAGTAACTCTCACAGCCAGTTGTGGTTTAATGTTAAAATTTGAATGGCCATTAATTAACCCAGAAAATAAAAATGTTAAACGGCTATCAAAGCATGTTTTTGATATTGATGAATATATTGTTGATATAGCTAAAAAAGAAGGACTTGCTGATGGTTTACAATCTTTTGATGATGGAATTACTGTTCACAACGCCTGCCATGCTCGGGCACAAAATATGGGCAATAAAGCGCTAGAAATGTTGAAAAAAATTCCTGAGACCAAAGTAGATGTCGTTGAAAAGTGCGCTGGACATGGTGGAACTTTTGGGGTTATGAAAAAAACAAGAAAGTCGGCAATTAAATATGGCAGGGCGACTGCTCGTCAAATCCGAAACAAGAAAAACAAGTATATGGTTTCCGATTGTCCGCTCGCCTGCAAACACTTAAATGAATTTTTGAATGATGACAAAGAAGCTAATTATATTTCTATGCACCCAATAGAAGTTATAGCAAAATCCTATAATTTAACTTGATATTTAATGATTAATTATTAGGTAAGTGATATGCCAATCGAACAAAAAAAAATCGACTCGTCAGATTTATTAGACTTAACTACCTATTCAAAAGAGCGTAAGGCAATTCGAAAAGAAGTTGTTGCAATGAAAAAAAATAGACGAGTAGAGTTAGGACCACATTCTACTTTCTACTTTGAAAATTTTTTTACAATGAAGGCTCAGATACAGGAAATGCTTTATATTGAAAAAGGTGGAGACGAACAATTAAGAGATGAATTAGAGGCGTATAATCCCCTAATACCAAATGGTTCAGAATTAGTTGCTACATTCATGTTTGAAATAGATAATCCATTAACTAGAAAAAAAGTCTTGTCATCTTTAGGTAATGTAGAAAATAAGACATATATAAAGGTTAATGGAAAAAAAATTTTTGCTGTGCCTGAAAATGACGTAGATCGTACAGACAACTCAGGAAAAACATCGTCAGTTCATTTTCTACACTTTAAGTTTGAAGATCATCATATTAAAGATTTTAAAGATATGGATTGCTCTGTTGAGATTGGAACCGACCACGAACACTATCCACATATTTCTGTGCTTACTAATGAGGTAAAAGCTGCACTAATAAAAGATTTTGATTAATCTTTTCCGGTAGATCCAAATCCTCCATCTCCCCTTTTTGTTTGATCAAGATTTTGAACTTCTTTAAACTTTACTTGTATAGCATTTGTGAAGACCATTTGAGCAATTCTATCTTTTGGATGAATGGTAAACTCATCTTTGCTTAAATTTATTAATACAACTTTTATTTCACCTCTGTAATCACTGTCTATTGTTCCAGGAGTATTCAAAATTGTTATACCATGTTTAAATGCTAAACCGGATCTTGGCCGAATCTGAGCCTCCAAACCTTTTGGCATTGCAATTGAAATTCCACACGGAATAATTTCTCTTTCCCATGGACGAATTTTAATTGTATTTTCAATGGATGCGCTTAAGTCGACTCCTGCGGCCTCATCAGTCTGATAAGAAGGAATATCAAAATCCTTAAGTTTTGAAGTTTTTTTTATTTGTACTTCTGAGAATGGTAGATTAGCCAAATCAATAATATCAATTATTCAAGTGAAGAGAAATTTTTTGACACAGTTTTTTGGCTACTTCTTTTTTTGTCATCAATTCCCAGTTTTCAGAATATAGTTTTGATGTAAAGTATATTTTGTTTGTATCCTGATTAAATACACTATTTTCTGAAACATCGTTGCCTAGAACCCAATCACAGCCTTTTTTATTTAGTTTTTCATTGGAGTTTCTCTCAAGATTACTGGTCTCAGCTGCGAATCCTACTACTAGTTTTGGTCTCAGATGGTTTCTTTTACTCAGTCTTTCCAAAATATCTGGGTTTTCTTCTAAAATCATATTTTGAAGTGATCCATCTTTCTTTATCTTTGTAATCTCTTTATTAGCAATCTTATAATCTGCTACGGCAGCAGCACATACGGCTATATCTGCTGGCAATGAACTTTCGCAAGCTTCTAACATTTGATCAGCTGAGTCCACGTTTATGACCTGTTCTACATTAGGCCTGGTTAAGCTCGTTGGGCCAGAAACTAAAGTTGTTTTTGCGCCTAAGCTTTGTAATGTTTCTGCTATTGCATAGCCCTGTTTTCCAGAGGACTCATTAGAGATAAATCTTACAGGGTCTATCATTTCTTTAGTTGGACCAGCAGTAACTAAAGCAGTTCGGTTTACAAGAGGTTTATAATCAAGCGCATCAAAATATTTTTTAATAAATTTTACTACTTCATTCGGCTCAGCCATACGGCCTTCTCCGTATTCACCGCAAGCCATTTCACCGTTATCCGGGCCGATAAATTCGATGCCATCGTTTTTCAATGTCTCAACATTTCTTTGTGTAGAATTATTCAACCACATTCTTACATTCATTGCTGGTGCAATCAGTATTGGCTTGTTTGTAGCCATGAGAACGGTGGATGCAAGATCATCAGCTATCCCGTAAGCCATTTTTGAAATTATATTTGCAGTTGCTGGAGCAACTAAAATAATATCCGACAATCTAGAAAGTTGAATGTGACCCATTTCATGCTCATCTGTTAAATTAAACAAGTCAGTATAAACTTTGTTTTCTGAGAGACTCTCAATAGATAAAGGTGTTACAAATTCAGACCCAGATTTTGTTAAAATACATGTTACGTCTACATTATTTTTTTTTAATTCACGTATTGTTTCTAGAGACTTATATGCGGCAATACCTCCAGTAATAATCAATAGAACTTTTTTATTTTGCATTTTGTACACGTATACTTTTTTTTTCTAAATGACTAGTAATAAAAGAAAAATTTATCTAAATGAATACAAAAGCAAGCATTATTCCAACTATAAGGGCTACACCGCCTATTAAATATGAATTGCTAGTGCTATTTTTTGGAGTCTTATCCTCTTCATTCTTTACAATCAAATCAAAGGCTTGATCAGCTCTTGAGATAAAGTCGGGAATGTCAGGAACTTTTCTTGCTATACTTTGTAATGCTTGTTGTGTTTGTTGAAGTCTATTTTTTATTCCTAACTCATCTTTTAGCCATGTTTCAATTTCAGGTTTCGATACTTCCCAAAAATTAATATCTGGATCCAACCTTCTGGCAACGCCCTCAACCGTTATCATTGTTTTCTGTAAAAGCAAAAGCTGTGGTTGTAAAAACATATTAAATTGCTTTGTTATATCAAATAACTGAAGAAGCACATTTCCCATTGAAATATTTTTAGCTTTTTGATTTATGATTGGTTCCCCGATCGATCTCAAAGCTTGTGAAAAATCCTCTATAGATTGATTTTTGTCAATCAAGCCTGCTTCTTGATGAATTTTTGCAATATGTAAATAATCTTGTTTTATAAAACCATAAATAATTTCTGCTAAATAAGATCTATTTTTTTTATCTAATCTACCCATAATACCAAAATCAACCGCTAAAAGTTTACCTTTTGGATTAAGGAACAAATTACCTTGATGAAGGTCTGCATGAAAATATCCATCTCTTATTGACTGTCTTAAAAAATTTATAATCAGATTTTCAGCTGCCTGTTTTTTATTTACTTTTTTCTCGTTCAACTCATCAATTTTATCCGCTGGAATACCAATAATTTTTTCCATCGTGAGTATTTTTTGAGTAACTTTATCCCAATAAACTTTTGGTACATAAAAACTCTCATCCATATTCGTATTCTCAGATAACTCTGAAGCAGCCGCAGCCTCATATCTTAAATCCAGCTCGAACTTTATGACTTCCTTTGCTTTTTTTATTATAGAATTAGGCCTTAACCTTTGAAATTCAGTAAAATTTTCCATGAAAGTGGTAAGCCACTCAAGCCTCTCCATTTCCTGATTGATTATTTTTTCTATTTCTGGCCTTAGAACTTTCACCGCCACATCAATTTCTGTATTAG
>CACNSH010000005.1 GCA_902622985.1 uncultured Pelagibacteraceae bacterium | reverse complement strand
TAGAGTGCAATACAAATGAGCACCTTTAATATCTTTTTTATTTTTAATTTGGTTTATTGCATGAATTTCAGCGTGAGGTACACCTTGAGGCTGTGTCCAACCTCTTGACAAAATCATACCGTTGTTAACAATTACTGCTCCTACTGGAGGGTTTGGATACGTTGTACCAATGGCTCTAAGTGCCATCCTTTCTGCGATTCTAAGATAATTTTTTTCACTCAAATGCTAACCTAATCTTCAGTGGAAGAAATTACACCTAAGAACTCTTCAAAATCTTTTGCCTCACGAAAATTTTTATAGACTGATGCAAAACGTACATATGCAACAGAGTCAATGCTTTGCAATCCTTCCATAACAATTTCACCTATCACATCTGATGAAACCTCTGTTTCACCTAGACTCTCAACTCTTCTAACTATACCACTAATCATTCTATCAACTCTTTCATTGTCAACTGGTCTTTTTCTTAGAGCTATTTGCACTGATCTTTCTAGTTTATCACGATCAAATGGGACTTTCTTTCCTGATTTTTTAAGAACAGTCAGTTCCCTTAATTGTATACGTTCAAATGTTGTGAAGCGTGCACCACATGCAGAGCAAAACCTTCTTCTTCTTATAGCAGAATTGTCCTCCGTAGCTCGAGAGTCCTTGACTTGGGTATCATTATTTCCACAAAATGGACACTTCATATTGTCACCTAATTATAAATTGGAAATTGATTACAGAGATTTATCACTTTCTCTTTAACTATTTTTTCAACTTTACTATTATCATTTGGGTTTTGTTTTAATCCTGATAACGTTTCAAGGATTAAATTTCCAACAGTTTCAAATTCCATTTCTTTAAAACCTCTTGTTGTAGCAGCAGGAGTCCCCAATCTGATACCAGAAGTTATTTTTGGGGGTTTCGGGTCCTTTGGTATTCCGTTTTTATTACATGTAATGTGAGCTTCCTCAAGACTTGTTGAAGCTGCATCGCCTGTCAGGTCCATTGGGGTTAAATCAACCAATATTAGATGCGTGTCTGTACCTCCAGATACAATTTTGAGACCACCATCTACTAGTGTTTGACTAAGAGTTTGAGCATTTTTAATAACTTGTTTTATATATTCTTTAAATTCTGGTTTTAGAGCTTCACCAAAGGCAACTGCTTTACCTGCTATTACATGCATTAGAGGTCCACCTTGATACCCTGGGAATACAGCTGAATTAAATTTTTTGCCTAAGTCTTTATTATTAGAAAGTATCATGCCACCTCTAGCGCCTCTTATAGTTTTGTGAGTTGTCGAAGTAACGACATCTGCAAATTCTATAGGATTAGGATACTCTTCAGCTGCAACTAATCCTGAAAAGTGAGCCATATCTACATGCAGATATGCTCCTACCAAGTCACAAATTTCTCGAAATCTCCTGAAGTCTATAATTCTAGAGTAAGCGCTACCTCCAGCAATTATCATTTTAGGTTTATGTTCTTTTGCGAGCGACTCAACTTCATCATAATTTATCAACCCTTCATCATCCAATCCATACTGAACTGCATTAAACCATTTTCCTGACATGGATGGTGCTGACCCATGAGTTAAATGTCCACCAGCATCCAAGCTCATACCTAAAATTGTATCTCCTGGTTTTATTAGAGCTAACATAACTGCGCCATTAGCCTGCGCTCCTGAATGAGGCTGTACATTAGCATATTCGCATTTGTAGAGTTTTTTTAGTCTCTGAATTGCAAGGTCCTCAGCAATATCAACAAATTCACAGCCTCCATAATAACGGGCAGCCGTATACCCTTCTGCATATTTATTTGTTAATACAGATCCTTGAGCTTCTAATACGGCTTTTGAAACTATATTTTCTGATGCAATTAACTCAATCTGATTTTGTTGTCTTGAAAGTTCTTTGTTTATTGCTTCATGAATTTCGTTATCGATTTCTTGAAGTGGAGATGAAAAAAAAGTCATATGATTATCCTATTTTATTTATTCTAACAGCGTGTCGGCTGCCTTCAAAGTCCGTATTTAAAAATGTTTCAACTAGACTTAAGGCTGTAGCTTCATCTATAACACGGGCGCCTAAAGTCAAAATATTTGCATCATTATGTTCCCTAGCTAATTTTGTAACCTCACTGCTATAACAAAGAGCGGCTCTAATCCCAGGTTTTTTATTTGCTGCCATTGCCATCCCTTGGCCAGTTCCACAAACTAATACGCCCTTATGAGCTTTTTCATTTAAAATATCATTTGTAACTTTTGAAGCGTAGTCAGGATAATCTACTGGATCTTTTTTATCTGGTCCTCTATCAATAACATCAACTCCGCAATCTAAAAGGCGTCTAATTATTTGATCTTTTAGATCAAAACCTGCGTGGTCAGAAGCAATAGATACTTTAGTTTGTTCACTCATATAGGATATTATTAAACTAATTATACTAAATCTTGTATATAAAAAAATACAATAATTAATTCCAAAGAGACTTTTTTTGTAAGACTTTTTTTAAAGTTGTCGGTTTATCTGTCATTATACCGTCAACATTTATATTTATTAGATCTATCATCTGGTTTTCATCATTAATTGTCCAGACATGTATTTTTTTTCCAAGACTATGAACATGCTCGACTAGATTACTAGTAACAATTCTAAAGCCCATATATGTCATAGGTATTTGAAGACATGGAATACTATTATCATAGATAGAAAAAAGTCTATTAAGAAAAAATAATATGGTCTCACTCTTTGTCATGGATGAACATAGATTATCTTTAAACTCATTTCTCAAAATATCTATCTTAGTATTACTAAATGAACCAATACATATCCTGTCAATATTTTTCATAGATTTCAATTTATCTTTCAATAAGTATGCAGACTTTAAACTTTTGGGTTCAATATTAAAATTTATCTCAGGCCAAGAAGATAAGGCCTCGTCAAGTAATGGGATTGTATGTGTCTCAAAAATTTTTATATTTTTTAACTCTTCATAATTTAAATTTTCTATTTTTTTATCAAGGCCAAGAATTCTTTTTAAATCTGGATCATGAAATATTATTAACTTATTATCTTTTGTATGCCTCACATCTGTTTCGATATGCCGATATCCTAAATTAATTGAATTATTGAATGCATCTAGAGTATTTTCACAAAAATCATAGGAACCGCCACGATGTGCGAATGGAATAAAATTATAATTGTCTAAAAATTTAAAAGACATATATATACTGAATTATGTTACTTAATTTTATAACTATATTAGGCTTCAATTTTATCGTCATCACTATTTTATGGATATCATCCCTTAAAACTAGAAGAGCAGATTTTATTGATATTTACTGGGGTCCTAGTTTCTTTTTTTCATTTCTGTTAGCTCTGGTAATAAATAATTCATTTTCTGTTACTGAAATAATATGCTTATTTCTAATAACAATATGGGGCTTTAGACTTGGTATCTATCTTTTAATTAGAAATGTTAATAAGACTGAGGATATTAGATATGTTAAAATTAGAGAAGCTAGAGGAGATATTGGTCTTTATTTAACAGCTTACTTAATCCAAATAATTTTAATTCCAATTGTATCATTGCCCCTGATCAGCATTTTAGACACTAGTATTGATCTAAGTTTTGTCCATTGGGTAGGTATATTGATAGCACTTTCAGGAATTCTTATTGAAACAATAGCTGATATACAATTATCCAAATTTAAATTAGATCAAAATAATATTAATAAAGTAATGGATAAAGGGCTTTGGTATTATTCAAGACACCCTAATTATTTCGGAGATAGTCTATTTTGGTGGGGTATTACAATTTACTGTTTTGCATTGTCCAACAATTTATTAATTTTTATTGCTCCAATAATAATGACTTACTTATTACTTAGGGTTTCTGGTGTGACTATGTTAGAAAATAGATTATCAAAAAAGAAGGATGGTTATACTGAGTATATAAACTCTACTAGCTCTTTTATAATATTGCCAAAGAAAAAATCTAAATGAGTGTATCAGGACTTAAATATCCAAAAAATAGGTTGCGACGAACTCGTCAAGCTAAATGGATTAGAAACCTTACTCAAGAAAGTATGCTTAGTTCAAACGATTTAGTATGGCCAGTTTTTGTATGTGAAGGAAACAATATCAAAGATGAAGTTCAATCAATGCCTAATGTTTATCGGTATTCGATAGACAATTTAAATGAGGTCTATGATATTGCTAGTGAGCATAAAATAAATCTTATAGCTGTATTTCCCTTCACGCCTCAGGAGCTAAAAACAAAATATGGAGATGAAGCACTAAATCCAGATAATTTAGTTTGCAGGTCTCTTGAAAAGCTTAAAAGTCATAATTCTAACTTTGGTATTATGTGCGATGTTGCATTAGATCCATATACAGATCATGGCCATGATGGATTATTAAGCGATGAAGGTAAGATTTTAAACGACGAAACTAATGGTGTTTTAGTTAAACAATCTATCCTGCTTGCTGAACATGGTGCAGATATAATTGCCCCTTCAGATATGATGGATGGTAGGATTGGCATGATTAGAGACGAGTTAGAAAAAAATAAATTTGTGGATACTCTCATTTTGTCTTATGCAGCAAAATATTCATCAAGCATGTATGCGCCATTTAGAGATGCTGTTGGCTCATCCAAGAATTTAAAGACAGATAAAAAAACTTACCAGATGAATATATTGAATTCTGATGAAGCAATCAGGGAGGCATCAATGGACATAGCTGAAGGGGCCGATATGATAATGGTAAAGCCTGGAATTAGCTATTTGGACATCATATACAGAATTAAGAATGAACTTAATTATCCTACATTTGCCTACCAAGTTTCTGGTGAGTACTCACTCATTAAATTCGGATCACAACAAGGTATAATTAACGAAGAAACTATGGTTATAGAACAATTGTATTCATTCAAGAGAGCAGGAGCAGATGCAATAATTACGTATTATGCGCCTGAAGTTTCAAAATTTTTAAAACTAATTGATTAAACGTTTTATTAAACTTGATGTATCAAGTTTATTTCCGCCTAAATCTTGAATATCGTTGTAAAATTTATCGACAATTTTAGTCACCTCTAAATTAATGCCATGTGTATCTGCTTCTGCAAATGCAATTGAAAGATCTTTTCTCATTAAATCAACTGCAAAACCAAAGTCAAATTCTCCCGCTACCATTGATTTAAAACGATTATCCATTTGCCATGATTGTGCTGCGCCTGATGAAATTACTTCCAATACATCATCAGGGTTTAGATCGGTCTGCTTCATAAAATAAATAGACTCTGATAAGCTTTGAACTAGTCCTGCAATACAAATTTGATTAATTATTTTCGTTAGCTGACCAGATCCTGAAGTACCCATATATTTTATTTTTTTTCCATATGATCCTAATATTTCAATACTTCTTTCATATGCCTTCTCTGAACCACCAATCATTATACTTAATTGGCCTTTTTCCGCTCCCGCTTGTCCACCTGATACTGGGGCATCAAGGAAACTAACACCTAAATTCTCTAAGTTTTTTTCTACTTCTCTTACAATTCTTGGTGATACAGTTGAATGATCAATGAATATTGACTTTTCTTTAAGAGAGTTTAGGCACCCTTTCTCTATTGAGGTTATTTCTTTTAAATCTTCATCGTTGCCTACACATGAAATAATAAAATCATATTTTTGATTAGTTTCTGATAATTTATCAATAACTTTCCCTTTATAATTTCTGATCCAGTTATCACATTTACTTTTTGTACGATTATAAATAGAAACATCATGTTTTTTTGAAAGGTAGCCAGCCATTGGAGAACCCATTTTCCCAATCCCTATAAAAAGAATGTTATACATTGAAAATATCCATCATTCTTTGCATAGAGCTTATGGTTACAAGCAAAGGCATCCTAAATAATCTTCCTCCAGGAAAATTTTTGTGTTTAATCTTTTCAAATGCCTCGAGCTCCTTTGTTTTTTCACTTACCATATTTTCTGCTAAAATCTTTCCAGCAATTCCAGTTAATGCAACTCCATGTCCTGAGAAGCCTTGAGCATAATAAATTTTATCATTCACCATCCCAATGTCAGGCACTCTATTCATTGTTAACGCTATTAATCCACCCCATATATAGTCAATTTTTAATTCACTTAAATTTGGATACACTTTATTTAATTGCCTCTTGGTTCTTTTTTTTAATCCCTCTACAATCTTTAGTGAATAGCCTACTGCACCACCAAATATCATTCTCTTGCTGTCAGATAATCTATAATAATTTAAATCAAAATTTGTATCACTAACGCAATAATCGTTTGGCAGTATTTCTCTCTGTAAATTTTGACTTAATGGCTCAGTACAGACAATATAAGTAGCACATGGCATTATTCTATTTTCAATACCTAAATTCAGACCTTTTATATAAGCGTTGCAACATACTGCTATTTTTTTTGCTTTTACCATCCCTCTATCTGTAAGAACCTCAACTGCATGACTTGTTTGATTAATCTTAGTAACCACAGATCTTTCATAGAGTTTTACATTTAATTTTTCTGCCGCTTTTACCAAACCCAATGCATATTTAATTGGATGTAAATGCCCCGCCCCTTTATCAAGGACACCCCCGTAGTAAAGTGATGAACCAATTTCTTTATCGACACTATTTTTGTCAAGGAGTTCTAAATTATCATAGTTGTATGTTTTTATTTTATACTCTCTATTTTCTTCATACTCTCTAAGTTTGGCTGCGCTAGTAGCGGCACTAATTCCGCCATTTTTTTTATCACATTCAATGCCAAATTCCCTTATTCTGTCATCAATCAAGTCTACAGAAGCTTGAGATATATCCCAGATTTGCCTTGCAAGTTTAATTCCATATTTCTTCTCAATTACGTCTATACCCCATGATACGTCATTCCAGATTTGGCCTCCATTTCTGCCCGAAGCGCCCCATCCAAACAAATTTTGCTCAATTACAATTACCTTTAGTCCTTTTTTTGCAGCCTCAATAGCAGTTGATAGTCCTGAAAAGCCTCCGCCGACTACACAGATGTCACACTCATGATTATCAATTAGTTGATCATAAGGTTTCTTTAGGGTCTCTATATTTTGTGCATAGTAGCTGTCTGGATAGTTTTCCATATAAAACTAAGATAGATATTAAATTTTGGAATGTAAACTTTTAGGTTCAATTTTACCAGCTTGAGCTCTTTTACCCAGCCATTTTTTTATTTCATTGGCCGCCAAAAGAGTTTTATTATTTTTCTCATTTAAAATACCTTTCTTAGAGTCAAAGCAAATACCGCTCAGGATTTTTCCACTTTTGAATTTCTGTAATGTCACCCCTCTTCCTTTTTGCATTAAAGGTATTTCTGAATGATCAAAAATTAGAAGTTTTACCGCTTTCTTTTCACCACTAAAAACAGCTATTAAGTCTCCTTTTTTTTGAAAACAGGAAATGGCTTTTTCATTACCTTTTAAATTCATAACCCTTTTCCCCGATTTAGTAGACGCCATTAAATCTGAGGTATTTACGAAAAATCCCCTGCCTGCACTACTGGTAATTAGATATTCCTTCTCTTGCTCATAAGTAGTTGCAAATAAAATTTCTTCATTATCATTTTTATCTATCAATAGACTGACAGGGTCGCCAAAACCTCTTCCTGCAGATATTTTGTTACAATTAATTGTATAAAATTTACCTAAAGTAGAAAAAAGAAGAAGTTTACTATTATTTTTTAATTTTATAATAAATTTCTCGGCATCTCCTTCTTTATACTTCACGTTTGTATAATCATCCTGATGTCCTTTTATGGTTTTTATCCATCCATTTTTTGAGAGTATCACTGTTACAGGATCTTTACTTTCAAATTCTTCAGTCGAGTAGTCAATTTCTCTATATTCTGTATTAACAACAGTTTTTCTATTTGTAGCATTTTCATCTTTTGAAAAGATTTCTAAACTTTTTGTGAATTCTAAATTTAATTCCTTTATTTGCTCTTTTTTTGATTTAAGTAATTTATTTAATTCTTTCTTGTATGTATTCAAATCTGCATTTTCTTTTTTAATTTCTTTTTCTTCTAATTTTTTTAATTGCCTTAGCCTCATTGCCAATATTGCTTCGGCTTGTCTCTTATTTATTCTAAATACGCTAATCAACTTTTTCTCAGGATCTGCTTCTGTTCTAATAATTTTAATTACTTTATTTAAATTTTTATAAACTATTAAAAAACCTTTAAGTATTTCAAGCCTATTCTCAGTTTGAATTAATCGATACTTTGTTCTTCTTTTTAAAACATTGAACCGATGGTCAATAAATGATTTTAAGCTCTCTTTAAGTGAAAATAATTTTGGCTCGAGTTTGTGATTGATTGCATTAAAATTGATGGCGTATCTAATTTCTAAATCTGAATTCTTACATAAGTCCTCAAAAATTACTTCAGCTTTAAAACTTCTATTTTTTGGAATGAGAACTATTCTGATGTCTTCTGCAGACTCATCTTGAATTGCCTCTAGGTAATTTGCTTTCTTATTATCAATAAGATCGGATATTTTCTCTATAATTCTGGCTTTATTTACTTGATAGGGAATTTCATAGACGATAATTTGATATTGACCTCTTCCAAGGTCTTCTTTTTTCCATCTTGCCCGAAGCCTTATTGTTCCCTTTCCTTTGACATAGGCATCTTTCAATGCATCATCACTATCAATGATTTCTCCTCCTGTTGGAAAATCTGGTCCTGGAATAAGCTTTAGTAATTGTGAGTTAGTATAATTTGGATTTTTTAATAATTTTGATAAAGCCTTGAACAATTCATTGATGTTATGGGGAGGAATATTTGTTGCCATTCCAACTGCAATTCCTGAACTTCCATTAGCTAGCAAGTTTGGAAACGCTGATGGAAGAACTATTGGCTCGTGATCGATGCCATCATATGTATTAATATAATCAATGGTATCCTCTGATATATCTTTTAGCATTAGCTCTGCTAACGCAGTCAATCTTGCCTCTGTATATCTCATTGCAGCTGCATTATCTCCATCAATGTTGCCAAAATTTCCTTGGCCATCAACTAACGGATACCTTGTTGAAAAATTCTGAGCTAATCTCACGAGTGCTTCATAAACAGACTGATCTCCGTGTGGGTGAAATTTACCAATTACATCGCCAACTATTCTTGCTGATTTCTTAAAACCAGAACTTGAGTTTAACCTTAATTGAAACATTGCAAACAATAGCCTTCTATGAACCGGCTTTAGCCCATCACGAATATCTGGTAGCGCTCGATGAGTAATTGTTGAAAGTGCGTATGCTAGATACTTTTCTTCTAAAGCGTCAGTGAAGTTAATATTTTTGATTTTCATTTTATAATTGAAATTTTTAGATGATTCCTGCTTTTTGGGAAATTAAGATTATTTGGCTCATAAAATCTCTTACGAAAAAAATGCTCTGTAAGACTAAGTGCGTTCTCTAAATCCGCTTTATTATATTCAGATGATCTGTTGATTAAAAAGTTCGGTAGTTTAAATAGTTTATCTTTATAAGATCCTGCTCCTTCTATGGTTACAGCCCTTCCACTACTTGGCGAAACAAACTTTAAATTTTCTTTCTCAGATGTTACTGCGCATTCAGTTAAATCTAGGCCGTAACCGATATCTGACAGTAAATCAATTTCCCAAAAAATATAACTTTTGATCCAATCTTCTTTATTTTTACATATATCTTTTATTAGACTTAGTGACTTTTCATACATAAACGCATTTTGCTGTTTTTCTGCCATAGTAGATATAATTATTGAACAAATAGAATTTATGCCATGCAAATTTACTTTACGATTCAGTATATAAGATGACCACAATTTAATAGGTTCAACAGTATAATTACCCAAGTGACTTTCTAAACGTCCAGACCAATTTAACATTACTTCATTTCCTGGCTCTATTACTGCACGTAAATTTTTTGAATGTATTCCTCTAATTAATCCCTTATGCCTTCCATGGTCTTCTGTAAACGCATCTAAAATATAGGATGACTCATTATATTTTTTAAATCCTAATACAAATCCTGTTCCAGACCACCTCATATTTTCTTTTCTTTAGCCAGCTTTACAAATAAAAATAGGTGAGTCTTTTTGTTTTCAAATCTTGCAATTTCTTTTCTTGAGGCTTGACCAATTTCTTTCAACATTGAACCTTTCTTTCCAACAAGTATATTCTTATGTGATTGTCTTTTAACTACAATCGATTGGTATATTTTGATTTGACTTGCAGCCTTATTAATCTTTTCAGTTACAACATCACACTGATAAGGTATCTCTCTATGTATCTTATCAAGTATTTTTTCTCTTGTTACTTCTGAGTAAAATAGCTTCTTCTTAATCTGTATATTACTAGAAGGCTTGCTTTTTATTGAAGTTTTAATAGTAAATTTCTTTGAAAATTTTATGAGATTTTCAACTCCTTCACCTGTGAGACTTGAGATTGGAAATATTTCATTAAATATTTTTTCTTTTGAATAAAATTTAATTGCGCTAAGTACTTTATCTTTCTTAACTTTGTCTATTTTATTTAGTATTAGAAATACATGTTGTTTTTCAATTTTATTTTCTAGAGAGTTAATAATTTTTTTATATTCATTATTAATTCTTAACGAAATATCTACGACAACGTAAATTAAATCTGAAGTCTCAATTTCTGCAAGGGGAGATGAAATGATATTATTATTTATTTTTTTTCTACTCGAAAAAAAGCCTGGAGTATCTTGGATAATAAATTCGTTTTCAGAGAATTTCTTATAGACCTTTTGATTAAATGTAGTTGACTGTTTTTTCCTTGAAACAAGTGATACTCGCTGTCCCATTATTTTATTTACAAGAGATGACTTTCCAGAATTTGTTGGTCCAATTAATACAATGTTTCCACTCTTCATTTAATAGAATTTATCTTATTTTTCTCTATGAAAGCAAGTGCGGCATTTTTTTCTGATTCTTTAATTGAAGAAGAAGTTCCTATAGCTTTTTTATAATTCATAAATTCAACTTGAATTTTAAATTCAGGATTATGGTCAGGACCAGTTTTACTGATTGTTTTATACTTAGGGAGGGTTTTATATTTTTTTAGAGTCCACTCTTGTAGCTTTGATTTTGCATCAATAATATCTTCAGCAATATTATCAAACTTTGTTTTCCATAATTCAAATATAACTTTTCTTACTTGAGTAAAACTAGAGTCTAAATATATTGCTCCCAACAATGCTTCACATGCATCAGATAGAATGCTTTTTTTATTGTTACCGCGTGATGATTTTTCAGTTTGTCCTAAAAGAATAAAATCTCCAAGAGATATTTTTTTTGCTATTTCATGGCAGGCATTTCTGTCTACCAGACTACTTAGCATTTTGTCGAGAGAACCCTCTTGTTTACCTGGTTTATCTATTAAAAGTTTTTCTGAAATTACTAATCCTAACACCCTATCACCGAGAAATTCTAAATTTTCATTATTTTCTAGTTTTTTGAAACTCTTATGTGTGACTGCCCGTTTTAATAGGGTTTTGTCTTTAAATTTGTAGGAAATTTTTTTTTCTAAAATTGATAAATTTTTTGCCATTAACTTATTAGCTTAAGCAACCTTTTAAATTGTATATCAAAAGGCCACTTCCAAATTTCATAAAATTTTGAACCACCTTCAGTTGAAAAAAATATAATTTGTGCCTTGCCCACTAATCTATCAAAATTTACAGAGCCCCAAAATCGGCTATCATTTGAATTGTCTCTATTATCACCTAGGAAAAAGTAATTGTCGTTAGGAACAATTATTTCTCTAGTATTATCGCCAGGGGATCCGTCGATATAATTATAAATTTCATATGATTTTCCGTTTGGTAAAGTTTCGATGAGAACTCTTGCTTTTACTACACGTCCATTTTTTAAAATTTTTGTATCCTCTCTTAATTCTTTATATTTAGCGCTTTCACCATTAATGATTAATTTGCCATTTTCAACTTTAATAATATCGCCCGGCATACCTACTAATCTTTTAATATAGTCTAAATTAGTATGAGGCGGTTTAAATATTATAACATCTCCTCTTTCTGGATTTGTTGATAAAACTCGACCTGATATTGGCCCAAGACTAAATGGAAATGAATGTTTACTATAACCATAATCATACTTTGAAGCAAATAACCGATCACCAATAAGTAAGTTTGGCTCCATCGAGGAAGAGGGAATAAAAAATGGTTGGAATAAAAAAGTTCTGATCAATAAAGCTATTAACAATGCATAAATCAATGTCAACAAATTTGATTTAAACCATGATTTACTAAGAAATTTATCAGTCATTAAATTAATTAATTGTTACAATTGCCTGAGCATAAGGAAACTCATCAGTAATTGTTAAACTTATGTCTGGCTCCTTACCGCTTGCAATTTTTTTGAGTTGAAGTTGAGAATTTCCGTGAAAAGCAATCGTAGGTTTTCCTGAGGGTAGATTGATAACTTCTAAATCTCTCCAAAATACTCCATTTCTAAAACCTGTACCAAGAGCCTTTGCCGCAGCTTCCTTGGCCGCAAACCTTTTGGCATAACACGCTGCACTTTCTTTTCTTTTTTCACATTTTTTTATCTCATTTTCTGTAAAAATTCTTTTTTTAAACCTATCTCCAAACTTTGAAAGCGTATTTTCTATTCTGCGTATATCAATTAAATCTGATCCTAGGCCTATCACTGAATATCTCTTCCTTTTTTAATCAGTTCTCTAAATTTACTTATTGATTTTTCTAGTCCAAGAAAAACTGACTCAGAAATGATAAAATGTCCAATGTTAAACTCTTTTACTTCCTTTATCTTAGATAGTTCCCCTACAGAGTCGAATGTTATTCCATGACCAAGATGTAATTCAAGTCCAATGCTATTACTAAAATGTGCCGCTTCTCTAATTCGTTCAAGTTCTGATGAAGCATCTTCCTTATAATTTATTTTACGGCAAAATTCTCCCGTATGAAGCTCTACAATATCAGCTCCAATCTCTTTAGCCATTTTGATTTGGTCCGTTGAAGCGTCTATAAATAAAGAGACTCTTATGTTATTTTTTTTGATCTTTTCAATTTTTGGTACAAGAATATTATGATTACTTCTTACATCTATTCCGCCTTCAGTGGTTATTTCTTCTCTTTTTTCTGGAACAATACAGCAAGCATTCGGTCCTGCATTCACTGCTATGTCAACCATTTCATCGGTTGGTGCCATTTCAAAATTTAATGGAATGGTAATGTTCTCAATAATTTCAGTAATATCATCGTCTCTTATATGACGCCTATCTTCTCTAAGATGCGTAGTAATGCCGTCTGCTCCATATTCTTGGCACAAAAGAGCTGCTCTTAATGGGCTTGGATAGTTTTCTCCTCTGGCATTTCTAAGAGTTGCTACATGATCAATATTTACACCAAGTCGAGGTAGGGTCATTTATATTACTCTACTGCCAGGTTTTGTTGCAGGTATTTTATTAAGATCGTCTGGGAGGTTATTGGGATCATAAATTGGAATATCTAGTTTTAGGACTGATATTACATTGTGGTCTTCTAATAATTTATGATTTGAACGATCAACGATTGCTGCGATGCCTAATAAATTAATATTTAGGGGTTTTAGTTTTTCTAAACATTCATTTGTTGATTTTCCTGTTGTAATTACATCCTCAACGAACAAGACCTTTGCCTTTTCCTTAATACTAAAGCCTCTCCTCAATTCAAATTCGTTATCGACTCTCTCATAAAATATGAATTTAGATCCTAAAGATCTTGCGAGCTCATACCCTACGAGAAGACCTCCTAAAGCAGGAGAAATCACATAATCAATCTCATCATCAATATTTTCTTGCACCCTGTACTTTAACTCTTCGCAGACTATCTCTCCGTTTCGAGGATCTTCAAATAACTTTGAACACTGGCAGTAAATTTTAGATCTTTTTCCCGATGAAAGTATAAAATGTCCATATTGAATAGCTTCTACTTTTTCAAAAAAATCTTTTATTTCTTTTTCAGTTTTCATAAATTTATCAAAAGCCTACTTACAGAGCTTACAATATCCACCTCTGAGAGAGTTTCTATAATCTTATCCAGATGATCAAGATTATGAACGTCAATAATAAAAATCATATCAAAATAATCATCGCCTTTTTCAGATATGTTAAGGTTAGTTATATTACCACCTGCACTTCCAACAATGGTTGCTAATTTACCTAAAGATCCAGGTTCATTTTTAACTGAGACTTTTATTCTTGACGAAAAATACTGCTTTGGATCTACATCTTTCCATGAGGCAGTGATCCAATCTTCTTTTTTTGTTTCTTTATCTAGCTCCTTACATAAACTGGAGTGAATAATAACACCTGAGTCTTCTGATGTAAGCCCTAAAATATTTTCATTAGGTAAAGGGAAACAGCATTCTGCATAATGAATTGCAATTCCAGGTTGGAAGTTACTTATCTCTAAAGGCATCTTATCGTTTGTGTCTCTTCTTCTGTATCGAGAAAAAAATGATAAAGTTGAACGGGGCTTAAGCTTTGATAATTGATGTGGCTTTATACTTCCTTTCCCGATAGCAACAAGAAACTCCTCAGGGCTTTTCCAATTAAAACTTTTTGCAAAATTACTAATTTCTGTGTTTGAAATATCTTCATTTCTACCTGTAACTTTGTGTAATATTTTTAACCCTAGACTAGTAAATTCATCTTTTTCTTGCTTTTTAAAAAATCTTTTTATCGATGACTGTGCCTTTGCAGTTGTAACAATATTTTCCCAAGTTTCAGATGGAGATGGTTTTTTTGATGTTAGTATTTCGATCTCATCTCCATTTTGAAGTTTTGTAAATAAGGGTCTAGGTTTTCCATTAATCTTACATCCAACACAACGATTTCCAATTTCAGAATGAAGGGCATAAGCAAAATCGATAGAGTTAGAATTTGCAGGCAAATGAATTAAGTCACCTTTCGGTGTAAAACAAAAGACTTGATCCTGGAACATTTCTAATTTTGTAGCTTCAAGTAAGTCCTCAGAGCTTCCACCGCTGTCCAATATTTCCACTAAATCCCTCAACCAAGTAACATTAACTGGATCTGAAGAAGAGTTATCTACTAAATTATAATTCTCTTTATAGCTCCAGTGTGCGGCTATACCCTTATCTGCTATAGAGTTCATTTCATTTGTTCGAATTTGAAGTTCAACTCTTTGTCTTTCGGGGCCAACTATCGTTGTATGAATTGACTGATAATTATTTATTTTTGGTGTCGATATGTAATCTTTAAATGAGCCGGGGACAGCAGACCACCGATTATGAATGATACCTAGTATACTATAACAGTCTTCAATACTTTCAGTGATAATCCTATATGCAAAAATATCAGACAATTGCCTAAAAGCAATTTGCTTATTTTGCATTTTATTCCATACAGAGAATATCTTTTTTTCACGCCCTATTATTTGACAATTAATTTCATTTTTTTCTAGAAGACTGAATATTCTAGTTTTTATTTTATCAGTTAAATTAGATTTATCTTTTTTCAAATACTCAATTCTTGTCATCAATGAGGAATATGCTGATGGATTTAAAATTTGAAATGATAAATCTTCTAACTCATCTTTAAATTCATGCATTCCCAATCTTCCGGCAAGAGGGGCATAAATTTCTAGAGTTTCAGATGCAATACGCTGTCTTCTTTTTTCCTGAGGAATAAATTGAATTGTTCTCATGTTATGCAAACGGTCAGCTAATTTTACTAACAAAACCCTGATATCCTTCGACATTGCTAAAATTAATTTTCTAAAATTTTCAGCTTGAAATTTGTTTTCAGTATAGGTTTCAATTTTTGATAGTTTTGTAACTCCGTTTACTAATTGAAGGACTTCTTTTCCAAATTTTTCTTCAATTTCATTTTCTGAAGCGAGTGTATCCTCAAGCGTGTCATGTAATAAGCCCGTAACAATTGTAGAAGTATCTAATTTTAAATTTAACAGAATATCTGCAACCGCAACTGGATGAGATATATATGGATCTCCTGAGTGTCTTTTTTGTGTCTTGTGACACTCTACTGCGAAAGCATAGGCTTTTTCTATTAATTTAGAGTCAAGATGCTTATCAATAGGTTTTGCAGGTTTGTAGACTGTTGATTGTGCCATAATGCACTATAAATCATACATTATTTACGAAGTGAAGCCCAAAATAAATGACTATTTATAGGGTATTAGTGACTTTGTATAATTTATCTTCAATATGCAAGCTTTTATGAAGCCTCATAATTGATGATTTTTTTTCAGAGTGGAGCCATCCAGGACAAATGTCCATTAAAGGCCGTAATACAAAATTTCTCTCATGAAGTCTTGGATGTGGAATTTCTATAGAATTTTTGTTCTCATTTATTAATATTTTGTGTGACTTACTAAGCAAAAGAATATCCAAATCACATGTTCGAGAAGTATTCTTACGGTAGGCGTATCTTCCAGTAATTCTTTCAATTTTTTTTAAAATTATTAGTAAATTTTTTGGTTTTAATTTTGTTTCAACAACTAAAGCAGCGTTTAAAAAAGTTTCGGCAGCAGTTTTAAAATTTTTAGGTGGCGATGAATATAATTTGGACTTTTTTATTATTTTGATATTGTTACGCTCCAACTCTTTTAAAACAAATTTAAGTGTATTTAATTTATTACCAAATCTTGAGTTAGAATTTGACCCAATTCCTAAAGCGTAGATCATCCGTACTTTTTTTTCTCCCTAACCCAATCTTTTCTTTTTTTAGCATCTCTTTTATCATGTAGTTTTTTTCCTTTAGCAAGAGCAATTTCCAACTTTGCCCTACCTTTTTTATTGAAGTATATTTTTGTTGGGATCAAAGTAAGTGACTCTTTATTTAATTTTCCAATGATTTTTCTGATTTCCTTTTTATGCAAAAGTAATTTTCGTGGACGGTTTTCTTCGTGATTTAGATATGAAGCATTAGAATATTTCGAGAAATGCGAGTTTATTAAAAATATTTCACTATTATCTTCCCTTGCATATGACTCGGCTATCTCAACTCTTCCATTTCGAAGCGATTTTATCTCACTACCTTGCAATTCAATTCCTGCCTCAAATAATTCAACAAATGTATAGTTATACTTTGCTTTTCTGTTTTGAACTGCTATTTGCAAGGCTATATTAATGATGCGTGCTTCATAGCTTTATCAACTAATTGCTTAGTTTCATCTGATATACTTGTGAGCGGCAGTCTTATGTCATCTTTGCATAAACCAAGCTTAGAAGCTGCATATTTTACTGGGGCAGGACTGGACTCGACAAATAAAGCATGATGCAACGGCATCAGTTTGTCATTTATCTCAGAAGCTTTAGCAAAATTTTGATCTAAACAATATTTCATAAATTCAGAACATAATTTTGGCGCGATATTAGACGTCACTGAGATAGATCCGTGACCACCGTAAATCATAAAAGCTAACGTAGTTGCGTCATCTCCTGTTAATTGATTAAAATTTTCTCCTATTGTTGTTTTCGTTTCATAAACTCTTGGTATATCTGAAGTAGCGTCCTTTACTCCAACAATGTTTTTAATTTTAAACAAATCCTTCATTGTTTTTGTATTCATATCAACAATGGATCTGCCAGGAATATTATAAATAATAATTGGAAGTGTAGTTGCCTTACTAATTGCCTCGAAGTGTGAGTATAAACCATGTTGTGTAGGTTTATTATAATATGGTGTAACCACTAAAGCTCCATCAGCACCTGCTTTTTCAGCGTGCATGGTGAGATCGATTGCTTCGTCGGTATTGTTTGATCCTGTCCCTGCTATTACTGGTACACGTTTTGCTGTTTCTTCAACACATATCTCAACTGCTAACTTGTGTTCTTCATGGCTTAGAGTTGGCGACTCGCCTGTTGTACCTACAGGAACCAGTCCATGTATACCCTCAGATATTTGAAAATCTATCAGAGACCTAAATGATTTTTCATCAATAATTTTACCGTCAAAAGGTGTAATTAATGCTGTATGAGATCCTTTAAACATTGTTTACAATAGCACTTTTAATTATTTAAAAAAACCTTAATCATAAATATACTTGTGCAAATCAAACAAATAACTATTTCGTGAAAAAATTAATCATTTTTGTAGTAAGTCTATTCTTCATTTCAGGAATATCTTCTTTTGGAGAAATAACGCCTGTAAAGAGAAGTCTATACATTGAATTGCCGGGACCTGGATTCTCGATCCCAATAAAAAAACCAGTGCAGCCTGCACTCTCTCAATTGTTAAGTAATAAAGACTATGAGTTATTTGAGTTAGCGCTCGACAAGGCGGATGAATATAAATGGGATCGAGTAACTGGAATAAGCAGTAATATTAAAAATGAAACAGCAAAAGAAACTCTAAACTGGCTTAAATATTATAATGGTGCAGGTAATTTAACATTTTCTGATTACAGAACATATGTTAAGAAAAATTCAAATTGGCCTGAAATAGAAAAAATAAAACTTAAAGCTGAATCAAAAATTACATTTAGAGATAATTATGAAGATTTAATAAATTACTTTAGCGATAATCCTCCAGAAACAGGCTGGGGTCGAATTTATCTAGGTAATGCGCTTCTAAACAGTGGCAAATCTGAAGAAGGAAAGAAACTTATCATTGATGGCTATATCAGTGGCAGCTTTACTAGAAAAGAACAATCTCAAATCATAAAAACTTATAAAAATATTTTAAATAAAGATCATCATCTGAGAAGAATAAATAAATTACTGTGGGACGGAAAATATAGAACTGCAGCCAGATTGGTAAAATATGTTGATAAGGATTATCAAAAACTATTTGAAGCCAGGATAGGATTAATTTCATTTTCGGGTGGTGTAGATAATTTAATAAAGCTGGTTCCAGATGAATTGAAAAATGATCCTGGACTTGTTTTTGATCGAATCAACTGGCGAATAAAAAAAAGAAAGTATGATAGTGCACTAGTATTATTATTAGATATCAATAAATCAAATTCGAGTGAGTTAGTTCGCCCAGACAAATTTTGGGATAAAAAAAGTTTTCTTATTAGGCGTTTAATTGACCGTCATGAATATGAAACTGCATACGCGCTTGCAATAAATCACGGTTTGAGTGAAAGTAAAGATATTGCTGAGGCTGAGTGGTTAGCAGGTTGGATAGCTCTTACTTTTTTATCTAATCCAGAATCAGCCTATCTTCATTTTCAAGAAATTTGGAATGTTTCATCAAGACCAATCTCAAAAGCAAGAGCCGCCTATTGGATGGGAAATGCATTAGAGGAAGTTGGTAGTTCTGCAGAGTCGCAACGCTGGTATGAAAAGGCTTCTTTGTATAGTCTTACCTTTTATGGTCAGCTCGCGGCGAGCAAATTATCAGAAAAGAAATTATTTAATCCATTGCTTGTAAAGTATTCCGATGCTAACAACACTGATTATAAAGAAAATCGACCAGTTTATTTATCAATCTCTCTATTAAATGAATTTGATAGACCTAAATTGGTTAAAAAATTTATTTGGGATCTTGCTGATCGTAACAATCTTAGTACTTCTGTAAATTCTGTCAAAACTGCAAATGACATAGGCAGACATGATTTTGCAGTTCAAGCAGGTAAAATTTTATATTATAACCACACAATTCTTGACCCTCTAAGCTTTCCTCAAATTGAAAGACCTGAATTTGGAAAAATTATTTTTCCAGAACAAAGTCTAATACATTCTGTAACAAGACAAGAGAGTCAGTTTGATCCTAAAGCTGGAAGTTATGCAGGAGCAAAAGGATTAATGCAACTTATGCCGTATACAGCAAAAAGGGTCTCAAAGGGTTTAAAGCTTGAATATGCAAAGAGTAAATTAACAGAAGATCCAAAATATAATGTAATTTTAGGAAGCGCTTATTTAGATAAACTACTCTCAAACTACAATGGCTCATACATTTTGTCTCTTGCAGCTTATAATGCGGGTGAATCACGAGTTTCAAGATGGATAAAAAAATATGGGGACCCAAGAAAAGATGATATTACAAGTGAAAATTGGATAGAGTTGATACCTTTCAAAGAAACAAGAAACTATGTTCAAAGAGTAATGGAAAATATTCAAGTATATGAATTTATTGAGAATGAATTGAAACCAATTGAGTACACTTTATCGAATAATCTTAATCGTGCTTATGTTGGTGGAAAAACCTTAATTAAACCAAGTAAGAAACAAGAATCGTAATAAAATTAGTGTGGCGGAGAGAGAGGGATTCGAACCCTCGGTACGGGTATAAGCCCGCACAACTCCTTAGCAGGGAGCCGGTTTCAACCACTCACCCATCTCTCCACACATTGTTTTAATATATCAAATTTATATTGATTAAAAGAAATTACTTTATTGTGATAACTTTTTCTTGATTAGGTCATTAACTATTTTTGGATTAGCTTTACCTTTAGAAAGTTTCATGGCCTCACCAACAAAAAAACCAAAAAGTTTATCTTTTCCATTTTTATATTTTTTAACGTTTTCTGGATTTGAATTTAATACATTATCAACTAGGCTTTCTATTTCATTTTCATCACTAATTTGGGATAAACCTTTTTCATCAATAATCTCTAACGCACCTTTGCCACTTTCACACATTTCCTCCAACACTTCCTTTGCTTGACGGTTTGAAATCTTACCATTTTCAATGTTATCAACAAGTTCACCAAGTTGTTTTGCAGTAATAGGACTATCCTCAATAATCAGATTTTTTTTATTTAGTATTGAAAATAATTCTCCAGTAACCCATGTTGTTACAAGTTTTGGATTCCTGTTCTTTACAACGTCTTCGAAATATTCACTTATTGCTTTGTCTGAAACAATAATATTTGCATCATAAGAACTAAGAGAATATTCATTAATAAATCTCTCTTTTATTTGATCTGGCAATTCTGGTATTGTGTCTTGTAAACCTTTAATCCAGTCATCATCCAAAGTGAGTGGCAAAAGGTCTGGATCAGGAAAATATCGATAATCATGAGCATCTTCTTTTGACCTCATTGATCTCGTTTCACCAGACTGCGTATTAAATAATCTTGTTTCTTGATTAACACTTTCTCCTTGCTCAATAAGTTTTATTTGTCTTTTTGCTTCATAAACAATAGCTGCATGAATAAATTTAAATGAGTTTAAGTTTTTGATTTCGCACCTTGTACCTAATTCATTTCCTGGCTTGTTTACAGAAACATTTACATCGGCTCTTAGAGATCCTTGTTCCATATTTCCATCACATGTACCAAGATATCTTAGAATACTTCTAACTTTTCGAACATATTCAACAGCCTCCTCTGGTGAGCTCATATCTGGTTTAGATACAATTTCCATTAGAGCAATTCCTGAACGATTCAAGTCAACAAAAGTTAAGTTTGGATCCTGATCATGCAAACTTTTACCTGCATCTTGTTCTAAATGAAGTCTCTCAACCCCTATTTTCTTTTGACCGTTTTCAGTTTCTATCTCAATAAATCCTTCTCCCACTATTGGGTCCTTATACTGAGATATCTGGTAGCCTTGTGGTAAGTCTTGATAAAAATAATTCTTACGATCAAAAATAGATTTTTTATTTATTTTTGCATTTAATCCAATCCCTGACTTAACGGCTTGCTCAATACAAAATTTATTAATTACAGGTAGCATACCTGGCATTGCTGCATCAATTAAGCTTACTTGACTATTGGGTTTAGATCCAAAATCGGTTGGTGATGATGAAAATAATTTAGATTTTGAATTAACTTGAGCATGAATTTCTATTCCAATAACTAAATTCCAACCCTCTATCATTTTAGCCACCATTTTTCTGGAGTTTCTGAATAATTTATAGTTTCCTCAATATTTTTAGCAACATTGAGTAATTTTTGTTCTTCAAATGAATTTGTTATCAGTTGTAAGCCAATTGGTAAATTATTCTCATCATTTGCATATGGAATAGATATACCTGGTAAACCCGCTAGATTTACAGGAACAGTAAAAATGTCATTTAGATAGTTTTGTACTGGATCAGAAGGCTCATTTGCAATCTCAAAAGCCGTTGAAGGTGTTGAAGGAGTGAGAATCGCATCAACTTTTTTAAAGGCTTCAACGTAGTCACTTTTTATTAATGATCTAATCTTTTGTGCCTTAATATAATAAGCATCATAATATCCAGATGATAGTACGTATGTGCCAATTAATATTCTTCTCTTTACTTCATCGCCAAATCCCTCTGATCTCGTTTTTTCGTACATATCAATGAGATCATTTCCTTTGACTCTTAGTCCATATCTTACTCCATCATAGCGAGCTAAATTTGATGAAGCTTCTGCAGGTGCGATAATATAGTAAGTGGGTAAAGCACTCATTGTATGAGGCAAACTAATTTCTACTATTTCTGCTCCATTAGTTTTTAGTAAATTTGCACACTCATCCCAGCTTTTTTGAGTACTAGCTGGAAGCTTGTCACTTCTAAATTCCTTTGGTATTCCAATTTTCATCCCTTTTATGTCTGAATTTAAATTTTCATAATAATTTTCTTTTGGATTAACCGAAGAAGTTGAGTCCTTTTCATCATGACCCGATATAATGTCTAATAAGATTGCAGCGTCTTCAACAGTTTTTGTAATTGGTCCCGCTTGATCTAATGAAGATGCAAATGCAACTATTCCCCATCTGGATACTCTTCCATATGAAGGTTTCAAACCAACAGTACCTGTAAAAGAAGCTGGCTGTCTAATTGAGCCTCCAGTATCCGTTCCAAGAGAGGCTACACAAAGATCAGCTGAAACTGCCGCTGCTGACCCTCCAGATGATCCTCCTGGTACAAGCTCAATATCAGAATTTACAGATTTCCATGGATTCTTAACCGAACCAAAAAAACTAGTTTTGTTAGTTGAACCCATTGCAAATTCATCACAATTTAATTTGCCTAAACTAATCAAGCCTGCATCATCACAATTTTGAGTTACTGTAGACTCATAATTTGGAACAAAGTTTGATAAAATTTTACTTGATGCTGTAGTAGTCACACCCTTCGTACAAAATAAATCTTTTATTCCAATTGGAATTCCGTCGTACTTACTTCTGAGATTTTGACTTTTTCTTCTTTTGTCAGACTTTTCAGCATCAATAAGAGCTTTCTCTTGTGATATAGTATTATAGCAATTTAACTCCTTACCATTTTCAATATTTTTTAAATACTCTGAAGTTAACTCTTTCGATGATATTTTATTATTTTCCAAAAGAACTGCCAGAGATTTTAATGTATAACTATCTTTCATTATTCGATCACTTTTGGAACAACAAAAAAGTCCATTTCTTTTTCAGGTGCATTTTCTAATATATCTTCAGCACTATTCTTAGTATCGACTTTATCATCTCTAACTTCTAATTTTTGATTAAGGGCATTAGATGTCGGATCAACTTGATCAGTTTTAATTTCTTTCAACTGATCAACAAATTCTAAGATTGAATTAAGATCCTTACTAAGATTATTGAGTTTATCGTCACTGATTGAAATTCTTGCTAACTTTCCAAGCTTTAAAAGACTTTTCTTATCAAATTCCATATTTATATGAGGTACTAACTTAAATTAATGTATGATATACAGTCAAAAAATGACTAATGAAACAAAAAAAGAAGTAGATATTGCAGAATTTAAGTCATTAGTGGAAAGTTATCATAAAATTCTAGGATTGGATATTGGCAGTAAAAGAATTGGAGTTGCAATTTCTACATCGGATATGACGGGGGCTCTACCATTAAGAACTATTAAATATTCAAACATGAAAGACTTTCTGAAAGAATTAAATGAGCTAGTTAGACTTCACGACGTTAAAGCCCTCATAATTGGACTGCCATTAAATATGGATGGAAGTGAGGGAAAAAGTGCTCAATCAATCCGTGATAAATCAAGAGCTATAAATTTGTCTTTGAATATTCCCTATTCTTTTTGGGATGAAAGACTTTCTACTGTTGCTGTGGACAGGTTATATATTGATAATTCTAAAAGTAGAAAAAAAGCCCATAATGAAAAAAAAGAAATTGATAGTCTCGCTTCAGCATTTATCTTGGAAGGTGCATTAAATTATATTAAAAGAATGAATTAATGCTTGAAAACATTAAAATCCCTAAAATCTCTCAAACCCATCTGCATGGCATAAAAAACCTCAGCATTGAGGATATAAATAATATTTTAGAACTCAGTAAAATTTTCAAAGAGCACAACAAAGAAAAAGATAAAAAAATACCAATCTTAAAAGGTAGAACAATTATAAATCTTTTTTTTGAACCCTCTACAAGAACACTAATCTCTTTTGAAATAGCTGCTAAAAGATTAGGCGCTGATGTAATTAATATGAATATTGAAGGATCTTCATTAAGAAAAGGTGAAAGTTTATTTGATACCGCTCAAACTTTAGGAGCAATGAACCCTGATCTTGTAATTATCAGACATGGAGAAAATGATGCCTCAAAAGAAATTGCCAAAATATTAGAATGTCCTGTTATAAATGCTGGAGAAGGTGTTAATGAACACCCCACACAAGCATTGCTTGATGCTTATACAATCATGAATCACAATCGAAAGCTTAATGATATCACAGTTTCAATATGTGGTGATCTTGAACATAGTCGAGTAGCAAGGTCAAACTACTATCTTCTAAATAAAATGAAATCAAAAGTTAGATTCGTATTTCCTGATTATTTTAAACCAAAAGATTTAGATAAATATGATGTTGAAACGTTCACAAATTTAGAAGAAGGCATAAAAGATGCTGATATAGTGATGATGCTTAGAATCCAAAATGAAAGAATAAAAGATTTAAATCTTCCATCAGCAGACGATTATTTTAAAAGTTTTGGACTTACTTATGAAAAGTTAAAATTAGCCAAGTCTGAAGTACTAGTTCTTCACCCTGGTCCAATAAATCGAGGTGTAGAAATAGAGAATGAACTAGCTGATGATGTAAACAAATCAGTAATAACTGAACAGGTTGAAAATGGAGTAGCTGTTCGGATGGCTTGTTTGTCAATTATGGTAAAATGATATTCGAAATAATTTTAATAATTTACTTTTCTTACCTTCTAGGATCAATCCCAACTGGTATTTTGGTATCAAGGTTATTCAATTTAGGGGAGCTCAAAAGTATTGGCTCAGGAAATATTGGGGCTACGAACGTACTAAGAACAGGAAACTTTTCAGCTGCAGGAATTACACTATTAGTTGATTTTTTTAAAGCGTTAATACCAATAACACTTACTCTGGCAATCAATGATAATTTACTTTTTATATCTGGAACTTTTATTCTATTTGGTCATATATTTCCTATATGGCTTGATGATTTAAAAGGAGGTAAAGGATATGCTTCTTTTATGGGAATTATATTTGCAGTTAACTTTTATTTATTTTTAGCTCTTGGAGTAAGTTGGATTATAATTTTTGTAATTTATAGATATTCGTCACTAGCAAGTTTGCTTTCCGCAAATTTAATTTCGTTAATTTCATTATTTTATTTTGATTTCAATGTTTTATTTATGTGTTTAATTATAAATCTAATTATGATCTTTTCTCATCATGAAAATATAAAACGCTTATTAAAGCGTGAAGAAAAGAAATTGTATTAAGCCTTATATTCTGCCAATTATAAAATATTTTTTGTGAAAATTTGACAAAGCTCACAAAAATATATTAAAGAGCGCGTTTATAAGGATATGAATTTAGTAATAGTAGAAAGCCCAGCTAAGGCTAAAACAATAAATAAATACTTAGGAAGTGAGTTCAATGTACTTGCAAGCTTTGGTCATGTTCGTGATTTGCCATCTAAAAATGGCTCGGTAGATCCAGAAAATAATTTTGCTTTTGAATGGGAAGTTTCTTCAACTTCAAAGAAACATATGAAAGAAATTTATGATGCCAGCGCTGATGCATCTACTCTTTATCTTGCAACTGACCCGGATAGAGAAGGTGAAGCAATTGCATGGCATATTGTTGAACTATTAAATAAGAAAAAATTATTAAAAGATAAAACTGTCAAGAGAGTGGTCTTTAGTGAGATCACAAAAAATGCAGTAAAAAATGGTATTGCCAATCCAAGAGATATTGACACTGATCTTGTAGACGCCTATTTAGCTCGAAGAGCACTGGATTATCTATTTGGCTTTAATTTATCACCAGTGTTATGGAGAAAGTTACCGGGAGCTAAATCAGCAGGAAGAGTTCAATCAGTTGCCTTAAGATTGATATGTGAACGTGAACTTGCCATTGAGTCTTTCGAACCTGAAGAGTATTGGAAAATTAAAGGCAATGTAAATTTTGAGGATGGTTTTAATATAGAAGCAAATTTACTTGCTGTAGAAGGCAAAAAAGTAGAAAAATTTAGCTTTAAGTCTGAAGATGATGCAAAAAAAATTGTAAATTTATTCTCGGATAATAAATTTGAAATAATAGATATTACAAAAAAACCTGCATCAAGGAATCCAGAACCACCTTTTTCTACCTCAACACTTCAACAAACCGCATCAAGTATTTATGGTTTTGGCGCCTCTCGAACAATGCAAATTGCACAAAAATTATTTCAAGGTATTGAAATTAATGGTGAAACAGTTGGTTTAATAACTTACATGCGTACTGATAGCACTGATATATCTAAAGAAGCCATTGAAACGTATAGAAACTATTTGAAAAAAAATTTTGAGAATGGGTATTGCCCCAATGAAGTAAGAACTTACAAATCAAAAAAAGCTAAAAACGCTCAAGAAGCTCACGAGGGAATTCGACCTACTGATATTGAATTAACACCTGATCAGGTCTCAAAATATTTAGATACAGATAGTTTAAAATTATACTCATTAATATGGAAAAGAGCCCTTGCAAGTCAAATGAGTTCTGCTGTATTTGAAAGAACAGCTATTGATATCAGCTCTGAAAAAAATGAATTGAAACTAAGAGCAAACGGTTCTGTGGTAAAATTTGATGGGTTTTTGAATATTTATAGTGAGTTTAAGGTAAAAAGTGATGAACAAATTAAAAAAGATGAAAATGAGGAATATGAAGATGAGGTTACATTACCCGCTATTTCGAAAGGAATGAAGATAGCGTCAGTTTCACCAACTGAAACACAACATTTTACACTCCCACCCCCAAGATACTCTGAGGCAAGTTTAGTAAAAAAATTAGAGGAATTGGGCATAGGAAGACCTTCAACCTACGCCAGTATAATATCTGTTTTAAAAACAAGAAATTATGTTGAACTTGATAAAAATAGGTTTGTACCTGTTGATAGAGCAATATTGATAACAGCATTTCTTAAAGGATTTTTCTCAAAGTACATTGATTATGAGTTTACCGCTGGAATGGAAGAATCACTTGATGAAATTACTTCTGGAAAAATAAAATGGACTGAATTCTTAGAAAATTTTTGGAAAAATTTTTCTACAAATGTTGGTGATGTTACTGATTTGAGAATTACTAATATATTGGATAATTTAAATGAAATTCTTAAGTCCCATATATTTGAGCAAAAAGAAGGAAGTAACGGTGAAAAGGCAATATCAAGAAGTTGTCCTTCTGAAAACTGTGAAGGTGAACTAAGTCTTAAAGTAAGTCGATTTGGAGCGTTTGTAGGCTGTTCCAACTATCCCGATTGTAAGTTTACTAGACCTATCTCTCATAAAAAAATTAAAGAAGCATTTGAAGATACAATTCTTGGACAAGATACTGAATCAGAACAGGATATAAAATTATTGAATGGAAGATTTGGTCCATACGTTCAGCTTGGTGACGTCGTTGAAAAAGAAAAACCAAAAAGAGCCTCGGTGCCTAAAGGTATTTCCCCCTCTGCAATTGATTTAGAGAAAGCTCAGTATTTATTAAGTTTACCAAGAGAGATAGGTGGTCACCCTGAAACAGGAGAAATTATTACTGTGAATTATGGCCGCTATGGTGGTTACATTAATTGTGGCGATAAAAATGCTAGCCTTGAAGATAATTCTGAAATTTTTGATATTGGTATTAATAGAGCAGTTTCTCTGCTTGCTAATGCAAAGCCTGGTAGACTTAAAAGTTCATCTGAAATCAAAACTTTAGGAGAACATCCAGATGATAAAAAACCAATCAAAGTGATGAAAGGGAAGTTCGGGCCCTATATTAAATATAAAAGTATTAATGCCACAATTCCCGATAATATTGACCCTGAAGAAATTCTAATGGATGAAGCTATTGATTTGATTGAAAAAAAACTAGAAAAAACAGGTAAGAAAAAGAAAAAATCTTCTAAAAAATAAAAAAACCTGTATCTTTATAATCTTTATAAAAATTAAATTATTAACAAGTCGAAAGGTTAACTATGGCTCTCGCTCTAAATGATGTGATGGAAAAAAAATCATCTCTGGATTTTAAAAATCAGGCATTTATTAATGGAAACTATACAAATTCAGTAACAGGCAAAACGTTTGAGAGCATTAGCCCTGTTGATGGATCAGTAATAACTAGTGTTGCGGAGTGTGACATTGAAGATATAAACAAAGCTGTGAAAGCTGCGCGTGATGTATTTGAAAAAGGATCATGGTCTAGGATGGCTCCCTCAAAAAGAAAAAAAATTCTCTTTAATTTCGCTGACTTAATGAAAAAAAATATTTTAGAGCTAGGCTTACTAGAAACTTTAAATATGGGAAAACCAATAACAAGAGCAACAGGCGATATAGCTGCATGTATTAATTGTACAAAATGGTATGCTGAGGCAATTGATAAGCTTTATGATGATGTAGCCCCAACAAGTGATAATTTGATTGCTACTATCACAAAAGAACCACTGGGTGTAGTTGGAGCGGTAACTCCTTGGAATTTTCCTTTATTAATGGCTTGTTGGAAGTTTGCGCCCGCGTTAGCTACTGGAAATAGTTTTATTTTAAAACCTGCAGAACAATCGCCTCTGTCTGCACTAAGAGTTGCCGAACTAGCAATGGAGGCTGGGATTCCAGAAGGAGTCTTCAATGTAGTGCCAGGTTATGGTCCTACTGCAGGAAAAGCATTAGGGACTCACATGGATGTTGATAAACTTGGTTTTACTGGATCTACAGAAGTTGGAAGATATTTTTTATCTTACGCAGGTGAGTCTAACATGAAGAGAGTTTCACTGGAGTGTGGTGGAAAGTCTCCAAATATAATATTTGCAGATGCACCTGATCTAGACCATGCTGCAAAAATGGCAGCAGATGGCATGTTTGGAAACAGCGGTCAGGTGTGTGATGCGCCCTCAAGGTTGCTGCTTCAAAAATCGATTAAAGATGAATTTTTAGAAAAAGTTGTAAGCTACTCACAACCGTGGATGCCAGGTAATCCGTTTGATCCAAACACTTTAATGGGTTCAATTGTCGATAAAACACAAACTGAAAGAATCATGAATTACATAGATACAGGCAAATCTGAAGGTGCGAATGTTATAACTGGTGGTGATCAGGTGCTTCAAGACTCAGGTGGCTACTATGTAAGTCCTACAGTTTTTAAAGATGTTCAAAATTCAATGACTGTTGCTAAAGAGGAAATCTTTGGACCAGTATTATGTGCCATAGATTTTGAAAATGAAGATGAAGCCCTTCAAATAGCAAATGATACTCATTATGGACTTAATGCAATGATATGGTCTAATGATTTAAATAAAGTACATAAGCTTGCAAAAAGAATTAAAAGCGGGAAAGTTCTGATAAATAGTTTGAGCGATGGAGATATGTCTTTACCTCACGGTGGATACAAGCAGTCAGGTTCTGGAAGAGATAAATCTCTGGAAGCTCTTGGCCAATATACGCAAACAAAACTTACATTGATAGAAGTTAAGTAATTAGTGTCACATAAGCTATCTGATGGCCTTCAAAAGCAAATAAACAAAGCTACCCTTTTAAAGGATAAACCACTGCTTATAACTGATGCTGATGAAGTCTTATTAAATTTCGTAAAATGCTTTGAAATTTATTTAGAAAAAAAAGGATATTGGTACGACCTAACTTCATACGCTCTTTTTGGAAATATAAAACAAAAAGGAACTGATGAAGTTGTATCTAATGAAGTTATACTTGAATATTTAGACGATTTTTTTCGAACAGAATCAAAAGATATAACTTTTGTCGAAGGATCAATACACTTTATCAATAAACTTTTGGACTCTAATTTTCAAATTTTAGTGCTGACTAATATTCCATTCAAATATTTGGATGATAGAAAGCATTGTTTTCAAAAGAATGGTCTTAATCTTCAAATAATTGCCGGAAACGGACCAAAAGGGCTGGTAATTAAAGAATTGATTAGAGACTTTAAAGAAAAAGTTTTTTTTATAGATGATTTAGCTCCTCACATATCCTCCGTAAAAGAAGAAGTATCAAGATCTAAAACTATTCATTACATATCTGATAAACGATTATCTAAACTTGCAGTTTCACCGAAAGAGGCGGATTTTCGTGCATATAGTTGGAAAGATATATATAATTTTCTTATTAATGAAATTAGCGGATAAAATACTCGAAGTAGAACAAGATTATAAGCAATTTAAGCTTGTAACTCTTGGGAATTATTTGCCTTTTAAAAAAATAGGCAACTTAGTTTATGTATCTGGGCAACTTCCTATAAAAGATGAAAAAATTATAACTGGTAAAGTTCCATCAGAAACTGATATTAAGGAGGCATCGTATGGATCACGCATATGTATGCTTAATACTTTGTCTATATTAGATCAACTAAACCCTTTATGTGAACTTAGTGATTTTAATTGTATTCATGTTGCTGGTTACGTAAATGCTGATCATTCATTTTCTGACCATCCCTTAGTCATCAACGGTGCATCAGATGTTGTTTGCGATATTATGGGAGAAAAAGGAAAGCATTCAAGAATTGCAGTGGGAGCAAACTCTCTTCCAAAAAATGCTAGTGTTGAAGTTGCATCAATATTTGAAATTCTGAAATAATGAAACCTTTTCTTGATCGTCCGATTGCCCATAGAGGCCTTCATGATAAAAAATTAATCATTGAAAATTCTTTGGAAGCATTTGAAAATGCAATGGAACACAACCTTGCAATAGAATGTGATATTGTCTTATCTAAGGATAAAGAAATTATAGTATTTCATGATTACGATTTAAAAAGGATGTGCGGAATAAATTCTAATATTAATGATCTAAGTACAAACGAAATAAGAAAACTAAAGCTTTTAAACACAGATTGTAAAATACCATCACTCGATGAGATGCTACATTTAGTAGATGGCAAAACACCTATTTTAATTGAAATAAAATCTGGTTTTAATCCTGAAATTGAAGAAAGGTTAATCGAAATAATTCGAGCTTACAATGGGGAAATTGCTTTGCAGTCATTTGATTATAAAATGTGTGAATGGTTTAAAATCAATGCTCCATTTTATAAAACAGGCCTAATAACTAGTAATGATAACATCGATTTAAAAGAGATTTCTCATCTCGGCATTAATTTTTTAGCGGTTGATGTAGAAAAAATAAATATGAGAAATATTCAAAGTATAAGAAAGAAAAATATTCCACTATTAACCTGGACAATTAATAATATGAAAAAGTATAATTTGTCAAAGAAGTTTGCGGATAATATTATTTTTGAAGATATACATAATGAAATTAGTTAAGAGTATAAAATATCTCGATAAAATCCTAAATCGATATAGAAGCGATGGTTTTAAAGTTCACTTAACACCCACAATGGGAGCTCTACATGCAGGACATATAAAATTAGTAAAGGAGTCAAAAAAACTGAAATCAATTGTTGTAGTTAGTATTTTTGTTAATCCTACACAATTTGGACCAAAAGAAGATTATAAAGATTACCCAAGGACGCTCAAAAATGATCTTAAAGTTTTAAAAAAATACGGTGCTGATATTGTCTTTACTCCAATACAAAAACAAATTCTCTCCCATAAAACAAATCATAATTGTCCACAGTTTGCAATTGAGAAACGACTATGTGGTAAATCAAGGCCAAATTACTTTCCAGGTGTAAAAAATATTGTACTTAAACTTTTTGATATAGTGCAGCCAGACGCGGCATTTTTTGGTGAAAAAGATTATCAACAGTATTTAGTAATTAAAAAAATGACTGAGTCATTAAAATTAAATACAAGGATAATATGTGTTAAAACTGTTAGGGATAGAAATGGGCTTCCACTTTCATCAAGAAATAAATACTTAAGTGGTCAGGAATTTAAAATTGCTATTAAAATCAACAAATTACTTAAAAAATTACCTCCTTTGGTTAGAACCAAGTTAAAGATTAATAAAATACTTAATCACACAAAAAAAGTCCTGATAGATCATGGTGTTGATAAAATTGATTATCTGACTGTATTAAATGATGATCTCTCTGTTCGAAAAAAAATAAGTGATAAATCAAGAATATTTATTGCGGCTAAAATAGGAAATACTCGATTAATTGACAATATAAAAATCTAAAATAAATAAATTGAAGCGAGCCCTAGAAAAGATAAAAATCCAAATACATCAGTTATTGTTGTTACAAACACACTTGATGCCAAAGCGGGATCAATTTTAACTTTATTAAAAATATATGGAATTAGGAAACCAAACAAACCTGCAGATAAAATATTTATTACCATTGCTGCTCCAACAATTATAGATAAACTAATATCAGAAAACCAAATCCAAGCAGCAAACCCTGTTATAATCGCAAATAAAATTCCATTTAATATTGATATCGCAATTTCTTTGAAAAATACTTTTCTTCTATTGTTATCTACTAATTCTTTAGTTGCGATAGCTCTCACGGTTAGTGTTAACGTTTGTGTTCCTGCATTGCCACCCATTGATGCAACAATTGGCATTAAAATCGCCAATGCTACCATTTTCTCAATACTGGCATCAAACAGACTTATTACATAAGATGCAAGAATTGCAGTTAATAAATTTAGAAATAACCATATAAATCGTCGCCTCGTTGATCTTCCAATGGATTGGTTCATCTCACTTTCTGAAACACCCCCCAACCTCAAAATATCTTCTTCTGCTTCTTCTTGAACAACCCACACAATATCATCTGCAGTAATTCTTCCAATTAATCTATTTTGGTCATCGACAACTCCAGCTGACACCAAAGAGTATTGCTCAAAGAAAAGTGCTACTTCTTCTTGATCCATAGATGCCTTAACAAATTTTGGGTTTTCTTCTAAAATTTCATTTAATTTTGTATCTCTACGTGACTTCAGAACTTTAGAAACTGAAGCGCTCCCCAACGGTTTATTACTCGGGTCAACAATAAAAAGTTCATAGAATTCATCGGGTAAGTCAATTTGTTCTCTTAAATGATCAATAGCCTGCCCTACTGTCCAAAAGCCTGGCATTGAAACAAATTCTTTTTGCATTCTTCTTCCAGCAGTATCTTCAGGGTAATTAAGACTTTCTTGTAAAATTTCTCTCTCTGTGGGGTTTACTTGGTCTAAAATTTTCTTTTGAGCTGCTGGCTCCAAAGACTCAATGAGGTTAATTGCATCATCTGTCTCCATCTCACTAATGGAGCGAACTACTTTAGTATCCTCTAATTCTTGAACTGTTTCATCAATAATAGTGTCATCTAGCTCAGCAAGAACATCTGTATAGCGGTCTTCACTAAGATTATTAAGAATGTAAGATCGTTGCTCTTTACTAAGAAAAGTAAAGAGATCAGCCAAATCTGCTGGATGAAGAGGAGAAATAATATTGGTTAGTTTATCTTTTTCTTTGTTATTGCAAAAATTTATTACATCATTAATTAATTGATTATTAAATGTAATATTCTCATTTTGAGGAGGTTCATTTACAATATTATTCATAATAAAAACATGTACATCAATTTAGGTTATTATCCAGAAAAACATGGAAATTAAGATCGATAATTCAGCTCAAGACTACTTAAAAAGTCTTAAATATATGGAAAATAGAGTGAATGAAATAATTAAAAACCAGAATGACGAACTAGTTTGGCTCTTAAGTCATCCAGCGATATATACATCAGGATCTACTGATCATAAAAGTGACCTTCTTAATAATAATAAAATACCTGTAATTAAGACTAATCGGGGAGGAAAATATACTTATCATGGCCCTGGACAAAGAGTTGTCTACCTTATGATCAATTTAAATAATAGAAAAAAAGACATTAAGTTTTTTGTAAACCAACTTGAAAAATTGATCATAGAAATTCTAAGTAATTTTCACATTGTTGCAGAAGCAATACCTGATCATCATGGAGTATTCGTTAAAAAGGATAATGGTCAACTCTATAAAATTGCCAGTATCGGTCTAAAGGTAAAAAAATGGGTTACTTACCATGGTTTTTCAATAAATATAAATCCAGATTTAAGTCACTACGAAGGTATCAAGCCATGTGGAATGAGTAGCAAATTTGTCACTAGTTTTTCAGATTTAGGTTATAATATAAAGAGTAAGGAAATTGATAAAACAATTGAAAAAACTCTAGTTAAATATTTTAATTAAAATGAACTTTACTTCTGTAAAAAATAATAAAAAAACTATCAATCTCAAAAATAAATATAAGAACTATGAAGTAAATGCTCAATGGCTTTATGAGCATAGTACGAACAGCGAGATAAGAGATAATTATACAAATCAACTATTAATAGAAGCAGCGGAGATAGATGAACATTTATACGTTAAATCCGCCAAAATAAACAATAATGTTTTACAGATTCAATTTTCAGATAATTCAAAACATTCGTATCAATTTGGCTATCTCTATAATCAACTAGAATCTGGAGAATTCAAGTCCAAAAAATGTTTATGGAATAAAGATAGTATTAAAATTCCAAAATATAACTTTCTGCTTATAAATGAAAAAATGTTATCTGACATTTTATTATCCGTTGAAACATTTGGTTTTTGTTTAGTCAGAAATATTCCAAAAACTAAGAATGGTTTAAACGAACTTATGAAACTTATTGGGCCAGTTAAAAAAACAAATTGGGGTGGTATTGCTGACGTTAAAAATATAAAAAAAGCCTATGACTTAACTATGACAACAAGAGCACTAGAGAACCATACTGACAATCCATATCGCTTCCCTACACAAGGTTATATTTTTTTACACTGCATAGAAAACGCTTCAATAGGTGGAGAAAACACAATAGTTGACGGTTTTAATGTTGCAAAAATTTTGCGAGATAAACATAAACAATTCTTTAATACGCTTACAACTTTCAATACCTTTTTTAGATATAAAGATGAAAATGCCTGGTTAGAAAATAAATGTAAGCTGATCGAGTTAGATGATATGAATAATGTAATACAAGTAAGGTACAATAATAGAACTGAATTAATTCCATTCGATAAAAATAAAAAAATAGACGATTATATTAATGCAAGAAGAAAGTTATGGGATTTAATAAAGGACAAAAAAAATAATATTCGCATTAAACAACGACCAGGTGACATGTTAATTTTAGATAATTATCGTGTATTGCATGGAAGGGGTGCATATAGAGATACTAAAAATTGTCGCTACTTTAGACAAGGCTACATGGATAGAGATATTTTTCAGAGCAAATTAAAAACTTTGGCTATTTAGAAAATAGAATAAGCTCCTCATCAGCGCCCACACTATCACCTGGCTTTATTAGAACTTTATCAATTACGCAGTCTTTTTCACTTTTTAAAATATTTTCCATTTTCATTGCTTCGATGATTAGCAATTGATCTCCACTTTTGACTTTTTGTCCTTCAGATACGTCTATTGATTTGATTAGACCGGGCATTGGAGAAATTAATTTTTTTGATAAATCTTCTAATTTTATTTTTGGCATAAGCCTTATGTAAGTTTCATGTTGCTTACTTACAACTACGGTCTGACATCTACAATCATAGTAACTGACATCCGAAGAGTTAAGGTTTACAAGTTTATTTAATTTAAAATACTCTATTTGCTCATTTATACGTACCTGACATAACCTCTCGTTTAGCTTTATAGATGTTTCAATCTCATACTCTTTTTTTTCTATTTTAAAGGTTCCATAAAATCTTTCTTTTTCAAACTTAGATTCTGTAACATTGAGGTTAAGAAAATCTTCTCCTACCTTTATTACAAAATCATTTGAAGTTAATATCTTGCTTTGTAATTGGAATATAAATAAAACCTGAGCAAAAATTGCAATTCTGTGTTTCTTATATTCACTTAAATTATGATTAGAATAGTAACCCTTAGGGAATTTTTCTTTGATAAAATTTGTACTTATTTTGCCGTTTCTAAATTTTTTTTCATCTAAAATTGAAATCAGAAATTCAATATTATTTTCAACTCCTGATAAGTAATAATTTTGCAGTGACTTGATCATTAAGTCTATTGCAGTTGCTCTATCCTTACTGTGAACCGCTAGCTTTGATATCATAGGATCATAAAATAAAGAAACTTCAGATCCAGGATTTATACCTGTATCGTTCCTAATAATTTGATCTTTATCTTCGATTTTTGATGGCTCTATGTATTCAGTCACTCTACCAATTGAAGGTAAAAAATCTTTAGTTGGATCTTCGGCATAAATACGAGACTCAACTGACCAGCCTTTAAGGTTAATATCTTTTTGAGATATATTTAACTTTTTATTATCTGCGCAATAAATCATTTGTTCAACCAGATCTACGCCTGTAACAAGCTCAGAAACAGGATGTTCAACTTGAAGTCTTGTGTTCATCTCAAGAAAATAAAAATTTTTTTTAGCATCTACTACAAATTCTACGGTCCCCGCTGAGTCGTATTTAACTTCCTTTGCAAGGGTTAAAGCTTGTGCAGCCATTTCATTTCTCATTTCTTCATCTACAAATGGCGACGGGCACTCCTCAATAACTTTTTGATATCTCCTTTGAATTGAGCATTCTCTCTCACCTAAATGAACTTGATTTCCATATTTGTCACAAAGAATTTGTATCTCAATATGTCTTGGTTGCTCTATATATTTTTCAATGAACACACGATCATCCCCAAAGCTTTTCTTTGACTCACTCTTTGCGGCATTAAAATTTTCTTCTAATTCACTATTTTTTCTTACTATTCTCATTCCTTTACCGCCACCTCCAGCTGATGCCTTTAGTAAGACCGGGTATCCAATTTTATTTGAGATTTTTAATGCTTCTTTTGAGTTTTTTACCGGAGCGGTATGACCGGGTATTACGTTTAATTTAAGTTTTATTGCAAGATTTTTAGATTCAATTTTGTCTCCCATTTTTTTTATAGCATTAGGATTGGGGCCAATAAATTTTATTTTCTCTTTAGCCAGTCTTTTAACAAAAGCTGCATTTTCAGATAAAAATCCGTATCCTGGATGAACTGCGTCAGCCTTTGATTTTTTTGCAATATCAATGATTTTATTAATATCTAAATAAGACTCAGCTGGCTGAGAGCCTCCTATATGGTAAGACTCATCTGCCTGCTTCACAAACAAAGAATCTTTATCAGCATCAGAATAAACAGCTACCGTATTGATATTCAACTTTCTTGCTGTACGTATAACTCTGCACGCAATTTCTCCTCTATTCGCAATTAGAATTTTTTTAATCATTAATTATAATGGTATATTATCGTGTTTTTTTAAGGGAGAAGATAATTCTTTATCTTTAAGATTTTCAAGCGCTGTCGCTATACGACGACGTGTTGAATGTGGTCTTATTACATCGTCTATAAATCCTCTCTTTGAAGCAATAAATGGATTTACAAACTGATCTGTATATTCTTGTGTTCTCTTATCAATTTTCTTTTTATCCTTAATTTCATTTCTGAACAAAATTTCAGTAGCTCCCTTTGCACCCATAACTGCAATTTCTGCACTTGGCCATGCATAATTAATATCACCCCGCAAATGCTTTGAAGCCATTACGACATATGCACCTCCGTAAGCCTTACGTGTTATTATTGTAATTTTCGGAACGGTTGCTTCAGCATAAGCGTATAAAAGCTTGGCACCATTTTTAATGATACCATTGTGTTCCTGAGATACTCCTGGCAAGAAACCCGGTACGTCAACAAAAGTTACAATTGGTATATTGAAACAATCACAAAATCTTACAAACCTGCCTCCTTTTTTACCAGAGTCTATATCAAGACATCCTGCCAAAACTAAAGGCTGGTTTGCCACAAATCCGACTGTTCTTCCCTCAATTCTACCAAAACCAGTGATAATATTTTTTGCAAAGTCAGGTTGAATTTCAAAAAAATAGTTATTATCAACTACTTTATTGATTAGTTCCTTCATATCATATGGTTTATTTGCGTTTTCAGGAACAAGGGTATCTAAAGAGTAATCTGGGCTTAGGTCTTGAAAACTATCTTTAATATTTTTAGATTTCTCCCGATTGCTTGAGGGCAGCAAGTCAATAAGACTTTTTACTTCTTGGAGTGTTTCAATATCATTGTTGAATGCTCCATCAGCTACAGAAGACTTTGAAGTATGTGTTTTAGCCCCTCCCAATTCCTCTTGCGTAACATTTTCTTGTGTCACGGTCTTTACAACATCTGGACCAGTCACAAACATGAATGAGGTATTTTTAACCATAAATATGAAATCTGTCATTGCAGGTGAATACACGGCTCCACCCGCACATGGACCCATAATTACTGAAATTTGGGGGACAACTCCAGAGGCAAGAACATTTCGTTGAAACACCTCTGCATAACCCGCTAAAGAAGCAACGCCCTCCTGAATACGTGCGCCACCAGAATCATTTATGCCAATAATAGGAGCTCCAACTTTCATTGCCATATCCATTATCTTGCATATTTTTTCTGCATGAGCTTCAGATAATGAGCCCCCAAAAACTGTAAAGTCTTGACTGAAAACGTATACTAATTTTCCATTTATTTTTCCACTACCGGTAACCACTCCATCACCCGCATACTTCTGATCGGCCATACCAAAGTCGTTAGTACGGTGTTCCACGTACATATCGTACTCTTCAAAAGTGTCTTGATCTAAAAGTACCTCTATTCGTTCTCTTGCTGTTAATTTGCCTTTTGCGTGCTGAGAGTCAATTCGTCTTTTTCCTCCACCCAGTTTAGCCTCTTCGCGCTTTTTTTCTAATAATTTGATGATATCACTCATGAAGTAACTATATTATATAAAATTTCTGAATTATCAATTTATAAGTATTTTCTAAAGTGATTTGGGAGTTCAGTCTCTATTTTGACTTTTTTATTATTCATATCAATGAATTCTAAAGCGCCAGCATGTAGAAATAAATTAGAAAATTTTATTTGATTACGTTCAATATAATATTTTTTATCACCAAGGATTGGGAAACCATTCATAAAACAATGTTGCCTGATTTGATGTTTTCTACCTGATTGAGGATTTAATTTTAAAAGAAAATATTCTCCAGGCAGTTTTTTTATTATTTGATATTTTGTTTCAGCGGAAACATTTTTTTTATTTTTGGGAAGCATATCATTAAGTATTCCCTCTCTATTTTTTGGTTTTTTTTCAACTATTGCATAATAAGTTTTCTTTATTTTATGGTTAGACAGAATTTTATGAAAGTACCTTGCTGAATTAGAATTTTTTGCAATTATCAATAGACCAGTTGTGTCTTTATCAAGCCGATGCACTAGCTTAGGATGACTATATTTAGTATTAAAAAATTGAAGTAGATCATCAATTGATAGATTAATTTTTGATCCACGCTGACATGGTATTCCAGCCCATTTATTAATAATAATAAAGTCGTCAGATTGAAAAACTACCGAACTTTTAATTTTTCTCTTGAGTATGTTGGGTATTTTAATTGAAGGTTTATTTTTATGAATTAATTTGAATTCCTTGAAAACATCAACAATATCATCTTGTTTAACTCTATAACTTCCAAGTTTTTTTTTATTATTTACTTCGATTGATTTTTTTCTGAGCTCTTTGTGAAGTAATGAAAAAGGAATATTTAATCTTTCTTTTAAAAACTTGTCTAATCTCACCCCGTTAGAAGCACTATCAACAATTATAGTTTTTTTAGATTTCATCTAAATTTATATGTTTAGATAAATCAATTTAGTATTAATTAGATATTATTTTTCTTGATCAAGAATTTGGATGTAAGCCATAGGCGCATTATCACCTGATCGATAACCGGCTTTTACAATTCTACAATAGCCACCGCTTCTATCTTTGAATCTTTCAGATAAATCCCCGAAAACTTTTGTTACTGCTTCTTTATCTCTAAGCGAGTTAAAAGCATTTGCCCTAGATGAACTTTTATTCTTTTTACCTAGAGTGATAATTTTTTCAACAAATGGTCTTAATTCCTTTGCTTTTGGAAGTGTGGTTTTAATAGTCTCATTTTTAATTAGAGAAACAGCCATGTTCTCAAGCATCGCTATCCGATGCGATGATGTCCTATTTAACTTTCTTTTTGCAATTCCGTGTCTCATTTTTAGTTATATGGATCTTCAATCTTTCTTGCCATTTCCTCGATATTTTCAGGTGGCCAATTAGGTACTTCCATGCCTAGATATAGTGACATAGTGCCTAATACTTCTTTTATTTCATTTAGAGACTTACGACCAAAATTGGGTGTACGTAACATTTCAATTTCACTTTTTTGAACAAGGTCTCCAATGTAAATAATATTATCATTTCTTAGGCAATTCATTGATCTCACTGAAAGTTCAAGCTCCTCAACTTTTCTTAAAAGATTTTTATTAAATTGAGGTTCTAATGCATCAGGTTCTTCCTGAATCTCTTCAGGTTCTTCAAAATTAATAAATGATTGCAATTGGTCTTGAATTATTCGTGCCGCAAAAGCAATTGCATCCTCAGGAGATACTGATCCATTTGTTTCAATTGACATTGTTAACTTGTCATAATCCAAAACTTTTCCTTCTCTAGTATTTTCTATACTGTATGAAACTTGTTTAACTGGGCTAAATATGGAGTCTATCGGAATCAGGCCTATTGCAGAATCTTCTGGCTTATTATGTTCAGCGGCAACATAACCTTTACCTTTTGCTACGGTAAGCTCCATATTAAATTCGGTATTGTCATCAAGATTACAGATAACTAACTCTGGATTTATAATATCAATTTCAGATGGTGTATTTATCATACCCGCAGTAATCTCACCTGGACCAGTTACATTGAGATTCATTTTTCTTACGCCTTCAGAATGCATATTTAAAGATAGAGACTTAATATTTAACACTATGTCTGTAACGTCTTCTCTTACACCATCAATAGATGAAAATTCATGAAGAACATTATCTATTTTAATAGCTGTCACAGCAGTACCTTGTAGTGATGACAACAGCACTCTTCTAAGAGCATTTCCAAGTGTTAATCCAAAACCCCTTTCAAGTGGTTCCGCAATTAAAGTTGCTTTATATTGAGTGTCTTCATCGCTGATTAGCTTTAGTTTTGAAGGTTTTATTAATGCCTGCCAATTATTAATAATACTCATAGATTTTTTTCCTTTAATAAATATTAAACTCTTCTTTTCTTTGGTGGACGACAACCATTATGGGGGATTGGTGTAGTATCTTTTATAGAAGTTATATAGAATCCCACGGCTTGTAATGCTCGTAGTGCCGATTCTCGTCCTCCGCCTGGTCCTTTAACAAATACTTGTAAGTTTTTTAAACCAAACTCTTTTGCTTTTGTACCAGCATCCTCAGCTGCAATTTGTGCAGCGTATGGTGTGGACTTTCTTGATCCTTTAAAACCTTTTACTCCCGCAGACGACCATGCAATACTGTTGCCTTGCTCATCGGTAATGGTAATCATAGTATTATTAAATGTAGCATTAATATACGCTAATCCAGAAATGATATTCTTTTTTTGTTTTTTCTTTTTTACAGTTTTAGCTTCAGCCATGTTTATTTAGTAACCTTTTTCTTTCCAGCAATTGCAATAGCTTTTCCTTTTTTAGTTCTAGCGTTTGTATGGGTACGCTGACCTCTACATGGCAAATTTTTTCTGTGTCTTACACCTCTATACGTCCCTAAATCTTTTAATCTTTTGATATTTCCAGATACCTCTCTTCTTAAATCACCTTCAACTAAAAATGATGATGAAATAACATCACTAACATTTTTTATTTCTGCTTCAGATAGATCCTGAACTCTAGTATTTGCATCAACATTTGCCTGAGAACATACATCTTTTGAAATCTTATCACCAATTCCGTAAACGTAGGTTAAAGCAACTCCTAATTTTTTTTGGGTTGGAATATTTACTCCAGCAATACGAGCCATTAATAAAGACCTAACATTTTTGGTTTGAGAGATTGCGGGATTATAGGATTATTAATCAATTGGTCAAGCATATTAAAGATGATCTATAATTGTGTTAATTGATTGATTTATTTGCATAATTTCACCTACACCACTGACTTTTTTTAGCAGTTTTGCATCATCATAATATTTTATTAGAGGCATAGTTTCATTGAAATATGTTTCGAGTCTTTTAATAAGAGTCTCCTCGTTGTCATCGGATCTTCCTTCTTCTTTACCTCTAGATAATATTCTGTCTTTTAAATGTTTTTCATCAACATCTAACTGAATTACGCATGATATTTTGTCTTTAAGTTCTGACATCAATTTATCTAGAAGCTTAGCCTGCTCTCTATTTCTAGGAAAGCCATCGAGTAGGTATCCACTTAAATTTTTATTATTATTAAAAAATGATTTAATAACATTAATTATAATATCGTTAGAAACTAGTTTTCCCTCATCAATAATTTGTTTAGCCTTTACCCCAATTTCACTTTTATTAGTTATTTCCATCCTAAGCAAATCACCTGTAGATAAGTGACTTAAATTATATTTTTCACAGATTAAATTTGCCTGCGTTCCTTTTCCAGCTCCTGGGGGTCCCAATAAAACTAAATTCACCTTCTTGTGCCTCTTAGGCGAGATTTTTTTATTAGAGCTTCATATTGATATGCAAACAAATGACTTTGAATTTGTCCAACAGTATCCATTCCTACAACCACAACAATGAGTAGTGATGTACCTCCCAAATAAAATGGGATTGAGTATTGTGCAATTAAAATTTCCGGTAGTATGCATACAAATGCTAAATATAGTGCCCCAATGGTTGTTATTCTGGATAAGACAAAATCAATATACTCAGCAGTTTTTTCACCTGGCCTAATTCCTGGAATAAAGCCACCTTGTCTTTTTAGATTATCAGCTGTTTCAACTGGATTAAATACAATTGAAGTATAAAAGAATGCAAAAAATATAATGGCCGCAGCATACATAAGCATGTATGCAGGTTGACCTCTACCAAGTAATGCTGCAATATCATTTAACAATCCTGGCTCTGCAGATACATTAAAATTTGCAATTGTAATTGGTAGCAACAGAATAGATGAAGCAAATATTGCTGGTATAACTCCTGCAGTATTGAGTTTAAGAGGTAAATGTGTACTATCTCCAGCAAACATCTTATTACCCATCTGTCTTTTTGGATACTGGACTATTAATCTTCTCTGAGCCCTCTCCATAAATACAATAAAGATAACTACAGCTACAATCATCACTAAAAGTAAAACAAGTGTAAGAGTTGAGATTGTTCCCTGACGACCTAATGTAAGTGTATTTATTAAGGCACTAGGTATCTCAGCTACAATACCAGAAAAAATAATGAGCGATATTCCATTTCCTATGCCTCTACTGGTTATTTGTTCTCCAAGCCACATTAAGAAGACAGTTCCGCCAGTTAATGTAATTGTTGTTGAAAGTCTAAAAAATAGTCCTGGGTCTGTAACAACTTTTCCTGCTGATTCTAACCCAACAGAAATCCCATATCCTTGTAATAAAGCAAGTAAGACAGTTCCATATCTTGTATATTGAGTAATTTTTCTTCTACCAGGCTCACCCTCTTTCTTCAAACTTGCCAGATGTGGAGAGACACTTGTCATAAGCTGCATAATAATTGATGAAGATATATATGGCATGATACCTAATGCAAAAATAGCCATTCGACTAATTGCGCCACCTGCGAAAACATCAAACATTCCAAGAATTCCGCTTTGATTAGTTTCAACAAGAAGTTTTAATTGCTCGATGTCTATTCCAGGTAAAGGTATATATGTGCCAAATCTATAAATTATTAAAGCACCTAAAGTGAACCAAATTCTTTTTTTTAATTCAGTTGCCTTAGAAAAGACACTAAAGTTGAAATTTGATGCTAATTTTTCAGCTGCTGAAGCCATTTCGCTAAATTGCTTTACTTATTTTTAATTCAACACCAAGTTTTTGAAGTTTTTCTTCTGCAGACTTAGTTACTTTACTACACTCGATTTTATTTTTTGATTTTAATTCACCTGTACCGAGAATTTTTAGGAGTTTTTTATCTTTATTTTTCAAAATACGTAACTTTTTCAAGAGTGTAATATTTATAGTCTCTGACTCGTTGATAGAATTTTTATTGATCAATTTCTGAAGTGTAGCGAGGTTTAATTCAAAATATTGTTTCTTTGTAAAATTTGAAAATCCAAATTTAGGCAATCTTCTATGTAAAGGCATCTGTCCACCTTCGAAACCATTAATAGCAACACCCGAACGAGCTTTTTGTCCTTTGTGACCACTCCCAGAGGTTTTGCCTTTACCTGAACCTATACCTCTTCCGATTCTCTTCTTTGATTTAAAGCTCTTGTTTTTATCAATTTGATTTAATCTCATTTAATTATTTTCCGTAATTACTAGATGTTTAATTTTTTTTATCATTCCTAATGTTTCAGGCGTTGCTTCTCTTATGACACTGCTGTTAATTTTTTTTAGCCCTAGTCCTTTTACCGTCGCTATTTGTCCCTTTTGAGAACCAATCGTACTTTTTTTTAATGTTATTTTTAATTTTTGAGTCATGTCGTTTCTCTTGCTGAAGTAATATTGCCGACTTTTTTTGATCTCCTTGCAGCAATCATCTTCGGTGATTTTTGCTGTTTTAGTCCATCTACTGCCGCTCTGATAATATTATAAGGATTTGAGCTACCGACTGACTTTGCAACAATGTCTTGTATGCCTAATAATTCAAAAACTGCCCTAACTGAACCTCCAGCAATAATACCTGTACCTGAAGGTGCAGATCTCATTACAACACGTGATGAACCATGAATTCCAACTGTATCATGATGTAATGTTCTACCCTCTCTGAGTGGTACTCTAACCAAACTTTTTTTAGCTGAGTCTGTTGCTTTTTTAATGGCTTCGGGAACCTCTTTTGCTTTTCCATGACCAAAACCAACTTTACCAGACTCATCACCAGCAACAACTAATGCTGCAAATCCAAATCGCCTTCCTCCTTTAACAACTTTTGTAACACGGTTAATTGCTACTAGTTTGTCTTTAATATCAATACCATTTTGATCTTTGTTCTTGTTTTCTTTTACCATAATATTTCCTATAAATTTATACCCCCAGATCTTACTTCATCAGTAATAGTTTTTACTATTCCATGATATAAGTTTGAACCACGATCCAAGTAAACATCTTTAACGCCCTTTTCAGCTGCTGACTTAGCAAGTTCACTGCCTAAGATTTTTGCATTTGCAACATTACATGAATTTTTATTTTTTTCTGATTTTAGAGTTGAGGCACTGCAAACAGTAATACCTTTGTTATCGTCAACGATTTGAGCATACAGGTGCTGTGAGGACTTATAAAGAGTAAGTCTCATACGAGATTTATTATTTTTCTTTAGCTTAAACCTGACCCTACTTGATCTTTTTTGTTTTTTTGGAGATAACATTATTTCTTTTTACCTTCTTTTCTATTTATATATTCATCGGCATACTTTATGCCCTTGCCTTTATAAGGTTCAGGCCCCCTAAAATTTCTAATTTCAGCAGCAGTTTGTCCAACAAGTTGCTTGTCAGGACCCTTAATCTCAATATTATTTTGCTTATCTACTGTGACAGTAATATTTTCTGGAATATCGTAGTTTATCGGATGACTATACCCAAGCAGTAATTCAAGAGTTTTACCTTTTAAGGCTGCACGATATCCAACACCATTCATTTCTAATTTTTTTGTAAAACCCTCACTTACACCAATTATTAAATTATTAACTAAATTTCTCTGTAATCCCCAGAAAGAAACTAAGGTTTTGTCATCAGATTTGGGTTTCATTGTAATTTTTTGACCCTCAACTATTACTTCGATTTGAGAATTTAACTTAGACTCAAGTTTGCCTAATGGGCCCTCAGCTGAAATTAATCCATCTTGAAGATTAATTTTTACGCTTTCTGGTATGTTTATTTCTTTTGATCCAACTCTAGACATAATTAAAATACTCTACAAATAATTTCCCCACCTACTTTTTGATCTCTTGCGTCTGCATCCGTCATCACGCCTTTCGAAGTCGAAATAATTGAAATTCCAAGGCCATTATGTACATACGGTATCCTTCCAGCACCAGAATAAACACGCCTACCTGGTTTTGAAATTCTTGTGATCTCTGAAATTACTGGACCTTTTTCATCATATTTCAGCTCAATATCAAGCTCTTCCCTGCCAGATGAGTGTTTTGTTCGAGCATATCCTCTTATGTAGCCTTCTTTTTTAAGTACCTCTAAAATATTTTCCCTTAACTTAGATACGGGAGAACTAACGATTGGTTTATTTCTCATTTGTGCATTTCTAATTCTACTAAATAAATCGGATAACGGATCTTGTAATGACATTTTTCTTCCTTTCTACCAGCTTGATTTATTCATTCCAGGGATTTGACCTTTAGATGCAAGATCCCTCAAGGCAATTCTAGATAACCTTACTCGTTTATGGTAACCTCTTGGACGGCCTGTTAATTCACATCTATTTCGAACTCTTGTTCTCGCACCATTCCTTCTTAATTTGGAAAGTTTTAGTTGAGCTTGAAACCTATCATCAATAGAGGTTTTTTTGTCCATAATAAGAGATTTTAGTTTACTTCTCTTCTGCAGGTCTTTTTCAGACAGCTTTATTCTTCTTTTATTTTTTTCTATCGAACTTTTTTTAGCCATATTCTTACCTAATCGTTAATTGGAAAATTTAGAGACTTTAATAACAACAATGCCTGTTCATCGTTTGAAGCTGTAGTATTTATTGTAATATCTAACCCACGCACCTTATCAAGTTTATCAACGTTAATTTCAGGAAAAACTGTGCATTCCTTAATACCGAAAGAGTAATTACCTCTTCCATCAAAACAATTTTTTTTCAACCCTCTAAAGTCTCTAATACGCGGAAGGGCAATAGTAACGAGTCTGTCAATAAACTCGTACATCCTGTTACCTCTTAAAGTAACCTTTACTCCTAAAGGCATACCAGTTCTGATTTTAAAAGTAGCGATTGATTTTCTTGCTTTTGTCACTAAAGGTTGTTGACCCGCTATCGAAGCTAATTGATCTGAAGCTAGTTGAATTACTTTAGAGTCATTTACTGCCTCTCCAAGGCCCATGTTTAATGAAACTTTTACCAACCTAGGCAGCGCAAGATCATTCTTTATGGAAAGATCATTCTTCAGCTTTGGCACTATCGTATTTACATACATTTCTTTTAAACGTGGAGTATAATTATCCATCGATTTGATCTCCCGTTTTGATGTTAATTCTTACTTTTAAATTGTCTTTTAAGTATTTATAACCAACTCTAACACCTTTGTTGGTCTTTTTATCAACAGGCATTAAATTAGAGAGCATAATTGGCATCTCCTTATTCAAAACTCCGCCTTCGTTTTTCTGATCTTGTTTTTGATGTTTCTTTGAAATGTTCACGCCCTTAACAATTGCTTTCATGCCTAATATTTTCATCACTTCACCAACTTTTCCCTTATCCTTGCCTGTGTTAACAGTAACTTGATCACCTTTTTTTAATCTCATGCTCATTATAAGACCTCCGGTGCTAATGAAATGATTTTCATTTGTTTTTTTGATCGTAGCTCTCTACAAACAGGGCCGAAGATTCTTGTCCCTACCGGTTCACCCTGATTATTAATTAATACAGCGGCGTTTGTATCAAACTTAATTGTACTTCCATCAACTCTTTTCAACTCTTTTCTAGTTCTTACGATTACAGCTTTATGGACAGTTCCTTTTTTAACCTTCCCTTTTGGTATTGCGTCTTTGACAGTTACTACGATAATATCTCCCACAGATGCAAAACGACGCTTTGATCCACCAAGAACTTTAACACATAAAACCTCTTTGGCTCCTGAGTTATCCGCAACATTTAATCGAGACTCAACTTGTATCATTTAACTAATTGCAACCCATCTTTTTAGTTTAGAAATTGGCTTAGACTCCATAATTCTTACTTTATCACCTGCATTAAATTGATTATTGGGATCATGTGCACTGTATTTTTTTGATCTTCTAATCACTTTTTTTAACACTGGGTGTTTAAACTTTCTTTCAACTAAAACTGTTATTGTTTTATCTTGTTTGTTACTAATAACAGTTCCTTGCAATATTTTTTTTGGCATATTAGTTAACCGTTTTTTCCTTCATTATTGTTTTTATTCTTGCAATCAGTTTTCTTACCTTAAAAATTCGAGACGTATTCTCCAGCTGGCCTGAGGACTTTTGAAATCTCAAGTTAAAGGACTCCTTGTATAAATTTTGCAACTCAGCCTTTAGTTGATCTATTGTTTTTTTTCTTATTTCTTCTGCTTTCATAAAGTCTCTATTTAATTAACTGTTCCACTACTTTTGTTTTAATAGGCAGTTTAGATGAAGCGCGTCCAAAAGCCTCTGTTGCAATTGCTTGTGAAACGCCATCAACTTCAAATAAGATTTTTCCTGGTTTAACCCTGCATGCCCAATACTCTGGTGATCCTTTACCTTTACCCATTCTTACTTCTGTAGGTTTTTTTGAAACTGGAACATCCGGGAATATTCTAACCCAAACTCTTCCAGCTCTTTTCATGAATCTTGTCATTGCAACACGGGCAGCCTCGATTTGACGAGCTGTGACTCTTTCAGCTTCTAAAGCTTTCAAACCATATGTCCCATAATTAAGCGTTGTCGCTGACGTTGCAACTCCCTTAATTCTACCCTTATGTGCTTTTCTATATTTTGTTTTTTTTGGTTGTAACATATCTATCCTAATTTATTCGGGTTATTATCTAATTCATGAGGCGCATTATCATCTATATCGCCTTTATATATCCAAACTTTTATTCCGCATGAGCCATATGTAGTTTGTGCTGTTGCGACAGCGTAGTCTACATTTGCTCTGAAAGTATGCAAAGGCACTCTACCTTCTCTATACCACTCAGTTCTTGCTATTTCAGTTCCCCCAAGTCTACCTCCACAATTCACTCTAATTCCGTCTGCGCCCAAGCGCATTGCTGACTGAACTGAACGTTTCATAGCTCTTCGGAATGAAACGCGTCTTTCTAATTGTTCAGCTATACCATCAGCAATTAATTGTGCTTCTACTTCTGGTTTTCTAATTTCCACGAGATTTATAGAAACTTCATCAGAAGTAAATTCAGAGATTTTTTTCTTCAATTTCTCAATATCACTACCTTTTTTTCCAATAATAAGACCTGGACGCGCTGAATATATTGTAACCTGTGCTTTCTTTGCAGGCCGTTCAATCTGAATTTTTGCTACAGCACAATTTTTAAGTTTTTTCTCAAGATAAGCTCTAATCTTTAAATCTTCCTGCAAGAACGATCCAAATTCTTTCTTTCCAGCATACCATCTAGATTGCCACTTCTTATTAAGAATTAATCTAAGTCCAATTGGATTTACTTTTTGACCCATATACTATTTTGCCTTCTCTTTTTTTACTTCCTTAACTTGATCTTCAGAAACTTTAATTGTGACGTTAGTCAGAAATTTATTAATTCTCCCAGGTCTTCCCTTTGCTCTTGCTCTCCATCTTTTCATTACCATACCTTTGCCGCAATATGCTTCGGTAACTTTTAATATATCAATATCCAATTGATGATTGTTCTCAGCATTAGCAATTGCACTGTTTAAAACTTTAGAAATATTTTTAGCAACTCCTCTGGATGAAAACTTTAATAAGTTAAGTGCTTCCGATGCCTTTTTGCCTCTAATCATTTCAAGTACTGCATTAGCTTTTGACGGACTCACTCTCATGTTCCTTTGAATTGCATATGCTTCGTTATCTTTTCTTACAAGTTGTCTCATATTTATTTTGTTTTCTTATCACCTGTGTGGCCATTAAAAGTTCTTGTTGGAGAAAACTCTCCAAGCTTATGGCCAACCATGTCTTCAGTTACGTTTACAGGTATAAATCTTTTGCCATTATGAACCGCAAAATTTACACCCACAAATTCAGGCAGTATAGTTGATCTTCTGGACCAAGTCTTAATGACGCTATTGCCACCAGAGTCAGATGCCGCTTTTACTTTTTTTAATAAATGGCTATCAACAAATGGTCCCTTCCAAACAGATCTTGTCATTTATACCTCTATTCTTGCTTTCTTATCCGTTTTTCTTTTAATAATAAATTTATCGGTTCTTTTATTATTTCTTGTCTTCTTTCCCTTTGTAGGTTTACCCCATGGAGTTACAGGGTCTCTTCCACCAGAAGTTTTACCTTCACCACCACCGTGTGGATGGTCGATAGGGTTCATCGCAACTCCTCTCACAGATGGTCTTATACCAAGCCACCTGTTCCTACCGGCCTTGCCAAGCTTTTGGTTTTTTTTATCAATATTTGATAAAACACCTATTGTAGCTCGACATTCTTCTCTAATCTTTCTTTGTTCCCCTGAAGGCAACTTAATAGCGACATAACCATTAGATTTTCCAACTATTTGGGTTGATGTACCTGCAGACCTTGCTAATTGAGCGCCACTTCCTGATTTTAATTCGATATTATGTATGTCAATGCCTACAGGTATGTCAGACATAGGCATGCAATTTCCATCTCTAATTTCTTTTTTTGATCCAGAAATAACTTTATCTCCAACCTTTATATCTTTTGGAGCCAATATATAGCTTTGAACACCGTCATCATATTTAATCAATGCTATATATGAAGATCTATTTGGATCGTATTCTATTCTTTCTACAGTTGCACTCACATCTATCTTATTTCTTTTGAAATCAATTATTCTATATTTTGATTTATGACCACCACCTTTTCTTCTCATGGTGATTCTGCCTGTATTATTACGTCCACCTTTTTTAGAGATACCAGTAGTAAGTGATTTTACAGGTTTACCATTCCATAATCCCTTTTTATCAACTAAGGTAAGACCTCTAGTTCCGGGCGTGTTAGGTCTGAATTTTTTAAGTGCCATTTATTTATACTCCCGCATTAATATCGATTGTTTGACCATCTTCGAGGGTGACGAAAGCCTTCTTGTAGTCCGACCTTTTACCAAGAGACCCTCTAAATGATTTAAGCTTTCCTTTAACGATCGAAGTATTTACTTTTTTTACTTTAACTTTAAAAATATTTTCAATTGCTAATTTAATTTCTCTCTTTGAACTTGTTTTCTGAACCTGGAATGTAACTTGATTATACTCTGAGCCCATTGAGGATTTCTCAGTGATGATAGGTTTGATTATTGTTTTAAAATCTTTAATTGTAGCCATCTTAATTAATCCTACTTTCAAGTATTTCTAGGGCATTCTTACTCATGATTAATTTTTCAAATCCAAGTAAGTCGAGTGCATTAAAATTGTTTATACTTGAGTACTTTATATTTTTTAAATTTCTTGATGCTAATGCAAAATTATTGTCAGGTTTATCTCCCTCTAATATGAGCGCAGAGTTTACATTTAAATCTGAGAGACTTTTTACCAGTGTTTTTGTCTTCGGCTCTGCGATTTTGAGCTCATCAACAATTATTAGATTGTTACTCTTGAGTTTATCAGAAAGAATATGTTTCAAAGCCTCCTGCCTAGAGCGTTTTGGCATCTTCTTTAATGAACGAACTCCTCTTAAGTTATGCGCCATTCCACCACTTCTAAATATATTTGCCTTTTTAGAGCCGTGCCTAGCTCCTCCACTTCCCTTTTGTCTTCCAAGTTTTTGTGTTGTTCCTTTTACTTCAGATCTGTTTTTAGTCCTAGCCCTTGTGGGTTTCTGGTTAGACTCATTCCATCTAACTAGAGAGCCAACGACACTCAAATCAGACTTACTATTGAATAATTGGTCTTTCAAATCAACAGATCCACTCTTTTTTCCATCTATTTTATGCATGTCAATTTGCATTTACTTATTTTTCCTTCTTAACTTCTTTTTCTGATTTTACTGGTGTGACTTCTATTTCTTTAATGCCATCTTTTTTAATCGAGTCCTCAACAACTAACCAAGTTCCACTTGAGCCAGGTGTAGCTCCTTTTACGCAGATTAGATTTTTCTGTTCATCAACTTTAACAACTTGCAAGCTTTGAAGGGTTTTGTGAACATCCCCGTATTGTCCTGCCATCTTTTTTCCTTTGAAGACTTTCCCGGGATCTTGGCACTGGCCAGTAGATCCATGGCTTCGATGTGAAACTGAAACACCATGAGATGCTCTCAAACCTGAGAAATTGTGACGCTTCATTACTCCCGCAAATCCTTTACCTTTCGTATATCCAGATACATCAATAAATTGACCTTCCTTAAAATGACTCGCTTTCAATTCATCTCCACTTTTAATTTCTTGATCTTTACTTATTTCAAATTCTTTAAGAAATTTGTAAGCGTCTGTTTTTTTCTTATCAAAGAAGCCTTTCTGAGACTTTGTAGTTTTTTTTAACTTGCAAGCGCCAACCAAAACTTTGTCAGAGATTTCATTTTTTAATATAACGCGGTCAATAATTTTGCAATTTTCAACATGAAGAACAGTAACAGGAATGTTTGTTCCGCCTTGTGTGTACAAATTACTCATTCCAATTTTTTTTGCTATAATACCTGATCTCATATCTTATAATTTGATTTCTACATCAACTCCTGAGGCTAAATCTAATTTCATTAGTGCATCGACTGTTTGTGGCGTTGGGTCAACTATCTCAATTAATCTCTTATGTGTTCTGATTTCGAATTGCTCTCTACTTTTTTTATTAACATGAGGAGATCGAAGGACTGTAAACTTTTCATTATTAGTGGGTAAAGGTATTGGACCTTTCACCAATGCCCCAGTTCTTTTCGCAGTATCAACAATTTCGACTGAGGATTTATCCAATACACCATGGTCAAAAGCCTTCAATCTTATTTTGATATTTTGATTTTCCATTATTATCCCTTATGCAAATTTTGCTTTTACTTCATCTTGAACGTTTTGAGGTACTTGCTCATAATGATCAAAAAACATCGAATATTGAGCTCTTCCCTGAGTCATTGATCGTAATGTGTTAACATAGCCAAACATATTGGCAAGAGGCACCATTGAACTAATCGCTGTTGTATTACCTCTGGCTTCACTTCCGCTAACTTGGCCTCTACGGCTACTTAAATCACCTATAACATCGCCCATAAACTCTTCGGGAGTAACAACTTCAACTCTCATAACAGGCTCGAGTAGTTTTGGTCCTGCTTTTTGACATGCGTCTTTGAATGCCATCCTCCCAGCTATCTCAAAAGCTAAGCTGCTTGAGTCTACATCATGATATTTTCCATCGATTAATGTTACTTTATAGTCAATTATTGGGAAGCCAGCTATGACGCCAGTGTCAGCTACGCCCTCAATTCCTTTTTCAACTCCAGGAATATATTCTTTAGGTATATTGCCTCCCTTAATTTTATCTTCAAATAATCTTCCTGTGCCCGGTTCGCATCCCTCAACAATGATTTTTACTTCTGCAAATTGACCAGCACCACCGCTTTGTTTTTTATGTGTATATGTTACTTCAACTTCTTTGGATATTGTTTCTCTGTAAGCAACCTGTGGAGCTCCTACATTAGCTTCAACTTTGAACTCTCGTTTCATTCGGTCAACAATAATATCTAAATGAAGCTCACCCATTCCTTTAATAACAGTTTGTCCAGACTCATCATCAGAAGTTACTCTAAAAGAAGGGTCTTCTTTAGCAAGTCGAGCAAGCGCTTCACCCATTTTTTCTTGGTCAGCTTTTGTTTTTGGTTCAACTGCAATTTCAATCACTGGATCAGGAAAATCCATTGACTCTAATATGATTGGCTTTTGAGAATCACATAAAGTTTCACCAGTTATGGTGTCTTTCAGTCCTGCTATCGCAACAATATCACCAGCGTACGCAGTTTTAATATCTTCTCTGTTATTTGCATGCATAAGCAACATTCTTCCAATTCTTTCTTTATCACCTTTAACAGAATTCATGATTGTTGAACCAGCTTCTAACTTTCCTGAATAAATTCTTGTAAACGTAAGTGAGCCTACGAAAGGATCGTTAGCAACTTTAAATGCTAATGCGGAAAAAGGCTCTTCATCTGATGCTTTTCTTATTTCTTCTTCTTCTTTTCCAGGTATGTTACCGGTAGCTTGTTGTACCTCACTAGGATCTGGCATAAAGTTTACAATTGCGTCTAAAAGTGGTTGTACACCTTTATTTTTAAATGCACTACCTGTTAAAATTGGAACGAACTCAAAATTGATTGTACCTTTTCTAATACAGCGATTGAGAGTTTCTTCATCAGGCTCTTCACCATCTAAATATTTTTCTAAAACCTCTTCATCCTGCTCAACTGCCATTTCAACCATTTCAGATCGATATTTTTCTGCAGTCTCTTTTAATTCCTCCGGAATCTCTGTGTACTCATATTTAGCTCCAAGGTCTTCATTTGCCCATACAATTGCTTTATTTTTCACAAGATCAATAACACCCTTTAGATCAGACTCACTTCCATAGGGAATTTGTAAAACTAAAGCATTTGCTTGAAGTCTGTCTTTAATCATATCAAGACACTTATAGAAATCGGCTCCGGTACGATCCATCTTGTTAACAAAGCACATTCTTGGAACCTTATATCTATTAGCTTGTCTCCATACAGTTTCTGTCTGAGGTTCGACGCCAGCGACACCATCAAATACTGCAACAGCACCATCAAGAACCCTTAGTGATCTCTCAACTTCAATAGTAAAGTCAACGTGGCCTGGAGTATCAATTATATTAATTCTATGATCATTCCAAAAACATGTAGTTGCTGCTGAAGTAATTGTAATTCCTCTTTCTTGCTCTTGTTCCATCCAGTCCATAGTAGCTGCACCATCATGAACTTCTCCGATTTTGTGACTTTTACCTGTGTAATATAGAATTCTTTCTGTAGTAGTGGTTTTCCCTGCATCAATGTGAGCCATGATTCCTATGTTTCTATATTTCTGCAGTGCGTATTCTCTTGTCATATTACCACCTGAAGTGTGCAAACGCTTTATTTGCTTCTGCCATTTTATGAGTATCTTCTCTTTTTTTTATTGCTGATCCTTTGTTACCAGCTGCGTCCATTAATTCAGAACTTAATTTATCAACTAAACTTTTTTCTTTACGGTTTCTTATTGCATTAACAATCCATCTAATTGCTAAAGCTTGCGACCTGTTACTTTTAACCTCAACTGGGACTTGGTAAGTTGCTCCACCAACTCGACGTGATCTTACCTCAACAAGTGGTCTTACATTCTCTATTGCTTTGTTGAAAACATTCATTGGAGGTTCACCAGTTTTGCTCTCAATATTTGTAAATGATTTATTTATTATTGCCTCTGCAACAGTTTTCTTGCCATCAAGCATAATTGCATTTGTAAATTTTGTGAGAACCTTACTTCCGTGAATTGGATCTGGTAGTACTTCTCTAATCTGAGCTTTTCTTCTTCTAGACATTTACTTAGGTTTCTTCGTTCCATATAATGAACGACGTTGTTTTCTCTCACCAACACCTTGGGTATCTAAAACTCCTCTTACAGTGTGATAACGAACTCCTGGCAAATCTTTAACACGACCGCCTCGAATTAATATAACTGAGTGTTCCTGCAAATTATGACCCTCACCGCCGATATAACTTGTCACTTCAAATCCATTTGTAAGTCTAACTCTTGCAACTTTTCGTAATGCTGAGTTTGGTTTTTTAGGGGTAGTTGTATAAACTCTAGTGCAAACACCTCGCTTTTGGGGGTTTGCTTTTAATGCTGGAACCTTATTTCTTTTTTGAACTTTGGTTCTAGGTTTTCTAATCAGCTGACTTATAGTCGGCATAAAATATCTCCAGTCTTTACAACTTAAAGGTTAACTATTTTAAAAAAAATTAATAAAAAGTAGCGTTTAGATTTCTCTACCGCCTACTATTTAAGAATGCCGAATAATACTTAATAGTTTATGCAGGTCAACAAAATTTATTAGGAATTCTCTTGTATTTCAGCTGATTCTTGCTCTTTCTTTGCCTGAATTGCCTCAATCTCAACTTTAGCCTCTTTATCGAGCAATTTTGCCTTATTTTCAATTTGATTGAAGGTTCGTCCTGTTCCCGCTGGAATCAACCTTCCAACAATTACGTTCTCTTTAAGGCCCTCAAGCCGATCCATTTTTCCTTTTATTGAAGCGTCAGTAAGAATTCTTGTTGTTTCTTGGAAAGATGCGGCGGAAATGAAAGACCTGGTTTGAAGAGATGCTTTTGTAATACCTAGTAATACAGGTTTAGCTATTGCTGGTTTCTTTCCTTCACTCTTTAGCTGTTCATTTGTAGTCAAGAATTCAAATCTATCTATTTCTTCACCTTTAATAAATGAACTATCACCTATCTCAGTTATATGGACTTTCTGTAACATCTGCCTGCATAGTACTTCAATATGCTTATCGTTAATTAAAACACCTTGCAGTCTGTATACCTCTTGTACTTCATTGATTAAATAATCAGCTAATGCTTCAATTCCTAAAATTTCTAAAATATCATGAGGATCTGGATTACCATCTAGCAAATAGTCTCCCTTTTCAATGTTTTCACCTTCTTGATACGCAATATGCTTCCCTTTCGGAATTAATACTTCTACAGGATCGCCATCTTTTTCAGGAGTAATAATTACTTTTTGTTTTCCTCTAATATCTTTACCAAAAGAAATGACTCCTGAAGTCTCAGAAATAATTGCATGATCTTTTGGTTTTCTTGCTTCGAATAATTCTGCAACTCTAGGTAAACCTCCGGTAATATCTTTAGTTTTTGAAGCGGCCTTTGGAGTTCTGGCAAGAACGTCACCTGCATGAACTTCTGATCCGTCAGCAACAGAAAGAATTGAGTCAGGTGGTAAGAAATATCTTGCTTCGTTTCCGTTTGCAAGGAGTATAACTTCACCTTTTTCATCTCTGAGTGTTATTCTTGGCTTTAATTCACTTCCTTTTGGATCTGATTTCCAGTCCTTAACTTTGGTATATGTTAATCCAGTTTTTTCCTCTGTTTCCTCAATAAGAGAAATGCCTTCTTCCATATCGACGTAATTAGCAGTTCCTGATTTTTCAGATATGACAGGGTTTGTAAATGGATCCCATTCACATATCTTTGTACCGCTATTTACTTTAGAGTCTTCCTCAACTAGTATTTTTGTACCATAAGGAACTTTGTAATTTGCAAGCTCTCTTCCGTTATCGTCTTGTATAGCTAATTGACAATTTCTGCCCATAACAATCAAATCATTGTTACTGTCTTCCACAGTATTTTTATTTAAAATTTTAAATATTCCATCAGCGTTAATCTCAATAAATGATTGATCATTAATTTGAGCAGCGCCGCCGATGTGGAAGGTTCTCATGGTAAGTTGAGTACCAGGCTCACCTATTGATTGTGCAGCTATCATTCCAACGGCTTCTCCCTCGTTAACAAGGAAACCTCTCGCTAAATCACGGCCATAACACTTTACGCAGATACCTCTTTTACTGTCACAAGTTAGTGGGGATCGAATATAAACGCTTTGGATACCTGCAGTTTCAATCTTTTCTGCAACAATCTCATCTACATAATCATCTTTTTTTGCAATATTTTCGCCAGTAATCGGATGGTTTACATCGTTCTGTAGGAACCTTCCTAACACTCTATCTGCTATTGAAATTATTACTTCACCACCCTCAACAACATCAGAAATCCATACTCCATTATCTGTGCCACAGTCAGGTTCAGATATAGTACAATCCTGAGCAACATCGCATAGTCGTCTAGTTAAATACCCGGAGTTTGCTGTTTTTAATGCCGTATCAGCAAGGCCTTTTCTTGCACCATGAGTTGAATTAAAGTACTCAAGCACATTCAAGCCTTCCTTGAAATTAGAGATAATAGGTGTTTCAATTATATCACCAGATGGCTTAGCCATAAGACCCCTCATACCGGATAATTGCTTCATTTGTGCTGCAGAGCCACGAGCACCTGAATTTGCCATCATATAAATCGAATTTATTGGCATTTCTCTTTTAGTTTCATCGTCAAATTTCTTGGAAGATATTTCATTCATCATTTCCTGAGCAACACGATCTGTACATTTAGCCCATGCATCAATTACTTTATTATATTTCTCCCTATTCGTTATTAAACCATCATTGTACTGTTTTTCATATTTTTCTATTTGACCTGCTGTTTCAGAAACAAGTTTTTCTTTTGTTTCCGGTATAATCATATCATCTTTTCCAAATGAAATACCTGCCTTGTAAGCATAGTGAAAACCTAATGCCATTAATTGGTCAGCGAATATCACTGTATCTTTTTGTCCACAATATCTATAAACCGTATCAATAAGACCTGATATTTCTTTTTTACCTAAAAGTCGGTTAACTAGTTTAGGGTCAAGGTCTTTGTGTTGTGGAACCAGATTCCAAAGTAGCATTCTTCCAGGTGTTGTCTCAATTCTTTTTAATTTTTTATTACCCTCCGGATCAATAAAATTGATTCTTGCATGAACTTTTGCATGAACAGTTGTTGCATTGTTTTCAAGAGCTTGCTGAACTTCGAAAATATCCTTAAATACAGCTCCTTGACCTGGCTCGTTTTCTTTTTCTTGCGATAAATAATAAATACCCAATACAATATCCTGACTTGGAACGATTACTGGCTTACCATTTGCAGGGTTTAGTATATTGTTTGTTGACATCATAAGAACTCTTGCCTCAAGCTGAGCTTCTAGGCTTAAAGGCACATGTACAGCCATCTGATCACCATCAAAGTCAGCATTGAACGCAGTGCAAACTAAAGGGTGAAGTTGAATTGCCTTACCTTCAATTAAAACTGGCTCAAAGGCCTGTACACCAAGCCTATGGAGTGTCGGGGCTCTATTTAATATTACTGGGTGCTCCCTGATAACACGGTCTAAAACGTCCCATACTTCAGGGCGTTCTTTTTCAACCATCTTCTTAGCTTGTTTTAGAGTAGTAGCTAAACCTAGAGACTCTAATCTTGCGTATATGAATGGTTTAAATAACTCGATAGCCATTTTTTTTGGCAAACCACATTGATGTAGTTTTAATTCAGGGCCTACAACTATCACTGATCTTCCAGAGTAATCGACTCTTTTACCCAATAAATTCTGTCTAAAACGTCCCTGTTTACCTTTAAGCATTTCTGCCAATGATTTAAGTGGTCTTTTATTTGTTCCAGTGATTACTCTGCCCCTTCTTCCATTATCAAAAAGTGCATCAACAGACTCTTGAAGCATTCTTTTTTCATTTCTTATGATGATATCTGGAGCTCGTAGTTCAATTAATCTAGATAGTCTATTATTTCTATTGATAACCCTTCTATAAAGATCATTTAAATCACTTGATGCAAATCTTCCACCGTCTAGTGGAACGAGCGGTCTTAATTCTGGCGGAATTACAGGTACAGAGGTTAAAATCATCCACTCTGGTCTATTTCCCGATGAAATAAAGGCTTCAAAAATTTTAATTCTTTTTACCAGCTTCTCTGACAACGCAACGGCTTTTGTTTCAGAGAGCTTCGCTCTTAGAGCCTCAAGCTCTGGTTCAAGTTCAATTCTCTCAAGAACTTTTCTTACTGCCTCAGCTCCGATACCAGCTGAGAAGGAGTCTTCTCCATATTCTTCTTTAGCTTTTTCCAACTCTTCTTCATCAAGTAATTGATTTTGTATTAAAGGTGTCAAACCTGGTTCAGTGACCATGAATTTTTCAAAATAAAGAACTTTCTCGAGATCTTTGAGCTTCATATCCATCATAAGGGCTATACGGCTTGGTAGGGATTTTAAGAACCATATATGAGCAACGGGGGCTGCTAATTGAATATGTCCCATCCGCTCTCTTCTTACATCTTTTTTTGTAACCTCAACGCCACATTTCTCACAAATAATACCCTTGAATTTCATTCTTTTATACTTTCCACAGAGACATTCATAATCTTTAATTGGCCCAAAAATTCTTGCACAGAAAAGACCGTCCCTTTCAGGTTTAAAAGTTCTATAGTTTATTGTTTCAGGCTTCTTTATTTCACCATATGACCATGATAGTATTCTTTCAGGACTAGCAATTGAAATTTTAACCTGGTTGAAATCATCTCTTGATGCGGCAGGATTAAATATATTCATTAATGATTGACTCATAGTTTTTCCTAATTCAAATTTGAAAGTTCTATATTAAGACCTAATGACCTAATTTCTTTTATCAATACGTTAAATGACTCAGGTGTTCCAGATTGAAATACATCTTCACCTCTGATAATGGTTTCATAAACTTTAGTTCTTCCAGCAACATCATCTGATTTAACAGTTAAAATCTCTTGGAGGGTATAAGCTGCTCCGTAAGCTTCAAGAGCCCAAACTTCCATCTCACCAAATCTCTGTCCACCAAATTGAGCTTTACCTCCGAGGGGTTGCTGCGTTACTAGACTGTAAGGACCAATAGATCTTGCATGAATTTTATCATCAACTAGATGGTGAAGTTTAAGCATATAAATATAACCCACTGTCACTTTCCTCTCAAATTTTTCACCAGTTAATCCATCCCATAGTTGTGTTTGACCACTTTTATCGAAACCAGCTTCACCTAACATATCTGATATTTCAGATTCTGATGCTCCATCAAATACAGGTGTTTTAATTGGAACTCCATTAGCAATATTTATTGCAAGTTCTTTTTGCTCTTCTTTAGTTAATGAAGAAATTTCATTTTTATATTGATCTTTACCATAAACCTTTTCGAGAGATTTTCCGATTATTGAGTGATCATTTGATGATTTGTATTGCGCAAGAGATTTGTTAATTATGTCTCCAATTCCAGCGCATGCCCAGCCTAGGTGAGTTTCTAATATTTGACCTACATTCATTCTGCTAGGAACTCCAAGAGGATTTAAGACAATATCAACCGTTCTACCATCTTCAAGATACGGCATGTCTTCAACTGGTGCTATTTTACTTATCACACCTTTATTACCATGTCTTCCAGCCATTTTATCACCCGGTTGCAACTTTCTTTTAACGGCGACAAATACTTTGACCATTTTCATAACACCCGGCAAAAGTTCATCACCTCTTTGAACCTTATCAACTTTATTGTCGAAGCGAGCTTGAATTGCGGATCTAGCAATATCATATTGTTTTTTTAAATTATCAATTTCATTTTGATCATTTGTGCTTTCAAGTTTCATTTTCCATAGAGAGTCTAACTTAATATCCGACAAAGTCGCTTTGTCATATTTATTCTGACTGTTAATATCATCAGGTGACTCAGTTACATTTTTTTCATTTATTAATAAAACAAGCCTCTCTTTTATATTTCTATTGAGAATTCCTAACTCAGCTTCTCTATCATTAGCTAACTTTTCAATTTCATCTCTTTCAATAGACAGGGCCCTATCATCTTTTTCTATTCCATACCTATTGAATACTTTTACATCTACAACAATTCCACTTGAACCAGGTGGGAGTCTTAAAGATGTATCTTTAACATCAGTCGCTTTTTCTCCGAATATTGCTCTTAATAATTTCTCCTCTGGAGTAACAGGACTTTCACCCTTAGGAGTAACTTTTCCAACAAGAATATCGCCAGGGTTTACATCGGCACCCACATAGACAATCCCCGCTTCATCAAGATTACGTAACATTTCATCACCAGCATTTGGAATATCTCTTGTTATTTCCTCTGATCCTAACTTTGTATCTCTTGACATCACTTCAAATTCCTCAATATGAATAGAAGTAAACTTGTCTTCTTGAACAATTTTTTCTGAAATTAAAATTGAGTCTTCAAAATTATAGCCTCTCCATGGCATAAAGGCCACAACCACATTTCGACCTAAACCAAGCTCACCAAAGTGTGTTGATGGTCCGTCCGCAATTATATCACCTCTTGATACCTTATCACCAACTTTTACAAGAGGTCTTTGATTAATGCATGTGCTTTGATTTGATCTTTGAAATTTTTGCAGAGTGTAAATATCAACACCAGACTCAGTCGTTTTAATTTTCTCTGTTACTCTAACAACAATTCTTTTTCCATCAATTTTGTCAACTATGCCGTCTCTATTTGCTACTATAGTGACCCCAGAATCAACGGCAACGACCTTTTCAACTCCTGTTCCCACTAATGGGGACTCAGCTTGTATTAAAGGTACTGCTTGTCTCATCATATTTGATCCCATAAGAGCTCTATTTGCGTCATCGTTTTCAAGAAATGGGATCAGAGATGCTGCGCAAGAAACTACCTGCTTGGGTGATACATCCATATAATCTATATCTTCGGGTACAGTCATAACAAAATCACCGTCTCGTCGGCAAGATACCAATTTAGTAACGAAGCTTCCCTTATCATCTAATTCACTATTGGCTTGAGCAATAGTATAATTTGCTTCCTCCATAGCTGGAAGGTATTCTACTTCATTGCTAACCCTACCTTTTAATACTTTTCTGTAAGGGCTTTCAATGAAACCATATTGGTTAACTCTAGCGTGAGATGCTAAGCTATTTATTAAACCAATATTTGGACCTTCAGGTGTTTCTATCGGACAAATTCTTCCATAATGCGTAGGATGTACATCTCTTACTTCAAAGCCAGCTCTCTCCCTACTAAGCCCGCCTGGTCCAAGCGCTGATAATCTTCTTTTATGCGTGATTTCAGCTAAAGGGTTAGTTTGATCCATAAATTGCGATAATTGTGAAGTTCCAAAAAACTCCTTAAGAGATGCAACCAATGGCTTTGCATTAATAATGTCTTGAGGAGTAGCGGCATCGACTTCTAGAGAATTCATTCTTTCTTTAATTGATCTTTCCATTCGGATAAGTCCCATTCTGAATTGGTTTTCAACTAATTCACCTACCGACCTAACTCTTCTGTTGCCTAAATGATCAATATCGTCAACTTCACCTTTTCCTGTTCTTAAATCCATAACCGTTTTGATAACTTCGATAACATCTTCGCTGCGAAGTACTGTAACGGTGTCAGAGCATTCAATGTTAAGTCTATAATTCATTTTGACTCTACCAACGTCAGAAAGATCATATTTTTCTGATTTGAAGAATAATGAATTAAATACTTCAAATGCTGTCTCAAGATTTGGAGGCTCACCAGGTCTCAATACTTTATATATTTCAACCACTGCTTCTTCAGGACTTAAATTTTTATCTACCCTAAGCGTGTCACGTATAAATGAACCTATATTAATACCATCAATTTCCAGTACAGGTATTTTTGATATCTTAAGTTCTTTAATTTTTTCAATAACTTCAGGAGTAATCTCATCAGATGCTTCAAAATAAATTTCTCCAGTATTTTCATTAATTATGTCATCAGCAATAAACTTACCAATAAGTTCATCATCTTCTAGTAATAGGTTCTTAAGACCGTCATTAAAAAGTTTTTTTGCAATAGCGGGATTTATTTTTGTTCCTTGTTTTACAGCAACTTTTCCATCAGTCGCATTAACAAGGCTTTTCTGCAACTTTCCAGTCTTAATATTTTTAGGATTAAAACTTACCTTCCATTTGCCATTTTTTGCATTCAAAGAGTAAGTCTCAGTGCCATAAAATAAAGAAAGTATTTCATCACGCTTAATGCCCATGGACATGAGAAATGTAGTGATTGGGATTTTCTTTTTTCTATCGATTCGACAGTGAATAATATCTTTGTGATCAAATTCAATATCGAGCCATGACCCTCTATAGGGAATTACTCTTGCTCCAAATAACAATTTACCACTTGAATGTGTCTTTCCATTATCATGATCAAAAAATACCCCCGGGCTTCTATGCATCTGACTAACAACCACTCTCTCCGTTCCATTGGTAATAAATGTTCCTTTTTGTGTCATTAAAGGCAAATCACACAGGTATATTTCTTGTTCTTTAATATCTTTTACAGTCCTAGACTCTGTCTCTTCATCGATATCAAATACAATAAGCCGTAATTTCACGTTTAATGGAGCAGCATAAGTCTTATCTCTTTGACGACATTCATCAACATCAAATTTTGGAGACTGAAAATCATACTCAATATATTCTATCCTCGCTGATCCAGAAAAATCTTCTAGAGGAAATACACTTTTAAAAACTTTCTGCAGGCCCTTATCTGGTCTTTCAGAAGGATTTGTGTGTTCAAGTAAAAAATCTTCATATGATTTTTTTTGTATTTCAATAAGGTTAGGGAATTTAGAAACTTCTTTTAACTTACCAAAGTTTTTACGAACTCTTTTTCGTTCAGTAAATGATAATGTATTAACCATTAATGTGTATTCGCCCTATAAACAATAGTTATGAGTTACAACTATTGAGTAAAAATATTTAAAAAAAATTACTTAAGTTCTACAGTTGCGCCGGCAGCTTCTAACTTCTCCTTAAAGCCATTAGCTTCATCTTTTGAGACGCCAGTTTTCAACTCCTTTGGTGCACCCTCAACAAGATCTTTTGCTTCTTTTAAGCCTAATCCAGTGATTGTTCTTACTTCTTTAATTACATTGATTTTTTTGTCTCCTGCAGCAGCTAATACAATAGTAAATTCATCTTTTTCTTCTGCGGTAGCGGCATCACCTGAAGGTGCAGCTCCTGCAGCGGCTACAGCTACGGGTGCAGCAGCGGATACGCCCCATTTCTCTTCTAGCATTTTAGATAACTCAGCAGCTTCAATAACTGTTAAGTCGGATAGTTGGTCAACTATTTGTTGGAGGTCAGCCATGTTTGTTCCCTTTCTTAAAAAATTACTTTGTACTATATGCGTTAAATACTCTTGCTAAATCACCTGATGGAGCAGTTAAAACTGATGCAATTTTCTGCGCAGGTGAACTTATCAAACCTATTAATTGTGCCCTTATTTCCTCGAGAGATGGCAATTTAGATAAAATTTCAATTTTTTCAACAGTTAAAATTTCATTGTCCATAATCCCGCCAAGAATAACTAAATTATTGTTATTTTTAGCAAAATTCGTCAAAAGCTTAGTCAATTCTACTGGATCATTTGAGTAGGCTATAGCTGTAGGCCCATTAAAAAGATCTGATAGCTCCGATTTATCCGTACCCTCAAGGGCCAATTTTGTTAACCTATTTTTTGTTACTTTTATATTACAACCAGAGTTGAAAGACTGGACTCTTAAATTGGTCATATCAGTCATAGACATTCCTCTATAATGGAAGACCAGTACAAGACTGTTCTCACTCAAAATAGTTTTTAAGTTCTTAACAAATATTTCTTTTTGATCTCTTTTCATATCATGCTCCAAAAGAATCCAAACTAACATTAATACCTGGTCCCATTGTAGGACTTATTGAAACTTTTTTTACAAAATCTCCTTTAATTCCTGAAGGTCTTTCTTTTGATATAGTTTCATAAAAAAATTTTATATTATTTATTACATCATTCTTTCCAAAATCAGATTTTGCAATACCTGCCTGAACTAACGTGTCGCTATTTTTAAATTCTATTTCACCTGCTTTAGCATCCTCAACTGCTTGTTTTAAATCATTTGTTACACTTCCTAATTTTGGATTAGGCATTAGGTTACGAGGTCCGAGAACTTTTCCCAATTTGCCAACTTTAGACATCATGTCAGGAGTAGAAATACATCTATCGAAATCAACAAAACCATTTTCTACTTTTTCTACTAGCTCATCAGATCCTACAATATCAGCTCCGGCATCTTTGGCTTCTTGCTGCTTATCATCTGATGCGAACACACAGACCTTTACATTTTTTCCTAGACTTTTCGGAAGCTTAACCTTACCCCTAACATTCTGTTCACCATTTTTAGGATCAATATTTAAGTTCATACAAATATCAATTGTTTCATTAAATTTTGTTGTTGCAGATTGAATTGCCATATCTACAGCATCTTCAAGGGAATAACTTTTTGAAAAATCATTTTCAGCATTAATATTTTTCAATCTTTTACCCATTAACCTGTCACCTCTATACCCATGGACTTTGCAGATCCTACAATAATTTTAACACCCTGCTCAACAGTATTAGCATTTAGATCTTTCAATTTCTTTGATGCTATTTCCTCACATTGTTTAATTGAGATACTTTTTATTATGTCCCTACCGGGTTCCTTTGAGCCTTTTTTTATTTTTAGGGCCTCTTTAATAAAGAATGTCGCAGGTGGGAGTTTTATGTCCATTGTAAAGCTCTTGTCCGTAAAGTAAGTTACTACAACAGGCAACATAACACCTGGTTGTTCATTTTTACTTTTGTCATTAAACATCTTACAAAAGTCCATAATATTAATACCTCTTTGCCCCAGCGCAGGTCCAACTGGTGGAGATGGATTTGCCTGTCCTGCGGGTACCTGTAATTTTAACGTGCCTTCAATCTCTTTTGCCATTATGCCTTCTCTACTTGTGTGTACTCAAGTTCTACTGGAGTTGATCTGCCAAATATGGATACAGATACTTTTACTCTAGCCCTTTCTTCATCAATCTCTTCAACCAAGCCATTGAAAGAAGCGAAAGGTCCATCACTTACCCTTACTTGCTCTCCAACTTCAAATGTAATAGATGGTTTTGGACTAGTTACACCTTCTTCAATATCTTGTAAAATCTTATTTATTTCACTTTCAGGAACTGCGGAAGGCTTTCCTTGTGTGTGACCAAGAAAGCCGCTTACCTTTGGTAAAGCCTTTACCATATGATAAGTTTCATCAGTCATCTCCATTTTAGTTAGAACATAACCAGGAAAAAATTTTCTCTCAGCATTTTTCTTTTTTCCTTTTTTAACCTCGACAACTTCTTCAGTTGGAACAATAATTTCGCTAAAAGCAGTTTCGATATTTTTTATTTTTGCTTTTTCAGAAATAGCCGCAGCTACTTTTTTTTCAAAGCCTGAATAAGCATGCACAATGTACCATTTGTGTGTCATAATTTAAACAGCAACTCCAATAAGTTTATCTAATCCAAAACTGAAGATCTGATCGACTATAAGAAAAAAAACTGCTGCAAAAGCAGTAATTAACACAACCATAACAGAACCAGTTAATGTTTCTCTAGACGTGGGCCAGGTGACTTTACTGCCTTCTCTTCTAACTTCCTGAATAAATTTAAATGGTTTCATAAAACTTACCTATATTGGCAGGAGCGAAGGGACTCGAACCCCCAACCCCCGGTTTTGGAGACCGGTGCTCTACCAGTTGAGCTACACTCCTCCAGTTATGAGATAATTTCTGTTACAACACCTGATCCAACTGTACGTCCACCCTCTCGTATTGCGAATCGCACACCTTTATCCATAGCAATTGGAGCTATAAGTTCTATCTCCATTGCAATGTTGTCACCGGGCATAACCATCTCAGTTCCGTCTGGAAGCTTACAAACGCCAGTAACGTCTGTAGTTCTAAAATAAAACTGCGGACGATAGTTTGTAAAGAAAGGAGTGTGTCTGCCACCCTCTTCTTTTTTTAACACATAAGCTTCACATTTAAATTTAGTATGTGGCGTGATAGAGCCAACATGTGCAAGAACTTGACCTCTTTCAACTTGGTCTCTCTCAATGCCTCTTAAAAGAGCGCCGATATTATCACCTGCTTCACCAGTATCTAGGAGTTTTCGGAACATCTCAACTCCAGTACAGGTTGTTTTTTGAGTTTCTTTAATACCAACTATTTCAAGCTCTTCACCTACTTTAACGATACCACTTTCAACTCTTCCTGTACAAACAGTACCACGTCCAGATATTGAAAATACATCCTCAATCGGCATAAGGAATGGCTTATCCTTATCACGCTCAGGTTGAGGTATATGATCGTCTACAGCTTTCATAAGTTCCACAATTGAATTTTTTCCAATTTCATCATCTCTACTCTCTACTGCTGCCAAAGCTGAGCCTTTTACTATTGGAGTAGTGTCACCTGGAAACTCATATTCATTGAGAATATCTCTGATCTCAACTTCAACAAGCTCTAATAATTCTGCATCATCAACTTGATCTACTTTATTCAAATAAACAACTATTGCTGGAACACCAACCTGACGTGCAAGAAGTATATGCTCTCTAGTTTGTGGCATTGGTCCATCTGCAGCGTTAACAACTAATATTGCTCCATCCATTTGTGCCGCACCTGTAATCATGTTTTTTACATAGTCAGCGTGTCCTGGACAATCAACGTGAGCATAGTGTCTTGCGTCTGTTGTGTATTCAACGTGAGCTGTTGAAATTGTAATTCCACGTTCTTTTTCTTCAGGAGCCTTATCGATTGCATCATATGCAGTAAACTCTGCTCCACCCGATTCTGATAATACTTTCGTTATTGCCGCGGTCAAAGTTGTTTTTCCATGATCCACGTGACCGATAGTTCCTACGTTACAGTGTGGTTTACTCCGATCGAATTTTTCTTTAGCCATTTTTTTTGTTCCTCTCAGTTTTTAGTCTTCGTTGTTTTGGAGCGGGTGAAGGGAATCGAACCCTCGTAATCAGCTTGGAAGGCTGGAGCTTTACCACTAAGCTACACCCGCTTATTCCTTCAAGCTACCCTAAGGTACCTTAACGTGGTGGAGGGGGTTGGATTCGAACCAACGTAAGCATAGCTAACGGGTTTACAGCCCGTCCCCTTTAACCACTCGGGCACCCCTCCCGAGATAGTTTTTAACTTCTCAAGATAAGTTTCCCTAGACTTAGTCTATAGAACCTTAAGGGGTGACTTATATGTAAAAAAAGACCCTAAATCAATAAATATTAATATTTTTAAACCTAATTTAATTATAAATGATAAATTGTTGTAGTAATGAGCAAGAGATCAAAAAAACTCCCAAAAAAAAGGCAAAATTCTGATTACTGGATATATGGTCATCATGCTGTGGTTGGAGCTTTATTGAATGACAACAGAGTTAAATATGAAGTTTATTACACTTCCGAGGCTGAAAAAAAACTCAAAAGTGAAGTAAAAATAGAAAATTTTAATATCTTGGCAATAAAAAAGACCAGAGAAGAAATTGATTTTATTTTAAAAGGAATCTCAAATCATCAGGGAATTTGTATAAGAGTTGAAAAAATTCAACCGCCACACCTTTCTGATTTTATTAATAATTTAAATAAAGAAACATCTATTATTTTCTTACTGGATCAACTTGACGATCCACAAAATGTTGGAGCAATATTTAGATCTGCTCTTGCATTTGATATTGATGGTATAATATTAACTGATCATAATTCTGTAGCTGAAAATTCATTTTTAGCAAAAACTGCCTCAAGTGCTATTGATAAAGTGCCATTTACAAAAATTCAAAATATTAGTTCTTGTGTAAAAACACTTAAAGACAAAGGTTATTGGATTTATGGCCTAGATATGAAAGCTCAAAGCTCAATTACAGATATAAAATTCCCAAATAAAATTGTTTTCGTCTTAGGATCAGAAAGCAAAGGCATGAGACGAGTCACTTCTTCACTCTGCGATGAAAACCTTAGAATCAAGATAAGTGATAACCTTGAGAGTTTAAATGTATCAAATACAGCAGCAATAATGATGTTTTATGTTTCAAATATAAACTTAAAAAGCTAGAGCAATCATTGAGATAACTAAAATAAAGAACACTACTAAATAAGCTAAAGCAATTTGACCACCAATAAAATCTAAGAATTTTTTCATACTCGCATTTTACAAATAATTATGGACAATTAAAACTTAAAAATTTAAAAGTTTTAATGGTTTCGCCCCTATAGCTCAATTGGTAGAGCAATTGATTTGTAATCAATAGGTTCGCGGTTCAAGTCCGTGTGGGGGCACCACTAATTTAATCTGTATAACCAGCTATAGATTTTGCAGTAGTACTTTTTTTTACTGATTTATTATCTTTTAAAGTTCCGAAGAAATAATCACCGATCATATTTGTTATACCCCAGTTGTAGTTCTCATTATGAAAGTGATGGCTCATATGAGCATCTCTTAATTTTTTACCAATTACTGTAACAGGCTTGTACTCCTTGGAATGATGAGCCAAATGAATCCATTCATACCACAAGTGGTAAATTAGATGTCCTGTAAAAGGTACCATTGCTGCAGGAAAGCTCCAAAGCAAAAGTGAGTAGAGCAAATATACTTGTCCATATGTATAGATTAGATATCTCCAAGGCGCAAATTGCAGTTTGATATTATCAGGATCTTTGTGGTGTCCGTGATGTAATACAATTTGATATCTTCTGTACCAACCCTCTTTTTTTGTAAGCTCTCTATGTAGTTGAAACTTATGTACATACCACTCGTAAAAAGGGGCTAAAATGATTGGTATAAAAAACCAAAATAAATAATCATACAGCAGTCCGTTTGAGATAACGAAGTAAACACCAAAAATTGCCATTATAAAAAAGCCATAAATGGTTGAGTGGGAAAAATAATTTCTAAATACGCTTTGCATATATGCATTATATAGGACGGATTTTACTCCGTCCCAATATAAAATTTAGACTATTTTCTCTGGTATTTTGCTGCTTCTTCTGAACCGCTTGTGGCAGAGCCCTCACTATAAGAGTGAGCTCCTGTTCCAGCCAGTGCACCATCTTTTACAATAGTGTATTCAGTTCTTTGATCTTCTCCAGCAAAGAAGCATTCAAGAATTTCCCTAACTCCAGCTGCATATCTTGCTTGTGCTGATAGCGAAGTTCCAGACGTATGTGGTGTCATACCGTGATTTGGCATCGTTCTCCATACATGATCATTTGGAGCTGGTTGTGGGAACCATACGTCGCCAGCATAGCCGCTTAATTGACCTGACTCTAAGGCACGAGCAATTGCATCGCGATCACAAATTTTGCCGCGAGCAGTATTTACAATATATGCTCCTTTTTTCATTTTTCCGATCATCTCATCGTTAAAGAGATTTTCAGTTTCAGGGTGAAGTGGACAATTGATTGTAACAACGTCGCATACTGCAACCATTGATTCAACAGAATCATGGAAAGTCAAATTCAATTCTTTTTCTACTGACTCTGGCAATCTATGTCTATCAAAGTAATGCATATGAACATCAAAGTGTTTAAGTTTTCTTAATGCATCTAAGCCTATTCTTCCAGCTGCAACAGTACCTACGTGCATTCCTTCAAGATCATATGATCTTTGTACTGCGTCAGCTATATTCCAACCGCCTTCATTAATAATACGGTATTGATTATGATAATCTCTAACCAAAGATAAAATCATCATTACAATGTGCTCCGCAACAGATCTTGAATTGCAGAAGGTAACTTCCATAACATCAATCTTATTATCCATAGCCGCTTGTAAATCAACGTGGTCAGAACCTATACCAGCAGTTATTGCCATTTTTAAATTTTTAGCCATAGCAATACGTTCTTTTGTCAAATAGAACGGAAAGAAAGGTTGAGAAATTACTACATCAGCGTCAACGAGTTCTTTTTCCGCTACGCATCCCGGCGCATCTTTATCATTTGTAACTACCAACGTATGGCCAGCGTCCTCAAGAAATTTTCTTAGGCCTAGTTCACCAGAAACACATCCAAGCAATTCACCTGGATTAAAATCTATCCCTTTTGGTGTTGGCAATGTTTGACCATCTGGATACTTTTCAATTTTTGGCAAAGTTTCCACTGGATAACTTGATGGCATTCCCCCTTTTGGATCATCGTATAAAATACACAATACTTTCATCTTAAACTCCTTCTATTTTGATTAATTAAGAAAAGATGAGTCTAGTCGCTCCATCTTTCTTTTAACTGCAGGCCATAGCAAAGCCGCAGCCATTTCTCTTCCCTCACCTTGTTGTCTTGTTGTTTCAATTGATTCCTCTGAGGGGTAGTTCAATTCAAGATTTCCAGATAGAGCTCTTACTTGATAAGAGCATGCTTTCTCTAAGAAATATATATTTGTAAATGCTTCTGCAACATTTTTACCTAAAGCCAATGTTCCATGATTTCTAAGTATCATTAAACGCGCTTCACCAAGATCCTTTACCAATCTGTCTTTTTCCTCTTCAAAAAGAGCAACTCCTTCATAATCGTGGTATGCAATTTGACTTCTAACTAACATTCCTGTTTGAGATAAAGGCAACAAACCATCTTTCAGTGAGGCTACAGCCACACCATCATTTGAGTGAAGATGAACAATACAATGTGCATCTTCTCTTGACTCGTGTATAGCGCTATGAATGGTAAAACCTGCAGGATTTATAAAATTATTTGTGTCACTAAGTATTTTTCCCTTTAAGTTAACTTTCACCAAGTTTGAAGCAGTTATTTCATCAAATAAAAAACCATAAGGGTTAATTAGAAATTCATCATCAGCCCCAGGAACTTTAGCAGAGATATGTGTGAAAATTAAATCATCCCAACCAAAATATGGGATTGTTCTATAGAATGCCGCTAAGTCTTGTCTCGTTTCCCATTCTTCTTTTGATACACTATTTTTTACATCAGCCATTATTAATCAGTCCTTTTACAGTTTTTAACCATCTATTATATTGTTGATCTGCCTCGTCCAACGAAATAGCAGGTTCAAATTTGCGGTCAGTCTTCCATAATTTCTCGACCTCTGCAACATCTTTGTATACGCCAGATTTCATTCCAGCTAAGTAAGCTGCACCCATAGCAGTCGACTCTTGATTCAAAGGTCTTTCAATTCTTACTTGAGTGATATCCGATAATAATTGCATCATGAGGTTATTTTGAGACATGCCTCCATCAACTCGAATAGTAAAATCATTTCTCCTTAATTCCGTGTCGTTAAGTAGGCACTCAAGAAGATCCCTTGTTTGATAACATATTGATTTTAGTGCAGCCATGGCAATATCAGCCTTGGAAGTATCTCGAGTAATTCCTGTAATTTGACCCCTTACATCAGAGTTCCAATAAGGAGCGCCCAAACCAGTAAAAGCAGGAATGAATTGTATTTCGTTAGTGCTATTATTTGCGAGCTCTTCAACCTTGCTTGCATCATCAATGAAATTCATTTCATCACGCATCCATTGAACAACAGTACCCGCATTGAAGATGCTACCTTCTAAAGCAAAATCTTTTTTATCAAATATATTATAAGCTTTAGTAGACAATAATTTAGACCCAGACTCTATAAATTTATTCCCAGTATTCATCAATAAAAAACAACCTGTGCCGTAAGTCGATTTAACCATTCCTTCCTTGAAACAAGCCTGTCCAATAGTTGCTGCCTGTTGATCACCGGCTACGCCGCCTATTAAAATCTTTTCTCCAAAGAAACTTGAATCTATTGCTCCAAAATCATCAGCACAATTTTTTACATCAGGCAAAATATTTTTGTTAATATTAAAAATATTTAATAATTCATCATCCCAACAATCTTCATTTATATTATAAAGCATTGTTCTTGATGCATTTGTAACATCAGTATAATGACATTCACCTTTTGTAAAATTCCAAATGAGCCAAGAGTCAATAGTTCCAACTAATAAATTATTTTCATGAATTATTTTTTTTGCTTCTTCAATGTTTTCAATAATCCATTGAATTTTTGTCGCTGAAAAGTAAGGATCAATTATGAGACCAGTCTTTGATTGAATTAGTTTTGTTAATTTCTTTTCTCTTAATATCTCACAAAAGTTTTCTGTTCGTCTGTCCTGCCACACAATAGCATTGTAGACTGGCTTTCCAGTTATTTTGTTCCATGCAACGACCGTCTCTCTTTGATTTGTTATACCTGCAATATTGATATCTTTTGGGCTAATCTTTGTTTCTTTAATGACAAAGCTAATAGCGTCTTGGGTTGTCTTTAAAATTTCTATTGGATCATGCTCAACCCAGCCATCATTCGGGAAATACTGTTTAAATTCGAAGTTTTTTTGACTAATAATATTTCCTTGAATATCTAAAATTAAGGCCCGTGAACTGGTTGTGCCTTGATCTATTGAGAGTAAATACCCATCTAAAGACATAAGATAAGAATAATTAATTAATTATGTTCAATTAGACAGGATTTTAGGATAAAGGAATACTTTTTTGTAGGTAAAAAACCATGAATTTGAATAAACCAGTTTTTTTGGCTTCCAGCAGTGATGAGGCAAGTTCTCAACAAAAGATCTTTGAAGATAAGTATGGTAAGAATGACTTTGATAATGCTGATGTAATAGTGGTCTTAGGTGGCGATGGTTTTATGCTTGAGGCTATAAAATCTAATATGGATAAGCACTTGCCAATATTTGGTCTTAATTATGGCAGCGTTGGCTTTCTTATGAACTCTTCAAATGAAAATAATTTAATAAATAGGATTAATCAATCGCAATCAATTAAAATATCTCCGTTGATAATGAAAGCTATGAATATCGATGGCTCCATTCATGAAGCGATTGCCATTAACGAAGTTTCATTACTTAGAGAAACACATCAGGCATCAAAAATAAAAATTTCAGTTGATGGAAAAGTAAGGTTAGATGAACTTATCTGTGATGGTGTATTAATTTCAACACCATCTGGAAGCACAGCTTATAACTTATCTGCTCATGGTCCAATACTTCCAATAAATGCAGATGTTCTTGCATTAACTCCGATAAGTGCTTTCAGACCAAGAAGATGGAAAGGGGCAATACTAAATAATGAGTCTAATGTGAAATTTGAAGTAATTGAAAGTAAGAAAAGACCCGTAAGTGTTGTTGCTGATAGCACAGAGTTTAGAGACATAAGTTCTGTTGAAGTGCATCAAAGTAAAGATCAAGTTGTAGAGCTCCTATTTGATGAGGACCATTCTTTTGATGAACGAATATTAAATGAACAATTTAAGTTTTAATCTGTAGATATAACTGCCTGAAAAGGACCGCTGCCAAAAACAATTCTATTTGCACCATTGTTATACATTGACATACCTTCTCCTACATTGAATGACATTGTAATTGTAGTTGTAGACTCTGTAAAATTTACTGGCGATGCAAAGGTGGCTGCACCAATAAGTTTATCAACATCCGCATCATTTTCTGCTAAATAAGAATTCGTATCTATTAAATAGCCCTTAATACTTGCTGAAGTTCCATTAAGATTTTCTCCTTCTGCGGTTCCCTGAAAAGACCCACTATCAAAACTAGTTAACAATTCAGTAAATTTTCCTGCAGTTATTTCTGAAGCTCCACACTCAGAAGTACCCGATGGGACTGCTCCTGTACCATATGTGCCAGAACCACTTTTTGTTCCACAATAAACACCAGAATTACCGTCCTGATCTGTGACCGCTTCATCAAATTGTAATGAAGCAGTTATTCCAAACGAATTATCAATCAACATAACTCCATGCGTGTAAGTACCATTTGGAGGCCGAGTCATTGTGCCTGGAACATCTACAGTAGCGTTCTGTTGAACGGAAAGAGTTGCCCCTGAACTTAATTCCCAGTTTTTGTAACAACTGGATAAATCCATCACTGCTGTTGTAGTAGGAGCAGTTGGTTCACTAGTACATAAATACAATTCATATGCAATAATTTCATAAGCAGCTGGTGCGCTTGCACAATATCCATTGTCAATCACTTGAGTCTTGTCGTATATACCTCCTGTGATTGTGCAACTATCAACGTGGCTATCAGCATGAGAATAATATGTGGCTGAGAGGCTCATAACTATAATTAAATATAGGTGTTTTACAGTTAACTTTGCCATAATTTAAAATCCACTCGCTTTTACATTTAATGTTGTTGTTACAACTTTTATTTTATTTTCCCGCTTTACTGGTTCATACAATCTTTCAGCAACTGAGACATATTCAAAATAATTAGACGTGTCATTTGAAAAAGTTCTACTATTTCCAAGAGGAATAACATAGCTTAAATTTGCAAATGAACCATCACCTGTTTTATTGTCATCGATATATCCAATTTCTAAATCGAGATTGTTACCAATTACATTAAGACCGTACTTCTCACCTTCTAATTCATAAGAACCAGCTGCATTTTCAAATTCAAATAATCCTGCAAACAATCTCGCATTTACTTTAATAGGTAAATGATAGTCAAGTCGCATATCCCATCCGTCCATCGCCTCTTCATCTTTTCCTGTCGAAACAGTTTCGATACCTGATGTGGCATCATAAATATTGGATCTCAAATCAAAGACACTACTTAATACCTCAAGGCCCGCTCCATTTCTCTGATGTGCGTCATCAAATGCATAATCAAAGAATACATTCAATCCAAATAAAACTTTGTCATCATTAAGTAGAGTTCTGTGACCAATTCCTAAATTGATTGTTTGGTCATTGTTATGAAGGTTTAGAGAGTTCTGATTAAATATTGTGCTATTACCATACTCAGAAATCATATTCACATTAGTAAGTGATATTGTTGGCTTAAAATGCTCTTGTACGCCCAAATTTAAATCAAGATACTTAACTCTACTATTTTCTCCTAAGAATGAAGAGACACTTGTACCTAAGCTATTAGCAAGACCATTAAAATATGAAGTAACTCTATTTTCTAAATTAGAGGCATTTGAAATACCTATTAACAAAAAGATACCAAAGATCGAGCAAATAAAAGTTCTAAGATATTTCATAAAGTATGATTATAACCAAAATTTATTTAATAACACTGATAAAAATTATCTTAACATTTGGTGGCCTCACCCGGACTCGAACCGGGACGGGAATAAATCCCAAAGGATTTTAAGTCCTTTGCGTCTACCAATTCCGCCATGAGGCCAATACAATAATTTATAACTCTATGTGTAATTAAGTTCCAGAACTTTAACAATGGATAAAAAAAAGGGGCCCGAAGGCCCCTTCTTTATTATTTACTTTGCAGTTAATTAGTTGCTGTCTGATACTGCAGCTACATAAATAGCCATACCAAATGCAATTTTATTAACAAAGTCTGCAAGGTTATAGATTAAGTTCAATGAACCAGCGTCGACGCCGCCACCGAAGTAACCTACAGCATAACCAATTGGATAAATTGCCCATCCTACTGTAACAATTAATCTCAATGCGTTAAATGCAGTCTGACCAGCAGCGTTTCCACTACCAGCACTTGCCTTGCTTGCTTCACCTGCAAAAACCTCGTAGATGATATATAACCATCCAGCCATACCTATTACGAAGGCTAGAGTTACATTCATCGCTCCAGTTTCACCCATGTAACCAAAGACAAGCATAATTATTGATGCAATTAATAGTCTCCAGAAAAGGCTTGAAGCGACAGCAGTCATCGCTGCAAGAATTACATAGAATTCTACGATTTGTAGAGGCACAGTAATCAACCAGTCAATGTAACGAAGGACTGTTGGTGAGTCACCAGTAGCAACCCATACGCCTCTCATGTAGAAGTAGTGCCACGCCGCAATACCAGTAACCAAACCAGCTACTGTAAGGGACGTTTTCCATTTAGCTGCTACACGATCTCTTTCAAGAAAGAAGAAAGCAGTAGCGGCAACCATGGCCATAGAGATCAACCAAAACGAAATCGCAACGTGATCTCCGGGATTTAGCATTAATACTTTCATGTTTATTTTCCCCTTAATTTTATAAAATTAGGCAATTATTATTGAGAATCTTTCTTAAGTAAATATTAAAAAAATAATAATAATTAATTAAATCAATTACTTAGAGATTTGTGGATAAAAATTATTAATACTTTGTATCATAATTTTTAACTAATCCCTTCAATTCTGTATCACATTTTGACAGCTGATCATCGCTCGTTGAACGCATAACAATTGATGTTCCAAATCTATTTTCCTTGCTAAATGGATAACTCCCTATTTCAACAGAGCTATATTTATCCTGCAGGTTAGTAAGTATCTCGGCCACATTGCTTTCAGGAGTAAAAATATCGACTGATTTAGATTTTACTACATCCCCCTTCTTTAGGAATTGACGCGCCCCCTCCAACATTCCTTGCATAATTCCTGGTATACCTGCCAAAACAAATACATTGTCCATTTTAAACCCTGGCGCTCTACTGACTGGATTTTCAATGAGCTCTGAGCCAACGGGCATCTTAGTCATTTTCATTCGAGCTTCTGTGAGCTCTCCATCTTTATAATACTCTTTTAATATTGAGAGCGCTCCTTGATTTATTTCCAAATCAACAGAAAATGCTTTAGCAATAGACTCTGAGGTGATGTCGTCGTGTGTTGGCCCAATACCGCCAGTGGTAAACACATAGTCATAAGTTTTTCTTAAATGGTTAACTGTCTCAACAATTACATCCTCTTCGTCACGAATTACTCTGACTTCTGTTAATTGAATACCTATTTCATTCAACCAATTTGCAAGATATGATAGATTCTTATCTTGTGTACGACCTGATAAAATTTCATTACCTATAATAATCAATGATGCTTTCATAAGCTTATGTCAAAAAATTCGAAAAATTTCCTCACTGGTAAATTCATAAAGAGATATAAGAGATTTTTTGTAGATGTTCAACTTGATAGTAAAAAAATTGTCACAGCTCATTGTCCTAATACAGGTTCTATGATGGGGCTGCTCGAAAAAGATAATTTGGTCTATTTAACAGAAGCAGATGATCCTAACCGAAAACTAAAATTTACTTTAGAAGCAATTCAATCAAACGGGGCAATGGTTGGAGTAAATACTCATCGAGCTAATCGAATTGTAGAGGAAGCAATAAGTAATGGCAAAATTTCAGAGCTGGGGAAAATAGTATCATTCAAAAGAGAGGTTAAATATGGACAAAATTCTAGAATTGATTTCTTAGTTCAAACAAAAAAAGAAGAAATATACGTTGAAGTTAAAAATGTTACTTTATCGAGAGATAAATCAATTGCAGAATTTCCTGATGCGGTCACTGAGAGAGGACAAAAACACTTAATAGAGCTATCCACTCTTCCAGCCAAGTCTGTTAGAGCGATCATGCTTTTCTTAGTCCAACGAGACGATTGCAGTAAGTTTAAGATTGCTGCAGATATTGATAATAAATATGCAGATACTTTTAAGAAGGTTAAAAAAATGGGTGTTGAGCCTTTATGTTATGACTGTTCTTTTGATAGAAATGGTATAAGTGTTAATAAAAAAATAAAGATATTAAATTGAATAACACAATTCATAGCTCTGATGATTTTGAAGGGATGCGAAAAGCAGGTAATCTTGCAGCATCTACATTGGATCTTCTTGTTGAAAAAGTAAAGCCTGGCGTTTCCACTGAAGAGTTAGATAATATTGCATTTGATTATATAGTCCGTCATGGAGGCCTGATTGCCCCTTTATTTTATAAGGGTTATCCTAAGTCAATCTGTACTTCAATTAATCACGTAATATGTCATGGAATTCCTTCATCAAGAATTTTAGAAAATGGAGATATTGTAAATATCGATGTAACAGTAATTGTTGATGGCTGGCATGGCGATACAAGCCGCATGTTTCCTGTTGGCAAGATAAATGCCAAAGCACAAAAATTAATTGATTGCACTTTTCATGCAATGCATGAAGGCATCAATGCTGCTCAACCTGATGCAACATTAGGCGATATTGGCCATGCAATTCAAACATATGCCGAAAAACAAAACTACAGTGTTGTTCGTGATTTTTGTGGTCATGGACTAGGAAAAGTTTTTCATGAGTTTCCAAACATTCTTCACTACGGGGATAAAGGTAAAGGTGAGAAAATTGAACCAGGAATGTTTTTTACAGTGGAGCCGATGATAAATTTTGGAAAATATGATGTTAGAATGTTAGGCGATGGTTGGACGGCTGTTACAAAAGATAAAAGTTTGTCAGCACAATTTGAGCACAGCATTGGCATTACCAACGATGGTGTAGAAATTTTTACAAAATCACCTGCTGGGCTTGATAAACCTTAAATTAAAGATTAAAAACATACTTATATGATCCCTCGTTATTCTAGAGCCGAGATGACTGACGTTTGGAGCTCTAACTCTAAATTTAAAATATGGCTTGATATTGAACTCTATGCTTGTGAAGCCATGGAGAAATTAGGAACTGTTCCTAAGGGAACAAGTAAAAAAATTAGATCAAAAGCAAAGATTAATGAAAAGAGAATTGATCAAATTGAAAAAAAAGTGAAACACGATGTAATTGCTTTTTTAACAACAATTTCTGAATACGCGGGTCCACCTGCAAGATTTCTTCACCAAGGTCTAACTTCTTCAGATATTTTAGATACGGCTTTTAATGTTCAACTAAAACAGTCCTCAGTCATAATTGAGAAGGAACTATTAAATTTACTAAAATCATTAAAAAAGATTGCATTAAAACATAAGAACACACCTTGCATTGGAAGAAGTCATGGGATTCATGCGGAACCCACAACTTTTGGAGTTAAAATGGCATCTTTTTATGCAGAATTTCAAAGGAACCATAAGCGTTTTCTAAAAGCAATCGAAGAAATAAATATTTGTGCGATTTCAGGCGCAGTAGGCAATTATGCAAATATTGATCCACGTGTTGAACAGTACGTCGCAAAAAAGTTGGGCATGAAAGCAGAAACGATTTCAACTCAAATAATTCCAAGAGATCGTCACGCAGTATATTTTAATACTCTTGCAGTAATTGCAAGTTCGATTGAACGTTTAGCTACTGAGATAAGACATTTACAAAGAACTGAGGTTTTAGAAGTTGAAGAATTTTTTTCAAAAGGTCAAAAGGGGTCATCGGCGATGCCTCACAAAAGAAATCCAGTTCTGACTGAGAATTTAACTGGACTGGCACGGCTAATTAGAGGTTATACGGTTCCTGCTTTAGAAAATATTACTCTTTGGCATGAAAGAGACATATCACATTCAAGTGTAGAGAGAATAATGGCGCCAGATGCAAATATTATAATCGACTTTGCACTTTCACGAATGAATAATGTGATATCAAATCTTGTTGTATATCCAAAAAATATGAAAACTAATTTAGATAGATTAAAAAAATTGCCAATGTCAGAAGGCTTAATGCTCGCAATGACACAAAAAGGTTTATCGCGAGAAAATGCGTACAAGATAGTTCAACGTAATGCAATGGAAGTATGGAAAACGAATACAGATTTTGAGGTAATACTTAACAAAGATGAAGAATTAAAAAAATACCTTAAC
>CACNSH010000004.1 GCA_902622985.1 uncultured Pelagibacteraceae bacterium | reverse complement strand
TATGATGGGTGGAATGCAAATGGGCATGGACCCAGGCCAAATGATGGGTATGGACCCAGGCCAAATGATGGGTATGGACCCAGGCCAAATGATGGGCATGGACCCAGGCCAAATGATGGGTATGGATCCAGGTCAAATGTACGGAAATGAATTTATGAACCCTGGTCAAGAATTCATGGGTATGGATCCAGGTCAAATGTACGGAAATGAATTCATGAACCCTGGGCAAGAATTCATGAACCCTGGTCAAGAATTCATGGAAAATAATATGCCTGAAGAATTTGAGGAAGAGAATGCTGGTTTCCCAAGGGATTGGGGAGGCGTTTTATATTATGACCAAGGGTCGTATGATGCTGCAAGATTCTATAATGGGGTTTACTACGTAAATTATGGTGATTATCAAGCCGCACAGGGTGGTGGCGGACTAGGCCTAGGGAGCTATGAAACAACCTCAGCCGGAAACGATGTTGTTTATTCATCAGGAAATGCATCTGCAGTTGGAAATAAAATGACCAATCAGCCATATGATTTGGATGGAGGCGATGATGTAGCAGGTCAAGCTAATATGCCATCCTCAGGCTTAATGGGCGATGATTTCATTAAAGGGAATGATGGTTCTGATACGATATATGGCGGTAGCGGAGAAGATTGGCTCAAAGGTGGAAGTGGTTCAGATACTTTACATGGAGGCTTCGGTAACGATGTTCTAGTGGGAGGTACCGGCTCTGATTTTATTTTTGCAGGTCCTGGAATGGATGTTCTAGTAGGAGGAACAGCTGCTGATGGTGAGCTTGCAAGCGCTATGGCCCCAACCTTTAACTCAACATCAGATGGAGTGAGAGATACATTTGTATTCAATATTGGAGAGGGCTCTATAAATATGCAAATGTCAGATAAAATTGATGATTTTGTTCAAGGAGAAGATAAATTTGCAGTATCTGACAATGGTGGCACAACCTATGAAGCAACACCATTTGGTTCGGGCATTTTATCTGCTACTTCAATGAATGTGTTCGGAACTCAATATACAGCGGTCCATAAAGCTGATAACAGTGAGTTCTTGTTTTACGTCGAGGGAAATGAAACTTTTGACGACTCAGACGTTACGACCGTAGTTGCATAAGAAGTAGTTCACATCTTCATAATTTCTTTAGGTGCTTAAAGCCAGACTTTATGATATATCTGTAAGATATTGATATGAATGAAATTTTTCTAAGACTGAAAAGAAATCCTAACTTATTTACAAAAATAATAATAGCTTCATTTTTTGTAAATATACTAGCACTTGCAACACCCATATACGTAATCCAGGTACTGCAAAGATATGTTGCTTACGGTGTAAATTCAACACTAGTTACATTGGTTGTAGGCATTCTACTTGTAAGTCTTTTTGAGTTTTTCTTTCGCAACATAAGACATCGTATGACACGAGAAATAGAAGTAGAGAATAGTCTGCTTGCTGATCGAGTTATGAAAAAGCTTGTAACCATCAAATCAAATTTTTACTCAATACAGAAAAATTTTAGGCCAGATATAGTTACAAGGAATGTTAGTATGGTTCAAAATACATTCAATGCATCCACCACCTTAATTTTAATCGATGTGCCATTTGTTTTAATTTTTTTGATTGCTTTATTTCTCATACATTATCAATTAGGACTTATTGCTACATTATTTATCTTATTGCCTTTTATTATTTTGAACTTTTACAGAAGTAGCATTGATAAATTAAGCAATACCTCAACGCAGTTAAATTATGGCACAGCCAGGTTACATGATAGTTCAAGTTCAAGATTTGAAACTGTTAAGTATTTTAATTTAATTAATGCAATTAAAAAAGCCTGGGGCTCAGTAATTGAACGAATAATAAGCACTAGAGAAGATTTAGAAGCAAAAAAAAATGTTTTATCTTCTTTTATGGCCTCAACTACTACATTGCTTACAATTATAATTATCGCAGTAGGCGCAGTTTTAGCGGTTGATGGACAAATTTCTGTTGGAGCTCTGATAGGAGCAAATATTTTAGGTTCTAGAGCAATTGCTCCTGTAATTAGACTTGTGCAGAATATGGAGCCAATAAATAAAGCAACTGCTTCATTAGCTGAATTGGATCAATTCTTAAAAATACCCCAAGATCCTCAAGGTGGTTCAGAAATCAAAAATTTCACAGGAAAAATTGAAATCAAAGATCTATATTTTCAGTATCCAAATAGCAAAGTTCCAGTATTTGAGGGCCTTAATTGTGAAGTAAATCCAGGAGATCTTATGGCTATAAAAGGGTCTAATGGATCTGGTAAATCAACGCTCATCAAATCGATTATAAGAATTTTAGAATTTAATAGGGGGCAGATATTTTACGACTCGGTAGAGTTAAGTCAGCTTTCGTTAGATTGGCTAAAGTCAAACCTTACATATTTACCACAAGAACCAAAGTTTATAGACGGAACACTTCTAGACAATCTTTTAGGACTAACGGAAATAAAAAAAGATAAAATGAATGAAATCTTAAAAGCAGTTGACTTGGTCGACTTTGTAAATAGCGACCCATATGGCATAAAGATGCCAATGCCAAATCGGGGTGAAAATTTACCTTTTGGAATTAGAAAGAGAATTGCTCTTGCGAGAGCAATGGTGGTATCGGGACAGATTGCAATATTTGACGAGCCAAGTGAATCTATGGACGAAAAAGGAAAAATTTCTCTATACAATTTGATAAACGAACTACTGAATAAAAACAAGACTATAATAGTTGCAACGCAAGATAAAAATATAATCAATAAAGCAAATATTTTACTTGATCTAGATAAAAAGCCTTCACCACATATTTCTTACAATCAGAAAGGCAAGAAATGACAATTCCTCTTTTACCAGAAAAACACCGAAAGAATACTCAACTTTTTTTCATAGCTTTTTCCTCTTTTGCTTTTGTGGCAATGGCTTGGATGTTCTTATTTAATATTGACATTATCAGCAATGCCGAAGGACAAGTTATTCCAGCCGGAGATGTAAAAACAATTCAGCATTTAGAAGGTGGTATTATTGACCAAATACTTGTCAAAGAAAGTGACACAGTGAAAGCAGGCGAGTCTCTTGTTATACTTGCCGCTACAGCAAGTGAAGTCGATGTAGATGAAGCTCAAGTTCAAATAGATTCAAAGACGATACAATCAATTAGATTGGAAGCAGAAATTAATAACTTCGATATACCCGTTTTCCCTGATGAGTTAGTTAATAAAAGACAAGAACTGGTGAACAAATCTTTAGAACTATTTATTAGTAGAAAAGACAAAATAGAAGGGGATATCAAAGAAGTAACGGCATCAATTATTCAACATCAAACTGCAATTGATATTTTAATTAAGCAAACCGACATGAGTCAGCAGCTATTGGATGAGGGGATAATTACAGAATTTGCGCACCTTGATCTATTGAAAGAATTAAATGCTGCAAAAGGAACTCTTGAAGCAGCAATTGAGGAAAAAGACAATATTACGAAGGAATTTATCGAAGATGCTAGAAATCAAAGGCAAGTAGCTCAAAGAGAAATATCAGAATTAAACGAAACTATAAAAGCATTAAAAGATAATTTAGAGAGAACGGTAATTACCGCCCCTGTTGATGGCGTAGTAAAAAATTTATTTTTTGTGACAATCGGAGGAGTAATTCGACCAGGAGAGCCAATACTTGATATAGTTCCGACAAAAGATAATTTAATTGTTGAGGCTCGATTACAAGAGAGTGACATAGGGTTTGTTAAGCCAGGTCAAAGTGCGATCGTAAAACTTTCATCCTCAGATGCAGTGAACTTTGGTCAAATTAATGGTGTAGTAGATAGGATCAGTCCAGATACTGAACAAGACGAAAATGATAATAGAATTGTATTTTATAATATTTTTGTTGAGTTAGATCAAAATTATTTTGAGAGCAAAGAAAAAACTTATTATTTAGTCCCAGGAGTTAAAGTTACAGCAAGCATTCAAATTGGCGAAAGAACATTAGCGAATTACTTGCTATCTCCTTTTATTGGATCTCTTGGCCAATCTTTTCAAGAAAGATGATAACACTTAATCTTGTACATTCAAAAACAAGCACTACATTAGGAATATGAAAATTTTGATTTTTGGATTACCAGGATCTGGTAAAACCTGGCTAGCAGAAAGACTTGTTCAAAACATAGACAATTGTGCTTGGTATAATGCAGATATTGTTAGAAGCGCATCGAATGATTGGGACTTTTCAAAAGCAGGAAGATCTAGACAAGCAATGAGGATGAAAACTTTTGCCAACTTTGAAAAAAACAACGGAAGATTTGTGATATGTGATTTTGTTGCTCCAACTAAAGCCGCAAGAGAGTCATTTGAGGCAGATTATTTAATATGGCTTGATACAATTAAGGAAGGTAGAGTTGTGGAAAACAAAAAAAATGAATTAAAGAACTCCAAAGATCTTCCTTTCGAAGTTGAAACGCTTGAGAATTCTCAAGCATTTAAAGATACAACAAACATGTTTGAGAAACCTGATGATGCAAACAAAATCATAAAGAGCTTCATGAATGATCAGGAAATAGCTATTCTTGCGAAAGAGATAATAAATGTTTGATTGGAAAAAACCTACTTCTCAAATGCTTGGTCGTTGGCAACCTTGGCATAAAGGACATACAGAATTGTTTAAAAAAGCTCTAAATGTTTCAGGTCAAGTATGCATTATGTTTAGAGATGTTTCAGGTGTTGATGCCGGAGTTAATGGTCAATCAGATAACCCTTTTGAGTTTGAGGATGTAAAACAACGTATCATTTTAAGTCTTGAGTTAGAGGGCTTTAAAAATGAGAGAGAATTTATTGTAATTAAGGTGCCAAATATAACTGATATTTCATATGGACGAGGAGTAGGTTACACCTTTACAGAGCACGATCTGGGTGAAGAAATTCATAAAATCTCAGCAACAAAAATTCGTAAAGAAATGAGAGATAAGGACGAACTAGTCTAAAATATTGTTGCTCCAAATATTTTTATTTCACCATCTTCGACTCCTAGAACAAGTCTACCAAGATAGTCACCATTTGAAATAGTACTTTTTTGTTTAAATAGTACCGTAACATGTTCGTTTCTTCTAATGCACCCGAGAAATTCATTCTCTTTCTTTAAATTTGTTATAACCTCGTTATTTGCCCATTGTTTTGCAAGCTCAATCTCATTCGCACCAAAAAGCATTCTTGCAGAAAAATTTTTTGTAAATCCAAAGTAATCTTGAGAATTCGAGCAAATAATTAAGTTATCCCAGAGGGGGGAAGCAATTTCTAAAATTTCTTCATCGGATTTCTTTAAAAGGTCCATTTAGTCGACAAGATTATGCATAGGAGCTTTATTCATATTAAATTCACCTGACTCCCTGTCTCTTTGTGAAACTGTCAAACAGTGCCAATTTGCATCATCAATTTTCATATGATCACCACGATAATAATAGCCAGGCCAACGCGTTTCTTCCCTAAACAATGTATGACTCGTTACACACTGTGAAGTAGTAACCCTATGCTTTAACTCCCAAGCTCTCATAAGCTGGTGGTAATCTTCTGCTGCTACATGCTCTAAATCCTCTTCAAGCATCTTTAGTAAATTAGTCCCAATTTTAAGCAAATTATCATTTGTCATATATGAAACTCCGACACCGCCTACATATTCATCCATGATTTTTTGTAAACGTTGTAACCCTTGGATTGGAAGAATATAGCTAGGTGATACTGTGCCGGCAGTAATTTCGTTTCTGCCTACTTTATAATTTTCAAGAGGTTTGTAGATTACTTCTTTTAAATCTTCATATTGTTTATCCGTAACTTTAATTTCTTCATTCAGCATATCATTTACGTATTTTACAGCAGCTTTTGCAGCAAGACGTCCCTCAGTAAATGATCCTGAAGAAAATTTATGTGCACTTCCACCAACTGTATCTCCTGCTCCAAATAAGCCATCGACACTTGTCATCCTGTTGTAACCCCAGAAATAATCACTTGGTGAAATATCTTCTGGACCACTTACCCAGGCTCCGGAACAAGTAGCGTGTGAGCCCATTACGTAGGGCTCAGATGTAGTGAGTTCAGGATTAGTATATTTTGGGTCAATGTTCTGAGATGCCCATACAACAGCTTGACCAACTGTCATTCCCAGAAAGTTTTCCCAGCCAACTGTTTCCATGTGAGGATCTTGAAATGCCTCTTTGGTAACCATATGAATTGGGCCACGACCAGCTTTTACCTCTTCAATAAACGCATGGTTTCTAAGGCATGTTGGAACAGGTACGTGATCAATATACTCGCCTACAAGTTTTTTAGTTTCTTCGTACCATTTTTTCTCGTAGTTCTCACCATTACCATTTTCCGTATAAGTTTTAAGATGTAAAAAATAAGCACCCACCGGTCCATAACCATCTTTAAATCTTGTCAAAACTATTCTATTTTCCATTTGTGTCATTTTGGCTCCAGCCATAATAGGAAGAGCGTAAGCTGAGCCATTGCTCCATGGCGCATACCAAGTCCTTCCCATTCCTTCACCAACAGCCCTTGGTTTAAAAATATGAGATGCTCCTCCTGCAGCGACAATAACTGCTTTGGCTTTAAAAACATGGTAATTTCCTGTTCGCATATTGAAACCAACGGCACCACCTACTCGGTCAGATTTGCTTTCATCCATTAAAAGATGAGTAATCATTATTCTATTGTAAATTTTATCAGCTGATTTTTTTGCGGCCTCAGCTACAATGGGTTTATAACTTTCACCGTGGATCATTATTTGCCATTTACCCTCTCTTTGGTAACGACCAGTCTCTTTATCACGCATTATTGGCAATCCCCATTCATCAAACATATGAACAGTTGAGTCAACGTGTCTTGCGATATCGTATGTTAGATCCTCTCTCACTAAACCCATTAGGTCATTTCTAGCATATCGGACATGGTCTTCTGGTTGGTTTTCATCCCATTGCATTCCCATATAGCAGTTTATTGCATATAGTCCTTGGGCTACTGCTCCACTTCGATCAATATTTGCTTTTTCAACACACACTATTTTTAAATCTCGGCCCCAGTGTCTAGCTTCAAAAGTAGCGCCAGTTCCAGCCATTCCACCACCTACGATGAGAATGTCACAATCCTCATGAATTGTTTTAATTGAAGCCATTTATTTAGTTTGTTCCTTTTTGGTTTTCTTTCTTTAGACTTGGAAGCCCTGTTTCAATATTAAGTCCATTTGGCTCTGAGTAAAGTAACTGTGAATTTATTTCTTCATTTGTTGGAGGGGTTTCATCAGCAAGATTTGGAATATGCTTACCCCACGGTTTTGTTGTAATAGGTGAAACAAAATTTTTTTCGTGACCATTTCGAAATTTAATTCTCCAAGATATAGTTCCTTTTTCCTCTTCACGTAGAACTCTTACCTTATGATGCATTGGTGCAAAATCAGCATATCCTCTTGCATCAATAGCATTCTGTGGACATGCTTTAACGCATGAATAGCACTCCCAGCACATGTTAGGCTCTATATTCACTGCACGTCTTGTTTCTTTGTCAATATGCATAATGTCCGATGGACATATATCAACGCAATGACCACAACCATCACATCTTGTCATGTACACAAATGTTGACATATATTTTCCTCTTCTCGTTTCCTAGTAAATCAGTTTTTATTAATAATGCCTAGGCGATTCTCGTTTAATTCCAAGTCCAAATTGCTTTGGTGCATCAGCTGGGGCTGGCAAGTCATCTCTAAACCCGTCAGCTTCAGATAAATTCTTTTGAATTGCTGCACCAGGTTTGTAAAACATGTGAGCAAATTTCGACCAATAAACACCTCCAAATAATATGATATTAGATATGCCAAAGAGCACTAAAAACAAGATATCTAGTATTGGAACCCCTGACGACTGAGTAAACGACCAAGCTAATCCAAAAGTTGCTGCAGCTAAAAGCGATAATACAAAAAGATCTGCTTTTATTATTCTATTCCACGGATTTGCCTCAGCAGAGACATCAACTCTTAAGAAAAACCAAAACCAATAACCTCCTAGACAAGTCATTATAGCCCCAACATGCCATAACAATGATAGTTGATAGGGAGCGGATGAATTAGCATATCCAAATATTAAGACAACAGAAGCAATCCAAAATAATATCGAACCGTACATACCTAAAAGATGAGCAATTCTTCTTTGTCCTCTACCTAATTCTGAAGTTGTTAGAATATCGCTAGCAATTGTCTTGCTAATAATCTTTGCCTTTTGAGAACCACTTAATTCATTTGTTGCAGACGCTTTTGCTCTTTTAAAATTAATGAAAAAATATTTTGCATTTTTCTTATGCGCCATATCCACTAAAGTACCTATTGCTACCATCAGTATCATTACAACTATAAAGCCTTGTAGCGCAATAGCTGGCACAGAAATCATAAGTTCTTCGAAAGGATTTATATAAATCATATGTATCAATTCACTATAACAGAATCTATAAATAATAACTATTATTTATACTTTCAAGGTAGAGTATTAGACTCAAAACTATTATATAATTGTCTCAAATTTGAAACTTTTTGGATATCTTCTCTAAGATTTTTTGCGCCAGAGTCAATTGTTTCTGAGTTGAATTCGATAATACAGCTGCTAAAGCTCTCACGTTTTTTTAAACGGAAATAGTAGTCTCTTAAATTGTTTAATTTTTTAGTGAATATCTCAACCAGATTAACTTCATCAAGTCTGTGTAATAATGTCATCCAGGTTATGTCTGCAATGCTAAACTTATCCCCGTCAATCCAGATCTTGTTTTCTAAATGACCATCTAACGATGTCATATGTGATTTAAGATTCTCAAATGCCTTTATAGTAACTCTTTGATGTGGAGAATTTTTATTAAAGATTGAATAGCCTAATAGTCGATATAAAGTAAAATTAAGCGCTCTAAACTTTGAAGGATGTTTTATAAAATAATTAAAAAATTTAAAGAAACTAATTTTTCTAAGCATAGAAACAAACAATGGTTGAGTAAGTAGGGATACACAATTACCTGCGTATTCTTTTATCCCACTAACTGGATCGTCTCCAACTAACGAACCTTTTTTATTCCAATAATCAACTGTCTCACTCTCCCCAAGTTTATTTGGAAAAGTTTCCATTAAATATCTTATTTGTTCGTGAGACTCATAAATAGGCTGATTGTTGTGTAATAGAACTGGTACTGTTGCCTTTGGATTAATTTTAAGAAAATCTTTTGATAAATTTTCACAATCTTTTGTCTCAATAATATGTATATGAACTGGCAGGTAATCAATTTTATATTCCTCAAGACATATTCTTACTTTACGAGAGCAAAGTGAGAAGTTGTTATGATAAAGCACCCATTCAGAATTTGAGTCTGATACTGTATATTTTTGTTTACCGATAAGATCTTTGTTTTTAGGATTCTTTTTCTTCATCCCATACTTTGTTTAGCAATTGACTGGCTGAAACTGCTGTGGGGAAACCACTATAGTGAGCAACATGCAATATCATTTCTTCAATTTTTTCTTTAGTGATGCCTAAATTTTTAGCCCCTCTTAAATGAGATTTTAATTCATTCTCTCTATTAAGTGCTACCAAAACGGTGAGTGTAATCATGCTTCTTTCTTGCAGCGACAACTGCTCAGTTCGTGACCAGATTGTTCCATACAACATATCAATTATTTGCTTTAGTAAATCTTTCGAGACGGGAGTCTCATCATTTTTAAGTAAATCCATCCTCTTTAGGATTTCTAAACCTTTTTTTCTATCTTGATCGTCTAATGGCATTTTTATATTTTACTCCTTAATAATAGTGTTTCAATTAAATTCAATTTTCTCTCTAATATTTATTAATACATCATTAATGATATCTTCAAGACCATCGCTTTTATTAAATTTAAATAAATCGAAAACATATTTATCAGGTCTTAGGATGACTCCTGAGCAATCAAACTTTTCACAGTAAATTTGTAAATCTTTATGAGTTTCTTCACACGCAATGTATCCCTCATAGTTTGAGTGGTCGTAATTTGGAGTTATATTTATGATCTTAAAATTATGACTTTTTAATAGTTCAAGATTGTCCTCTGAGATATTTTTATTACCTTCAAAATTATTTAAAATAATTCCAAAATTCTTTTCCAGTACATAATCTGTGCTCATAATCCTGCCATCATAAAGACGAACATTTATCTCATTGAAGTAGTATCTCTCTATAGAAACATTCTTAATTTTTGGCATTTTATGAGCACCAGGCCCTAAACGGTTACCATTTAAAACAGGAAATATATTTTCTTTGCCTCTTAAGTAACTTTGTGTTCTTAGCAATGCATTCCTGATAAATGCTTTAAATTTACTTTTAGCATTAATGATGCCTCCCATTTTAATTGCCCCTCTAGTAATTCGTGCGACGTGTGGCCTTCTTTCTGATTGGTAGGTATCTAATATTTCAGGTGAGTAAAGTCCCTTTAGTACGCCGTTAATTTTCCACAATATATTTTCAGCATCCCTACATCCAGAATTCATTCCTTGACCCATAAAAGGAGGCATTTGATGAGCAGCGTCACCGAGTAGAAAAATGTTTTCATTTTGCCATTTAATAGCATCAGCTGCATGAAATGAGTAAACTGCTGTTCTGCTAAATTCAACTTCATTATCTCCGATCCATTGGTCTATGTATTTTCTAAAAACTTCTTCTTTTTGAATTTCATCAACAGTATCACCTGGCATAAACGCTATTTCAAATCTAAAGCAATCATCAACCCCTTGAATAATTGTTGTTGGTCGTGATGGATTGCAATATTGAATCGCATCAATATCTTTGAAACATTCAAATTTACTTTTAGTATACCCGTCCACTACCATCCAGGTCTCATCAGCATCTAAACTTTTAAGTTCAATATTGTTGAGCTTTCGAATTGTACTATTTGCTCCATCACACGCCAAAAGATACTTACTGTTTGTTTTAAACTCTTCCCCAGTTTCAATATTTTTGTAGGAACAATTCACAACGCCACCTGATTGATCAACGCTTAAAATTTCATTACCTGTTTTAATCGTATTAGTCTGATATTTTTTTGCATTTTCTCTATGCGCTTCATCAAATTGAGGTTGATGTATGAATAGTATTGAATGTTGATAATTATATGTATCAAAACCATCCATCGTAATTTTTAAAATTGATCTTTTCTTAGCATCTTTGTTATCAACGCCTCTAATTTTTCTTGTCTTTACTTCAGTTAGAAAGTTACAATGAGCCATTGCTCGTTGGCATTCAGCATCCCATGTAATTGCTCTGGGCAAGGGGAAGGTTTCTTTTTCTTTATCTAAGATTAACGCTTTAATGCCATAATACCCTAGCAAGTTTGCGCATGTTTCACCTACTGGTCCATAACCGGCTACAATGACATCGTATTCAGTATCACTCACGCGACTTAGTATGCTGGCGTATCTTCTGGCTCTTCAATAACTTTATTATTAATGAATCCCAGTTTTTCAATTTCAATTTTAATTTCGTCACCTGCTTTAAGCCAATTTCTTGTCATCACTGCAGAACCAGCCGGTGTACCAGTTGGAATTAAGTCTCCAGGTTCTAGCGTAAAAGCAGTTGATAAGTACTCAACCAATGTAAAACAGTCAAAAATTAAATCACTTGTTGAAGCCGATTGCCTTAATTCTCCATTTACATATGTTTCAAGCTTTAGATCATGTGGGTTGCCAACTTCATCACTGGTTACAATATAAGGACCAAATGGACAATGGGTGTCCCATGACTTTCCCATAGTCATTGTCATAGGAGGGCCACGCATCTGCCAATCTCTAATTGTAACATCATTAACGACTGTGTAGCCGTAAATAACTCCAGCTGCTTTATCATAAGGTACATGACGACATTTTTTTCCAATAATGAAACCAAGTTCGCCTTCATAATCTAAAAATTCTGAAGCACGAGGCCGATGAACATCATCATATGGGCCGTTAACAGAGCTATTTTGCTTGTTAAATATATTTGGATATTTTTCCTGAGCTTTACCTATTGTTTTTGCAGCCGTTTGCGCAACTTCATCTTGATGTTCTTTATAGTTCAATCCAACTGCAAGAATTTTACTTGGTTTGGTAATAGGAGCTTCTAAATGAACTTTGCTTAACTCAATTTTATTTTCACTATTATCAATAAGGTTTTTTGCAGTATCTAGACCCTGATCTCCAAGAGCGATAAAATCTATCATGTTGTTAGGTAATGAACTATTTGAGAAATCCACTATATGGTCTCTATTTATTGCGCCTATGGATGTAGTGCCATTAAATGTAAACGTAACTAATTTCATAAAACTGTATTAATAAATATCTAAAAGCTGGATTTGTAACAAGTTTAAATAATGTATATTATTTTATCATATATATGAAGAAATCTATATCAAGACGCTCTTTTATTAAAAAGTCTGCAGCCTCAATTGCTTTAGGAGGCCTTGCATCTATTTTACATTTACAAAATGCGCCGGCCTATATTAAGCCTAAGAATTATAACATTTTATTAATATTAAATGATCAGGAACGGGCATGGCCATACATTCCAAAAAGCATTGATTTGCCAGCGCGCAGGCACTTGGAGAATGTCTCTACCTATTTCAATAGATCCTATACCTCAACGCCAATATGTTCACCTGCACGTAGTTCTGTTTATACGGGGCAACATGTTCAATTTACTGGAGTATGGGATAATACTGTTACTCCTTGGGTTCCAGGTTTATACGATAATGTAAATACAATAGGTCACCTTTTAAAAAATCAAGATTACGAAACAGGTTATTTTGGTAAATGGCACTTAACAAATATTACTGAAAGCAACGTAAATGAAAATGCTCTTGGATATGATGGTATGCGAAAAATGTTTTCAAAATATGGTTTTGATAATTCAGATCAACCAGGCGAGCGTGATTTAGGGCAGGGGGGTTTTAAATTTGATGGTTTGACTGCAGAATCTGCATCAAATTTTATTAGAGATAAAAAAGGAAATGAAAAGCCTTGGTCTGTATTTGTAAATTTTGTTAATCCTCACGATATAATGTTTTTCAGAGCATCTTCTGAAATATTAGGTACAGGATTTGTCGGTGAAAATCAAAAATTTGCACCAGATGATCCATTATATAAAAAAGAACACGATTTTGATTTTCCTAAAAATTTCGGTCCAAGATTAATAGGCACAGATGACTTTGGAACTGAGATTATGAATACAGTGTATGGTGAAATCTCATACGATCGGCCAGATTTATGGAGGAATTTTTGTAATTACTATTTCAACTGCTTACGTGATGTTGATAGGCATATGATGAAACTTATTCATTCTCTTGAGGAGACTGGTCAAATGGATAACACAATTATTTTTATGATCTCTGATCATGGAGAAATGCTTGGACAACAAGGTTCGCGTGGAAAAATAGTTTCTTGGGAAGAGTCTATCAGAGTTCCTACTCTTGTTTACCACCCAGATCTGAAAGATAAAAAATTGTGTAACTCAGTAATATCAAATATTGATATTGTTCCGACATTATTAGAATTTACAGGTCTTAGTAAATCTGAACTTAGAGATAAGCACCCTGAATTAAAAGGTAACAGCTATGCGGAGTTGGTTGAAAATGTCAACTACGACAACATACGTGATAAAGAAGGCCATCTAATTCATGGTGTTCAAATTATACCAGCAGTTTTTGAGGTCGCTGAAAAATTTCGACTTACTGGAATTGCTGAGGGTTTTTATGAAAAAACAAAAGCATTTATGACTAAGGGTAATTTTTTGCCAGATTTTGCACCGCCTCTTAATTACAAAGGCGTTGTGGATAAAAAGTATAAATTTGTAAGATTTTTCTCACCTCGTCAAAATAACATACCGTCAAACTTTGATGAATTGACTAAATACAATTCAGACTATCAATTATATGATTTAGAAAAAGATCCATTTGAAATGAATGATTTGGCAAAAGATCAAAATAATAGAAAATTATTAATGTCTATGAATGATAAATGCAATAGACTTGCAGACAAAGAAATTGGTTTAGAAAATCATGTCATTCACTTACCTGGCCCCGATTGGTTTTGGACTACTTAATATATGAAAGATAATGTAATATTAAATTTTGATTTATATAAAAAATATAAATCAGAACATGCCCCAGACAGTTTTCATCATGTTGCTTTTAAAACTCAAAATTATGATGCAATGGTCGAATTTTATGAAAAACTTTTTGGTTGTAAGCCAATGTTCAAAAGCAATGATATTGCTTTTTTGGCTTTTGATGAGGAGCATCATCGTATTGCAATTGCGAATACTGAGCCAGGAGTAAAGAAATTAGGATTTATTCCAAAGATTATATTAGCTTTGAGAAATTGGCTTAATAAAAATATTCCCACAACTATTGGATTAGACCATATTTCTTATTGCCTTAACCCAATCGATAAGTGGTTTGATTTTTATCATAAGGCAAAGGATAGAGGTCTTGAGCCTTACTGGACAATCAACCATGGATGGATAACGGGAATGTATTATAAAGACCCAGACGGTAATCTTGTAGAATTATTTTTTGAGCATTGGACAAATGATGAAGAATATAAAAATGAAATTTCTGCTAGAGGTTTTCCTGAAGAGCCAGTAGGTACGAACATGGATATCGATATACTCTATCAAATGTATAAAAATGGTGAGTCACTAAAAAATCTTACAAAAAAAGGAAACACGGTTCCTGAGGGTAAGAAGCCGGTTGCAGGAATTCAGGCTGCTATTAATATGCGTAAAAAATTTAAATAAACATATGGATCTTTATGATCAAAATCTTACTCCAAGAATTGTATTTACCATCATAACAGTTGTATTAACGATTGGACCCACTATTGCCGATTTTAATAAAACACACGCAACTCATCCTGATTGGACAGGACATGCTCGCTTTCATGTGGTTTGGCAAGTCTTAGGTTTTTATCCGATAATGATATTAAATTTAATTGTTCTATGGATCAATATTTCAAACTTTTACTATCCATATCAGTTATTCTTTTGGCTTTTCTGGTATGTTGGCTTTGTAGGATCTTTTTTGATCACATTATTGAGCATGCCATTATTTAAAGGCAAACTGTCTGACCCTGGAGGAAGAACTCCTTTTTTGTATACATTTGGTAAGAAATTTAAACTTTTACCAGGTAAGGATAAACATTTACCCTTCAAGATAAATGGAGAAGTGAAGACGTATAAAGTAGATGAAAATTTGCACAATTTAGTTTTACCTTCAATAATTGTCGTTATAACTTCTATTTATTTCATAGTTCTATAAAAGAGCACATTCATGTTTGAGTATTTTTTTCCATTATTATTACTTTGCATTATTCAATCTGGCACTCCTGGTCCGAATAATATTATGCTAACGGCTTCAGGAAAAAACTTTGGTTATGTAAAAACAATTCCTCATATGACAGGTGTTGTCTTTGGGTTTTTAACTTTATTGATTGTGATGGGATTAGGATTAATATCTGTTTTTACGAGCTACCCAATTGCACAAACTATTTTGCAAATACTAGGCTCGCTATATTTACTATACTTGTCGTATAGAATTTATTTTACTTATAGTTCAGATAATGAGGATCGATCAAAGCCAATAACATTCATAGAATCATCTCTTTTTCAATATGTTAATCCAAAAGGTGTTATGATGGCAATTACGACTATTTCTATTTATACGGACTATAAAAACTTTGAGTTTATAGACAGTTTTCTTGAAGGAATGGTTTTTGTACTATTGGGCTTTACCATATCTAATACTTTTTCAGTTCTCACTTGGACATCAGTCGGAGTTTTTTTGAATAATTTCATAAAGTCGAAGGCTGCAATTAGAAATTTTAATGGCTTAATGGCAACTTTACTTGTTTTAACAGTTATATGGATTAATTATGAATTCTATGGATCTTAATAGAAAATTAATAACTTATTTAGTTTTAGGACATTGCTTTATCATCGCCATATCAAATTATTTAGTGCAGTTCCCAATAAATATATTTGGTTTGGATTATACAATTGGTACATTCACATTCCCAATTATTGTTTTGGCAACAGATTTAACTGTACGACTTTCAAATGCAAGAAATGCACGCAAAGTTATTGGTTTTGCTTTCGTGCCGGCTTTCATAATTTCATATATATTTGCTGACTTCAGAATAGCAATTGCGTCAGTTTTAGCTTATTCAATCGGACAGTTACTTGATGTATTTGTATTTTCGAAAGTGAGGGACAGAGTAGGTGATGATGGGTTAAATTTGGGTTCTTATTGGTATCTTGCGCCTGTTGTAAGTACCTTTTTTGCTCAATTAATAGACACATATCTGTTTTATGGTGTAGCATTTTACAATTCCACAGATGACTTTATGCGTGAAAATTGGGATCTGATTGCATTTAATGATTTCATTCTTAAGCTAGCAGTTTGCTATCTAGCATTTTTACCAATTTATGTTTTAATTCTTAATAGAACTTTTAATTATATAAGAACACGCACTTAGAATAATGATATTTACTTCTATTACACCTGAAGCTTTTGATCATAAAAATATTCCAAATGACATTCATGAAATGAATGATCATATAAAAAACTTACTAGTCAACTCACCTCCATCCCATGAAATACCATTTGAGGTTTTGCAAGATATAAGAAGACAAGGCGGCGGATTACTTGCGTTTCAGCCATACTCTGATCGTGCTGAAAATAGACAAGTGGGTGATGGTGACCAGAAAGTAACGATACGAATATTTAATCTTGATAGTCCTGATTTTATCTATATGCATATTCACGGTGGCGGTCACTGTATCGGCGCTGCAGATATGCAAGACCAATCTTTGGAAAAAGTTTCAAAAGAGCTGAATTGTGTTGTTGTAAGCGTGGAATATCGTCTTGCGCCAACCAATCCTTATCCTGCCGCTCCGGATGATTGTGAAACAGCCGCTACTTGGTTGATAGAAAATTCAAAAAAGGAATTTAATACTGAAAAGATTATAATTGGCGGCGAGTCGGCTGGCGCCAACTTATCAGCAGTTACATTGTTGAGATTGAAGAGTAAAGGGCTGCTAGATACTATCAAAGGAGCAAACCTTATTTATGGATCTTATGATGCTCGTCTAACTCCAAGCGCAATCAGACAAGAAGGTTCTGATGAGATTTTCTTATTATCATATGCCATGATTAGAAAATTTAGGGACTCATATTTTCAGGGAGATGTAGACAAAAGTTTACCAGACGTTTCTCCTATACAAGGTGATTTAAGCGGAATGCCTCCAGCACTATTTACAGTAGGAACAAGAGATTTATTGCTTGATGATTCATTATTTATGTTTGGCAGATGGCTAAGTTATGGTTCTAATGCTGAGATTATAATTGTACCTGGAGCAGATCATGCTTTTAATGCATTTCCATCAGAAACAACTACCTTAGTTGAAAATAAGATTAACGAGTTTTTACAATCAGTTCTCTAAATTACTGAGATAGTTTTCAGCAACACGTTGCCCTAAGTTGTAATCAGCTTTCAAAATATCAACATTTTTAGAGTCTCTTTTTGATTTAAGTCTTGTTGGTGGACATAATTGGATTACTTCACAATCTGAAGGAGGGTTATGTATGAAATCTAAAGCAGTGTTGTAAGTTTTGTCATGCTTAAGCAGAGCTTTTCTAAGTTCAGGATATTCTTTAGAAAAAAATGCTCCAATATAATTTTCAAGTTTTAGTTTTCTCTTAAATTTTTCTTCATAAGTTCTAATAACTATGATGCGTTTGGCGCCGAGCTCATAAGCCTTTCTGACAGGCAGAGGATCAGCTACGCCGCCATCAAATTTACGACGTCCGTCTATCATGCTGGGTGTTCTTACTAGTACAGGCAAGGTTCCAGATGCTATCATTTTAGGCATCCATTCATCGTCCCCAAATTCATGATATTCAGCTTGAGCGCTAAGAGCATCAGTCACAACCGCAATGTATTTTTTGCCTTCAACAGTTTTTCTAATTTTTTCCATATTTGGCTTAAACATTTTCTCGCCGTCTTCGTACATTTTATGAAATTTGATTATGTCCCCACCTGTGAAGATATTTTTATAATCTAAGTAATCTCCTCGCGCAGCATAAAGCATCTTTTCTAAATTATTGTCAGTTTCTCTAATGAGGTACCAGCAAAGAACTGCTACACCATTTGATACTCCAATATAAATATCGAATGGATCGTAGTCCCTCTTTATAAATGTATCGGTGATTCCGAAAGAAAATACACCTCTTTGTCCGCCACCTTCAACAATTAGAGCTGTTTTTTTATTTTCCATGATACAATAAATTAGTAAGGATATATAAGAAATCAAATGTGTTCGATAGTAATTTTAAAACAAAGTGACTCTGAGTGGCCCATTATAATTGGTGCCAATCGAGATGAAATGATTAATCGAGACGCTTTACCACCTGGTCGTCATTGGGACGACAGACCACATATTTTCGCAGGCAAGGACAAGACGGCGGGCGGCACCTGGATAGGAATTAATGACTTTGGTGTCGTTGCTGCAATTATGAATAGAATGAACAGCCTTGGACCTATGGATAATAAAAGAAGTAGAGGTGAATTGGTTCTTGATGCACTAGATCATGCAGATGCATCTGAAGCATTAAATGCAATAATTGAAATCGAAAAAGACTCATATAGAGGTTTTAATATGTTCATAGCGGATAATTTAAATGCATACTGGATCAAGTCAGATGAAAAAAATTCTGTAATTGAATATTTCAATATACCTGATGGCTTATCAATTATAACAGCTTATGATCGAAATGATTTAAATTCTAAGCGTATAAAAACTTATTTATCAAAATTTGCTTTATCGGTTGATCCAAAACCAGGCAGAGATGAATGGCAGGACTGGGAAATGTTATTAGGCAGTACATATTCTGATAACAATGACCCTTTATCAGCAATGTGTGTGAAAACAGATATGGGTTTTCAAACTGTATCTTCAACACTCATCGCTCTACCAAGTTTTCAACCCAAGATGGGATCGGCAAAGCCTGTCTACAAATTTGCCAATGGCTCACCAGACTCGGCAAGTTTTATGGAAATGGACATCTGAGTTCTGTATTTGCTCTTTAAATTATTGATTTTTATATACTATTTTTCTTAGAAATTACTAAACAAGCTCATATTTAGTATTGTTAGATGATTATGAATTATTATAATCTTCAATCTTATTAATAATTGGAGCTTTTAAATGACTGATTGCTATATTTACGACACTGTAAGAACCCCTCGTGGTAAGGGTAAAAAAAATGGTACCCTTCATGAAGTAACTGCACTGGAACTTGCAACTCAAGTTTTAAATAATATTAAAGATAGAACAAAAATTGATACAGCAGATGTTGATGATGTTGTACTCGGGTGTGTTGCGCCAGTTGGTGAACAAGGTGCCTGTATTGCAAGAACAGCGGTGTTAAATGCCGACTATGATCAATCAGTTTCAGGTGTTCAGATCAATAGATTTTGTGCATCTGGTTTAGAAGCTACTAATATGGCAGCTGCACAAGTAATGTCTGGACAGTCACAAATGTCCATCGGCGGCGGTGTTGAGTCAATGTCTAGAGTTCCTATGGGCTCTGATGGTGGCGCAATGGTTGCTGACCCTTCAGTTGCAATAAAAAATTACTTTGTACCACAAGGTATTAGTGCAGATTTAATTGCTACTAAATATGGTTTCTCAAGAGATGATGTAGATAGTTATGCTGTTGAAAGTCAGAAGAGGGCAAAAAAAGCTTGGGATGAAAAAAGATTTTCAAAATCAATAGCACCCGTGAAAGATATCAATGGCTTGACAGTGCTCGATCATGATGAACATATGAGACCTGATGCTACAATGCAATCACTTGGTTCTTTAGATCCATCTTTTGCAATGATGGGTGAAATGGCAGGTTTTGATGCTACTATTCAACAACGATACCCTGAAGTTGAAGCTGTTAATCATGTTCACACTGCCGGCAATTCGTCAGGAATAGTTGACGGAGCAGCTGGAATACTGCTTGGAAATAAAGAGATGGGTGACAAATATGGTTTGAAGGCTCGTGCTAAGATCAAAGGTTTTGCTTCAACAGGTTCTGAGCCAAGCATCATGCTTACTGGTCCTGGTTATGTTTCTGATAAACTATTAAAAAACTTAGGCATGAGCAAAAGTGACATTGACTTGTGGGAGCTTAACGAAGCATTTGCAGTTGTTGTGCTAAGATATATGGAACATATGGGGATTGACCACTCAGACATTAACGTGAATGGGGGCGCAATTGCTATGGGGCACCCATTAGGTGCAACTGGGGCTATGATTTTAGGAACTGTACTTGATGAGCTAGAGAGAAGCAATAAGTCTACTGCTCTTGCCACACTTTGTGTTGGCGGCGGTATGGGAACTGCAACCGTAATCGAGCGCGTTTAATAACTTAAAATTTTAGGACAATTATCATGGCTGATGTAACTTATGAAATAGATAGCGACGGTGTTGCCGTTGTAACGTGGGATTTGGAAAATCGTTCAATGAACGTTTTAAATTTTCAATCTCTTGGTGAATATAGATCAATTATTGAGAAATTAATCTCAGATGAGTCAGTTAAGGGTATTGTTCTCAGAAGTGCAAAAGATGCATTCATAGCTGGCGCAGATTTAACTTCATCTGAAGTTTTTGGTTTTGATAGCGTTCAAGAAGATAAAGTTAAAGCTGCGGAAAAAATTTATAATGGCAACATGGACATGCAGCTATTGTTCAGAAGTATGGAAACATCTGGCAAGCCATTTGTAGCTGCGATAAACGGTCATGCTTTAGGTGGCGGGTTTGAAATATGTCTTGCCTGTCACTATCGTGTAGCGATAGATAATGATAAAATTCAGATCGGACAACCTGAAGCAAAAGTTGGTTTGATACCTGGTGCAGGTGGAACGCAAAGAGTTCCAAGACTTGCCGGTGTAACGCAAGAGATAATGGGTTTTCTACTAGCAGGTACTCCATTTACTCCCAAAAAAGCTCTAAGTGCTGGCCTTATTAACGAAGTCACAGATGCAGATAACTTAATAAATGCCGCAAAAAAATATATTGTGGATGGCGGAAAATCAGTTCAACCATGGGACGAAAAAGGTTTTAGGTTTCCGGGAGGCCTTCCTTATACTCCAAAAGGTGCAATGATTTGGGCCGCAGCATCATCTTCATTGAGAAAAAATTCTTATAATAACTATCCTGCACAAACTGCAATCCTTTCTGCTGTTTATGAAGGTGTTCAGGTACCGATTGATGCGGCGCTGAGAATTGAAGCACGTTATTTTACAAAAGTTGTAATGGATCCTAGATCTCAAAATATGGTTCGAAGCCTATTTGTAAATATGCAAGCTTTAAGTAAGGGAGCTAGAAGACCAAAAGATTTCGATAAATACGATGTTAAAAAAATTGGGATTCTTGGTGCAGGCTTAATGGGTGCAGGAATTGCCTATGTTACTGCTAAAGCAGGAATTGAAGTTGTATTAATTGATATGGATCAAGCTGCAGCAGAAAAAGGAAAAGAATATTCCACAAAGATTTTAGATAAACAATTAAGCAAGAAAAAAACTACTGAAGAAAAAAAAGAAAAGCTATTAAGTCTCATTACACCTACAACTGATTACTCTCTTCTAAAGGGCGCAGATCTTATTGTAGAGGCAGTATTTGAAAATAGGGATATAAAAGCAGATGTAACCGCTAAAGCAGAAGCGCAAATATCAGAAACTGCTGTATTTGGTTCCAATACATCTACTTTGCCAATTACAGGTTTAGCTGAAAATTCAAGCCGTCCTGCAAACTTCATAGGTATTCATTATTTTTCACCAGTAGAGAGAATGCCTTTAGTTGAGATCATCATGGGAAAAGAAACTTCTCAAGAAACATTGGCAAAAACAATGGATTACGTTCAAAAAATTAGAAAGACCCCAATCGTTGTAAATGATAGTCGAGGTTTTTATACTAGTCGTGTATTTGGTACATATACCGGTGAGGGTGTTGCAATGTTAGCAGAGGGTATAAAACCTGCTTTAATTGAAAATGCTGGTAAAATGACAGGCATGCCAATGGCTCCTCTGGCTCTTTCTGATGCTGTAGCGTTAGATTTAGCTTGGAAAGTTACAACTCAAACGAAAAAAGACTTTGAAGCTGAAGGCAAAGAATTTCCAATAACCCCAATGTATTCAATTATGGAAGAAATGGTTGAAAAGCAACGTAGGTTTGGAAAGAAAAACAATAAAGGCTTTTACGAGTATCCTGAAAATGGAAAAAAATACCTATGGCCTGAACTGTCTAACTTATGCAAAGAAAGTGACGATCAACCTGATGTTGAAGAATTAAAGAAAAGGTTTCTCTATATTCAAGCACTTGAAACAGCTAAATGCTATGAAGAAAACGTGCTAACGGATGTTAGAGATGCGGACATTGGGGCAATACTCGGTTGGGGAATGGCGCCATGGACTGGAGGTCCACTATCTTTCATAGATATGGTTGGAGTCAAAGAATTTGTGGCTGAAGCTGATAAACTTGCACAAAAATATGGAGAAAGATTTACTCCATGTAAAATGCTTCGTGATATGGCAGCTAAAAATGAGAGTTTCCACAAGAGCGGTAGCTCTAGTCAAGCAGCGTAAATAAGACTACTATAATACTTATAACTTTTACTGATTTGAGAGGATCTATATGGCAAATACTACACCTACGACTAATTCTTTGGAAAACTACTTTTTACCTTTTACTGCAAATAAAGACTTTAAGAAGGATCCAAGATTATTAGATCGAGGTGAGGGAGTATACTACTGGAATCATAAAGGTGACCAGGTAATAGATGCTTCATCCGGTCTATTTTGTGTTCCATTGGGACATGGCAGAAAAGAAATAGCTGAAGCTGTTCATCAGCAATTGTTAAAATTAGATTACTCTCCAAGCTTCCAAGTTTCTCATTTACCTGCTTTTGCATTAGCTGAAAAAGTAGCAAATCTTCTACCGGGTGATTTAAACAATGTATTCTTCACAATTTGTGGATCTACTGCAATTGACTCTGCAATTAAAATAATTCAGGCATATCAGCACGCAATTGGCCAATCGCAACGTGTAAGATTTGTATCAAGAGAGCGTGCGTACCATGGTGTAAATATCGGAGGAACCTCTTTAAGTGGCATGATTAAAAACCGTGAGATATTTACTGCAACAATGCCTGGAGTTATTCATTTAAGACACACTTGGTTAGAAGAAAATAAATACACAAAAGGTCAGCCGCAACATGGAGCTCATCTTGCTGAGGACCTTCAGAGGTTCGTAGAAATGTATGGTCCCGAGTCTATTGCTGGGTGTTTCGTTGAACCCATTGCTGGCTCAACAGGAACCATTGTTCCACCTATTGGATATTTAGAAAGGCTAAGAGAAATTTGTGATAAATATGGAATTGTTCTTGTTTTTGACGAAGTAATAACTGGTTTTGGGAGAACAGGAAAATCATTTGGGGCTGTAAAATACAATGTACAGCCTGATATGATTACTATGGCAAAGGCTATTACCAATGGAGCGCAGCCTATGGGGGCAGTTGGTGTTTCAGATAAAATTTACAATGCAATTGTTGATAATGGACCAGAGCACGGAGTAGAGTTTTTTCACGGATATACTTACTCAGGTCATCCAGCTTGTGTAGCAGCTTCTCTTGCTACTTTGGATGTATATGAGAAAGAGGATGTGTTTGCGAGAGCAGAAAAGATGTCACCATATTTCATAGACGCTGTGTTTGATGCATTTCAGGATATACCAATTGTTACAGATGTAAGAGCTGATGGAATGATGGCTGCTTTTGATCTAGCGATTGATAAAAACCCTGGCGTGAGAGGATATGATGCTCAAAAGAAGACGTTTGCTAATGGTGTTCACATAAAATTTACTGGGGATGCTGGTATAGTTGCTCCTGCGTTAATTGCTGAAGAAAAACACATAGATGAAATGCTTCAAAGAATTAAAGAGGTCTTAGTAAAATACTAGCATCTTGTATGTCAAAGCTTCCTTCACACACAGAGGTTGTTATTATTGGAGGAGGCATTGCTGGTACAAGCATTGCATACCACCTTGCTGAGAGAAATGTTCAGGTCACATTGGTTGAGAGAAAGAGTCTAACTTGTGGTACAACTTGGCATGCAGCTGGATTGGTTGGTCAATTAAGGGCAACAAAAAATCTTACAAAAATGGCCAAGTATTCAACGGAGCTTTATCATAAGCTTAACCAGAAAGAAGATCTATCAGCTGGATTTTTGATAAATGGTTCAGTTTCTATTGCTGAAAATGAGGGACGTTATCAAGAAATGAGCAGAGGCGCGTCAATGGGTCGAAGTTATGGATTGGAAATAAATGAAATTTCAATTGATGAAGTAAAAGAGAAATACCCACTTCTCGATACAAAGCATGTAAAAGGAGCTTGGTTTTTGCCTCAGGACGGTCAAATTAACCCGGTAGACATTACAATGTGCCTTGCAAAAGAAGCAAGAAGAATGGGTGCAAACATTATTGAAAATAACAAAGTCATTTCAATCGAACAAGAAGGTGACAAGGTCACAAAAGTTATTACAGAACTAGGTGATATTGCATGTGATAAGATTGTTATATCTGCTGGAATGTGGAGTAGGGAAGTAGGTAAAATGTGCGGGGTAAATATTCCTCTGCATGCATGTGAACATTTTTACGCTGTAACTGAATATTCAGAAGATATACCAAAAAATTTACCCATCTTAAGAAACCCAGATGCCTATATTTATGTGAAGGAAGACGCTGGAAAACTTTTAATAGGCGCCTTTGAAAAAAAAGCAAAACCTTGGGGCATGAACGGTATTCCTGAAGATTTCGAATTTGATAGTTTGCCAAACGATCTTGATCATTTCGGACCTATTTTAATGGAAGCAATGGATAGGCTTCCAATACTGAATGAGCTTGGCATTAAAACATATTTTAATGGACCTGAAAGCTTCACACCTGATGATAGGTATTATTTAGGCAAAGTTCCTTACAAAGAAAATATATTTGTTTCAACTGGCTTCAATTCAATAGGAATACAATCTGCTGGAGGAGTTGGCAAAGTTATGGCTGATTGGATCATAAATGACAAAAGTAAGATTGATTTGTGGGATGTAGATGTCGCTAGAGTATTAGATTTTCAAGATGATGATGAATATCTAAGAGAAAGAAGCTCTGAAACGCTTGGGCTCTTGTACGCTGTACATTGGCCCTACTATCAATTTGAAACTTCTAGAAACAAAATTAAATCACCACTTTACGCCCAACTTGAAAAAGAAGGAGCTTGCTTTGGAGAAGCGGCTGGATGGGAAAGGCCAAATTGGTTTACTAATAATGGTCAAAGACCTCAATATCAATACTCGTATCATAAACAAAATTGGTTTGAAAATGTAAGGAGCGAATGTATTGCTGTAAGAAATGATATTGGCCTATTTGAACTTACATCTTTTTCTAAGTTTATTATTCGAGGAGATGATATAGTTAATTTTTTAAATTATATGTGTGTAAGTGAGATGAATGTACCAGTTGGGCGAATTATATACACACAAATGTTAAATGACGAAGCTGGAACAGAAGGTGACATTACTTTTACGAGAATAAGTGAAAATGAATATATGTTTGTTACAGGTCCAACTGCACATAATAAAGACTATTACTGGTTATTATCTCATTCAAAAAAATTTAAAAATATAGAAATTATTGACGTTACGAAAAAATATGGCTGTCTTTCAATAATGGGACCCAACTCAAGGGAGCACCTTCAAAGAATATGTAATGAGGATATTTCAAATGAAACATTACCGTTTGGATTTTCTAAGAAAATAAATCTTGGCGGCACTGAATGTAGGCTTCATAGAATAACATATGTAGGCGAGCTGGGTTTTGAAATATACATTCCTTATAATAATTTGGAAAAAGTATTCGATGTTGTTTATGCAAAAAATGGAAAGAGCCCAGTAAAACTTGCAGGCTATCATGCACTAAATTCACTGAGAATGGAGAAAGGATATCTTCATTGGGGGCATGATATTGGAGTTGAGGAAAACCCTTTTGAAGCGGGTGTTGGATTTTGTGTAAATCTTAATAAAAAGAATCCTTTTTTAGGACAGGCAGCACTTGAAGAAAAGAAGAAATCTGGTCTCAGTAAAAGAAAAGTAAATTTTGCATTATCTAACAATGACTTATTAATTTATCACAATGAGCCAATCTATTTTGACGGTAAGATTGTTGGTGAAATTTCTTCAGGTATGTATGGTTTCTATTTAGACAAATCATTGGGCATGGGTTACATTTCAAACAATGACAGCTACTCTATTGAAGAAATGATGAGTCATCAAAAATTTGAAATTGAAGTTGCAGAAACTAAATATTCTGCAGAGGGGTCAATAAATTGTTTTTATGATCCAGGCAGAGAAAAAATATTAGTATAGAAAGTATTGTTATGACTAAAATGACCACAGAAGAAGCATTCGTTAAAGTTTTACAAAAACACGGAATACAGCACGCATTTGGAATAATTGGATCTGCATTCATGCCAATTTCCGATTTATTTCCAAAAGCAGGCATTACTTTCTGGGATGTAGCTCATGAAAATAATGGTGGTATAATCGCAGACGGCTATACAAGAGCGACAGGAAAAATGTCTATGTGCATTGCACAAAATGGCCCGGGCATTACGAACTTTGTTACGCCAATAAAAACTGCATACTGGAATCACACTCCAATGCTTCTGGTTACTCCACAAGCGGCTAATAAAACTATAGGACAAGGTGGCTTTCAAGAAGTAGAACAAATGGCATTGTTTAAAGATATGGTTTGCTACCAGGAGGAAGTGAGAGATCCTACTAGAGTTGCAGAAGTACTAAATCGAGTAATTTCAAAAGCATTCAAAGGTTCCGCGCCAGCACAAATAAATATTCCTCGCGACATGTGGACACAAGTTATAGATATCGAGTTGCCGCCAATAATAAAATTTGAGAGACCATCTGGAGGAAGCGAAGCAATAAAAGAAGCAGCAAAACTTTTATCTAATGCTGACTTTCCAGTAATATTATCAGGAGCTGGGGTGGTCTTAGCTGATGCAATCAATGACTGCAAAGCTTTAGCTGAAAAATTAGATTCACCTGTTGCTTCAGGCTATCAACATAATGATAGTTTTCCAGGTAGTCATCCACTTGCAGTGGGGCCTTTAGGTTATAACGGCTCAAAAGCTGCTATGGAGTTAATTTCTAAAGCAGACGTTGTTCTTGCATTAGGCACTAGACTTAACCCATTTTCAACATTGCCTGGCTACGGAATAGATTATTGGCCAAAAGATGCAGCTATTATTCAGGTCGATATAAATTCTGATAGAATTGGATTAACAAAAAAAGTTTCAGTAGGTATATGCGGTGATGCAAAACAAGTTGCCCAGCAACTATTAAATAGCCTTTCTCCCGAAGCAGGAAACAAAAATAGAGATGAGAGGAAAGCTCTAATTCATCAAACCAAATCTGCTTGGTTACAAACATTGAGTAGTATGGACCATGAAGATGACGATCCTGGAACATCATGGAATGAGGAAGCTAGAGTCAGGGATGCAGATCGCATGTCTCCTCGCATGGCTTGGAGGGCAATACAGAATGGCTTGCCAAAAAATGCAATAATTTCATCCGACATAGGCAATAACTGTGCAATTGGAAATGCTTATCCAACATTTGAAGAAGGTAGAAAATATTTAGCTCCTGGTCTTTTTGGTCCTTGCGGTTATGGTTTCCCTTCAGTTTTAGGAGCTAAAATAGGCTGTCCAAATATCCCTGTTGTTGGTTTCGCTGGAGATGGAGCTTTTGGCATAAGCATGAATGAAATGACATCTTGCGCTAGGGAAGAATGGCCTGCAATTACAATGGTGATATTTAGAAACTATCAGTGGGGCGCCGAAAAAAGAAATTCGATATTATGGTATGACAATAATTTCGTTGGTACCGAATTAGATCCAGAATTAAGCTACGCAAAAGTTGCAGAAGGCTGTGGATTGAAGGGTGTTATAGTTAAAACCATGGATGAGTTGACAAATTCACTCAGAACTGCGTGTGAAGAACAGTCAAACGGAGTTACAACTTTTATTGAGGTTATTTTAAATCAAGAACTTGGAGAACCTTTCAGACGAGATGCAATGAAAAAACCAGTAGAAGTTGCCGGCATCAATCCTGATGACATGAGCCAAGAGCAACACGGTTAAACTCTTTGAAGAGTGTGCATTCGCGACCTTGCACTATCTTTGTGGTTAGGTAAAGCAATAAAAGGTTTTGATAATTTGATATAATTGTACTCATTCGATCTTTTCTCTAATTCACGCTTAAATCCAAGTTTTGAGAAAATTTTTTCAGAAATAGAGAGTATGAGATAACCCCCAGGCTTTGTTAATCTAATTAATTCCTTTATTGATGACGGTCCAACATGACCTGACGTCAAAACACCTGTGCATATAACTAAATCAAATTGATTTCCTTTTAAACTTGTTTTTTTGCTTAACGACTCGCAAACTAGTTTTTTATATATTTTTTTAGAGCGAGCTACTCTTAACATATCTTTTGAATAATCTATCCCTACGATATTATTGTAACGAAGAGCTTTCAAAACTTCAGCGACATAGCCAGTACCACACCCTGCATCAAGAATTTTTGAGCCTTTCTTTACAGTTATATACTTTTCTAGAATCTGTTTAACTTTACTTGGGTAAGCGTAGCCCCAGTCTTTTAAGTCACTGTCATAACCGTCAGCCCATTCCCTATAATGTTTTTTTAGGCGGGTTGAATTCTTTTCCTTATAAACAATGTTTAGCCATTTTTTACCCATAATGAGTGCTTTCCTCTTTTGAATATTTAATAAATAGTATAAAAATTAGTCATATATGTTGATCGGTGTTCCTAAAGAAATTAAGCCGCAAGAAAATAGAGTAGGCCTAACTCCTGAAAGTGTAAAGGAACTTATTGATGATGGTAATGAAGTAATCATTGAAAGAACAGCCGGTCAGGGGTCAGGTTTTGACGATCAAAATTATAAGGATGTTGGGGCAACAGTTTTTGAAAATGCGCAAGATATTTTCGACCGCGCTGAGTTGATCATTAAAGTTAAAGAGCCTCAAGATAATGAAATAAAAAAATTAAAAGATGATCAGTTGCTATTCACATATTTGCACCTTGCTGCAAGTAAAGCATTGACAGAAGGATTAATGAATTCCGGCGCAACATGTATAGCTTACGAAACTATAACCGATAACAATGGAAGGCTTCCATTACTGGCTCCAATGAGTGAAGTAGCCGGCAGAATTTCAATACAAGCAGGAGCCAGAGCTCTTGAAATGACAAACAAAGGAAGAGGCGTGTTATTATCTGGCGCAACAGGAGCACCGCCAGCTAAAGTTGTAATTATTGGATGTGGAGTTGTAGGTTTTAATGCCGCTCTTATTGCTCATGGAATGAAATCAAATGTAACGCTTATTGATCAATCTGAAGCAAGGCTCAATGAATTAAAAAATTATTTTAATGATGAAGTCAATACATCAATATCAACACCTGAAACTATAGCCGAAGAAGTTAAAAACTGTGACTTACTAATAGGAGGTGTGCTGATCCCAGGCTCTAGTGCGCCCAAATTAGTATCGGATGAACTAGTTTCTCAGATGAAAAAAGGGGCAGCCATCGTGGATGTTGCAATAGATCAAGGTGGGTGCATTGAAACCAGCAAGCCTACTACCCACGCAGACCCAGTTTATATTAAACATGATGTGGTACATTACTGTGTAACCAATATGCCTGGGTGCGTTCCCCGTACGTCCACCATCTCTCTAAATCAAGCTACACTTCCGTTCGTAAAAAAATTAGCGAGAGAAGGGTTAAAAAAAGCATTATCTGATGACAGGAATTTTATGAATGGACTAAATGTTATAAAAAATAAATGCACTCAAGCAGATGTAGCAAGAGATCTGAACATCACTTTTACAAACCCTGAAGATTTAGTTGCCTAAATACTTTTTGCTGCCTTTGATAGATTTTTTAATTTAAGCATAGCCATATCCCTACTTAAATATCCAAGACCACAATCAGGAGCTGCTATAAGTCTCTCTTTATCAATATGGTTTAGACAGGACAGCAATCTATCCCTTATCACATCAATTTCTTCCACTTCACTTGAGGCGACCTTTATTAACCCAAAAATTATTTTTTTTGATTTATACAACTCAAGTAGTTTTAAATCATTGTGTCTATGAGCATCTTCAATAGATATGGTATCAATCAGACTGTTCTCTAAGGCATCTGCAATTTGAAAATAACTTATTAACGGCGCTTTAGGATAATCATCTGCATCAATTTTATCTGGATATCCACAACATATATGAGTTATCTTTTCACAGTCTGTAACTCCATGAAAACATCTTTCAAGATTATCTATACCAAATTCGATTGCCTCTTTTGATTTTCTTGCAAATAAAGGTTCGTCTACTTGTATATATTTACAGCCAGAATTGACTAGTGACTTTATTTCTTTATTTATTGCCTCTCCTAAATCTACTCCTAACATTTTATGATCATTATAAAATTCATCAGCAATCGTATCTGTGATAGTCAATGGTCCAGGTATTGTAACTTTAATAGGGTTTTTTGATATTGACTGATTCAATTCGTATTCTTTATTTAAAAACGATCCATTGAATTCAACTTTATTTGTGATTGTTGGAAGCCAACAATCATAATTGCCTGTTCTCGCTGTTTTCTTTGTTAGTTTTTGAAAATCGATCCCACTAAGATGCCTACAATGATAATGAATATAATTTTCTCGTCTCACCTCACCGTCTGTAATAATATCAATCCCGCACTCAATTTGATCTTTAATAATACTCTGTGAGGCAAGTTTTATTTGAACCTCATATTCTTCTCCCATTTTTTGTCTTGCCTGTTCCCACTTAGATGTTGGGTATTCAGCATCTGTTCCTTTCTCATCTTTGAACCAATCAGGTAAATCTAAGAAATCCGGTTTAGGATAAGCGCCAATTGTAGTTGTTAAAATCATACAAAAAGTCTATTTATAACAATAATTTAGCCAAGAAATAACTGAGCTGAAAAAATAAAAATAATAATCATTTTTATCAATACTTTATAGGATAAATCTAAAGTATCTATTTATGGTTAATTTTTATGTATATTTATCATGTATTTAGATAAAGATTTATTTAAAGAAGTTTTATTAACTTATTAAATTTCTTTCACTTTATTCTTTACAGCTACCTCTATATGTATGAAAATTTTTATTAATTAAACAAATAAATTAAATGAGGAGTAGCCGTGAAGAAAATTAATAAAACTCTTAAGGCTGCAAAAGTTTCAAGAAGATCAGTCCTGAAAGGTGCAGCTGCAACTGGTGCAGCAGCAGCTATCGGACCTTGGTATATTCCAAATGCTTTTGCTGCTCCCGTTGTTAATGTTTTAATGTGGGGCGAATATTTGCCGGACTCAGTAGTTGCAGATTTCAAAGCAAAAACTGGAATTACTGTTAACCATACTAAAATAGGTGATAACGGTGAAATTATATCAAAAATGAAAGCTGGTGGTGGAGCCGGTTATGACCTTGCAAGTCCAACTAATATGAGAGCTTTGCAATGGGCTGACCTTGGCGTACTTGCCCCATTTGATATGAATCGAATAAATACAAGTGCTGTCAACCCAGGAATGTTAGCTGTTGGTGAGCGTGACTGGAATTTTGGAGGAAAAGGATCTCACTGGGTTCCACAACTTTGGGGTACTGAGTCAATATCTTGGAGAACTGACAAATGGCAACCCGATGGACTTCCAAGCTTTGGAGATATTTGGGAGCCTAATCCTGGAATAGATGGCGCATTCATGATGGGTAGAACATACTCAATGATGACTGGATGTGGTATTTGGATGCATCATCAAGGCAAAATGGATTTCTGGTCTTCGTACAACGATGAAGATACAATGAGAAAGAATTGGGAAACAATTACTGACTATTGTATTTCAAAAAAAGGAAATCTTGTTAAATTTTGGTCTGGTGCCGATCCTCAGAAACAAGGATTCACATCTGACGGTGTTGTCGTAGGACAAACTTGGGATGGCCCTATTGCAGCAATGATGAAAGCTGGAGAACCAGTTGCTTACCAAACTACTGATGAGGGTGCGTTGGCATGGATCGACGGTATAACAATGTCTGCAAAAGCAGAAAACATTGATGAAGCTTATGAGTTAATCAATTACAGTTTTACACCAGAAGTAGGCGGGCAAACTGTGAATGAAATCGGTTATAACTCAGCTGTTAATGGAGCTTCAGACCATTACTCAGATGAAACTAAAGCTTTAGCAAAAGCAATATACCCGGGGGACACTTCGACCAAGTTAAATCCTTGGCCACCAGAACCGCCATGGTATGCTGATGCAAGAGCTGAATACGCTAACAAATTTGAAACAGCGTAATTAGTTCTCTAGGATTAGTTATTAAAAGCGCCCAAGGCATTGTCTTGGGCGTTTTTATTGAATCGTGTTTTTCAGTTAAACCATTATAATTTGTATCAATGAGCGCAGATGTAGAGTTAAGTGATGTTTCGGTAACATTTGGCAGTTTTTATGCAGCCAAGAATGTCAATGTAAAAGTAAATGGAGGTGAGTTCTTCAGCTTCTTAGGACCTTCAGGCTGTGGAAAGACTACTCTGTTGAGGGCTATATCTGGATTTCAAGAACCTTCTGAGGGTAAAGTGCTTATTGACAATAAAGATATGTCTGGAATTGGTCCAAATAAAAGACCAACCGCGTTAATATTTCAAAACTTAGCTCTGTTTCCTCTCATGAGTGTATCAGAAAATATTGCGTTTTCCCTTGAGGTAAGGGGCGTATCAAAAGAAGAAAGAAAAAAAAGAGCGGATGAACTTTTGGAATTGATAGCCTTAGAGGGACAAGGAGATAAAAAAGTTCATCAACTCTCTGGAGGTCAAAAACAAAGAGTAGCCATTGCAAGAGCTTTAGCTGTTGAGCCAAAAGTTCTTCTTTTAGATGAACCATTGTCTGCCTTGGATTTAAAACTTCGTCAAAGAATGAGAACCGAACTTAGAGAAATACAAAAAAGAGTAAACATTACATTTATTTATATTACGCACGATCAAGGAGAAGCCCTAACAATGTCTGATCGAATAGCGGTCATGAATGAAGGAGAGCTTGAGCAAATTGGAAAATGCGACGAAGTTTATAACAATCCATTAACACCATTTGTTGCAACATTCGTTGGTGAGAATAATCCTTTATATGGAAAAGTTACAGGTATTGAGGGAGATAAAGCTAAAATTGAAACTGCTGATGGGCAATATTTAGCAACGATGAATGAAAGCAAAAAGTTAAATATTGGAGATGAGTCAATTGCATTTGTTAGGCCTGAGTCTTTGTTTATACCAAGAGATGGCGACAACTTTGATAATAAAATTGATGTGAATATTGAAAGTTTTGAATTTGAAGGTAATTTAAAAAATTTTTACGCAAGCCTTAAATCGGGAGCAAAAATCAAATTTTCAGTACCAAACGCCATAGATACATCCTCTATAACTTCAGGATCGTCAATCGTGTTAGGTTTTGAATCTTCAAAATCAGTAATATTACCTAAAGCATCTCTAGCTATAGATTAAGTCATGAACAATTTTTTATTTACTCAACCATTTTTTAAGAAAAACGGTAAGGCAGTTGCGATATATTTTTTAGTAGCAATAATATTTTGGTTTGTTTTCTTAGTTATAATTCCACAATTTTATATGTTGGATTTATCATTTAGAACCAACGTCCCCCCTTTAGCAAGAGGTGGACCTGAAGATTATTATACTTTTGAACACTATAGCCACTTTATATTTGGATCTAAGACAGCTACTGATGCTTTTAACTTTGTTGATTTAGGTGTATTTGGAAGAACTATTTTTGTTTCAATGCTTGTTACAATTGCAAATCTATTATTTTGCTATCCAATAGCATTTTATATAGCAAAAATTGCAAACCCTAGTACCGCTAGACTTCTTATTGTTTCTCTGATTATTCCTTTCTGGATTAATGAATTGCTTAGATCATTCGCATTGAGGATTTTGTTTGCAAACGAAGGTGTAATTAACAATTTCTTGACTGGGGTTGGAATACTTGATCAAGGAATCCTATTTATCACTTATGATATCGGTTTATATACCGGCTTAATATACGCCTATATTTTGCTGATGATGTTCCCACTCTATAATGCAATCGAAAGTTTGGACATTAATCAAATCGAGGCAGCAAAAGATTTAGGTTCCTCATCTTTTAGAACGCATTGGAGAATAGTTATTCCTCATGCTAAACCAGGCATTGTATCTGGCTGTACAATGGTTTTTATGTTAACTGTTGGAGCACTAGCAACGCCAGTTGTTTTAAGTAGCCCTAATACTTTATGGTTTCCTCAATTGATATATCAGTGGTTTAATATGAATGACAACTGGTCACGGGGATCAGCTTATTCAATCATTTTGTTAATTGTTTCTGTTATTTTCGTACTCACAATGATGCGAATATTTAAAGTTAGGATTGGAGAAATTATTAAGTGAGACCGAGCTATTTTATAAATTTCATGATGGGAATATATATTTTTATATTTTTTGCATACTTATTTGGGCCTTTAATCATCATGAGCATTACAGCATTCAACTCTGCAGAATTTCCTTCGATCACACCTTGGGAATGTTTTAGCTTTAGATGGTTTAATGAAGGTAAAATTGCTTACGATGGACAACATCTGGCAGGGCTTTTATCTGACTGGAGACTTCACGATGGTATTATTAGCAGTTTGATTATAGGAGCAGGAGTTGTAACTCTCTCCGTACCAATTGGAATGGCCGCAGCAATAGTATTAACTCAAGTGCGTTCGCAGTTAAGGGATATTTATTACTCAATCTCGATTATGCCCGTTTTATTTCCTGGTGTGATAATTGGTATTTCAACAGTCGTTTTATGGGACCGAATAGCAGGCTTAGGAGGAGAGGGGTTCATTGCAGATATTGGAAGAAACGGAATATTTCTAACAATTTTGGCTCAAACCTGTTTTATATCTACTTATTGTTTTTTAATATTTGTTGCAAGACTTCAAAGATTTGATCAGACTCAAGAAGAGGCAGCTTTAGACCTTGGAGCGTCGCAAACTCAAGTATTTTTTAAAATTTTAGTTCCTTACTTAAGTCCCGCAATAGCATCGGCTGCAGTAATTGCTTTTTTATTTTCATTTGAAAATTATAACACGACTGTATTTAGCATTTTATCGGACCAAACATTAACAACTGTAATTGCATCAAAAGTAAGGCTGGGAATAAGTCCTGCATTGAGTGCATTAGCTTTAACAATAATAGCATTAACTATTATAGCTGCAGTTACCTATGAGGTTTTACGAAGAAGAGCAGAAAAACGATATGCTGAATCAGAGGAAAAGTTTGTAAAAGAAAAAGCAGCAGACAATAGAATTAATAAAAAATATAAAGCTGGTTTTAGAATTCCAAAGGGAATTACCGCTATATTGTTAATAGTGGTCTTTGCTACCTATGGAGCTACCCAAATAGTGAAAAATGATCTATACGGACAATCATGTATTGATACTGCTGATAAGAAGAAAAAATCCAAATTTCTTGAACAATTGCAAACTTTAGAGTCTAATGAACTTACTGACGAAGAGCTTTCTGGAGGGTCCTTAGGTGGCAATCAGGATTACGGAGATATATTTGGAGACCCATCATTATTCCAAGATTTTGGAGGATTTGATTAATAGATTATGAGCGATAAAAAAAAACCAATTCAACCAGTAAGCGGAACAGTTGTTCCTAGGTATGCTGGCCCATCTACATTTGCACGTCTTCCCGAGCTGAGAGATGTTGAAGATTGTGATGTAGCAATTATAGGCGTACCATTTGATGCGGGTACGAGTTATCGTCCTGGGGCTAGATTTGGTCCTCAAAGTGTAAGACAAGCCTCTCGACAATTAAGAACGAATTATCATCCAAATTATGATGTTGAACCTTTCAAAGTTCAACAGGTAGCTGATGCTGGGGACATAGCCTGTAATCCCTTTGATATTGACGAAGCAATTAAGCAAATTGAAAAAGGATCTACTGAGCTGCTCCAAAAAGTTGGAAGTATTGTAACTATTGGCGGTGACCACACAATTGCATTGCCATTACTCAGATCAATTAATAAAAAGGTTGGTGGTCCGGTTGCCTTAGTCCACTTTGACGCTCACTTGGATACTTGGGACACCTACTTCGGAGCTCCTTATACGCACGGTACACCATTCAGAAGAGCAAGAGAAGAAAAGTTATTTTTGGATGATGCATCAATGCATATTGGAATTCGTGGCCCTCTTTACAGTACAAATGATTTAAAAAATGATCGTGAATTAGGCTTTAAAACAATTCACTGCGATGAATTCCAAACAAACACAATTGATCAAATTGTTAAAAGAATAAAAGATAGAATCGGCAATAATCCATTATATATATCCATAGATATTGATGTTTTAGATCCAGCTCATGCTCCTGGAACTGGAACTCCAGAAGTTGCGGGAATGACCACAAGAGAAATTTTAAATGTATTAAGAGGATTGGCAGGTTCGCAGCTTGTTTCAGCAGACGTTGTCGAAGTCGCTCCAGCCTATGATCATGCAGAACTTACGTCAACCGCTGCAGCAACAATTGTTTATGAGCTAATAAATATTATTGCAAGAAACCCAAAGTAATCTATTTAATTTCAAACCAGATTGGAACATGATCAGAAGGTCTTTCAAGACCTCTAAATTGTTTTTCTATTTGACAGTCAGTTATTCGATCAACAGCACTTGGTGTTGCAAGAAAATGATCAATTCGAAGACCGTTGTCTTTTTCCCATGACCCCCTTGAATAGTCCCAGTATGTGAACTCATAGGGTTTAGAATTATAAATTCTTAGCACATCAGACAGACCTAAATTTATGATTTCTCTGTAAATTTTTATAGAGTCTGGATGATGCAAAGCGTCATTTTTCCACTTATTAATATCAACCGCGTCATCAGAACCTGGTATAATATTGTAATCCCCTCCAAATATAACTGTTTCATGGTTTTCTATTTTATTTTGAGCATATTTTTTAAATCTCTTCATCCAATCTAATTTGTAAGGAAATTTGTCAGTATCAATAGGATTGCCATTAGGGAGATACAAAGAGACAATATTAAAAGGATTTTCGACTTGTACCTGTGCATCAATAAATCTTGCTTGAGCATCTTCTTTGTTTCCTGGTAAGATATCTGTAATTTTTTTTATTGGGGCTTTTGATAAAATAGCGACTCCATTATATGATTTTTGACCCTTTTTAATTATTTGGTACCCAAGTGAAGAAATCTCTTCTTCTGGAAAGTTTTCATCAGTTGATTTAGTTTCCTGAAGCATGACTATATCTGGTTTAACTGTTTTATCTAATTCAATTAAATGAGGTAAACGAACCCTTATTGAATTTACATTCCAACTTACTATTTTTACCATCCGTATTCTTTTATTGTTATTTTAAGATTCTTAAAGTAATGAGTTTATTGTACAATAAAAATTTATGTTACCAATTCTATTTAGTGATGATTTCTGAAGATTTATCTTTTATTTCAACCAATCAAGAAACTTCGAAGGGTAGGCTGTATAAAGAGAATTACAGTCAAACTAGATCAGAGTTCCAGCGAGATCGTGATCGAATTCTTCATTCTGCTGCCTTTAGGCGGCTTAAACACAAGACACAGGTATTTGTTTCAAATGAAGGAGATCACTACAGGACAAGATTAACACATTCGCTAGAAGTGTCACAAATTGCTAGGTCAATAAGTAAAATATTCAATCTCAATGAAGATTTAACTGAAACATTATCCTTAAGTCATGATATTGGTCACCCACCATTTGGACATGCTGGAGAAGATGCTCTTTCAGAATGCATGGTTTCCCATGAGGGTTTTGACCATAATGATCAGGCAATTAGAATTGTACATTTGTTAGAAAAAAAGTATTTTGATTTCGAAGGCTTAAACTTAACGTGGGAAACACTTGAAGGACTCGTAAAGCATAATGGGCCGATGACAAAAGATGTTCCAAAAACTATAGAAGCTCTCGATAAAGAGTTTGACTTAAAGTTGAATGAGTTTTCTTCAATTGAAGCACAAATAGCTTCAATAGCAGATGACATTGCATACAACAATCATGATTTAGATGATGGACTAAGAGCAGGTTTTTTTTCATATGATGATCTGGCTGAATTGCCAATGATTGGTGAAATTATAAAAAATTTTCCAAAAAATTATAACTCTTATGATATGCAGCGCATAAATAATGAAATTACAAGAAAATCAACTTCAATTATGATTACTGATGTAATTAATACAATTAGTGAGAAAGTTAAAAAATCAAAAGTAAGATGCAATGAAGATGTCAGGCTTAATAATGAAAAAATTGCTGACTTTTCAGATAAAACAAAAGAAGAAGTAAAGTATATTAGATCTTTCCTATCAATGAAAATGTATAATCATGATAAAGTAAAAGCAATGACCAGTAACGCCCATCAAATAATATCATCACTATTCAAACTATTTATAGAACAAGATGAAAAATTCATAAAAGAACATATGAAAAAAATTATTTCTGATAAGGATAAACCAAGAGCAGTATGCGACTTCATAGCTGGAATGACTGATAATTATGCTCAGAATTTTTATAATAAATTTAATTAGCTTATGAGAAACATAAATGGTTATTTAAAGAATATAATCGGAGCAGAATTTTCAAAAATATTCAATGTTTCGAATGAAACTATAGATAATAGTTCATTTGTAGTTGAGTACCCAAAAAACAAATCTGATGGTGAGCTAAGTACAAATATTTGTATGGTTCTTGCAAAAGAGATATCGGCAAATCCAGTAGAGGCAGCGAAAACTCTCATTAAATCACTAGAGAAAATTGAGGACTTTGAGATGTTGGAAGTTGCAGGTCCAGGTTTTTTAAATTTTAATATTTCTAAAGATACTTGGTTTAGATTTTTAAGTCAGTTACTAGAAACGAACTTGCTCTTTAATGAAGAAATTGGTCTAAATAAAAACATAAATGTCGAATATGTTTCAGCGAATCCTACAGGCCCCTTACATATCGGTCATTGTAGAGGAGCGGTTTTTGGTGATGTACTATCAAATCTACTTAAAGTTACAGGTCACAACGTAACAAAAGAATATTACATAAATGATGCAGGTACTCAAATTGATACCCTTGCAAACTCTACAATTATTAGAATAAAAGAAATCATCAATAGCAAAAGCTTAGAAGATTATCCAGATGATTTTTATCCTGGTGAATATCTAATCGATGTTGCTAAAAAAATAATAGACAAACACGGTACATCTATTCTTGAAAACGACAATCACTTTTCAACAATAAAAGGTGAGTGTGTAAATTTACTATTAGAAAACATAAAAGAAGACTTAAGTAAACTATCTATTAATCAGGATATTTTTGTTTCAGAAAAAGAATTAATAACCCAAGGTAAAATCGACAAAACCATAGATGAACTCAAAAATATGAATTTAATCTATGAGGGCATTTTAGATAAGCCTAAAGGTAAACAAATTGAAGACTGGGAACCAAGAAAGCAATTATTATTTAAATCATCTGAATATGGAGATGAAATCGATAGACCATTACAAAAATCAGATGGTGAGTGGACTTATTTTGCAAACGATATTGCCTATCATTATGATAAATACTTAAGAGGATCGACACATTTAATCGACATATTAGGCGCTGATCATGGCGGATATGTCAAGAGAATGAGCGCTTCGATACAGGCCCTAACTAATAATAAAGCAAGATTTACAGCAAAGTTATGTCAAATGGTAAAACTTATCAGTGATGGCAAGGAATTAAAAATGTCAAAAAGATCTGGTGACTTCATTACCTTAAGTGATTTAGTGAAAGAAGTTGGCAGTGATAGTATAAGATTTATGATGATGTACAGAAAAAATGAAGCACCATTAGAGTTTGATTTTAAAAAAGTAACTGAACAGTCTAAAGAAAATCCAGTTTTTTATGTACAGTATGCTCATGCAAGAATTTCGTCTGTATTAAACAATCTTCAATCTCAAAATATTAAATTAAATTTAAAGAATTTTAATGAATGCAATTTTTCTGAACTAAATGATCTTTCTGAAATATCTCTTTTAAAAAAAATCCTGGATTATAGTAATATCATTAATACGTCAGTTTCTCTATTTGAGCCACATCGAATTGCATATTACCTGTATGAATTAGCATCAGAATTTCACTCTTTATGGAGTCAGGGAAAAGTAGATAACAGTAAGAAATTTATAGATGCAGATAATATACCAAGGACTTATGCTCGAATGGCACTACTGATTGCTACTCAGAGAACAATAAAATCTGGACTTGATATTCTTGGAGTTTCCTCGCCAGATGAAATGAAATAAAAAATGAGGTTCATAATTTTCTCTTTAATTTTAGCAATTTTTATTACTGCCATTTATTTTTATACTAAAAAAGAAGAAGAAGAGATTATCGAAATAAAAACCAATTTAAATGATTATAGAATAATACCGAAAGACAAGGGAGGCGTTGATACTCCTGATTTAAATATATACGATCTTGGAGATTAATTTAATAAAATGAAAAAATACCTACCTTTAATTTGTGGTATTTCCGGAGAAAAATTAACAACCGAAGAAATAAAATTTTTTAGAGACCACAAACCTTGGGGAATAATTTTATTTGAAAGAAACTGTATTAATAAGGACAATTTAAAAAATTTAACAAAAGAACTCAAAGAAATTAATCATCAAAATATTCCAATATTGATAGACCAGGAAGGTGGAAGAATTTCAAGACTAAATTTTAAGGGTGTTAATAAATTTAAATCAAATCTTTTTTTTGGGAAAATTATTGAGAAGGATGCAGACTTAGGGTTTGAATTATTAAGACTTAATACTGAAATTCTAGCTCATACCCTAAAAGAATTGGGAATTAACACAAACACAGCGCCAGTTTTAGATTTACCAGCAGCAAATGAAAGTGGTGTAATTGGAGATCGAGCTTTTTCGATAAATGAAAGGACCGTCTCTAAAGCAGGTAAGATAGTAATTGAAACAAATAATAAATGCGGCATAGCTTCTGTGATTAAACATTTACCTGGGCATGGCCGAGCAAGAGTTGACAGTCATTTTGAAATGCCTGAAGTAGATGAAATTGAAGACGAACTTTTAAGTACTGATTTTAAGCCTTTTCAGAACAACTCCGACGCATTATTAGGTATGACGGCACATATTTTATTTAAGTCTTTAGACGATCAAAATATTGCTACTTTTTCAAAAAAAATTATTGAAACAATAATAAGAAATAAAATTGGCTTTAAAGGGCTACTGATGACCGATGATATTTCAATGAAAGCTATTTCAGATGATGTTGATATAGCTGCTTTAAAATCACTTAGTGCCGGCTGTGACCTTGTTCTTCATTGTAATGGAAACATCAATGAAATTAATAAGATAGCTGAAAGAATTAAGAATGAAGCTGAGCCTATTTTAATACCTGACGATCTTATCAATATCTATCAGACAAAATCTGATTTCGTACATGAAGAAAACATAAAAGCCTACGAATATCTAACCAAGCAGCTTTGATGTATTTTATCGTATATAAACATCATCTGTTATATAATAAAAGAATCAAAAAATTGAAAAATGGAAGATATTTCAAGTACTTATACTGAACAGGAAGCATCTAATCAAACTAGCCCAGATGATTTGATTGTAAACTTGGGAGAATTCGAAGGTCCCCTAGATCTGCTGTTAACATTAGCTAAATCTCAAAAAGTAGATTTAATGAAAATTTCCATTCTCCAACTCACTGAGCAATACTTGGAGTTTATAGAAAAAGTTCGTAATCGCAATTTAGAGTTGGCGGCTGACTATCTTGTTATGGCAGCTTGGATGGCTTACTTAAAATCCAATTTGTTAATACCAAGAGAAGAGTCAGGTGAAGAATTGAGTGCTGAAGAAATGGCAGAAAGATTGAAATTTCAACTCAAGAAACTTGAAGCGATCCGACAAGTTTCTCAAAAATTAATGAATTTACCAAAACTTGGTACAGATTTTTTTAATAGAGGTATGCCTGAAGGCATAAGGTTGATACGAACGCCTGAATATTATCTGGATTTATACGATCTTTTAAAATCATATGCAGATCAAAGGTACAGAACTGCCTATTCATCGATGACTATTGAAAGACCGCCTGTTTTTGCAATGGAAGATGCGCTTGTTAGACTTCAAAGAATGATAGGTGATGTACCAGAATGGACTCGGCTTGAGAAATTTTTACCACATGAATTTTCAAATGGTAAAAGCGCTAGATCAGGTGTTGCAGGAACCCTGGCTGCAGCAATGGAACTTGTAAGAGAAGGGGTACTTGAAGTACAGCAGCTGGTTCCTTTTGGACCAGTATTTTTAAAAAATAAAAAGGACGATGAATTCATTAATTAAATAAATTATGTCTGATGAAGTAGAAAAAAATAATGTCATGAATTTTCCATCTGAGGATATGGACAATCTTAGAATTCTCGAGGCTCTTCTATTTGCAGCAAATGAACCCCTTGATGCAGAGAGTTTAAAGGCAAGATTGCCGAAGGGTACAAATTTAAACAAATTACTAAATTTAATTGAAGCTCAATATAAAAATAGGGGAGTTAATCTGGTCAAAACTGGCAATAAATGGAGCTTTAAAACTGCCACCGATCTTGCACCAATGATGAAAAAAGAAAAAATAGTTCAAAGAAAACTATCAAAGGCTGCTACTGAGACTTTGGCAATAATCGCCTATCATCAACCTGTTACAAGAGCTGAAGTTGAAGACATAAGAGGAGTTCATTTTAGTCCTGGAACTCTTGATGTTCTTATGGAGTTAAACTGGGTGAGGCCAATCGGTAGAAAGAAGGTACCAGGAAGGCCCATTATTTATGGTACAACTGAGAGGTTCTTAGAGTACTTCCAGTTAGAACAAGTCACAGATTTACCTGGACTTGAAGAATTAAAAGCGGCTGGTCTTTTAGAAAGCCGCCTGCCTCCAAATTTAGACATTAGAGAACCAAAAGAAATTGATCACAGCCAGATAGAACCATTCGGAGAAGATGAAAATATAGATGATCTGATTCAAAGTGGACATGAGGCAGAATAGAAATTAGCCTTAAATTGTGAAACGTCTATTTAAAGCAATCCTGTTTGCAAACATTTTTTTTTATATTTGTACTTCAATATCTTCAGACCCGTTACTGCCAGGTGGCAAAACCTCAAATGAGGTTGAAAATAAAAATAGTTTTTCACTGGTTGCAAGAAATTTAGGAGATAATTTAAAAATCAATTTTCTTGTAGGAAATGCTTTATTTGAGAGAATTTGGGAAGATGCAAAGTTCTCAGAAAATATTGCAAGAGATGGTTTAGGGCCTTTTTTCAGTGCTCGTTCGTGCGAAGCATGTCATATTTCTGATGGACGAGGACATTTGCCTATAGATGAATCTGATGACGCTGTATCTGTTGTTATTCAAATTTCAAAAAATCAGGACTCAATTTCAGATGGTATTAAAAATCTACCAGATCCCATTTACGGAAATCAAATTAGTGAATTCTCGGTTGAAAGTATTCCAAGAGAAGCGGACATTGTTATTAATTATGAATATGTTCCAATATCTTACAATGATGGTCGTATAGTCGAATTAAGAAAGCCTGTAATTAAAATTAGAAATTTTAATTACGGAGATATCAATCAAGATACAAACTTTTCAGCAAGAATCGCACAACCAATGATTGGTCTAGGTTTAATTGAAAATATTAGTGAAACGGATATTTTGATAAATGCAGATGTGAAGGACATAAACGGTGATGGAATATCTGGAAAAGCAAATATTGTTTGGCATAATCAAAAAAATGATTATTCCCTTGGTCGGTTTGGCTGGAAAGCATCTCAACCTACGGTTTACCAACAAACTGCTGATGCCTTTTTTCATGACATGGGTTTATCAAATAAACTTTTTGAAAATCCATTTAACTGTACTGATGTGCAATTAAGCTGTCAAAATGCAGTCAGTGGAAATAGCGAAAGCTATGATGGCTATGAAGTTTCTAATGATCAATTGGATCTAGTAGTTTTTTATTCATCGCAACTTGGTGTGCCAGTAAGAAGAAACGTGAGAGATATTAACGTGGTTAAAGGTAAAGAAATATTTTTTAAAATTGGCTGCAATTCTTGTCATACTGAGAGATTTGTTACAAAAAATGAGAGTACACATCAAAATTTAGCCAATCAAATCATATACCCTTATTCAGATTTTTTGCTGCATGATATGGGTGAACAGTTGTCTGATGGTGTTAACGAATTCAATGCCAGTGGCTCTGAATGGAGAACGCCGCCTTTGTGGGGAATAGGGTTGACATCAGTGGTATCTGCAGAATATGGATTTTTACATGATGGAAGGGCTCGAACAATTGAGGAGGCTATATTATGGCATGGCGGGGAAGCCTCTAGAGTGTTAGAAGAGTTCAAATCTTTAGATAAAAATCAAGTAAATCAATTAATTAGCTTTATAAATTCATTATAGACACAAATTATCAAAGTGCGTCACAATTTGCTATTGATAATCATTCTCAATAAGTTATATAGAATGAAACTTAGTATCATTCTAAAGAAGGGGAAATTTTATGAATTCAGCATTAAGATTCTTAGCAATAGCTGTAATTACTTTTGTAACAGTTGGCAGTTCATTCGCTAATGAAGTTAATTTGTATACGTCAAGGCATTACGACTCAGATGATGCATTATATCAAAAGTTTACGAACGATACTGGCATCAAAGTAAACGTTATTTCAGGTAAAGGAAAAGCATTAATGGAAAGACTTGCTTCAGAAGGAGTAAATTCTCCTGCTGATGTCTTCATTACCGTAGATGCTGGTAATCTATGGAAAGTTCAAAAAGATGGAATGTTTCAAAGTATCAGCTCAGATACTATCAATTCAATTGTACCTGAAAATTTAAGAGGTCCAAATAACGAGTGGGTTGGAATAGCTAAACGTTCTAGAGTAATTTATTATAATCCAGTAAATGTTTCCGCAGAGGATATGGAAGGGCTTACGTATGAAGATCTTTCAGATCCAAAATGGAAAGGTAGAGTTGCAATAAGAAGTTCTGGTAATATGTATAATCAGTCTTTAGTTGCTTCACTGATTGCCAATAATGGTATTGATGCTACTGAAAAGTGGGCGCATAGATTTGTAGGCAACTTTGCAAGAAAACCTGAAGGTAATGACAGAGCGCAGATTATGGCAGTTGCAAATGGCGAAGCAGATGTTGCTGTAGCAAATAGTTATTACATTGGTTTAATGTTATCTGGAAAAAAAGGTGAAGAACAGCAAGCTGCAGCAAGAAAAGTTGAACTTCATTTTCCCGGCCAAGATGGACGAGGTGCTCATATTAATGTGAGTGGAGCTGGTCTTATGAAAAATGCTCCAAATGCAAATAATGCTGTTAAGTTTATCGAGTTCCTGCTTAGTGAAGAAGCTCAAAGTCACATAGTGAATAACACTTATGAGTTTCCAATGCTTGAAGGTGTTGCACCTAGTGATTTAATAGCTCAATTTGGTTCTGGTTTCAAAGAAGATCAGACTTCAGTTGCAAGCTATGGCGAATTCAATCCTGAAGCTGTTAAGTTGATGGATAGAGTTGGTTGGCAATAATTTAATGTCAACCAGGTTGAGGTAATTTGGTCACCGTCTTTTCTTCTCATTAGTATCCAAGGTCAAATTGCCTCAACAAAAATTAAGGTTATATTAGAGTTTATTGGATAAATAGTATAGGAAACAGCAATTATTTATGAAGTTAGATCTTTGGCAAGTTACACCAGTTGCAACATTTGCAATTTTTATTGCCCCAGTACTTATTGTGCTTTTCAGTTTAGCTGGTGATTACTCTGACAACTGGACACACTTGTACAATTACGTGCTGATTGGATATATAGAAAACTCATTTTACTTAGTTATTGGCGTCTCAATTATGGTTACCATAATTGGTGTCGGCACTGCCTGGTTAGTCACCAACTATAATTTTACAGGAAAAAATATTTTTGAATGGGCACTAATTTTACCACTTGCTGTACCACCATATATACTTGCTTACACTTTCACTGGTTTATTCGATACCTTTGGTACAGCGAATAATTTAATAAGGGATCTTTTTGGGCTCGGTGCAGATTTTATTTTTTTTCCTAAAGTAAGAAATGTTCCTGGAGCGATTGTAGTATTTTCCTTCACTCTGTATCCATATGTATATCTTGTGAGCAGAATGGCCTTTATAAATCAATCTAGATCAATTCTTGAAGCGGGTAGAACTCTTGGACTTGGTAAACTAGAAGTATTTTATAAATTAGCTGTTCCAATGATTAGACCAGCAATTATTGGGGGTCTCATGCTCGTAATCATGGAAACTTTATCTGATTTCGGAGCAGTTGATCACTTTGCCATTTCAACTTTTACAACTGGAATATTTAGAACATGGTACGGCATGTATGATATTGAAACCGCAAAGCAGTTAGCTTCATTGTTACTCATATTTGCAATTCTATTAATTATATCTGAACGTTACTCCAGAAAAAATGCTAGATATTCAAATGCCAGCTCAGTCTTTAAGCCGCTTTATTTAACTAGACTGAAAGGTAGTTCAAATATTTTAGCAATATTAATTTGTTTCGTTCCAATCTTTGTCGGTTTTTTATTGCCTGTGATGGAACTTGGGTACTGGGCATTTAATTACAAGTTAGATTTTTTTAATGATAAGTTTCTTACGACTGCATGGAATACATTTTACTTAGCAATAATAGCAGCTTTCTTATGCAGTCTATTAGCTGTGCTTATAAATTTTTCAATTAGATATAAAAAAAATAATTATCTGAAGTTTATGAGTTCCTTTTTGACTGTTGGTTATGCGGTGCCAGGTTTAATACTTGCAATTGGCGTTATGCAGCTACTTACATTTTTAGACAGAAGCATTGGAGATTATTATTTTGATTTTGTGCTTACAGGTAGTCTAGTTGGATTAGTTTTAGCTTACATAATAAAATCCTATGCGCTCTCAAGTTCTACGATTGAAGCTGGATATCAGCGTATAAATATGAGAATTGATGATGTAGCAAAAACACTTAAAACATCAGGCTGGTCTCTTTTATCTTCAGTTCATTTGCCATTATTAAAAACTAGTTTTCTAACAAGCATGTTATTGGTAGTTTCAGAAGTCATAAAAGAACTTCCCGCAACGCTTATTTTGAGACCATTTAATTTTGATACATTAGCTGTATATACTTATATATATGCAGCAGAAGAAAGAATGTACGATGCTGCTGCACCTTCTATTGCAATAGTTATGGTAGGGCTTATTCCAATAATAATATTGACTAGAATGATCAGAAGTTCTAGACCTGCATCAAGAGATTAAAAATGGATATAATTCTTGAACTAAAAAATATAAAACACAGCTTCACAAGAGATAATGAAGTTTTAAAAGATGTTTCTCTACAAGTAAATCGAGGAGAGATAATTACAATCTTAGGACCCTCTGGATGCGGCAAAACTACTTTGCTAAGAATTATTGCAGGTCTAGAAGAACAATCAGCAGGAACAGTATCGATAGATAATGAAATTGTTTCAGGGCATTTAAATCATGTAAATACTGAGGAACGAAATATTGGATTGGTTGTTCAGGAAAGAGCATTGTTTCCACACCTCTCGATTGTGAATAATGTAAAATTTGGAATAAAAGGTACGAATAAAAATAATACTGAGAGGGCTATGAGTTTATTAAAGTTATTTAGTGTTGAGAGATATGCAAAAAACTATCCTCATGAAATATCAAGCGGTGAACAACAAAGGGTTGCATTGGCAAGAGCTATGGCGCCAAATCCAAAAATTTTGTTAATGGATGAACCTTTTGGAGCTTTGGATAAGGAATTAAAAGTAAGATTGAGATCTGAAACAAATAAAATTCTTCGTGATAACCTCACTACAACTATCATTGTTTCTCACGATACTGAAGACGCGCTAGCAATGTCTGATAGAGTTTTAATCATGAAAGATGGTAATTTTATTCAAAATGGCAAACCTGAAGATGTCATCTCTATAAGTTCAACCGCATCTCAAAAAAACCTTATTTAATTACCTTTTATTTGATGGTAATTTTTAACTTTTACTAATAAGGTATTAATATATATATATTATTAGAAATAATTGAGGAATAAATGGGTATTAGTTTTTGGCAAATATTAATCGTTGTAGCGCTTCTTGTTATACTTTTCGGTAGAGGAAAAATATCTGAATTAATGGGTGACGTAGCCAAAGGTGTAAAAAGTTTTAAAAAAGGCATCAACGACGATGATGAACCAAAGTCAATAAATAAATCAGACGAAGACTCCAAAGATTAACCTTAAGTAATTGTTATGTTACCTGGTATCGGAGGAGTAGAGTATCTTGTCATTGCAGCATTAATTATCATTTTTGTTGGACCGAAAGATTTGCCAACAGTATTAAGAACTTTTGGCAGGTGGTGGGGTAAAATTAGAAACTTTTCAAGAGAATTTAGATCTAGTATCAATGAGCTAGCAAAAGAAACAGGCGTAGATGATATTAAGTCTAAAGTTGAAAATACAAATCCCAAAAACTTTACAGACGAGATGCGTGACTCGATAAATAAAAATATCATTCAGTCAGAAAAGCAGAAAAAAGAAAATGAGTGATACAAATGAAACACTTGATGAAGGAAAGCAACCTTTAATTCAACATCTTGTAGAACTTAGAAGCAGACTTATTAAGTCACTAATTTTGATTACTGTTATGTTTGTTGTTGCATATATCTTTGCAGACACAATTTATAACTTTTTAGTTCAACCATATGCTGATGCTGTACAAGGTGAATCTGGCAGAAGGCTTATATTTACTGCTTTACACGAAACCTTTTTTACTTATTTAAAAGTAGCACTATTTGCCTCTATTTTTGTTTCTCTTCCATTTATACTGATACAAATTTGGATTTTTGTTGCACCTGGTCTTTATCGCAATGAGAAAACTGTTGTTATTCCATATTTAATTGCAACGCCAATATTATTCTTATTAGGAGCGGCATTGGTTTATTATTTTATTATGCCACTTGCCATCAAATTCTTTCTATCTTTCGAATCGATTGGTGGCCAAGGAACATTACCAATCCAATTAGAAGCTAAGGTAAATGAGTATTTAAGCTTAATTATGCGTCTGATATTTGCATTTGGTATCAGTTTTCAACTACCAGTTCTTTTGACATTATTAGCAAGAGTAGGTTTTGTCAGTTCTGAAGGATTAAGAAAAAATAGAAAGTATGTGATTGTAGGAGTTTTTGCAGTAGCGGCTATTTTAACACCACCTGACCCGATCTCCCAAATAGGGCTTGGAATACCTATATTATTGCTGTATGAAATTTCAATATTTGCTGTAAAATTTATCGAAGGGAAAAAACCTAAATCCGAGTAAGACATGCATGACATTAAGAAAATAAGAGAGAATCCCTCAGATTTAGATGAGTTATTAGCCAAAAGAAAACATCCGCCAGTTTCAAATCAAATAATTGAATTAGATGAAAAGAACAGGAAAATTATTGGTGAGCTTCAAGTTATTCAAGAAGAGAGAAACACCAAGTCAAAGCTCATAGGAGAATATGCAGCTAATGGAAAAAATGATGAAGCCGCTAAGTTAAAGGCGGAAGTTGCAAGCTTAAAAGATAAAATGCAGGATTTAGAGAATAGTCAAAGAGAAAAACAAGAAGAACTTAATACTGTTTTATCTTCTTTGCCAAATAATCCAGCAGATGATGTGCCAGTTGGTGATGAAAGTTTAAATAAAGAGATTAAGTTGGAAGGTACTAAAAAAGAATTTTCTTTTACTCCAAAAGAACACGATGAATTAGGCGAAAACCTCAACATGATGAGTTTTGAGCAAGCTGCAAAAATCTCTGGATCAAGGTTTGTTGTACAAAGTGGCTTGATTGCTAGAATGGAAAGAGCAATATCTAATTTTATGTTAGATCTTCATACAAATGAATTTGGATACACAGAGATGAATGTTCCTATACTTGTTAAAGATCAATCAGTTTATGGTGTGGGACAGCTTCCTAAGTTTAAAGATGATTTATTTAAAACAACCGATGACTATTGGCTTATACCAACGGCCGAGGTTCCTCTTAGTAATATGACTAGAGAGTCAATTATTGATATTTTAGATTTACCTAAACGATATGTATCTCATACGCCATGTTTCAGATCTGAAGCTGGTGCAGCAGGGAAAGATACAAGAGGTATTATGAGACAACATCAATTTTATAAAGTTGAGCTTGTTAGTTTAACATCAGAAAGTCAATCTAAGGATGAACATGAAAGAATGTTAAGTTGTGCAGAGGAAGTTTTAAAAAGATTAAATCTTCATTATAGAGTTGTCATATTGTCTTCTGAGGATATGGGTTTTGCTGCACAAAAAACATATGATATTGAAGTATGGTTGCCTGGTCAAAAAGCTTACAGAGAAATATCTAGTTGCTCTAATTGCGGAGATTTTCAAGCAAGAAGAATGAACTCTCGTTATAAAGAAGGTAAAGAAACTAAATTTTTGCATACATTAAATGGATCAGGCTTAGCCGTAGGACGAACCTTAATATCTATTCTTGAAAATTATCAAAATGAAGATGGGACTATTCAGGTGCCAGATGCTCTTATTCCATATATGGGTGGAATAAATCAAATTTCAAATTAATTCATCTATATGTCAGTTATTAATCTTAATGAAGCGAGGATATTAATTACAAATGATGATGGAATATCTGCAGAGGGTATTAAAATACTAAGAGCTATTGCTAATGAATTTTCAAATGATGTCTGGGTCGTTGCACCTGAACATGAAAAAAGTGGTGCATCACATGCTTTGTCTTTTCAAAACGAATTAACACTTAAAAAGTACGAAGAGAAGACATTTTCAGTTAATGGTACTCCTAGTGATTGTGTTGCAATTGGTATAAGTAATGTTTTAAAAGATAAAAGACCAGATCTAATTTTGTCAGGTATCAATAGTGGCTGCAATGTTGGAGAGGATGTTACATATTCAGGCACAATTGCTGCAGCAATGGAAGGTTTAATTAGACGCATTCCATCAATTGCAATCAGTCAAAATTATGAGGCCGGCAAAAAAAATCAAATTGTTTGGGATGCTTCAAAAAAATTTTTAAAAAATATTTTACTTGAACTTACAATTCTTGGCTGGCCAAATAATGTATTCATGAATATTAATTTTCCATATTGCAAAGCTGATTTAGTTAAAAGTATACAGATAACAACACAAGGAAACAGGGAAACTGACGACTTGATAATTAATGAAGTTCAAAAGTCAAAATTCAGATTCGGTTTACGAAGGCGGCTTGAAGAAAATGTTAATCTAAGTATTCCTCCACTAAATGAAACAGTTGAGGGATATATGAGTGATGTAGAGGCACTGGCAGATCATCACATATCAATAACACCTCTTCATTTAGATCTTACGCATCACAAAAGTCTAAGTGATTTAAAAAAAGGTTTAAAAACTGATCTAAATTAATTATTTAGTTCAAAAATATTACCTAAGTATGTATATTGCCTAAGTTATTTTAAAGGAGAATTTCATGGAACAAATGCTCATTCAACTAATGCCATTATTCTTAATTTTTGCGATTTTTTATTTTTTATTGATAAGACCTCAGCAAAGAAGAGCAAAAGAACATAGAGAGATGGTTGCCGCTGTTCAGCGAGGTGACAAGATCGTCAGCTCAGGAGGAGTCAGGGGAAAAGTAGTCAAAGTAATCGGAGATACTGATGTGGAGGTTGAAATATCCTCAGGAGTCAATGTTGTAATGATTAAATCAACAATTGCCGAAGTAGAGAAAGTAAATACATCACAATAAATTTTCATGCTGTACTTTTCAAATTTAAAAATATTTTCAGTATTGGCTGTAATCATAATTACTTTACTTTTTGCTGTTCCCAATTTTTTTGGGAAAGATCAATTAGAAACATTTCCAAATTTTTTTCCTAAGCAACAAGTAAACCTCGGCTTGGACCTTCAAGGAGGCTCACACTTATTGTTAGAGGTTGATACCGAAGAAATTATAAAGGAGAGAGTAGAAAACCTTAACGCAGACGTTCGAAGAGTCTTAAAGAAAAACAATCTTAATTATAGTAATTTCAAGGTTTCAAACGAATCCCTAAAATTCATTGTAGAGGGTTTTAATAGCGAAATTCAAAAAGAAATTTCCGAGCTATCCATGAGTAACTCTCAAAATATTCTAGCAATGGGAGATCAAACTAATCTAATTATTACCCAAGAAGAAAATACTGTTCAGATAAATTTTACTGAAGAATTTATAAAACAATCTGTTTCGAATGCAGTTGCCCAATCGTTAGAAATTGTTCGAAGGAGAATAGATGAACTCGGCACAAGAGAGCCATCAATACAAAGACAAGGATCATCCAGGATAATAATTCAATTACCAGGCATTGATGACCCAGACCGTATTAAGTCTTTACTGGGCCAAACGGCTAAACTTACTTTTCAATTAGTTGATACTTCTGTGAATTTCGACCCTTTTAATCCCTCGAAGGCACCAATTGGTTCAGAAATTTTGGCATCTGATGCGGATGAAGAATTTAAATACATTGTAAAAAAGCGAATTATGGTTGGAGGTGAAAATCTTATCGATGCACAACCTGGTTTTGATCCTCAAACAAATGAACCGATTGTATCTTTTAGGTTTGATCGTATAGGTGCAACAAAGTTTGGAAGGGTTACACAGCAAAATGTGGGCAAACCTTTTGCGATTGTACTTGATAATAAAGTAATAAGTGCGCCAGTAATAAGGGAAGCTATTTTGGGTGGTTCTGGTCAGATTTCTGGAGGTTTTGACTCAGAAGAAGCAAATGATCTTGCTATTCTTTTGCGAGCTGGTGCTTTACCAGCCCCACTAATTATTTTAGAAGAAAGGTCGGTTGGACCTGATCTTGGCGCTGACTCAATTGAAGCGGGTCAATTTGCAGCAATAATTGGTTTTATTGCTGTCATTATTTTTATGATATTTGTCTATAGATATTTTGGCCTGCTTGCAGATATAGCATTAATTATAAACTTATTTATGGTCCTTGGCGTTTTATCTTTGTTTCAAGCAACTCTAACATTACCTGGTATCGCTGGAATAATATTAACAATTGGAATGGCTGTGGATGCAAATGTTCTAATTTTTGAGAGAGTAAAAGAAGAAATTAGAAATGGATCGAATATGATTAATGCTGTTGAAAACGGGTATAAAAGAGCTTTATCAACTATATTAGATGCAAATATAACAACATTGATTGCTGCAATAATATTATTTTTTATGGCTTCGGGGCCAGTGAGAGGTTTCTCTATTACATTGGCTATAGGAATCTTTACATCAGTTTTCACTGCCTTTACTTTCACAAGGTTACTAATTTCACTCAACGCTAAAAGATTAAAACCAAATTTTGTAGGTCTAAGTAAAAATGCTTAATATATCTGGAACACAAATTAATTTTTTAAAAGTAAGGGTAATTACCTTTATTCTTTCTGCAATATTGATATTTCTTTCAATAGGGGCTTTTTTTGTAAATGGATTGAATTTTGGAATTGATTTTAAGGGTGGTACACTTATTGAAATCGAAACATCTCAAGAAATAGAAATTTCTGGTTTAAGAGATAACTTAAATACTCTTGAATTAGGGGATGTTCAAGTTCAAGAATTTGGATCAAGTAAAAATTTACTAATTAGAGTAGAGCAACAACTAGGTGGAGATCAAGTTCAACAAGATGTTGTTCAAATAGTAAAAGATAGCTTAGGGTCTTATCTTTCAACCGATATTAATTTTAGAAGAACTGAGGTTGTAGGGCCTAAGGTTAGTGGAGAATTAATACAATCTGGTGCTATAGCAATTTTTGTCGCTGTATTTGCAATGCTTGTTTACATTTGGTTTAGGTTTGAATGGCAGTTTTCACTTGGAGCAGTTCTCGCACTTGTTCATGACGTCATATTAACCATAGGTGTTTTTTGTATAACTCAATTAGAGTTCAATTTACCCATCATTGCTGCAATACTTACTATTGTTGGATACTCTATGAACGATACAGTTGTTGTGTACGATAGGGTCAGAGAAAACTTACGTAAGTACCGTTCAAAGGAAATTACAGATTTATTAAATTTGTCAATTAACGATACTTTATCAAGAACAATCGTAACTTCTGTGACTACGCTTTTAGCTTTGTTATCGTTATTCATTTTTGGAGGTGAAGTGATTAAAGGGTTTACGTTTGCAATGATTTGGGGAGTTATAGTTGGAACATATTCATCAATTTTTGTAGCAGCGCCATTACTGAGATACCTTGATGTAAAACGTGAGTGGAATACGACATCAGCAGTAGACTCAACTAGATAATTTAGTAAAGATTTTGTGCAACTACCATTGCTAACAGCATGGGAATAGAAAGCACGGTGTTTGTTCTTGAGAATAGCATCGCTGTTCTTGCTGATTTTGCTTTTGTATCTGCATCAACTTCAACAATTCCCAATGCTTTCTTTTGATTTGGCCAAATAACCATCCATACATTGTAAGCCATTATGATAGCAAGCCACATACCAATTCCTATTGTAAGTTCTTTACCATTAAATCCATAAGCCAATGTAAATGTAAGAGCATTGACTGATCCCTCATGTCCATAATAAAGAGCTAGAGTTGTAAGACCTGTAATTAATGTTGCCAAAGCAGCCCATCTGAACCAGAAAAGAGCCGCAGGGGCAATAACTTTTCCTATCGCTGGTTTTTGCTCATCAGGAATATTTGGCATATTAGGAATCTGTACAAAATTAAAGTAATAGAGGAGGCCAATCCACATGACTCCAGATATGACGTGAAGAAATCTCGAGAGTGAGGCCCAATATAGTTGGTCAAAGCCACCATAGTGGCCTGTAACCATAATGAGCAAAAGAATTGCTAACAAAGTTCCAAGAATGACTGTTCTTTGCAATGATTGTAATATTGATGCCATTAACGATTCATAGCATGTTTTATGCGTGTGTGTAAAATATTTATGTGACTATTTGAGAATTTTATTTAAATACTGTCCTGTATAACTTTTTTTGAGTTTTGCAATATCTTCTGGTGAACCGCTTCCTATTATTTCACCGCCACCGTCACCTCCTTCTGGGCCCAAGTCAATGATCCAATCAGCTGTTTTTATGACGTCTAAATTATGCTCTATCACAACAACAGTGTTACCTTGATCTACTAAAATTTGGAGTACCTCGAGTAGTTTCTTAATGTCATGGACATGAAGTCCCGTAGTTGGCTCATCAAGTATGTACAAGGTTTTGCCTGTGGCTCTTTTTGAAAGTTCTTTTGAAAGTTTAATTCTTTGCGCTTCACCACCTGATAAAGTAGTAGCTTGCTGACCAATTTTTATATAGCCAAGCCCTACATTTTGAAGTGTATCAAGTTTCTTTTTAATCATTGGGATTGCTTCAAAAAAAGAACATCCTTCTTCAACTGTCATATCTAAAATATCTGCAATACTCTTATCTTTGTACTTAATTTCAAGCGTTTCTCTGTTGTATCTTTTGCCCTCACATTCATCGCAAGTGACATATACATCAGGAAGAAAGTGCATCTCTATCTTAATTACACCATCACCTTCACAGGCTTCACATCTACCGCCCTTAACATTAAATGAAAATCTTCCAGCTTTATAACCTCTGGCTTTTGATTCTGGCAAACCGGTAAACCAGTCTCTTATAAAAGTGAAGGCTCCGGTATAAGTCGCGGGATTTGATCTTGGGGTCCTTCCAATTGGAGATTGATCAATATCTATAACTTTATCAAGTTCTTGAAGACCCTTTATTTCTTTATGCTTTGCAGGTGTATACCTTGACCCGTTCAACGTTTGTGCGACTGACTTAAAAAGCGTATTAATTGTTAAAGTTGATTTACCGCTACCAGAAACTCCGGTAATACAAGTAAGTGTTCCAAGAGGAATTTCGCAGTCGACATTTTTAAGATTATTGCCCTCAGCTTTTATAATTTCTATATATTTATTATTTAGCGCTTTTCTTCTATTGCTAGGTATTTCAATTTTTAGTTTACCAGATAAGTATTGACCAGTTATGCTATTTTGATTTTTTTTAATTTTAGTAACATTACCCTCAGCAACTACTCTTCCACCATTAACGCCAGCAGCCGGTCCCAAGTCAACTACATGATCAGCTGTCGTGATTGCCTCTTCATCATGCTCAACGACAATAACTGTATTTCCAAGGTCTCTTAATCTTTTAAGAGTTTTTAACAATCTTTCATTATCACGCTGATGCAAGCCAATCGAGGGTTCGTCTAGCACATAGAGAACTCCTGTCAAACCTGATCCAATTTGTGATGCAAGACGAATACGTTGTGACTCACCGCCTGATAAACTACCCGAACCTCTTGAAAGAGTTAGATATTCAAGACCTACATTATTTAAAAAAAGTATCCTTTCATTGAGTTCCTTAAGAATTCTAAATGCAATTTCTTTTTCTTTTTTAGTTAATTTTTTTTCAAGTTTCTGAAACCAAATAACAAGTTCTTTTATAGATTTGTCGCATACTTCACCTATGTGCAGCTTGTCTATCTTTACAGCCAATGCAGTCTCTTTTAGCCTAAAACCATTGCATGCATGACATCTTACTTCACTCTGATATCTCTCAATTCTTCCACGCATCCAATCACTTTCTGTCTCTAGATATCTGCGCTCAAGATTATTGATTACTCCTTCGAAAGGCCTTTCATACTCATAACCGTCATCATAAGTAAACTTTAATTCTGTTTCACCAGAGCCATAAAGAACAATGTTTTGAATTTTTTTTCCTAGTGATTTCCAGGGTGTATCAAGTGAAAATTTATATTTTCTAGCTACAACCTTTAAAATATTTCTAAAATACCCGTATCTCGAGACTGGCCAAGGAGCAAGTGCATCCTCATTTATTGAAAGGTTTTTATTTGGAACAACTAAATTAGGATCAATTGATAAATCGGTACCAATTCCATCACATTCTTCACACGCTCCATAAGGATTATTAAAAGAAAACAACCTTGGTTCAATTTCATCAATTGTGAAACCAGATACTGGACAAGCAAATTTTGATGAAAATAGTTCATTATCTACTTTACCATTTTTCATCTCGAAGTTTTCAACGATCACCAATCCATCACTTAAATTGAGGGCAGTTTCAACACTATCCGCCAACCTGTTACCTATTTCATCGTTTAGTACGATACGATCTACTACAACCTCGATGTCATGTTTCTTTTTTTTATCAATTTCAGGTAAAGAGTCGAATTCGTATAATTCCCCATCAATCTTTACTCTTTGAAAACCCTTCTTGTGCAATTCTTGTAATTCCTTTTTGTACTCACCTTTTCTTCCTCTGATAATTGGAGACAATATTAGAAACTTTGAACCTATTTCTCTTTCTTTTATTCGATCAACTATTTGGGTCACTGTCTGACTTTTAATTGGTAACCCTGTTGCAGGAGAATAGGGTATTCCAACTCTCGCAAAAAGAAGACGAAGATAATCATACACCTCAGTAACAGTACCAACTGTTGACCTAGGATTTTTTGATGTTGTTTTTTGTTCGATGGAAATTGCGGGACTTAACCCTTCTATTAAATCAACATTTGGTTTTTGCATCATTTGCAAAAACTGTCTTGCATAAGCTGATAAGCTCTCAACGTATCTTCTTTGGCCTTCAGCATAAATAGTATCAAATGCAAGGGAAGATTTACCTGAGCCAGACAAACCAGTTATTATTGTTAGCTTCTCACGGGGTATTTTGACGTTAACATTTTTTAAATTATGTTCACGGGCTCCTTGTACTGAAATTGTCTTACTCATAAGAATTAATTAATCTTAACACTCCTGATTTAAAGATAACCTGTGCATAAACAGCAAAATAGGGATTTTTGTATGTACAGTGCATCAATATCTGGATAAATTACAGTATATGGCTGCTAGTTTAAATAAAGTAATGCTAATAGGTAATCTTGGAGCAGATCCCGTAATTCGTCAGACTCAAGATGGAAAAAGGCTTGCCCAACTTAGCTTAGCTACATCCGAGTCATGGAAAGACAAGGCTACAGGCGAGAAAAAAGAAAAAACCAGTTGGCACAGAATAGTCATATTTAACGATGGTTTAGCGGGTGTTGTTGAGAGTTACCTTAAAAAAGGTTCAAAAATTTACATTGAAGGCCAATTACAAACTAGGAAATTTACAGATCAGAGCGGAGTTGAAAAATATACGACGGAAATAGTTCTTGGAAACTATAATGGCACACTTACCATGCTTGACTCAAGGAACGCAGGAGGCGGCGATTCAATTCCAGATATGGGTTCAGAAATAAATCAAGACATGGGAGACAGTGCTCCACCTGACCTTGATATAGACGACGAAATACCCTTTTAAGTCTACTTTTTTCAATCGAAAAGTAGGCAAATTTCTGATATAATATACTTAATTTTTATAACAAAATCGTGCTTATTTTTCCTATTTTTTAGGGATTTTTAGCGCTTCAATAGGTAAAAGAATTGACTGATTCCAAGGATCAAAATGAAGATCTTAAAACAGGTAAAGAGCAATCTGTAATCCCCATATTAATCGATACAGAAATGCAAAATTCTTACCTCGATTACGCTATGAGCGTAATCGTTAGCAGGGCATTGCCCGATGTTAGAGACGGACTAAAACCAGTTCATAGACGGATTTTATATGCAATGCATGAGTCAGGCTATGAGTGGAATAAACAACATAGAAAGAGTGCTCGAGTTGTCGGTGATGTTATTGGTAAATATCATCCGCATGGAGATCAAGCTGTTTATGATGCGTTGGTCAGACTTGCCCAAGACTTCTCAATGAGCGTGCCACTATTAGATGGTCAAGGTAATTTTGGATCAATGGACGGTGATAGGGCTGCTGCAATGAGATATACGGAAGTTAGAATGGCAAAAATTGCTAGTTTCCTTCTTGAAGATATAGAAAAAGAAACGGTCGACTTTAGACCTAATTATGATGAAACTGAAAGTGAGCCATCTGTTCTTCCTGCAAAATATCCAAACCTACTTGTCAACGGTGCAGGTGGTATAGCAGTTGGTATGGCGACTAACATTTTACCTCATAATTTAGGAGAGGTCATTGATGCTAGTATTGCTTACCTTAAAAATACCGATGTAACTTTTGAGGAAATAAATCAAATTATAAAAGGCCCAGACTTTCCTACGGGTGGAACAATTATTGGCATAAAAGGCATAAAAGACTCTCAGTCATCAGGAAGAGGCTCAATCATTGTTCAGGCAAAATCAAACATAGAGGAATTTAAAACAGATCGAGAGGCAATCGTATTTACCGAAGTACCTTACCAAGTTAACAAATCATCTTTGCTTGAGAAAATAGCTGAACTTGTCAGAGATAAAAAAATTGATGGTATAAGTGATTTAAGAGATGAGTCTGACCGCCAAGGAGTAAGGGTTGTTGTTGAATTAAAAAAAGGGGTAATATCACAAGTTGTATTAAATAAATTATATAAATTTACTGCACTACAAAGTTCTTACGGTGTTAATTCATTGGCGTTGGTAAACGGAAAACCAAAATTAATGAATATAAAAGAATTCATTCACCATTTTATAGAATTCAGAAAAGAAATTATCAGAAACAGGACTCGTCATGATCTCGGCAAAGCAAGAGATAGGGCCCATGTATTGATTGGCCTAGCAGTTGCTGTTGCTAATGTTGATCATATAATAGAAATAATTAAAAGCTCCAAAGATCCTAATGAGGCAAGAACCTCGCTTCTTAAAACTAAGTGGCTAAGCAAGGATATTGATGATTTGTTAAAGTTAGTTGATGACCCAAGGCAAATTAAAAATGAAAAAGAAATTTATTTAACAGACGAGCAGGCCAAAGCGATATTAGAGTTAAGGTTGCAACGTTTGACAGCTCTTGGTAAAGATGAGATCAAGTCAGAGTTATCAGATCTTTCCAATCAAATAAACAAATTCCTCTCAATATTAAGGGATACTGAAGTATTGAATGATGTAATAAATGTTGAGCTAAATGAAATTAAAAAGCAATTTGCAATACCAAGAAGAACAGAAATTAATGAGGGAGAGGCTACAGATATTCATCAAGAAGACCTTGTTCAAAGAAGTGATATGGTCGTAAGTGTAACAAACTCAGGTTATATAAAAAGGGTTCCTTTAAATATGTACAGAGCACAGAAAAGAGGTGGCAAAGGAAGAGCGGGAATGAAAACCAATGAAGAAGATTTTGTAACTCAAGTTTTTACATCAAGTACTCATGACAATATGTTGTTTTTCTCGTCTGGAGGAATAGCTTACAAACTTAAGACATGGAAGATTCCTGAGTCATCACCCCAAGCTAAGGGCAAAGCAATAATAAATCTCTTAAATCTAAAAGACACTGAAAGTCTATCAAGTATCCTTGTGTTGCCAGAAAATAAACAATCAAATGGAAATGAGTATTTAATATTTGCTACATCAGACGGAAGCATCAGAAAAAATAGTTTAGAAGATTTCAAAAGGATTCAAGCAAATGGTAAAATTGCAATGAAATTAGATAATAATAATGCAATCGTAGGTGTAAAACTTTGTAGTGATGAAGACGATATTTTACTATCAACTAAACATGGAAAGTGTATTCGAACTCCTGTTTCAAAACTGAGAACAACTAAGAGTAGAAGTTCGGTAGGTGTAAGGGGCATCAGGCTAACAAAAGATGATAAAATTATTTCAATTTCTATCATTTCTCATACTGATGTATCGTCAGCAGAAGCAAAAGCTTACTTAAAAATGATTTCAAAGGAAAAAGGAATGCAAGAAGAAACTGAGAGTGATGATAATGATACTGATAACTCTGTTTCTGACATTGAAATATCTAAGGATCGATATGATGAATTAAAAGCGAGAGAACAATTCATTTTAACCGTTACTGAGAATGGCTTTGGCAAAAGATCCTCTTCTTACCAGTTTAGAGTTTCTAATCGCGGAGGATCGGGCATAATGTGTATTGCAACATCAGATAGAAATGGCGATGTTCTAGCTTCTTTTCCAGTCAATAATGATGATGATATAATGCTGATAACTAAAACAGGTCAATTAATTCGCTGCCCGGTAAAAGATGTTCGCGTAGCTGGTAGAAATACGCAGGGAGTAAGTATATTTAAAACAACAAAAGAAGAAAAAGTTGTTTCTGCAGGCAGAGTTGAGCTAGATAGTTAATAAATTACTAGAGGTCTTTAAATAATCATTATATATTCCAAACATGAGTAGAACTGGCATATATCCTGGAAGCTTCGATCCCATTCATAAAGGGCACATTGATATTATCAATAGGGCTACAAAACTTGTTGATAAATTATATATCGCAGTTGCTGACAGCCCGCATAAATCACCTTTATTTGATTTAGATGAAAGAAAAGAAATGATAGAAAATGAGTTTTCATCTAATGATAAAATCGAAGTAATTGCATTTGATAATTTATTGATTGATTTAGCTAATTCGCTAGATGCAAAGATACTCATAAGAGGTCTTCGTGTTGTTTCTGATTTTGAATATGAGTTTCAGATGTTGGGTATGAATAGACAATTAGATAATAATATTGAAACAGTATTCTTGATGGCAGACGCTCAACGGCAATCAATTTCCTCTAATTTTGTAAAAGAAATTGCACGTTTGGGAGGAAATATCAGTAATTTTACAAATAAGTTTGTTGAGCAAAAATTAAAAGATAAATTCAAATAAATAAAATGAAATTAATAAGAACTTTAATCTTTGTATTTTCATTTTTTATAGCGTTAATCGCAGAAGGAGTTGTCATGGCAAATGATCCAGAAAATTCAATCCAAATAGAGCTGAAAGATGGTAATGTAATAATAGAATTACTACCTGATATTGCTCCAAATCACGTAAATAGAATTAAAGAACTTGCAAGAGAAGGCTTTTATGATGGAGTACCCTTTCACCGTGTTATAGAGGGCTTTATGGCTCAAACTGGTGATGGCGAAAATAGAAATGGAACAGGCGGATCAACCAAACCTGATTTGAAAAATGAATTTGGTGATACACCTCATCTTCGTGGAACAGTATCAATGGCAAGAACAGCAAACCCGGACTCAGCTAATAGTCAATTTTTTATATGTTTTGCCGAGGCTCCACATCTAGACGGGCAGTATACTGTTTTTGGTCAAGTCGTAGAAGGGATGGAGTTTGTTGACAAGATTAAACGAGGAGAGCCAGGCTCTGGAAGTGTAGATGACCCAGATGAAATGATAACTGTAAGGGTCATTTCAGATCTATAGTTTTCATGAAATTAAGTCAATTTGACTTTGAACTTCCAGATAATCTGATCGCTGAAAGACCATGTGAGCCTCGAGAAGAATCGAGGATGTTGGTTTATAAAAATCAGATATCTGATACGAACTTCAGTAAATTTATTGATTATGTTGGCCATAATGACTTGGTTGTAATTAATAACACAAAAGTTATCCCTATTTTCCTTGAGGGATTTCACTCAAAAAAAAACATTAAGGTTACGCTTCATAAAAAACTATCAAGCAATAAGTGGCTTGCATTGTTGAAACCTGCAAAAAATGTAAGTGAAAACAGTATAATCAGTTTCAATAATGAGATCTCTTGTACAATTAGAAAAAAATTAGATTATGGTGAGGTTGAATTAGAATTTAATTGTAGTGAGGAAGAATTTGATAATTATTTGAACCAATTTGGACTTATGCCGCTGCCACCATATATTCAAAAAAAAAGGAAAAGTGATAAAAAGGATTTTACTGATTATCAAACTGTATATGCAAAAGAAAAAGGTTCTGTAGCAGCTCCTACTGCTGGTTTACATTTTAATGATGAAATAATAAACAAACTGGTTGAGAGTGATCAATTAGCTGAGATTACTTTACATGTTGGGGCCGGTACGTTCTTGCCTATAAGAAACGAGGATGTTGATAATCATGTAATGCATTCTGAGTACGGCATAATTGATGAAAAAACTGCACTGAAAGTTAATCAATGTAAGAAAAAAGGTGGAAAAATTATTGCTGTTGGAACAACGACACTAAGACTTTTAGAAAGTGCCGCAAAAAATAATGTAGTAGAGAAATTTAATACAGAAACTAATATATTTATAAAGCCTGGATATAAGTTTCAAATTGTTGATATGCTATTGACTAACTTTCATTTACCAAAATCTACTTTATTGCTATTAGTCTCCGCATTTGCAGGCACTGAAGAAATATTTAAAATCTATAAACATGCCGTAACAAATAAATACCGTTTCTTTTCATACGGTGATGTTAGTTTACTATTTAAGAAATGAGCGATTTTAAAATACTTAAAACAGATGGAAATGCCAGAAGGGGTAAATTAATAACCTCTCATGGGGAGATAAATACGCCTGCTTTTATGCCAGTTGGTACAGCTGCAACTGTCAAAGGTGTCTTTACAAAGGACCTAATTGAAACAGGCTCGGAAATCCTTTTAGGAAATACTTATCATCTAATGCTCAGACCAGGATCCGAACTAATAAAAGAGTTCGGCGGGCTTCACAAGTTTATGAATTGGGACAAACCTATACTCACAGATTCTGGTGGATACCAAGTATTTTCTCTATCTAAACTAAGAAAGATTAGTGAGGAAGGTGTTAAGTTTTCATCACATATAGATGGAAAAGAAGTAATACTTACTCCAGAAAGTTCAATGGAAATACAAACCAACTTAAACTCAGATATTGTAATGGCGTTTGATGAATGTACAGCTTTTCCTTGCACCCATGATCAAGCAAAAAACTCAATGGAATTATCTATGAGATGGGCAAAAAGATGTAAAGATTATTTCATAGAAAGAAATAACAACAAATTATTTGGCATCGTTCAGGGAAGCGTGTTTGAGGATTTAAGAAAAGAGTCTGTAAAAGCTCTAGAAGCACTAAATTTTGATGGTTATGCAGTAGGGGGTCTTGCAGTAGGTGAAAGCCAAGCTCAAATGTTTGAGGTACTTGAATTTACTTCGCCTCATCTACCTGACGACAAACCACATTATTTAATGGGTGTGGGTAAGCCTGATGATATTCTTGGCAGCGTTGCTAGAGGAATTGATATGTTTGATTGCGTATTGCCAACTAGAAGTGGTAGAAATGGACAAGCCTTTACTCGTCATGGACCAATTAATATTAGAAATGCAAAATACAAAAATGTAGATGATCCAATTGATAAAAACTCAGATAATCCTGTATGTAAAAATTACTCTGCTGGGTATATACATCATTTATTTAATGCAAAGGAGATGCTAGGTGGCATGTTGCTTTCTTTGCACAATATATATTTTTATCAGAGTCTTATGGCAAATATTAGAAAATCTATAGAGGAGGATCGCTTTATGTCTTTTTCAAAAGAATTTCTTGAAAGCTATAAATCTTAGTTACTTACCTTTGAATTCAGCTTTTTTCTTTTGAATGAACGACATTACTCCAATTTTGCTATCCTCAGTTTTGCCAGCAATTGTTTGTGCTGAGCTTTCCGCAGCAAGCTGACCTTCAAAGTTATTCGAAAAACTATCCCAATATAATTGTTTAATTAATTTTAAAGCTACAGTAGGTCCTGAAGCTAATGTTCTTGCTGTATTCATTACTTCTTCCATTAGTTTGTCATCTTCAACAACATGATTTACAAGACCCCATTCAAGAGCTTTATCAGCTAAAACTTTTTCACCAATTAATGAAAATTCCATTGCTCTTGCCATACCTATTTTTCGAGGAATAACGTACGTAGAGCTAGCATCTGGTACAAGACCTATAAATTTAAACGCTTGATAAAAGTATGCAGATTTAGAGGCATAAACTAAATCTCCAAATACACCCAATGAACAACCTGCGCCAGCAGCCACGCCATTAACAGCCGTAATCAATGGAACATTTAGATTTTTTAAATCTATTAAAAAAGGATGGTAAACTTTTTCTAAGGTTTCTCCCGGATCTATATTATCACCTAAGCTTGCTCCTTCAACGAGGTTTGCGCCCGCACAAAAACCTCTTCCAGCTCCTGTTAGGACGGCACATCGAACTTTTAATTCTCCACTATTTATAGATTTTACCTGCTTATGAAGCTCTGAAATCATGTCCATAGAAAGTGCGTTTAGCCTTTCAGGGTCATTCAGCGTTAAAATAGCTATATCATCAACGATTTCAGTTTTTAAAACATTGGTCATTTATTAAGTATTACATGTATATGAGAAAACAAAAAAGTATATTTTTTTGTTATTTTGGATTAGTTTATAAAACTTGTTTAATAAAGGATAAAATATGGGATTAGGAAACGTATCTATAGGGAGCACTTATCCTGAGGTAAGTAGAGACGAAATGCTCTCAAAATTAAATAAATTAAAACAACCATTTTTAAAAAACTTCAACCCAGATTTAAATGTACGTATTGATCGTATAAAAAGAATACAAACTTTAGTTGAGGAAAATATAGATGCTTTTCATGACGCGTTAAGATCTGATTTTGGCACACGACATGAGCAGTTAAGCCTAATGGCTGACACAATGCCTGTTATTAATAATGCAAAAGACGCCTTAAAAAATATTAAAAGATGGGTTAAGCCTGATAAGCGAAAACCTAACTTCCCATTAGGATTACTTGGCGCAAAAGCTTATGTTCAATTCCAGCCTTATGGAGTAGTTGGTGTTATTTCTCCTTGGAACTTCCCACTAACTCTGAGTATTGCGCCTTTAATAGAAATATTTGCGGCTGGAAATAATGCAATGATGAAGCTCTCAGAGTTCGTTCCAGCAACCTCTGAATTAACCGAAGAACTTATTAATAAATTTTTTAGTGATGAAGAAGTTGTTATAGTAAATGGAGGTCCTCAAACCTCACAAGATTTTGCAGGATTACCTTTTGATCATCTGCTTTTCACTGGATCAACAAATGTAGCTAAAAAAGTTGCATCTGAGGCAGCATCAAATTTAGTACCGCTTACTCTTGAATTGGGTGGCAAGTCACCAGTAATAGTTGGTCCAAATGCCAAAATGAAAAAAAGTGTTGATAAGATAATGATGGGAAAGCTCTTAAATGGAGGGCAAATTTGCATATCACCTGATTATGTAATGGTTCCTGAGGGGCAAACAGATGAATTTGTTGATCATGCAAAATCCCATGTTAGTGAAAATTATCCAACGATAAAAAATAATCCAGATTATACATCCATAATTCATTTGAATCACTACGAGAGACTTCGTGAATTAGTAAAAGATGCTGAGTCAAAGGGAGCTACTATTGTAGAAATAAACCCTGCAAACGAAGACCTTTCGCAACAAGAGCACCATAAAATATTACCTACTTTAGTTTTAAATCCAACGGATGATATGAAGATTATGCAAGAAGAAATATTTGGACCTTTATTGCCAGTAAAAACATACAAAAGCTTTAGTGAAACAATAGAGTTCATAAATAAGAACCCTAAAGCGCTTGCAATATATTATTTTGGCGATGACAAAAAAGAAATTGATACTGTGTTAAACAATACTTCATCTGGTCAAGCGGTTATAAACGATGTCTTATTCCAATTTTCTATGCATGATCTACCTTTTGGAGGAGTTGGTCCTAGTGGAATGGGCTCTTATCATGGTTACGATGGCTTTAAGAACTTTAGTCATAAGAGATCAGTTCTGAAGGGTCAAAATATCTTAGATGCGGGTAAGATGATTACAGCTCCATTTACTGAATCTACGGAAAAAAATATAAAAAGGTTATCTTAGAGAATACTCTCAGCTGCTATTTTTTTTGAGTTTTCGACAATAAACTTAAATCTCAACTCAGGTTTTTTGCCCATTAAAGAATCTACAGATTTATGAGTTTTCTTTTTGTCTTTTGATGCAATTTGAACTTTTAATAAGGTTCTATTTTCCTGCGACATAGTTGTCTCTTTCAATTGAGCAGGCATCATCTCACCTAATCCTTTAAATCTATTAATGGTAACATCTGAATTTTTAAATTCTTTTTTTATTATTTCATCTTTATGCTTATCATTTACAGCATAATACGTTTTAGCTCCTTTAGATATTTTGTATAAAGGAGGCACGGATAAGTACAGATGTCCTTCATCAATTAGTTTTGGAAATTCTTTATAGAAGAATGCCATTAATAAGGTAGATATATGAGCACCATCAACATCAGCATCTGTCATAATTATAATTTTTTCGTATCTAATATCTTTGCTATTAAATTTATCTCCTCGCTTACATCCAATAGCTTGCATCAAATCAGTAATTTCTTGGTTTGCATTTATTTTATCTCTTCCAGCACTGATCACATTTAAAATCTTACCCCTTAAAGGTAATATGGCCTGTGTTTGGCGATCTCTAGCTTGTTTTGCTGATCCACCAGCAGAGTCTCCTTCAACAAGAAAAATTTCAGTTCCTTTATTACCATCAATTGAACAATCAGCAAGTTTACCTGGTAAAGTTGTTTTTTTTCTTTTTATATTTTTTTCTATGATTTGATTTGATTTGCTTTGCAGTCTTAACTGTGATCGATTAAATGCGTATTGAAATAATTCATCTGCCGACCTAGTTTTTTTTGTAAGCCATTGTTCAAATAGTTGTCGTGCTTTCATTTCAATTTTACGACCAGGCTCTATACTTGATAATTTTTCTTTTGTCTGACCTTGAAACTCAGGGTTTTCAATAAAAGCAGATAAGATTGATCCAGATGAACCAAAGAGATCTTCTTGGTTAATTTGAGATGATTTCTTTTCGTATTTAATTTTTGAAAAATCTTTAAATGCCTTATAAATTCCTGACTTGAAACCGCTTTCATGAGTGCCCCCCAATGGGGTTTTAATTGTGTTACAAAAAGACTCATTTATAGGTTCCATCGAATCGAACCAATTAATAATTCCTTCAATTTTACCACTATCATCATCTATATTTGTGTTGAAATAAAATGGATCTTCAAAAATAGGGTCATTTGGCGTGCAAAGATTATTTAAATAGTCTTTAATTCCATCGGAGTAATGTAGTTTATCTGATAAAGGAATATTTTTTTTGGCGGTTGCCTTACTGCATGACCAATGAATTTCAACATCTGGTATCAGGTAGGCTTTAGCTTTTGCCATATTATATATAATTGAAGCATCAAATTCTATTTCTTTGCCAAAAATTTCTGGGTCAGGTGAAAATACTATTTTCGTTCCCTTTTTAAGAGGACCTTTTGCGGATGCTTTTAATTTATTTTTAGGAGAACCTTGACTATAAGTTTGAACAAAATATTTTTTATCTCTTGCAATTTCAAGTGTAAGTTTTTTAGATAGCGCGTTCACAACAGAAATTCCAACACCATGCAAACCGCCAGAAGTTTTGTAATTATTTTTTGAAAACTTGCCCCCGGAATGTAGTGTTGTCATAATGACTTCAGCTGCAGGTATTTTGAATTTTGGATGCTTATCAACAGGAATACCTCTCCCATTATCAGAGATTTCAATCGTATCCTGAGAAACAAGCTTAATTTCTACTTTGTTGGCAAAACCAGCAACAACTTCATCCATTGAATTATCAAGAACCTCGCTTACAAGATGATGCATCGCCATAATATCTGTGCCCCCAATGTACATTCCAGGTCTCTTTCTGACTGGTTCTAAGCCTTCAAGGACTTCAATATCTTTTGCGGTGTAAGATGAGTTTGAATTTTTTATTGTTTTTTTCGATGAACTCTTCTTTTTAATTGATTTATTTTTCTTTGATTTTTTTCTCATAACAAACAATACAACTAATAATAGATTCTTTACTTTGTGTAATATTTATTTACTCTAACGGCATGAATTTATTAGGATTTTAGCATGCCAGTTATTGAGTCAAAAATAATGATCAATTCAAAGTCCTTCAAAAAAAATCAAGAGGACCATCAAAAACTTATTGATGAAATCAGAAGTTTAGAACAAAAAATAGCAGACAACTCCTCGAGGTCTAAAGAAAAATTTGATAAAAGAGGACAGTTGTTGCCTCGTGAACGACTAAAAAGACTATTAGACCCTGGTAGTTTTTGGCTTCCATTATCAACTCTTGCTGGATACAAAATTGGAGATGATGATGGAGATAAAAATATTGGATGGGGAAATTCTATTAGTGGTATTGGTTACGTAGCTGGGGTTCGTTGCATGGTTGGCGTTTCAGATGCTGGCATTAAAGGCGGAAGTGCTTCTGCGATGGGTACCGAAAAAGCATTAAGAGGGGCACAAATAATTTTTGAAAATAAATTACCTTTTATACAACTAATAGAAAGCGCTGGGGCAAACTTGCTCAGACAAACCGATATGTTTATAAAAGGAGGTAGAAGCTTTGCTAATCTATCAAAAATGTCAGCTAAGGGAATTCCAACTATTGGTGTAGTTCATGGCTCATCAACCGCAGGCGGTGCTTATCAGACAGGTTTATCTGACTACATCATTGTAGTTAAGGAAAGATCAAAAATATTTTTAGCAGGACCTCCTTTATTGAAAGCTTCTCTTGGTGAAATTGCAACCGATGAGGAAATTGGTGGAGCAGATTTACATTTTGCTGTTTCTGGACTTGCAGAGTATATGGCAAACGATGATGCGCATGCAATCGAGATTGCAAGAGATGTAATGAAGAATATTGGATGGAATAATGATTTCATTTCTACCCAAAAGTCTGAGTATGAAGAACCTGTTTATTCACCTGATGAGTTAACAGGGGTTGTACCTGTTGATTATAAGACCCCCTACGATTGCCGGGAAGTGATTGCAAGAATTGTTGATGGTTCTGATTTCTTAGAGTTTAAAGAAGGCTGGGGCAAAACCCTCATAACAGGACATGCAACTATTCAAGGATATAAGGTTGGTATTTTAGGAAACAATGGACCAATATTTTCTGAAAGTGCCAATAAAGCTACACAATTCATACAAATTTGCTCTCAATCCAATACACCACTAATTTTCCTTCAAAACATAACTGGCTTTATGGTGGGTACAAAAGAGGAAGCAAAAGGAATGATACGACACGGATCAAAGATGATACAAGCGGTTACTAATTGCACTGTTCCTAAAATAACACTTAGGATTGGGGCCTCTTTTGGTGCGGGAGAATATGGAATGGCAGGAAGATCTTATGATCCTAGATTTTTATTCTCATGGCCAAATGCAAAAATGAGTGTAATGGGAGGGGAACAGGCCGCTAGAACAATGGCTCAAGTGGCTCTTGAAGGTGCCGAACGAAAAGGTCAAGACCCCAAAAAAATATACGGAGAGAACCTTGAAATGCTTGAAGGTATGAAGCAGAAAATAATTGATCAGTACCGTGAGGAAGGTGAAGCAATATTTTGCTCAGCAAGATTATGGGATGATGGAATAATTGATCCAAAAGATACAAGAAAGATTTTAGGTGAATGCTTAAACATCATCAGTGATGGCGATAAAAGAGAGTTAAAGCCAAATACTTTTGGCGTTGCAAGAATGTAATTAATTTTTTCCTGGAAGAATATCGAGATATTTTGAGATAATGCCAAGCATTACTTCATCTGATCCACCGCCTATTGAACCTAATCGTCCATCTCTATACGCTCTTGAAATAGGTGACTCATCCATATAACCCATTCCACCCCAATATTGTAAGCACTCATCATTAACTTTTCTAGAGAGTCTTGTCGCCTTTAACTTTGACATTGAAGCTAGCTTTGTACAATCACCACCATTTACATGTATCTCAATTCCTTTCCATGTAAGAGCCTTTAAAGCTTCAACTTCCGTCATAAGTTCTGAAAGTTTATAATGAACAATCTGATTATCTAGAATTGGCTTGCCAAATGTTTTTCTTTGTCTTGTATAATTAATAGTTTCATTAATAGCTAATTCACAGCCAGTATAGCCAGCGATAGCTGCATAAAGTCTTTCCTCTTGAAATTGCATCATTTGATAAATAAAGCCTTTGCCTTCTTCTCCGACTAAATTTTTTTGTGGAACTCTTACATCATCAAAAAATATTTCAGCAGTATCAGACGAATGCATGCCCATTTTTTTTAATTTACGATTGATCGTAACACCTTTTGCTCTTTTGCCATTTTCCTTAAGAGGTACACATATGAGAGATTTGTTTAAATGTTTATTCTTATGGTCTGTTTCAGTGTTTGCAAGCATACACATCCAGTCTGCTTGAGTGCCATTTGTAATCCACATTTTTGAACCATTGATTAGGTAATCATCACCATCCTTAACTGCATGAGTCTTAATAGCAGCCACATCAGAACCAGCACTTGGTTCAGAAACACCAAGACAAGAAACAAGATCTCCAGTAATGGATGGTTTTAAAAATTCATTGCATATCTCTTCACTGCCGAAGCGCGCCAATGCCGGAGTTGACATATCTGTCTGTACACCAATAGCCATTGGAACACCGCCACATTTAATATGTGCCAATGCCTCATTAAGAACTGCTCCGTATGAATAGTCTAATCCAGATCCACCGTACTTTTCAGGTTTAGTTACTCCAAGAAATCCTTGATCACCTAATTTTTTGAATAGCTCATGAGCTGGAAAAATTTCATTTTCTTCCCACTCGTCAACATAAGGGTTAATTTCATCATCAACGAATTTAAGAGCTGATCTCTTTAATTCTTCGTGTTCTGTTGTTAATTCCATTTTAATATATATAGCATTTTATTTGCAAAGGTCACCCTTTAGAATTCAACTAATTGTCACACACTAAAATAGTTTTTGTATTCAATAGGATGAGGAGAATGTTCCAGATCATATACATCTTCCATTTTCAGGTCTATATATGCATCAATTTGGTCATCAGTAAAAACTCCACCCTCAGTTAAAAAAGCTCTATCTTCGTCAACCGCCTCAAGTGCCTCTCTAAGAGAGCCACAAACAGTTGGCAATTTTTTAACTTCTGCCTCTGGCAATTCATAAAGATCTTCATCGGCAGCATTTCCTGGATCAATTTTGTTTTTAATACCGTCCATCCCAGCCATAAGCATTGCTGAAAATGCTAAATAAGGATTTGCCGAAGGATCTGGAAACCTTACTTCAACTCTTTTTCCTTTCGGATTATCTGAAACAGGTATGCGACATGAGGCGGATCTGTTTCTTGCTGAGTATACGAGTATTACAGGGGCCTCAAACCCTGGTATCAGTCTCTTATAACTGTTTGTGCTAGCATTCGTAAACGCGTTAAGTGCCCTTCCATGTTTTATGATACCACCAATGTAGTGCAATGCCATCTCGGATAAGCCTGCATATTTATCTCCTGCAAATAGAGGTTTGCCATTTTTCCATATGGATTGGTGTGTATGCATTCCAGTTCCATTATCACCTTTAACTGGTTTAGGCATGAATGTAGCAGTTTTACCAAATGCATTAGCGACCATGTGTACGCCATACTTATAAAGCTGCATAGCATCGCCCTGTTTAAGTAAAGTATCAAACTTCAGTCCTAATTCATGTTGACTTGGAGCAACTTCATGATGATGTTTTTCCATCTTAAGTCCTAAATTTTTTAATTCTTCAAGAAATTCTGTTCTTATATCTTGAGCGCTATCAACGGGCGGTACAGGAAAATATCCTCCTTTAACACCTGGCCTGTGTGCTAAGTTGCCACTTTCATAAGAGCGTCCAGAATTATATGGACCTTCAGTACTATCAATTTCAAACATTGATTTGTTCATATCAACTTGAAATTTTACATCATCAAATATAAAAAACTCTGCTTCTGGACCCATATATATAGTATCGCCAATTCCACTTGATTTGACATACTCTTCTGCTTTTCTTGCAGTTCCTCTTGGATCTCTCTCATATGGTTCCTTTGACACTGCATCGAGAACATCGCAAAATACAATTAATGTTGGCTGGGCTGTAAAAGGATCCATTACTGTTGTGGTTAAGTCCGGTTTGAGAACCATGTCTGACTCATTTATAGCTTTCCAGCCAGATATAGAGGATCCATCAAAGAAGACTCCGCTGTTTAGGAGATCATCGTCTACTGCTGTACCGTCCATCGTTAAATGTTGAAGTTTACCTTTTGGATCAGTAAATCTCATATCGAGATACTTGACTTCACCATTTTTAAATTTTTTTAGTACTTCGGTTGCAGTACCCATATGATCCCCTAATTATGGAATTTATTTAGTCAAAGTCCCAACTATATGTGATACAATTTTGTATGGATCAGCATTCGATGCTGGCCTTCTATCTTCAAGATACCCATTCCAATTATGTTCAACAGTATAAACTGGAATACGTATACTAGCACCTCTATCACTTACACCATATGAAAATTTATCGATACTTTGTGTCTCGTGAAGTCCAGTAAGCCTCATATTATTGTCAGATCCATAAGCCGCAATACCTTCTTCATGAACCTTTCCAAGTTTGTCGCACATTGATGTAAATAATTCTTCCGATCCAGAAGATCTCATTTGTTCATTAGAAAAATTAGTGTGCATACCAGAACCGTTCCAATCACCAGTTTTTGGTTTCGGGTGAAAGTTCACTCCAACGCCATGTTCCTCAGCAGTTTTCATGAGTAAATATCGGCTTACCCATAAATCATCAGCTGCTTTAATACCTTTTCCAAAGCATTGATATTCCCATTGGCCTAGTGCAACTTCTGCATTAGTTCCAGTAAGTGTAATCCCAAGATCTATACAAGCTTTTAGATGTGCATCTGATATCGCTCTACCAACAACATTGCCCGCTCCAACGCCACAATAAAATTCACCTTGCTCTCTTGGCGTGCCATCTTCCCAGCCAAGTGGTTCACCGGTTTTAGCGTCAGTTAAAAAGAATTCTTGTTCAAAACCAAACCACCATTCGTCGGAAACAACTTCCGCTGCCGCAGCTCTAAAGTTTGATGGATGAGTTGTATGGTCTGCAGCCTGTACCTGTGTCATTACTATATCGTGTCCATTTGGATTAGAATAAGTTTGAACGGGAAGAAGAAGACAGTCTGAGCTTCCTCCCTCTGCTTGTTGAGTAGATGAACCATCAAATGACCAGTCCGGTGCTGATTTTTCTTCGGTTGCTTTTACTTTACTTCTCATAAAAGGCTCTGGTGTATAACCATCGAGCCATATGTATTCATAAGTTTTCATATCTGACATTAATTTCTCCCTGAATTAAGTTTATAATGCGTCCGAACCAGTCTCGCCTGTACGAATTCTCATAACTGTTTCAATGTTAGAAACAAATATTTTACCATCACCAATACGATTTGTGTTTGCTGAAGCCCTAATCGCCTCGACGGCCGTATCGACAAGATCATCTTGTAAGATTATTTCTAATCTAATTTTCGGAAGAAAATCACCATATTCAACACCAGTGTTAACTTCAGTAAAACCTCTTTGTCTACCTAAGCCTTTGGCTTCAGATATAGTGATCCCACGCACCCCAACTTTTTCAAGTGCTTCTTTTACATCATCTATCTTAAATGGCTTTATGACAGCTTCGATTTTTTTCATTATGAATTAACTCTTAAGTTTTATACATTAATTTTCTGAAAGAAGTTAAAATTAATGATAGAATGTATATATAATGTTTTTATGCCAAATTGACATATAGATTTAATTATAAGTAGAGGTAAATTTTACATATCTTTATTCAAAACATGCACTTATAGGCGATTTCTAACAAATGACTCAATACATCCTTAGTAATAAAGAAATGGCAAAGGCCGACCTTTTAACTATTGAATCTGGTATTTCTAGTTTGGATCTGATGTTTAACGCAGGAAAGAAAGTTTTCAACAATCTTCCTGTTCAAAGAGGTAAAAGGGCGCTCTTTATTTGTGGTCCGGGAAATAACGGTGGCGATGGCTATGTTGCAGCTGACCTTATTTTAAAGCAAGGTATGGAAATTGATATTTATTGCCCTATTAGTAAAGCCAAGGAAAGTAATGACAATTTACATTATAAACAAAAACTTAATAAATCATTATTTGTTTCCAAAATTAGAAGTTTATCAAATTATTGTTATGTAGTTGACGCTTTGTTTGGTACAGGGTTATCAAGGACAATGTCAGATGATTTAAGTTCTTTGGTTAGCAAAATTAATCAATCTAAATTAGATGTTTTCTCCGTAGATATTCCATCTGGCATTAATGGCGATACATCTGCTGTTCTTGGAGAAGCTTTTAAAGCTTCAAAAACAATTACTTTTTTTAATAAAAAAAAATGTCATTATTTGTACCCTGGAAAAAAATATTGTGGAGAAATAGTAGTTGAGAATATTGGAATTAAAAAAAACGTATTAGATAAAATTATGCCGAATATAAAAAAAAATGATCCATCATTATGGATTAAGAATTTTCCATTTCCAGTTTCAAGTGATCATAAATATTCAAGAGGAATGCTTGTAATTAATACCGGTCCTCAATTTCAAACTGGAGCAGCTCGATTAGCTGGTCGATCAGCTATGCGCGTTGGGGCAGGAGCAGTAACTATGGTCTGCGATGAAGAAACAGCAAAAATATTAGAACCACAAATCTCAGTTGAATTAATATCAGTGATAAAAGAAAAAAACGATTTTCAAAAACTTTTAAAAGACAATAGAGTTTCAAGTGTCCTAATAGGTCCTGGAAATGGAGTAAATGATGAAACAAAAGCAAGAACTTTAATGGCACTGGCTTTTGTGGATCATTGTGTAATTGATGCAGACGCAATTACATGTTTTGAAAATAATCCAGAAGAATTATTTATAGATACTTATCCGCATACAATACTTACACCTCATGAAGGTGAATTTAAAAGATTATTTGGTGAAGGTATTGCGTTAATGGAAGATAAAGTACTCAAGTGTGTTGAGGCAGCCAAATTAGCAGGAAGTATAGTTTTACTCAAAGGCGCTGATACAGTTATTGCTGACCCTGAAGGCAATGTTGTAATAAATGCAAGCGAAGCTCCATATCTAGCAACCGCAGGATCAGGCGATGTTCTTGCTGGAATCATCGCTTCACTTGTTGGAGATAATAAGATGAATGCTTTTGATGCGACTTGTGCTGGAGCATATATTCACTCAAAACTTGGAGAAATGATAGGTCCCGGGCTAATTGCAGAGGATCTTATTGACAACATCCCCCTGATGATTAAAAAGCTGCATTCGTATGTTGAGGAAAATTAATAAAATATCATTACTTCTAATACTTTTTCTTACACTTAGTTTGAATATAAGTTATGCAGAAGAACAGATATATACATTTAAATCCAAAAACACTGATTTCATTGGATCAGTAGCAAAAGAAAAAGATGGTTTAAAAACTATTTCTTTTGTCGGTATTCCCTTTGCAAAGCCACCAGTTGATGAATTAAGATGGAAAGCTCCCAGAGAAATGGAGCAGCTGCCCGATACATTTGAAGCCACAACATTACCTAATAGGTGCATGCAAGTTAGTAATTTTTATGACTCAATGGATGGCATTGAGGGAGGTTCAATAATTGGATCTGAGGACTGTCTTTATTTAAATATTTATCTTTCAGAAAAGGCATACAACAGTAAAAAGAAATTACCAGTCATGTTTTGGATACACGGAGGTGGAAATACGTGGGGTTATTCAGCTTCAAACTTGTATACTTCAGGCGATTTCATAATGGAACATGATGTAATTTTAGTCACAACTAACTATAGATTAGGTCCTTTTGGATGGTTTGCCTTCAGCGATTTAAATGAAGACTCAGATAATGAACTTGATCAAAGTGCAAATTTTGGAACTCTCGATATTATAAAATCACTTGAGTGGGTTAATGAAAATATTTCAGATTTTAATGGTGACCCAAATAACATTACCATTTTTGGTGAGTCTGCTGGAGCAAGAAATGTAATTTCACTTATGACCTCACCTTTAAGTGAAGACTTATTTCAAAGAGGAATTTCTCAGAGCGGTTATCTCGGCTCAGACTCTCTAGAGTATGCAGAAAATAATGAAAGAGCAGGTTCTAAGAGTTTATTAAGACACTTAATCAAATCAAAGAACACATCAATATCTGATGAGGAGATTTCAAATTTCATGAGCAATCAGATGCTTTCTGTTGACCTTTTAAGAACTGCAGATGCAAACGATATTATATCATATTATAGGCCAAGACCTGATGCAGCTGGATTAATTGATGTTCCAAATGTAATACCTGATGGAGTAGTAATTCCAAATAAGGGAATTTATGGAGCTTATAGAGATGGTGATATGTATGACAAACCTATGATATTTGGTTCGACACGAGATGAAGATAAACTGTTTATGTTTATGAACAATGAATATGTGAATAGGCCATTATCTTTTTTAAGTCCAATCTCAGAATATCTTGATTTATATGTAAAACCCAAAGATCCAAAGTATTATGATATCTATGCTAAATACATGGCAGAGTCATGGAAATATGGTGCAGTAGATCTACCTTCAGACTTTACATCAAATTACAAAAAATCAAATGTATATGCTTATAGATTTGATTGGGATGAACAAAATGTCTATTTAGGTGTTGATCTCCCCAATCTTCTAGGCGCTGCACATGGAATGGAGTTAGCGTTTATTTTTAAATCAGATGGTTTATTAGGCGAGAGCTCTGATGCGATAAATGATATAATGTATAATGAAAATAACAGGTCCACTGATTTAGAGCTCTCTACAAAAATGGGACAGTATTGGGTAAACTTTGCTTATGATGGTAATCCAAATAGCGCCCCTTATGATATGTCTACTGATTGGAAACCATGGGATAAATTAAATAACAATGAGAGGTTTATCGTATTTGATTCTGTTAACGATAAGGGCATTGCAATGTTTAATAATACTTTATCGGCAAATTCAATTCTTCAAGGAATATCTAGTGAGAGCATAACTGTTGATCAAAAGTGCAATATAATTGATAAAATGTTTAATAGAACAACTCTTACTGACGAGGAAGTGGATGAAATTTACAAAACCTTTATGAGCGGTAAGTGCACTAGAGCCTAGATTTTATTTAGCTCAACTTTATAGTCATCAACGATAGTTATTTCCTGAATACCATCAATGTGCATCTTAAATTTCTTATATTCTTTTTTTTCTTTCACTTTTTCTCGAGCTTCTTTTTCATCTTTCGCGCAGACAAAGATATTGGTGTGCCCTTCGTAAAAGCCATCTGAAATATTAGGATCATAAAAACCTGTATGGACTTGAAACAATTTCATATTATTTAATAATTAGATCATGAAAAAAGAAAACTTGCCATCTAAAATATGCCCGGTTTGTAATCGCCCTTTTAACTGGAGAAAAAAATGGAGATTGAACTGGGACAGGGTAATATACTGTTCAAAAAAGTGTGCTGGAATAAAAAAGGCTTAAACGATATTTCTTTTTCTGCCTTTATAAAAAGAATTTATATTTTTTATTAATTGATTGATTGCTTCTTGCAAGGTTTCATTTGATGCCCATGCAGTATGAGGTGTCCAAATGAAATTTGCTTCATTTAATATGCTATAATAAGCGTGAGATTTTTTTGGAGGTTCACTAGTTGTGACATCAATTCCAGCTCCTGCAATGATTTTTTGTTTTAATGCTTTTGTCAGATCATTTTCATTAACTATGCCGCCCCTGGCAGTATTAATTAAGATCATATTTTTTTTCATTATTTTTAATTCTTTAATTGTTATCAGGTCTTTTGTTTTCTCATTCAAGGGGCAATGAACAGATAAATAATCAAGAGATGATAAGAATTGTAAAAATTGTGTTTTTTTATAATTTCTAACCGAAAAATAATTAATATTCATTCCAAATGCTTTAGCTATTCTGCCAACTTTCATGCCGATTGAACCTTTTCCAATTATGCCCAATGTTTTGCCATGTAAGTCATTTATTTCTCTGCTAAGTAATGCAAACACCTTTCTTTTTTGCCAAAGTTTCTTGTCTATATCTTTCTCAAGACCTTTAATATTTTTAGAAAGTGCAAGCATAAGAGTTAAAACGTGTTCAGCAACCGATATGGAAGCATAGTCTCTTAGATTGCATATAGAGATATTGTGTTTTCTGCAATACTCTAAGTCTATTATATTCGTTCCCGTTGCAGTTATCGCAATTAGTTCTAAATTGTTCGCATTAGATAAATTATTTCTATTCAGTTCAATTTTGTTGGTAACAACTATATGTGCTTTCTCAATCCTTTTTTTAACTTCCCTCACCTTTGTAAAACTATGGTTTTTCCATTTGTGATTAAAATCAAGTTTTGGAAATATAATATTAGAAGGAAAAGTGGACCTATCTAAAAATACAATATTTTTTGTCATAATTAACGGTCAAAATTATAGCATCAAATTGTAATATTTTACTGTAAACATCTAAAAAATAGTCTATTTTGCATTTTCTATTAATCGCGGATATGGTGGAATTGGTAGACACCGAGTTTTCATTTCAACCTCAGTAAAACAGCCAAAAATAAAATGTTCTGTCTTTAATTTTCTACGATAAAATATTAGGAAATACTTAATACTACTACACATCATGAGGCAAATTGCCTTTAATTAACTCCAATAGTTTACATGTTGAATTGATATACATTTAGATCTTAGTTTACAGTGTGCTTATGAAAAGTTGAGTAACAGTTGAGGTATTTTTTTACGATCTTAGTTGCTACGATATCAAATAAGTTAGAAAATATAAATAATGGCAATTAAGAAATCAGAACTATATTCATCTATTTGGAAAGCGTGTGATGAGCTGCGCGGAGGCATCGAACCTGCTGCGTATAAGGATTATGTGCTTGTCCTACTCTTTATTAAATATGTCTCTGATAAATATGCTGGTCAGCCTTATGCGGAAATAACTGTACCAGAGGGAGCAAGTTTTGCTGATTTGGTAAAACTAAAAGGAACCTCTGATATTGGAGACCAAATTAATAAGCGCATTGTGGGCCCCCTTCAAGATGCCAATGATTTAGGTAACCTCCCTGATTTTAATGACAGCCAGAAACTTGGTTCAGGAAAAGAAATGCAGGACAGATTGACCAATCTAATTGCTGTATTTGAAAAGAAAGAGTTAGATTTCTCCCACAACCGCGCAGATGGAGATGATATTCTTGGTGATGCGTATGAATATTTAATGCGCCACTTTGCTTCTGAGAGCGGTAAGAGCAAAGGACAGTTCTATACTCCATCTGAAGTTAGCCGCATCATGGCATTAGTCCTTGGAATTGGTCAGGATGAGACCTCTAGCAGCACGACCGTCTATGACCCAACTTGCGGGTCTGGCTCTTTGTTGTTGAAAGTAAGTGATGAAGCAACTGGTAATGTTACCCTTTATGGACAAGAGCAAGAAAGTGCCACAGCTTCCTTGGCGCAGATGAATATGATTCTGCATGACAATCCGACCTCACAAATCATGCAAGGCAATACGTTATCTGATCCAAAATTTATTGAACATGGCAGTCTTAAAACATTTGATTATGTGGTCGCCAACCCACCATTTAGTGACAAGCGTTGGAGCAATGGACTTACACCTGACCAAGATGTCCATGAGCGATTTCAACATTATGGTATACCGCCAAACAAACAGGGTGACTATGCGTACATGCTGCATATCATCCGCTCACTGAAATCGAATGGTAAAGCTGCAGTCATTTTACCTCATGGTGTACTGTTTCGTGGAAATTCAGAAGAGACAATCCGAAAAAATATCTTAAAGCGTGGCTATATAAAGGCAATTATAGGCCTACCAGCTAACCTTTTTTACGGAACGGGTATTCCTGCCTGTATCATTGTGCTGGATAAGTCAGAGGCAGCCACACGTGATGGAATTTTTATGATCAATGCAAGCGATGGCTTTATGAAAGATGGACCAAAGAACCGCCTGCGTGAAATGGATGTGCATCGCATTGTGGACACATATAAGCAAGGCATAGATATGATTGGCTATGCGCGTTTTGTGCCAATGACTGAAATTCTTGAGCAAGATCACAATCTTAATTTACCGCGCTATATTTCTATAAATAAGAGTGAGGATATTCAGGATATTGATGCCCATCTCAATGGCGGAATACCGCAAGCAGATATTGACGCACTGAGTGACTATTGGCATGAGTTTACCAAACTTCGCAAGGTGCTGCTGTCGCCAATGCGAGAAGGATATTTATCCTTTAATGTTGCTACGAATGCGATAAGCGAAACGATTTCGAATCATGCTGATTATAAAGCCTTTGAAGCAAAGGCAGCTTCGCATTATCAGGCGTGGCAAACTGAAGTGGTTGATTACCTAATGGCGTTACAGATTGGCATTAAGCCAAAGCAAGAAATTGCTCAACTTGCAAAGGGATTGCTTGACCATTACAGCAAACAGCCGCTGATTGACCCTTATGATATTTACCAATTGATGATGAATTATTGGGAAGAAGTATTATCGGATGATTTCTATCATATCGCTGTAGAGGGATGGAAGGCAGAGCCTTACCGTGTGATTGAAACTATCAAACAAGGCAAGAAAAAAGGACAAGAGAAGGATGCCGGCTGGGCCTGTGATCTATTGCCAAAATCCCTTCTAGTTGCTTATGCCTTTGCCGATAAACAAACCGTACTTGACACTCAGCTGGCTGAGCTTGAATCAGCTGAGGCAACGCTTGCAGAAATGGTTGAAGAGCAGTCAGGTGATGATGGGGTCTTTGCTGATTTTGATAAGGTGAATAAAAAGGAAGTAAATGCTCGCATCAAAGAAATTAAAGGCAATGTTGAATTTGCAGATGAGCTGTCAGTCTTAGATGAATGGGCAAATAAAACCAAAGCAATTGCAGCCATTAAGAAGCAGGTGAAAGAACAGGACGAAGCACTGGACAAGGCAGTATTAGAACATTATCCAAACCTGACAGAAGAAGAAGTCAAAGAGATTGTTGTTAACAATAAATGGATGGCAAGCCTAGAGGTTATGATTAATGAGGCTAATCAATCAATATTGCAAAAACTTACTAGACGATTAAAGGAGTTGGCAGAACGTTACGATTCACCGCTACCTCAAATTCAAAAGCAGATAGCAGAACTTTCTGATAAAGTGGAACAACATCTTAAAGCCATGAGGTTCTCATGGTAGTTACTTTATTATTTGACCTTGATAAAAATTATAAAGTACCGCGTAAATGGACTATATCAACCTTAGAAAAACTTGGTAGGTTCAGCAAGGGAAAAGGTATTACTAAATCTATAGCGAATTCTGGAGAGATTCCATGTGTAAGATACGGTGAACTTTACACAGACCATCATAATATTATTCAATATTATAAATCATTTATATCTTCGGATATTTCAAAAGACTCAGTTCTTTTGAAGTTTGGAGATCAACTATTTGCAGGTTCAGGGGAAAAGAAAGAGGAAATTGGTAAGTCAGCAGCTTTTGTTGATAAATTTGAAGCTTATGCAGGTGGTGACATAGTTATTTTCTCTCCTAAAGATATAGACCCAATCTTTTTGGGATATGCTCTTAACTCTGAAATGGTTAGAAAGCAGAAAGAAAAAGCTGCACAGGGAGACGCTATTGTTCATGTAAATAGCTCAAACCTCAAAAGTATAGAACTTCTATATCCAATCTCAAAACAAGAACAGCAAGCGATTGCTGAGGCGTTGAGTGATGTTGATGCGCTGATTACCTCGTTAGAAAAATTGATTGAGAAGAAATTAAAAGTTCAAAACTCATTGGCAAATACGCTACTTATAAGCTCTGAAAATAATGATAGATTCACCAGAATTGATGAACTTGTTTCAATTGAAACTGGGGGGAGAAATACGCAAGACAATAAGCCAGATGGTGCTTACCCATTTTTTGTTAGGTCTCAAAAAATTGAGAAAATTGACTCCTTTGCTTACGATAAAGAAGCCGTCTTGACTGCAGGTGACGGCGTAGGAACAGGTAAAATTTTCCACTACATGAATGGAAAATTCGACGCTCATCAGCGAGTTTATATATTATCTGATTTTAGGAGTGATGTAGTTGGCCGATATTTTTATTGGCAATTTAAATCTAGATTCTACGAACGGATTATGTCCATGACAGCTAAGTCTTCAGTTGACTCTGTTCGACGTGAAATGATTGCTGATTTGACCCTACCAATCCCAAGCGTGTCTGAACAAAAAGAGATTGTTTCCAAATTAGATGATGCTGAATCTGAAATAACATTGCTTAACTTACAGCTCAACAAAGCCAAAAAAGTTAAAGCGGGTATGATGCAGGAGTTGCTGACAGGGAGGACGCGCTTGATATGAGCCGCTTATCAGAACCGGAAATCGTGACTCAGGAAAGGCTGATTGATCTGTTTAGAAGTCAGATGAGTTACGACTATCTGGGAGATTGGCGTGACCGTGAGAATAATAGTAATATTGAAGAGGGGTTACTCACTAAGAACCTGGTCTCACGTGGCTATAGCCATGCGCAAATATCCAGAGCAATTGACCTGTTAAAGCGTGCCGCAGCAGACAACAGCAAGACTCTCTATGAGCGAAATCAGGACACCTATAATTTGCTCCGCTACGGTGTGCAGGTAAAAGTTGATGCCAGCAAGTCAACTGAAACTATACACCTTATTGACTGGCAAAACTCTGACTTAAATCAGTTTGCACTTGCAGAAGAAGTTACACTTCGCGGTAATTTGGAACGCAGACCTGATGTTATTTTCTATATCAACGGTATTGCAATCGGAGTTCTAGAGTTAAAGCGCAGTAAAATTGCAATCACTGAAGGTATCCGTCAGAGCATTTCTAATCAACAACCCCGTTTTAATGAATGGTTTTATCCAACGGTTCAGTTAGTGATGGCTGGCAGTGATGCAGAGGGTTTGCGCTATGGCACAATTGGTACGCCTGAGCCTTTCTTCCTGACTTGGAAAGAAGATGAGGAGCAGGATGAAGGCTTTAAACTGGATAAATATCTCTGTAAGATGTTTGAGAAATCACGTCTGCTTGAAATACTATATGACTTTGTGTTGTTTGATGGTGGCAGAAAAAAGCTACCAAGAGTACATCAATATTTTGGCATGAAGGCAGCACAGGCATACATAAGACGACATGAGAGTGGTATTATCTGGCATGCCCAAGGCAGTGGCAAATCCATCGTTATGGTGCTACTTGCAAAATGGATTTTGGAAAATATTCCCGATGCGCGTGTAGCTATTATTACAGATAGAGATGAACTCGATAAACAAATTGAAGGTATCTTCGCAGCTGCCGGTGAGCAGATCGAACGTGCAATAAGTGGCCGTGATCTCTTATCTAAACTGAGTCAGACAAGCCCACGCTTGATGTGCTCTCTTATTCATAAATTTGGCAAGCATGGTGTTGAAGATTTTGAGTCCTATATCAAACAGTTGAGAGAATATAATGTTTCTGTATATGGTGACATCTTTGTTCTTGTTGATGAGTGCCACCGCACTCAATCAGGTAAGTTACACCGTTTGATGAAAGCTCAATTACCTGAAGCGACCTTCATTGGCTTCACAGGTACACCGCTGTTGAAGGCTGATAAGGAAACAACGAAGCAAGTCTTTGGGGGCTATATTCATCGTTATCTCTTTGCCGAGGCTGTTGATGACGGGGTGGTGCTTGACCTGTCTTATGAAGCGCGTGATGTAGACCAAACACTTGGCTCCCAGGATAAGATTGATGCGTGGTTTGAGGCAAAGACTAGAGGCCTAAATGATTGGCAAAAGGCAGCTCTTAAAAAACAATGGGGCACTATGCAAACCGTTCTAAGCTCAAAGTCACGAATGGGTAGGGTGATTGATGATATCATCTTTGACTTCAATACAAAACCACGTCTTTCCACAAATAGAGGAAATGCAATTCTTGTTGCAGGTTCAATTTATGAGGCTTGTAGCTATTACCAGCTTTTCAATCAGACAGAGTTGAATAATAGATGTGCAGTTGTAACATCTTATAATCCTCATGGCAGTGACATCTCGCTTGAAGATACAGGAGCGACATCTGAAACAGACAAGGAAACTATTTTTCGTATCTATGAAGAAATGCTCAAAGATGTATATACCAAGCCGGGCAAGACCAAGACAGAAACTTATGAGGATGAAGCAAAGCGGCTTTTTATTAAAGAACCCTGGAACATGAAGCTTTTGATTGTAGTTGATAAATTGCTGACAGGCTTTGATGCACCAAGCTGTACATATCTATATATCGATAAGAAGATGCAGGATCATGGGTTGTTTCAGGCTATCTGCCGAACCAACAGGTTAGATGGTGAAGATAAAGATTACGGTTATATCGTTGATTATAAAGACCTGTTTAGAAAGGTTGAGAACGCTATGGCGGTTTACACTGAAGAGCTTGACCATGAGGATGGGCAACCTCGCCCAGAGATTACAGTTAATGACAGGTTAGAACTTTGTCGCAACCGATTAGATATTGCAATAGAAGCTATTGAAGAGCTGTGTGAGCTTGTTGAGCCACCAAAAGAAACACTTAACTATATTCGATATTTCTGTGGCAATTCAGAAGTCACGGACGATTTGGAAACCACTGCGCAAAAGCGTCAAGCATTGTATCAGCTAACTGCCGCTCTTGTTCGTGCTTATGCGAATATTGCCAATGATATGGAAGCGGCAGGCTATAATGATCATCAGAGGCGGCACATCAAGTCTCGCATTGAACATTTCAAAGATGCTTCGGATATTGTGAAAAATGCAAGCGGTGAATATCTTGATCTTAAAGCCTATGAAGCTGATATGAGGCGTTTGATAGACACATATATTGAAGCTGATGAACCAAGACCTATCTCCGACTTTGACAATATGTCACTAGTTGAACTGATTGTGAAAAGTGGCGCTGCTAATGCAATCAACGAACGCTTAGCGAAGTCGGTGAAATCAAAAGAAGGTATATCAGAAATAATCGAAAATAATGTACGTAGCGTGCTTTTAAAGAGTCAGTTAAATGACCCTGCCTTTTTTGATAAGATGTCTAACTTGCTTGACCAAATCATCCAACAAAGAAAGTCTCAAGCGTTAGACTATGAGGCTTATCTTGCACAGATTGCTGAGTTAGCCAAACAGGTACAAGACGGCAGAGGTGAAGAAATGCCTGCATCAATCAACACGCCTGAGCTTCGTGCTCTTTACAATAATATGGGTGAAAATGAAGAGAAGGTGATTGCCCTTCATGAACATCTACTTGAAAATATTCCAGATGGCTGGCGTGGGAATGGACCTAAAGAACAACGTGTTAAGCAAGCCATTTATGCAATTGTAGAAAATAAGGCTGAAGTTGAAAGATTGTTTGCTATTATTGAACAGCAGGTAGGATATTAATGGCTGAGCGTCATACAATTGGTGGCTTTGATGTTGAGGTCACTAAAAAAGATATTAAAAATATTCACCTAACTGTTCACCCGCCAGTAGGCATGGTGAAAGTCTCTGCACCCTTAGATGTCGACATACAAACTGTTAAAGCATTTGCTCTGACAAAACTTGAATGGATAAAGCGTCATCATCATCGGCTGGCTAATCAAGCACGCGAGTCGCAGCGAGAGTTGATAAATAGGGAAAGCATCAATGTTTGGGGTCAGCGGTATCTTCTAAAAATTAAAAATTCTGGTGGAGGTGATCATGTTGAACTAAAAGGGAAGCATTTAATCCTGCGGGCGTGTGACAATGCAAGCACCCAGGTAAAGAAACAAATATTAGAGCGTTGGTATCGAGATCAGTTGCGGCATAAAGCAACTAAGATTATAGCACAGTGGGAGTGTCAGTTTAATCTAAGTGTCCAGAAGATCTATATTCAACGAATGAAAACCAAATGGGGAAGTTGTTCTCCATCATCTAAATCTATTAGGCTCAACACCGAGTTAGTGCACAAAGATAGAGATGCGCTAGAGTTTGTTATTGTACACGAGCTAATTCACTTTATTGAGACTAGACATAACAAAAAGTTTTATAAGTTACTTGACGGTGTTTTGCCAAAGTGGAAAAGCATAAGGCAAAAGCTCAATGAATCACCGCTTTCCTATGCTACATGGGCACGACCTTCTTGATTTCTTAATAAGTTATGCGAAGTGCATTGACACTATATTGACACTTTATCATTATAATAGTTACCCGAATAAGCTATTATCAAGCTATGAAAGATATTAATAAAAAAGATGTCTTTGATAAAATTGGCTCACTATCAAAGAAATCATTAGATCGTGTAAATAAATATTATAGAGATAAAGCCATTAAAGAAACAAAGAATGAGCTTAGGATCAGACAAAAAAAATGGTCTGATTACAGTGATAGTGAAATTGAAGAGATAATTGCTGAAAAAGAAAAAGAAGTGAGAAGCAAGCATAAAATGACTGGATTAAAACTTGCCCTTCTTCCTTTGGGATTGGGATGGTTCATTAACTAGGCGTGTTTTATCAATTCATTAAAATTGTAGCTGCAACAAAAATCTTTATTTGGATTAAGCCAAGAATAAGAAGAATTTTTTATTTTTTTATATTTGTAGGAATAGTTATTTATTTACACAATGAATATCTAACGTGGGCTGAAAAATCTAATAATTTAGATTATCTTGGTATTTCTTTTATTATAAAAAATATTTTAGTATTACTTGCGATAATATTTTTTGTATTCTACTTAAAAAGACCTACAACTTTTGAAACAGATAGTGAATTAAATGATGGATTTGATAAGTTTAGAAAAAAAGAAAAGCTTAGATCTAAGTTAGATAATCTAATTGATAAAAAATAAATTGATTACTTACATATGAAAATAATTAAATGAGTATAGCTGTTTTATTATTTCAAATTACAATTTTTGTTACAGTTTTTATTGCCTGGCGAACTTCAGATAAAATTGGCTATATTGCAACAGGACTATGGCTTGTTCTGACTTATGTTGCTCTTTACGGGTCTCTTCAACAACTTCAACTCACAACTTTAATTGTTTCTTCAATAATTGGATACTTATCTACATCCAATTCAAATGTAATAGGAAAGTTTATAAATAGTAAATTGGGCTTTACACAAGTAAAAGGTCCTGCAAAACATAGAGAATTTTTAATGAAAACTATTAGAAAAGCTAAGCATGATTTGATTATATTATCTGGCTGGGCAACGAGTTTTGCGTTAGATGAAAAATTAATAAAATCAATCAGGGCTGCAATTAATAGGGGAGTAAATATTTATATTTGTTTTGGATATGAATATTCAAAAAGCAATTCTATGCGTATTTCTGATATTAAAGGATTAGAAATACTTAGAAGTTTACAAGAACATTCAAACAAAAATAGAGCTTATGGAAAAATGTATATTGCTCAAATTCCAAATCATTCAAAAGTTTTGATGTGTGACAAAGAATACTACGTAGTGGGAAGTTTTAATTGGCTTTCGAATTCCGGAAGCACTGAAAATCCAAACGATGAAACAAGTGTAGTTATAAGAAATTTATCCTTAATTTTAAATAATTATGACGAACTAACTAAACAAATAATTGAAAATGCGGAGTGATTTCTAACTTCAAAGTAAGCTCACTTCATTGTCACTATATTGACATTATTCATCAAAAATCCCCTTAATCCAAAACCTTAGCTAGATTAAATTTTTACTGTAAACATCTAAAAAATAGTCTATTTTGCATTTTCTATTAATCGCGGATATGGTGGAATTGGTAGACACGCTGGTTTTAGGTACCAGTGAGGCAACTCATGGGGGTTCGAGTCCCTCTATCCGCACCAATTTGTTAGTAAGAAGATAATATGAGTTATAAAGAAGTATTAAATAAAGGTCTGAAAAGAGCTTATGAGTTCACTATTGCATCTGCAGATTTTAACACAAAGCTAGAGTCAAAAATTGAGGAAGTAAAAAAATCAGTAAAAATTGACGGCTTTAGACCAGGTAAAGTTCCAAATAATATCATTATGCAAAAACATGGTGATGCGATTAACAATGAAGTTTTGAATGCTGTAATAAATGAAAATGTCTCAAAAATAATACAAGAAGGAAAGCTTCGTCCCGTTTCTCAACCGAAGGTTGATTACAAAGATAAAGAACAAGAAAAAAAAGATGTTGATAAAACGTTTAAAATTGAGTTTGAAGTTTTTCCAGAAATAAAATTAGCCGACTTTACTAAAATCGAAATCGAGTCAACTTCGGTAAAGCTTGATAAAAAAGAAATTGATAAACGAATAGACTTAATTGCTAAATCTCAAAGAACATATAAAGAGCAAGGCAGTGATTATAAAGCTAAGAAAGAGGACTCTGTCTTATTAGATTATGAAGGAACCATCGATGGTAAGAATTTTGACGGAGGTAAGGCAGAAAGTCAGACAATTGTAATTGGCTCTGGACGATACATAAAGGATTTAGAAGATGGCCTTGTGGGTCTAAAGAGTGGAGAAAGCAAAAAGATAAACGTAAAGTTTCCTGCAGATTATTCAGCAAAAGAGTTACAAAATGCTGATGCTGTGTTCGATTGCAATATTAAAAAAATAAGTTCACCCGTTGAGTCAAAAGTAGATAATGAATTGGCAAAATCAATGGGTGCAACTGATTTAAAGGATCTAAAAAGTAAGGTCGAAAATCAAATGCAAAGTGAGTACTCAGATCTAACAAAAAATCTTGATAAAAAAGTACTTTTTGAAAAGCTCCAGTCAGCGCACAAATTTGAGTTACCTGAAGATCTTATAAATGTTGAATTTCAAAACTTGTCTGCAAATTATTTAAATTCACAAAGTCCATCATCAATTGATCATCAAAAGGAAATCAAAGATAAAAAATTGACTTCTGATAATGAGGCTAAATTTAAGGAAGATGCAAAAAATAGAATTGAACTGGGCTTAATTCTTCAAGAGGTTGGGAAAGTAAATGAAATCTCAGTGACGCCAGAAGAGATGAATAAAGCCCTTTTTGAATATGCAAGCAATTTTAAAGGACAAGAACAAAAAGTGATTGATTACTATAGAAATAATCAGGATGCAGCGATGCAACTTCAAGCTCCTTTATATGAAAATAAAATTGTAGACTTTATACTTTCGAAGGTTAAATTGAAAAAGAAGGATGTTGATGTTGATTCGTTTATCAAAATGTATAATAACGTCAATTCAGTTGAAAAGAATGAAGTGAAGAAAAAAACGGCAAAGAAAAAGACAGTTAAGAAAAAAACTAAGAAATAATAATGATTGATAATAAAATTTTTGATCAATTGGTTCCAATGGTCGTTGAACAGACGGGAAGAGGAGAACGTGCTTTTGATATTTATTCAAGATTATTAAAGGAAAGAATAATATTTTTAGTCGGGCCAGTTAACGATCACATGGCCTCTTTAGTTTCAGCTCAACTTTTGTTTCTTGAATCTGAAAATCCCGAAAAAGAGATATCATTATATATAAATTCACCTGGAGGAGTTGTAAGTGATGGATTGGCAATTTACGACACAATGCAATTTATACAGTCTCCAGTCTCAACTCTTTGTTTTGGACAGGCTGCTTCAATGGGCTCATTCTTACTTGCAGCAGGTGAAAAAGGAAAAAGATATGCTTTACCTAATAGCCGCATAATGGTGCACCAGCCATCTGCTGGCTTTCAAGGTCAAGCAACTGATATAGAAATTCATGCAAAAGAGGTCTTGGCAATGAAAGCAAATTTAAACAAAATATACGCAAAACATACAGGCCAACCCGTTGAAGCAATCGAGGAGGCGCTTGAAAGAGATAACTTTATGTCACCGGAAGAGGCTCAGAAATTTGGTATAATTGATAGTATTCAGGAAAAAAGAGTTGAGCCAAAAACTGAGAAATAGCCTCAAATAGTCAATTTAATCCACTGTTTATAAACACTTTTTTTTAAAATTAATTGTTTTTTTTCTACATAAATGTTTTTCTTAATAATTATTGATTCGCAGATTGTTAAAAAATTGAATTATGAGTGAAAATAATAACGATAGTAAAAGCAAGAATACGCTCTATTGCTCTTTTTGTGGTAAGAGTCAGCATGAAGTGAAGAAGTTGATTGCAGGGCCAACTGTATTCATTTGTGATGAGTGCGTTGAGTTATGTAACGATATTATTCAAGAAGAGAATAAGGAGACTAAGGCAAAATCATCAAGTAGAATTCCAACTCCTAAAGAAATCTGTGCAACTTTAGACGATTTTGTTATAGGACAGAAAGATGCAAAGTATAATTTATCCGTCGCAGTTCATAACCATTACAAGAGAATTGAGCATGCTAACTTTAAGTCAGATGTAGAGCTTTCAAAATCTAACATTCTTTTAATTGGACCTACTGGTTGCGGTAAAACTCTATTGGCTCAAACTTTAGCACGCATTTTAGACGTACCATTTACTATGGCTGATGCAACAACTCTTACTGAAGCCGGGTACGTTGGCGAAGATGTAGAGAATATTATTTTGAAATTATTACAGGCCTCAGATTACAATGTGGAAAGGGCACAGAGAGGCATTGTGTACATTGATGAAATTGATAAAGTTAGTAGAAAATCAGAAAATCCATCAATTACGAGAGATGTATCTGGCGAGGGTGTACAACAAGCACTTCTTAAGATAATGGAAGGCACTGTTGCAAGTGTGCCACCACAAGGAGGAAGAAAGCACCCACAGCAAGAATTTTTACAAGTAGATACAACAAATATTTTATTTATTTGTGGTGGGGCTTTTTCTGGCTTAGATAAAATAATCAATAAAAGATCAAAAGGTTCAGGTATTGGATTTCAAGCAAATGTGAAAAGCTATGAAGAGAAATCTGGAGGTAATAGTTTAAAACTTTTGGAGCCTGAAGATTTGTTAAGTTATGGGCTAATTCCAGAATTTGTAGGAAGACTACCTATTGTGACAACTCTTACAGACTTAGACGAGGAGTCATTAGTAAAAATTCTTCAAGAACCTAAAAATGCACTTGTGAAGCAATATCAAACACTATTTAACATGGAAGATGTTAAACTAATACTTTCAAATGAAGCTCTTAGCGTTATAGCAAAAAAAGCAATTGAGAGAAAAACTGGCGCAAGAGGACTTAGGTCAATACTCGAGAGTATCTTGCTCGATACAATGTTTGAATTACCATCCCTTGAGGGCGTTGAAGAGGTTGTAATTAATGCCGAAGTCGCGGAAGGCCGTGCTCGTCCGCTCTACACTTATACAGATGGCAAAAAAGCTTCAGAAACAAGCGCTTAGCATCTAATTCTTTTATTCCTTGAAAATTAGGAATTTATGCACATTTAAATAGTAGATAAAAAATAAATGACTTTACTAGTTATAGTAATGATCTTCTTATTATTAAAGGTTTTAACGAGTCGAATATGATTGAAAATAGTATCCCGGTCTTGCCACTAAGAGATATAGTTGTCTTCCCTCATATGGTAGTCCCATTGTTTGTTGGTAGAGACAAATCAGTAAAGGCGCTTGAGAAAGTCATGGCTGGCGATAAACGCATTATGCTGATCACTCAAAAAAGTGCTTCAGTGGATGACCCGAAAAAAGATGACCTTTTTGACTTTGGAACAATAGCAAATGTATTACAATTATTAAAATTACCTGACGGTACTGTTAAAGTACTTGTTGAGGGTCTTCAAAGAGCCTCAATTAACATGTTTACCGATAATGAGGATTTTCTGGTTTCCAACATTGATCTTATTGATGAGAACAATGATAGCTCTGATAAAAAATTGAGAGCATTATCTAAATCAATAACGGATCTATTTGATAAATACGTAAATTTAAATAAAAAAATTCCTCCTGAAGTACTTGGGACAATAAACGAAATTGATGATTTAGCTAAGTTGAGTGACACAATTGCATCACATTTATCAATTAAGTTGTCTGATAAACAAGAGATATTGGAAGCAATCGACCTCACCGAGAGATTTGAAAAGATAATGAATTTTATTCAAGCGGAACTCGATGTTATGCAAGTTGAAAAAAAGATTAGAGGTCGTGTAAAAAATCAAATGGAGAAAACTCAAAGGGAATATTATCTAAATGAGCAAATGAAAGCCATCCAAAAGGAGCTTGGAGAAGGCGATGATGGCAAAGATGATATTCAGGAGTATGAGGAGAAAATTGAGAACACTAAGCTCTCAAAAGAAGCAAAAGAAAAATGCTATTCAGAAATTAAAAAGTTGAAATCAATGAGCCCAATGTCTGCTGAATCCAGCGTTATAAGAAATTATTTAGATTGGATATTAACAATACCATGGGGTAAAAAGACAAAAGTTAAAAAAGATATCAAATTCGCAGAGAGTGTTCTTAACGAAGATCACTATGGTCTTGAAAAAGTTAAAGAGAGAATACTAGAATATTTGGCTGTTCAGCAAAGAATAAAGAAAATGAAGGGTCCAATTTTATGTTTAGTTGGAGCTCCAGGTGTGGGTAAAACTTCATTGGGTAAGTCGATTGCAAGAGCTACGGGAAGAAAATTTGTAAGAATGTCACTTGGAGGAGTTAGAGATGAAGCTGAAATTAGAGGGCACAGAAGAACTTATATAGGATCTCTGCCTGGAAAGGTTCTTCAGATGATGAAGAAAGCAGGATCATCTAATCCATTATTTCTATTAGACGAAATTGATAAGTTAGGAGCTGATTACAGAGGAGATCCTTCGTCAGCTTTATTGGAAGTTCTTGATCCAGAGCAAAATAATTCATTTAACGATCACTATCTAGAAGTTGATTATGACTTGTCTGATACAATGTTTATTACAACTGCTAATACATTAAGAATGCCTCCTGCACTTTTAGATAGAATGGAAATTATTAGAATTGCAGGCTACACTGAAGATGAAAAAGTAGAAATTGTAAAACAACATTTAGCACCACAGATGTTAGAGAAGCATGGCTTAAAGAGTGGTGAGCTTATACTGGACGATAGTGCGATAACTGGATTAATAAGATATTATACTAGGGAAGCAGGTGTAAGGAGTTTAGAAAGAGAACTTGCTAACCTTGCTCGTAAAACAGTTAAAAAAATTGTAGCAGGTGACATTGGATCACTAACAATAAACGAAGATAACCTGCATGAGTTTGCGGGTGTTAGAAAATTTAAATTTGGCGAAATTGATAATGACGACCAGGTTGGGATAGTTACAGGACTTGCTTGGACAGAAGTTGGTGGCGATATATTGCCAATAGAGTCGGTTATAATGCCTGGAAAAGGCCGCATGACTATTACTGGTAAATTAGGTGATGTAATGAAAGAGTCTATTCAGGCCGCAAAATCTTATGTTCGCTCAAGATGTATTGAGTTTGGAATAAAACCAACTATTTTTCCGATACGTGATATTCATATTCATGTACCAGAAGGTGCAATTCCAAAAGATGGTCCATCCGCTGGCCTGGGTATGGTTACATCCATAGTTTCAGTGTTGACAGGTATACCGGTTAGAAAAGATATTGCTATGACAGGTGAAGTGACACTTCGTGGAAAGGCACTTGGGATTGGTGGTTTAAAAGAAAAACTATTAGCCGCTCTCAGAGCCGGAACAAAAACTGTTATAATTCCAAAGGAAAATGAAAAAGACATGGCTGATATACCAGATAATGTAAAAGAAGGACTGGAACTTATATTTGTCGATAATGTTGATGAGGTATTAAAAATAGCTTTGACAAAGCCTCTCCTGCCTATTGAGTGGGACGAAGAGGATTCACCTAAGTCTTCTAGCGATATATCTGAAGATGATGCTGATCAAGATGTGGATAATCCTATAACACACTGATTTAATTATATTTTCTTAAATGAAGATACCTAAATTTTAATTTTTAGCAGTTTTCTTGGGCTTTTTCTTGACTATATATAGTAGTTCAGGTCTCATAGTTATATTACGAATCAAAAACTCCTAAAAAAGGGGGGGGTTATGAACAAACAAGACTTAATAGCAAAAGTAGCTGATGTTACAGGTATGCAAAAATCTGACTCAGAAAAGGCAGTAAATGCAGTTTTTGACCAAATTACTGATGTTCTTAAAGCAAGAGGAGAAGTAAGATTGGTGGGCTTTGGCACATTTAAAACATCAATTAGAAAAGCATCTCAAGGGCGAAATCCACGTACCAATGAGGTTATTCAAATCCCTGAGTCAACTAGACCTAAGTTTACTGCAGGTAAAGGTTTGAAAGAAGCTGTTAATAATGCTGGCGGCGGAGGAATGTAGTTTCTTAACTGCTGACTAAATTATTTAAAATCCGATCACTCTTAAACAAAGCGTGGTCGGATTTTTTTTATAAATATCTGTGAATATTCACTAAAATAGATATATAACAGTCTTTCCGGGCGATTAGCTCAGCTGGAAGAGCGTCACGTTTACACCGTGAATGTCGGGAGTTCGAACCTCTCATCGCCCACCATTTCCTCCCACGAGATGGAAAAAATTTAACTGTGGGGGTGTAGCTCAGTCTGGTTAGAGCGCCTGCCTGTCACGCAGGAGGTCGCGGGTTCGAGTCCCGTCACTCCCGCCACATAATTACACTTAAAAAAATAAGATTTAATTATTTGCTTTTGCAACAAGTTTTAAAGAAATTTATTGGATACAATAGTTTATAAGTTCATTAAAAATATTAAAATCTACTAATGACGGTTATAGTTGATAGATACGAATGATTTACTGCCGTTATATAAAAAATACTCTATATGCCCTTGTGATGTTTGGCATAATTATGACTGCTCAAGTTCATGCAAGTGAATTTAAGGTTGGCTTTGCTAAGATGCCGATCACCCCTAATCTAATTGATGAATGGGAAGATATAAATAATGATGCTCAATTTGATGCAGATATTGATAAGTGGACTGATATAAATGGCAATGGTCGATTTGATGCGGTGTGGATGGCAGGTTTTCAAAATAAACGAGCTGCCCAAGGTATTAAAGATGATTTGATGTCCGTAGCTGTTGTAATAGATGATGGCCAGACACGAATAGGTATCATAAGTGCTGATACAATAGGGTTAATGCGAAAATTTGTACTCAGTGTCCGTGAGGATGTTCCTGCTGAGTGGGGTTTAGATTACATTATGGTGCATGCAACACATAATCATGAAGGCCCAGATACTCAAGGTCTTTGGGGCCCGAGTTTTTTAAAAAGTGGTATCAACGATGCCTATATGAAGCGGCTTAAAAAAGATTTTATAAGCACATTAAAGATAGCGATCGATAACTTAGAGGCTGCAGAAATGAGTTTGGCTTTAATTCCGACTAATCCACTTACCCCTATTAAAGATAAACGAAAACCTATCGTTATAGATGATGATATAAGGGCAATTTTATTCAATCGCCCTGACGGCTCAATTATTGGTTCTTTAATCAATTTCGGAATTCATGTCGAGCTTGCATGGGATAAAAACTTAGACATAACCTCTGATGTTGCTGGCTACTTAAGAAGAGGTATCAGTCATGGAATTTATTATGATGACAAGTTAATTAAACCTGGTCTTGGCGGAACCACGCTATGGCTTACAGGAAATATAGGAGGCTTGATGACATCAGGACCAACCGATCCAATTTATGATCCTGTTTTGGAAAAAATGATTACTAAACCGAGTCATTCTAAAGCTCGCGCATATGGTTATAGCCTTGCAAACAGTGTTATAGAGGCTTTTCAAGCAGGTGATTTTAAGACTTCTCCTAAACCATCACTAAGTATCCAATCACAAGAAATAGAATTGGGTATAGAAAACTTGATGCTCTCATTCGGCACTTTGCTCGGTATAATTGATGCTGATACTAAATTCAGTCTGAGGCCACCATTCATACGTTATCTAAGTGAGGTAGCATTTATACAAATAGGAGATGCATCTATTACTGGAATTCCTGGAGAGCTTTATCCAGAAATTGCTATTGGCGGCATTGAAAACCCTAAAGGAGCTGATTATGTTATGACGCCGCAAGAAGTTCCAAATTTACGAAGTCAATTTCCAGACAAACTAAACTTGATGGTGAATTTAGCAAATGACTCAATCGGTTACATCATCCCAAAAAGTGAGTGGGATGATGACGCACCTTGGATCTATGGAGAAAGTGAGGAAACATATGGCGAGGTAGTGTCCTTGGGCCCAGATACGGCAACAGTGGTTCACGAAAATATCATAAAGTTGATAGAAGAATCAAAAAATCAATGATTTATTCTGGATACTCATTATAGGAAAAGTTATTCGTGCTCACCATCTTTGCCCCTAAAGAATCTTAAATCATAAATTTGGGGTTTTTTTTCAGCCGTGACAAATACAAACATCGTTATGAAAATTGCGGCAATTAATAGCGCATGAGCTATTGCAGTGAAACCAAACACAAAAATACTATCAACGATATAAAGTGAAAATACACCGCTCCACATAAAAGCAAGAATTTGCATTATCATGTGACGAATTTTAAGATTGGTTATATTTTTTAATGGATTTACATTTGAGTCCATTATAGGTGACCAAAGACCCTTAAATATCTCTATTATTTTCTTCACTTAGTCATTATTGAAATAAAGTAGCAGTATCTTTAACATCCTTTAAAAATTTTTTTCTAACCTTGTCAGCGACAAACGGTACAGCAAAATACCTTTTATAAAGTATGCTCTTAATACCACATATGTGAAAAACACCTCTTTTCAAGCGTCTTATTGGTAAATTGAGAAAAAAAGTAGTTATTGCTAAACGAGGAGAGCCGTATGTGCAAAATATTATCGCTTTTTTATTGCCTAAATTACCTTGAGGGTAGCCATAGTTGCCTACCAGTTGTTTAAAAGTAAATGCCCATGGAGGAGCTAAAACTTTGTCTATCCAGCCTTCCAGAATTGCAGGCATTCTAAAATTCCAAATAGGAGCAATTAATACAATTGTATCACTCTGTTCAATCCTCCTTCGGTGATCTAGAACATCTGGTCCAGGATTGCCTCCAGCAAATACAGGATCAAATTTATCTTTATATAAATCGACCATATCAACTGTATGACCAGCTTTTTTTGCACTTTCTATAAAGGTATCTCTTATGGCTGCATTAAATGAATTATCATCGTAATGGCCGTAAACAATAAAAAATTTTTTAAACTGTCTTTCTCTCATTTTGTATTTTCCTTACTTTCATTATTGTCTGATTCTGTAGCATTTTATTGTAGAAATTTTGTATTTTTGGATAATTTTCAAGAAAATGATCCTCCTCCAACCAGAAAAGCAATGTGAATAAATAAAAATCTGCAGCAGACAGTGAATTGCCAACAATATATTCACCTATTTTATTTTCTAAATAGTTTAAATAAGTTTCCAAGATTGATTTAGATCTATTCATTAAGTCTTCAGTATTTTCAGTAGAAACGTAATGATCAGGATGAAAATAAAGAAGGATTGCAGGATAAATTGACGATGACATAAATGCCATAATTTGATGGAAGTCGGTTATTCCATTTTTAGTATCAGGAATCAATTGGCTCTCTCTTTCAATAAAGTGATAAACAATCGCCATGCTTTCTATTAAATATTCGCCATTTGGCGTCTCAACCATTGGCACTCTTCCAAGAGGATTAACATTAAGTATGGTTTTGTCACTTTTAAAATTATCGCCAATCTCAACAAACTCATATTCAATTGATATTTCATGGCAAAGGAACTCAATTATATCAGAACCCCATTCTGATTTACCGAAGATTTTATATTTCACTATGGATACCCAGCTTTGGCATACTCCACATTAATTGAATAAATCTTTCCAGATTTCACGGCTTTAGCCTCTTCGGGTTCAGAAGCATCAGCAGTACATACAAATAATTTTTTGCCGTCTGATCCACCTAACATACATGCATATGCTCTATTTGGAGTAGCAATTCTATCTGTTATTTTTCCACCTTCCGTATATCTAACTACCTCTGAGGTTGTTGGAGACGCTATCCAGATCCCCATCCTTTCATCTAAACAAATACCATCAGGAACAGGGTAAGGTATACCTTTGCCTTCTTTTGGAGTAATTTTTAAAAAACGCATGGTTTTTGTGTAGTAATAAAATAGATTAGGCATCATATAAGCCCATATTCTCCGATTAGATAGATTACCATCTGTATCTATATCAAATGCAGT
>CACNSH010000003.1 GCA_902622985.1 uncultured Pelagibacteraceae bacterium | reverse complement strand
TATCTCATGCAGTCAATGTATTTTGTTATTCATTATTTTCTAAAGTATTTAAAACGGAGCAGTTAGTCGATAAGAATACTGAGCCTCATGGAAGTCAGAATGATCTGATGTATTTTTTTGATCATTTAGAAGAAGAGCTTGAATCTAGAGGTTTTTTTCAACCTGAAGAAAAAATGCCAAAAATGAAGCAAAACCTAAGAAATATCTTTCATCGTGCTGATCTCAGTGAACGTGAGATAGCAACACTTAGAGGGGTTGTGACAGTGCTTACAGAATATAGAAAAACTAAGGAAATTTAGCTTTCAGGTTTGACATTGGCGAGGAAACCAGTATAAACCACGGATCATCAAATATGACAAAAAGAGTTGCACAAAAACATAAAATAGACAGACGTCTGAGTGTTAACCTGTGGGGCAGACCAAAAAGCCCATTCAACTTAAGAAAATACAGACCCGGTCAGCATGGACAAAAACATACAGGTAAATTGTCTGATTATGGTGTTCAGTTAAATGCTAAACAAAAGCTAAAAGGTTATTATGGAAACCTCAATGAAAGACAATTCCGTAATTGTTATAAAGAGGCTATTAGACAAAAAGGTGACTCAGGTGAAAACTTAATTGCTATTTTAGAACGCAGACTTGATACTATTGTTTATCGATCAAAGTTTGTACCAACTGTATTTGCTGCTAGACAATTTATTAATCATGGGCATGTCAAAGTTAATGGAAAAAGAGTTAATATTGCGAGCTGTCTTCTTAAAGAAGGTGATGTTGTCGAAGTCAAAGATAAATCGAAAGAGATGGCATTAGTGGTTGAGTCAATGAAAAGCCAGGAAAGAGACATCCCAGGATACATTACAGTTGATGAAAAAAAATGTTCTTCAACTTTTGTAAGGACACCTCAGTTTGCTGAAGTTCCATATGCAACTCAAATGGATCCGAAACTAGTTATCGAGTATTACTCTCGATAATATTAAAATGAGTGCATCGCACTGGTTTTCCAAATCTTATACTGAAGCTAAGAAACGGTTTAATGAGTCTGTTAACCAACTAGAGTCACTGGGTCATCAAGTTCAACGTGATAGCTTATCATTAGATTTAGTAGGTCCTGATGGAGAGGATCTCACAATAGATATCGCAGTTCTTGGATCTTTAACAAGTAATAAATTATTGTTATATACCTCTGGTATACACGGTGTTGAGGGTTTTGCCGGTTCAGCTATACAACTTTCAGTTATTGATATGTTAAAAAATCAAAAACTAATTGATGATTATTGCATAATTTTCGTACATATCATTAATCCTTTTGGTATGGCTTGGCACCGAAGAGTCAATGAAAACAATGTTGATATGAATAGAAATTTTATTAACACGCATAGCGGTGAGCCCGATGGCTACAAAAAAATAGATAAATTTTTAAATCCAAACACAATACCAAAAAAATTTGAATTATCTTTTTATATAGATGGAATAAAATTAATTTTGAAATATGGTTTCACCAATTTCAAGCAATGGTTTGCTCAAGGTCAGTACACAAGGCCATCCAGCCTGCAGTATGGAGGTGATAAACTTCAAAAAGGTCCTAAATTATTAATTGATTGGTTGAGAAAAAACTTAAAAGAAACACAAATGATATTTGGTATCGATTTGCACACTGGGCTTGGTAAATCTGGTTACGATACTATTTTAATTTCAGACCAAATAAATGAAGTTGATTATGAATTGCTGCAAAATTTATATGGAAGTCATATAGCACCGTTGGATCCAAATAAGGGAGTGGGCTATCACGTAACAGGCGACATTCACTCTGGAATTTCATCTGAATTTCCATCTATTAAGTGGCTTACAATTACACAAGAATTTGGAACATATGGACCTGTAACAGTTTTTAAAAATTTAAGAGCTGAAAATAGATGGACACAAAATAATAAACTCAATGATCCGTTGGATATTATGGAACATTGGAGTAGAAATAATTTATTACGTACATTTAATCCAGACAATAAGAAATGGCATGAAAGTTTAATTACTCGAGGAAAAATTGTATTTAATAGAGCGGTCGAATATCTTATTTCAATAGACTAATCGTGCGCAATTCCTTTTGTATCAAAAACTGATGCTAACTCCCCACTTTTATGCATGTCTAAAATAATATCGCATCCTCCAATAAACTCGCCCTTAATGTAAAGTTGTGGAATTGTAGGCCAGTTAGTGAAATCTTTTATACCTTGTCTCAGTTCGTCACTTTCCAAAATATTTACGTCTTTATAATTTACGTTCATAAAAGAAAGAGTATTTACAACAGCATTCGAAAAACCGCATTGAGGCTGGTCCTTTGTCCCTTTCATGAAGAGAACTACATCGTTTTGATCAACAATGTTTTTTATTTCATCTTGTACATTATCAGTCATGAATGAAGAATTAACTGCTTTTTATAATTATTCAATAATAATTTTGAGCCCTTTAGGTCAAAATTCATTGAACCATTTTGTATGGTGGTCAATTAAGCTTGATAATTCAATCTCTCCAATTGAATTAATTGAGATAGATGTTCCTCCAATTTCTCCAATTCTTTCTATTTTGACAGCACTCTTGCTTGCGTCAACCTCTATTTGTTCAAGTTTATTTTGTGAGACCTCAACCAGGTACCTAGCTTGATCCTCACCAAAAAAGAATCCGTGAAGAAAATCTTTTGTTATATCAATTTTTAATTTCACAGAAGCTTCTGACATGGTCTGTCCCTCTTCACCTGAATTTTGTACATTCACATTAAAACTAATTACTTCAAAATATTCTGGCATTTTGCCAAGCACTTTATTAACAAGTATTTCAAAAGAAGCATCGGCCCCATCGTAAGAGTATCCATTAAATTCTCTTTCTTTTACTCGATCTAAGATTTTTTGAATTGTCTTATCGTCTTCATTAACTTCTATTCCTGCTGATTTTAACTTTGATAAAATATTAGATTTTCCTGATTGTTCAGAGATGATAATTTGCCTTTGATTGCCCACAAGTTCAGGATTGATGTGTTCGTAAGTCTTTGGATCTTTATTGACCGCAGAAACATGTAATCCACCCTTATGTGCAAAAGCAGAAGAGCCAACATAAGGCGCTGTTCGATTTGGGACTCTGTTTAAGATTTCATCAAGGAGCCTTGAAAGCTCGGTTAAAAGATTAAGTCGTTCTCTATTAATTGATAAGTCAAATTTGTTTTCAAATTCATTTTTAAAAGCAAATGTTGGCAAAAGTGAAATCAGATTAGCATTTCCACATCTCTCACCTAAACCATTTATCGTGCCCTGTACCTGTCTTACACCTGCTCTTACAGCAGCAAGAGTATTGGCGACTGCATTACCTGTGTCATTATGTGCATGAATTCCAAGATGATCTCCTGAAATTTCTTTAGAAACTTTTGATACGATATCTTCAACTTCATGCGGAAGGGTTCCTCCATTCGTATCACAAAGAACAAGCCAACGTGCGCCATTTGACTTTGCAGCTTTAAGACAGTCAATTGCATAATTTGGGTTAGATTTGTAACCATCAAAAAAATGTTCAGCATCGAAATGCACTTCTTTTTTCGTTTTTGCTAAAAATTTTACCGACTCTCCAATATTTTCTAAATTTTCCTCATTTGTAATTCTCAGTGCAAGATCAACATGGAAATCCCAAGATTTTCCAACAACACATGCTGATGGCGCATTAATATTTATCATTGCAGCCAAACCAGGATCATTTTCCGCACTGCGACCAGTTTTTTTTGTCATGCCAAACGCGGTAAACATTGAGTTTTCAAATTTTAAATCTTCATTAAAAAACTTAGTATCAGTTGCGTTTGCTCCTGGCCATCCACCCTCAATATAATCAACACCAAGCTCATCTAATTTTTTTGCGAGAAGCTTTTTTTCATCAACATTAAAATCAACACCGTAAGTTTGAGCTCCGTCTCTAAGAGTCGTATCAAATATGTAAAGTTTTTCTTTCACTTACTTAACTTTCCAAGTTGTTTCACCACCTTGATCTTCAAGTATGACGCCCATTTTATCTAACTCATCTCGGATCCTATCAGCATCATCAAAGTTCTTGTTTGATCGTGCCTCATTTCTTTGAGCAATAAGTAACTCAACTTGAGCGATATTAATATTTAAATTTTCCTTTTTCCAGGAAAGCCATTCAGATGGTTTTTCATCTAAAAGTCCAAGCATATTTGCTGAATATAAAAAATTGCTCACTAAGCCTTTATCCCCTGATTGGCAATCTTTAAATTTTTGATGAAGCACGCTAATAGCTTTAGGTGTATTCATATCATCCAATAATGTTTCCATAATTTCATTATCATTATTTGTATCTTTTAATTCATCACCATTAAAATTGCTCAAGAATGTGTACCATTTATCTAATGTTTTTTTACTTTCATTGAGGTTATCCTTGGTCCAATTCAGAGGTTGTCTGTAGTGAGTTGATATCATGGTAAGCCTAATAACTTCCCCTTGGAAACTGTCTTTTAACTCATTTACAGTTACAAAATTACCATCAGACTTTGACATTTTATTACCCTCAACAGTAACAAAGCCATTGTGAACCCAATAATTTGCAAATTTGTTATTATTTGCACACTCACTTTGAGCAATTTCATTCTCATGATGTGGAAATATTAAATCTTGGCCTCCTCCATGAATATCAAAATTTTCCCCTAAAAGTTTTTCACTCATTGCAGAGCACTCAATGTGCCAGCCGGGCCTTCCATCTCCCCATGGACTTTTCCAACTGGGCTCATCTTCTTTTGAAGGTTTCCATAATACAAAGTCAGATTCTTCTTTTTTATAACTTTCTACACCTACACGCGAACCAGCAACCATTTCATCTAAATTCTTGCCAGAGAGTTTTCCATATTCTTTAAATTTATTTGAAGAAAAAAGAACATTACCATCCGCTACATATGCAAACTCTTTTGATATGAGTTTTTCAATCAACTCGATCATCTCAGGTATATGTTCAGTTGCTCTTGGCTCAAATGTAGGTTTTAAAGCACCAATATATTTCGCATCGTCATGAAAATAATTAATTGTCTTTTCTGTAAGTATTCCAATGTCTTCATTTTGATCATTTGCTGCGTGTATAATTTTATCATCAACGTCAGTGATATTTCTTACATAAGTTACATTTTCAATGCCATAAATTTTTTGGAGTAATCGAAATAAAATATCAAACACTATAACTGGTCGAGCATTGCCTACATGCGCATAATCGTAAACAGTTGGCCCACAAACGTACATTCGCACATTATTTGGATCAATTGGTTCAAACTTCTTTTTTGAATTGGTAAATGTATCGTAAAGCATCAAGTCCATTTAAGTCTGTATCCTCTCAATAATTTTTTCTCTACCAATTAGTTGTATGAGAAGCTTCATTTCTGGACCATGTGTCAGTCCTGTGAATGCTACTCGCAATGGAAGAAACAATTCTTTGCCCTTACGTCCTGTTTTTTCTTTTATGGCATTTGTCCAAGTAGTCCAAGTATCATCATCCCACGGTTCCTCTGGCATTAACTCTAATGCTAATTTTATATAATCTTTATCATTAGACTCAGCAGGCTTGCTGTTAAATACAATGTTAGTCCAAGAAGATATTTCTTCAACAGTTTCCAGATTACCTTTTATGGTGTCCCAAAACCTTTTATCAACATTTTCATCAATCTCAGTAAGTCTTGATTGAATTTCCTCATAATCAAATTTTTGGACTTGTTTTTTGTTAAGCGCCTTTAGGACATCAATTTCAATACGTCCTGGTGATGTTGAAATTGTCTCAAGTTTAAATTCGTCAATGATTTGTTTTATCCCACTCTTTAGTTCAATTGAATTTGAAGTTCCAATCGTTGCTAGTAAGCTGAGAATTGAGATGGGCTCAATATTATCTTTTCTAAAACTATCGATTGATATTACATTGTCTCTTTTTGATAGTTTGTCTCCTGTAGATGCCTTTAAAAGGGCATGATGTGCAAATGAAATTTTATTTTCATCCAATGCATTGATGATTTCAATTTGAACAGCGGTATTACTAGTGTGATCATCCCCTCTAATTACATTAGTAATGTTGTAATCAACATCATCTACAGCTGAACTGAAAGTATAAAGTGGAACACCATCTTCTCGAAATAAAACAGGATCTGATAAGCTTGTTAAATCAATATCAATTTCACCCTTTAATAGATCATTCCATTTCATGCGTTCTGTTTGAAGAAGAAATCGCCAATGAGGTTTTCTTCCATCATTCTTATAATCTTTAATTTGTTTCTCCGTTAATTTTAATGCAGAACGGTCATACACTTGCTTTCCACCGGCAGCCATCTGAAGCTTTCTTTTTCTCTCAAGTTCTTCAGGAGTTTCATAGCAAGCATATATTCTGCCATCAGATTTTAATTTTTCGAATTGCTCTTTATATCTTTCAAATCTAGAAGACTGATTAAAAGTCTCGTCATAGTCTATTCCCAGCCACTCCAAATCATATTTTATTTGAGAAATGTATTCATCTTTTGACCTCTCTTGATCGGTATCATCAATTCGAAGAATAAATTTTCCACCACTATTTTTAGCATACAACCAATTTATGAGTGCTGTTCTGATATTACCCAAGTGCAATAATCCTGTTGGACTAGGTGCAAATCTTGTTATCGTTGTCATCTATTTTTCCTTATCTCTGAATGCATTTGTTATTGGGTATCGTCTGTCATACCCAAAATTTCTCTCTGAAATTTTTACACCCGGAGCAGCTTGTCGTCGTTTATATTCGGAATTATAAAGCAAATTCTGAACTTTTGTAACCAAGCTTGGCTCATAACCTTTCGAAATAATCTCGTTAATTGAACTTTCTTTTTCAACAAGTAAGTACAAAATTTTATCCAAGACATCATAGGGCGGAAGGGAATCGCTATCTTTCTGATCCTCTTTAAGTTCAGCGGTGGGCTCTTTTGTTATAATATTTTTAGGAATAACTTCCTTTGCTTTAATTGCTGAAAATGATGGAAGATTTTCGTTTCTCCATTCGGAAAGTTTATATAAATCAGATTTATAAATATCCTTAACTACTGAAAACCCCCCACACATATCTCCGTATAAAGTTGAATATCCAACTGAAACTTCTGATTTATTACCATTAGTAACTACCATATGGCCAAACTTGTTTGAATAGGCCATCAATATTGCGCCTCTGGTTCTTGATTGAATATTTTCTTCAGTAATATCTTTTTCTTTACCCGCGAATAAATTTGAAAGCGTGCTATCGTATGAATTCACGATATCTTTTATAGAAACACTTATTAACTCGATACCTAATTTTTTGCCTAGCTGATTTGCATCCTCATTACTTTCCTCGCTTGTAAACTGAGATGGCATTAAAATGCCTTTTACTCTTTCAGGTCCTAATGCATCGGTTGCGACAACCGCGCTAAATGCACTGTCTATGCCTCCTGAAATGCCAATGACAACTCCTGGAAATTTATTTTTTTCAACATAATCTCTTAGCCCAAGCATAAGATTGGAATAGACAATATCGTGCTTGTCACTATTGAGAGGTACCTCTTCTTCAATATCAAAAGTCTTAGTATTGAGGTTGAATGTATATTCCCTGCTTTCTTCAACGCAGTATTTAAATCTAGAAATTACCTTTTTTGGATCACATAAGAAGGAAGATCCGTCAAAAACAATCTCATCTTGACCTCCAACTTGATTTACATAAATTAAAGGAGCATCAATAGAGTTTGCAAAACTGAGTGCCTTTTTTTCTCTTTCCTCAATTTTATTTATATCAAATGGGGATGCATTTAATGATACCGCCAAATCAATTTCATTTTTATCTATCGCAACAATTGTATCGTTCACCCATATGTCCTCACAAATAAATAGACCCAATTTAATTCCATTAAATTCGATTATGCTGACTTGCTCTCCATTTGAGAAAATTCTTTTTTCATCAAATACCCCATAGTTTGGCAAAGCCATTTTATGATGTTTATGTAAGATCTTACCCTTATTAATTACAAGAGCTGTATTGAACAATTTGCTCTCTTCCAAAAAAGGAGTTCCTATAATTATTGTTGAATTACTATTTTTAGAAGAATTCAAAATATCTGAAATTGCATTGTTAACTTTTTCCATAAAAGCTGGTTTTAAAACCAAATCTTCTGGCGGGTAACCTGTAAGCATTAATTCAGAGAAAATTATGAGATCAGATTTGTTACTTTCAATATGATCAATCACAATTTGCTTATTTTTCTCAATATTTCCCACTTGTGGGTTGGACTGAACAATTAATATGGAGGTTTTTTCTGTCATTTGACTGATCTTACAACTAAATAATTTAGTCGCAATTACTTAGCAATCGTAATTTTTGAATTATGTGGTTCTTGGGACTCTCTAAGCTTGTCAGATATTAAAAATGCAAGTTCAAGTGCTTGATTTGCATTCAGCCTTGGGTCACAGTGGGTATGATATCTAGCTGAAAGATCTTCATCCTTAATGGCTTGAGCGCCACCAATACATTCAGTTACATTTTGACCTGTCATTTCTAAATGAACTCCACCTGGGTACGTTCCCATTTGATGATGAATATCAAAAAATGTCTCAACTTCTTTAAGAACACTTTCAAATGGTCTTGTTTTAAAGCCTGAATTAGCTTTCATGGTGTTACCATGCATTGGATCACAAGACCAAACTAAATTGTGATCTGAATTTAAAAACGGTTGTATAAGCTTAGGTAACTTTTCATTTATAGTCTCAGAACCAAATCGACAAATTAATGTAATTTTTCCAGCCTCATTCTCAGGGTTCAAAATATCAAGAAGCTTTTTCAATTCCTCAGGATCTAAAGATGGTCCACATTTAATTCCAATTGGATTTTTAATCCCTCTGCAAAATTCTACATGTGCTCCGTCAGGCTGTCTGGTTCGATCACCAATCCAAACCATGTGGGCTGATGTGTCATAAACCTCACCTGATGTACTATCTAGACGCGTCAGACATTCTTCATAAGGAAGCAATAAAGCCTCGTGACTTGTAAAGAAGTCAACGCTTCTTAGACGTTTCGTGTTTCTTGAAGAAATTCCAATAGCTTCCATAAAAGATAGTGTGTCCGAGATTTTATTCGCTAGTTCTCTAAATTTCTTTCCTTGAGAACTTTCATCTACAAATCCCATATTCCATTGATGAACTTTATTTAAATCTGAGAATCCACCTTTAGCAAAAGCTCTCAATAAATTAAGTGTAGCAGCTGATTGAGTATATGCTCTGATCATGCGATCAGGATCAGGAACTCTCGCATCTTCAGTAAAATCCATATCATTTATAATGTCGCCCTTATAACTATCTAACTCAACGCCATCTATTTCTTCTTTTGGTGCACTTCGCGGTTTTGCAAACTGACCTGCCATTCTTCCAACTTTTACGACAGGGCAATTACCTGCAGCAGTTAATGTGACTGACATTTGCAATAAAACTTTAAATGTATCTCTTATATAATCTGCATTGAAATCATCAAAACTTTCTGCACAATCACCACCTTGCAGCAAAAATGCTTTACCCTCTGAAACTTTAGCAAGATTCCTTTTTAAATCTCTTGCTTCACCTGCAAAAACAAGCGGCGGGTAAGATCTTAACTGATCCTCAGTTTTTTCTAATTTCTTCACATCTGGATACTCTGGCAAATGCTTAGCCTCGTAGTTTCTCCAACTGTTAACAGACCATTTCTTCATATTTTTTAAATATTCGTTTTGCGGGCTTTATAGTACTAAATAAAGTAAAATACTAGAGTTTCAGTAAAATACATTGATTTTACTTAGTTTATTGCTCCTAAGGTATGTATACCAGCACTTATTTTTGCTGCTACATCTTCCTGGTCGAGTTTTTTGGTTTGCTGATATTGTGGGTGAGCGAGTGTTGCCAAATCTTTTGCTTTAACCAATGCAAGCTCCATTAACTTTTCATGTTCAGTTACTTCATCTAAATAACCTGGAGCAATAGCATCTTCTATTGAATACATTTCTGCATTTAATAGCGCTCTCTGCTTGTGCGGTTTTGTCAATTTAAATTTTGCAAGTTCAAGTATTGGCGTTGGAATAATCATATTATTTCGTAATTCGTTGGCTCCAATTTTAAAGTCACCTTTAATTCCTATACGGTGATCACAACTACAAAGTAAAAAAGCACCAAGCGCGATTGCATGTCCGCTGCAAGCCGCAACAATCGGTCTTGGAAAAGTAAAGATTTTTAATAATAAGTTAAAACCACTTTTAACCATATCAGCTGCATTTTCTGGACTTGACATCATAACTTTTAAATCAAATCCAGCAGAAAACATCCCTTCTCGACCCGCTATTAAAACAGACCCTTTGTCAGTTGGGACTTGATCTAATATTTCACTAAAATTTTTTATCATATCAGGAGAGAATACATTAACTTTTCCATCATCCATTTGAATGATTGAAACATCTCCATCTGATCTTAAAGTTACTGTCATATGTTTAATTTTAAATAAAAGTTTAATTTATAATAGGTATAAATTTTATATTTTCTAGTTTTTTAGAATAAAATCATTTATTAAGTTTGCTAGTTCAGGACCGGCCTCTTCTTGGCAGAAATGTCCAACTCCTTCCAAAGAAACAACAGTTGGGTTCGGTATCCTAGTCAAAAAATCTTCCTTCATAGTTATTGTTATTCGTTCATTACCTCCAAACGCCACAAGAAAAGGTTTATCCCATTTTTCATAAACATCTTTCCAGTATTTCTCATTCTCGGATAATTGTGTTGGTATAAAATATGCCATTACATGAGCTCCTGCTTTGTATTGACCTGAAGGATACGGAGCCTCATAAGCTCTGATCTGCTCATCAGATAGCTCTAAACGCCCAAAGGTAGAAATAATTCCTGATACATCCATATCATCCGAGTGATACGAGTGTGCAATCCATTTTGAAAACATTCTCATACCTTCAAGCGGTGATGGCTCTTCCAACATTAGTGCTTTATCAGCAGCTGTTTTAAGTTCCTCAAAAGTTACCGCTCCATTCCACCAGACCATAAACTTTACAAAATTTTCAAATAGCCATGCCGTTATTCCATCTCTAGCAGCCATGCCTGTATTTGAAACAACAACTCTTGCAAAACGATCAGGCATCTCAGCTACAACCCTAAGTCCAATCATGCCTCCCCAATCTTGTCCAAAGAATGTAGCTTCTGTTAAATCAAGCTGTTCCACCAACGCCTTCATGGTGTTGATATGAAACTCATAACTATAGTCATATTTAGAAATAAATTTATCTGACTTTCCAAATCCTACTAAGTCAGGAACAATAACTCTATGACCTGCTTCAGTTAACACCGGTATCATTGTTCGAAATAGATAGCTCCAAGTTGGTAAGCCATGAAGAAGGAAAATCGGATCACTATCTTTTGGTCCTTCATCGAGGTAGTGAATTCTTAAACCATCAATTTCAATATAATTTGGATCAAATGGATAATCTTCTAAATTTTCAAATTGTGTGTCAGGAGTTCTCAAAACACCAGGTGAAACTTCATATGTATGAGTGAAACTTATTGCATTAAAAAAAAATAAACAAATAAGGATACTTATCTTTGCAAACATTTAAACAAAGATAATATGCTGTCAGTTTTTGTGTCAATAAATTATTCTACGGTAACAGACTTAGCAAGATTTCTTGGCTGATCGACATCATTGCCAAGCTCAACTGCCGTGTAATAGGCAAGCATATGAATGGGAACTGAATAAACGATTGCTTCAATTGATTTGGGACATTTTGGTAAACGAAAAACTTCCCAAATATTTTCAGAGTTTGACTCCAATGTTTCATCGTCTGTTATCATTAATATTTTACCTCCACGAGCAATAACTTCTTGTATGTTTGAAATTGTTTTATGGAATAGCGGGCCCGGTGGAACAATGCAGACAACTGGCAAATCTTTTTCTATTAAAGCAAGTGGACCATGTTTCATTTCACCTGCAGGATATCCCTCTGCGTGAATATATGATATTTCTTTAAACTTTAATGCTCCTTCGAGTGCTAATGGAAACGCAGTACCGCGGCCAAGATACATTACACCCTTGGCATTTATAATTGCTTTTGCCGTGTCTTTTAGTGAATAAGATCTCTCAATTGCTTGTTCAAGCAATAGAGGTGCTTGCATAATCTCCTTACATAATTTTCTATTTTCCTCAATAGACATGAATTTTTTTTCTGATGCTAAATGAATTGATAGAGATAAAAGTGCTGATAATTGAGCAGTAAATGCCTTCGTTGAAGCAACCCCTATTTCTGCGCCTGCCTTAGTATAGATACAATGATCACTATCTCTTGCTATTGAGCTATTTTTAACGTTCACAATACTCAACGTCTGAATTTTTTGCTTTCTACAATAATCTAATGCAGCTTTAGTATCGGCGGTTTCGCCTGATTGAGAGACAAATATACATAATGCATTTGGATCAATTACTGGATCACGATAACGAAACTCTGATGCCATATCGCATTCAACTGGTGTCCTTGCATATTGTTCAAAATAATATTTTCCCACCAAACACGAGTAATAAGCTGTTCCGCAAGCAATCAGATAAATCTTTGAAATTTTATCAAAATTTAAATTAATATTTGAAATTACGATTGTACCCTTATCGTAATCTACAAATTGTCGAAATGTTTCACCTACTGCATGAGGGTGCTCATGTATTTCTTTCTCCATAAAATGTTTATAAGGACCTTTTGAAACTTCTAACTCGTTTATTCCTATTTCAACAAATTCTCTGTTTGCTCTTTCACCCTCCAGGTTATAAATTTCTATACTTTCTTTGTTTAATACTGTTATATCCCCATCTTCCAAGAAACACACTTTATTGGCAACTGAACTTAATGCAATTGAGTCAGATCCTATTGAATTGCCAACTCCATTTGTACCTGCAACAAGTGGACTTCCGTTCTTAGCGCCATAAATAGTGTCTTCACTATCACTAAAAATAATTGCTAGTGCATATGATCCCTCAAGAAAAGAAATTGTCTTTTGAACACTCTCAAGATGGCTCAGACCTTCCTTTAGATAAAACGTTAATAATGCAGTAATTACTTCAGAGTCAGTGTCAGACTCAAAATGGTAATCTTTAACCTCCTTTAATTTTTTTAATTCTGCAGCATTTTCAATTATTCCATTATGTACAAGCGATACCGAGGTTGATGAATGGGGGTGAGCATTTTTATCAGAAGGTTCCCCATGAGTAGCCCAACGAGTATGACCTATTCCCGTATTGCCATCAAATTGATCTTTCTGAAGAGCGTAAATCAAATTATCAAGCTTACCTTTTACTTTTCTTTGATTGATCTTCTTGGCAGTATTTATTGCAATGCCAGCAGAGTCGTAACCACGATATTCTAATTTCCTTAATGCATTTATAATGTTCGAAGACACATTCTCTTTAGAAGCTATACCAATGATACCGCACATTAATTTTTCCCTTTTTTATTTGACCAATTTTTTACCATCTTTTGAGATGATCTTTCAACCGCAAGACTGTTCTCAACTACATGTTTAGTTATAGTTGAACCAGAACCAATATATGCATTCTTACCTACAATTAACGGGGCTACTAAAGATGAGTTTGAGCCTATAAATGCTTTATCTTTGATAATTGTTTTAAATTTTGAGGTACCATCGTAATTGCAAGTAATAGTGCCAGCTCCCACGTTAACTTTTTTACCTATTTCTGTGTCGCCTATATATGACAAATGATTTACTTTTGATCCCTTATCTATTTTTGAATTTTTGATCTCTACAAAATTACCGACTTTAGCATTATCTTTTATTTTTGTGCCTGGTCTAATTCTTGCATAAGGTCCAATACTGACTTCTTTCCCAATTTTACAATCCTCTATATGACTGAATGCGTGTATCTCAGTATTGTTACCAATAACAACGTTTTTGCCGATGATCACAAATGGGTGAATTGTAACGTCTTTTCCAATTTTAGTATCTTTCGATAAATATACAGTATCAGGGTCTCTCATGGTCACGCCTGCTGTAAGATGCTTGGATCTCAATTTATTTTGGATTTCTTTCTCAGCCATCGCTAAATCATTTTTATCATTTACACCCATAACTTCTGTCTCTGCAGTTTGTATCGGATTAACTTTTACACCTTTTTTAAATGCCAAGTTAAATATATCAGTTAAATAAAATTCTTTCTTCTTATTATTATTATTTAATTTAGGTAACAAAGAGCTTAATAGCTTTGTCTCGATAGCAAAAATTCCTGAATTGCATAAGTAGTAATTTTCGTTTTTCTTAAGCTCTTTTTGCTCAATCACCTGACTGATCAAACCATCTGTACCTAATATAACTTTACCGTAGTTATTTCTTTCTTCTTTATTGAAACATAATAAATTAACTTTATTGGTCTTGATTTTTGAGACATTAAGAATGGTTTTATGTTTTATAAGGGGGACGTCGCCATAAAGAACTAGAGTAACTGAATCTTTTTTAAGACTTTTTATGGCAGACTTTATTGCATCGCCTGTACCACTCTGTTTTTTTTGAACAACAATATTTAAATTGTTATATTTTTTAAATTTGTCTTTAATTTGGTTGTTTACAACAAGATGAATTCTTTTTGGCTTCAATCTATTTGATGCTTCAATTACATAATCAATTATTTGCTTTCCACCCAATTCGTGAAGTATTTTGGATTTGCTTGATTTCATCCTTGTACCTTTACCTGCGGCAAGTATTATAATCTCTAAATTTTTCATTGAATTTTTTTTGGAAAATAACCAATATGCCTTTAATTGTATCGTAAAATTTTATTTCAGAGATTTACTCAAAAAAATGAATTTAAAAAATAAGAAACTCTTCATATTTGACCTAGATGGAACTCTAGTTGATACAGCTCCAGATTTTAAAAATTCACTAAATTATATGCTATCAGAGCTTAACGAACCGCTAGTCACATTGGAGGAAATAAGGAATTTAGTTGGTTATGGAGCTCGAGAATTAATAAGAAGAACTGTGGTAACAAAAAATATTCCTCATGATGATGATAAAATTAATGAGATGTTAAAAATATTTCTGCTTCACTATACTCACAATATTGATGACGATAGTATTTTATTTGAAAATGTTGAAACAGTATTAAAGCTCATAAAATCTAAAAAATTAAAGTTGGCAGTTTGTACAAATAAAATGGAAAAACTCAGCAATATGTTATTAGAAAAACTTGGGGTCTTACATTACTTTGACTACCTGGTAGGTGGAGATACGTTTGTAAAGAGTAAGCCTGACCCATTTCCATTGATTGAAATATGTAAAAAATTAGATGTAAGTGAAAATGAGTCAATAATGATTGGAGATAGTGCAACAGATTTAAATGCCGGTCACAATGCAAATATGCCAGTTGTTTTGGTGGGTTATGGATATACTGATAATAAAAATATTTACAATGATGCTGATTTAGTTATAAACAATTTTTCTCAATTAACGGAATTAATCGAATAGGAGTTATACATGACAATTAGTTTTAACGATAAAGTTGCAATAGTTACAGGCGCAGGTGGAGGACTTGGAAGATGTCACGCAATAGAATTTGCGAAACGAGGAGCTAAAGTTGTCGTAAATGACTTAGGTGGTTCTGTTGATGGTACTGGTGGATCAAGTGAAGCTGCTGATAAAGTAGTTGAAGAAATAAAAGCCATGGGCGGTAAGGCAATTTCTAACGGGTCAAGTGTAACTGATAAAGCAGGCGTGAAAAAATTAGTTGATGATACAATGGCTGCCTTTGGTCGTGTTGATATTTTAGTGAATAACGCAGGTGTTCTAAGAGACAAATCCTTTGCAAAAGTGGCACTTGATGATTTCGAATTTGTTGTAAACGTTCATATGATGGGTTCGGTTTATTGTACAAAAGCAGTTTGGCCAATAATGACAGAACAAAATTATGGAAGAATAATCATGACATCTTCATCTTCTGGCGTATTTGGAAATTTTGGACAATCAAATTACGGCGCAGCTAAAATGGGAGTTGTTGGGCTAATGAATACTCTTAAAATTGAAGGTATGAAATACAATATTAAAGTAAATTCTCTAATTCCTGTGGCGGCAACACGAATGACAGAAAATTTAGGAATGCCAGATGCAGTTTTTGATAGTTTAAAACCAGAAACTGTTTCACCGGCAGTCATGTTTATGGCGTCAGAGGATGCGCCGAATGGTGCAATGATATCAGCCGGTGCTGGTGTATTTGCTTCTGCAGAAATAGTTCATTCACAAGGCGTTGCTCTAAAAGGCGATGAGCTTAATGCGGATATGTTAGCTGAAAAGTGGACTGAAGCATCGAATATGGATGGTGGTAAGGCTCTCAAAACAGGTGCAGAGCATACAGCTCACATATTTAAAAAACTTGCTGAATAAAGTTTATTTAAGTAACACTGACTGAAATTGCTTCGTCAGATGATGAAATGCCTGATTGGGTAAGAGTCATATATCTTTTCATATGATAATCAGTATTACCAAATAATACTCCAATCATTGTCGCCCTTTTAAAATAGTGACTTACCATATATTCATCGACAACACCCATTCCGCCATGCAATTGAATAGCGCTTTCGCCTACAAATTTTATTGCTTTACCTATACGTGCTTTAGCAGCTGATACTGCTTTTCTTCTTTCATCTGAATTACTCAAATCCGCTGTCACTGCCATGTAAAGAATTGACTTAGCCTGTTCATACTCAATCATCATATCCACGAGACGATGTTGTATAACCTGATTTTTTGCAATTGACTGTCCAAATTGTTTTCTGTTTTTGCAATATTCAGTTGTAGAGTCTTTTAAAACTTGCAAGATACCAACTGCCTCAGAGCATGCAGCTATAGTGCTGATATCTACAATTTCCTCAATGGCATCATAAGCCATGTTTACTTCTCCTAATACATTGTCTTTTGAAACTTTTAAATTTTCTATAATGACCTCAGAGGCTCTATACTCATCAATTGTTGGATAATTTTGCAGTGTTAATCCATCAGACTTCGTATCAACAATAAATAATGTAATTCCAGATTCAGATCTTTGGTCACCATCAGTTCTTGCAGAGATTATTAAGTGTGAAGCCATGCCCGCTCCAAATACCACCGACTTAAAACCATTTAATACATAGTCATCGCCGTTGAGTAAAGCTGACGTTTTTACATCATTCAAATCGAATCTACTTTGGGGTTCGGCATACGCAAACGCACATCTTACATTGCCTGAAATTATTTTTGGTATAATCGAATTCTTTTGCTCCTCAGATCCAAGTTTTGATATCAATCCACCAGCTAATATTACAGTTGGTAAATATGGTTCAACAACGAGCCCTTTTCCAAACTGTTCCATAACAATCATTAAATCAGCAGATTTTCCACCAAGCCCTCCGTAAGCTTCATCAAATGGAACGCCTAGAAGACCAAGATCAGCAAATTGTTTCCAATTTTCTTCTTTCCATCCCTCTTCTGATTTGACTATATTGCAACGAGTGTCCCAATCATAATTATCTCTTACAAAAGAAGTAACCATGTTGTCGAGCAAGGTCTGTTCCTCGGTGTAATCAAAATTCATAAAAAAGCGTTATAAGTTATGACAGTAAATATGTCAAAAGGTACTAAAGTCCTAGGACCATTTTAGCTATGATATTTCTTTGAATTTCGTTAGATCCGCCATAAATGGATGCCTTACGAAAGTTGAAATATGTTCCTGATAGGTTCGTAGCATAATCTGGACCGACATATTCATTACTCAAAGTTGTGCCCAGGTGAGGATTTGCATAATATCCAACAGCTTCCATGGCCAACTCAGTAACAGCTTGCTGAATGTCTGTTCCTTTAATCTTTAAAAGAGATGACTCCGGCCCTGGACCTTTGCCAGCAGAGTCCTTTGCAAGCGTTCTTAATTCAGTGTATTCAAGTGCTGATAACTCTAATTCTGCAGCTGCTATTTTTGCCTTAAATGCTGGATCTTGTATTAAAGGTTCACCGTATGACATTTCAGAGCTTGCAATTTGCTTAATTCTTTCAATAGCTTTCTTTGATCTTGCAACACCGGCAATACCTGATCTTTCATGAGCCAATAAAAATTTTGCATATGTCCAACCCATATTTTCTTGACCAATTAAATTTTCTACTGGAACTTTGACATTATCAAACCAAGTTTCATTCACCTCATGAGATCCATCCATAAGCTTGATTGGTCTAACTGTTACACCAGGAGTTTTCATATCAATCAAAAGAAATGAAATGCCTTGTTGAGGTTTTTCTGCTTCGGGATTTGTTCTTACTAGACAGAATATCCAATCTGCATACTGCGCCATAGTAGTCCAAGTTTTTTGACCATTTACAATATAATAGTCCCCCTCTTTTACTGCGCTAGTTTTGAGTGAAGCTAGGTCAGAACCTGAACCAGGTTCAGAATATCCCTGGCACCAAAAAACTTCACCACTTAAAATTCCAGGTAAGTGTTGCGCTTTTTGCTCTTCATTTCCAAATGTATAAATTACTGGACCAACCATATTTATTCCAAATGGCATAATATATTGACATTCAGCTTTTGCGCATTCTTGCTCGAAAATATATTTTTGTGTAGGGGTGAATTCTGCACCACCATATTGCTTAGGCCAACTCGGCGCTGACCAACCATTGTGCTTTCCTAAAATCTTATGCCAAGCCGTAAGATCTTCTCTCGAGAGTTCTTTACCGAGTTTTCTTTTTGAATTGATTGAGTCTCTAAGCTCTTGTGGATAATTTGTTTTAATAAAATCTCTTATTTCATTTTGAAACTTTAAATCTTCATTTGAAAACGCAGTGTCCATAGAATCTCCTAAAAATATTTATAAAATATATAATGTCTAAAAATTGAGTTTTCAACAAACTTTTAGGCGCTTTTTGGCCTAAAATTTATATATTTTTCAGCCAAGCGATAGGCTCCAAATGCAGCTATTCCATAAATTGCACTTGATAAAATGGTATTCTGCAAAAATGGCAGGGCCATTATATAGCATGTTATTAAACCGTTAAAATCTAACGCGTACATTCCGGAGCCATACCATACCGCAAAATTAGTTATCAAGTAGAAAGATAGGACGCCTCCACTTATTCCAATAACACCATTCAAAATACTCAGCTTATTTTGAATAAATGTTCCAAATAATACACAAATACTAAGAGCAAAATAAACAACAAATATGCTTGAATGAAAACCAATAAATAAATCACTCAGTATCATTGCAGATAATGTAATAATATATGCGAAAATCTTTTTGTCTAATACAGCTCCTGCAAAAAATCCCATAGCAAGAATTGGTGTAAAGTTTGGTGGATGGGGTAACAACCTGCTTAAAGCTAAAATTAAAATAATTGAAATACCAAATAGTAAATTTTTATTTATTTTCATTTTCATCCTTATATATCTTATAAATTAAAATGTATATTTAAAATCAACAAAGTAATTTCTTTCTGGCAAAGGGTATACATTTGACAGTCCATAATGAGCATCGTCATGAAACGTGCTTGATATTGCAAAGTCATAAATTTTTTCATTTGTTAAATTATTTATACCTATCTTATAGACGTAGGGCCCTTTATTTGAACTAAGCGATGTATTGATTAAATAATAATCTGGTATTTTAGGTTCGATATTCTCTTGGTCATTAGAAACATACTTTTCATCATTATATTTAATTTCTAAATTAAAAGTCATATCGCTACGCAGTCTATTCACATAATTGATACTATAAGTTATTGGTGATACAAGAGGAACTGATTTACCCGCAAGACTATATGAAGTTCCACCACCCATTAAATTTTGCCATGTAGATGAGTTACTGCAATAAGTAGTGTTGTCATAATTACAAGTACCTGAGCCACCTGATCCAGGTGTAAGGGTTCCAGATGTGAACTCAGCCTCCGTATAATTAAATGAACTCATTATTTTTTGCTTTTCATCAATCTTGTAATCTAAATCAATGTTTATTCCTTGACGTTCAATAGGATCAAGATTTGTATTGACCGATTGATTATATTGAATTTCGTTTTTTGTATCCATATTATAATAACTCGCATTAATATCTATTTGATCATTTTGATACAACAAGCCAATTTCTATTCCATCAGATTCTTGATCTTCTAAGTGAAAATTTCCTGATGTTGTCGCCTTTATATTCTCATCAATATTTGGAATTCTAAAAGATTCTGAATAACTTCCATATATGGATAAATTCTTGTTAACGCCTTTTTCTATTCCAATATTAAAAGCAGTGTTATTTCTATCATTGTTATAAGTGTCATGATCAGTTGCATCCCAAGAATTAACAAAACCCGCAACAGTACGATACACTTCATCCCTTGCGGCTGTTTCAGATCTTTCATGTCTTGCCCCTAGTGACATGGCTAAATCTAATTCATTATAATATGTTGTGTTTTGGAAATAAAAAGCTCTTGCTTTTAAATCAGCGTGATAATTCTGACCAAGCTGCTCGTCTTCTTTTCGACGTCTATCAGAATTATAAAAAGCGTGACCAATTTCAAAACCAAGATTTAAAATATTTGAATAATCTTCCTCAACTTTTTTTGTTTCATATCTGAGATTAAACAAATTATTATCAGTTTCTGTTTTTAAGTATCTATCTCCATTACTTGGTGTTTCATTGGTATTAGCGTTTGCAGCTAAAAACGCTTTATCAAGTCTATCTTTATAACCCAAATTAACAAAAAACTTATTTAATTCATCAAGGGTATACTCGACGTTTGCATTAATACGCATATTTTCTGCTTCGGCATAATCATCTCTTTGATTTGTATTGCAGGTGTCGCCATTTGTTGCAAAAGACCCACCAATGTGTTTTGCTATTCTACTATCCTCATAACGGTTACAAAAGTGGTAATTATATACCTCACCTCCTTTAACACGAGGCCCAGGTAAATCTTGCTCTTTGAACGATAAAAAAAGATCCAGATTTACAATCATATCTGTTATTTTATTTTTATAATTTACAATAAAGTTTTGGTTTTCAAAGTCAGCTGCATCTCTGAAAGTATCGCTGGTAGCTGCAGACGCAGAAAAAGATATAGCGCTGTTTTCATCAATTCTAGATCCTGTATTAAAATCTATTTTTTTTGCATTGTAACTTCCTATGGATAAGTTAACAGTATCCTCAATAATATCATTTTTAGTGACAACATTTATTGATCCCCCTACTGCACCTGAGCCGTATATCGTTGCAGCAGATCCACCTCTTACTATTTCAATTCTTTCGATTGATGTAATTGGTATATGCGAAAAACTTATATTTGCCATATCAATTTCATTCAATCTATTGCCATTTACTAAAATAAGTACGTTTGATTTTGACGCTTCACCAAAGCCCCTCATGTCAATTGAAGAATTTGTTCCTTCAACACCGTCATAAAGCCTTCTGATCTCTACACCAGAGTACATTTCTAATATCTGAGGCAAATTTTTATTGTAGTTTTCTTTGAGTATTGTCTCATCAATTATCGAAATATTTGAACCAGCTAATCCTGATGACAACCTTGTATATTGTTCATTGTTTGGCTTAATTAGTATCTCAGGAAGGTCTGCAAAAGCTGAAAATGCCAATAATAAGTAAGTTATTAAAAACGCGGATAATTTTTTAATCATAATTTGTCTCCAGTTTGAAGTCACCGCAAACAAATTTTGTCCAAATGATTATCCCGATCATCTGTGGATGACTATATCTTGTTGGTAGGTCTCCTGACTTCTATTTCAACATTTAAATACACCTTCCCGAAAATTCAGTGGTATTCGTATTTAAACTCTCTAGTTACAGTTGCGGGTACAGTTGAAGCTTTAAACTTCATTCCCTGTTATTCACTTTACGTGAACCAACATAAAAACTATTCTATATTTGAAATTACAAATCAAGCTAAAAATGGATATTTTTGATAATCAGAAGCCTCTAACTTTTAATTTTCGTGAAGAGTTGGACACACACATAATATCTCCCAATGGTTTTAGGGAGTATGATTTCCGTTGGCTTTATCCAGATGAAATCAATAAAAAAGGCCTAGAAATATTTGGTTTTAGTCTTGGAAAATATATTTCCCAAAAAAAAGGAGAAGGATCTTCAATTGTTGTAGGTCATGATTATAGATCGTACAGCAGTGAAGTTAAATATCACGTAGCAAAAGGACTTATAACAAGTGGGTTAAATGTCATCGACATAGGCTTAGCACTATCGCCAATGGTTTATTATGCGCAGCACTACTTGAAAACTGATAGTCTTGCAATGATCACGGCGAGCCATAATGAAAATGGTTGGACTGGTATAAAATGTGGGATTGAAAAGTCACTTACATTCGGTCCTGATGAAGTAAAAGAAATAAAAGGCATTGTTGATAATTCAAATGATTTTAAGGCAGAAGAAAATGGAAATTATGAATTTAGAGCAAGTGTACGCGAGATATACTTGGAATATCTTAAAAGTAACCAAACAACAAATAGAAAGATAAAAGTTGTAATTGCTTGTGGCAACGGAACTGCTGGGGCATTCGCTCCTGAATTATTAAGAAGTCTTGGTTGTGAGGTGGTTGAGCTGCATTGTGATCTAGACTTTAATTTTCCAAATTATAATCCTAATCCGGAAGACTTAATTATGCTTAATGATCTGTCAAAAAATGTAAAAGAAAACGATGCGGATGTTGGATTTGCTTTTGACGGTGATGGGGATCGGTTGGGAGTTGTTGATGATAAAGGAAATGAAATATTTTCTGATAAGATAGGTTTAATGTTAGCTGAATATTTGTCTGAGAAACATGCTAACTCCAAGTTTGTTATTGATGTAAAATCGACTGGTTTATTTTTTAATAATGAAATTTTGAAAAAAAATAATTGTACTGTTGATATGTGGAAGACTGGCCACTCACATATCAAAAGGAGAGTTCATGAAATAAATGCTTTATGTGGTTTTGAAAAAAGTGGTCATTTTTTCATTAGCAAACCTCTAGGACTGGGCTTTGATGATGGTTTGAGATCAGCTTCTATGATGATTGAATATTTAGATCACCATAAAGATAGAAGTATGTCGGAACTATATTCAAAGTTGAATACTTCCTATCAATCTCCAACTATGGCGCCTTTCTGTAAGGATGAGGAAAAATATGCAGTCGTTGATGAAATAACAGAAAAAATAATTCAAGACCAAAAAAATAAAACAAAAGTTTCCGATTGTGAAATTGTTGAGACAAATACGGTAAATGGTATCAGGTTTAGTTTATCCAATGGTTCATGGGGATTAATCAGAGCATCATCAAATAAGCCGTCTTTAGTTATAGTTATTGAGAGCCTTGTTTCAAATGAAGAAGTTGAAATGATTTTTAAATACATAAACACGCTTTTAGATGAAACTGGTCAAGTTGGAGAATTTGACCAAAAACTATGATGTTAGTGATGTCCATTCAATAAAGAAGCGAATGGACATAAATAAAATAAATAAGCCAAAAATAAAACTTAATTTACCTTTGGAGAGATAATGGGCAAATCTTACTCCTAAAGGGGCGCCAATAATTGTCATTGGCGTTATTAAAATTAAACCTACTAAACTTACGTATCCATAAGTAAGTGGTAAGGATACATTGTTTTGAATTCCCGCTATGATGAAACCGATTGTACCAGGAACAGCAATTATTGTTCCAATACCGGCAGCAGTTCCAATGGCACGGTGTATATCGAAGTTATAAAGTTTTAAGATGGGTATACTTATTGAGCCGCCGCCAACACCTATTATTACAGATAAAAAACCAATTGTTGATCCATAGCCATGACCTTTTAAATTGTTTGGAAATTTATCTGCAAATCTCCATTCATCTTTCCAAAAGAAAAATTGAAGAGCAACAAAAAATAAAATTATAGAATAAATTAGTATTAGGCTGCTGCCTTCAAGAAATGATACTGCTATCGAACCAAAAATCACCCCAATCAATAATGACAAAAAAATAAATTTTAAAAAATCTAAATTAACTGAACCTCTTCTGTGATGATTTATGGCTGATATAATTGAAATTGGTACAATATTTGCAAGAGAAGTTCCAACAGCTAAATGCATCCTTATACTCTCATCTACTTCTGCCAGTGTGTAGATATAGTATAGAGCAGGCACAACAACTACACCTCCTCCAATTCCAAAAAGTCCTGCAATAAATCCAGCAAAAATACCAGTACTTACCAATAACATTACAGAAAATAGCAAGTCGCCAGAGGCAACATTGCTAAATATCGTTGTAAACACTTAGAGCTTAGTTTTTGCCAGAAGGAAGTTCGTTAAATGGAACTTTTTTATCTGCTCTTTCATCTTGTGGTAACCCAAGAACTCGCTCTGCAATGATATTTCGTAGCACTTCATCTGTACCACCAGCGATCCTCATTGCCGCGGAGAAAAAGTATCCATTTTGAAATAAGTTCTTTAATACAGGATTTTGATCGTGATGAACCATTCCTGCTGAGTCCATTAATTCAAGTGCATAGGCTGAAACGTCTTGCATTTTTGATGCAGTAACAAGTTTGCTTATTGATAGCTCTGGGCCAGGTGTTTGGCCTTTTGACAATGCCGTAATACTTCTAAATTTTGTGTATTGCAAACCACGAGATTGTACATACCAGTCAGCCATTTTTTGTCTTACTTCACTGTTCTTAATTGCAAGACCATCCTCAACTTCTAATTCCTTCGTTGCTTCAAATATTTGATCGAAATCAAGTCCAGGAGGGTCGCCAACGGCAAGTCTTTCATTCATGAGGGTAGTAAGCGCAACTTTCCAGCCATCGCCTTCTCCACCTAATCTTTGGCTATCAGGTATTCTTACATCGTTGAAGAAGACTTCGTTAAAGTTTGAAGTACCTGAAATCTGTTTGATTGGTCTAACTTCGATACCAGGTGTTTTCATATCTAAATAAAAATAAGTAAGTCCTTTATGTTTTAAGGCAGATGGATCAGATCTTGCAACTATCATTCCATAGTCTGCAAAGTGCGCCCCAGATGTCCATACTTTTTGACCATTTAAAACCCACTCATCGCCCACCTTTTCAGCTTTCATTTTAATTCCAGCTAAATCTGATCCTGCTGAAGGTTCTGAAAAAAGCTGGCACCATATTTCTTCGCCTGTAATCATTTTAGGTAAGTATCTTTTTTTATCTTCGTCTTTGCCCCACACCATCATTGTCGGACCAAGCATGCCAATTCCAATTTCAAAGTAACCAGAAGGAACTAGATAATCATGTTCTTCTTGAGAATAGATAACTTGCTGTATAGGCGATCCGCCATACCCGCCAAATTCTTTAGGCCATAAAATAGCAGCAAAACCTGCTTCAGCTTTTTTCTTTTGCCATATTTTAGCTCGCTCTAAAGCCTCCTGAGCTGCTTCTTTACCACCCTTGACTGTTTCTGGAGCTCCTGCAACAGCAATCTGAGGACTTTTATCATTAGGCTTATCAGAAATTATTGATCTTTTTTCTGCATTTGAATCAAGAAAATCCCTCGCTTCTTTTCTAAATGCAGCTTCTTGCTGTGAATCATTAAAGTCCATAACTAAACTATATTCCTTTTCTCAAGATTTGAAATTAAATTTTCTTTCCATTGTCTTGTACTGCCAATATTTAAAGAAAGTAGTTTTGATCTACGATAAAACAAGTGGCAATCATAATCCCAGGTAAAGCCTACTCCTCCATGAATCTGAATATTCTCTTTTGCGGCATAATTAAAAGCATCAGAAGCGCTCACCCTTGCACCAGCTGCTGCAACTGGCAATTCATTGGAATCAGTACTCAAAGCCCATGCCCCATAGTATGCATTTGATCTAGCTAATTCAATTTTAACATACATATCTGCCATTTTATGCTTTAAAGCCTGAAATGAACCAATTTGTCTTCCAAAAGCAAATCTTTCCATTGAATACTTTTTTGCTTCATCCAGAGAAACCTGCGCTCCTCCAACTTGCTCAAAAGAATATAAAACTGCCGCTCTGTTGAATATGTTTTCCGTCATATCCCATGCCATACCTTGCTCACCGAGCAATTCGGCTTTTACATTTTCAAATTTAATACTGCACGCGGGTCGCGTCGGATCAATTGTTTCAAGGCTTGTTTTGCTTACTCCATCTTGATGTAAATCAACTATGTATAATGAAAGTGAACTTCTATTTCCTTTATTATCGCTGTTGGCAGCAATTATTAGATAATCAGCGGTCTCTCCATCACTCACAGGTGATTTGTAGCCATTAATTTTTTCTGATGAATATTCTGTTTTTACATTTGATGGTTTTGGCGTCCCATTTGTTTCGGAAAGGGCAAACGTGCCTATTTTTTCACCTGATGCAATCAAAGGTAAGAATTTTTTCTTTTGATCTTCAGATCCATAGTTTTTAATAAATTCTGCAAATAAATATATTGAGGATGAGAATGGTGTGGGTGCTAGAGATCTTCCCAATTCTTCTGCTATGACGCATAGTTCCAACATACCGAGACCAAGTCCACCATATTCCTCTGGAATTGCAGTTCCAGTCCAACCCATTTCAGATATTTGTGACCATAGTTCTTTATGATAATGCAGTTGATCATCATCAAGAATTGTTCTTACTGATTTACGATCGCACTTATCGAATAAAAATTTTCTTGCTTGATCACGTAGAAGTTTTTGATCATCTGAGAAATCAAAATTCATGATAGCTACTAATCTTTTGTATCGTTTTCTTCTTGAGCTACTGTCTCAGTTTCAGGAGCTATATCGATACTTTCTGAAACCTCTTCTGCTTCAATGCTGTTAACTTCAGTTTCCTCAACCTCAGATACATTCATGGATTCACTTAGTGATGTAGGCTCTTCTGCTGTATCTGAACTTTCTACATCATTCATCATATCAATTTCAGAATTTTCTTGTTCAATTTTTTCAAGTTCATCATCGCTTGGAAGTATTTCATCAGAGGATGGTTGTGGTTGTATAACTTCTTCAATTGGCTTTGCTCTAGACTCTACTCTTGGTGAGCGTGCAGTAAATTTCCTTGTAGCTGATTTTTCCATTTCTGACTTTGATAAACCACCTTGATACATTTGTCTGAAAGTATCATTATCAACTTCTTCTAATTCTTCCTCTTCTTCATAATCAGGTATCTGTCTTAGCTTTAATACAATACTTTCCTTTAACTCTTCAGCAGTAATTTTTGACTCTCCAATTTCTCGAAGAGCAATAACAGGTTTTTTATCATTTTCAGGATCAACTGCTGGGGTAGCTCCTCTACCTAATTGAACAGCTCTTTCTTTAGCTAATATGACTAAATCGTATTGGTTATTCACCAACTTTATACAATCTTCAACAGTAATTCGTGCCATAAGAATATTTGGAATTGATGTTGCTTTTTATTGAAATATATAAATAAATCAAGCTGAAAGTTTAATTTATTATGCAAATGGCCCAATTTAAAGAAAACACTGAATATATAGGTAGTCCATGTGTAAAAATTTGTAAGTATAAAAAAGACTTTATGGATGGGAATGTTTGCATTGGTTGTTTTAGGGAACAGTTTGAAATAACTAATTGGGTAAAAATGAGCAACTCTGAAAAGCAGTTAGTAATAAAAGATACTATAGAAAGAAAAAAAGAATTTATAAAAAATCATGTTTGATATTAGCTGGACGTGTAAAAATACCTGGCAGAAAGCAAGCTATAATACAATGTGGTGTTTAATAGGCTGCAGTATTGGTGACTTTGGAACAATCTATTACTTTCAAATCATTGATCACTCTTTATCTATATACGTAGTGATGTTGCTTGCAATAGTAAATGGTTTAATTACAAGCATTATATTAGAAACCATTATTCTAATGAGAACATTTGTATTTGTTGAGTCAATTAGTATTGCATTTAAAATGAGTTTCATCAGCATGCTTAGTATGGAAATAGCTATGAATGCTACAGACTTAATATTTGCTGGCGGAGTTCTTACTATTACAATAATTCCTTTTATGCTGGTTGTGGGTTTTATTACCCCGCTTCCATATAATTATTACAGACTAAAAAAATATAACGAGTCATGTCACTAAAGTAATGATTAGAGAAAATGTCAAAATTGACACTGGTAATATCGTAACGTACAGAAGATCAAAAAAAACAAATGATATACTATATTTTTCTCATGCTAATGGTTTCTGCGGACAAGTATATACTGATCTCTTAAATAAAATTGATAATTCATACGAGGTTATCACCTATGATATGCGCGGTCATGGTGAAACCGATTTAATTGCAGACTCAAATAAACTAAAATCCTGGTATACTTTCAGAGATGATTTAGAGCAATTAGTTGAAAAACATAATGAGCCGGTTACTTTGTCAGGCCATTCAATGGGGGGTACTGCAAGTTTGCTGCTCGCTCTCTCAAAACCTAAATTAGTAAAGAAACTTATTCTTATAGATCCAGTCATATTGCCATTGCGTTATATCATTTCATACAAGCTTTTGCAGATTGTTAATCTTGCTCATTTAGCAAGTCCTCTTTCAAAGAATGCTTTGATTAGACGTAATTTATGGAATAGCGAAGCTGAAGCTCATCAATATTTTTCAAGTAAGACTCTTTTTAAAAATATCAGTAAAGAGATAATAACAGACTATGTGCAATATGGACTTAGAAAAAATGACCAAAATAAATATGTTTTAAAATGTGACCCACGCTGGGAGTCAGCTTGCTTTAAACTTACCTCGCACGAGGTCTGGTTCGATTTGAAGAAAATTAATATTCCAATTAAGATTATACTTACACCTAATAGCGTTGTCTGTAATGAGACAAGCCAAAACAGAATCAAAAAATTAAATCCTCAAACTGAAATTTGTTTTATTGATGATACATCACACATGCTCCCACTCGAAAAAACTGAGGATGTTGCAAGTGAAATTAATAATTTTCTCTCCTAACTAAATCTGTTCTTAACAAAACAAATAAGGTATGTTTAGCCAATGGAAAACTTTATAAATTTAGTGTCATCTGTATGGAGCCAAGGGGTTTTTGGTATTGATCTAAACAATATTTTAGTCGCAATAGTAATACTTCTGATATTTACAATTTTAAGATCAGTTTTTTCAAAAATTGTGATTGGTAGATTAAAAGTGGTTGTAAAAAAATCTAAGACTAAGATTGACGATACGATGCTTGAGGCCTTTGACGGCCCTCTCAGATTTTTTCCTTTAGTAATCGGAGTATATATAAGCACTCAATATTTAAATTTAAATACAACTCTTGAACTATTTGCTGCAAATTTAAATCGTTCACTCATCACAATTCAAATATTTTGGTTTTTATACAAAATTATTGATCCTATTTCATCATTTGTTCACAAATTGGGAGAATTGCTAACAAATGATCTTATCGATTGGGGGGTAAGAATTCTAAAATTCTTCATATTTGTAATTGGAGCAGCTGCGGTTTTAGAAATATGGGGAATAAAGGTTGGACCAATACTTGCTGGACTTGGACTTCTCAGCGTGGCTGTGGCTTTAGGCGCCCAAGATTTATTTAAAAATCTGATATCAGGAATTTTAATTTTATTAGAAAAACGATTTCAAAATGGAGATTGGATTAAAGTTGAAAACATTGTTGAAGGGGTAGTGGAAAAAATAGGTTTTCGGTCCACATTAGTTAGAAGATTTGACTCTTCACCAGTTATGGTTCCAAATTTTAATTTTGCTGAAAATGCCGTCACAAATTTCAGCAATATGAAAAGTAGGCGTATATATTGGAATATCGGCTTAGAATATAGAACAACACGTGACCAGTTGCGAAAAATTAGAGATGAAATAGATGACTACATCACAAACGATGGTAATTTTGTTAAATCTTCTGAACAGCCATTGTTTGTAAGAATTGAAAAGTTTTCAGATAGCTCAATTGATTTGTTAATTTACTGTTTTGCAACTACTACAAATTGGGGGGAATGGTTAGAGATCAAGGAAAAATTAGCTTTAGAAATAAAAGAAATTGTTGAAAAAAATGGCGCTGGCTTCGCTTTCCCTTCTCAATCAATTTATATCGAAAAAAATTAAAAAGACTCGCCTTCAAAAAGCTTCTGGATGTTCAATTTATCATTTTGAACATATTGTTTTTTAGCTTTTTCTGATGCGGTTTCTTTTTTATCGATTACTTCAAATAAATAATCTAAGTGAACGGTTTCATCATCTCCGTATAAATTTTTCTTACCTCGCCTCTTAAGTCCCTCAAATGAGATATTCAAAAGTTTCTCCGCTAATTCCCAACCAGTTTTGTTCTTATATAAGGAATTGAGTCCATCAGATAAAACATGACTCCTAAATTCAATTAAATCGTCATATTCAAATTCACTAATCATTTTGAAAGTTTCTTCTAATGCATCTTCTTGATATAAAATGCCTGTCCAAAAAGCTGGCAAAGCGCAGAGTGTATTATAGCTTCCTGCATCAGCGCCTCTCATCTCAATAAAAGTTTTTAACCTTACTTCAGTAAAGATAGTAGAGATATGATTTATCCAATCTTCAATTAAAATATCATCAGGCGCAAATTGATTATTTTTTCCATCTAAAAGATCTTGGAACGTATACTTTGTACAATTGTGGTAATTATTATTTCTAATGATTGAATATACAGGAACTTGCAAGGCATAATCAACATATTCCTCAAAGCTCAAAGTTTTTTCAGTCAAAAACTTTGGAATACCAGTTCTGTTTGGATCAGTTTTTGTCCAAACATATCCTCTGTAAGTTTCAAAACCAGAAAGCTTTGAATTTTTAAATGGTGAGTTTGAAAATAAGCCTGTCACAATTGGCTGAATGAATGCAGATACGTTAATTTTTCTTTGCATATCACTTTCTGATATATAATCGAAATTAGCCTGAACTGTTGCTGATTGATACATCATTTCTAGACCTAATTCAGAAATTGATTTCATATAAGGAGTCATAATCTCTGAATATCTTTTCTTTGGAACCATTGGCACATCTTTTAACTCGCCAATTGGGAAGAAGCCCAGTCCTAAAAAACCAATTTTATATTTTTCTTCTAGTTTTTTTGTGAAAGCGAGGTGATTATTTATTTCCTTACAAGTGTCGTGGATCGTTTTTAGAGGCGCTCCTGATAGTTCAAATTGACCGCCGGGTTCAAGAGTTATGCTTGCCCTATCTTTATTGAGTGCAATAATATTTTCGTTCTCGATTACCGGTCTCCAACCATCCTGAATAAAGTCTTCAAAAATTGAGTTAATACTTACATCGCCGCTATAGGGAACTAAACTTAAATCACTTTTGTGGTAAATAAATTTTTCATGCTCCGTACCTATTTTAATTTCAGAGGTATTCTTAATACCGTTTTCAAAATATTTTATTAGATCACTCTTGCTAAGCATTATAAATTTTGTCCATAATAATTGAAGTAGCAGTAATTGCAGCAGTTTCTGATTTTAAAATATTTGGTCCAAGTGTAACGCCAATAGATTTTTCCTTTGATTTCAAACTTTCATACTCTTTAGCTGAAAAATCTCCTTCAGGTCCTATGATTATACCAATAGTCTCGTTTTTGGTTAGTTTTATATTTTTTATATTTTCCTTATTTTTATCGAGTGAGCAAAATAAATAATCTGCTAGAGAGTTGTCATTAATCATTGAAGCAAATGATATAGGTTTATTAATTTTTGGTATTTTATTTCGATTAGACTGCTCACACGCTTCAATAGCAATAAGATTCAGTCTTTCAAAATTGATATTCTTCATATTAGTTCTATCCATAATTACTGGTTGAAAAATTGAAATTCCAATTTCTGAGCACTTTTGTATCATGATTTCTAAAGGTGTCCGTTTTATCGGAGAAAAAAATAGAGTTATATTATGATTTTCACTTTTTATTTTTTCATGATCAATTATTTCTAATTCACATGTTTTTTTTGTAATATCAATGACTCTAGTCAAAAAAAGTAGTTCACGGTTGAAAACAGAAACATAATCATTTTTTTTTGTTCTCAGGACACTCTTTAAATAGTGTATCTGGTCAGCATCAAGAATGATTTGATCATTTGAATTTATTTTTTTATCTACAAAAATTCTGTTTTTAATTTTTTTCATATATATATTGGTTATATCATTATTTATTTTATAAAGATAAGTTGAAAAAATATTCACAATTATTGCGTCTAGAGCAGCCTGTTGGTTTTTTTTTACTAATGCTACCGTGTTTTTGGGGCGTGCTTGCTGCCTCAAATTCCTACCAACACTTATGGAGCAATATTTACTTATTTTTTATATTTGCAATCGGATCAATTGTTATGAGATCGGCTGGATGTGTTATTAATGATTTTTTTGATAAAGATCTAGACAAACATGTATCAAGAACATCTCAAAGACCACTCGCTAGTGGTACAATTTCTTCTTTTGAAGCTTTCATAATTTTCTCAATACTTAATTTAATTGGTCTCACCATATTGCTATCTCTAAATTTGCTCGCCATTATTATTGGTTTAATATCTTTTGTGTTGTTTATTTTTTATCCTTTAATGAAAAGAATAACTTATTGGCCACAGCTTTTCTTAGGAGTCACATTTAACATCGGCTGTTTGATCGGATATGCTACTGTTGAAAATCAATTAAATACTCAAATTATGTTATTGTATCTTGCTGGTATTTTTTGGACTTTGGGCTATGACACAATATACGCACACCAGGATCGAGAGGATGACTTAAATATCGGAATAAAATCTACTGCAATTTTATTTGGTGATAATACTAAGCAGTGGATCATCTTTTTCTATAGTTCGATGGCATTGTGTTTGATTTTATTCGGACTATTGCATGATCAGAATATCTACTTTTTTATTTCACTGATCTTTGTTGCTGCTCATTTGTTTTACCAAATAAAAAGACTAGATGTAGATAATAAAAGCAAATGTTTAAGAATTTTTAAAAGTAATCAATACTTAGGATTGATAGTTGCTCTAACCCTATTTATAGGTATTTTATAATTATGAATTTTGAAAAAACAGCTCAAAATATAATAGATTTAACTCTCAAAGCAGGAGCATCTGATTGTGACGTTGTACTTGCTAAGTCTCATGGCAAGTCAATTAGTTGTAGATTTCAGAAAATAGAAGATCTAGATGAGTCTAACGAAAAAACAATCGGTATTAGAGCATTAGTGGACCAACGCCAGGCTTTTGTTTCATCTTCTGACATTGAGACTGATAATGTTGATAAACTTGTTACAAAATGTGTTGAAATGGCAAAATTAGCACCAATTGATGATACTGCTGTGCTTGGAGATAGTTCCATGTTTGAACATGATGCACCAGACCTAGATTTATTCGAGAAAGAAGAAGTAAATACCGAAACATTAATTGAAGCTGTTAAAGAGTGTGAAGATGCTGCTTTGTCAGTCAAAGGAATTACAAACTCTGAAGGCGCTGGTGCTTCTTCTTCTAAAGGAGAGTTCTTTCTTGCAACAAGTAATGGCTTCCAAGGGGGATATCAATCATCAAGCAGTTCTCTATCTTGTTCAGTTCTTGCAGGGCAGGGCCAAGACATGGAAAGGGATTACGAATATGCCGTGAAAAGACATATAAATGATTTACCAAGTGCAAAGGAGATTGGTTTAACGGCTGCAGAAAAAACTCTGAAGAGACTTAATGCAAAAAAAATCAGTTCAACAAAATTGCCTGTTGTTTTTGACAAAAGAATTAGTAATGATCTACTTGGTTATCTAGCAAGTTCAATATCGGGAACGTCAATTGCTAGAGGTACAAGTTTTTTAAAAGATAGTTTGGGAAAACAAATATTTAATAAAGATGTAACAATTATTGATGATCCTGCAATTAATAGGGGGCTTGGATCTAAGCCATTTGATGGTGAAGGTGTAAAAGTTGGGAAAAGAGAATTAGTTTCAAACGGTAAACTCAATACCTGGATTTTAAATACATCAACTGCAAAAAAATTAGGGCTTAAGACTACTGGAAATGCATCAAGATCAGTTGGTTCTCCCCCAGGTGTATCTACATCTAATTTATATATGACAAATGGTTTAAAAAGTTATGATGATATTTTATCATCAATTAATTATGGATTTTATGCGACTGAATTAATCGGTATGGGAGTAAATTTGGTCACTGGTGATTATAGCATGGGAGCAAGTGGAATGCTCATTGAAAAAGGTGAGATAACACACGCAGTAAGTGAAGTAACTATCGCCTCAAATTTAAAAGAAATTTTTATGAATTTATCAGCCGCAAACGATCTAGAGTTTAAATACCGTACCAATGCTCCAACAGTACTTATTGAGAGTATGACCCTAGCAGGAAAGTAAGAATTTAAGCCATTTATCAATATTTAGATTTAAATTTTTGATAATAGTATTATGAATACCTCTTCATGACTGGAACGCAAATACTTAAGAGGTTATTTAGGGATAGCATCAGACCGTATTCATTAAGGTTGTTTAGTTCGCTTTTTTTTATGGTTATCATTGCACTTTGTACAGGTGCGACAGCTTGGTTACTTGATCCTGCAATTGATAAAATTTTTTTAGATAAAGACGAGTCAATGCTGCTGTTAATCCCAATCGCGATTATTTTAACTTTATTAATCAAAAGTATTGCTACATTTATTCAAATTGTTCTGCTAAATGGAGTTGCACAAAATGTAATTGCAGATACGCAAATCAAATTATTTAAAAAAATAATTAATGCTGATCTTGCTTGGTTGCACAAAGTTCATTCAGCTAAGATTATTTCTAACTTCTTGTATGATGTTACTTTACTTCAAGACTCTGTTAGCAGTAGTTTAGCTAATGGCGTAAAAGATGTTTTAACTTTAATTTGCTTGCTTGGCGTCATGTATTATCAAGATTGGCAGCTCGCAACTATTTCAATTATTGCATTTCCGCTGGTTGGCATTCTTACAAGACGCTTAGGTAAAAGAATTAAAAAGGCATCAACTGAAAGTCAAGAAGAGACTGGTACATTAGCATCAATATTATCTGAAAATTTAGATGGCACTCGAATTGTTAAAGCTTACCAACAAGAAGATGAGGAAATTGAAAAGCTCAGTAAATCAGTATTTAGAAGAATGACAAAAATATTAAAAGGCGCTAATGCTCGAGGTGCAGCTTCTCCTTTTGCTGAGTTTTTGGCAGGTTTTGGAATTGCTGGAGCATTGTATTATGCTGGTTTGAGAGGTCTTCAAGGTGAACTGGCGCTAAATGAATTTGTATCTTTCCTCGGTGCAATGATGCTTGCGTTCCAACCTCTAAGACGTATCGCTCAAATAAATGCAACCTTACAAGAGGGTTTTGCGGCAGCAATAAGAGTATTTGGTCTACTTGATCAGAAAAGTCTTATTAATGAAGCGCAAAATGCTCCTAATTTATCAATTGGTAAATCAGATATAACTTTTGAGGACGTTACATTATCTTATGAAGGACAAATAAATTCAGCCTTGAAGGGCATAAACCTACGAATACCTCATGGTAAAACTACTGCTTTAGTTGGTCCAAGTGGTTCAGGTAAATCCTCTATATTAAACTTGATACCAAGATTTTATGATCCGGATAAAGGTAATGTTAAAATAGACAATCAAGATATAAAGGAATTAACAATCTCATCAGTAAGATCCTCATTAGCTTTGGTAAGCCAGGAGCCAGTTCTTTTTGACATGTCAATATATGACAATATCTTATACGGAAAACCCGAGGCCTCTAGAGAAGAAGTTATTGATGCAGCGAAAGCTGCGGCGGCACATGAGTTTATATCAGAACTTCCAAAGCAATATGAAACTATAGTCGGCGAAAAAGGCTATAGTCTCTCAGGTGGTCAAAAACAAAGAATATCAATTGCCAGAGCCTTTCTTAAAAATGCACCAATTCTTTTACTTGATGAAGCAACATCAAGTCTGGACACAGAGTCTGAACATCTTGTTCAAAATGCTATAAGTGTTCTAATGAAAGATAGAACAACTCTTGTAATCGCCCATAGACTCAGCACCATTATAAATTCAGATCAAATTATTGTTTTGGACTCAGGTAGTGTTGCAGAAATAGGCACCCATGAAGAATTATTAAAAAAGAATGGAGTTTATAAGAAACTCTATGAACGTGAATTTTAAAAACTAATGATTAAATACATTGCTGGATTTAAACTGACTCAAAAACTAATATCCGTACTTGGATCAATGTATGTATTATTTGTATATAAAACATCCACAATAGATTTAAAAAATCGAAAAAATATTGAGTCATTATTTAAAAAAAATGAGTCATTTATTTATGCATTCTGGCATGATCAACTTTTAATGTGCCCTCTTACATGGCAAAGTGAATTTGAAATAAAAGTATTAATCTCTAAACATAGAGACGGCGATATAATTGCTAAACTCATATCAAACCTTGGATTTAAAGCTATTAGAGGTTCAACTCATAAAGCTGGAAAAACTAAGAATAAAGGAGGGCTTTTATCGGCACGCCAAATGATAAAATCACTAAAAAAAGGCATCTCAATTGGTATTTCACCTGACGGGCCAAAAGGACCACGTCACAAGGTCAGTGACGGCATTTTGAGTATCTCTCGACTAAGCAATGCGTCAATTCTTCCTGTAGGAATGGGTTTTAAAAAAAAATGGGTACTAAATACTTGGGATAAATTTATTATACCAAAGCCATTTAACCAAATAACAATTATTTGGGGCGAACCACTTCCAGCTTTAAAAAATGAAAAAAGTATTAATCAGATTAAGAGTAAATTAGAGAGTACAATGTATAATTTAACAAAAAGAGCAAATAGAAATAATAAATAATGCTACCTTATTACATTTATAAGTTAATTACCAAATTCATAAGACCATTTATAGCTTTTTATATTCTTATTAGAATTTCAAGGGGCAAAGAAGATAGAACACGAATAGCAGAAAGATATGGAACAAGTGATGTTGAGAGAAAAAAAGGTAAAGTTATATGGTTCCATGCTGCCAGTATTGGTGAGAGCTTATCAATATTACCTTTATTACATAAATTAAACTCTGATAAATCTATTGATCAAATAATTCTTACGACAGGCACTCTTACTTCAGCAAATATTCTCAAAAGTAAATTATCAAAAAAAATTATTCATCAATATATTCCATTTGATATTCCATCTTATGTAAATAAATTTCTTAATCACTGGAGCCCAACTCTAGCTGTATTTGTTGAGTCAGAGATATGGCCTAACTTTTTAATTGAGTTAAAAAAAAGAAATATTAATTCTTTAATTGTTAACGGAAGAATGACTATTAAAAGTTTTAAAAGATGGTCAATGCTAAGTGGACTATCTAAAAGACTATTTTCTAATTTTTCTGCATGCTGTACACAAAATAGTGATAGTGCTTTTTTTTATGAAAAATTAGGCATTAAAAATACCATCAATACAGGAAATCTTAAATTTGCTTATAAACCTGATGAGATAATATCGGATGAATTAAAAAAACTAAGATCCCTCACAAAAAAACGTAAAATATTTCTTGCGGCCAGTACTCATCCTGGAGAGGAAGAAATAATTAAAAATATTACACTTAATTTGAAAAAAACGGTTAAAGACCTGCTGACAATTATTGTGCCCAGACACGTAACTAGAAAATCATTTTTTTCTTCATCTAAAGGACTTGGCTTATCTATCAGATCAAAGAAACAAAAGATCAATGATCGAACGTATTTATATCTCGCTGATACTATTGGGGAACTAAACATATTTTACAGTTTAGCAAACATCGTTTTTATTGGTGGCAGTTTAGTGCCACATGGAGGACAAAATCCCATAGAAGCTGCTTATTTAGGTAAAAAAATATACCATGGCAAAAATATTGATAATTTCATAGATGTTTATGACGTTCTTAATCAACTAAAATTTACTCAGCAGGTAGAAAATGAACGCCAGCTAGAACATTACGTTAAAGAAGCATTAGCTAACCCAAAATCTATAAATAAAGATATTAATATAAATAGACTAAAAAAAGAGGGTAATGATACAGTAAGTAAAGTACTTAAAGTTATTTACCAATATTTGTAGTTGAGCATGGAAAAAATAATATTGAATATATGGTATTCCAACAAAATTTTTTATAGATTGATATCCTACATACTTTTTCCAATATCTTTACTATACATATTAATTTTTTATTTATTCAGAATATTTAAAACTGAACTCAAAATTGGTATTCCAATTTTATGTGTTGGTAATATAAATGTAGGTGGCACTGGAAAGACCTCAACTCTTTTAGAGATTATTAAGCATTTCAAACATAAAGGAAAAAATATCTGTGTATTATTAAAAGGATATGGTGGTGAAAAACATACATTTAGAAAAGTATCACCAAATGATTCAGCAACTTTGGTGGGCGATGAGGCAATTCTTTTTTCAAATCATGTACCCACTTATATTTCAACAAATCGAATGTTAGCTGTAAATAAAATTTTAAATGATTTCAGACCAGATTTTATTTTACTTGATGATGGTTTCCAAGATAAGTCTCTTTTCAAGGATAAAAATATTTTGATGGTTAATGGGGAGCGTGGCTTTGGAAACAGATTATGTTTACCGGCCGGACCATTAAGAGAATTGATCAAGCCTGCATTAAAAAGAGCTCAATTTTTAATCATTATTGGTGATGATAAAACAAAAATAAAAAAGATGTGTAATGATATAAAAATTGATACTCTCACCGCTTCTATTGAACCATTATATATTGACAAAAATAAAAAATATTTGGCTTTTAGTGGTATTGGTAACAATCAAAGCTTCTTTGATACCCTTATCAATAATAATTGTGCTGTACCTAAAACAGTTGAATTTCCTGATCATCATTTTTTTACAGAAGGTGAACTAAACCATCTAAAAAAAATGGCTTCAGATAATAATCTTTCCCTCATTACTACTGAAAAAGATTTTGTAAGAATTCCCAAAGAAGAAAGAAAAGGAATTGAATGTTTAAAAGTGGAGATAAAATTACCCAACATGGACGAATTCATGCACAAACTGGTTAATTGATACGTATGAAGATTTTTATAAAAAAGTATATTAGATATCCATTTGAATTTATTCTATTTGCTATATTCTATTTTATATTCAAATTACTACCTCTGTCTGTAGCAAGAAAACTAGGTGTAAGCATAACAACAAGCTTAGGCCCCTTATTTTCTATTAACAAATTAGTTAAAAAAAATTTAAGAATTGCTTTTAAGGATCAAGATGAAAAATGGATTAAATCAACCTCAGAAAAAGTTTGGGAAAATTTGGGGTATACGGTTGCTGAATATTCACATCTCAAAAAAATATTAAAAGATAAAATTAATGTAATTGAAAATGATCATTATAGAGAAGCCTTCTCGGGTAGCGAGAGATCAATCATAATATCAGCTCATAATTCAAATTGGGAAATACCAGGAATGTCGATAAGAAAGACAATGCATCAAACATCTGCGATTGTTAGAGAACCTAACAATCCTCTAATAAATTATGTTTTAAAGAATCTTAGAGATAAATATAGCCTTAGATGTTTGAGTAAAAATAGAATAGGTACAAAACAATTACTTAATAATTTTAAAAATGGGGAGTCAATTGCTCTGTTAGCTGACCTTCAATTATCTTCAGGTATTAATCTTAATTTCTTTGGAAAGAAAATGAAGTTTTCTTCTCTACCCGCTCAACTGGCCCTAAAATCTAGGTGTAAAATATTTTTAGGATGGCCAATAAGAAAGAATGATGGAAAATATGAATTTGAAATTCATCAATCAATACATGCCAGCGATTATGAAGATACTTCAGATAACGTTGAGAAAATATCGGAGATAATTATTGCTTATTATGAAAGTATGATTAAGAAATACCCAGAACAATATTTCTGGTTTCATAATAGGTGGAAACTGGACTGATTTTTGTTTAATTTTCTAATAATAATTGTGGATCAACGTAAGTATTAAAAACCATCACGCCCCAATGTAGATGGGGTCCAGTTGACCTGCCTGTTGATCCTACTTTGCCTATTATATCTTTTTTGCTAACTTTTTGGTTCACTGCAACATTTACTGAAGACAAATGGGCATAAATAGATTTTACTCCATGACCATGATCAATGATTATTGTGCCTCCAGTATAATATAAATCACTCTCAGCATGAATGACTATTCCTTCATTACAAGACATTACTGGTGTTCCTTCATTTGCAGCAATATCAATACCCCGATGAGGGCTTTTTGCTTTACCATTAAGAATTCTCTGGCTACCAAAAACTCCACTGATAATTCCAGTTGTTGGCTGAATAAATTCTTCCTTAAAATAAGTCAAATCCAAGTCTAATTTCTTTACTTCTTTTATTACTTCATTTTCAGAGATAATTCGTTTTATGATATCATCATCAAGAGGTGTAACCATTTGTTCAGGTAGGCCATCAATTCTTTGAATATCATAATCTTGTTTTTCGATAGATATTTGATGGATTAAGAAAATGCCATCACTGTTACTGTAGGTAATATTTATTGGTTCTATCTGCTCTCGAGATATTGGGAAAACATAGAATCCATCGTGACTGATTTTAATAGGCTCTCCATCAACAAAGATTTCATTTGCTTCATTGTTTTGACCTATAACAAGACTTCCTTGTGGAAAACTTTTAGGAAGTTCAGATGAAAACGCGCATACGTTTAAATAAAATAAAAGAAAAAAAACTCTATTTATTAAGACCATTAAGTTCTTTATATCTGTTTAGTGCCACTTCAGGTGATGCATAGACTTCTTGAAGCTCTACGTTCCAATATTTAAGATTTTCAAGTGTAATCTTTTCTCCAGTTATTGAACATTCCACAAAATCACCAGGTGTCTTAACTTGGAAATGACCATGATTAAGAACAATTTCAGCTTTTGTACCAACATTATTCATCTTTAATTTCCTTCACTTCAGCAGAAATTTTTGCAAAGCTTGTTTCAATAATTATATCTGTATCGTGTTCCATATCTTTTTTTGACTTTATAACTTTATTTTTTAAGTTTTTTGTAACAGAATAACCTCGATTTAAGACCGACTTATAGCTCATACTTTCTAATAACTTTTCATTATAATTAATTTGATTGCGCATATTTTCTATAAATAAGTTTGTAGAACTATTTAATTTATCAAGTTTTGAAATCAGTTTTTGTTGAAAATTATTTACTTGTTCCTCTAAAATACGATAGTTAAGCGACTGAGTAATTTCTTTAAATTCTGATAACAGGCTTTTAATAAATAATTTTAAAGAGACTGGCAACTTATCACTTAGATTTTTAAATGAACTTAATTTATTTTCTAAATTACTATTAATTGAGTCACGAAGGTCTTTTTGAAAGTCTTTTAAATTGATTAAGAGTTCATCTTTATTAGGTGTACACAACTCTGCTGCTGCGGTTGGAGTTGGCGCTCTGAGATCAGACACAAAATCAATAAGTGTCGTATCTGTTTCATGTCCAACAGCTGACAAAACAGGTATTTCACTAGCGAATACTGCTCTTACAACAATTTCCTCATTAAATGCCCAGAGATCTTCTATGCTCCCCCCACCTCGGGCTACAATAATTAGGTCTGGAACTTTCAATTCGCTATCTTTTAGAGAATTGTTAAATCCATTTAAAGCATCTGCTATTAAATGCGCAGCATCATCACCTTGTACAGGAACTGGCCAAAGAATAACATCGCACGGAAACCTATCTTCAAGTCTATGAATAATATCTTTTATAACTGCTCCAGTTGGTGAAGTAATAATACCAATTGTTTCAGGATACAATGGAAGAGGCTTTTTGTGATCTTGATCAAAAATACCTTCTGACATTAATTTTTTCTTTCTTTGTTCAAGCAATGCCATTAGTGCGCCCTCTCCCGCTGGTACAATTGAATCTATAATAATAGAATAGTCCGATCTTCCAGGGTATCTATCAGAATACCCAGTTGTAAGTCTCCCAGAGCAAATTACTTCAAGGCCTTCATCTGGCATAAAGCTTAGTTTTGCAACAGTGCTTCTCCATGCAATCGCTTTAATAATTGCATTTTCATCTTTAAGGTTAAGATATACATGGCCTGATGCTGGCTTGCTTAAACCAGATACTTCTCCACGAACTTTCACATAGCCAAAGTTATCCTCAAGGGTCTCTTTAATTGAGGCTGAAATTTCAGTTACTGTATATTCTTTGATGTTCTCTCTTACCATTTAATTTAAATATTAATGTGCTAATATAACAAGAAAATCAAAAATATACTTTATGAAAATTTTAGTGATTGGCAGTGGGGCTCGTGAGCATGCGTTATGTTACTTGATATCTAAGAGCTCTCTGGTTTCATCTATTTATGCAATACCTGGAAACTATGGAATAAGTCAACTTGCAGAATGCGAACAAATTGATCAAACAGATTTTGAAAAAATATACGACTTCTGTAAAAGTAAAATGATAGAATTAATTATTGTCGGCCCTGAAGTGCCATTAGTTGCAGGGATTGTTGATTTTTTTAAAGAGACAGAAATAAAAATTTTTGGACCTGATAAGTATGCATCGCAGTTAGAAGGGTCTAAAGGCTTTATGAAAGATCTTTGTAAACAAAATGGGATACCAACAGCTGATTATGCTCGATTTGATAATAAAGAAGAAGCTATAAACTATTTAAATGCTCAGCCTTTTCCTATTGTAATTAAAGCTGATGGTCTTGCGGCTGGGAAAGGCGTTACTGTTGCGGACACAAAGAAAATGGCAGAACAAGCTATAAATGACATTTTTGATGAAAAGTTTGGTACAAATATGGATGTTGTTATTGAAGAATTTATGGATGGTGAAGAAGCGAGTTATTTTGTTTGTTGTGATGGTGAAGATTTTGTTTCATTAGAAAGTGCCCAAGATCATAAAAGAATAGGTGAAAATGACACGGGGCCTAATACTGGAGGAATGGGGGCATATTCACCTGCGCCTATTTTTACACTTAAAATAAAAGAACAAGTAGACAGGGAAATTATTACACCCACTCTAAATGCCCTAAAAAAAAATGGACATCCTTATAAAGGTATTCTCTATGCTGGATTAATGATTAAAGATGGTTATGCCCGATTGGTTGAATATAATATTAGATTTGGTGATCCAGAGTGTCAGGTATTAATGCTTAGAATGAAAAATGATTTAATTAAATTAATTCTTAATTGCTTGGAAGGCAGTCTAAGTAAAACTAAATTGGAATGGGAAGATGATAATAGTGCTACAGTGGTTGTGGCAGCAAAAGGTTATCCAGGCGACTATAAAAAAAATACAAAAATTATTGGCTATGAAAATTTCGAGAGTAATGATCTATTTCAAGTATTCCACGCAGGAACAAAGCATGATGGAAATAACCTTCTAGCTAACGGAGGTAGAGTTCTTTCCGTAACAGCAAAAAATAAAAATCTAAGAGATGCTCTTAATATGATTTATGCCTACATCGGTCAGCTAGATTGGCCGGATGGTTATTACAGAAGAGATATAGGAAAAAAGGCAATTAAATGACTACTCGTGACGAAATATTTTCTGGCACTAAGGAGGTTGATGAAAAGTTAGTTTTTAATAGTGACAATCTCAATGATTACTTAAAAAAAATAATTGGAAGTGAGTTTGATATTGTAAGTATAAAGCAATTTAAAGGCGGTCAATCCAATCCTACTTATTTAATTAAGGATAAAGCAAAAAACTATGTGTTAAGGCGTAAACCTCCTGGTAAATTACTAAAATCTGCACATGCGGTGGACAGAGAATACAAAGTCATTACTGCACTTGGCAAGACTGATGTACCGGTTCCTGAAACTTATTGTTTTTGTGAAGATGAAAACGTCATTGGAACACAATTTTTTTTAATGGATCATGTTGATGGAAACATATATTGGGAACTTTTATTGCCAGAATCAGATAATGACCAACGCCGTGAAATTTACCTATCCATGAATGATACGATTGCAAAACTTCACAACGTTGATTTTCAAAAAATTGGGCTAAGTGATTATGGAAAACACGAAAATTACATGGCAAGACAAATTCATCGTTGGACCAAACAGTATAAAGACTCTGAAACGCAAAAAATCAATGAAATGGATAATTTAATAGAATGGTTGCCAATAAATATTCCTGAAGATAATGAAACTACAATTGTACATGGAGACTTTCGTCTTGATAATATGATATTTAATAAACAAAATAATAAAGTTATGGCTATACTGGATTGGGAGCTATCTACACTCGGCAATCCTATAGCAGATTTTACTTATCACATGATGTCATGGCGACTGCCTGCTGCAGCGAAGGGTCTCGGAATGATGGGATCAAACTTAGAAGAGCTTAATATTCCCTCTGAACATGAGTACGCTGAAATGTATTACAAGAAAACAGGCAGAAGTAAAATTGAAAACTGGGATTTTTATATGGCATATAACATTTTTCGCCTGGCTGGAATTGCACAAGGAATTGTTGGTAGAGTTAGAGATGGGACAGCCTCAAGTTCGGAGGCTAAAAACTATGAGAGCTTTGTTCCAATATTAGGAAAATTAGGCTGGAATATTGTGAAAGAGGCAGCAAAATAATTAGTATGACAGAGCTGGATATAGATTTTGTAAGAGAACAATTCCCTGTTTTTCAAAACCCTAAAACTTCAAACTTTGCATTTTTTGAGAATGCTGGTGGCACATACGTACCAAAACAGGTTATTGAAAAGTTAAATGATTTTATGACGACTAAAAAAGTACAGCCTTATGGCGACTTTGGTCCGTCGATTGAAGCAGGTAATGAAATGGATAACAGCATAAGCAAAATTGCTGAACTCCTAAATATCAATAATGATGAATTTATGATTGGACCATCCACAACTATGAATATGTTTTTACTATCTAATGCTGTGAGATCGTGGCTTAACGATGGGGATGAAATCATAGTCACAAATCAAGATCATGAAGCAAATATTGGTGCATGGAGAAAATTATCAGAACACGGTATCAAAATAAATGAATGGAAGTTTAACCCTGATTCTGCTGAGCTAGAATTGGACGAATTAAAAAATCTCATAACAAAAAAAACAAAATTTATCTGTGTCTGTCATACATCTAATGTTGTTGCATCAATTAATAATCTAAAAGATATCATTACATTGGCGCATCAGAATAATATCAAAGTTGTTGGAGACGGTGTTGCTTACATGGCACATGATATTGCAGATTTAAAAGATCTCGATATAGATTTCTATGGTTTTAGCTTATACAAAACTTATGGACCACATTTAGCGCTATTATATGGTAAGAGAGATTTATTACTTGAAACAAAAAATCTTAATCATGAATTCTTAGAAGGAAGTGTTCCATATACTCTTAATCCAGGTGGTCCTAATCATGAGGAACTTGGATGTTTGTCAGGTATAACTGACTACTACGAAACTTTATATGATCATCATTTTGGTGAAAATAATTTAAATCTTCATCACAAAGGTAAAAAAGTTTTTGAATTGGTATCCAAACATGAAGAAGTATTAATGAAAGAACTGATTGAATTCCTTAAAACAAAAAAAAATATAAGAATGATTGGTAAACAAACACATGCTAGATGTGATCGTATGCCAACTGTATCATTCACTGTTAAAGATAAAAGCTCATTGCATGTAGCCCAGGAGGCTGGAAGAAACAATATTGGCATTAGAAATGGTGAATTTTATGCCTGGAGATGTTTGCAGGGTTTGGGCATTGAGCCAAATGATGGGGTAGTTAGAGTCTCTATGGTTCATTACAATAGCATAGAAGAGGTAAGAAAATTAATAGGATTTTTGGATAAAACTATTTAGAGTTTTTTATATTTTTTTCTCGCTCTTTCCTCTGTCTTATTGACTCTTTCATCGAAATATCTTCCAGATTGTGGTACTCATCCCAATAGCGATCAAATTCGTGTGACTTAACGTATCTTCCGTAATTATCTTTCTGATAGGTTTTTTTCTTTTTTATCAAAGTTATAAGTATTTTTTTAATTCATTTCTTGCAATAGAAAGTCTATGCACTTCGTCTGGCCCATCCGCTAATCGCAGAGTTCTCATTCCTGCGTAAGCTTGTGCTAGGTGTGGGTCTGTTGTTACTCCGGCTCCTCCAAACGCTTGAATTGCGTCATCAATAATTTTTAATGCCATATTTGGTGCAGCTACTTTAATCATGGCTATTTCATTTTTTGCAACTTTGTTTCCTACTTCATCCATCATAGTTGCGGCCTTTAATGTTAGTAGTCTAGTCATCTCAATATTAATTCTAGCATCAGCAATTCTCTCTTGCCAAACAGAGTGCCTTACCACTTCTTTGCCAAAAGCCTTTCTGCTCATTAGTCTTTTACACATTGCTTCAAGTGCAACTTCAGCAAGGCCAATAGTTCTCATACAATGGTGAATTCGTCCAGGTCCCAACCTACCCTGTGCAATTTCAAATCCTCTGCCTTCGCCTAAAAGCATATTTTCTGGAGGAACTTTGACGTCTTTAAATTCAACCTCAGCATGTCCATGAGGGGCGTCGTCAAAACCAAAAACAGGCAAATGTCTCTTTATTTTGATACCCGGTGTGTCCTTATCAACCAGTATCATGGATTGTTGCTTATGTCTGTCAGGATTATCTGGGTCTGTTTTTCCCATGAAGATAAAAAATTGGCACCTTGGATCCATTGCACCAGAAGTCCACCATTTTGTTCCATTAAGGACATATTGATTTCCTTCTTTTTTTATTTCACTTTCAATATTTGTTGCGTCTGATGAAGCGACTGCAGGCTCTGTCATGGCGAAAGCAGAGCGTATCTCACCTTCTAATAATGGCTTTAAGTACTTTTCTTTTTGTTCATCTGTCCCATATCGAACTAAAACTTCCATATTACCGGTATCAGGAGCAGAACAATTGAAAACTTCCGCAGACCACATTGCTCTCCCCATGATTTCACACATTGGCGCATACTCTGCGTTTGTAAGGCCATGCCCATAGTCACTTTCAGGTAAAAATAAATTCCAAAGGTCTTCTTTTTTTGCTTCCTTTTTAAGATCTTCAATCACCGGCACCACCTGCCATCTGTCAGCTCCAAAATTTTCGATCTGACTATGATATGTTTCGTTGTTTGGATAAACGTGCTTATCCATAAAATTATTCAATCTATCCGTAGTTTCTTTTGCTTTTGGCGATATGTTCATTATCTTTTACCTTTAAAAAAATTATTTATTAAGTTTTCGCAGTCAGTTTTTGAAATATTATCATAAATTTCTGGCAAATGATTACAATTTTTTGATATAAAAAAATTTAAGTTACCATTTATCGAACCATATTTTAAATCATCTGCACCATAATACAACCTCTTAAGCTTAGCTTTTGATATAGCGCTGGCACACATAATACATGGCTCTAAAGTCACGTAAATATTACAATCGATCAATCTATCAGAGTTAATCATTTCACACGCCTCTTTTATAGCATTTAGTTCAGCATGACCTACCGGGTCTTTTCTGCTAACCACTGAATTATGGGACCGGGCTAAAACTTTATTTTCCTTGTTAGTGATAACGCATCCAATTGGTATTTCTCCAATTTTTAAGCCTTTTTTTGCCTCCTCAATTGCCATTGCCATGAATTTATTTTGTGTCATAAATATTTAATTAATATAAGCAATCCTAATTCATGCCTACTTTGAGACAACAAAAATTAGTAAGAATTAATAAATTATTAGCACAGTCAACTAACTTTTCGAGAAGAGAAATAGATAAACTCATCGATGAGCAAAGAGTTGTTGTTGATAACGAATTGGTGACAAAACAAGGAATTCAAATAAGTATCAACAGTATTGTAAAAATAGACAATAAACCTATTAAACTAAAATCTGATCAGCAATTAAATGATATATATATTTTCAACAAACCAAGAGGATGCTTGGTAACAAAATCAGATCCAAAAAATCGCAAAACTATTTATGAATATATACCTAAACAAAATCATAATTTAATTTCAATTGGACGACTTGATTACAATTCAGAGGGGCTATTATTATTGACTAACAGCGGTAGCTTTAAAAGAAAGATGGAATTACCCAAAAATAATTTTGAAAGGGTTTATAAGGTAAAAATACAAGGCTTTATTGATAATAAATTTATTAATACCTTATTAAGGGGTTATACGTATAAAAATGTTAAATATAAACCTATAAAAGCATCATTCATTAGCAAAACAAATACTTACTCATGGATAAAAATGACACTTACTGAGGGTAAAAATAGAGAAATTAGAAATATTTTTGATTCTTTGAATATTACAGTCACAAGATTAATTAGAATAACTTATGGGGAATTTAAGCTTGGAGGTTTGAAAAAAGGGGAAATAAAAAAAGTTACTTAAAATGAGAATTATTAGCGGAGAGAGAAAAGGTCATTCAATATTTAGCTTTAAAAGTAAAGATGTAAGACCACTTTCAGACAAAAATAGGGAAACCATTTTTAATCTTTTAACGCATGGAAAAGAATTGGTAAAAATTAACTTTCGTCTTGAAGAAGCAAAAGTAATTGATCTTTTCGCTGGCACTGGTTCATTTAGCTTTGAAGCTTTGTCACGTGGTGCTAAACACGCAACCATGGTAGAGAACAATCAACAAATGATAGATATAATTTATAAAAGCGCAAACAAGCTGGGGTATTTAGAAAAGATAGCTGTTATATCTGAAAATGCTTGTTCATTTGAAGAGTATTCTGAAGCTACAAAGTTCAATCTTGCTTATATAGATCCACCGTATGGGAAAAATCTTGGACTCAGAGCAATTAAAAATATTATTAAAAAAAACTTATTAGAAAAAGACAGTATAATCATCTTAGAGGAAGAAAAAAAATCTAAACACATCGAACTCTCAGAAATAATACTTTTACGTGAAAAAGAATTAGGTAATTCTAAATTTAGCTTTTTTAAATTAATTTAAATAACCCTTTTGAATATCAACTGCATCTTGAGTAAAGGGGTCAACTTCTAATAATTGAGCAAGATAGATAACCCTTAACATTTCTGTTCCAAAAAAATGGCCGATCTTACTCATATCTTTATCTTTAAAAATATATTTACTAGTATTCTCATTTATCTTTGATAACGATTTACTCATGGCATCAAGATGATTTGAAAGTGTGATATTAATCATATTCATTTTTGAGTATTCCATACCCATAATTTCAAAAAAAATATTTTTGGGTCCATCCAGATATAATTGCAAGAGACTGTGCTGGTCTTTTGGCATTTCAGATACTACAGGTAAAACACCTTTGGCCTTTTTACCCAATGACTCCGCATATAATTGTTTTCGCCAATTACCAATTTCAATAAGCTCATCACCATAAATCAAATAAGCAAATATATTCTTTCCATTTTTTATTCTTTTAAAATCTTCCTCAGCCATATTCTTTATTTGGTCTTTATCTTCTAATGCTTTTCTTCCTCCATTTAAAAACTCAGTGCACAGATCTTTATTAAAGTAAAAACTGGGGATAAGGCTATTATTACTAAAAATTGAAAATCTGCCTCCAATTTCGTTGCTTAGTTCAATAGTTTTTATTGATTTTTGTATAGACAAGTCTCTTAGTGGAGAAGACACATTTTCTGTAAACGAATAGAAATTTTTTGAAAAATCAATATTTCCATCTAGTTTTTTGATCATATATTCAAATATGGTTAACGTTTCAGATGTTTGTCCTGATTTTGATACGAAAATGAAACCAGTCTCATCTAGTTGAGTATTGTCTAACAATTCATTAATCTTGATAGAATTTAAATGATCAACATATTGAACACGTTTTTCATTTAAAAAATGATTAATTGCTTTTGATCCCTGAGAAGAGCCACCTATACCGACTACTAAAATTTTATTAAAACTTTGTTCCAGTATCCCTAACGATTCAGAATATGAGTTTTCAAGCTTATCAAAATCAAGAAATGGATAATTCATCATCGCACTTCCTGACCAGCTGTTACGGTTGCTTGATCTATTTGCCTTTCAAACTCTCTCAATCTTTTATAAACACTTGCGAGTTCAATAATTGTTGGCCAGGCTTTAAGAAGATATTGCATTGACCCCTCAACTCTACCAAATGCCCTGATTATTTGCTGCATTACACCAAGAGTAACTACCCCAGCAACAATTGCAGGGGCTAAAAATACATAAGCTGATAAAACATTTGCCTGTAAAAATGCAATACGACCAATATCGAAATATAGATATCTTATATAACTTAAAAAATGAATTTGCCTTACATCATCAAATAATTCCTCAAGGGTTTTTGGTCTTACTGTTTCATCATCTTCAGCAATTACTAACATTTTTCTGTATGCCGCTTCTTGTTTTTGTAAATCGTATTCAATACCAACAAGCCTTAAAATTAAACCAAGTCCAATTAAAAATAATGTTCCTCCTATAGACCATAATAATGCACCAACGACTAGACCATACTCCCATTCACCAAAGAAAAATATTGGAATTCCAATACTCAAGCCAAACAGTATTGGCATAAATTCTACCAGGATCATTAAAGCTTCAATCAAACTTGTACCAAGAGACTCCATAATTCTTGAAAACTTTATGGTATCCTCTTGAACTCTTTGTGACGCACCCTCAATCTTACGCGCCTTATCATAGACAGAGTGATACCACTCAACCATGGCAGTTCTCCATCTAAATAAAAAGTGATTAGTAAAATAACTTACAAGGACTGCAACTGCTACATACATTCCCGCTAGTGTTATAAAGGATAATAAACTTGCCCAATATTCTTCAATTGTAATGGCGTAAGGAGCAGATAATGCTTCCTGTATCATATCGTAAAACTCACCAAACCATTCATTAATTTTTACATCAATTTGAACCTGAACCCACAGAGATGATAAGATAATAGCTGAACCGATGTATGCCCATAAAAACCATTTTGGATCTTTAAAAAACTTAAACATTTATAGAATAATTAATTTTGATATGAATTAAGTAAGTCATCCACCCTGTTAAGAAGATCATTCAAATCTTCGTTTTCATCAAAACTAGGAGCATCATCATACATTGTTTCATCAATTATTTCTGGCTTAAGCTGATCTTCTTCAGGAAGTGTTGTAATTTCATCTGTGTTTGATATTCCTTCCAAAAACTCTTCCTCGCTTAAACCAATATTATCAGTTGTATCTAAAATGCTATCGTCATTTGTTACAACGTCTAATTCATTACTTTCAACAAGTGAATCTTCAATTACCTCATTAATAGGATCCTCAGGTAAAGTTGAATTATTTATACTTTGATCCTCGTTTCCAAAATTATTATCAATAAATTCGTCTAAGGATGATGTATCAGCATTACTAGGCACGCTGGTGGATGAGTCTTGTGTAATGATTTCTTGAATATCTTCAGCTGACTCACCTGTAGGCGCGGCCTCCTCTACTTCCTCTTCGCCAACAACTGGTGGGGTTAGTTCAAAATCAGGAGGTATCTCTAGTGCTTTTTGCTTTAATGATGTGTAATCTCTGACTGTATTGTTAGTACAAGCAGCAAAAATTAATAAAGAAAATATAATTAAATAGTTACGTATCATTTTTAACGGTTTTATCATTTTCTTTTTTTGAGAACAACTCAAGTAAAATAATCAAAATACAGCCAAGCGTGATACTTATATCAGCTATATTGAATACATACCAATGATAATTGTTATAATGTAAATCTATAAAGTCTAATACGGCAGAATATTGATATCTGTCGAGCAAGTTACCCAACGCTCCTCCTATAATTAAACTAAATCCATAATAATAAATTTTTTTATTAATACTTATCGCATAAAAAAATACTGCTATAGCAATTATCGCCATAACAAACATATAAATATAATTAACCATCGAAATTTCATTTTGAAATATTCCAAATGCAAAGCCCTTATTCCATATCAAGTGAAAATTAAGATATTTATTTATTGATGTTAAATATTGTGAACTGAGATTTGATACATCAATGTTATAAACATTGATTACATAAAACTTTGAGAGTTGATCAGCTGCAAAAATAACCAGTATTAAAAATATAAATCTTCCAATGGTTTGTATCATTTACTAAGCACTTCTTGACATCTATCGCAAACGTTACCTTTTAAATTAGAAAAATATTTCCAACAGCGCTCACATTTTTCACCATCGGTTTTACTTACATGCACTCCGATGTTTTTATCTAAGTCAGATATAAAGCTGTCACTTGAGGGCTTTTCATTTACAATTTCTAATTCACTAATAATTGAAATATTTTCTAATACTTTTTGGTCAATCTTTTCGATTTCATCTTTAGATATGTAAAGTTTAACAGAGGCTTCAAGGCTGGATCCAAGAACTTTTTCTTTTCTCTTCACTTCGATTGCTCCGTTAATAACCTTTCTTAATTTTTTATAAACTGTCCATTTAGTTGATAAATTTTTATTTATTAAAGTATCATTTAATTTTGGAAAATCTTTTTCGTGTATGCTGTTTTCAAATCCAAATCGACTTTGCCAGGCTTCTTCAGTGGTAAAACAGAGTATTGGTGCAAGCAAACTTAATAAATCATGAAATAAAATATCTAGAACAGTGCGAGTAGATTTTCTTACTTTGTTATTTTTTGAATCACAATAAAGAGTATCTTTTCTTACATCAAAATAGAAAGATGATAAGTCGTTTGTACAAAAATTAAATATCGCAGAAAAAACTTTTTGATACTCAAATATTTTATAGTTTGAGATAACTTCTTTTTTTAAACTCTCTAATTCTGATAAAATATATAAATCTAATTCATCAAGTTCATCCACAGATACTTTCTCGTCATGATCAAAATCTGATAAATTACCTAAAATAAAACGAAGTGTATTGCGAAGTCTTCTATAGCTATCAATGTTGCTTTTTATGATTTCAGGCCCGATCTTTAAATCCTCAGAGTAATCACTGCTTGCTACCCAGAGCCTTAGTATGTCAGCACCTGACTTTTCAATGACCTCTGCTGGCGATACTGTATTGGATGATGATTTACTCATCTTTAAGCCATCTTCATGAAGTATAAATCCATGAGTTAAAACAGACTCATAAGGCGCAACTCCTCTTGTGCCACAAGATTCTAAAAGTGATGAATGAAACCAACCTCTGTGTTGATCTGTTCCTTCAAGATAAATAGATGCTGGCCAGATTTGATCATTTTTTCCATCTAAAACAAATGCATGTGTACAGCCTGAATCAAACCATACATCTAAAATATCATTAACTTTTTTATATTCTTCCGGATTATAATTTGAACCTAATAATTCTTCTTTTGAATATTTAAACCACGCATCTGACCCTTCTTTTTCATAAAGTTTAATAATTTTTTCATTTATTTCTTTATCAACCAGCGGCTTTCCTGTTTTAATATTGTAAAAGATAGATAAAGGTACGCCCCATGCTCGTTGTCTTGACACTACCCAATCAGGTCTTTCTTCAATCATTGAATAAATTCTATTTTTTCCCTGTTTTGGATACCATTTAACCTTTTCAATTTCGTTCAACGCTTTTTCTCTCAATTGATTTTTTTCCATACTGATGAACCATTGTGGAGTATTTCTAAAGATAACAGGAGCTTTTGATCTCCATGAATGAGGGTAGCTATGACGCAATGAACCCTTACCTGCTAAATTTTCATGCTTTTTTAGCTCAACGATAACTGCTACGTTTGCATCGGCATCTGATCCATCTTCATTAAAAATCTTTTTACCATTAAATAACGGTACGTGGGAAAAGTATTCACCATTTTCATCTACTGTATCAGGTACTTCGATACCATTTGCAATACCCAAATTATAGTCATCAGCTCCATGGCCAGGTGCTATATGAACAAAACCCGTGCCTTGCTCCAAAGTAACAAAATCAGCATCAAAAATTCTTACCCCAAAATCATAACCAGATTTTTTAAAAGGGTGATTACAAATAATTTTGTCTAAGTTTTTTACTTCTGATATTTTTTTTAATTCTCTAATTTTGCATTGAACTTTTACATTATCTAAAAGTTCATCTGCGATTATAATTTTATCTCCAACTTTTAAAGTACTGTGTTCTTCTAAACTTACTACTTCAAACATTGAATACGTTATTGATTTACTGTAAGCAATTGCTCTGTTTCCTGGAATTGTCCATGGAGTTGTAGTCCATATAATTACGGATGCATCTTGACAATTTGCATCTGAACTCTCCTTTACTGGGAACTTTACGCAGATAGTTGTTGATTTATGTTCTTTATATTCAATCTCAGCTTCAGCTAATGCAGTCTTTTCAACAGTTGACCACATAACAGGCTTTGACCCACGATATAAACTTCCGTTCTCAAGAAACTTAAAAAATTCTCTTACAATTATAGACTCTGCCTCATATGACATTGTAGTATAGGGAGAGTACCAATCTCCATTTATTCCTAAGCGAATAAATTCTTCTCTTTGTATATCAATCCATTTTTCAGCAAATTCTCTGCATTCTTTTCTAAATTTTATAATATCGACATCATCTTTATTCTTTCCCTGTTCTCTATATTGCTCTTCTATTTTCCACTCAATTGGCAAGCCATGACAATCCCAGCCAGGAATGTAAGAACTATCATTTCCAAGCATTTGTTGTGATCTTACAACAAAGTCTTTTAGTATTTTATTCAGGGCGTGCCCCATGTGTAAATGGCCGTTAGCGTAAGGGGGGCCATCATGTAATACGAATTTTTTTCTACTTTTTGATTTTTCCCTTAATTTTTCATAAATATTATCCTTTGACCAGCCATCTAGAATTTTTGGCTCTTGTTCGGGCAGGCCAGCACGCATCGCAAAGGATGTCTTTGGTAAAAATAGAGTTTCACTAAAGTCTATTTTATCATTTTTAGTGTTCATTTTGCTTAATTTAGAATTTTTTGTGCTTTAGATATATCTGATTTTAGTTGTTTTTTTAAGGCCTCTACTCCTGAAAATTTCTTTTCATGCCTTATGAATTCAACAAAGTCGACTTTTAGCAAAGAATTATAAATATTCAATTTAAATCTAAATAGATGAACTTCCAAAATTTCAGTGTTCGTATGAAATGTTGGTCTGATACCAAAATTCGCTATTCCTTTAAGAGTTCTTTTCTTTGAATTTTTCAGGAATGAGGCTTCAATAGCATATACTCCATATTTTGGTGCCACGTATTCATTTATATTTAGATTAGCAGTTGGAACGCCAATTTTTCGGCCTCGTTGATCTCCTTTTATAACTTTTGACGTTATACTAAAATTGTTTCCCAGAAAATTTTTTGCCAATCTTACATTACCGTTTGAAATAAGTTTTCTAATATTTGTAGACGAATATATTTTCATCTTTGTTTTATTAAAAAGATGATTTGGTGTTTTTAATAATTTCACTGGGTTTACGTAAAATTGATTTTCTTTACCAAAATTCAGAAGAAACTTATAGTCGCCTGATCGTTTATTACCAAATTTAAAATTTTTACCAACTAAAATATATTTCATTGATATTCCTCTAAGTAATATTTTTTTACAAAAGTCATTAGGTGTCATAGAGGATATTCTTTTATTAAATTTTATTATTATTGCATAATCGATACCGTAAGATTTTAAGATTTCGAGACGTTCGTTTAACTCTGTTAATAAGAAACTTTTAATATTTTTGTTAAAATATTTCCGTGGATGCGGATCAAAAAGTAACACACCTATTTTTGTTTTTTGTTTATTTGCAATTTTTTTCGCTGAATTAATTATTGATTGGTGCCCTTTATGCACTCCATCAAGGTTTCCAATAATTAATACAGAATTCTTTGTATAATTTAATGATCTTCTATTTAAACTTTTAAAAACTTTCATTTTTTAATTAATTTAAAATTTCAGTATACATTAGAGTTTTGCAGGTTTCAGGTAAATAAGCTTTTGATATTCTCACTAATTCGTCATCATTTGCAATTTCAGTTTTATGAATACCATTTTTTATAAATAAAAAATCTAAATCCGAGTTGTGTGCCCCTAAGCAATCTGTTTTTAGGCTATCGCCTATAGCTAATATTTCGTTTTTATTTGTTGCATCTTTAGACAATAAATCAGTCATTACAAAATCATATATTTCTGAATAAGGTTTTCCGTAATAAGTTACTTTACCTCCTAGTTTTTCGTAATATTTTCCAAGAGCACCTGCACAATATATGCGTGCCTGACCTCGGTAGACTATTTCATCTGGATTAACACAAACTATTTCTAAATTTTGTTTAAGAAAATCCTCAAAAATATTTTTATAGTCCTCTGGGTGTTCATCGTTGTCATTATATAAGCCTGTGCAGACAACAAATTCTGAGGACTCTATGTCATTAGTTTTTTGAATATTTATATTTTCTAACAAATCATAATCTTTTTCTGGTCCCAAATGATAATATGATTGTCCATGAACTTTAGAATTTATGTACTGTGTGCCTGTATCGCCTGAAGTATAAATTTTTTTAAATAATTCGGGATTGAGATTAAGTTTATTTATTAATCCATTTCTTACTACTGCTTCAGGTCTCGGGGCATTAGAAATCAAATAAACATCAATATTATTTTCCTTCATTGCCTCAAGATAGGATTTTGCATCAGAGAATACTTCAACACCATTATGAATAACGCCCCAAAGATCACAAAGTATGATTCTATAAGAAAGTGAAAATTCAGTAGCGCTTATGATTTTTTTAATTTCCATAATTATATTGAAATTATCCTATAAATTAATAATCTTCTTATAAATTATTATGATATTTTATTAAATGACACTTTTTAACTTAAAAGATAAAAATGCTATAATCACTGGATCTTCTAGAGGAATAGGCAAAGCTATAGCCTACAGAATGGCAGAGCATGGTGCAAAAGTCATTATCACAAGTCGAAAGCTTGATGCATGTGAAGCAGTCGCTAAAGAGATAAATGATACATTTGGAGAGGGACATGCAACGGCAATTTCATGTAATATTTCGGACAAAGAGCAATTAAAAAATCTTTACAAAAAATCGTTAGACTTCTGTGGCAATATTTCCACTCTTGTATGTAATGCTGCAATCAATCCATATTTTGGACCATCAAATAATATACCTGACGAGGCGTTTGAAAAAATAATGAAGTCAAACGTGCAAAGTAATTTTTGGCTCTGTAATGAGGTGCTCCCAGATATGATCAAAATGAAAAATGGTTCAATTATAATTATTTCCTCGATCGCAGGTTTGCGCGGCAACAGCATGTTGGGTGCTTATGCTATATCAAAAGCTGCGGACTCCCAGTTGGCAAGAAATATATCAGTGGAATATGGAAGAGATAATATTCGTGCAAATTGTATCTCACCTGGTTTAATAAAAACTGATTTTGCCAGAGCTTTATGGGAGAACGAGAGTATTTTAAAATCTATGACTGCCAAAGCTGCTTTAAAAAGGATAGGAATGCCTGACGAAATTGCAGGCGCTGCAGTATATTTGGCTTCTGAAGCTGGATCTTTTATGACTGGTCAAAACATCGTAATTGATGGCGGTGAGTCAGAACAATAGCAAATTATTGAAAATACTTGTTTTTTTACTAATTCCAATAAAATCGAAATTTTTTCCACCCCTTGACACACTTGCCCTAGATCACTATATGCCTAGGTAATTAAGCTTTGTGCAAACATATTTAGGAGATTAAGACATGAATTTTAGACCTTTACACGATCGTGTACTCGTTAGAAGACTGGATACTGAAGAGAAAACAGCAGGCGGTATTATCATACCAGACACTGCTCAGGAAAAACCTCAAGAAGGCCAAATTGTAGCCGTCGGAAATGGAACTAAAAGTGAAGATGGTAAAGTAACACCGCTTGATCTAAAGATTGGCGATATCGTTCTTTTTGGTAAGTGGTCTGGAACAGAAGTAAAGGTTGATGGTGAAGAACTCTGTATTATGAAAGAGTCAGACATCATGGGCGTTATAGATACAAAATCTAAATCAAAAAAGAAAAAATAAATATTAACTAAGGAGAAAAAAAATGGCGGGTAAAGATATTCATTTTGGCACAGAGGCTAGAAATAAAATGCTCAAAGGTGTCAATGTATTAGCAGATGCAGTGGCTGTTACTTTAGGCCCAAAAGGTAGAAACGTAGTTATGGACAAATCTTTTGGTGCACCAAAAAGTACAAAGGACGGTGTTTCTGTTGCTAAAGAAGTTGAGCTCAAAGACAAATTTGAAAATATGGGTGCTCAAATGGTACGAGAAGCTGCAAGTAAAACCAATGATGTTGCAGGTGATGGTACGACAACAGCAACCGTACTTACAAGAGCAATTGTTACTGAAGGTTTAAAATTTGTTGCTGCTGGTATGAATCCTATGGATTTAAGAAGAGGTGTTGATTCTGCAATTGAAGCTGCAAGCGATGCAATTAAAGACTCTTCTAAAAAAGTTAAAACAAGTGCGGAAGTTGCTCAGGTTGGCTCTATTTCAGCAAATGGCGAAGCAGAGGTCGGAGATATGATTGCTAAAGCAATGGACAAAGTTGGTAACGAAGGTGTCATTACTGTTGAAGAAGCAAAAGGTTTAGAAACTGAATTAGATGTCGTTGAAGGTATGCAGTTTGATAGAGGTTATCTATCTCCATACTTTGTAACTAATGCAGAAAAAATGACTGCTGATTTAGAAAATGCATATATTCTTTTGCACGAGAAAAAACTAACAAATTTACAGCCAATGCTTCCTCTTCTAGAAGCGGTAGTGCAAGCAGGAAGACCACTTTTAATTATTGCAGAAGATGTTGAGGGCGAAGCTCTAGCTACATTAGTTGTTAATAAATTAAGAGGCGGCTTGAAGATTGCTGCTGTTAAGGCGCCTGGTTTCGGTGATAGAAGAAAAGCAATGATGGAAGACATTTCAATTTTAACTGGCGGTCAAGTCATCTCTGAAGACCTTGGAATTAAATTGGAAAATGTAACTGTTAATGACCTTGGCACTGCAAAAAGAATTAGCATTGACAAGGAAAATACTACAATTGTTAATGGTGCTGGCACGAAAGCTGACATTCAAGGCAGATGTTCTCAGATCAGAAAACAGATTGAAGAGACTACTTCTGATTATGACAGAGAAAAACTTCAAGAGCGTCTAGCTAAACTTGCTGGTGGAGTAGCTGTCATTAAAGTTGGCGGTGCGACTGAGGTTGAAGTTAAAGAGAGAAAAGACAGAGTTGACGATGCATTAAATGCAACCAGAGCTGCTGTTGAGGAAGGTATCGTAGCCGGTGGTGGACTTGCATTGATAAAAGCTGCAAGTGCTCTTGATAAAGTTAAAACGGCAAATGCCGACCAAAAAGCAGGCGTTGATATTGTGCGTCGAGCTTTAGAAACACCAATTAGAACTATTGCAAATAACGCTGGTGTGGATGGTTCAGTAATTGTTGGAAAAATTAAGGAAGGTAAATCTGCTTCAGAGGGTTATGATGCGCAAACCGATAAGTTTGTGGACATGTTTAAAGCAGGAATTATCGACCCTACTAAAGTTGTAAGAACTAGCTTACAAAATGCAGCATCGATAGCTGGTGTTTTAATCACTACCGAAGCAATGGTAGCTGATGCACCTGAAGACAAAGCTGCAGCGGCTCCTGCAATGCCTGACATGGGCGGAATGGGTGGCATGGGCGGAATGATGTAAGTTGAGCTCATTAAAGCTAATCTAAAAAAACCCGGCCCAGCCGGGTTTTTTTATGAAATTCTATCTATAAAAGAATTGAGTGTATTTTCTAAATTTGTATCCCACTCAGCTACATTTGAAGTAAAAATGTTTGCAGACGACTCTAGTATAAGTCCATCATCAAGCACTCTTAGATTATTAGCTCTTAATGTTTCACCTGATGATGTGATGTCAGTAATTATTTCTGCAAAGCCATTGAATGGAGCACTCTCGGTTGATCCATCACTTTCTACAGTCCTATAATCAACAACCCCACAATTTGAAAAATATTCATTTGTCAAATTCTTATACTTTGTTGCAACTCTAAGTCTTTTAGAGAATTTAGTTCTGTGCAAATGACAGATTTCTTCTAAGTCAGCCATTGTCATTACGTCAATCCATATTTCTGGTATAGCAACAACTAAATTTGCTTTACCAAAATTTAACTTAAGTTTTTTTGTTATCTTCTGGTTATAATTAGTTATTTTTTCTTGTACTAAATCATCACCAGTTAAACCAACATGAATGGATCCTTCATCAAGTCGATTTGTAATTTCTTTAGCACTCAAGAAATAAACAATTGCATTATCAAGACCCTCTATTGCTGCAATATACTCTCTATCATTTTCAAGATTACTAAAAATTATTTTTTTTTCTTCAAACAAAGACTCCATGTCAGTTCTCAATCTACCTTTACTTGGTAATGCAATCCGAAGTGTATTTTGTATATTCATTCCTAAATCAGCTCAATTATATTGTTATTATTAGTTGCAAATCCAACTGCTGATAAGTTCGATTTAGAGCCTAAATCAATAAGCAATTTATCGTACCGCCCTCCACTAATTAATTCACTTTGATTATCAGGATTATAAATTTCAAACATCATGCCATCATAGAATTCAATTGAATGACCAAAGTCATTATCAAAATAATATTTTTCTATGTTTCTTTTTTCTGATACAGCATTCACAAAATTCTCCATTTCCTCTACTTCACTCTCAAATGAAGAAACATTATTTGATTTAGTAAATTCGCGAAGTAGTGATGGAAATTCCGAAAGGTTACAACTTAATCTTAAAAAATTATTTATTAAATCAACAACTTCTTTTCCATCTTTCTGACTTATTACATTAAGACTTTTTAATTGAAATCGATCAACAATTTCCTCAACAGTTCGAGCACCTAAACCTCGAGCATTTTGTTTATTAATAAAATCTGTCAAGCCTTTGTCAGATACGTCATCTATATTAAATTTCTCTTGAAGCATGCTATGCTTTTTTTCATTATCATACCCTACACCTTCACCTAATCTATCAAGTAAACTCCCGAAATATTTTCTTCTAAAAAAATGTCTTACTAATCTCTGTTTCCATCTAATTGGCAGCTCTAATTTGTTGATAAACTGATTAAATAATTTAATGCTACCAATTTTAATTTTATAGTTATCAATATTTAATCGACACATTGTATCTTCAGCTGTCTTTAAAATGTACGCATCCATCTCATGTATATTATTTAAATTTTTTTCAGAAAAAATGATCTCAATACCAGACTGATTTAATTCAATAGAATTATTTGATAACTCATTGGATGATCTGAATACAGGACCGCTGTAACATAACTTTGACTCACTGGATTTATTATTACTTGCAATAAAATTTTGACATGTTGGTACAGTCATATCTGGTCTCAAACATTTTTCTTTTCCTGAAGTATCAGTAAACGAATACATCTTTCTTCTAATTTCTTCACCTGAAGTTTCAAAAAATATATCCGCATCAAACAGCAATGGAAGTTCAATATAATTAAATCCAGACTTAATAAAATAATTCTTTAAATTGATATTTAATTCTTGAAGTGACATTTTATTTTAATTCAAAATTTCATTTAATGCTGTCATCAAGTCAGAGCGATTAATTGTTTGTTGTCCAGCTTTTGCCTCTCTCCACTTGTCTCTATCGACAATATCTTTTGAAACCTCTTTACCTTTATTTAAATCCTTAATTGATATTTCACCCTTTTTTAACTCTTCATCACCAGCAATGATCACAATATCTGCACCTTTACGATCGCAATACTTTAATTGCTTTCCAAGGTTTTTAGATCCAAATGATATTTCACATGAAATACCTTCATTTCTAATTTCTTTAGCCATTGAAATATAATCCGGCATATTTTGATTATCTAAATTTGCAATTACCACTAATGGATTTTTCTTATTATCTAAAAGGTCTAATTGATTTAACGCTACAATTAATCTATCAACACCTATAGATATACCAGTAGCAGGAACATCCTCTTTCCCAAATCTTGAAATAAGTCTGTCATATCTTCCACCGCCAGCAACTGATCCAAATACAATTTTTTCACCTTTCTCATTTTTAATATCAACAAGAAGCTCTGCTTCAAAAATCATTCCAGTGTAATAGTCGAGGCCGCGAACAACTGATGAGTCAAAACGAATTGGATAATCTGGGAAATTTTTTATATAGGAGTTGAATTCTTCCATCTGGGCGTTTGATTGGTTTGAATTGGTTATAAAAGAAATAATTTTATCAGCATCTGTCTCGCTTAAGCCCACGCCCTCCATAAAGTCACCAGATACATCTTTTCTTCCTTTTTGAAGCAACTCATTAACGCCCTCTATACCTAATCGATCTTTTTTATCTACTGCTCTAAGAATTTTTGGCAAATCGTCCCCTTTAACATCTAAGTTCGAAAAAAGTTCTGTCCAAATTTCCCTATTTGAAAATTTTATTTCAAATTGTGAAGTATTTAGGCCAAGGTCAATTAAAATATCACATACCATTACACACAGCTCTGCATCAATTAGTGTTGAATCAACTCCCACCACGTCAGCATCAAACTGAAAAAATTCTCTGTATCTACCTGGTCCTGGTTTTTCATTTCTCCAAACTAGTCCTGATTGATAACGTTTAAATGGCTTAACGAGGTCTTGATAATTTTGAGCTACGTATCTTGCTAAGGGGGCCGTTAAGTCATATCTCAGTGATAGCCATTTCTCATCATCGTCTTGAAATGAAAATACACCTCCACTAGGCCTGTCTACATCAGGAAGAAACTTGCCAATACTCTCAGTATATTCAATTGTGGATGTATCTAATTCAATAAATCCATACTTTAGACATTCCTTCTCTATTATCTTAGAAACTTTTTTTCTAAGATTTAAAATTTCAATGTCACTGTCTTTAAAACCCTTCGGCAAAATTGCCTTTGGATTATTTTTAATTTTACTCATTTTACTCCCACTGTAAGTAAGATACTACAAAGTGTGTTTATTTAATATAAAAAGGGGTTATTGCCCGCTGATTGTTTTTTTCAGCGAACTTAGATATGATAGTGATGATGTTTAAATATAAACATGAAGCTGAAATGCCTTATTTATTAATAAAAGTCAAATAATTTTAAATTTTTCTTAAAGTTTATAATAATTGCACTATTTTTATCGAAAGTAGTTATGGGAAATGATAGCAAATTAACAGTCACGTATGCCGCCTTAGGTCACTTACTAATGCATATGTTTGCTGCATTCTATTTTGTTATAGTTCTCGCAATTGAAGACGACTGGAAGCTTAGCTACGATGAATTACTAAATCTTTGGTTTTTAGGATCTTTACTTGTGGGTTTGGGAGCCCTTCCTGCTGGATGGATCAGTGACAGATGGAGTCGTTCTGGAATGATTGCAATTATGTTCATTGGCTTGGGAACTAGTTCATTATTATGTGGCTTGAGCGGAAATAAAGTTTCTTTATTTATCAGTTTATCATTGCTTGGATTGTTTTGCGCTATCTATCACCCCGCTGGAATTTCATGGGTTGTTAACACTTCAAAGGAAACTGGTAAAGCACTTGGCTTTAATAATATTTTTGGGGGAGTAGGTATTGGATTAGGTGCCTTTTTTGCGGGTGTATTAATTGAACAATTTAATTGGCAAGCTGCCTTTATGCTGCCAGGATTGATCTCATTAGTAGTTGGACTAAGTCTAACCTATCATCTTAAATCAGGAAAAATATCATTAAAGAATATATCTTCAGAGCAGTTTAAAGATAATCCTGAAAAAAATCAGATGCTAAAAATTGCAATTATTATGCTGTTAAGTATTACATGTTTGAGCTTTGTTTATCAAATTCTTCAGACAAGTCTTCCAAAGGCAATTGATATCAGACTTACTGATAGTCTTGATTTATCTACTTCAGATATCGGCTATATAGTTGCCGCGATATATATTGTAAGTGGTTTAATGAATTATGTTGGAGGTATTTTAACAGATAAATATTCTGAAAAGCTGATTTATTCAATTGGAATAGTTGGCCAAGGACTCCTCTTGCTCTTAATTGTTAGTCTTTCAAATTACTGGTTAATTGCAATAAGTCTTGCAATTGTTGCTTTTAATTCAAGTATACTGCCTGCAGAAAATTTATTACTTGCAAAATTTTCACCTGAAAAATATCAAAGCCTAGTCTACGGTATTAAATTTATTGTATCATTTACAGTTGGTCCTATTGCACTGATCATGATTTCGAGAAGCTATGATTTAACGGGTGAATTTGGTGTACTCTACTTAGCTTTTGGGTTTGTGATGATAATTATGTTTCTGATTGTATTAACTCTACCTGTAAAAAAAGTAATTACTGGTACAGCTGGGTAGATTCGAACTACCGACCTCCTGAACCACAACCAGGCGCTCTAACCAACTGAGCTACAGCTGCATAAGTGGTGGCTCGAGGTGGAATTGAACCACCGACACAAGGATTTTCAGTCCTTTGCTCTACCAACTGAGCTATCGAGCCATTTAATTAGTGATCCTAGTCTTTTATTCTATAACATTAATTCGTGCAAAGAAAATATTCTGAATACAGTTAATCCAGAAAAACCTTTAATCTACTGATTAATTGGTCAACATTATCAAATGAATTCATCTCATGGGAATTAATTATTAATTTAAATTCATCCTTCTCATTAATAAAAACACATGGTAGCTCTGTTTTCTCATCAACAAAATCAAGTTCTTTTAGATGATCAATATAGTAAAATCGGCTATGTGCATTTATATTGTTAAGAAATTCTTTCCACTTTATTTCTTTACCTAAATTATTGTATGTAATTGAGCATAAATTGCAGTCATAAGTTTTTGGCGATATTATTTTATGTGCCCAATCTATAAAGGCATTTCCGATTCCACTTTTTGCATTATAAATAAAAATTAATTCAATCATTTATATCCAGCTGAAATAAGGAGATTTTTGACTTCAAATAAGGGTAAACCGACTACATTTGAGTAAGATCCATTTAGGGATTTGATAAAAGACTCTGCCATCCCTTGAATTTTATATGACCCTGCAACACCTTGCCAGTCATTAGTTTTCATATAATCTTCTATATCTTGACCGCTTAATACTTTAAAACTAACAACTGTCGTAACGGTTTTTTTAAATATTCTATTTTCTAGATTTCTTATACAAATGGAAGTGCTGACTCTATGTCTTTTTCCCGATAGTCGAAGTAAGTTTTTATAAGCAATATTTTCGTCATCTGTTTTATCTATGAGTTTTCTACCAGTATAGGCAATCGTATCAGCAGTTAAAATTACTGAGTCTTTATACTTATTTTGAAAATGTTTTAGTTTCTCATGTGCTATACGTTTACAATATTGAAGAGGTAGCTCATTACTTTTAATGGACTCATCTATATTTGGGGAAACTATCTCACTTGGATTAATGTTAAGTTTTGCTAATAACTCAAGTCTTCGTGGAGATGCGCTGCCTAGAATTAGCTTCAAAATAATCTCAAACTACTTATATCGAAATATTATTCTGCCTTTGGTTAGATCGTAAGGTGTAACCTGAACAAGAACCTCATCCCCGGCAAGTACTCTGATTCTATTTTTTCTCATTCTTCCTGCTGTATGCGCTAATACTTCATGGCCATTTTCTAACTCTACTTTAAACATTGCGTTGGGAAGTAAATCTGTAACCTTACCCTTGAACTCTAGTATTTCTTCTTTTGACATAAATTATTTTTTTGTAAGCCTATATTCTATTGATCTTGAATGCCCGTCAAGACCTTCATTATCTGCGATTTTAATAGCACTATCTCCAACTTGTTCAATACCTTCTTTTGAAAATTCAACAAGTGATATTTTTTTGAGAAAATCAAAAACAGATAGTCCAGAAGAAAATTTAGCACTTCTAGAAGTGGGAAGTACATGGCTTGGACCTGCTAAATAGTCTCCAAGTGCCTCAGGTGTGTTACGGCCCATAAAAACTGCTCCAGCATTTTTTATTCTTTTAAGAATATCTTCCGGGTTATCAACTAATAATTCCAAGTGTTCTGGTGCTAATTTATTAGATAATAAAACAGCTTCTTCAAGATTTTGAGTGATAATTATCTTTCCATTATTTTCCCAGCTTGAAGCCGCTATATCCTTTCGAGGAAGGGAATCTATCTGGTTCTCTACTTCTTTATTTACAGCATCTCCTAATTTCTGATCGGTTGTTAAAAGTATACTTTGTGCGCTTTGGTCATGTTCAGCTTGAGCAATGAGGTCGGCTGCAACAATTTTTGGATCATTTTTTTCATCGGCAATAATGACTACCTCTGATGGGCCGGCAAACATATCGGTGCCTATGAAACCTGAAACTTGTCTTTTTGCTTCAGCAACATAAATATTGCCTGGTCCAACAATTTTATTAACAGATTTTATGGTCTTGGTTCCATATGCCAGAGCAGCAACAGCCTGGGCACCTCCTATACAGTATATTTTTTTTATTCCACAAATTTTTGCGGCATATAACACTGAAGAACTTATTGCAGTATTCGTCATTGGTGTAACCATGGTGATATCTTCAACACCAGCTACAACCGCTGGTATTGTGTTCATAATTACTGTACTTGGATAACTTGCAGTACCACCTGGGACATAAATACCCACTGACTCAATCGGACGCCAAACATATCCTAACTTTGAGTTAAGATTGTCTTCATAAACTAAATCATTTGGTAATTGCTTTTCATGATAAGTGCGAACACGATCCATTGATACTTTAAGCGCATCACAAAGATCACTCGGCACGTCACGTGATTGCCTTTCAATTTCATCTTCTTCAAGCAGTATGTTGTTAATATCAAGGCTGTTTTTATCAAAATGATGAGTATATTTCAAAAGAGCTTCATCTCCGTTTTTTCTAATATCGTCAATGATCGCTGCCACAGTCTGAGTAACGTTCGAGTCACTTGATCTGTTCATTGTAAGAAGATTATTAAAATCATTCTCAAAATTTTGATCTACAGAATTAATTATTTTTGTCATTCTCTATTTTTTCAATATTCCAGGGTTCACCCTGATCTTCTAACTTGCATCTTATTATTTCAGTTTCGAGCTTTATAATTGCATCATTTTTGAAAAGCAATTCAATTTCTATATTTTTAGAATTGTTAGGATAATAATTAAAAGTTACGAGCTCTAGTGTCTTATTTTTGTTCAATTGATCTATATTTTTTGAGTAAACCGATAAAACATCCTCAAAGCTTAGTACTGCTTTTATTCTTTGATCTACTTTATTTACTATTTTTTCCTCCCACATAAATCTAGTAATCATAAGAAAAAATGACCTAATTGATGGCAAATATTTGATATCGTTTACTTCAATAAGTCCGTCTTGAAGTATAGTTGAAATAATTTTTAGCTCGTCAGTATCAATTGCATTAAGATTCATTTATCCTAATTTATTCTCCGAATATCTGCACCACAAGCTTGCAATTTTTTCTCTATTTTCTCATAACCTCGATCAAGATGATAAATTCGGTTCAATGTTGTTTCACCTTTAGCAACCAATCCAGCTAAAATTAAACTTACCGAAGCCCGTAAATCAGTTGCCATGACTTGAGCTGAAATAAACCCCTTACATGGATTAATAATTGCTGTTTTACCATTGATTTCAATATTAGCGCCCATGCGGTTTAATTCTGGAACATGCATAAATCTGTTTTCAAAAATATTTTCAGTTATTTGTGATTTAGATTTTCCAAGAGATAATAAGACCATCATTTGTGCCTGTACATCAGTTGGGAACCCTGGATATTCCATTGTATTAATATCAATACCATCAGAGATCTCAGATTGATTAACAGCAATGCTATTCTTACCCATTGAGTAATTAATAGATAGCTCATTCAATAATTCCAATACATTGCTGATATGCTCAAGGTTCAGATTTGTAATCTTGAGATCGTTACCAACTATAGCTCCTCCAATTATATATGTGATTGCCTCTATGCGATCAGGGATAATTGAGTGGACAGTACCTTGGAGTTGGTCAACACCTTGAATATGAACATTTCTATTTTCTCCTAATTCGATTTTAGCACCCATTTTATTAAGACAGTCTATAAGATCCATAACCTCAGGCTCAACTGCGATATTCCTAATTTCACTTTCTCCTCGAGCAAGCGATGCAGCCATAATTATGTTTTCAGTAGCTCCTACTGATACTTTTGAAAAATTAATTTTATTTCCTTTTAAGCCATTTGGAGCGCTACATTTAATATATCCACCATCTAATTCAAATGCTGCGCCAAGTTTCGTCAATGCATCTATGTGCAAATCTACTGGTCGAGCGCCTATTGCGCACCCCCCTGGAAGAGATACGCTAGCGTGTCTTTTGCGTGCAAGTAATGGTCCAAGAACTAATATACTAGCCCTCATCTTTCTAACTAAATCGTACTCCGCTATTGCACTTTCAGAGTCTGAATAACAAAGTGTAAGACGATTTGTTTTAGCATCTTTTTTTGTAACATTGACACCTAGCGATGATAAAACTGCTGACATTGTATTTACATCTACTAAATCTGGTACGTTTTCGAGTTCTAAATTTTCATTAGTAAGAATACTTGCGGCCATTATTGGGAGGGATGCATTTTTTGATCCACTGACAGGAACAGAACCCTGGAGAAGGTTTCCTCCATTTATCAATATTTTTTGCATGAACGATTTAAAGCTTAGGTAAAGTAACCCCTTTTTGCATCATATATTTACCTTTACGATCTTTATATGAAACTTCTGGTGGCGCTTCTCCCTTATAGAATAAAAACTGGCACGCTCCCTCATTAGCATAAATTTTTGCAGGTAATGGAGTTGTGTTAGAAAATTCTAACGTTACGTGACCCTCCCACTCTGGCTCGAGAGGAGTAACATTTACGATAATACCACATCTTGCATAAGTTGATTTGCCCAAACAAATTACAAGTACATCGCGAGGAATTCTAAAATACTCAACGGTTCTTGCTAATGCAAATGAGTTAGGTGGAATTATGCATTCTTTACCTGGCCGATCTACAAACCCTTTATCATCAAAGTTTTTTGGATCGACTAAAGCAGAATCTACATTGGTAAAAATTTTAAATTCTTCTGAAACTCTTGCATCGTATCCATATGATGAAAGACCAAATGAAATTGTGCCTTCTTTTTTTTGTCCATCAACGAACGGTTCAATCATTCCTTCTTCTAAGGCTTTTTTCTTTATCCAGTTATCCGACATGATTGTCATATTAATCTTCTTTCTTTTGCCTTCTTTGAAACTCTTTTCTTTTTCTTAAATTTTGCCTTAGTGCCTCAGCAAGCCTTTCTGTGCTGTCGAGCTTTTTATCCTTTTGCTCTTCCTTCGAGGAATTGTTTGATTTCATCTTTATTTAACCCTGCTTTTTTTAATTCTTTGATGAGCTTTTCTTCTTCTTTTTTATCCGTGTTATCAGAAAACTTAGCCTCACGTTTCTGCTGCTTGGCCATCGCTCTCTCCCCACGTTTTGATTTATAATCGTGATGAATACCCATAATTGACTCCATGAATTGCGCTACTTTATACAATATTTAATGGATTCTCTAGTAAAAACAAGGGACGCTCATTCCCAGTTATCTGCTACTCTTTTATGAATAAATCGCTTGAGAAATCTGAAAACTTTTCTGAGCCACTTTCTGTAACACGTAATGAGTGACTTGCCTCTACTCCCCAATCACCAAATTGCATAACAGCAATCATATGAAAGGTTACATTTGGTTGTAAAATAGTTGGATCACCTTTTGATATGTTTATTGTGTGCTCACCCCAATCAGGTGGATAACCAATTCCAATGGAGTATCCAGTCCGAGATTCCTTTTTGATATCGTATTTATCTAATACTGCCCAAAATTTTTGCGCAACATCATCTGCTGTATTGCCTGGCTTTATGGCTGATATACCCTCATTTAGCGCCTCATTAGTTGCATTTATGGCGTCAATTTTTTTTTGTTCTGCTTTTCCAAGCAGAACTGTTCTTGCAAGTGGTGCATGATACCTTTTATAAACACCGGCAATTTCAATTATTGTTGCTTCGCCTTTAACAAATCTTTCCTGCGTAGCCGTTAGATGTGAGGCAGAAGTCCCAGCTCCAGTTGGAAGTAAAGTTGCTATACTTGAATATTCTCCTCCATACTCTGGAGTTCCATAAAACATTGCTTTTTGTATCTCTCCAACTGCATCGCATTGTCTAACACCTGGATTGATAACATCAATTGCAGTTTGCATTGATTTATCAGTAATTAAAGCGGCGTTTTTCATTAGATCAATTTCTGCAACTGATTTCACAAATCGTACCCAATTCACAAGGCGCTCACAATCTTTCAGCGTGGCATCAGGAAGCCCGTCTAATAATTTTTTATAACAAAATGCCGTGAAATAATGACTGTCCATTTCAAGTCCAATTGAAAGTTTGTCCCAATTTTTATTTTTAATTATTTCAATCAAATAATCATAAGGATGATTTGGCCATGTATGTATATATTTTTCAGCGTAAACAATTATATTTTCTTGTGACCAGCAGTTTTGAAGGAATGCCCCTCCAGCATCTTGATCACGTACGAAAAGTAAAGGTTCTTCTAAGTCTATATGTATAATTACACATTGAGCATAATAAAAAGACCATGCATCATAACCGGTAAGGTAATTTATGTTTGCTGTATCTTGAGAGACTAATAAATCAATACCCTTTTCTTGCATTGATTTTTTTACTTTATTTAGTCTTTCAATATACTCACTTTTAGAAAATATCATTAATCATTAAGTCTTTCTTCAACAAGTTTAGACCAAAATGATGAACCAATGACAAGAAGCTTGTCGTTAAAATCATAATTTGAAGAATGTAAAGATTGTCCATGAGTTCCTTCTGTTCCATTTCCAATTAAAATATAGCATCCAGGCTTAACCATTAGCATCTGGGCAAAATCCTCAGAAAATAATTTTGGATCACAATTTCCATCTACTTTATCCTCTCCAAATAGGTCAGCTGCAACCTTACTTGCAAAAGCTGCTTGATCTCTAGAATTAATTGTCATGTTTGTTCTTGTGAGGTAATTAAAATCATAATCGACACCATGTGCTTTCGCCGTTCCATCTACAATATCTTTCATGCTGCGTTCAATAATTTGATTGGCTTCTGGTGACAACGCACGTGCATCACCTGAAATGATAGAATGACCGGGCAGTATATTTTCATTGCCATCAGACTCAAATTTTGTGACTGAAACAACACCATTCATAGCTGGATTAATTTTTCTCGAAACAATTGATTGAAGAGCTGTTATTATTTGAGTACCTACTGTAATAGTATCAACGCCCATGTGTGGCAAGGCTGAATGACCTCCCTGACCTCTTAATTCAATTTTAAATAAACTTTCGCTTGCAGTGATAGTTCCTGCTCTTGTTGCAAAGGTTCCAAGTTCCATACCGGGCAAATTATGAAAAGCATATACCTCATCCATTGGGAACGTTTCAAACAGCCCATCATCTATCATTGCTTGAGCTCCCTGAGTTTTTTCTTCATCAGGTTGAAAAATAAAATAAACAGTTCCGTTAAAATTTTTTGTATTACTTAGATATTTAGCTGCACCTAGAGCCATTGCTGTATGACCATCGTGACCACACGCATGCATTTTACCTTCGTGATTGGACTTATACGTGCAGTCATTTTCCTCTGTTACCGGTAATGCATCCATATCTGCACGAATACCAATACTTTTATTACTGTTTCCATTTTTGAGAACAGCAACAATTCCGGTCTTACCTATGCCTTCATGTACTTCCAGTCCAAAACTCTTTAAAATATCTGCAACTTTTGATGAGGTTATATCTAAGTCAAAATTTAGCTCAGGATGCGCATGAAAATCATGACGCCACTCAAGCATTTCCTTCTCATAATTTTGTGTAACTGAATTCATTTGGAATAATTTATAGTTTTTTTCTTAGCCAGCTGTGAAACCTTTTAATTTCATACTCTTCAGGCATTAATGTTCCATTTTTTCTTGTTGGATTATGTATGCCTTTTTGATTCAGTTCGCAAGCTTCTGCATCTTGTTTCATGACTAATACAGCAAAATCAACAACATTTTTCATTGAATATTTTTTATCTTTAAGAGTTTCTTTTCTAAATACCCACTCTGCCGTAACTTCTGTAAGTTCCTCTGATAAAGGAAGAATACGAACCATTCTTATATGGTCAGTAAATATTGCTAAAAACATAGAAGGCCAAGTAGTCATGTAAATGTAACCAGGAAAATCGCTTTGATTTTCCAAGTACTCTACTCGATGACCTTGTGCGCTTCCATTCATTGACCAAGTTTCAGTACCTTTTTTCATTCCACCTTTGTACTTTGGATCATCATGATGAGTAAAACGTTTCCAGTTTGGATCATCTTTAATATCTACTAACCTTCTTCCATAAATAGGGACTAGGTCAGATAGTTCAGGATGAAGGTTGGGACAATGTAAACATTCACTATAATTTTCCCAAAATATTTTCCAATTACACTTAATTTGCTTCTTCCAGGTATGACCTATTTTATAGTCACTAACATTGAGTTGAGAAAAAGCATCACTGTAATCTGGAAATACTTTTTTTGCATTCCATTTAGCGTTTTTATTCATGTTAATAAAAACTAACCCATTCCAAACTTTAATTTTTACTTTTGTTAGACAATTTTCATCTTTTCTAAAATTTTTAGGATCAATAATAGATGTAGTTCTAACTAAATTTCCATTGCTGGCGTTATAAGACCATTGATGATATGGGCAAATCAATAAATTTGATTTTAGTTTGCCACTTTTTTCTTTTTTTAAAATTGAACCTCGATGACTACATGAATTATAAAAAGCATTTATTTCTCCTTCTTTATCACGAACAATAAGTATATTAAATTTGCTAATTTCAACTGTGTGAAAAGATAAAGGTTTTGAAATAGTATCCACGTGGCAAACATATAACCACTCTTTAGACAAAACTTTTGAAATCTCTCTATCAAATTGCTTTTGATTGAAATACCAATTTAAAGGTAGAGATTTTTCAGTTTTTTTTAAAATATATCCTTCTGACATGCTTGTAAAAATTTTATACCCTTATATTGTCTATGACTAGATATTATGAGAAAAATTCATTGGATCATTCTACTCAGTACATTAGTTTTTTTGATTTTAATTGGTTCTCTTTATTTATACAACTTATACAATGTACCTGTCTTATCAAAGGAAGATATTCAAAAACTATCCGAAGAGGCAAAAGAGCAACGAGAGAATATTACTAAGCAAACCGTTTTTGAACCATTTGAGTTTAAAAAGCCAAGTAAAAATAAAAATGTATACTTTGGTGATCTTCATGTTCACTCCAGTTTATCATTCGACTCATATATTTTTGGTAATCGTTACGGCCTAGAAGAGACTTATAATTTTGCAAAAGGTGGACCAATGCAGAATATGTTTGGCGAAACAATGCAAATTTCAAGACCACTTGACTTTGCAGCTGTTACTGATCACGCCGAAACATTTGGCCTTCAAGAAAGTTGTGCTGACCCAGAAATTACTGATGAGTCACGACTTACATGTGAAAGACTCGAGTCTCCCAGCTATCGTTTTTTTATTGGTCTGCGTGATACTTCTGTTGCGCGACCACCGGTCAGTATCATGTCCGAAGCAATAGGAGATAAGGAAAAAGAAAAGCGTTTTGTAAGATCAACATGGGATAAAATTATAAAAGCTGCAGATCTTCATTATGAGCCTGGAAAATTTACAACTTTCGTTGCATACGAATATTCACCTACATTACCTGATGGTGGATATAATCACAGGAACGTCATATTTAAAAATAATACAGTTCCAGAAAAAGCTTATTCGCTGTTTGATGCACATACTGCCATTGATTTGTGGAAAAAATTGATAGAAAACTGCAATCATCCATGTGAATTTATGACAATACCGCACAACGGTAATAGATCATGGGGATATGCGTTTGCAAATCACACCATAGACAATGATAAATATACAATTGATGATTGGAAACTCAGAAATGATAACGAACCGTTAGTTGAAATTTTTCAAGATAAAGGAAGTTCTGAGTGCAGTACATTTTTTGGAAGCACAGATGAAGAATGCGATATTGAGCAGTTTTATCCAAAGTGTAAGAAGGAAAATGATACTCTTTGTATTCAGGAAACTTCTATGGCGCGCGATGGTCTAAAAATTGGACTGACCCTCGAAGATGAAATAGGCTTTAATCCACTTGATTTTGGTATGATTGGCAGTTCTGACTCACATAATTCAAATCCTGGGGATACTGAGGAATGGGATTACAGAGGTCGCACTAGTTTTGTTGGACCATCTAAAGTGAGAGTGAAGGATGGTTTACTTTTAACTCAACTAGTAAATAATCCAGGCGGACTAGCCGCAATTTGGGCTGAGGAAAATAATAGAGATACATTGTTTGAGGCAATGCAAAAAAAAGAAGTGTATGCGACCAGTGGTACGAGAATTAAATTAAGATTTTTTCTAAATTTCAATGGTACCGAAGAATTACTAAACTCATTAGACCCAATAGCTGAGTCTTATAAAAATGGTCATCCAATGGGAAGTACAGTAGTGAATGGTTCGATGCAGCAACCTAAATTTTATATCACTGCTGAGAGAGACACGTTGAGTGCACCTTTAGACAAAATTCAAATTATCAAAGGGTGGTCTGAGAATGGAAAAATAAATGAAGTTGTTTACGACGTGATTTGTAGTGATGATAGAGATATAAATAATAGAAACAACAAATGTAAGGAAACTAAAGCAAGTGTAAATTTTGAAAATTGTTCTTTCGATGAAAACTATGGATCTGATCGATTAGAAGTAATTTGGACTGATACTGAGTATACACCTGATCAAAATACATTTTATTATGCAAGAGCTATCGAAAATCCTACATGTCGTTGGTCAACTTATGATAGTATTAGAATTGATGAAAAACCTGCTAAAAATTATCCAAAAATTACGCGTGAGATGGCATGGTCTTCACCTATTTGGATAAAAAATAAATAAGTGAATGTTACCAAAAGATCTCATCAATAAATACAGAGACTGGAAAGAAAGCTCTTTCGCGCAAGAAAAAGATCACTTTGAAAGACTTGCAAAAGAAGGTCAGTCACCTAAATACATGATCATATCGTGCGTAGACTCAAGGGTTGATCCGAATGCTATATTCAAATCAAAAGCTGGTGAAATGCTAGTTCATAGAAATATTGCTAATATAGTGCCACCCTATAGTCAATTAACGGAACATAGCGGAACAATTGCAGCTATCGAATTTGGTGTAACGGCATTAAATATTAAAAATATTATTATAATTGGGCACTCAGGATGTGGAGGTATAAAGAATGGGTATCATATGTGTCATGAAAATAATTTTGATGATAACTCATCAATTTCTAATTGGCTTAAGTTACTAAAACCAGTATACGATAACATTTCAGGCGAAGGAAACGATGAGAAAGTTAAGTACTTGGAGAAAGAAAGCATTATCGTATCATTAAAGAACTTAAGTAAATATCCCTTTATAAATACTGAAGTAAAGTCAGGTGAAATTATGCTTTATGGGGTTTGGAATGATATTGGATCTGGATCTATAGAGACGTATGATTTTGAGAAAAAAAAGTTTGATTTAATTTAATCTAATTTAATTTAAGAACTTCTGAAGAATATACAGAATTTAAATACTCCGGATGATCAAGTTTCATTAATATTGAAGGACCATTTAGAGCAGAATCAGGTGTGCGATGAAGTATACCATTGCTACCACCGGTAAATATTGCAATGTTCCATTTATCAATGAAATGTAATTTACTTTTATCTCTAACGATCTTTTCATTTGGTTCACCTGCCTCATAGGCTAGACGGTCAGCATCCTGATTTTGTATCCATTCTGTACCTTGTCCAGCATAAGTGACCAAAAGACGTCTTGGTACGTTATCAACATGATAACGTCTACACTCTCGTTTTGTCCCAAGCCAAAAGCAAAGTGTATCAGTTTTTTCAATCTGTAAGAATATTCTGCAAACGGTTTCCATATCTGCAAGCCAATAATTATAAAACTCAGTTGAACTTAACTGGTTAGGAATTATTTCCTGGACCAAATTTTTTAAATCTTCTTTCAAATTAATTGAACTAAGAGTGCCCTCAATTCCAAAGTCATTTTTCATTAATTTTTGAAAGAAAGAACCTGCACCCTCAGGTTGTTCACGCTCCAATATACCTAATTTATAGTCAGTATCCTTGAATTCTTTTAAAGATTCTAGATTGTCAGCTTTAAATAAGCTCATGAAAAATATTTTGTAGAATTAGCAATTTTCAAATGAAGATGCCATGTCACCTATTAGATCAAAATAAAGATCTTTTCCTGGCTCCAATTCAGATCCTAATGGATCTAAAACGGCAGACTTTATACCAGTATCACTTGCAATTGTTTCTGCAATACTTGGGTTAAATTGAGGCTCTGAAAATAAACAATTAACACTCTCATGCTCAATAACTTCTCTTATTTCTGCAAGTTGCTTCGCACCAGGCAACACCTCAGGATTTACAGTAAGGGCACCAATTACTTCAATACCAAATCTCTGCTCAAAATATTGATAGGCATCATGAAACACAATGTATGTTGCATCACTATTTATTTTTGATCTTGTATTGTCTATTAACTGGTCAAGGTCATTAATAGCATTCGCAGCATTTGATGAATAAATTGATTTATTGGCAGGATCAATTTCAGATAATTCTTCTGAAGCAATACTTACAATTGTTTTTGCGATTTCTGGATCTAGCCAAAAATGTATATCGTGCTCACCGTGATGGTGACCGTGATCATCATGTCCTTCGTGTTCATCATGATCGTCATGTCCGTCAGCGTGTTCTTCATGATCGTCGTGACCTTCGTGTTCATCGTGTTCATCATGTTCGTCGTGTTCGTCATGTTCGTCATGTTCATCGTGTTCGTCGTGTTCGTCATGATCATCGTGTCCATCAGCATGATCTTCGTGTTCATCATGGTCATCGTGATCATCGTGATGATCATCAAATACATTTTTTTCTCTAAATTTTAGAAGCTCAATCTGATCAGAATCCATGAGTGTTACTCTTTTTGCACTGGCAGCAATTGAGTCAAGAGGTGTTTCCAAGAACGACTCTAAGTCTTCTCCGATCCAAAAAACGATATCTGCTTCTTGTAGCATTGTAGCGTGTGAGGGTTTCAATTGGAATGTGTGAGGAGAAGAGCTTCCGTCAACAAGCAGATCAGGACGTCCAACACCATCCATAACATAACTTACAAGTGAATGTATTGGTTTTATTGATGTTACAACTTTTGGTTCAGCCTCAGCAGAAGAAATAAAGGAGAATAAAGATAGAGATGATAGTAATAGGCCAAATTTATGTTGTAATTTCATAGTATAATTGCTTTCATTAATAATTGAGTATAGTGTTATAATATAACAAATTTTTAATAGCAAGTTTTTAATGACCAATAATCCAAACGTCCTTGTAAAAATCTCTAACGCAGGGATTCAGAAGAGCGGCAAATGGCTTGTAAAGGATGTTAATTTAGAAATTCATAGGGGTAAAATAGTTACAATTATTGGTCCCAACGGCTCAGGAAAATCAACAACAGCAAAAATTGTCCTTGGTCTTCATAAAAAAATTGAGGGAAATGTTCAGACGTTCACTAAAAAGATCTCATATGTCCCCCAGAAAGTATCAATAGATTGGACTTTACCCATTAGGGTTTTGGATTTTATGGTTTTAACAGAAGATTTAAAACCTCAAGAGATAAATGATGCTTTGAATTTAACTGGTGTTGATCATTTAATATCGAGAAATCTCAGAGACTTATCTGGCGGTGAATTCCAAAGGGTACTACTTGCTAGAGCTATTGCAAAAAAGCCTGAACTTTTAGTTTTAGACGAACCAGTGCAGGGAGTTGATTTTGCTGGTGAAGTTGCATTGTATGGACTCATCAAGAAGATTTCTGAAAAATTGAATTGTGGTATTCTTCTGATTTCTCATGATTTACATGTAGTTATGTCGGCTACTGATTATGTTGTTTGTCTAAATGGTCATGTTTGCTGTTCAGGTACACCTGTAGATGTGGCGCGTGATAAACATTACAAAGAATTATTTGGTGAAAAATCATCACAACTATTATCAATATACGAACATGACCACGACCATGTACACACTGCTGATGGAGACATAGTAAAAGATAATGTTTGATGATTTCTTATTCAGAGCTTTAATAGCAGGGATTGGAATTGCTCTTGTTACTGGTCCCCTTGGATGCTTTGTTGTATGGCGACGTTTATCTTTTTTTGGTGACACTTTAGCTCATTCAGCTTTGTTGGGTGTTTTGTTGTCTGTTGCATTTGATCTAAACATATCACTTACAATTTTTACTGTATCATCTCTAATTGCTCTTCTGTTATTAAGATTACAAAAAACGACTAACTTACCAAGCGATGCTCTGTTAGGTTTGTTATCTCATTCCTCATTGGCAGTGGGATTGGTGGTACTGGGTTTTTTATCTTTTATTCGATTTGATATTATGGGAGTTCTATTTGGAGATATACTCTCAGTAAATGTAAATGACTTGCTTTCTATTTGGATTGGTGGAGCCATTATTCTTTTAGTTTTATGGTTTATTTGGAAACCGCTGTTTGCCTCAACAGTAAACTATGAGCTCGCTGAAGCCGAGGGCATGAATCCAGAGAGAGTTAATGCAATTTTCACGATTTTACTGGCCGCACTTATAGCAATTTCAATAAAAATGGTAGGATTATTACTAATTACTGGAATGCTGATTATCCCTACAACAATGGCTCGAAATTTATCTAATAATCCAAAACAGATGGTTATTTTATCAATTATTGGTGGTCTTTTATCAGTGTTTATCGGATTATATACTTCATTTGAAATTAACACATCCTCTGGACCAACAATAGTTGTAGTTGCGCTAATTTTATTTATCTTATCATTAATAGGAATCAAAAAAAGAAACTATGGATAAGAAGAGTAAATCATTATCAAAAAATCAAAAAATTGTTTTGGACTTCATTCAGAAGAATAAAAAGCCTGTTAAAGCATATTCAATCTTATCTAATGTTCAAAAAAAAGGAATTAATGCACCTCCCCAAGTTTACAGAGCATTAGACAAATTAATTGAAATTGGAAAAATTCATCGAGTTGAGAGTCAAAATTCATTTGTTGCTTGTAAAATTTCAAACTGTAACACACCCCATAAAACTGTTTTTTCTATTTGTAATTCTTGTGAAATTGTCTCTGAAATCAATGATCCAAAACTATTTAAAAATTTAAAAGATTTTAGAGATAAAGATGGAACAGTATTTGATGGATATAATTTAGAGTTTTTTGGAACTTGTAAATCTTGTAAAAATAAACAAATTGAAAATACGAAGCATTAAAATATAAATGTTATAAAATAACATTTTTCTAGACACCTAAATATTTTTTCAATAAGATTTTTAAAAAATTCTCAGGAGATAAAATGAAAAAAAGTATTTACTATTCACTATTAATGTCTGCGATGATGTCAGTTGCAGCCGCAGAAGAAACAAGGCAAGTTGACAAGCATGAACATGGGGTCGGTGAGTTAAATATTGCTGTAGAAGGCAGTGCCATAAATCTAGAGTTTATGATACCTGGCGCAGATATTGTTGGGTTCGAGTATGAAGCAAAAAGTGATAGTGATATAGCATTGGTAAATACAGCTCTTTCTAAGTTTCAAGATTTTGAAAACATCTTTACTTTATCTAGCAGTGGAAATTGTAATTTAGTCGATGCTGAAATTGAAATAAATCAGGGAGATGATCATGAAGATGAGCATGATCATGAAGATGAGCACGATCATGAAGATGAGCATGAGCATGAAGATGAGCACGATCACGAGGATGAGCACGATCATGATGAACATGAAGAAGAAGCTCACAATGAGTTTGTTGCTCACTATTCATTTACTTGCGGTAACGTAAAAGAAATTGACAGAATAGACTTTCCATATTTTACTACTTTTCCTAACTCTGGAGAACTTGAAATACAATTTGTATCTGAAGTTGGATCCACGAGTTTTGAAGTGGAAGGAGATAAGCCTTTCATAGACTTAAAAGGAAAAATCTAATTGGATGAAAATATTATTAAAATTGATTCTGTAAGATTTTATTGGTCAAAAAAAAGTAGCTTTAAGATATTTGTCCCCAATTTCGAGATCAATAAAGGTGAAAAGGTTCTTTTGTTGGGAGAGAGTGGCTCAGGGAAGACAACTCTTCTTTCATTAATTTGTGGGTTTTTAAATCCTTTAAGTGGGAGCATATCAATTAATGGAAGTACGATAAATAAGCTTTCTTCTAAAACTAAAGATGAACATCGTGCAGATAATATAGGTATTATTTTTCAGCAATTTAATCTGCTCCCATATGCAAATGTTATAGATAATATTGTTCTGCCTCTTTATTTCTCAAAAGTTAGATCTGCTAATGTAACTAATCAAAGAGAGTCGGCCTTAAATCTTTGCAAACAATTGAGATTACCTGATGATATTGATCAATATAAAGCAAGTAGTCTTAGTGTTGGGCAGCAACAAAGAGTAGCTGTGGCAAGGGCATTGATAGGCAATCCTTCCTTAGTTATTGCAGATGAACCCACATCTTCGCTAGATACAGATGCACAACAAATTTTTTTAGACCTCATGTTTGAACAGATTTCGAATAACAAATCAACTTTACTTATGGTATCTCATGATAGATCGCTTGCTGAACGATTTGATCGATTAATTGATATCAATGAAGTGTTAACCCGAGAAGATTAGATATGTTGCTAAAACTTTCATTGAGCTCTCTCTACGCAAGATTAGTAACTGCAGGCATGACCGTTATTGCAATTTCTTTTTCTCTAATGCTTTACATGAGTGTAGAAAAATTAAGAACATCTGCTTACACAAGTTTTACAGATACAATTTCTCAAACAGACTTAATTATTGGTGCAAGAGCCAGCTCAGTTCAATTGATGCTCTACTCTGTATTTAGGATTGGTAATGCTACCAATAACATCACCTGGGAAAGCTATTTGGATGTTTTGAATAAAGAAGAAGTTGATTGGGCAGTGCCAATTTCACTTGGTGACAGTCATAAGGGTTTTCGGGTTATGGGAACAAATAAAGATTTCTTTGCTCGTTATAAGTATAGAGGTGGTCAATCAATTAATATTGATAAAGGATACTTATTTGAAGATCTTTATGACGTAGTGTTGGGTGCTGGAGTAGCTGAAAAACTAGGATATGACATAGACACACCACTAATCGTAGCGCATGGGCTTCAATCATTTTCAGAGCATGACGATCAACCATTCAGAGTTTCTGGAATATTAGAAAAAACGGGTACGCCAGTAGACAATACTGTGATTGTGAGTTTAGCCGCAATTGAAGCAATTCATGTTGATTGGTCGACTGGAGCAAAAATTCCTGGGCAAGAAACGCCCATTGAAGAAATCCGAAAAATGGATCTTACTCCTAAAAATATTACCGCAGCTCTCATTGGAGTGAAATCAAAATTAACAATCTTTAATCTTCAACGATGGATTAATGAGTACCCTGAGGAAGCAATGACTGCGATTCTTCCTGGTGCAGCGCTGCAGGAACTCTGGCGAGTTGTTGGTGTAGTTGAAAATTTATTATTGGGCATATCAATTGTTGTCATATTTACAACACTGATAGGCATGACAGCTATCATGTTTTCAAGTTTAAGTGAAAGAAGACGAGAAATGGCAATTTGGAGGGCTATGGGAGCATCACCTAGAACAGTTGTTGGGCTGTTGATGCTTGAAGCAATTTTTATATCAGTGCTAAGTATATTGTTAAGTGTTATTTTATTATTCTTCTCATTATCTATTTTACAACCTTGGATCGATTATAATTATGGTATCTTGGTGAATGTTGAAATGTTATCTTTACGAGATATGTATGTTTTTATGACATTTATTTTTGCATCTATACTAGTCAGCTTATTGCCTGCAATTAGGGCGTACTGGTTTTCAATAAATGATGGGATGACAATCAAAATCTGATGAGTAAATTAAAATATTTAATATTACTTTTATTATTTATCACAACCGCCGCATATGCTGTTCCAAAAGAAATAGACTGGGATGATTTGATTCCATGGACTTCAGTCTTTAGTCCCGGAGAAGTAAAATTCAACAAAAGCTTGGTTGATAAAGAAGTTAAAATACCAGGATATGTTCTTCCTTTAGATACATTTGGACGAGGCGTGAATAGCTTTCTGTTAGTTCCATATATTGGAGCATGCATTCATGTTCCACCTCCAGCACCTAATCAGCTGGTTTATGTTGAAGCAGAAAACCCATGGGAAGGTTTAGCGTGGTGGGAACCTGTTTATGTTACTGGAAAAATGAAAATAGAAACCCAAAACATCGAAGACCTTGCGGTTGTCGGCTATGAGATGGCTGCAAGTAATATTGAATATTACCGAGGAGAAACTGGTGTTCATGGGTTTTTTGACTGGTAACAGCGTTTACTCATATCTACTGTTATAGACATCTTGTATTTGTACTGGCCATTCTTGTCTGATGTAAGTGATCAGCTGCCAAACCTCATCTTCACTTAAGCTGTCATTGCCAAGCATCTTTCCCTGATAATTTGGATCGAAACTTGGAAAGCCATATTTAATAACTTGAAATAAATATTCTGGTGAATGGTGCCACGTGTGACCAGTACCATTTAATGGTGGGGCTAGCCGATGTCCATCTTCATCTAGAGTATTTTGCCAACCTTCTTGACCTTGTAAATTAACCCCATGACAGGAAGCACAATTATTTTGATATGCGGCTATAGTTTCAGGATGAATTGGCTTTTGAGCTTGTGCAACTTCTTTTTCTATCGTTTGATTGCTAAAGGCCTGATATAAAAAAAAAGCAATAATTAATGCAACTATAATTAGTACAACTGTTCTCATAAAAATGTATTAAGTAAAATAAAAATTCTTTTTAAATTTTCAATTTATTTCTTATACATTTCCTCGTCAGAATACGGAAACCACCAGAAATCTTGTGGCTGACAATCAGGATCGATCATGACAGTCTTGGTATCTCTGAATGTCTCTAATCCCTCCGCACCTAATTGACGACCCATACCAGAGAGTTTTGTTCCACCAAAAGGGCCGGCATCATTATCAAGCAACGGCGCATTCACCCAAACCATTCCTGCCTGGAATTGTTCTGAAGCACGAATTCCCTCTGATAAATCTTTTGTATAAATGTTAGCACCAAGTCCATATCTAGAGTTGTTTGCTTTTTCCATAGCCTCTTCAAAACTAGATACTTTGCAAATTGGTGCTACTGGACCAAAGCTTTCATTGTTAAATATGCTCATTTCATCGTTGCAATCAACCAGCACAGTTGGTGCTACAAACCAGCCTTTATTAAACTGACTTAGTCGCCCTCCACCCTCAACAGCTTTTGCGCCTTCATCTAAAGCTTTGTGTAAAACATTCTCGTATCGGTCTCTCTCTTTTGATGAAACAATAGGTCCCATATCAACTTTATCAAGACCATTACCAACTCTAATCTTTTTTGTTTCTTCAATTAGTTTTTCAACAAACTCATCATGAATTTTTTCATGTACAAAAAATCTTTCAGCTGAAACGCATATTTGTCCACAATTCATATATGCAGAAAACGCTGCAGCTCGAGCCGTGATATCCATAGGAGCTGAAGGCATAACAATAAAAGGATCATTACCTGAATTTTCAATTAAAGATCTTTTCATAAGCTCACCACATTTAGAGGCAATGCTTACCCCAACTGGAACGCTTCCTGTAAATGCAACCATATGCGTATCTTTGTGCTCAACCAATGATTTTCCTGCTGCAGCTTCACCTGTTACAACTTGAAACAATCCATCTGGTAAAGCCTTAAAAGCTTCAGCAAATAACAGTGTAGTTAGAGATGTGTATTGTGAAGGCTTGATAATGACAGCATTCCCCGCAGCCAAAGCAGCACTTGCTTCCCATGCAAGTAATACCATTGGATAATTAAATGGTAAGATTAAAACGCATGTACCCAAAGGTTGTTTGAGTGTGTAATGAAACTGCCCTTCAACAGCAGAGCCTATAACTTTTCCTGTTTCACCTCTGCCCATCTCTGCATAAAAACGAATATTATGAATACTCCAATGAACTTCATCCATTGACTCCTTATAGGGTTTTCCCATTTCTCTTGTTAGAGCTTCAGCGAATAGTGGAGCCATTTCGCCCATCTTATTTGCAACTTCGTGTAGGACATGACTTCGATCTAGTGGTGATTTTTGATTCCAGGCCTTTTGAGCTTTGTTTGCAATAGATACAACTTCATCAATTTCAGATTGTGAAGTCTCAGGAATTTCTCCAATTTTGTTTTCAGTTGCTGGGTCGATTACATCAATAGACTCTGTTGATTGACTTTTATAAAATTTACCATCCATGTAAATTTTTGAACTGATTTCACTGAAACGATCTAAAACTGACATTAATTTTTCCCCCGATTATTCATTAAAATTCTAGATAAAAGATGAATACGAGACAACTAATATTATTGATCTGAAGAAAATTTTTAATCTTTTCGGTACCAGTACAACCGTACCGAAAGGATTTTAGCCACTAATGGAGAAAAACATCAAGCCAAGAAAACCTGTCGCGATCACAAAGCTTGATAAAAGTTTAGGGGTTCTAGAAAGTTTAAGCTTTGTGGTTGAAGGTATAATCACGAGAGTCGATTCACCATTGTAGGATTGTCTTCTTATGTACTGAGGTTTCATCTTAGACTTTTTCATGTTTGATAAATAAGTACTTAAAAAGCAAGGCTTAATTTTGATAAAAATATGTTCAAAACAAGATAGAAGTGTTTATTTTCAAAAATTTGCTGGTATAAGAGACCGATGCAAAATGTCGTCTCAGTAAAAAATTTATCTAAAACTTACAGTAATCAATTTCAGGCGCTCAATAATATTAATTTAGATATCAAGCAGAATGAAATATTTGCACTTCTTGGACCTAATGGTGCAGGAAAGACGACTTTAATTAGTATTATTTGTGGAATTGTAACGCCAAGTGTTGGGACAGTTGAGGTCGGTAATTACGATATTATCAAAGATTATAGAAAAACTAGATCACAAATTGGACTTGTCCCTCAAGAACTAACCTTAGAACAATTTGAAATTGTTTATAATAACGTATCCTATACGAGAGGCCTATACGGTAAACCTCCTAATCCTCAACATATTGAAAAAATACTTAAAGATTTAAGTTTATGGGATAAAAAAGACTCCAAAATTAACGAGCTTTCTGGTGGAATGAAGAGACGAGTCTTGATTGCTAAAGCTCTTTCTCATGAACCTTCAGTCTTATTTCTTGATGAGCCAACAGCCGGTGTTGATGTCGAATTAAGAAAAGACATGTGGGAAGTCATTAAGAATTTAAGAAATAAAGGTGTTACAATAATTTTAACAACTCATTATATAGAAGAAGCAGAGGCAATTGCTGACCGAGTAGCCGTCATTAATAAAGGTGAGATGATAGTAGTTGATGAGACTTCAAATTTAATAAAAAGTTTGGGCCAGAAAACTCTAACTATTGATTTACACGAATCAATTAAGACTTTACCTGAAACTCTAAAAAACTATAAACTCACAATAGTTAATGGAGGTTTATCAATTGATTATCAATACGATACACAAAGTAAACAGACTGGAATAACTTCTCTCTTACAAGATATGAAAGAGGCCGGCTTAAAACTAAAAGATTTAAATACAGAGCAAAGTTCACTTGAAAAGATCTTTGTAGAATTGGTAAAGGAAAAATAATGAATTTTTACGCAATCAGAGCAATTTATTTTCATGAAATGGATCGAATGAGAAGAACTCTTTTTCAAAGCGTGCTTTCGCCTGTACTTTCAACTTCATTATATTTCATTGTATTCGGTTCAGTTATTGGAGGCATGATTCCTCAAATTGAGGGAGTTAGTTATGGGTCATTTATTGTACCCGGTTTATTAATGCTGACTTTGTTAACTCAAAGTATTTCAAACTCTTCATTTGGAATATTCTTTCCAAAATTTACCGGATCAATTTATGAAGTCCTTGCGGCTCCCATTTCCTCTTTAGAAATTATCATTGGTTTTGTTGGTGCCAGTGCGACTAAATCACTTATTGTTGGTGTCATTATACTCATTACTGCAACTTTTTTTGTCGAGCTAGAAATTCAATATCCCTTATTAATGCTTTTTCTTCTGGTATTAACATGTCTTACATTTAGTCTTTTTGGATTTCTTATTGGACTGCTCAGTGAAAATTTTGAACAGTTGCAAGTTGTACCACTTATCATCGTCACCCCTTTAGTTTTTTTAGGTGGTAGTCTTTACACCGTAGAAATGCTTCCAGAATTTTGGCAAAACGTAACTTACTTTAATCCAGTTTTATATCTTGTGAATGGCATGAGATGGTCCTTTTACGGGGCATCTGATATTAATATTTGGGTCAGTGTAATCTCTCTAGTTGCTTTCCTAAGCATCTGTGTTGCTGGCGTGGCAATTGCTATCACAAAAGGCTATGGTACTAAGGAGTAATTTCTATTAAGCCCCTATCGCTTAATAGTAAAGCAGGCCGTTGGTAACGGTCAGCCGCTGGAGCGTAACCAGCTAGGGGCACCACTAAAAACCACTTTCTCTGATTAACGTTGATGAAACCAAATTAAATAGATTTTGAAAAATATTATAGTTTTCAGTCTGAATTTTTACTTTACCTGCTGTTTGCCATTGAACAGTCTCAACTTCTGTACTAGTGGAAAAATTAAGCTGGTATAAGGCTTCTTCTGGTCGATAAATAACTTCTCCATCTCCCTTTACTTCACGAGATGCAATTGATCCCCCAAAAGTAGATACTAATGATAAGTAAGGAAGTTCTTCTGTCGATGTATTATTTTGTGAAACCAAAACAACTTCTGCTTCATCAAATTCATTATTTTTTGGCACAAAATAACCACTAGTATTATCTTCAAGTTTATATAAATCATTTTCGCTTATGAATGCGACAACTTTTGTGTCATTGAATTGAACAATAGAAAATAATTTTTCTTTTAAATTCACCCACTGTCCATTATTTAAATACTTAAGGTCTTTTATTACACCACTCATTGGTGCATAAATTGATAGATTTTCATTTTCCTCTTTAAGACTTTTAAGAATTTCAAATTCTACTTTTAATTGGTTTTCTAATACCATGAGGTTACTCATATCAGCCTCTGATCCAATTCGACGATCCAGTTTTTGCTGTATCATCTTTACGCGCTCAATGGCTTTATCAACTTTATTTGATAAGGACGGACTCATCATTGTAATCAATAAATCGCCCTTTTCGACTTGTTGATCTGAGATAACAAAAATCTCTTTTATCTCAGAGGCTTCTGTTGGATAGATATCGACCACTTCACCTCGATCAATCACTGCAGGAAGACTGAGTGAACTTCGCCATGGTACTAACATTGCTGCCAAAAATACTGAGAAAATAAAAATTGATCTCAGAAAAATCCAATTAAAGCGCATATACCTTCTAAGTCCCCACCACTGTTTAATTTCTCTCCAAATAGGAAGTAGAATGAACCAAACAATCTCAATAATGAACAAAATGATGCCAAGAATTTTGAATGTTAAATAATAAACCAATAAGGCAATTCCAATAAATATGAAGAAGCGATAAACCCATGTCATCCACGCGTAGATGATAAAAGTCCATCGTCTTTGACTCATGAGTTGTTCCGGTGGTTGGAATTTAAATCCAAAGATCCATTCTCTAATCTGCCATCGACCTAAAGCGAAAGAGCGCGGTTGAAGATTTTCCGCTTTAAGAAAATCTGAGAGCACATAGTAACCGTCAAATCGCATAAACGGACTAATATTAATAAGAAGTGATGATATCCAGCTTGAAGTCGCAATAAAAAATGAAGCACTTTTGATAACGCCTTCAGGGCTTACAGCCCAAACAAATGTAGCAAGAAGGGCAAGATGCAATTCAGTCAGCATGCCAGCAAAATTAATCAGTAAGCGTTTTCTATGATCAATTAATTTATATGCATCGGTTGTATCTGTGTACAAGAAGGGGAAAAAAACCAGCATTGCAAGACCAATTGAAGAAACTTTACATTTATAATAAGTGGCAACATATGCGTGCCCAAGTTCGTGTAAGGCTTTTACAAAAACAATCGTTATACCAAACAAAATCAATCCATTAACATTAAAGAAATAAGAAAATGTTGTTAAAAATGTTTCATAGTTTTGGATTGTTAAAAAAATACCAATGATTCCCAGAATATAAATTATAAGTCTGCTGGTTTGCGATCCAAGAAACAATGCAAATGGTAAACTGTTTTCAAGACCATTTCCTGGTTTGAATAAAGGGATTTTAAAGAACAAGTAATTATGAATGATTTTTAATAGCCAGTGTTTGTTTAGTTTCTCTTTTTGAACAACCAATGATTTAACTTCATCACTTGTTTTTTTAATAGTTAAATTATTCAGATTTAGAAAACTGATAAATTCTTCAATTTCTTCTTGTGTAATAGACAAATTGCTTTTTTTAATTTTTTCAATAAATTCTGTTGTCTCAATTCCACTTGACCAATTTTTAAGAAGATCAAATGCTTTTTTGTTTATTGAAAAGTATTTATTTCTTAATGAGTCATAAAGAAGCCATGACGCTGAGCCGTCCTCTTTCTTTGGTCCCTCACTGAGTTTCAAATCTTGTCGGATAGACGGTACAATCATTTATATTCCTAAAAACTGTCTGCTGATATTGATTGGAACTCTAAAGATATAATAAAAAAGAGATGTCCGATCTCCGTAAATTTTTGCTGATCCTCGTAATCCAATACGCGGCGGCTCAATATTATCCTCAAGGCTAGCGTGTATTTTATAAGCTAAAATATTCTCAGCTGTTAATTCAGGTTTGTAAGAAGTTCTTAATATTTTTCCTTCAATTGAGCTAAGTGGGCTGCTGTCTAAAAAAACCTTAACTCTTGCTGATTTTTCAATAAAAAGTGAGTCTTTTGTTGGCAGGTAAATTAAGAACTCAATATCGTCTGAATTTGCAATCGTTAGTATCTTTTCACCTATATTTACAGGACGACCTTGCCAATCAATAAAATCTTCAACAACAGCAACGCCCGAAACCTCCGCTTTTATGACAGAATATTTTAATTGTTCCTCAGCATAAGCGACTTGCTTTTTTTTCAACGCAACTTCAGTTGATAATTCAACGAGTTTTGCTTTTGCCTCATCGTTTGTAAATGAGGATTGTTTAGCCCTTAGTAATTCTGCTTCAGCAACTTCTAATTCTTGTAAGTTTATTTCGTATTGAGATTTAAAATTGAGATCATCTAATTTTATAAGCTCCATACCAACATCAACAACATCATTAGTTTTTACTAATACTTTTTTCACTACACCATTCACTGGTGATGTAACAACTGAGGGATTTTTAGCAATAACCTCAACTGGAGCCACTGCGGATATATTAATTGGTACAAACATTGCAAGTGCGATTGCTGAAAGTATTAACCACTTTAGCCAACCTGAAAAAATTCTACCAAAAAAGGATAAAATCGATCCTTGAGATAAAAATGAGTCCAATGCATGACTGAATGTTTCAGCGATGTGTTGCAGCAGTTCTTTTTCTGTATTTGAAACTTTAACAGATCGTACAATAACTAGAGATCCTAAATCACCCTTTGTTCTTGAGATTAATGGAACAACCATTAACTCGTTTGGAAAATTTTCAGGTAAGTCTAAATTTGAACCATCTTCTCTTAAATCACTAATTGAAACTTCTGAAAAGACTCCCATTTCAACCTTCTTTTTATTTATTAATCTTTCAACAAACGTAACTGTCGGCGCTGTTCTATCAACGACTGAAATATCTGAAATTGTTTGGACTTTCTGTCGGCCCGTAGCAGATTTAGTAAGAAAAAATAAAAAATTATAATCAACAACACTTCTTAACTCATTTGCACAAACGAAGCCGAGTTCGGATAAGTTTTCTGCAGTCCGAAATTTTTTCTCAAGAGTAATTAATCTTGCTATTTTTATTGAAGTATTATCATTCAAAACGTTGCTGTCCCACTCATACCTGGCAGTAATGTATCATAATTTTCATCAAATTTTGCAGTAATGTCGATGGTTTGGCTAACAGGATCAATATCAACGCCGATAGTATGAATTTTGGCACTATATGTTTGACCGTTTTCATCAATGCTGATTTTCATTGGATAACCCTCATCAATCCAAGCCAACCATTTGCTTGAAACAATCAGTTTTGCCTCAAGAATTCCTGAACCAATGATTTCAACTAATGGCTGCTGCCTTTCAATGCTCTCAAACTCATTTACAAACACTTTGGATACTTTGCCATCGTAAGGGGCTTTAATTATACATCGATCTGTATTGAGTTTAGCAATCTGTAATTCAGCTTCTGCACGCTTTACATCGATTTCTGATAACTGAACCTCATATTCTCCAATGGATCTCATCAAGGCAAGGTCTTGGTTGCTCTTTAGAGTTACTCTTGCACTCTCTAATTGTGCTTCAACAACTTTTCTTTGTTCTTCAAAAAATGAACAGTCAAATTTAAGTAAAATATCAGACTCTTTAAATTCAGATCCTTCATCAATTGGAATTGAATCAACTTTTGCAGCAAGTTCACTTGATAGTGTTGCTTCTTCGGTTGCAGTTACTAAAACACGTGTGGAATATTCTTCTGCCAACAAATTATAAGGCAATAATATGCAGCACGCTGTTACCGCAAATGTTACAATTTTGTTCATAAAGGTATTTATTAACTTACTAGAGATACAATCTTTTCGCCATAGCTATCTGCTGCTTTAGCATGTAGCTTTAATTGTTCATCAAGTGGAATGAAAGAGATTTCATCGTTTGTTGCAGAATTTTCACCATCTGACTCAGTTTCAGTTATTTCATTAAGATCGATCTCAACTTCAATAATTCTCTCTTTTCCATCTTCGTCTTCAGCAATAATTTTCAGTTCTAGAACTTGAAGGCTTTCAGTAAAGAATGCTGGAGCTGCTGAGCCTGTTCTACCTTTTGAAGGGTCAGCTGCAATTTTTCCAGTTTCAGGATCAATTGTAATCCAATCAGGCAGTGCGCCACCACCTTTGAGCTCTGCTTTATACATTTTTACATTTGACTGATTGTCGTCAATTACATCAACTGTGAATTGGCCTGCATCCATTTGAAGACTGCTTAGCTTCATTGTGCCTTCAAAATCTGTTTGAACGTTCAAATTATTATTTGCTGCATTACTTGATGCATTGTTATTCTCTCTGATCAAGTTTACATTTGAATCATTATCAACAACGACCCTTGCCTGATCAACGGCTCCCCTTGTGAAGTCTTGGTCGCCTTTAATTTTAGCTTTATCTAAAACAATATTAATATCTCTCGTGTTTCCGTCCTTATCAAGCGCTACCAACTGAACTTCAACTGCCTCAACACCCTCTGGCATATCAGCTGTTGTTTCACCAGTTTCAGGATTGACTCTAATCCATTCAGGTAAAGCTTCACCGTTAGAAAGCTGACCTGAGTACAATTCAACATTTTTCTGATTATCATCATTTAGTTTAACTCCAACTTTTAGATCAGATTCTGTATCACCTGAAACTTCGTTTGCAACAGCATCCATCAATCTCAGTCCACCGTTAAACTTTAATGGTTTTGATAAAGATGCAGTATCAGCTATTGAAACTGTATCAAGTGTAAACCCATCATCGCTGATTGCTGGTGCCTCAGTAATGGTCTCTTGAATAGCTGCTAAATAATCTTTTTTTGGTTTAATAACAACTGGTTTAGATGGAGGTGTAGGTTCTTCATCAGGTGTCTCTTTTTCAACCATTTCTCCTGGTTTAGGATTTACTGTAATTGTGAATGTATGATCAGCATAAAGTCCTTCACCGTCAATTGCTCTGATTGTTATTGTATATGTTCCAGGTGTGCTGATGGTCCCATGGAGTTTATTTTGTTTTAATCTCAGTCCATCTGGCAGACTGGTTTCTGTGTCTGTTTCAGGATCAATAATTTTGTATTCTGCAATGTCATAAATACCAGTGTCTGGGTCATCAAAAATTTGCTTGTGTCTAATAATGATTGGCTCACCAACAACTATATTTGGATCTTGAACGGGGTATAATACTTCAGGTGGATCATTTATACCGGTAACTGTGATTGCGATTTGAGCCGCAACTGATGTATCGTTATCTGTTGCTGTGTAAGTAAAATACTCTACGGCTGTTTGACCTGGATTAAGTCTTCCAGCATTGTTTGCTTTATACTCATAACTACCATCAGAATTAATTGTAAGATCACCATATGATCCAGTTAGCGCTGTGCCGACTGTGCCTGATGTGCCAGTTTTATTTTCTTTACCAGTTCTAATACTATCAACAGTTAAAGTATCTCCATCCGGGTCCGTATCATTTAAAAGTACACCTTTTGCTGCATTTTTTGTAGCTGTAGCGCCTGCATCAACTGCCAACGTATCGTCCCTTGGAACCGGTGGATCACTGATACCATTAACTGTTATGGCAATTACTCCTGTATCTGTTCTGCTTCCATCTGTGACGGTATAGTTAAAATAATCAATGGCACTATCGCCTCTTTTCAAACTATTTGCCGCATCCTGATCTGCCGCATAGGTATAGCTGCCGTCAGCATTTAATGTCAAGGTACCATAAGTTCCTACAAGTGTAGTTCCAACAGAACCGCTGCCTCCTCTACCCCCACCTTCAACTTGACCAGTACGTACTTCTGAAATTGTTAAAGAGTCACTATCCGCATCTGTATCATCTGAGTCAACATCAAATGCTGAGTCAGCATCACGCGTTATAGAAGCATCACGTTTAACAGAATCTGTATCATCAACTGCAACAGGATCATTGTCATTGATACCAGTAACTGTAAAAGTCAATTGAGCAGTTGACGTTTCTGTGCCATCACTAACTGTATAAGTAAATGTATCTGTTCCTGTTGCGCCAGTAGCCAATTGATCTGATTTGTCTTGATCTGCAACATAAGTATATGATCCATCCGCATTCACTGTCAGTGTTCCGAACTCACCCGTTAGTGCAACTCCAACCGTACCATCAGTTCCTGTTCCATCTTTTGGACCTGTTCTGATATCGGTAATTGTAAAGTTACCGCTCGCGTCATCTCCATCAACATCCGTATCGTCATGATCTAATTCTTGTGGGTCACTTACAGTTCGGCTAATTGTTGCATCCTCATTAACACTATCTGTATCATCAACGGCAACAATTGCATCGTTAGCTCCATTTATAGTTATTGTAAGAGTTGCAGTTGATGAGTTCTTATCGTCATCATCCTTTACAGTATAAGTAAATACTTCGGTAACAGTGTCGCCACCATCTAATGCTTCTGCAGCTGCTGTGTTTGGTGTGTATGTGTAACTTCCGTCAGCTGCAATTGTCAAAGTACCATATGTCCCTAAAACGCCTTGACCAGCAGTGCCTGTATTACCCGTACCACCTGATGAAATATTTGTAACTGCGAGACTTTCTGTATCTCCACCAGAATCATTCGTTAATACTCCGCCTGCCTCATTGACTGTCAATGTCTGACTTTCAGTTGCTGTGGCTGTATCTGCTGAACCAACAGGTCCCTTACCAGTTACCGTGATAGTCAGAGTTGCTGTAGCAGTAGCCCCCTCGTTATCTGTGACCGTATAAGTGAATACATCATTTGCTGTTGCGTTATGTGCCAGTGCATCAGCAGCTGCTTTGTCAGCAGTATAAGAATAACTGCCGTCAGAATTGAGGGTCAGAGTACCATAAGTTCCATCAGTTGATCCACCCACTGAGCCTGCTGAAGCGCCAGTAATTCCTGTCACCGTCATGCTTGACCCCGTGTCAGCATCACTATCGTTTGAAAGTACTCCTGCTCCAGCATTTTTTGATGCTGTAGCATCTTCATCAACGGCGTTCGTATCGTTACTTGCACTTGGAGCATCATTTACTCCTAAAATAGTGATGGTTATGGTCGCAGTATCCGTTCCACCATTGCCATCACTGACTGTATAAGTAAATACATCAGTTGCTGTTGCATCTTTTGCTATCGAGTTTGCATTGTTTGCATTGTAGGTATAATTACCGGTGCTTTGAATTGTTAACGTTCCGTAAGTTCCTGTCGCAGCGCCACCGACAGATCCTCCTGAAATAGCTGAAACTGTAAGTGTGTCTCCATCTACATCTGTATCATTATTTAAAACGTCCCCTGTATTATCTCCACTTTCATTATTTTTATTACTGTCAGTTCCTGAAACCCCAGTTGAGCCATCACCAACTGTTAATGTTTGGTCTTCTGTTATGTATCCTGTTGCAGGATTACCATCCACTGCTACGTCATCCGCTACTGGAGGGGTATTACTTGAACCTGTAATTGTAATTGTAAGTGTTGCAGTATCGGTATCATTTGGACTGCTTGCATGATCTCTTACTGTATAAGTGAAAACATCAGTTGTTGTTGCAAGATTTGCTAAACTTGTAGAGTCATTTTGATCGGCTATGTATGTATACGAACCATTTGCATTGATTGTAATTCTACCTTTAGATGTAGTATATTCTTGACCAATTGTAAGTGATCCTGATGCATGAGATACAGCAGTAATTGTAAAGTTACCTGATACATCGTCACCATCAGGGTCAGTATCGTCGTGATCGAGTTCTTGTGTATCACTTTCACTTCGAGTGATTGTAGATCCAGCATTTACAGCATCAGTATCATCAACTGCTGTGATATCATCGTTAATACCAGTCACCGTGATAGTTAACGTTGCGATACTTGCATTCTTGTCGGCATCATCTTTAACCGTGTAGGTGAATACATCATTAACGGTTTCGCTAGGATCAAGGGCTTCAGCTGCTGCTTGGTTTGCCACATATTGATAGCTACCGTTAGCTGCCATAGTTAAAACACCGTATGTTCCAGTAACGGCGTCTGTAGCATTACCACTATTTCCAGTAACAGCGTGGTTGATCCCAGTTACAGCCAAACTCTCAACATCAAAGCTTGCGTTATCATCATCGTTATCGATTACACCAGATGCTTCATTTACTGTTAAAGTAGCATTTTCATTGACGGCGCCGGTATCAGCAACCGCTTGTGGACCTACACCAGTTATTGTGATGACTAAATCTGCTGTATTGGTTGTTCCACCCCCATCGCTAACAGTATAAGTGAATGTATCTGTTCCTGTAGCGTCAGCTGCAAGTGCATCAGCATCACTTTGGTCAGCTATATACGTATAAGAACCATCTGCGGCGAGCGTTAATGTTCCATGGTTACCAGTAACAGCTTGACCTACCGTACCGCCCGCAATTGCAGACACTGTGAGACTTGCGCTTGCATCAGCATCAGTATCATTTGATAACACGCCACTTCCCGCGCTAACAGTGAGGGTTTTATCCTCATTAACTGCGCCTGCATCATTATTACCAACTGGATCATCGTCAAGACCTGTTATCGTAATCGTAAGAGTTGCTGTATCTGCATTAACACCATTGTCATCTTTGACAGTGTAGGTAAAAATATCAGTAATAGTATCTGTTGCATCCAGAGCTTCGGCTGCTGCTGTATTAGCAACATAGGTGTAACTGCCATCAGCTGCGACGGTTAGCGTACCATATGTTCCGAGAACACCTTGAGTAGCGTTGCCGCTGTTTCCAGTAGAATTTGAACTGATGTTAGTAACTGCAAGATTTTCCGTATCACCACCTGTATCATTTGCGATTACACCTGCACCAGCATTTGCAGTTAAAGTTGCATTCTCATTTACACTGCCAGTATCATTGCTCGCACTTGGACCTACTCCTGTTACTGTTATTGCGAGTTCAGCTGTATCTGTGTCACCTCCACTGTGATCTCTAACTGTGTACGTAAAATAATCAATTGCTGTTGCGCCTGCAGCTAAGCCATCTGCTCCACTTCTGGTTGCTGCATAACTATAGCTACCATCTGCAGCAACGGTTAACACACCGTAAGTACCATTAAGGGCCTGTCCTATTGTGCCTGCAGTTGTTCCACTAGTTGCAGACTCTCTTCCTGTTCTAATTGCAGTAATTGTAAAGCTCCCAGACACATCATCACCATCTGGGTCCGTATCGTCATGATCAAGTTCCTGCGTATCTGAAGTGCTTCGATTAATGGTTGCGTCTTCGTTAACAGCATCACTATCGTTTACTGCGTTAATAGGATCATTCACACCTGCAATCGTAATTGTTAGTACCGCTCTATCATCTGAGTTCTCTGCACCAGATTGATCATCAATTCTGTAATTGAAACTATCTGTTACCGTATCCCCTGGGTCAAGAGCGTCAGCCGCACTTTGATTTGCGATATAGGTATAGCTACCATTTTGGTTCATCGTTAACTGACCATAAGTACCTGTTAAAGAAGAACCGACGGTGCCTAATGTGCCATTTCCCTCAGAGCTACCAACTCGTATTTGGTTTACAATCAGCGTGTCTCCGTCTGCGTCGGTATCTTGATGATCAGAACTGCTTGTATTAATTACATCCCCTGTATGTTCACCAGACGTGTCTGGGGTGGTATCGTTTGCATTGGCTCCATTTGAGACAGATAGTGTCGCATCTTCATTAATATAACCTAAATCATTCTGTGCAACGGGTTGCGTATTTGAAACAGGAGCTCTTGTTATAATACGAATAAAGTCCCCTTTATAACCGTTTTTAGTACCAATTCGAATGGTCTTGTTGCTGTTTGATATTTCAAACCAGTCACCGTTTCCTTCTTGTCCAGGAGCATTATCATTCTTGTACTCTAACTCCCTCATGCCAATTTTATCTGAACTCATTGTTGGGTATGTAGCGCCAGACTTTGATATACCGGTCATTGCGATCGTATTGGATGGATTTGCAAACACACCAAGAATTTCATTATCAAAAGTTACTTGACCAACCCTACTGCCTGTTCTTCTCGAATTGTTATTTGTGTAATCGTTTGAGAAAAGCATATAAACATGAACTGGATTACTTGTGCTTGGTGTAAATGAGCTCGCTGCTCCAGAGACATCAAAATTTAATGTTCCTGTACCACCTGTAACGCTTGCTCTCTCTTGAGATAATACAAATCTAAGTTGTCCACCTGGGTCCTGCTGACCATCACGGTTAGTGCTGTCACCACTCCAACGCGCTTCATAGTTTGTTGCTGAATGGACGGCTACAACACTTGAATTGATTGAGTCCACTCCATATGCATCAAGTGCGTGGTCATAATCCGCTACTGTTATATTTTTAGTCTCAATAATGCCAGTATGCTTTTCAAGATCCCAGTCGCCTCCTTTACCTGTTACATCGTCTGATGCTGCTACATCAGCGTCAGTAATTTCAGCAATTTGCTTGATTAAAATCTCACCGCTTTCATCAGATGCAATGTTACAACCATAAAATAAGATATCACCATCAGCGCTTAAGCTTGCGCCAATGTCTCTTAAAGTTTGTGCGTACTCGTTTAATGTTTCACTGTTTAAAATCGCATCGCCAAATGCAATCTGACCAATACTGCCGTGACCAATGACATGAATGCCATCAATGTTTTTTTCATCAGCAAGAATATTTTGCATCTCTTTAAAACCATCCACATCACTTTGAATGATGTGCACTTCAGTATTGTCATCAAAACTTTCAATTAGAACTTCGATGTCATCGACTGCACTGTCAATAAACACAAATTGTTTTGTTCGTGTGTTTTGATTAATGCTTTCACGATTTACAAATGGAAGTTTTGTATCTTGGTCGGTTTTAAAATTATTTTCTTTTAATTTTTTATCTAAATCAGTTTTGTTCGCATTTGCTAAATCATCAATGGTATCAATTGCAGTTGCAACTGCAGCTCCATCGAGCATCATACGTGGTTCTAGTGCCTGAATTAGTTTTTTAGTCATGTTAAATTATATAAATAAAATTTAGTAATTTATTGATAAATATACCTTTTCTGTATACAGCAGTAATGCTACTAAATGTAGCAAGATCACAAAAAAAACCCAAAATGGGCGGTTATATATACACTGAAATTACTAAAGTTTGGTATTACTTGCGCCGGATACGGTTACCCGTTAAGACAGTATCTTGGTTTTTATAAAAACAAATAAATGGTCAACCCAATAAAAAAATTATTTATAGTTTTCATATGTTTGGCGCTCGTTGCTTGTGCACGATCTCCAAAAGTAATTGATGCTGAGTCACTAAGTTTTTCAATTGCTGAAGATATTTCTGAACTTGAAGTTGATGCGTCTTTTCAGAATATTGATTTGCACACCGCAATTGCAATTGCTGTTAGAAACAATCGCGACTTAAGAATAAGTGTAATGGAGTCTGCTTTAGTGAATAGTCAAAAAGACCTTCAAAAATTTGACATGCTTCCTGATATTGCATTGAGTGCAGGTTATTCTGAATTTACAAAGCTTCAACCTTCTACAAGTAAAACTGTTACGACTGATGGCGGCACTGCCCCATCACTTGACGGAACAGAAGGTTATACAATTTCAAGGGACAAAAGTCAGGAAACAAGAGGTATTGAATTTACCTGGAATGCATTGGATTTCGGTCTTTCGTACATTAGAGCTGGGCAACAAGCTGATAGGTACTTAATTGCAAAGGAGCTTGAAAGAAAAGCTATTCAAAATATCACTCGTGATATTATTAGATCATATTGGAAAGCTCAAGCATCAGAAAATCTTCTTAAAAAACTTAATCCACTTCTTCAAAGAGTTGAAGATGCACTGGCAGACTCTCAATATATAGAAGAGCTTTTAATTTCAGCGCCAATGGATTCTTTACTTTATCAAAAAGAGTTGCTTGATGTACAACGAACACTTCAAACACAGCAACGTGCGCTTATAAATTCAAAAAATGAATTAGCAACATTAATGGGGCTACTTCCTAATCAAAAATTCACGCTCGCTAATAATGATACATACTTAACAAACCTTAAAATGGACATCCAAACTATGGAGGAAATTGCACTTCTTTCAAGACCAGAATTGATGGAAAGTCGTTACCAAAAGAGAATTTCAAGCAAAGATACACGTGCTGCAATGTTGGCTCTAATTCCAAGTTTGAAGTTTAATGCAGCTTACGGTTACACTAATAACAATTACCTGTTCAACCAAGATACATACGAATATGGGGCATCTATTGGAGGAAATTTATTTGATATTTTCTCTGTTGGAGCCAACAGAAAAGCTTCAAAAGCTAATCAAGAAATGATTGCTGAAAGACATTTAGCAATTGCGATGACGGTTCTGTCTCAAGTTCATTTATCAAATATCAATTACGATCTAGCTATTGAAGAATATGACACCGCCCAAAGATATTTAGACGTTGCAAAAAGAATAAGTAAACAGGTCCAGAATGCCCAAAAAGTCTCAAGATTCGGTGAGCTTGAAGTTATTCGAGAAGAAGCAAGTCTTTTAGTTGCAGAGCTTAGAAAAGATTTAGCCTTCTCTGAGATGCAGCATAGCATTGGCCAGATTTATGCATCAATTGGTAAAGATATACTTCCTGAAAATCATCAAAACATGTCTATAGAGGATTTAAGTAACAACATTAAAACCAATTTGGCTGAGTGGGGAGTGACTTATCAAGCGGTAGTAAATATTCCTTTGGATGAGCAAAGTCCACAGCTACTAATCATTAACGACCCAATTAATACGACGCAAAAAAGTAATAAGTTTAAAATATCGAATGATACATTCACTATCACTGGTCCAGGAAAATTGAGATACTCAGTGACACAAGAAGATGGCAGTGATTTACCTAGATGGCTTGCATTCCTAACATCAGACTTATCGATTGTTGGTAACCCACCCGAGAATGTATCTGGTATAAAACTCAAAATGACAGTTGCTAACGCCCTTGTATCAGCTGAGGATAATTTTGTTCTTAGATTTGTTGATGAAGAAACATTCCTTACAAATGAAAGTCAAAAAGCAAGAGAAGAACTTGCGCGTATGACAAGGTTGAGTAATGAAAATGAAGTATTGCTGGATGAAGAAGTGGAAGCAGTTTCAGGTGAAACTGTTGAACTAGAAGATCAAATGAAAGTAGAAGAAACAACATCTGAGCCAATTGAGGCAGAATATGAGTTTAGTAATGTATCAGCTGAGGAACTAAATGACCTTCTGGACTCGGTTGATCAGTTGCTTGAAGGATCACTTGACCAATTGAATGAAGAACAAGACTCACTAGAGTTTAATAATCAAATCTTTAATGAAACTGCCAGTACCAATACTAATGACGAAGTTATAACTACAAGTGAAACAAGTGCTAATGCAGTTGAAGAAAATAATATTTTGCCAACAAAAAAAATTATTCAAGAAAACGAAGAGCTTCTAGCTGAGAATGAGGAACTTCTCGCTGAGAATGAGCAACTGCTCTCTGAAACTGCTGAAGCAAAAGAAGAATTAGCTCAATTAATTGAAGAAAATAAACAAAAAGAGTTAGAAGAAAAAGCTGCTCAAGAAGCACTTGAAGAAAAGTTAGCTAAAGAGGCTGAAGAAGCTTTAGAAAATTTAAATGAACTTGTCGATACGAGCATTGATGCTGAAACTAATTCTTTCAGCGCTCAAGCAAGTGAAGTGCCAGCTGAAACTGACAATGATCTATCAGAAAGTTCATCAAATGCAGAGTATGCTTATATTAAGATCGGGTCATATAAACGAGGAAATTCGGCGAATAGCTTAATGAATTACATATACGATTTAATGGGCTTTGATACCCGTTTCCTCAAATATGATATTAATGTAGAAAAATTTGATAAAAATGACTTTTCGGTAGTAATCGGCCCAGTTCCTATGGTTGAGGCTAAATCGATGCTCGAAGAACTTGATACTCAATTAAGTTCAGAGAATAGCTCAATTGTTGACGCTGAGCTTACATGTAATGAAGAAGTCATTCTAATGTGTTCAATTTAACTCGTTAGATCCTCATAAATACTGAAATAAAAGTTCATCATTTCTGTAAAAGTTAATTCTTTAAATTTTAAAAAAATATCTACCTCTCCATTGAGTTTTGGGTAATTAACTCGGTAAATATTTCTCCCTTTTTTTTCAAGATGTTTCAATTCAATTAATTTCTTACTAGATCGTCTTACAGTTTCACGCGGCATTTTTGCTGCCTCAGAAATTGAAGATAGGTTTGTTGGAAGAAGATGTCCACTCTCATATAAATCGTCAATGGATTTATACTTTAATATACCGTGTCTGTTTTTAAAATATACTGCAGCTGAGAGTATTATACGATCAGCTGGTAAAAGTGATTGATCGCTACCTTCTAATGTAAGAATTCTTACCCAGAAGTGATATAAATGCAATCGTACTCTGTTCCATTTAGACTGTGAAAATTTTTTTGTATTGATTGAAGTTAGAGGCTTTAAATTAAAATTAATTTTAAAATAATCTTCAAGATTTACTATAAAATCATTCAATGAGCGCATTACTGATTTGTAAATATTACTTAATGAATTCGTAAATATATATGCTTGATAAGCGTCAAAATTTACAAGATATCCATATTTTGAATTCTTGGTTATCAAATCACTTTCTAAAACTGAATTTAGATATCTTCTCATACTTTCTTTTGGAATATTGAAATGATCTGAAAGTGAACTGATCGTAATTTTTTTGCCAATGAAATGAGTAAATGATGACTGATAAATTGAATTATTAAGAAAATCTTCTGGATGCATTGCTAAAATTTCATTTCTATGTTCTTTGAATAAATCTTCATCGTGATATGCATTTGTAAATGAAAAAAGTATTATAAAAGACAAAATAGCAATTACTTCATCTTGCAGTCTTTGATCTTTTGTAATCCAACCTGTTGGACTATCTTCCCAGTCAGACGGTTCGTGAATAAATAGATTTTGATGTCGAGAAAGTTGAATTAACAATAAGAGTGCAAGTTGGTCATTGTCCAACTTTAAGGTGTGCTCAATGACAGAGTCTCGAATTTTTTTTAAATTAGGATTCATTTTTAATTATACCCAATATGGGTTTTTTCCTCAAATATCAACTAACATTTACCTATTGAATAATCATCAATGCTGCGCATAATTCTTTCAATGGTAAAAAGCTTAGAAAAAATCGCAAAGCAAAAGAAAATCAAATATTTCCTTATCACATTTGTTGATCTTTTTGGAGTGCAACGGGCAAAACTCGTGCCAACTCGAGCTATTGGAGAAATGCAGAAAACAGGTGCTGGCTTTGGTGGCTTTGCAACACACTTGGATCTCTCATTTTCTGAACCTGATATGTTTGCTTTACCTGATCCAGAAAGTCTTATCCAATTACCTTGGCAACCTGATGTTGGCTGGTTAGCAAGTGACCTGGTCATTAACAATAAATTGATGGATCAGTGTCCCCGTGTGATTTTAAAAAACCAAATTGAAAATTTAGATAAGTTAGATCTTACGATGAAGACTGGCGTTGAATGTGAATTTTTTATCTTAAATGAAGATGGCAGTGAAGTCGCTGACACTCGCGATGATGCTTTAAAGCCCTGCTATGATGTGGCCGCTTTAATGAGACGTTTTGATGTGTTAAGTGAAATTTGTGACTCTATGATTAAATTGGGCTGGAAGCCTTATCAAAATGACCACGAAGATGCAAATGGTCAGTTTGAAATGAATTGGGATTATACTGATTGCCTAACCACAGCAGATCGTCATGTATTCTTCAAATTTATGGTAAAATCTATAGCTGAAAAACACGGGTTAAGAGCAACATTTATGCCTAAACCATTTACTCAACTTACAGGAAATGGTTGTCATGCACATGTATCTATATGGGATAAAAAAAAGAAAAAAAACTTATTTCACGATACTTCTGACAAACTAGGTCTATCAAAAATGGGTTATCAATTCATTGGCGGTATTATGAAGTCAGTAGACTCTTTTGCTGCATGGCTGAATCCATGTTTAAACAGTTATGAAAGATTAAATGCAAAAACAACAAACTCTGGTTCAACTTATTCTCCAACAGCTGTGACGTACTCAGGAAATAACCGTACACATATGATACGAATTCCAGATGAAGGACGATTTGAGTTTAGGGCTGCAGATGGCGCTGTTAACCCTTACCTGCTTCAATCAGGAATTATAGCAATGGGTCTGGATGGAATAAAAAACAAACGCAGTCCTGGAAAACGGCTTGATATAAATATGTATACACAAGGTCACAAACTAAAAAGGGTAAAAAAACTTCCTAAAAGCCTAGAGCACGCTATTAAGAAATTTAGCAATGACGCAGTTGTTAAGAAGTCAATCGGCGCAAAAGTTGTCTCAAAGTATGTAAAATTGAAGAGACGTGAGTTAAATGAGTTTAGTCAAGTAGGTGAAGCAAACAAAATAAGTTGGGTTCGTAAGAATATAATCGATTGTTAACTTTATTTCGTACCTAGAACGGTAGCAACCAAGTGAATTCTGTCTTCTTCTCCACCATTAATAGCAGTGTGATATTTAGTGTTGTCAGTTAAATAAATATTTCCATCAGCAGGAATGTGATGGCCAGTATGTTCAATGAACATTCGAGCTCCGTAATTTGTTTTGATTGCAATATGAAGTCTTCTTTCAGGATCTCTATGCCAGCTTAAAGTGGTGCGTGGTGGCATTTTAATCACACGGCATCTACCTATTTCAAAAAACTCGTTTATTTTTTCATACACATACTTGAAGTAAGTATTGTTTAATTTTGGGTTAAAGAGCGTGTACCTTGTTTCATCAATGAATGGCTCCCTCTCCATTTCTTCAAATGAAGAGTCTGGTTTTGTCCAATATTTACCTCTAATATTACCCCCAAACCACTCATCCAACTCTTTCTCATCATAATTAAGGCAAATAGCATTTGACTTAAGCATGCCTGGCTTTTGTTCTGAATTTTCAAAAGGTCTGATTTTGATTAATTCACTGACAGCTTCATTTAATTTATCAACATCAAATGAGATGTTCTCAAGTCTTTCAATATACTGGTTAATCGGTGTGTACATATCTTTTGTTAGTATCCGTATTTAATATAGTATTTTCTATGATAATTAAAAGATCTACAGAGAATGAACCATGCTTAAATTGTCGCAGTTTTCTCGTCAAAACATTGGAAATTAGTTAAAAATTACAATTTATTTGTTTGCATTGGACCCTTGGTAAGAGATAAGTAAGAGTCATAACTCAAAAGCTAATTTATGAATTATAGAATCGATAATCTACAATATTGCAATTGGAATGAAGACATATTTAAGATTAACAGACAGGCAAAATTAGACGCCGTTCATGTCACAATTGCATATCATGAAGACTATGATGAGGTTCAAAAAAATATTGATGAATGGAATACTTATTTTAACAAATTTAATGAATTAATATTTCACGGCAAGTCATACAAAGATATTGAGAAAGCTAATAAGGAAAATAAGACTGCTGTATTCTTTGGTTTTCAAAACTGTTCGCCTATAGAGGATGATATAAATTTGGTTGAAGCGGTTCACAATATGGGAACAGTATTTATGCAATTAACATACAATAATCAGTCTTTACTAGCTACAGGATGCTACGAAGAAAATGATAGTGGCGTAACAAGAATGGGAAAAGAAGTTATTAAGGAAATGAATCGTGTAGGGATTATAGTAGACATGTCGCACTCAGCAGAAAAGTCTACGCTGGATGCGATCGATATTTCAGAAAAACCAATTGCTATCACGCACGCTAATCCTTCTTTTTGGCATCAAGCAAAAAGAAATAAATCTAAAACTTTATTAAAAGAACTTGGCCAATCAAAAGGGATGATTGGACTCTCACTTTATCCCCATCATCTGTTAAACGGTACAAATTGTACTCTTGAAAGTTTTTGTGAAATGGTTGCCCAAACTGCAGACATTATGGGGGCAGAGCAAATTGGTATTGGATCTGATTTATGCTTAAACCAACCTGACTCAGTGGTAGATTGGATGCGAAACGGAACTTGGACTAAAACAAAAGATTATGGTGAAGGTTCAAAAGATAATGCTACTTTTCCAAAACAGCCGGAATGGTTCAAAAATGCTACTGGCTTTGACAATATTGAGAATGGATTACAAAGTGTGGGGTTTAATAAAGATGAGACAAATGGCATCTTAGGCAATAATTGGTTTAATTTTTATAAAAACTATATTGGTTAGTATATGACAATAAAAGTTCAGCACAGAGATCCAAACCAAATCATGAAGCTCAGTCGATTAGGTTGTTTCCATCAATCTAAGCTATCTTTTTTAAGAAGTTTTATAAGAGAGTTTAAGGAATGGAAGTTTAAAAGCGAAATCTTTGAGCTTGATAAAGATGGTTATGGAACTGCTGTATATTCTGTTTCAAAGAAGGAGCGCACATACTCTCTTGTATGCTTTGCAAACAAATTAGATGATACCGAAAGATCTGATAGAGTGATAGCCACTAAATGGGATGCAGCATTCGTTATTCATGATGGACTTCCAAGTCAAGATGATATTGAAAGACTTCGTGAAAATGTCCCAAAACAAGAAGTGGGTAGATGTTCATTTAGGGAACTTGCATTATCAAGAGCAAATCGATCCATTAGAGTTTTCAACCATGTAATTGACAGTCTATCAAACGGAACACAGCCTGATAAAAAATTACTTACTGAAGTTGGCTACCTTTATAGAACCACTGCCGTTTATGGGTCAGGAAAGTTTGGTTTAGCAGATCGATATAGAATTAAAGACCGTCCTGAAATAAACGGTCCATTTAGAATTGAAATGATGCTTGTTTATTTGGTTCGTCAGTTTACGTTTGATCAAGTTAATCACATTGCTCATAAAAAAAATCCCAATAAATCTGTTAAACTAGACCTTGAATTGTCAAGGCAACTTGGTATTGGCAACTCAACTGGGCTTGGAATGGCTCCCTTTATAATTAATCATCCTGCTCTTCTACATCAATGGATTTATGTGAGAGAGGAAGCTTTAAAGCAAATTAGAGAAATTAAAAATGTATCAAACAATGATATTGAAATGTTTAAAAAATTTTTAGAACTTTCAAAGAGAAATATTGAAAATTGGAATACAGAAAGCAAATATCAAAATATAAAAATTACTCAATTAAAAGAAGATATTAAAAAATTTGAGGAGAACTATCTCTACAATATAACTTTTGATGAAGAATATTTTTGGGATGAAATGTATAAGTGGGTTGAGAAGAATTTAACTCATGAGGGCGTAGAGTACATAGTTTCTCTCATGATGGAACCATACGATAACATTATTAATTTACTAGTTCCACAAATGAGTTCTGATGAAGATCAATATTTTGATATACCTACAGATAGAAGCACAGATCAATTAAAATCATTAATTGAAAAATCTTATCCAGATATAATTAGAATGGACTTCTCAATTGATAAAAGTAATGAAAATTTTTGGTATATTTCAAAAAATAAGGAAGAGCCTCGACTGGCGCGTCGCCTTGATGAACCTGGATCGGAATTGGAGCAACCTCTAGCGATTGCGAGAGATATTAAAGAACTTCATGCAAGATTATCATCATATAAAAATGAAGAATTATCCAAATTTTTAGAAGAAAATAGCGACCTAAGACATGTTGTTAGAAGATGCCACATTGTCGAACAGTTGCCTTACGCAGAAATTCAAGACAACTCAATTGGTGCAGAGTTGATGCCTATTGATATGCTAAGACTAAAATTATCCTTTTTTGGAGCCCAAAAATTTGATCCTCGATCAGACAAGTGGCTGAGAATTTGCATGTATCAGGGAGCGCCATTGATGCACGAAATAAACAAATCAAATGACACATGGATTTACAATTAATGCAATCATCAAGTGAAATTAATACCATATCAAAGAGAGCTGCAAGAGCGGTTGGTTATTCATGGGGAGTAGCAGAAGAAGTTGGTAAATGTATAAGTTCAATAGAGATGTTTGGAATTTCTGGAGTAGAAAATTTAAATAATTATTTTAAAACCATCAAAGGCATTGAGCCAGAAGGTCCAAAGCAAATTGAAAAAACTAATAAATTGAATGATAAAAGTCTCTGCCCTATTTATACAGGATTAAAATTAATTGATAACTACAAATCTGTAGATGGAATAAAAGCATTAAAATTTATAAACCTTGATTATCCATTGTTACTTTTACCTTTCGTAAATAAACTTTCATATTTAATTGGTAAGAGAATTGAAATTTCTATTGATGATATCAATGCAGAATGCAATCTAAACACATGTGTACTTGCTGATCATGAAATCAAGTCTTTAATTATTAAAAAAGCTAATACAGTGAAAATTAATATTTTAGAAAATGAAGATAGTTTTTCTAGCAAAACTTGGAATGAACTGTATGAAATGTCAACAGAGACCTTTGTTGAGGAAACAGAACAATCAAAACAAACTGGGGCTGGGGCCGGTCTTCGAGATAACGATTAATATTTAAAGTTGTATACCAACATTCTTCAACTGCAGGTAGCTTTTAATTGCTTGTTGGCCTTTCTCACGACTGTAACCTGATTGTTTATAACCTCCAAATGGAGTTGCAATACTTCCTGTGAACCAACTATTCACATAAACTTGACCACCATTTAAACGTGAAGCTGTTTTTGTGGCCATGTCAACATCTTTAGTAAACACACCAGCCGCTAAACCATAATCTGTGTCATTTGCAATATGGATTGCTTCTTCATGATCTTCATAATCTAAAACAGATAAGAATGGTCCAAAAATTTCTTCCTGTGCAATTGTCATGTTGGGCTTAACATCTGAATAAATTGTGGGTTCAAAGAAGAAACCTTTTCTATCTACTCTGTTGCCACCTGAGACTGCTTTAGCACCAGCTTGTAAACCTGAACGCGCGTAATTTTCTACTTTTTGGAGCTGTTCCTCAGATATTACAGGTGTTAGGTCAACACCTTCTTCGTCACCAGGGCCTACTTTTATCGAAGCTGCTAACTTTGATAATTTCTCGAGCACTTCATCCTTAATAGATTTATGGACTATCATTCTCGACATTGCAGAACAAATTTGTCCAGCTTGGCTAAAAATTCCAACCTTGGTTGCATTAACAACTTTATCAATATCCGCATCTGGTAAAACAACAGCAGCAGATTTTCCTCCCAACTCAACAACTGCGGGCACAGCTCTTTCAGCGGCAGCATGTAAAATTACTTTTCCAGTTTTTACAGATCCAGTAAAAGTTATTTGAGCAACGTCCGGATGAGCAGTTAGCGCAGCTCCAGCTTCACTTCCATAACCCGTGACTATGTTTATTAAACCTTTTGGAACTTCAGCATTATGAATTGCTTGGGCAAAATAAGAAGTGGTTGCTAAAGGTGTTAATTCTGCAGGTTTTATGACTGTAGAATTTCCTGCTGCAAACGAACATGCCAAAGAACGGGCGGTCATTGCAATGGGAAAGTTCCAAGGAACAATATGACCTGATACACCATAAGGTTCATAAACTGTATAATCCATAACCTGACTGTTTACAGGAATAGTTTGGCCTTCGATTTTATCTGTTAAGCCGCTGTAGTAATCAAAGTAGTTTGCTGCATCAACAAATTCATATTCAGAAGCGGCAAGTAGTTTCCCATTTTCTGCACAAAGTAATGCCCCACCTTCTTTACTGACCTTGCGAAGCTCTTCAGCAATGCGTCGCATAAGTTTTGCTCGTTCCATCGGATTCATATCTACAAGAATTCGAGACTCGTATGCTTTTTTAGCAGACTCTACCGCTTGATTAATATCTTGATCTTTTGCACAAGTTACTTCACCAATGACCTCTTCATTCGCAGGATTAATAACTGGAATAAGGTCTTTGCTTGAGGCATCGGTCCATTCACCGTTAATATAGTGCTGGTATTTTTTCATAAGTAAGAGTCTTTCTTGTTAAATACTGATCTATTTTTGTAATAAGGTCAGCTTTAATTTAGTTCAAAAATTCCTAGATTCCCAACTATTTTTACCTTAGTCTTACCGACATGAATTCAAAAAAGTCTGATTTTGTTAAATTTGAACAAGTCGATAAAAGTTATGATGGAAAAGAGCTTGTAGTTAAAGGACTCGACTTAGATATTGCAGAAGGTGAGTTTCTTACCTTACTTGGGCCATCTGGGTCTGGCAAAACAACAACTCTCATGATGCTTGCTGGTTTTGAAACTCCAACGAATGGAGAGATATATTTTGATGGACGTCCGATAAACAATATCCCACCTCACAAACGTGGCATCGGCATGGTCTTTCAAAATTATGCTTTGTTTCCGCATTTATCAGTTTATGAAAATTTAGCTTTTCCTCTTAAAGTAAGAAAAGTGGATAAATCAGAAATTGAAGAGAGAATTAATAAAACTTTGAAAATGGTTTCATTAACAGGTTTTGAAAACAGGATGCCCGCTCAACTATCTGGTGGTCAGCAACAGAGAGTTGCTGTTGCTCGCGCACTTGTATTTGATCCTAAACTTGTATTAATGGATGAACCTCTTGGAGCTCTTGATAAAAATTTACGAGAGAGTATGCAATATGAATTAAAGCACATTCACGAATCATTAGGAGTGACTGTTGTTTATGTTACACATGATCAGGGTGAAGCTCTGACCATGTCAAACCGCATTGCTGTTTTTAACGACGGTAAGGTTCAACAGCTTTCTGGGCCAAATGAATTATATGAAACGCCTGTAAATTCGTTTGTTGCAAGTTTTATTGGAGAAAATAATACTTTCACTGGAACTGTGAAAGAAATTGCATCTGGCTCAGCAAAGATTGAAACTGACTCTGGTGAAACTATTGTTGCTAATCCTATTGCCGTGAGCTCTTCAGGAGAAAAATCCAGAATTTCTCTAAGACCCGAGCGAGTGAGTATTGACCCAAATGAACATCTTGAAAATAAATTCACAAGTGAGATCCGCGAAATTATCTATCATGGAGATCATACTAGGGTGCGTGTAAATCTTCTTGGTAATGATGACTTTATTTTAAAAGTTCCAAACGCGAGCAGTGATTTAAAGCTCAACGTCGGCGATAAATTGGACCTTGGCTGGTCATCTCATGACTGCAGGGCTCTAGATTACTAATCCTTTGATACTACATGTAGATTCAACATTAATTTGTTGAAAAATAATCTTTTTTTTTGTTGCGTTTTTGCTCAAGGCCTTGTGTAATATTTCTTTATATAAAAAAAAGGAGACGATTAATCATGTCTAGATTAACTAAACTAATCTCTTTGGCTGCTTTATTGGTGGCTCCATCTATGGCTACAGCCGCGGAAGTAAACGTGGTGTCATGGGGAGGCGCTTATACAGAAAGTCAAAAGCTAGGTTACGGGGACCCATATCAGGAAATGAGTGGCGTTCAAGTAAACTGGATCGACTACAGTGGAGGTTTGAGTGAAATTAAAGCTCAGGTTGAGTCTGGAGCAATTACTTGGGACATTATCGATGTGTATGCACGTGATACTATTATCGGTTGCGACGAAGGATTGTTTGTAGAATTCGATTTCGATAACGACTTCCCTGCTGGTGTTAATGGTATGAAAGCAAGTGACGATTTCTTTGCTCCAATGCCTAGTGATTGTGCTGTGGGTAACATTCTTTATTCATGGAACTACGCTTACAACACTGACAATGTAAATTTTGACGGAAACTATCCTGACTCAATGGAAGATTTCTTTAACCCAGATAAATATCCAGGAGTAAGATCTATCTACTCTTCAGCTATGTCAAACTTAGAGTTTGCTCTAGTTGCTGATGGTGTTCCTGCATCTGATGTGTATGACTACATGGAAGACAATGGAATTGATAGAGCTCTTGATAAGCTTACAGAACTTTGCACAAACCCTAAAGGTGGATGCATTTTCTGGTCAGCTGGTGCGCAACCACCTGAGCAGTTAGTTTCTGGTGAAGCTATCATGGCTACTGGTTGGAATGGACGTCACTTCAATGCCATTGTGAACGAAGGTTCACCAATGAAAATGGTATGGGATGGTCAGATCCTTGACTATGAGTACTTCGTACTTGTTAAAGGTGGACCAAACCAAGAAGAAGCTATGAAAGCTCTTCAGTACTTCACAAGTTCTGAAGGTTTAGCTGGAAGTGCTAAGCACATTGCTTACGCTCCTTTCCGTATCTCATCTCTTGATGTGATCATGGCTGATGAGCCGTGGTTCTATTCTGAGCAAGCAGGTGCTGTTGAGATTATGCCTCACATGCCTACTGCTCCAGCAAATACTAAGAACTACGTTCTTATGAACCCTGAGTGGTACGCTGATAACAATACTGAAATCAACGACGCTTGGGAAGCTTGGAAAGCTAACCTATAAGGTTTAAACTTGGGCAACCTATGGGTTGCCCAAGTACCTCAAATTAAGTATCCTTTTAAATATGACTGCCGAAATAAGAACCTCGGATGGAGAACTTCTATCCGTCAAACTCAAAAAAGTTGAGAGAAGACGCAGAACTACTGCTTTTTTACTGGCCGCACCGCTTCTGTTCTTCATTGTTTTTGCATACGTAATTCCTATTTTCCAGATGTTGGGGCGAAGTATAGATAACGCTGAAATGAACTCATTTCTTACAGAAACACACGAGGTCATGCAAACATGGGATGGCAGTGAAATGCCTGGTGAGGATGTAACATCAACATTTTATTATGAATTAAAGACTGCTGTAGAAAATAAATACCACGGTAAGATTGCAACTCGTTTAAACTATGAAAAAGGTGGCTTTACAAGTCTAATTAAAAAGACGTCACGTAAACTTAAAAACTTTGATGAAAATGCTAACTTTCTAGACCAATTCATTGATGTTCATAAAAAATGGGGTGACATTGAATATTGGCAAGCATTAAAAAGAGGAACTGACGCTTATCATTTTCGAAAATATTTAACGACATTTGATTATGAACAAAAGTTTGATGGCTCAATTGAAAGGATTCCTGAAAAGCTTAGAATTAATGTAACCTTGTGGCTGCGAACAATATTTGTTGCCGTTGGAGTAACTTTCTGCTGCTTTATTTTAGCTTACCCGATTTCACACTTACTTTCAATCTTACCAACTCGTTATTCAAATCTATTAATGATCTGTGTCCTTTTGCCCTTCTGGACATCACTGCTTGTTAGAACATCCAGTTGGATGGTTCTATTACAAAAACAAGGAGTGTTAAATGATACCTTAGTGTCGCTAGGATTTGTTGCAGATGAGTCGAGACTTGAGCTCATGTATAATATGACAGGCACATTCATTGCAATGACACAAATCCTATTGCCATTCATGGTTTTGCCTCTTTATAGTGTAATGAAAACAATTTCACCAAGTTTAATGCGCGCTGCAACGTCAATGGGTGCAACACCTTTTCATGCTTTTAGAAAAATATATTTTCCTCTGACATACGCGGGAATTAGTGCAGGATCAATTTTAGTATTTGTTTTAGCGATTGGTTATTACATAACACCTGCATTGGTTGGTGGAGCGAAAGGAATTTTAATTAGTAATAGAATAGCATATCACATGCAGCAATCACTAGACTGGTCTCTTGCAACGGCGATGGCAACAGTTCTTTTAATAGCAGTGCTAGTAGTATACTGGCTGTACAACAAGATTGTTGGCATAGATAACATGAGGCTTGGATAATATGGCATTACCAAAATATACAGAAATGAGATACAGAGTTTGGCACTATTCTTATTTAGTAATTTGTACTGCAGTTTTCGTATTTTTGATTGCACCTCTTTTTGTGATCATACCACTATCATTCAATGCTGAGCAATATATACACTTTTCTGACGGTATGCTTGCATTGCAGCCAGAAGCTTTCTCACTAAGGTGGTATGAAGATATGATTTATGGAACAAAAAATCCTTGGGGAATAGCAGCTCGAAACAGTGTTTATTACGCTTTTTTCTCAACAATTGGAGCAACCATACTTGGAACTGTTGCTGCATTGGGTCTAAGTAGTCGTTACATGCCTTACAAACAATTAATCATGAGTGTATTAATTTCGCCAATGATTATTCCATTAATTATTTCTGGCTCAGCAATCTTCTTTTCACTTGCAAAATTAGGGTTAGCTGCAACTTTTCCTGGCATCGTCATTGCACATATTATTTTAGGTACACCGTTTGTTGTAATAACAGTTACTGCAACTTTAAGTGGATTTGATGACAGTATTACACGTGCAGCATCAAGTCTCGGCAGCACACCAACTAATACTTTTTTTAAAATTACATTGCCTCTAATAACACCTGGCATAATCTCCGGTGCTTTATTTGCATTTGTAACTTCCTTTGATGAAATTGTCGTAATTCTATTCGTGGCAGGAGGAGATAGAAATCTTACAACAATCCCACTTCAAATGTGGACTGGTTTGAGAGAGCAGCTCAGCCCGACGATCATGGCTGTTGCTACATGCTTAATTGTGCTTTCAACATTAATCCTGATTGTGACTGAGTTGTTAAGGAGAAGATCTGAGAGGATAAGAGGTATTTCAGCTCAATAAAAGTTAAGACAATTCGTTAAATATACTATAACTCAAGCCCATCTTTTTTTAATGATCTTAAAAGATCATTAAATCGGTCTTGCCCAAAGAAAAACTTGTCTTTATAGACTGTTAATGGAACTCCATGATGACCTGCTTCTAATTGTTCCTTTTGGTTTAATTTTATTTCATCAATCAAGCTTTGCTCAGCCTCTGTTCGTTTTTTTTCAATATCATCATGATTTAAGCCTAATTTTGATGATGACTCAGAAATTGAATCATCAGAATTCCAATTTTTCATACCACTCCAAATCTTACTTGAAACTTCTACGGCAAAATCAAGTTGTCTATCTTTTTCTATTGCTTGACAGTAATGACATAACTTAAATATGCGTGGCTGGTCATCAGAAATTTTACCGGTTAGCATATTTTGTTTTATTGGATCTGGATTTGGTTTTTTAAATACCATACCGAGTTTTTTTGCCTGTAAAAAATAATCAAACCGTTTTAGAAGAAAATATGTAAATAAGTTCTTACCTTTAAAGAATTCTGGCTCTCTTATTGCTAACGGGTAGACTTGTTTAAAATTTATATCTACACCATACTTATCTCTTAACAAAACGATACGCGGTAAGATTAAATAAGAGTATGGACTTCTAAAGGAGAAATATAAATCTACTTTCATATCTCAAATATTAGCCTTTCACATCCAGTGTCTTCAAGAAGATCATTTACTTTTTTTTGATCATTATCTTCAAGCATTTTATATTCTTCGTTAAGCCACTTTAAACACTTTGCCTGGTAAGGAAATGATTTTTGTTTCCACAGACATCCATCTATCTCTGTTTGCCATTCTTTATCACCATTTTCTAATGCTTTAGCGTTTGCTAGCTGTGCAGGCACGTAACCCTTACCGATTTCAGCAAGTAATTCCTTTACCGTTGACGGCAAAGTATCAATTGATCCCCATTGTTCATCATCTATCTCAATACCAGACTGATCTTCAATTAAACCAACCCAAGCTACTGTCCTTAGAGAAACTTCATGACAAATTTCTCTTGGCGTGGGATCAAAGTTTACAAGTTGAGACAGTTGACCATACATTGCAAAATCACTTGATGATGGTCTATTACTTATCAAATAGGGTGTTGATGTGAAATGTTTCTCAAGTATACCCAATAAGCGTCTGAAACTTGCATCTATTATAGGAGCTGTATCATTGTTGGAACCAACTACCCACAACCTATCTATCTGCCTTTTACTTATCATTTCCTTTAAATTATTTAGCATTTCATTTGGCATCATTCCTACAGTTTGAAGAGGTAAAATTGTTCCTGCATTTTCAGCATCTTTTTGATCGTGCCATCTATAATGAAACATATATTTCGTTCCCCACTCATCAGCAAAATCTTCAATTAAATAATTTATAAACGCAAGTGCAGGATCAGATGGAATAGCGCTTCGCTCACTAACCTCTTTATCAATCCTTCTTATTAACGGAGTCGAATCTGTTACAGCTTTTAAATTTCCATTTTCATCAGGTAAAACAAATGTTGGCAGTAATCCAGGCTTGGGCTTTTCAATGCCCTCTTGATCAAGATATTTTGAAGGGTCTCCCCAAATCATTTTATGAGGAATACGTTTATACCTAAGATATGAGAGCATCTTGCGTGTATAGGGTGAGCCCACACCGCCGAGAACAACTAATGGATTTGGTAAGCTCATTTTTATTCTCCTACTTCTGAATTATTTTTGAACCGGTATCGGTTAGATCTTTTGACTGTTTCATATTTCTCATCAACTCCATAATATCAATTGGTACTGCAACACCTTTTTTGCAAGCCGGTCTATCTTCCATCATCTGCATCCATCTTTTTACACCTTCAAGACCATCGATATTCACACCTGACCATTTATATGTTCTTACCCAACACCAATTTGCAATATCAGCTATACTAAAATCATCAGCGAGAAACTCATTATCTTTTAAACGTGTCTCCATAACTTCAAACAAACGTCTTCCTTCGTTTTGATAACGATCAATTGCTGGCTGTAATTTTTCACCAGGCCAATAACGATAGAAAACATTGGCCTGCCCCATCATCGGACCAATTCCTCCCATTTGAAACATTAACCACTGAATAACTTTTGAACGTGCAATTGACTCTGTAGGCAGTAGTTTGCCTGCTTTCTCAGCTAAATAAATTAGTTGTGCACCACTTTCCATTATTGAAAGGTTATCATTTTCAGTATCAACTATTACTGGGATACGCCCATTAGGATTCATTGCTAAAAATTCTGGCTTCTTTTGATCACCAGCTTGTAAATTCACAACATGAACATTGTAAGGTATTTCCAATTCCTCAAGGGCTACTGAAATCTTATATCCATTTGGTGTAGGTGAAGTATATAATTCAATCATTAATTTCTTTTGTTTCAATGTTTAATTGGCCAGCTAATCCTGCTTCGCGGTGCTGATAAGCTTCAAGATATTCTGGGTCACTGGGCATCATATTTTCACCCATTATTTTTCTTGAAGGCCATTTTGCAATAGCAACAACGTCCCATAATTCTTCAACTTTACCGACCGCTAAACGTTTTACATCTGTATGCAAAACTAATTCTCCTCCAATTTCCTTTAGATGTTTATCCATAAACTCAGCATAAATTGTGTAAGCCTCTCTTCCGGTTAAGTTGGTTTCTCTCCCATCTTTATATTCCGCTTTCTCTTTAAACTTGAGAAGATTGAGCATGTATATTGGTTCATTGTCATCCGTATTCTCAAAAAAACCTTTCATTTGTTCTCTATTTGGAAAAACACGGTTCTCTACTTTCATTTCTGTTTCCTTTCAATGGTCGAGATAAAAAACATTAAAAGTGTAACAAATAACATGACACTTGTCCCAACTAAACCTCCTGGAGCAGTTGAAGTGAGATAATCCTGATCTAAATTATGCATCGTCATCGTTATAATTCTTAATATATTATCGAATACAAAAACTAGCCAGGCTAGTGATAAAAGGCTTTTATATTTAATTAGAATTATAATTGATATAAAAAGTACTACGATCTGTGATCCACCCCATAAAGAACCTAAAAGATAAATTACACTATTAGGATTTAAATTATTAACCACGGGAAAAATTATAATTGAGGCAATTGAATTTAAACCAGCATCTTGAGCAAACATATGGGTAAACGATCTGAACGCTACTAATGCGAGATATAAATAAAAAAACCAAAGTGCAAATTTTAAACCCTGATAATTGTTGTTCGCTTCCGTTGGCAAAAGACTGATAAACTTCATTTAATTAGTAAAATTGTGATTTCCCATTTTTTTACACACTTCATTAAACTGCGAAATGGTTTCATTGATAATTTCTTCAACACCTTTGATCTCATCAATTAAGCCCATCGATTGTCCTGCCAATGCTGGAGCTGCATTCATATCACCCTCAAAATAAAGTTTCTTAATACCAAACATTGCAGACATATCCATTTCACCTTTTTCATAAATACCGTGAGTGAAGTCAGTTTTAATTGCACGAACACAAGGTTTAGATTTTTTATTTAAGATGTAAGTTCCTTGTTCGTCTGAGTCTAAAATTGCTTGCTTGTAATTTTGATGCACCGGACTCTCTTTAGATGACACAAACCTAGTCCCCATTTGTACTCCCTCAGCTCCTGCTGCAAATGCTGCAGCCATTCCTATGCCATCAACTATACCTCCAGCCGCAACCATCGGTATATCAGAATGCTTTCTGATAGACTGCAATAATACGTAAAGTCCAACTTCTTCAGGATTTTTAAATCCACCTCCCTCAGTCCCTTCAACTACTAACCCATCCACACCAGCATTTATTGCTTTTAGTGCGCCTGCCAAACTTGGAACAGCATGAAACACTTTAATGCCTGCATCTTTTAAAATGTGAATATATTTTGCTGGATCACCTGCAGATGTAGTTACAAATTTTACTTTTTCCTCAATGACTAAATTAATCATACTTTCATCACGTAAAAAAAGAATTGGTAGATTCACGCCAAAGGGTCGATTGGTGAGTGTACTCATTTTTTTAATTTCCTGCTTACACTCCTCAAGTTCACCTGATGAAGTTTCTATAATTCCAAACCCGCCAGCATTAGAAACCGCTGAAGCTAATGCACTTCTTGCTATCCATCCCATTGGGGCCTGTATAATTGGATATTTAGAACCAAGTATTTCTGTAATTCTATTCACGAATTTTATATTTTGAATAAGCCTAAAGTATTGACATAAACACTGTCAATAGATAATTTTTATCTATGGTTATTACGCCAATTGTTAACGATGGACGCATCAACAGAAGTAAAACAACATTAAATAAAATTGTTGCAGCCACTATTTCTTTATTAAGAAAAAATAACAACGGTCAAATCCCAACCGCCCAGGAAATTGCTGTAAAATCTGGCGTTGGAATAAGAACTGTTTTTAGGCACATCGACGATATGGAAGGATTAATTGAGGAAGTAAATCGTCGTTATCTAAACGATCTTGAGAACTATATTTTAAAAAATAATCCAACACAAAACAGTAAAGATCAGCGAATTGAACATGTAATTAAAGAGCGTTTTTATTTATATAATACTTACCAGCACGTATTTAATTTAACCATTACAAGTTTAAATAATTCTAATGCAATAAGAACTGGATTTATAAAATTTAATAATATTTTGAGACAGAGATTCGAAGATTTAATACCTGAAATTAAAATGATCAATAAAGATAAACAAAATCTAATTGATACTCTAATTTCGTATGCAGCATGGTTTCGTATGACCAAATTTAATAATACAAAAGAAGAAAAATTTATTGAAGAATTAAAGTTACTCTTTTTAATGGAGCTTAAGTAAAGTAATTATGTATCAGTCAACAGTTAGAAAAACTTTGTTATCTCTAGTTGTTATCGTTATTACGGTAATTATTATTTTGCCATATGTTCTTAAAAACTTGGGTTTACATCCTGACTATGATGGAAATACATTTGATTTAGCTGGAAAAAAAGCTCTTATAATTGCAACAAGTCATGGGGTTTTAAATTATCCAGGAGAGTCATCTGGTAAACCCTCAGGTCTCGCAAGTTCTGAGTTAACTGCCCCCTATTTCGAATTTATAGATGCTAACATCAGTGTTGATATTGCAAGTATCAAAGGTGGAGAGATTCCAGTGGATCCACAAACAACATCATATTTTGTGAGGTCTTCATCCGATAAAAGATTTTATAAGGATGCTGAGGCGGTTGATAAACTTAACAATTCAATCAATATTAATGAAATAGATTTCTCTACGTATGATATTGTATTTCTTGCTGGTGGATGGGGAGCTGCATATGACTTGGGCTTTTCAGATACCTTAGCTGCAGGAATTTCTGAAGCATATTATTCTGGAAGCATTATAGGAGCAATTTGCCATGGTCCTTTAGGATTAATTAATTCAAAAGATAAAAACGGCAACATTCTCATTGCTGGAAGAAAAATGACTGGTGTAACTGATAAACAAGTTAAAGAACTTAATATTACAATGACACCATTACATCCAGAAGAAGAATTAAAAAAAGCAGGCGCATTGTTTGAAGCTAAAACCAAATTTCTTGACCAGTTTGCTTATCACGTAGTTGTTGATGATGAAAAAAGATTTGTAACTGGCCAAAATCAAAATTCAGGCCATGAAACAGCACAAAGAATTATGGAAATAATAAAGGAGTCATCATGAATAAATTTTTAATTATTCTTAATACAATAAACGGATTTATATTTATCGTACTTGGTCTTGTTTGGATAATATCCCCTTACGATGCTGGAGCAAATTTTGGCATATTAGTAATTCCAGAAGGATTAGGTCGAAGTAGTCTTATTGGCGATGTTGGAAGTTATTTCTTTTGCATTGGTTTGATGATGATACTTGCAGCTTATACTCTGAAAAATATCTGGTTTTATGCTCCTGCTATGCTTTTAAGTGTTACAGCAATATTTAGAATTATATCGTGGGCAGCACATGATGCAACTTTTGCAACTCAATTTATTGTAATTGAAATTGTTCTTGTTGCAATATTGCTTATTACATCCAGAAAGGTTTCTGATAATTAACTATGAGGAAAATCTATTATTTTTTAATAGTTGCGATCTTAATATTTGTTGTTGGGTTCTTTGGAATAAGAAATACTTCAGTTCAAAATTTCTTTATCGACTTAATTTTTGAATCTCAATTAAATAATCAAGATAAAATCGTTACCTTTAAAGGTGATTATATAATTGGGCTTGTCTGCGGATCTCGAGGTCCATTGCCTGGTAAAGGAAGAGCTGAGCCATGTATCATGATAAAAACACCTGACCATATGTTTATAGTGGATACTGGTGATGGAAGTAGACAAAATTTGATGAACTGGCAGATAGATCTTGGTAATTTAGATGCCGTACTGTTTACTCACCTGCACTCAGACCATATTTCTGATTTGGCTGATTTTCATCTTTATTCATGGGTAACTCAAAATAGAGAAGGAAAACTTCCTGTCTATGGTCCAGAGGGAACGCAATTAGTTACTGAAGGGATAACAAGGGCTTACGAGCTTGATTATGAATGGAGAACGCTACACCATGGAGAGGAAGTAGCACCATCTGATATTGCCGGTTTTGATACAAAAATAATAGATTTAGATAATCCAGTTATTTTTGACGATGGCAGTCTGAAGATAACAGCATTTGAAGTTGAACATCTGCCTGTTTATCCCTCAATGGGATTTCGCTTTGATTATAAGGGAAGATCAATCGTAATTAGTGGAGATACGGATTACAGCACAAATTTGATTGAACAATCAAAAAATGCTGACTTACTTTTTCATGATGCTTTGTCATATAATATGATAGGTAGAGCTGAAGATATATCCGAGATTATACAGCCTCAAATTTCAAGAGTTTTTTATGATATCCAGGGATACCACGCATCACCTGTCGAAGCTGCGCAAGCTGCAAATGAAGCAAATGTAAAAGAGTTAATTTTTTATCACCTGATTCCAGCTCCTGATAGTTTTATTGCTAAAATAATTTTCGTAAAAGGGGTAAGCGAAATTCGACCTGATAACTGGACATTAGCTGATGATGGTACGATAGCAATTTTACCAGTTAATTCAGAGGATATTACAATTACAAATATTGATTAATGATAAAAAAAATATCTCTTTCAGTTTTTTTTATTCTTATTCTTTCTTTAATCCTATGGACATACAAACTTCAAATATTTCTTTGGTCACTACCAACTATATTTGAGTTCACAAGACCAGTTGCTGAAAACCGTGAGATAATTTGGCCAGACGGGCCATCAGAAAGAAATCCTACCTTAGCTAATAAACCAAATATAATTTTAATACTTGCTGATGATTTAGGCTTCAATGATGTATCACTTTATAATGGTGGAGCTGGAGATGGCAATTTAATGACGCCAAACATGGACCGTATTGGTTTAGAAGGTATAAAATTTAATAATGGTTATGCGGCAAGTGCGAGCTGTTCTCCTTCACGTGCTTCAATTATGACAGGTCGCTATTCAACAAGATTTGGATTTGAATTTACCCCTACATTTAAATCACTCATTACTATTGCAAAATGGGGTGAAGAATTAAACGATACAGGGTTGTCTATAATTTTTGATGATGAAGCTGAACTCACTGCTTTAGATAATAATGGTAATATTGGATACCCAGGTATGCCATCCAGCGAAATAACTATTCCAGAGGTACTTAAAAATGAAGGATATTACAGTGCAATAATTGGAAAGTGGCATCTTGGAACTGCTCCAAGTTATGGTCCAACTGATCAGGGGTTTGATGACAGCCTGCAATTAATGGGCGGACTTTATCTTCCAGAGAATCATCCAGATGTTGTAAATGCTAGAACTGGGGAAATTATTGACGAGATGGTTTGGGCCAGTACTCAATACGCTGCACGAAATAACAAGAGTGAACCATTTGAACCTCGTGGATATATTACTGACTACTACACAGATGAAGCAATCAAAGTTATTGAAAAAAATAAGAACAGGCCCTTCTTTTTATACCTATCTCACTTTGCGCCTCATAATCCACTTCAAGCTCTTAGAGAAGACTATGATCATTTTCACCATATCGAGGGTGAATTCAGTGAAGAATTAAAAGTATATTCTGCAATGTTAAAAGCTCTTGATAGGAGTGTTGGTAGAATATTAGATACACTTGAAAAGAATAATCTAACAGATAATACACTCATTGTATTAACTAGCGATAATGGTGGAGCTAACTACATTCATTTATCTGATATCAATAAACCTTATCGTGGATGGAAACTAACGCATTTCGAAGGTGGTTTGCATGTCCCTTTTATGGCTAAGTGGCCAAATAAAATTGAACCAGGAATAGAATTTAACGCTCCTATTCACGCGAATGATATTTTACCAACATTTGCTGCCGCAGCTGGAGCGGAATTGCCAGATGATAGAATCATTGACGGAGTAAACTTATTGCCCTTTTTACAGAGTCACAATTCAGACATGCCGCATGAAACACTATATTGGCTACAAGGTCGCCTTCAAACTGTTCTTCACAAAAATTGGAAGCTCATTACTGATCACCGAACTGGAAAAGACTGGTTGTTTAATGTTGAGAGTGACCCCTATGAGAGAATTAATCTTGCAAGCGAAATGACGTTGAAAGTTGAAGAGCTGAAAAGACTATTAAATGATCATAAGAAGGTTCAACCTCCTCCACTATATGATAACACAATGTCTGCTCCTATATTAATTGATAAACACAATGGGTATGCATTTCAAGATGGCGATGAGTTCACTTATTGGGATAATTAAATAGTATTTTTTTAAAATTTAATTAGACGATCGCACTATTTGCTGTAAAATTTTTTCTATATGAGCGCAACAAATTCACTCCTAAGATTTTGGGAAGAACAAATGGGAACATCACACCGCTCAAGTAAGCACTTTTTCAGAAAGACCCCATCTCATTATCATATGATGCTCCTTGTAATGTCAGCTCATCAAAATAAAGAAAAGCTATGTGTTGAAGAATTAAAGACAAAGCTCTTTCATACATCTCGGCCTAAGTCATCTATGATGATTAATGAGGCTTGTGACAGGGGTTTCATTCATTTAGAGAAAACAGAGAACGATAAAAGACGAAAAACAGTAAAACCAAGCTCTGAATTGATAAAAGAATTTAAGAATTATCTTAATTCAATGAAAAATATCAATTGGAAGTCTGAATAATAATTTCAAGAAAAAATTTTTTCAAAAAAATTAGACATCTCTCGCCATGAGTGCTGATCCGCATGCGCATCGTAGAATAATCCTGAGTTTCGATCATTAGCTTCAGGATTTGTAAAAGCATGTCCAACATTTCCGTAAGCATGAATTTGCCAATTTGCTTTTTTTGAATTTAATTCATCAGCTAAATCAATCATATTTTGTGGAGTGGCCATAGGATCATCGTATCCATGTAAAATTAAAATCGATGAGTCAATTTTTATTGATCCTTTTAGTTGCTTTCCTGAACTTGCCGTTGGCGCGTCATATAATCCATGAAAACTAACAACCCCTTTAACATCTTCGCCTGCCCTAGCCAAATCAAGTGCACATTTTCCTCCAAAACAAAATCCAATTGCTCCAGTTTTGTTTTCATCAACTTTATCAAAATTCTTGAGGGTTTCAAAAGCATGGATCATTCTTTGTTGAAGCAATACTCGGTCAGAATTAAATTCATTCATCAACTCCATTGACTCTTGGGGGTTTGAACCTCTTCTTCCCTGTCCATATAAATCCATAGCAAATGCAAAGTACCCAAGCTCAGCAAGTTGTTCTGATTTCTTAATATCAAAATCAGAATGGCCTCCATAAGCATGACATACGAGAACTCCTGGTCTTGGTGTATCAAAACTATCTTCATAACTTATTGAACCTTCAAATTGCACACTAGAATTTGCAGAACCATAAACTAGTTTTTCTGTTTTGATCATACTTACAGAATACCCTCATATGAGTTAATGTAAAGTTGCTTCATTTCATCAAGACTTATATCACGTGGGTTTGGTCCAGTAGATGGATCTTTCAAGGCCATTTCACTAAGTAGCTCAAAATCAAATTCTTGATTAAGCTCCTTTAGAGTATGAGGAATAGCGAGTTCATCTCTTAGCTTCAATATCCACGACAGAAATCCCTCAAATGTAGAATTTTCTAATTCTAAGTATTTTGTCAATAGTTGTATCCTATGATTTATAATCGGTTCATTAAATTTAAGTACATATGGCATAAATATTGCATTCGAAAGACCATGATGAATATCATTAACTGCATTTATAGGATGTGAAAGAGAATGTATTGCTCCTAATCCTTTTTGAAATGCAGTTGATCCCATTGATGATGTTACTAACATTTTTGATCTTGCAAATATATCATATGGATTTTTATAAGCACTTAGAAGACTATCTTTCACGTTCTTTATTCCTTCTAATGCAATACCATCCGCCATAGGATGAAAACCTCTAGCACAGTATGCTTCTAAACAATGAGCTAATGCATCCATACCTGTTGCAGCTGTGAGATGAGGTGGAAGAGATAAAGTTAGGTTTGGATCAAGTATTACAAGGTCTGGTAAGAAAGAGGGATGAAATATTATTTTTTTTGTCTTATCACTTTCGTCCAAAATAAGTGATGCGCGGCCTGTTTCAGAACCTGTGCCAGCCGTAGTTGGTATCGCAATTACTTTTGGAAGTTGATCTGTAATTGCCCTTGTCCAATTGTCCCCAATATCCTCAAAAAACCACAGGTTTTCCTTTTGTTTTGTCATGAAGGCAATTGCTTTACCAGCATCAAGAGAACTGCCTCCACCAATCGCTATTACACCATCGTTATTGTTTGACAAAAAGTGTTCAACGCCGTCCATAACGTTCTTGCCTGTTGGATTTCCTTTAATATTTGAAAAAATTGAGTGTTTGATTTTATTATTTTTTAATAATTCAATAATTTTTATAAAGTTTTTATTAGAGGTAAATTCTGGATCAGTAACAACTAAAGGATTTTGCATACCTTGAGCTTCTAAGGCATTTGAAATCTCTAGGGAACGTCCTAAACCAAACCATATTGGGGTAGGATAATTCCAGCTAACATTATCAATATCACTCATACTTTTCTATAGCGTTGGCGGTGTAGTTTTTTTTGTAGTACCAAAAGCATAAAAACTTATAGCAATGATAATTACCAAGCCGCCCATTAAAGTTATGTTTGAGGGAACTTCGTTTACTCCAAATAGAGGTATCCAACACCAAATTACTCCTCCCACAACTTCTGTTAAAGAGAGTAACATAAATTCTGCTGCAGGCAGATAACGCGCACCTAAACTTAAAAGTATAAGTCCAATCCCAACTAAAGTTCCATGTAGCATGCTCAATAAAATATTTTGTAACGGCATTGAGTAACTGTCAGCAAATAAAACAATCATAATCATTGAAAAAAGTGAGCAGGCAATACCAGCAATAATGATTGTCGTAAATTTAGGTGTGTCTGGTTGCCATCTGAGCGTTGTTGCAAATATTGCAAATCCTATAGAACAGAATAAACCAAATACCCAACCTAAAAAGGTTCCTGCATACCAGTCATTATAAGCCATTAGAAAGATTCCAAACAAAGATGCAAAACACGCTATCGCAGTTGTGATACCAATTTTTTCTTTTAGAAAAATATATGCAAAGAGCCCTGCGAATAATGGTTGTGTGCCAATCATAAATAATGTGGTAGCCGCAGAGGTATAAGTCATTCCAAAAATAAAAAATATAAAAGCTGCAGCAAGACCAATACCACCCAATAAACCAGATGATCCAACTCTATTAAAATTATAATAAAAAGAAATTCCTTCGTTATAAATCAAATATATCAACAAAATTGTTGCTACAACTATACCTCTATAAAAAAGGTAATGCCATTGGTAGACCTGAGCATCTACCATATACCTAACGGTAGGAGCTCCAAAACTCCATATCAAACCAGCAGATAGTGCCAGTATAAAACCGATTAAATATGTTTTGTTATTCTGCTCCGTCATATAATCTACTGCAGAATATATAAATAATAGACTTATGACACTATAAATGACTAAGGATAATGAGATAACAGCGTTAGGTGAGTTTAATAAAAAGTTCGAAAACACTTACGAATTATTCAAGAAAAACTTAGAAAATAATGAAGAAGTGGGTGCGTCTTTTGCTGTTTACCAAAATGGGAAAGTCTTGGTGGACCTTTATGGAGGCCATAGGGATCGTGATAAAAGTAACAAATGGGACCAAAATACAATAGTCAACATACACTCAACAAGTAAGGGTATTGTTGCGATGATTGTTGCTAAATTGATTGATGAAAACAAACTAGATTTAGAGAAAAATGTCGCTGACTATTGGCCTGAATTTGGAAATTGTGGAAAAGAAAATATAAAAGTAAAGACATTGTTATCCCATCAAGCAGGCATGTATGGATGGAGACAACCTATAGATGAAACCGATTTTTACAAATGGGACTATGTAGTTGATCTGTTAGCAAATCAAAAACCATATCATAAAGCTGATGAAAAAATATGTTATCATCCAAAAACTATCGGTTTTTTAGTTGGTGAATTAATTAAACGAGTGACTAATAAATCAGTCGGTAAGAACTTGGAAGAGTTACTGAATAGTCCTCTTGAAACTAAGTGTTTTATAGGTACACCTTCAGCATATCATGACAATATTGCTGAACTAATTAGTTCTGAAAGCCTAAGAAAAGCTTTTAGTGATCCGACAAATGTAGATGAGTATTTAATTACTGCATTTCTTAATCCTGCAAACAGAACAAAAACAGCAAACACAGCTGAATGGCGACTTGCGGAAATTCCAGCTATGAATTGTCACTCTAATTCAAGATCACTTGCAAAAATTTATGATTTTTTCTTATCACATTTATCAAATAATTTTATTTCATCGAATACCTTTGATACCCTTACGTCAGTTGCAGTAAGTGGAGATGATCACGTAATGAAGTCACCTATGCAGTGGTCACATGCAGGTTATAGTGTCGGTGGTGGAAAATTATTTGGTAAAAGCAGTAAAGCATTTGGTCATACTGGATGGGGTGGTTCTATGGCATTTGGGGATCCTGAAAATGGAATTAGCTGCGCATACACAATGAATTTATTAACTGGATCCATGCTCGGTGATCAAAGAGCACTTAAATTAGTTGAAACAATATATGATGCCCTATGAAACTAAGTTTTAGATCAAAATTGTTTTACGGTGGTGGTGATTTTGCCATTAATATAATGTGGCAACTGACTGTCTTCTACTTACTATTTTTTTATACAGATATTTTTGGATTATCACCTGCAAACGCTGGCTTAGTTTTCTTTTTAGCGAAAATCTGGGACGCATTTACTGACCCGATTATGGGGTACATTGCAGATAATACTTCGACCAGATGGGGGAAATTCAGACCTTATATCTTGTTTGGATCAGTCCCCGCACTAATAATGATTATTCTATGTTTTACCTCACCTGATTTGTCACAAACAGGTAAATTTTACTGGGCACTATTTACATACATCACATTTACCACTTTATATACAATCATTGCTATTCCAGTTGGATCGCTCATTCCAGCGATGACTCAAGACAGAGATGAGAGAACATCGCTCGCATCATTTAGATATTTAGGAGCCAGCTCTGGATCAATTGCTGTTGCAGTTCTAACATTGCCTCTAGTTGGCCTTTTTAGCTCACCACAGTTCGGATTTCCAATTGTAGTGGGTTGTTTGGCAGTTCTTGGAGCTATTTTTGCATTTCTGTGTTTTTTTAATACTAAAGAAGTTTATTCAAAGCCATATGAAGAAACCATTGGTATTAAAAAAGTTACTAAAATGGTATTTAACAATTATCCATTACATTTCGTAATATTGGCACTTTTAACAACATGGGTTGCAAATAATATCAAGCAACTAACAGTTGTCTATTTTGTAAAATATAATCTTCAATTAGAGGCTTACTTTAGTCCAATTTTACTTGGCGTGATTTTACAAATTATGTTTGGTGCATATTTAGTTAACTTAATAAAACATAGGTTTGAAAAAAAGACTTTATTCATGATTGGAACATTTCTTTACGTAATCACAGATTTAATAATCTATTATATTACTGGGTATGAAAACTTTTGGTTATTAGCTTTTATTGCAACCTTTGGCTTCATTGGTTTCGGTATGGCAGGTGTCATGGCCTGGTCAATGATAGCTGATACAATCGAGTACGGGGAATGGAAATCTGGATTTCGTGCTGAAGGAGTCTTAAATGCAGCTCACGTATTTGTTTTTAAATTAAGTGTTGGTTTTAGTGCATGGCTTGCTGGAGTAATTCTTGAAAGCACAGATTATGTGGCAAATGCAATAGATCAAAGCACAGAAACATTGAATGGTCTATTTATTATGGGATATATTTTTCCAGCTGTTGCCGGAACTATAGCAATAATAGTTACTTACTTTAATAAGTACGATAGTAACTTTTATGAAAGAATATTTTCTGAATTAAAACAAAGACAAAGTTAAGTTATGAACACGGTCTCGATTGGTGAGGGCTTTGGCAGAGTTAACCTCATTGGGGAGCATTTAGACTATAATGGTGGACATGTTTTACCGTTACAAATCAAGAACTCAATTATCTGTGAGATCGTTGAAAATAAAAACAGTGAATCTATTTCAATAGTTTCAGATAAATATAAAGACACTTTAACTGTTAAGAAACTCGAAAAAAGAAATAATTGGGCAGATTTCGTTATTGGATCATGTCTTTATTTTGAGAAGAAGTTTTCAGTTAAGATTAACAATATCTCAATTTATATCAAAAGCAGCCTTCCATTGGGAGTCGGTCTCTCTTCCTCTGCTGCAATCACCGTAAGTACTTTAAAATCGCTAAGTTGTTATTTTCAAAAAAATTTATCAGATGAAGATTTAATTAATTTAGCATTTGAGGTTGAAAATGATTTTGTTGGTGTGGGCGGTGGAGTTATGGATCAATTTGTATCGGTCTTAGGAAATCATTATGAAGCTCTTTTTCTTGATACCTTTAACAAAAATTATGAATTGATACCAATTTTTCAGGATTATCAATTTCTAATAATTGACAGCAACACACAAAGGATTTTATCAGATAGTGAGTTTAACAAAAAAAAAGAATTATGTCTCAATGCTGCAAAAAAAATGAAAATTCAAAACCTCTGTGCAAAAACAAAAATTGATGAAAATGATATTCAATTACTTTCAGATGAAGAGCTTAATGTTAGTAAACATGTAATTGAGGAAAATTTGAGAGTTGTAAAAGCAGCTCAATTTTTAAAAGATAATAAAGCTGAAGAATTTGGAAAATTAATGACAGAAAGTCATATTTCTTTATCACGACACTATAGAGTTTCAACTGATAATTTAAATAAGTTGGTTGATCTATCTAATTCCTTTGGCGCTTTAGGATCTAAACTCACTGGAGCTGGTTTTGGTGGGGCAATCGTAACTTTAGTAAAAAAAGAGCTGGTTGAAGAACTTAAAAAGTATATTCTTGATGGGTATCCAAATGCTAAATTTATATAATTATGAAACTTAATTTACCAAAAGATTTTATATGGGGTACAGCGACTGCTGCTCATCAAGTAGAAGGAAATAATACAAACTCAGATTTTTGGCTGCTTGAAAATACAAAAAATACCACATTTGCTGAACCGTCAGGAATTGCTTGTGATCAATTGAATAGATATGAGGAAGATATTAAGCTTATGTCATCTCACGCAATACAGTCCTATAGACTATCTATTGAATGGGCTCGTATCGAAAGGTCCGAGGGAGAATTTTCAAATGAAGCAATTGATCATTACAAAAAAGTTTTGGATTGTTGTCATGAAAATAATCTTCAAACGTGCGTCACATTCCAACACTTCACTTCCCCACTTTGGTTTACAGCTAAAGGAGGTTGGGAAAAAAAGGAAAACGCAGATTTATATGTTAAATATGCTGAATTTGTAACAAAAGAGCTGGGTGACCGCATAGATACGGTTTGTACAATAAATGAGGCAAATCTAACTGCATGTTTTGCGCACACATTTACTAGCTACCCTGAACAAGGAATGAAAACTATCATGCCATTTGTTGAAGATGCCGCTAAATCATGCGGGTCAACTCTAGATAATTTTGGCCCTTTTCTATTTGGCCATCCCTATAAAATACGTGACTGTATGATGGCGGCGCACGTAAAAGCGTTTCCAGTTATCAAAGGTCTACTTACAAAAAATCAGCCTGTTGGTATTACCCTTTCAATTATGGATTACCAAGCGGCAGAAGGAGGCGAACAAACACGCGACATTGCTCATGCTGAAACAGTGGATGTGTGTTTGGATCAAACTAAAGACGACGATTTCATTGGTATTCAAACGTATACACGTCACACCTATGGTCCTGAGGGCATCATGAAACCTAACGTCAATGATGAAAATATGCTTGTTATGGGATATGAATATTATCCAGAGTCATTAGAAAATGTATTGAGGTATGTTGCTCCAAAAATAAATTGCCCAATGATTGTGACTGAAAATGGGATTGGTACAGATGATGATAATCAAAGAATAAAATATATCACTACAGCATTAAAAGGACTTCAAAGCTGTTTAGATGACGGTTTAGATATTCGAGGTTATTACTATTGGTCATTTCTGGATAACTTTGAATGGATATATGGCTACAAACCGCGTTTTGGTTTAATCGAGGTGAATAGAGATACTTTAGAGAGAAAAAGTAAAGAAAGTCTAAAATTTTACGAGCAAGTTATCAGAAACTCTCAATCCTAAATTTCGTTACTCTCTGCTTGAGTAAGATAACAACCATTAATCAGCCATTCACCGTCTTCTTGTTGCTGCATTGAGTAAATTGCAGTTACGAATTCACCTTCAGGATCAACTAAATATACTTCTAGGGAAGGTACTCCGTCTCTAAGTGATATCTTGCCAAAGTTTACACTTTTGGGACGATAAACGGCCTGGTACTGACCTACAACCATTTCACCAAACGCTTTTGGACTTGGGAATATTTTCTTAATAATTGGCGATGCGAAAGAATAAGCTTTTTCGAAATCATCATTTTGAAATGCTTGCAGCTGCTGACTTACAACAGAAATAATCTCTTGTTCGTCCTCATCAGTAAGTGAAAATGCAGATGTGCTTATTAAAAGGACAACTAAAAATGGAAGTACTAATCCTTTGACAATCTTAGTCGTCAACATCGGCGAATATTTTAAGCTTTCTTGCTTTTAATATAAGAACAGCTATGGCAATCAATAAAATGGCACCACCCTCGTAAAGCAACATGCTTGGATCCATAGTTTTGCCCTGTAAGATTATTAAACGTGCAACAGCAGTGATAGCAATAAATAATGGTATGCTGATCCTAATTCTATTTAGTGTCCAATATTCTCTAATCATTTGTATAACTTCGAGATAAATAAATAACAAAAGCAAGTCTGCAAGTTCAACGAGATTTTTTTCATACATTGCATATATTTCATAGCCAATAGCTATAACTGTAGCAAAAATAATTATTACCAGAGCTATTTTTTCAATGTATTTAATTGTATCTATCATAAAATCTCAAAAAGACCTGCTGCTCCCATTCCGCCACCAACGCACATTGTTACAACACCGTATTTGGCGTTTCGTCTCTTACCTTCGATTAAAATATGTCCTGTCATTCTAGAGCCGGTCATACCATATGGGTGTCCAATAGAAATTGATCCTCCGTTTACATTTAATTTCTCATTATCAATTCCTAGCTTATCTCTGCAGTATAAAACTTGAACTGCAAATGCTTCGTTCAGTTCCCATATATCGATATCATCTACCTTTAAGCCGTTTTGCTCTAGGAGTTTTGGTACAGCAAATACTGGTCCTATGCCCATCTCATCGGGCTCACAAGCTGCAACAGAAAGTCCTCTAAAAATTCCCATAGGTTCAATATTTCTTTTTTCTGCTTCTTTAAGATCCATTAACAAACATGAAGATGCGCCATCTGATAGCTGACTAGCATTGCCCGCAGTAATATATTTATCTGGTCCCATGACTGGCATTAAACCAGCGAGGCTCTCAAGTGTAGTTTGTGGTCGATTACACTCATCTTTATCAACTGTTACTTCTTGTTCTGTAACTTCCTTTGTTTCTTTGTTCATTACATCCATTTTTGTTGTTAAAGGAACAATTTCGTCTTTAAATTTTCCTGCAGTTTGAGCTGCAGCCGTTCGTTGTTGACTTTGTAGTGAATATTCGTCTTGGTATTCTCTGCTTACTTTGTATCGATCTGCTACAACATCAGCAGTATTAATCATAGGCATCCATAATGCTGGACAAATTTTTTGAAGTTCAGGCTCAATAAGATGTTTCATGTTCATGTTTTGCTGAGTCATTGATATTGACTCTACTCCTCCACCTATAGCTACTTTAATTCCATCAACAATAATTCTTTGAGCAGCTACCGCTATTGATTGTAAACCTGATGAACAAAAACGATTTATTGTAGTACCTGGCACAGTTACGGGGCATCCTCCTGCAATTGCAACATTTCTTCCAATGTTATGACCTGTTGCTCCCTCTGGTTGTCCGCATCCAAAAATTACATCTTCTACTTCACCAGCTTCAACTCCTGCTCTTTCAATAACATGTTTAACAGTATGGCCACCCATTGTAATGCCGTGAGTTTTGTTAAATCCACCTCTCATAGCTTTTGCTAATCCAGTTCTTGCAGTTGAAATTATTGCAGCTTCTCTCATACTATATTGCCCTTATAAATATTTAGAAAACCGTAAGATAGACTTTTTATATAAAAAAAAAAGTTTAATTTTATTTAAAAAATACATCAAAAATACCCTCAATTTTGGCAAATATTTTTCTTTATTCTGCTTGACCATATCCGAATTGAAGTCTAGAAAGTCGCATTCTTTGAATTAGGGAGATTCTCTATGGTCATGTTAAAGACGGAAGTATCAGCACCAAGCTGGGTTCCAGAAGGATACAAAAAACTTGGATGGCATGCTGGCTTTGATGTTCTAATTGGACCAATGTATTTTAAAAAAGAAGAGAATAACCAATATAAATTCATTACTAAAATTTTGGATAAGCATCTCAATGCTCATGGTATTGCGCATGGTGGCTACTCTATGTCATTAGCAGATATTTTCTTAGGATCTATGGTATTTGCTGCGTGTGGAAAAAAACCTTGCAGTACTATTTCACTGAATTGTAACTTTGTAAGTCCAGGTCTTCAGGATGATATTGTTGAATGTGATGCTAAGGTCACAAGAACTACGAAATCACTCGTCTTTATTGAGGGTAATTTGATCTCTCAAGATAAAATTATTTTATCTGCCTCAGGTATTTGGAAAATATTAAATCAATAATAATTCATAAATCGATCAAGGCTGATATAAGTTTTCATATCATTAATCTTATTAGTTTTAAGTAGTCTTCTTACTTCTCGGACTGAATAAATTTTTGTCTCAATAACCTCATCTTCGTCAAAATTTGTCTCACTCTTCTTATAGCAATGAGTTAGATAGCAGTGCACTAAGCAAGTATTATATGCTGGGGTTGAAAAGTATTTGCCTATCATTTTCCAATTTTTTCCATGATAACCGGTTTCTTCAATTAATTCTCTTTTAGCACAACTTAATGGCCTTTCTCCTGGGTCAATAGTTCCTGCTGGGACTTCAAGCATAATTTGATCTGATCCGTATCGATATTGTTTGAGCAAAACTATAAATTTCTTATCGATTATTGGAACAATACAAGTTATACCATTGTGTACAATAAGATCCCTAATAGTTTTGTTTCCATTTACCCATTTAACTTCATCAAAATGTAAATCAAAAACATTCGCTTTAATTTTTTTCTTGGTTTTAATAAATTTTGCTTTTCTTAAAGTCATTTTTGAAAATCTCTCATCTTAATAAATTCGACTTTTGAATGATGCTGCTCAATCAGATTTATCAGGTCATTCGGAGCTATCGACACTGTTGACGTATTGATTAAAGGATGAAAATTCACAATTTCATACTCCATAAACTCTTGATCAAAGAAAAATTTAACTTTTTTTTCTTTATCGTTGAATAATCCAAATGGAGATACTGATCCAGGTTTGATACCTAAAATATTCATTAAATAATCTTCATTTGCAAAAGATAATTTTTTGGAGTTTAAAGGTACTGATGCTTTTTTTAAATCAGCAATAATATCCTCGATAAAACTTACTAAAAAAAAATTATTTTTTTTATCTTTCAAAAAAAGATTCTTTGAATGTGCGCCACCAATTGAACCTCGAAGATTTTTAGAATCTTCGACTGTAAACAGTGGTTTATGTTCAGTAATTTTGTAACTAATAGAATTTGACTCTAGCAAATTTATTAATGAATTTTTATCAAACATTAAGCAAGTGAACTTAATTTATCTTTGTACTTTGAGTCGGGCATTTGATTAATAAGAATTCTAAGTTGTTTCTTTGTAATCCATCCATTTAAATATGAATCCATTTCAATAGACCCAAATAGCTTTTTTTCCTTTTTTTGATAATTATGAATATAGTTTGAGGCTTCAAGCATTTCTTCTGCATCACCAGTATCAAACCACTGAACATCGTTTTTTAATGCAAAAACTTTTAAGAGATTCTTTCTAAGGTAAGATTGATGCACATCAACTATTTCTAATTCTTTTCTTTTAGAGGGCTTTAAATTCTTAACAATTGATATGGAGTCTTTATCGTAAAAATAAAGACCAGGTATTGTAAGATTACTCTTTGGTTTTTTTGGTTTCTCAATAATTGATTTTATATTTTTTTCTCTATCGTATTCAATAACTGCTGATTTGTGTGGATATTTTGTCTTTACAGCTAAAACAGCGGCCCCTTTCTTGACTGACTGAACTTTTTTTAAAGTTGATGTGAAGCTCTTACCAACAAATAAATTATCAGCTAAGGCTAAAACAAATGGTTTTTTATTGATAAATTTTTTGGCAATATTAACTGCATCAGGAATTCCAACTTGTTTTTTTTGAAATGTGTAACTGAATTTCATGCCAAGCTGTTTTCCCGAGCCAAAAAGTTTTCTAAATTCTGGTATATCTTTCTTTTGAGATATAAATAGTACCTCGCGAACACCAGCCTTAATTAAGTTTGATAACGCGTAATAAAGTAAAGGTTTATCATATAAAGGCAGAAGAGGCTTCACTGTTGCTTTTGTTGCAGGCGAAAGTCGAGTCCCCTTACCGGCAGCGAGAATAATGCCTTTTTTAAATCTCATTAAAATTTAATTTATTAAAAATACTATTTACTTGATTTATGTTTCAAGAAATTTTTATCTCTTAAATTTCTATACTCTGGCTTTTTCTTTTGCATTTTTGACATCATTGTAGTCATTACATCTTCTTTATGAAGCGTAGCAGCATTCCAAAGCGCTACATTATCTAATCCTTCTTTAACAGAGTGATCTCTTGAATAATTGAGAACTTCTTTTGTAACCCACATCGCAAGTGGTGTTTTTGATGCTAATTTTTCAGCCATTTCAAAAGCACTATCAATCATTTCTTCATGACTATCATGCAAAGAGCTTACAAGGCCTACTTCTTTTGCTCTTTCAGCAGATATCTTTTCTCCCATCATAGTCCACTCACGCGCTATACCAGCAGGTATAATTTTTGGTAATCTTTGTATAGTTCCAATGTCTGCTGCCAAACCTACATTTATTTCTTCAATTAAAAAAAATGCATCTTTTGTACAAAGTCTTATATCAGCGGCAGTGATTAAATCGATACCTCCACCAATACATCCTCCTTGGATAGCGGCAACAACCGGAAATCTTGCTTCCTCTAAACACGTGGCGGCACGCTGTAAAAATTTTAACTGCTGAATAAAATATCCCCTACTTCTTCCGAGCTCTTGATTTGTTTCGTGTTCAACAACGTCATCTTTAAACATGCTAAGGTCTATTCCAGCGGAAAAGTGTGGTCCCGTGGAAGATACAATTAAAGCTCTAATCTCACCACTATCATCTAGCTCTTCAACTTCCTTTGGAAATAATCTCCAGAAATCCTCATTCATTGAATTTCTTTTTTCAGGCCTATTGAACCTGATATGAGCAATTGAATTATTTATTTCAACATCAAAGGGTTTTGGCATGTTTTTTTCCTCGCTTTAGATAAGTGATCTATATAAAGTATATATACATTTAAAAATTAGAGAAATACATAAAAAATGGCTATTAATTACGAAGAAATAATGTCCATGACTTCAGAAAATATTGAAGTTTCCTATACTGATAAAGACTCAATTCTGTATAGTCTAGGCGTCGGTCTTGGGAATGACCCAATGAATTTAGATGAATTAAAGTTTGTCTATGAAAATTCACAAATTGCATTGCCGTCAATGGCTACTAATTTTCAATATCACTCACCATTATTGCTGAAGACAAATATTAATTTCATTATGGTTGTTCATGGTGAACAGAGATTATCAGTAACTAATCCTTTACCTGTCTCAGGAGATTTTATATCCAACGCAAAAGTTATAGGTTGTTATGATAAAGGTCCTGGCAAGGGTGCAATTATTGAGGTTGAAACAACTGTAAATCTTAAAAAAGATAATACGGAAATCTGTAAGCTCGTTAGTACAACATTCGCTAGGGGGGATGGTGGCTTTGGTGGACCTGAGTCTCCAAAAAAAGAATTAGTAAGACCTGAGGGTAAACCAGATTATGTGCATGAAATAAATACCAAACCTGATCAAGCATTAATTTTTAGACTTTCTGGTGATTACAATCCATTGCACTCTGATCCAAATTTTGCAAAGTCTGCTGGTTTTGAACGGCCAATTCTACATGGCATGTGCACATACGGTATCGCATGCAGATCAATTATAGAAAGTGTCTGCGATAGAGATGTAAAGAAACTTAAAAGATTTGATTGTCGTTTTTCTTCACCTGTATATCCTGGAGAAACAATAGTTACAGAAATGTGGAAAGATGGTAATAATGTTTATTATCAGTGCAAAGTAAAAGAACGTGATAAAATGGTAATTAAAAATGGAGTTAGTGAAATAATATGATACCAAAAGTTGGAATTTCTGAGGGTAAAGAACCTCTTTTTTATAATGAGTCTCATCATGCATGGAGAGAAGAAGTAAGAAAATTTGTTTCAAAGGAAATAGCTCCTTTTGTTGAAGAATGGGAAGAAGCTGGTGAGTTTCCAAGAGAACTCTATAAAAAAGCTGCTGATGTAGGTCTAATGGGAATGGGCTATGATGAAAAGTATGGCGGTACAACAGAAGGTATTGATATTTTTCACGGTATCGTAACAGCTGAGGAGTTCGCCCATGGATGTGGCGGTGTTTCAGCAAGTCTTTTATCACATAATATTGCAATACCATTGATACAATCTTTGGGTACAGAAGAGCAAAAAGAAAAATTTATTCCTCCAGTTGTAAGAGGTGAGAAGATAGCAGCTCTTGCAATGACAGAACCTTCGGGAGGATCAGATGTTGCAAGTTTGAAAACTAAAGCAGTTAGAAAAGGCGACCATTTCATTGTTAATGGCTCAAAAATGTTCATTACAAGTGGAATGCGTGCTGATACATATGTGGTTGGAGTAAGAACCGGTGGTGAAGGTGCTACTGGAATATCAGTTCTGGTTATTGAAAAGGATACGCCTGGTTTCACGCAAACACCTCTCAAAAAAATGGGATGGCTGAGCTCCGATACAGCTGTACTTTATTTTGATGATTGTAAAGTACCTGTAGAAAATTTGATTGGTGGAGAAAACAGTGGCTGGATTGGTGTCATGAGCAACTTTAGTCAAGAAAGACTTGGCATGGCAGCTGGTATGAATGCATATTCTCAAATTTGTATCGATGAAGCAGTAGCTTGGGCAAAAGAGCGAAAAACATTTGGTAAGCCGTTGATTGATAATCAAGTTATAAAACATAAACTCGTTGATATGAATAGAGCAGTTAAAACATCAAGGGCTTGGACAGAATTACTATCTTGGAGAGTAATGAATGGTGAAAGTCCAATTGCAGACTTGGCAATGCTAAAAGTGCATGCGAGTAAAGCAATGGAACTATGCGCAAGAGAAGCAATGCAAATATTAGGTGGAGCAGGATATCTTCGAGCTAATAGCGGACCTGGAAAAGTTGAGAGAATTTATAGAGAAGTAAGGGTTAATGCAATTGGTGGTGGATCAGAAGAAATAATGTACGATTTAGCTGCAAGACAACTGGGATATAGGTCTTAATTAAAACTCTGCAACTTCCATATCCATCATTGAAGACTTGCCAGCTTGCACCTTCTTTGAGTACATAGTTAGCTCTGGCATAATCTTTTCTACAAAATAAGTTCCAGTTTTTATTTTATTTTTATGAATTGGTTCATTTTTACCAATAGAGAATTTTGCCATACGCGCCCACATATAAGTCATCGACGATAGAGCCACTAAATTTAGGTAATCAGTGGCAGAAGCAAGGGCATTTTCAGGATCCTGCATGCCGTTTTGCATTAACCACATTGTTGAAGCAGTAACTTCATTAAGAGCATTTTCGAGAGGTTTAACAAATGAGGATATTTCTGGATTATCCTTATTTTCAGAGAGAAATTTTTGCACTTCTTTTTGGAAATTTTGTAACAACCGTCCCTGATGCATTGTTAATTTTCTTCCAACTAGGTCTAACGCCTGAATACCATTTGTACCTTCATATATCATTGTAATTCTTACATCTCGCATGTACTGTTCGAGAGGATATTCTTTTGTAAAACCACTACCACCTAAGACTTGTAAAGATTCTGAGCAATTTAAAAAACCTCTATCAGTGCAGTAAGCTTTAATTATTGGTGTCATTAATGCAGCAAAATCATCAGCCTCCTGTCTTACTTTTTCATCAGGATGATCTTCCGCAAGATCAATTTTCATTGCTGTATAAATGCATAATGCACGCATTGCTTCAGTTGTTGCTTTTACATTCATTAACATTCTTCTTACGTCAGGATGAACGATTATATTGTCAGCTTTACTATCTTTGTCTTGCTTATCCTTGACAACAGACCTCATTTGTTTTCTTTCTTTTGCAAATTCTAAGGCGTTTTGGTATGAGATCTCAGACATTGCTATACCTTGCAGTCCAACTTTTAAACGTGCGTCATTCATCATCAGAAACATTGCTTCCATTCCTTTATTTTTTTCTCCAACGAGCCAACCTTTTGCGTTTTCAAGATTCATGACGCAGGTTGGTGATGAATTAATTCCAAGTTTATGTTCTAAACCGCCACAATAAATTGTATTTCGAGAATTATCATCTAGTCGCTTTGGTACAAGAAATAAACTTATTCCTTTAATACCCTCAGGTGCGTCTGGTGTTCTTGCAAGCACAAGATGAATAATATTTTCTGTTAAATCATGTTCACCAAATGAAATCCAAATTTTTTGGCCTGTTAATTCATAATGATCATCTTTAGGAACTGCAGTTGATTTTATTAAGCCAAGGTCAGTTCCACATTGTGGTTCTGTCAGACACATAGTGCCCATCCACTCACCAGAAGTCATATTAGGCAGATATTTATCTTTAAGTTCCTCAGTAGCCTTTTTTAAGATGGTCTTCATTGCTCCATGACTTAATCCTGGACCCATATAGAATGCCATATTAGCAGCTATACCAATCTCGCCTGCAAGTATGGCAGTCGTAAACGGTGCTCCACCGCCACCATATTGAGTGGGCATTGTGGCACCAACATATCCTGACGACTTTACTGCATCATACAATTTTTTAAATCTTTCAGGGGTATGAACTTCAGGACCTTCTGCTCCATCAGTTACATATTTTAAGCCCTCTCTATCACCAATTTTATTACTATCTAGTACTTCTTGCTCATTAAGACGCCCTATTTCAGAAACAACACTCATGAGTGTTTCAGAATCATACTCCTTGAACTTCTCTATGCCAGCAATGACCTCGTCGTAGTTAAGCATGGCCAGATTGTATTTGAAATCTTCTATTGGACTTTTGTACGACATAGGTTTAAGAATAATTATTGTAGTTTAAATATATATAACCTTTGTCTCATAAATTGCAAATTTCTAATTTTGTTGACCATATCAATGGGGAAAGTCTGAAAAGTTTAGAATTATGAGTATTTATCTGCCTATTGCAGAGCTCTCAGTTAACATTTTTCTATTATTGTCTTTAGGCGGAATTGTAGGTTTTCTATCTGGCATGTTTGGTTTAGGTGGAGGCTTTTTAATGACACCACTACTAATATTCATAGGCATACCTACCAATGTTGCTGTTGCAACATCAGCAAACCAAATCGTTGCATCTTCAATTTCTGGAACATTAGGACATTGGAGACAAGGTCTTGTAGATTTGAAAATGGGAGGAGTGTTGCTTGTTGGTGCCTTCTTTGGATCAATCTTGGGCGTTTGGATATTCAGTAGGCTTGTTGCAATTGGTCAAATTGATACCGTGATCTCAATTCTATATTTTGCTCTTTTAACAGGTATAGGTTTATCAATGCTGATTGAAAGCTCTAAAGTAATTAGGGATAGAATAAGAAGAAAAAGTGTTAAACGAAAGATTCATTATCACAACTGGGCGCATAGACTTCCTTTCAAAGTCAGATTTTACAAATCTAAATTATACATAAGTGTTATTCCTCCAATTATAATTGGTTTTGTGATCGGTGTCTTATCAGCGACAATGGGAATTGGTGGCGCTTTCATATTAATTCCTGCAATGATTTATTTTTTAGGAATGCCTACCTCAAAAGTAATTGGTACATCATTATTTCAAATTATTTTTATAACTGCGCTAGTTACAATTCTTCATGCAACGACGACTTTTGCTGTAGATGCAGTACTAGCTTTCTTTTTAATACTCTCCTCTGTAATTGGTGCTCAAGTCGGAGTATTAGCAGCTAATAAATTAAGGGGTGAAGAAATAAGAGCTTTACTAGCTATAATAGTGCTTGGCGTTGCAACTAAAATTGCGCTTGATTTGTTAGTAGAGCCTAACGAAATTTTTAATTTATCTGTTATAAGATTAGTTTTCTAATGATAAGACAATTAATTATTTTATTTTATATTTTGATTGGGGCATTGACTCCCTCAATATCAGTTGCACTTGTTATTGGCTCAGACCAGGAAGAAATATATATAGACGCAAATTTTTCAGGAGAAGAGCTTCTCGTTTTTGGGGCATTTTATTCTGATCCATCTCAATCAAGAGATAGTAAAAGTGACATACTTATAGAAGTTGTCGGCCCTCCTGAGGATGTTGCATTAAGAAAGAAAGACTCATATTTTGGATTTTGGTTGAATTCTAAAAGTGTAACTTTCAGAGATGTGCCAGGTTTCTATTATCTTTCGAGTACATCTGAACTGTCAGATGAATTTCTAGCGAATAATCAAATTGGACTACTTGAGAAGAAAAAATCAGAGATGATCGATTGGAGCTTACTTACTACTGATTGGGGAAGTATTATAAATGAAAAGGAAAAAGAAGAATTCTATAGTGCTCTAATTAGAACAAAACAAGAGGATAGTTTGTATAGAAAAGTTTTTGATGAAATTGAAATAATTGATGGAAATCTATTCAGATCTTATATTGATATTCCGAATACCGTTCCTGTAGGAGAATACACTGTTAACCTTCATTTAATTATAGATAATGAGATATCTCAGGAATATTCATATAACTTTATAGTTACTAGAGTTGGAATTGAGGAGGCTATTTACTCTTTTTCAAAAAACTATCCATTCTTTTACGGATTGATTTCTTTGATAATTGCAATAATTATTGGCTGGAGTGGCGCTGAAATATTTAAAAGATTTAAAAGAATATAGTGACTGAAATATCATATTTATATGTAGTTCTTGCGGGACTCCTTAGTTTTCTATCTCCATGTGTATTACCAATTGTTCCAGGCTACTTGTGTTTTATGGCGGGAACCAGTTTGGATAAATTACAACTGGACCAAGGTGATGAAATTAAAAAAAAGGTTTTTAGTTTTTCATTAAGTTTTGTGTTTGGGTTTTCAACTGTATTTGTAATCTTAGGTGCTTCTGCAACTTTACTTAGCAGCTTAGTTTACGAATATCTCGATATTTTACGTATTGCTGGAGGAATAATAATTATCATATTTGGTATTCATTTTATGCAAATCATACAAATACCATTTTTAAACAGGGAGATGAGATACCAAATTGAAAGCTATAGACCAGGTATAGTTGGCTCTTATGTAATTGGTTTATCATTTGCATTTGGATGGACACCTTGCATTGGGCCTATTCTAGGAAGTGTTTTATCAATAGCCGCAAGCTCAGAGACAGTAACGTATGGAATAGTTTTACTAATGCTATATTCAGCTGGCTTGGGCATACCTTTTCTAATAGCGGCCTATGCAATAAATGGCTTTATGAAATTTTTATCAAGAATAAGAAATTATATAAGATTAATCGAAATTTTTACTGGTCTTTTACTAATTTTATTTGGTATCCTGATACTAACAAACAGAATTCAAGAATTGGCTTTCTTTTTTATAAAGTATTTTCCATTCTTAGCGCAATTTGGATAAAGGAGTAAATATGTTTCAAAAAGATTTATTGAAAAATAAAAGAATTTTAGTTTCCGGCGGAGGGTCGGGACTTGGTAAAGCAATGGCGACAAGGTATTTAGAACTAGGTGCCAATGTCTATATTTGTGGCAGAAGAAAGTCAGTATTGGATGAAACGGCAAAAGAGCTTATGGATATGCATGGGGGATCCGTAAAATCAATCTCATGTGATATCAAGGTTCCTGAGGCAATAGAGGATATGGTTAATGAAATTTGGAGCGAGGGACCACTAACTGGCCTATTAAACAATGCTGCAGGGAATTTTATTTCCAGAACAGAAGATTTATCTCCAAGAGCATTTACTGCTATTTCTAATATTGTTTTCAATGGGACTTTTTATATGACAAATGCAATAGGCAAAAGGTGGTTAGCTGAAAATTTAAAAGGAAGTATAATTTCTATTTTAACCACATGGATTGATAGCAGTGGTCCATATACAGTTCCATCAGCAATGTCTAAGTCTGGTTTAGCGACAATGACTAGATCTCTTGCAGCCGAATGGGGAAATAGAGGTATAAGATTAAATGCTATCTCGCCTGGACCATTTCCGACCAAAGGTGCGTGGGATAGATTAGCACCAGGAGGCAAAGGAGCAAATATGATGGAATCGATTCCAATGAAAAGAACTGGAGAACTCAGTGAGCTCGCAAATTTAGCAACTTTCTTAATGGCAGATGGAGTCGATTACTTAACAGGAGAAATCATTACAATTGATGGGGCTCAATGGTTGAATCATGCGGGTAATTTCTATGAAATGTTAAAAGATGTAACCGATCAAGAGTGGGAACAACTCAGAAATATGATTAAAGCCTCAAATGATGCTGATAAAGCAAAAAGGTCTGTCTAGATAAAAGAATCCTTAAAAAGTTTTTTGCTCAAACCTCTTATGAGTGATGGCAGGTGTCTCATAAAAAACGATGCAAATTTTGCTTCGAAGCCAACTGGATGATGGATCCTACTTGAGTCATAAGCGGACCAGACTGAACTTACGACTTTTTCAACTGGATAAACTTTTGTTTTTTGATTGACAAATTCACGGTCCAGTTGACTTTTTGCACCAGTAGTGACTGCTTCAGCATCTAAGATAGGTGTTTCGGTAAACCAAGGGTTAATTTCAGATACTTTAATGTCATACCGCTCAAACTCAATACGCAGATTTTCGGTAAGAGAGCTTACAGCATGCTTTGTAGCTCCATAAACTGATATGCCTGGCGCTGTAATAAGTCCCGCAACTGAACTTGTATTGAGTAGCAGGCTGTTTTTTGTACTTTTTAAAATTTCAAGCATCGTAAAACATCCATTAACAACACCTTTAAAGTTTACATCAATTATTTTGTTCATTTCCTCAATCTTTATATCCTCAAATGCTCCTGCAAAGTTTGCTATACCTGCATTATTAAAAAAGATATCGCACCTACCACCTGTATATTGTGAGAAACTTTTTTCTGCTTCAATCCAATCTTCAATATTTGTTACATCTAACTTTTGAAACATACATTTATTATGACCAATAATTCCGGCTACCTCTTCCAGGCCGTCTTGATTGATATCAAAAAGCCCTACATTCCATCCATTTTCAGCAAACGATATTGCAGTTGCTTTACCGATTCCTGATGCTGCGCCAGTAATAAAAATACTTTTTGTCATCTTAAGCTATAGTCCTTTTAAAAATAATTTAGTTGCAAATAAGCTTACCTCAGACGGTTTCAAATCGTTTCTTTCCAATAATTGATCGCCAAGATTAACGCTAACAGCAATGACAGAGGTTACCATAAGTGAAATATCGTTTTGTGGAAATCTAATAATTTTTGATATATTTACTGTTACTTCTAGCAGTTTTTTATTGAAATTTTGGTATTCTTTTGAATTTTGACCCAACCATTTAAGATCTAATATATATTTTTTATTATTTTTAAAAAAAATATAATTTTCTGCATCATTAGATATCCAGTTAAACCAGCTATTAAAAGCAATACTAACTAGTTCATCAAAGGTTTTAGCTTTATTAATTTCAGGTATGATAAAATTACTAAATTCATTAATAAGTCTATTTACAATTACTAAAAATACTTCGACTTTATCATCAAAGTAATTGTAGAATGTCCCAGAACCCAAACCAGCCTCAGATACGATCTCCCTTACATTAGAGCTGTCAAGGCCCTTTTCAGTAAAAACTTTTCTTGAAGCTAAGATTATGGAGTCACGATTCTGTTGTTTGTTAAGCTGTCTCTTTCTTTTGTTAAAAGGAAGATCAACGGGTTTATTCATTTATTATTTACACCCACTGCTTCTGAAATATTTGAAAACCCATCTTCTTTAATAAGTTTAACAAGGTCAATCAAAATCTTATTTATTAGTTGCGGACCACCATAAGTGAGTGAGGTATAAATCTGTACCAAAGATGCGCCTAGTTTGATTTTATTATATACGTCTAATGCACTACCAACTCCACCTACACCAATCAAAATTAATTCTTGGTTTGTCTCTCGATATAAAAATTTTAAAACTTTATCAGATAAATCCTTTATCGGAGGTCCAGATAATCCGCCTTCTCTTTTCTTATTGAGATCTCTTAGAATTTCTGGTCTTGAAAGAGAAGTATTTGTAGCAACAATTCCATCGATATTGTATTTATTAACAAGATTAAGAATCATGCTGTAGTGATCATTTGTATTATCTGGATCAATTTTCAGCATGATTGGTTTTCTATTTGATCCTTTATCCCTAATTTGAGATATTTCTCTTAAAAGCACTTCAAGATATTCTTTTCTCTGCATTTCACGTAATGCTTCGGTATTTGGAGATGAAACATTAATCGTAACATAATCACAAGAGACTGATATCTTTTTGAAAATTTTTAAATAATCATCAATGAAATTTTTAGATTCTTTATTTGGTCCAATATTTGATCCCACAATACCCGTCTTTTTTGCAGACATAAGATTTTTTACAAACCTTTTTTCTCCCTTGTTGTTAAAACCTAACCTATTAATTATTGCATTATCCTTTTTTAACCTAAAAACTCTTGGCTTTGTATTTCCAAATTGTGGCATTGGGGTAACAGTTCCGCATTCCACAAATCCAAATCCAATCTTTAATAAAGGATCTATCAATTCAGCATTCTTATCAAAGCCGGCAGCAATCCCTAATGGATTACTGAAGCTAAGGCCTTTTATATTAGTATGTAAACTTTGATCTTTAAAACCTGAAGCAAGTAATGGACTGCCATATTTTGTTAATTGTATTGTGAAATTATGAGCAGTCTCAGGTGGCAAAAGTTTAAGCAAGCCGGTTAAAAAACTCATCAATTACTCACTTTTATTCTTTCTCTAATAAGTTGTATTGTTTCTTTTATACCATAGATGGCAATAAAAGTACCAAATCTTGGTCCATCACTTTTGCCAAAAAGAACCTGATAAATAAGTTTGAACCAGTCTCTTAAATTATCAAACTTATAATCTTTACCAATTTGATAGATTTCAGTCTGTATAGTTTCAGCATCAACATTATCTGGCAAAAGCTCAATTCGATTAATTAAATCTAAAAAAATACTTTTCTCTTTTTCATTGGGTACTTTAAACTGAATTTTATCGGCATTAACATTCTTTTCAAATGATATTGCTCCAGTTATTAGTTCTAACATGAAATTATGATCAGAATTGATAACTGAATCATCATATTTTTTTATAAAATCTAGAATGAAATCTGGATCGCTCTTTCCACTAGCTGAAACTAAATTTAATATTAAATTGAAAGAGATAGGTATTGAACCAATATGATTATGACTGTTCATGATATGCCACACTGGATTATCAATTTTTTCCTCATCATTTTGATCCTTAAATTTATTAAGATGACTCAAAAATTCATCAACTGATTTGGGGATCACATCAAGAAATAGTTTTTTTGCTCTTCTTGGATTTTGATACATAAAGTAGCTTAATGTTTCCTTGGGAGCATAAGATAGCCATTCTTCAATACTCAAACCATTTCCCTTTGATTTTGAAATCTTTTCACCATTCTGATCAAGAAACAATTCATAGAAATAATTTTCGGGAGGTTGATGTCCTAAAGCACGGCACACTTTGGATGAAAGTTGAAAAGTTGGTATCAAGTCTTTACCGTACATTTCATAATCAATATCTAAAGCACACCACCTCATTGCCCAGTCCACTTTCCATTGTAATTTGCAATTACCATCTAAAATAGACTGTTCAATTTCCTTATTATTCTGAAGATAAATAACCGTATTTTTTTGAGTATTAATTGAAATAATTTCAACTTCGAGTACGTGTCCTGTTTCTGGACAAATTGGCAAAAAAGGGCTGTAAGTTTTTTTTCTTTCTTCTCCCAATGTTGGTAATATTATTTTTTTAATCTCATCATAAGAATTTAAAACTTTGATTAATTGGTCGTTAAAGAATCCTGATTTATAAAGCTCAGTTGCGCTCTTAAAAGAATATTTGAACCCAAACTTATCAAGAAATGCTTGTAACATCTCATTGTTATGGTTTCCAAAGCTCTTTGATGTTTCAAAGGGATCTGGAATCGAGGTTAGAGGTTTGTGTAAATTTTTTTTTAAAATTTCTTGATTAGGAACATTATCGGGAACTTTTCTTAATCCATCCATATCATCAGAAAAAGCAATCAATTCTACTTCATAATCAGATACTGCTTTGATGGCGTTTAGTACCATTGTGGTCCTTGCAACTTCTCCGAATGTCCCTATGTGTGGAAGTCCACTTGGTCCATAACCAGTTTGAAGTCTTATTTTCTTCTTATTTTTTTTTTGAATTTGATTAATGATCTTTCTAGCTTCCAAAATCGGCCAGGCTTTTGAGTTTTCGCTAATTTGGCTATTTAGTAACATGATATTGACATTAGCATATATATCGTAGATTTAGCTGAAAAATAAACAATTTTTTGTTGATATCCATTTAAATTAACTGATTAATAAATCTATCAAATAATAAAACTATAAATTTTATAGTTTTTCATATAGTACTCACTCTGCAATTTATGAAAAAAAGAAAAATAATTAAACCAACAAGGCAACAAGCGGAAGATGCTGTTAAAACTCTTATGGCTTTCGTAGGTGAAGATGTTAAGCGTCCGGGAGTGCTTGAAACACCAAAAAGAGTTGTTAAAGCGTACGAGGACTGGTTTGCGGGTTATAATGAAGATCCAAAGGAAGTATTAAAAAAAACTTTTGATGAACTTGAGGGATATGATGAAATAATAATGCTTAGAGATATTAGAATTGAGTCTCACTGCGAACATCATATTGCGCCATTTATTGGATCAGCTCATGTTGCATATCTGCCAAATAAGAGAGTAGTTGGTATTAGTAAACTTGCAAGAATTACCAGGATATATATGAAAAGAATGCAGATCCAAGAAAAACTTACTGCACAAATTGCAAATTGCATACAAGAAGTCTTAAAACCAAAAGGTGTTGCCGTGGTTATTGAGGCGCAACATCAATGCATGACTACACGAGGTGTTGGTACGCCAGGTATTTCAATGGTTACTAGTCAATTATTAGGCAAGTTCAGAACAGATGCATCTACAAGAAGAGAGTTCTATAGTATGATCAATCAGGGTTCTATTCTCAAAAAAAATTAAAACCTATAAAATGATAAATTTTAAAATAATACTTAATGTATTAGGGTATTTATTAATTGCATTAAGTTTTATCTTACTAATACCAGCATTTCTGGACTTAGCTTTTAATAATGAGACATGGCAATCATTTATAATAAGTTCAATAATTACACTAGGATTTGGTATTACTTTTTTTATTTCAACTAGAAACTCTATAGAAAATAAAATTCAAACCCAAGATGCATTTTTAATTACTACATTATCTTGGGTTTTTATTTGTATTTTTGGTTCCCTTCCTCTCTTTTTGGGAAATCTTAATATTAGTTTTACAGACTCGATTTTTGAGTCCATGTCAGGTATCACAACAACTGGTTCAACAATTCTAAGTGACATTAGGTCTATACCTGAAGGCATTCTACTCTGGCGGGGACTTCTTCAATGGATTGGAGGAGTTGGTATAATCGTAATGGCTATCAGCATACTTCCTGTATTGCAGGTTGGGGGGATGCAAGTCTTCAGAACAGAGTCATCAGATACAACAGAAAAAATCTTACCTAGAACTGCACAGGTCTCTTTTGCGGTAATCATAATATATCTATCATTAACTATCCTTTGTTTCATATCTTACTGGTTAAGCGGCATGAGACTCTTCGAAGCTTTAGTTCATTCAATGACAACGATAGCTACAGGAGGTTTTTCAACAAGAAACGACTCCTTTGCTAGCTTTGATAATCGATCAACAGAATACGTTGCAATCTTATTTATGATTTTAAGTAGCCTTCCAATTTTAATATATCTTGAGATTACACGTAATGGGATCAAAAGTTTTTTTAGAGACACGCAGATAAAGACTTTTTTTATGATAATTTTTGCAAGCTCTTTATTAGTAATTTTATACTTATGGGTATTTGATCTTAAAAATTTTGAACAGTCTTTAAGGCATGGGGCATTTAATGTTGTCTCAATTATAACCGGCACAGGTTATACTTCAGATAATTATAATTTGTGGGGACCATTTCCAATTTATTTACTTTTTTTTGGTATGTTTGTGGGTGGCTGTGCTGGTTCCACTACATGTGGAATAAAAGTATTCAGATTTCAAATATTATTTGAAACTTTAAAGATACAAATTCAAAAACTTTTACATCCTCACGGTGTTTTTATTCCACACTATAATCACAAAAAAATTCAAGAAGAGGTAACGTCTTCAGTCATGAGTTTCTTTTTTATATTTATACTTAGCTTTATCACAATTACTTTACTTCTATCAATGACTGAACTAGATTTTGTAACTTCATTATCAGCAGCCGCAACATCTCTTGCCAATGTGGGGCCAGGACTTGGGGCTACAATAGGTCCGGAAAATTCTTTTTATGCAATTTCTGATGCCGCTAAGTGGATACTTATATTCTCAATGTTATTAGGAAGATTAGAGATATTAACTGTATTAGTTATATTTCATCCTGCTTTTTGGAAGAAATAATTAAAATATTACTTTTAAAATTTCTTTTTGAACAAATAGTCTATTGCTCGCTTCTTGCCAAACCCTTGAATTATTTCCATCTATTACACTGGCTTCAACTTCCTCATTTCTGTTTGCTGGAAGACAATGCATAAAAATACTATCCGATTTAGCCATTTTCATGACCTTTTCGGTAACTCTGAATTCTTTTAATAAATCATAATCCTGTTTCTTTATATTCTCTCCCATTGATTTCCAGGTATCCGTCATCACAGCGTCAGCTTGAGCAAGAATTTGATCATTTATTCGATGATGTACAATATCATCTATATCAATTGAAATATCATATTCCTTCATTTTTTCTTTATACTTTTCAAACCATGCCTCCGGACAAAAAATATTAAGTGAGAATCCTAATTCTTTTTTAAAAGCCTCAATCCAAGAATTTGCTACATTTGTAATGGGTCCCATCCAAACAATATTCAATTTTTCTAAACTACCTCTCTCCTCTAATAATGTCATCAGTCCAGCCAGACACTGACAAGGATGTGATAAGTTGGATAGTGCATTTATCACAGGCAAATTAGATAATTTCGAAGCACTCATTATCGTTTTATGATCATTGACCCTTAGAACAAGTCCATCAGCATATAGTCCAAAAGTATTAATAGTATCACTTACGCTTTCTTTATCGTTACCTAGGTGAATATCTTCCTTATTTAAAATTGTTGTGAAGCCACCTAATTGTTTTATTGCGATATCAAATGACAGTCTTGTTCTGGTCGATTTTTTTTCAAAAAACAATACTAGATTTTTACCGTTCAGATGATTTTGTATTATTGTTTTAGACCTCTTATTTTGTAAGGCATTATCTAATAAGATAATTAATTCACTCTTTGAGAGATCTTTTATATCTATAAAATTTTTCATTATTTTAACTCGCTGCAAGTAGCTCTTATTTTATCTAATGCTTCGTCACATTCAGTTAAGGTAAGATTTATTGGAGGCAAAAGTCTTACTACATTGTCTGACGCTTTTACGGTTAGAATATATTTTTCTCTTGCTAGATTAACAAACTTGTCATTTTCAACTTGACACTTTAGCCCTAAAATAAAACCTCTTCCTCTGATATTTTCAATAACGCTTGGAAAATCCGTAATCACATTTTGAAGTCCTTCATAGAGTTTTTTTGCAACAACATTAATTTCAGTAAAAAATTTGTCTTTTAGCATTATATCCAAAACAGCATTTCCAACCGTACAAGCAAGTGGATTACCTCCGAAAGTTGAACCATGGGAACCAAAGTCCATTTTTTCACCAACTTTTTTTGATGTCAGGCATGCACCTAACGGAAAACCATTTCCAATAGCTTTGGCTATTGTCATAATATCTGGATTTACTTCAGACCATTCATATGCAAATAATTTTCCTGTTCTACCCATGCCGCATTGCACTTCATCAAAGATTAGAAGGCAGTTATTTTCATCACAAATTTTCCTTAATCCCTCAAGGCATTGCTTAGGAACTTCTCTTATACCGCCCTCACCTTGTATTGGTTCAATAATTACCGCAGCGGTTTTTTCACCTATTGAGTTCTGAAGCTGCTCATGATCACCAAATTCAAGAAATTTAAAATCATTTACTGCGGTATTAAAAGAACTGAGTTTGTCTGGACCTCCAGCTGCAAGCGCCCCTATTGTTCTGCCATGAAATGAACCTGAAAAACTTAAGATTTCTGTTTTATCTGAAAAGTTTTCTGAACTATGAAAATATCTTCTCGCAATTTTTATGCTTGCCTCAATAGCTTCAGTTCCTGAGTTACAAAAGAATACATAATCCGCAAAAGAATTATCACATAATCTTTGAGCGAGTTTTTCTTGTTCTGGTATCTGATATACATTTGATAAATGCCATAATTTATCAATTTGTTCTTTTAATTTATCGTTTAGATATGGATTTGAATAACCTAGGGAATTAACCGCTATTCCTGTACCAAAATCTAAAAACTTCTCCCCTGATTTTGTATACAAATAGCTACCAACCCCATGGGTAAATTCTAAGTTTGATCTAGGGTATGTTGGAAGAACATTGGTCATTTTATGGTCTCAATTTATAACCTGATTTTAACATCAAATAATTTATTGCGATAAGAAATATAAAAATTACTAACAATATAAAAATAGCTGTAAGATATGAAGAGTCACTTACACCTAGGAAGCCATAACGAAAACCATCAATCATATAAAAAAATGGATTTATTAAACTTGCCGTTTGAATGGGTCCTGGTAACACAGTTATTGAATAGAATGTACCAGAAAGAAAGGACAACGGAACAATGACAAAGTTGCCTACCGTTCCAAGATGGTCCCATTTTTCAGCCCATATTCCTGAAATAGTTCCAATTAATGACATAATTGCTGAAGCTATTATAGCAAAAATAAGAATTATATAGATATTATAAATACTAACATCAGCAAAAGGGTACATCATAAGAGCACAAGCAACTGCAACAACTATCCCCCTGGTAATTCCTGCTAAAGTAAAAGCTAAAATTATTTCAATATTATTAAGGGGCGGCATCAAGAGATCAACAATATTGCCCTGCACTTTGGACATCAAGATGGAAGAAGAATTATTCATAAAGGCATTTTGAATAATGGTCATCATTATCAAACCTGGGAATAGAAAACTTTTAAAACTATCAAGTGGATAGTTAGTTCTTACAGAACCAATCGCTGTAGTAAAGATTACCATAAAAAGCAAACTAGTAGCTGCAGGTGCAACAATTGTCTGGAGTGGAATTTTAGTAAATCTTTGTACTTCTTTTTTGTATAAAGTAATAATACTTATTGGATTGTACTGCATAGCGTCTGTTTAATTAAATTTCTTAAAATGTCATTAATATTTAGATTTCAGTAATTATTCTATTCAACTGATATTTATAGATAAATTTTTATACTCACAGATTGAGCAATAATATCAATATTTAGTATATTTATATTGAATTTCATCAAAATGTAGTGGTAAGATTTGCCATCTATTAAGGAGAAATTATGCCCTGGACATATGAAAGAATTGAGAAGCTCAAACAGCTTTGGGATGAAGGCCTAACAGCTAGTAGAATTGCAGCCGAGTTAGGTGAAGTCACAAGAAATGCGGTTATTGGTAAAGCCCACAGATTAGGTCTTTCGGGCAGGATGGCCTCGAAAAGCAAGAATAATGGAATATCCATAATACGAAAAAAAAGAATAAATGTATCAAGAAGTCAAAAAGTAATTGATATCTCACCTGTTATTGATGAGCCAATGAATCCAACATCATTTCAAGATATTAAGGATGGCTTATGTAGGTGGCCACTTGGAGAACCAGAGGAAATAGATTTTAAATTCTGCGGAAGGAATACGAATGAAGGATTTGTCTACTGTCAAGCTCATCACAAACAAGCTTATCAACCACTGAGCAAAGTAAGAGAACGAAAGAAAATCAAAAAGAAGTTTAGAATTTCTTAGAATAAAAACTCAAGAGATAAGCTTAGACCAAAAGAAAAGATCAATAAGATTACAATTACAAATATTACTCCGTTAATTAAGTTCATTTTTATTCCTTTTTATAAGATGGTATAAGTTTTTCACCTTTACTTATTTTATCTTTAATTTCTTTTATTGTTGCCTCCATTCTAACATATCTTTCTGCAGTTGATGGATGAGTTCCTCCAGTTGAGTAAATTGAATTAGGAACTTCTACAGCAAATCTTCTCCAAAAATTTACAGCGTCATCTAAGTTATAACCCGCTTGTGCTAAAATATACATGCTAAGATAATCAGCCTCATTCTCATATTCAATTGAATAAGCTGTAGCACCAATATTCTGACCCATCTCCATCATGTCTTGCGGTAGACCTACATATATTCCAACCAATAATCCAAGCAACGCTCCTGTATTCGCATTTTGAATTTTGTCTGCAACATGCTTGTTGGCATTATGACCTAATTCATGAGCAAAAACAATTGCTGCACCAGTTTCATTTTGTATTAGCCACTTTGCCATCCTTAGTGAAAAAACCATAATCTCACCATTTGCAAAAGCGTTAAACGTATTGTTATCAAGATCAATGACAAAGTTAAAACGACACCTTTGTTCGCTTCTGATTTTTATATTTTTAAACTCATCTCCTCTAAGAATCTTAAATTCATATAATTTTTGATAGTCTTTATCAATCTTTTCAACATAAGATTTAAATGCGTCTTCACCCTGAATTAAGCTTACACCATCTATTTCTAAAATCTCATCTCCAACTAAGATACCCGCTTTACTTGCAGGCGAATTAGTACCTAAACTCACGACTTTTAATTTTGATCCTAGTGAAAGACTTTTATTTATTTCTTTACGGATCGTTTCATATGCAGAGTACTCATTTGCAAGATTCATTCCTAACGCAAATATTCGGTCATCCTCGGCACATAAATCTGAAGCACTGAACAATATATCTGTACCCATCGTTGAAAATGGTAAATACGTATCAAGCCACGAATCAGCGAACATTTGGTTTTGTATATCTCTCTCTTTTTCAGTTATTGTTGTACTGTAGTCCGGAAGCTGTGTTTGCGGTTGGGCACAAGAGATAAGAAACAACAAAGCTAAAATTGAGAATTTTTTCATCATATCCCTTCTGAGCGTTCTTTTCTAATCATATAGTACGAGTGAATAAATATAATAATTATTATAAAAATGCCACCAATCAAGGTTTTTTGCGTTGGTGCTTCACTAATAAAAAACCATACCCATAAAGGTCCTAAGGCGGTCTCGAGTAAAAAGAAAATTCCCACTTCAGGAGAACTAATGAATTGCGGCGCAATGCTTATAAATACAAAAGATACACCTACAGTAATGATCATTAGTGACAAAAGTATCAAATCAGTTGAATTAATTATGAAACTATTAACAAAGAATACTGCTACGCAAGCTGTTAAAAGTTTTCCTAATATATATGATGGTACAAAATTGATATTTGGCGAACTTCTCATTACAGTTAAGCTTGCTCCAACAAAAGCAGCGCATAGGAGTCCATAAAAATCACCTAGATATCGATTAAGCTCGTATGACTCATAGAAAATATAAATTACAGCAATCAAACAACCAAGAGAGCAGATCCAAGTGATCAATTGCGGTTTTTCATGAAGAAAAATAAATGAAAATATTGACGCAATTATCGGGACAAGACTAATCATTATTAAAGCATTTGCGACATCTGTATTCGCTAAGGCTAAAATAAATGTAATGTTAGATCCCATTATTAAAACTGCATTTAATAGTCCGGGTTTTCCGATACTCACAAAATCTGATACAGCTCTAGCACTGAAGAAAACAAAATAGCCAATTAATAATGCAGTTCCAGGAAACAGAGATCTATAAAACAAAAGATTCCATGTATCAATTGATACAAGTCTTATAATTAGTGAGTCTGGAGTTACAATCATTACTCCAATAAATGCAAGTAGGGTTCCCTTTTGTGTATTTGATAATTTGTTAAACATAAATTTTAATGGCGCGCCGGGAGAGATTCGAACTCCCGACCCCCAGATTCGTAGTCTGGTGCTCTATCCAGCTGAGCCACCGGCGCATATAGGTTGATTATAGTTTATTTTCGTATAATCAAACCAAAAATCTTTTTTTTATAAATTTGTAAATTACAGGAACTATTACAATTATACTTATCAATAAAACAGGAAGTAAATACTCTATTTTTAAAATATCACTTGATGAGAAATTTTGCGTTTCCATAATATTTTGAATTCCATTTCCAATACTCACTAAAATATATGCCCAAGGAATAACACCAAAGATCGTTGCTATAAAATAGTCTCTAAACTTCATATCCAAGACAGCTGGAAGTAAATTTTGTATGCCAAATGGAACTCCTCCTATTACTCTTATAAAGAGTAAGTAGCTTATCGAATTACGATTAAAACCATCTTTAAACTTTTTAAATCTTTCACCGAATTGTTTTAAAATATAAGCTTTAAATAAGTATCTACCGTACAAGAATACAATTACTGCTCCCGTGATTTCACCAATTATGGCTATGAGTAATCCTATATATAGACCAAAGTAAAATCCTGCTAAAATACACACTGGTGTTATTGGACCCATTAAAGAAATCATCACTGCAATTATTAGGATGCATATAACAACTGAGAGTGATGGATAGGAAAGAATATAATCCTGAATATATCCATGTTGGTTTATTAAGAATTCCATGGATATAGGGTTATATTTCCCCAGAAAATATAAAATTAGAATGATAGCGAGACCAATCCCCAGTAACCTTAATGACTTATTTTTAAACATATTTCTTATTTAATGAATATTAATTGACTATCAATAGAATGCAATTTATAAGCCAATCACCTAACAAAATAGAGCTATGAAAAGAACATTTCAACCAAGCAACTTAGTCAGAAAAAGACGTCATGGATTCAGAGCACGTTCTGCGACTAAAGATGGAAGAATTATTTTGGCTAGGCGCCGTGCTAAGGGCAGAAAAGTTCTCTCAGCTTAGAACAAGATATTCAATGAACAAATTAGAGACATTAAAATCCTCAAGGGATTTTCAAAGAGCTAAAAGTGGACTCTTCTTTAGAAGTAAGTCCTTTTTATTGCAGGCTTACGAGGATAAATCGTGTAATAAGGTAAAAGTTGGATACACAGTTTCAAAACAAAATGGAAACGCTGTCGTAAGAAATAAAATAAAGAGGCGACTAAGAGTAATTGCAAAAAATATTATTGGGGAATATGGTATTAAAAATTGGAATTACGTAATTATTGGTAAGAAGAATTCGCTTATTGAAGATTTTAAAAATCTAGAATTTGAAATGAATACAGCAATTAAAAAAATTCATAGTTAACAAATGAAATCAATATTTATATTTCTTATAGTATTATATCAAAGATTAATCTCTCCATATTTTCCCTCATCATGTCGTTTTATGCCAACATGCTCTGAGTATGCAAAAGAGGCAATTGAAGAGCACGGGTTAATTAAGGGAACATATTTAGGTATGAAGAGAATAACAAAATGTCATCCAATAAAGCTTTTAGGTGGTTCGGAAGGTTATGATCCTGTTCCAAAAGAGAAGAAGTAATCTATGGAAAGTAGAAATCTTATACTTGCGATAATACTCTCGGTAGGTGTTCTATTTATCTGGAGCTTTTTCTTTGAAGCACCTGAGCAGGAAATGCTTAATGGAGAAATAGAAAGTGGTGACGTGTCAGAGGTTAATTCAAATGAACTTGATATGGAAGCCATTGATGAAATTGAGAGATCTCTAGGTATTACCGAAAATGATAACATTGGTTTAGACGAGGCGCTGAGTGCGGATAAAAGAGTAAAAATTGAAACGAACAGCATTGTTGGGTCAATTAATCTTAAAGGTTTAAGAATTGATGACATTGTTCTCAAAAAATATAATGAAACTCAAGAGGAGTTTTCAGAAAAAATTAGAGTTTTACAACCAATTGATACTTATGACGGCTATGAAGTAACATTTGGATGGATAAAAAATCAAGACGCTAATTTTGAAACACCAAATGCTGAGTCTATTTGGGAAGTGTCTAATAACAATGCTACTCTTACATCGAACAATGAAGTTGAATTTGAATGGAGCAATACAACTGGCCAGACATTTGTAACTACAATTGGATTAGATGAAGACTATTTATTTGATATTACACAGGAAGTTAAAAATAATTCGAATGAAGAAATTATTATAAATAACGCAAGTAAGGTAACAAGAAAGCAGGCGCCTTCTTTATCTGGCATGTTTATTCTGCATGAGGGGTTGCTTGGTGTCTTACAAGAAAAACTTGAATTAATAGATTACGACGACCTCAAAGATGATGAAGAAACACTAAACTTTGAAAGTGATAATGGTTGGGTGGGCATTACAGATAAATACTGGTTAGCTGCGCTCATTCCAGATCAGAATAAATCATTCAAAGCTATTTATACTTATGATAACGGATACGTTGCTTACTATAGATCTCTAAATGCAACAAAAGTTGCAGCTGGTAGTGATCACATTGTTGAGAGTCAAATATTTATTGGTGCTAAAGAAGCTAAACTCATCGATCGATATCAAGAAGATTATGGAATCTATAATTTTGATTTAGCTATTGACTGGGGCTGGTTCTATTTTCTTACAAAACCTTTATTCAATGTAATTTACTTCTTCTCTGAATTATCAGGAAACTTTGGTTTAGCTATCATTATATTAACAGTTATTACAAGAATTGTTTTCTTTCCTCTTGCTAACTGGTCATTCGTCTCCATGGCCAAAATGAAAATGCTTCAACCTGAAATGACAAGAATTAAAGAGCTTCACAAAGATGATAGAGCGCAGCAGCAACAAGCACTAATGGCTTTGTACAAAAAGGAAAAAGTAAACCCAATTTCAGGATGTTTGCCAATACTTATTCAAATTCCATTTTTCTTTGCGATTTATAAAATGTTATTTGTTTCAATTGAAATGAGACATGCCCCTTTTTACGGATGGATTCAAGACCTTGCTGCAAAGGATCCAACGACCATATTTAATCTTTTTGGTCTCATACCGTGGGATCCTCCATCATTTATGATTATAGGGATTTGGCCAGTGTTGATGGGCTTAACCATGTACATACAACAAAAACTCAACCCAGCTCCTCCCGATCCAATACAAGCAAGAATATTCATGTTCTTTCCGCTCTTTATAACAATTCTCTTAGCACAATTTGCTGCTGGTCTTGTAATTTACTGGACAACAAATAACGTACTCTCAATTATTCAGCAGTGGATAATCAATAAAAGAACCACGGTCAAAACAAATTAAAATGTCTATAAAAAATAATGTGAGTGAAAGCTCTAGGCTTTTACAGAAATATTGGCCATCAGGAAAAAAATATTTCAACAGCACAGATCAATTTATAAAAAGATATAAAAATCGAATTATTGTTATTAAATACGGAGGTTATGCTCTTACAAAACCTCATTTAGTAAAATCTTTTGCAAAAAATATTGCTCTTCTCAACCAATTGGGAATGAAAGTTATTATTGTTCATGGTGGAGGGCCGCAAATTGAAAATCAATTGAGAAAGAAAAAAATTAAGAATGAAGAATACCAAGGTTTAAGGGTTACAACAAAACAGATTTTAAGTGTTGTTAAGACGGTTCTAGCCAATGATCTCAATAAACTTATTTCAAATGAAATTACAAAATATGGCGGTAAACCCAAACGTTTTGATGGAATAAGACAAAAAATTATCAATTCAAAAATAGCCATGAATGGGAATATTGGTTTTGTTGGAGAGCCCAAAAAAATTAATAAATCATTAATTCAAGCAGCGCTGGGTAAAAATCAAATACCAGTGATCGCACCGTTGGGATATGATACAAATAAAAATACGCTAAATATTAATGCTGATACTGCGGCTGCGTTTATCGCGGAAACAGTCAAAGCCGAGAGGCTTCTGCTTTTAACAGATGTAGAAGGGGTAATGGATAATAACAAAAAATTAATTACCGAGCTGGATCGTAAAAAAGCATTTCAATACATAAAAAAAGGCACTATAAAAAGTGGTATGATTCCCAAAATTAAGGCGTGTTTCAATACCCTTAAAAATGGGGCAAAAGGAGTTGCTTTAATCGATGGTCGTAAACAAAATGCAGTGGTTATGGAGCTTTTAACCACGAAAGGTGCAGGAACACTGATAAAGAAATGAGTGATAATACAGAATTAAAAAATATAATTGAAAGTGCTTGGGAAAAAATTACTAAAATTTCTCCTAACGATACAGACACCGCTGATGCTGTAAACGAAGTTATAAAAAAACTTGATAATGGACAATTTAGAATTGCAGAAAAAAATGGCAATGATTGGATTGTTAATCAGTGGTTAAAAAAAGCCGTTCTTATATCATTCCGAATAAATGATAATAAAATTTTAAAAGGACCCTATACATCTTGGTATGACAAGGTGAAAGGTAAAACTGTTGATTGGAATGAAGATCAATGGAAAGAAGCTGGCTACCGACATGTTCCAAATGGTACCGTTCGCGAAGGATCATTCATAGGTAAAGGTGTAGTTCTGATGCCATCCTTTGTAAATATTGGCGCTTATATTGATGAAGGCACAATGGTTGATACATGGGCAACTGTTGGCTCATGCGCTCAGATTGGAAAAAACTGTCACTTATCAGGCGGTGTTGGCATTGGCGGTGTTTTAGAACCGCTACAAGCAAATCCAGTAATAATTGAAGACAACTGTTTTGTTGGTGCGAGAGCTGAAGTTGCCGAGGGTGTAATTGTTAGAGAAGGATCGGTTCTTTCAATGGGAGTATATTTAGGAGCATCAACAAAAATTGTGAATAGGTCTACAGGTGAAATTAGCTACGGCGAAGTGCCTGCTTATTCTGTAGTAGTTCCAGGAAGCCTTCCAAATGAAGACCCTAAAAAGCCGAGTTTATATTGTGTTGTAATCGTTAAAACAGTTGATGAAAACACAAGAAAGAAAACATCCATCAACGATTTACTCAGAGAATAAAGTATGAACGCCGTTGAATTAACAAAATCACTCATTTCTTGTCCGAGTGTTACACCGAATAATGAAGGTGTCTTAGACCTACTCCAAAAAGAACTCACTGACATGGGGTTTACATGCAATCGATATTTATTCAGTGATACTGATACCCCTGATGTAGACAATTTATTTGCAAAGATTGGGAGTGGTGCACCACATTTATGTTTTGGAGGTCATACTGATGTTGTGCCTGTAGGTGATGAAAATGCTTGGAGTTCAAATCCCTTTGAGGCTACTGAGAAAAATGGAAAGTTATATGGTCGTGGTGCAAGCGATATGAAATCTGCTATAGCTGCATTTGTTTCAGCAGTAAGAGAATACCTAGAAAATAATGAGATGAAAGGAACAATAAGTCTCTTAATTACAAATGATGAAGAAGGTCCTGCAATAAATGGGACAAGAAAAGTACTAGAAGAAATTTATAAAAATGGAGAAAAGATAGATAGTTGCTTGGTAGGGGAACCAACATGCCCAAGTAATTTAGGAGAAATGATTAAAATTGGACGGAGAGGCAGTATTACCACGACTATTAAAGTTTCAGGGAAACAAGGTCATGTTGCCTATCCAGAGTGGACTCTCAACCCAATAAATCCGCTGACATCAATACTCAATACAATGTGTAATTTAGAGCTTGATAAGGGTACTGAAGACTTTCCACCATCAAATATGGAAATTGTTAAAATTGAGTCAAGTGAAGGTGCGACTAATATTGTTCCACAAACCTCAACTGGAATATTTAATATTCGCTACAATATTAATCACACAAAAGAGAGCCTTCAATCAATGATCAATGAAGTTGTTTCAAAAAATATCAATAATAGTGACTATAAAGTTGATGTAACTTTTAACAATTCTGCAGAACCATTTTTAACTGAAAAAGGTAAATTTACAGAGATAGTGAAAAGTTCTGTTGATGAGATTACAGGAATGAATTCTTCACTTACAACAACAGGTGGAACATCAGATGCAAGATTTTTTAGAGACTACTGCGAGGTAGCGGAGTTTGGACTTATTGGAGAGACCGCGCACCAAATTGATGAAAATGTAAAAACTGAGGACATAACTAAGCTCAAAGAAATTTACAGTCTCATAATCACTAAGTACTTCCAATAAAAATCAACTATATATCAATTTTAGAGCTATTTAGGTATTATACTATTAGCAACATTAGCATGATGGTCAAAGCTATATCCAATTTAAGGGGGGAAGGATTAAAATTCCATCTAGTTCCAAACATAATAAATACCTAAATAATTGCTCCAGCTATTTGAAAAAGAAAGTAAACAGTCAAGATTACCGGGAACGCTCTAAGAAAGTAGTTAAATGATTGCTCAAAAATTTTTTTCATAATCGTCTATTACAGATTATTTGCTGAATTCGGGAGGGGAATAACATGTCAATTTGGCAAAGGCATAAAATTAATATTAATAGCTATTTGATTAGTATGTGCCCATGTTTGATGAAATGTATAGCGATGATGCTCAAATAAGAAAGCACTACTTACAAGTAAATTCGTGGTTGAGAACCATGTCATCCACAGTCATTAGCCAAAAGAATTTTGAAGCTGAATCTCATTTTAAAAGAATTGGTATTACTTTTTCGGTCAAAGATGATGATATGACTGAACGAATCATCCCTTTTGACCTAATTCCAAGAATTCTTACAAACTACGAATGGGTAAAAATAGAAAAAGGTGTTTTACAAAGAGCGAAAGCTCTAAATTCTTTTCTTCACGATATTTATAATAGCGGTGAAATTTTTAAGGCAGGGATTGTTCCAAAAGAAATTGTTTATAAAAAATCGTCATATGATCAGTCTATGATCAACTTTTCACCTCCAAGAAAGATTTATAGTCCAATAATTGGTGTTGACTTAGTCAGAACAGGAAAAGATGAGTTTTATGTTTTAGAAGACAACTGTAGGACACCATCTGGTGTTTCATACATGTTGGAAAATAGAGAAATCATGATGAAAATGTTTCCTGATTTATTTCACACGAATCGTGTTTTACGGGTTGATGACTATCCTACTAGATTACTACAGACGCTAATGAGTCTTGCGCCAAAAAAATGTGATAGCAGTATACCAACAGTTGTCTTATTAACTCCAGGCCATTTAAATAGTGCATATTACGAACATACTTTTTTATCCGACCAAATGGGTATTGAAATGGTGGAGTCACAAGATCTCTTTGTTGAAAATGATTTGCTCTATATGAAGACAGTTGATGGACCAAAAAAAATAGATGTTGTATATCGAAGAATTGATGACGAATTTTTAGATCCTCTTTGTTATAACCCGGACTCAGTCATTGGTGTTCCGGGGATCACTCAAGTTTATAAAACAGGTGGTGTGAACATATGCTCAGCTCCTGGTGCTGGTATCGCAGATGACAAAGCTATTTATATATTTGTCCCTGAAATGATAAAATTTTACCTTGGTGAAACACCTATTCTAGATAATGTTGAAACATGGAGATGTGAAAGAGATGACGAATTAACTTATGTATTAGAAAATATTGAAAAACTTGTAGTGAAAGAGGTTGATGGTTCAGGTGGTTATGGAATGTTAATTGGACCTAAATCAACTAAAGATCAAATTTCAGAGTTCTCTACTAAACTGAAAAGTAACCCTCGAGGATATATTGCTCAACCAACATTAGACTTATCATCCTCACCAACATTAATAGATAATGAAGTTTCAGGAAGACGAGTTGATTTACGTCCATTCTGTCTTGTTGGAGAAAAAATACAATTATGCCCAGGGGGATTAACAAGGGTTGCATTAAATAAAGGATCGTATGTAGTAAATTCATCACAAGGGGGAGGAGTAAAGGACACTTGGGTCCTCGCAGATTAACATGCTAAGCAGAACAGCAGAGAATCTTTACTGGATTAGTAGATATATGGAAAGAGCAGAAACTATGGCACGCCTTCTTGATGTGGGTTATAGAATGTCATTGTTTCCTAACCCTAAAGGCTACCATAATGAATGGGACTCGGTATTATCAGCTGCGGGTGCTGCTCAAGGTTACTTTACTAAATATAATGAAATAAATCAGGAAAATGTTGAGGATTATATTTTTTTTGACGAAGAAAATCCTTCCTCTGTGTACAGCTGTATATCCAAAGCTAGAAATAATGCCCTATTAGTGCGGACTGCATTCACCCCTGAGGCATGGGTTGCAATTAATAAGTCATACAAAGAGATATTGGAGCTAAAAAATAAAAAATTTACTCGAGCTGATCTACCAAACTTTACTGAATGGACTATTCAACAAGTAAATATGTTTCGAGGATCAGCAAACTCATTATTACGAAATGACGGATATCATTTTATATTTCTTGGCACATTCATTGAACGAGCAGATAATTCTGCAAGATTGCTTGATGTAAAATATTTTGTACTACTTCCCACTGCTGATTATATAGGGGGAAATCTTGATAATTTACAATGGATTATACTTTTACGATCACTATCTTCATTTCGCGCTTTTAGATGGGCTTATGATGGAGACGTGACCTCAACAAAAATTGCTCATTTTTTTATACTTAATAATGATTGTTCACGTTCTTTAAGTTTTTGTATAAATAATATTGTTTATCATCTTAATTGTTTGAAATGCAGTCCTGATAAAATCAGTGATATTTACTCAGGCCTTAAATCAGTTCATAATTCTGTAAAAGACGAGACTGTCGAGTCAATTATTGAATATGGTTTGCATGAGTATGTGACCAATTTTGTATCGAAGATATCATTCTTAGACAGTCAAATTCAAAATCATTTTTTTAGGTAGATTATGTTACTTACAATCAATCATACAACAAATTATGAATATGATGATAACCTATTAGGGTTAATTCAAACAACAAAGTTGACTCCATCACCCTACAATGGTCTTAAAATATTGAATTGGACTGTAAAAAGAAATAACAAATCTGGTGGTGAAATATTTAGAGATGGAGAGGGAAATAATATAATTAACTTCAAGGGTGAACCATCAGAAAAGGAAATTAAATTTGTAGTTAAAGGAGAAGTTGAAACAATTGATACAAATGGGGTGTATGAAAGTTTGAACGATAAAATCGATCCATATGTCTATTTAAGAAGTACAATTTTAACACTACCAAATGATAAAATAAAAGAGCTAGCTTCTATTGCCTCAAAAGATAGCTCAAATGAAGACACTGTAACTATTGCTCATGATTTAATGCTCTTAATTGCAAAAAAAATTAAATATGAACCGTATACCACCAATACAAACACAACTGCGGCTATGTCAATAGATCAAGAGAAGGGTGTTTGCCAAGATCAAGCACATATAATGATTTCCGCTGCTCGATACTTAGGCATTCCCTCAAGATATGTAAATGGCTACATGCATAAAAATAGAAATGACTCTGAATTTCAAGCAACACACGCGTGGGCTGAGCTTTATATAGATCAACTTGGTTGGGTTGGCTTTGATCCTACAAATCAATGTTGTCCTGATGAGAGATATATTCGAGTTTCATGCGGATTAGATGCAAGTTATGCGGCGCCAATCAGAGGGATCTTTTATGGTAACACCGCAGAAAAATTAGATATAGATGTTCAAACAATTGAAAACTGCTCACAATAATTAGTATTTAACCTCCATAAAATATAATCCCTCAGGAGGAGCAAGCGCTCCACATTTAGAGCGATCTTTTGAATTAAGCGCTTTTTCAAAGTCCCCAAGCGACCAACTTTTTTCTCCAACTAACTTTAAACTACCAACAATTGATCTAACTTGATGATGCAGAAATGATTTTGCAGTGAAACCAAAATAGATATTTTCTTCTGATTGGCTAATTTTTAGGCTGTCTAAAGTTTTTATTGGACTATCAGATTGACAATGAGCTGAACGGAATGTTGTAAAGTCATGCTGACCCTCAATTGAAGAAATGCATTCCTTCATCAAATCAACATAAATGTCTTTATGTACCTGCCAAGCTCTTCCTTTCTCAATAGTGAGTGGTGACTTTCTATTTACTATTCTATAAAGATATTTTCTCTGAGTTGCATCAAATCTTGCATGAAAATCATTATGTGCTTTCTCTACTTCTAAAATGGAAATTGGAAATGGTCTCAAGTGATCGTTTAATGCGTTCTTTATCACATATGGTTCAAGTAATTTGTCTGTAACATCAAAGTGAGCGACCTGCCCCATTGCGTGAACACCTGCATCTGTTCTACCAGCTCCAAAGATAGTTATGTTTTCCTCAAATATATTATTTATTGCTGTTTCAATACAACCTTGAACTGATTGTCCATTTTCTTGTCTTTGCCATCCTACAAACGGGGTGCCATCATACTCAATTTTTATTTTGTACCTGTTCATTAAATATAAGAGCCGACTTCAATTTTATGTCCTAAAAGAAAGTCATTGATTGTACAATCTTGTTTACCTTCAACTCTTAGAAGCAACGGTCTTATTGAATTAATACCGCAACCAATTAAAAATTCTTCATTCATAATCTTTCCAGCCTCGCCTTTCTCATGAATTACCTCAGCTTTCAGTATTTTAATTCTTTTATTATTTAGTGAAAACCAAGCACATGGACTAGGATTATAAGCATTTATGCGTCTATTTATTTTCTCAGCATTTTCATTCCAGTCAATTAATGCTTCTTGTTTTTGTATTTTCTTTGCATAACAGGCCTGCGTGTCATTTTGTTTAGCAAACTCAATAGAGCCATCTATTCTATCAATAAATTTGATAAGCAATTCAGCTCCTTCATTTGCGAGTTCTTTTTCTAACTCAATGTAGTTTTGTTGTTCTATTTTTATTTCTTTTTGCAGCCCAATATCTCCTGTATCAAGGCCTTTATCCATTTTCATAATTGTAACGCCCGTAGTCTGATCACCTTCAATCATTGCTCTTTGAATTGGTGCAGCACCCCTCCACCTAGGAAGTAAAGATGCATGTACATTAAAACAACCAAGTTTAGGTAAATTGATTACTTCCTCAGGTAATATCATTCCATAAGCAACAACAATTATCATATCCAAATTCATTTCTTGTAGTTTTTTTAATTCCTCTGGTGAACTAATCGAAGGAGGTGAGCTAATTTCTATATTTTTAGCTTCAGCAAATTCTGCCACTGGTGATATTGATAATTTCATTCCTCGGTTAGCCTTTTTTGCGGGGGATGTATATACACCCACCAAATGATTATTTGAAGAAACAATTTTTTTTAGGGATGGAACTGCGAATGGGGCTGTGCCCATGAATAGGATGCGATAATTTTTCATTTTATCTAAGCGACGATTCGTTCTTTTTTTGATTGTTTTCTTGTTTTGATGAGCTTCTTTACAATCATGTTGCGTTTCATATTTGATAAATGATCTATAAAAAGAATTCCTTCAAGATGATCCATTTCATGTTGGATACAGGTCGCTAATAATCCTTTAGCGTTTAGAATCGACTTTTTTCCATTATAATCAAGAAAGTTTATTTCACATTCTTCTGGACGATCAATTTCTGCATATTGATCTGGGACTGATAAACATCCCTCTTCATATGTTGAAAGATTTTTTGTTTTTACTGTAATTTCAGGGTTAACAAAATAAAGGGGCTCTTTTATACCCTCTTCATTTCTCCAGCTTATATCCATCACAATTACACGCAAAGGAACTCCTATTTGAACCGCTGCTAATCCTATTCCAGGTGCGTCATACATGGTATCCAACATGTCATCCATTAGATCCTGGATCTCTTTAGTTACTTCATCAACTGGTTTTGAAATCTGTTTTAAAAACGGATCTGGAGCAGTTAGAATCTTTTTTACTGTCATAATCTTTAGATAGGCTAACTTAGATATAAGGTCAAGATTCAATAAAAAAATTGGGAAAATACAATAAAACTAAATTTTTTGTCGTGCACTGAGAGCAGCGGCAATAGTTCCTTCATCCATGTAATCCAACTCACCACCAACAGGTACGCCGTGTCCTAAACGACTCACTTCAACACTGTGTTTTGATAATGTATCCGCCACGTAATGAGCGGTTGTTTGACCATCAACGGTTGCACTCAAAGCCAATATGACTTCGTCAATTTTTTCGCCTTCAATTCGATCTATAAGTTTTTTTAGATTTAAATCATCGGGCCCAATGCTGTTTATAGCAGATAGGTTACCACCCAATACATGGTACAGTCCGTTAAATACTTCAGATTTCTCAAGTGCCCATAGATCTGCGATATTTTCAACAACACAGATTTGATTTTTAGATCGACCCTCATTTGTACAGATCATGCATGGAGAATTAACATCTATGTTTCCACAAATTTCACATGTAACAATATTTTCACTCGATGATAAAAGCGACTCAGCGAGTGGGACCATTAACTGTTCTTTATTCTTTATTAAATGAAGTGCTGCTCTGCTCGCAGATTTGGGTCCAAAACCAGGCAGTTTACTGATTAAAAGTATTAACTTATCAATTTCTGGATTAGATATACGAGATTTCATACTAGAAAGGCAGTTTCATTCCTGGAGGAAGTTTTATACCACCGGTAAGAGAGCTCATTTCATCCGCAATTTTTCTTTGAATTTTGTCTCGCGCATCATTAAAAGCTGCAACTATCAAATCTTCTAAAATTTCTTTCTCATTTTTATCTATTGCTGTTTCGTCAATGTTTACAGAAGTTACATTATTTTTTCCATTTATAGTTATTTTAACTATTCCTCCACCTGAGATACCCTCGGCTTCAAGTGTTTCTACCTTTTCCTGAGCCTCAGCCATTTTTTTTTGCAAGTCTTGGGCCTGCTTAATCATATTGTTAAAATTATTCATATTTATTTCTCTTCAATTTGTTCAACTTCAGTCCCAGGAAAGAAATCAATAATTTCTTTTACTTTTGGATCCATTTCTGAAGATGTTTCTCCTGATTTATCCTGTATTTTATTATCATTTTTTTCAACCATATTATTTAGTTCACTTATTAATTCATTAGGTTTTGGTATATCATTTAAATAAATGATCCTAATGATCAACATTTCAAGCGAAGTTATGGGAGAAAATGAGTCTGTAACTTCATGCAATCCCTTATTAAGCATTTGCCAGATCATTGAGAGAGTGGATACATCAAGATTACCTGCTACCTCATGCACTGCATTATATTCACTGTCTGTAAGTGAGCTTTTAACTCCCTCAGCTGCATCAATATTTATCATGGTCAAACTATGAACAGTTTCTATCAAATCTTTTACGATCATTGATGGATCAGCTCCGTTGTCATAAAGTTCATTTATTTTTTTAAGTGACTGTTGAGTTTGACCGGCAGTAATGAATTTGATTAGTTCTAAAATTTTGGTTGGATCGTTTAAACCGATCATCTCTTTCACTTGCTCTTCAGAAATATGCTTACCTGAAAATGCAATAGATTGATCGAGTATAGACAGGCCATCTCTTACAGATCCATCTGCAGCTCTTGCGATAATTTTTAATGCACCTTCTTCAAACTTAACTGACTCCTTTTCACATATGGATTTTAAAAAAATAACTAAATCGTCAGGTTCAACCCTTTTTAAATCATATCTTTGGCATCTTGATAGTATGGTTGTTGGTATTTTTCTTACCTCAGTAGTTGCAAAAATAAATTTCACATGAGGTGGCGGCTCTTCCAATGTTTTAAGTAATCCATTAAAGGCTGCGGTCGATAACATGTGAACTTCATCTATAATGTATACTTTATACTTTGATGACACAGGCGAGTATTGAACGCCTTCAATCAGCTCTCTTATATCAGCTATTCCAGTGCGCGATGCTGCGTCCATTTCATAAACATCAACACTTCTGGACTCTGTTATCGCTTTACAATTGTCACAAACCCCACATGGCTCGTTGTTGTCTTGCTCTGTTATGTTCAAACAATTTAGTGATTTTGCGATAATTCTAGCTGTCGTTGTTTTCCCTACACCTCTAACCCCTGTGAGCAAATAAGCGTTGGCAATTCTATTCATCTCAATTGCATTTTGTATTGTCTTAGACATGAGATCTTGGCCAATAAGTTCACTAAACTTTAGCGGTCTATATTTTAATGGAATAGGTATGTTGGTTGTTTCGGACATAAAAATCACTAATCTTTAGTGGGAGATCAACGTAACCCAAATATCTTCGTTACGGCTGCTTCTTTTCAGACCTGACCGGATTGGCGAATAACTTGTCTACTCAATCTCCCAAAATATTGTATCATAACGAAAATAAAATGTTGTTTAATAAATAATAAATTAATGAACAAAATAATATTTGCAAATAATCCTCTCGATAGAATGTCAGGTTTTAGAAGCGATAAAGACTGGCAAAAAGCAAATTTATTGGACAATGAAACACGTTTTGTTGTTTTTCACTCAGGGAAACCATTGATACACGTGAGCAGTGAACCTGGCTCAAATTCAACAATTTTTTTAGCCACATATGATCAAATAAAAAATTTTATTGAAGATGCTTATTTACTTTTCCTAGGCAAGTTAAAAAATAAAAGCTACTACGCCATAGATTTATCAAAAAGTAACAAAGACTTCGACAAAACTGCTTTTCCCAACTGTAAATTTATTGATTTAAGATCGATAGCGCAGAGTATTTCCCCGGAAGACACAGGTATTCTTGCCCAGGCTAAGTCGATGGTCGAATGGAATTCATCCAATATTTTTTGTACCAGATGTGAAAGTTCCCGACTTGAAACTGTTGATGCAGGTTGCAAAAAAATTTGCAAAAATTGTAACGTAGAATTATTTCCTCGTGTTGACCCTGTCGTAATCATGCTTCCCATTTTTAAAGACAAATGTTTACTCGGTCGCCAAAAAATATTTCCACCCAGAATGTTCTCAGCACTGGCAGGTTTTTTAGAACCGGGTGAAACCATCGAAGATGCAGTTATTAGAGAAGTTAAAGAAGAAGTGGGATTAAATGTTACAAGTGTTGAGTATAAATTTACCCAACCATGGCCATTTCCTTCTCAATTAATGATCGCATGTTTCTGTCAAACAGATGGTGATACAACTGATTTAGATCAGGATGAAATTGAAGACGCAGTATGGTTATCTCGAGAAGACTTAAATCGTATATTCGTTGGTAAAAGCCCTGACAGAATATGGATACCTCCTGCAATGGCTGTAGCTCATCAATTAATTGTTGCTTGGATGCACAATAAGTAAACTAATTGTTTCTATATGAATGTTTTGGATAAACACCTAAGACTTTCAGTTTTTCAGTATAAAAGGATAGTTCTTCTAATGCTCCTTTTACCGATTGATCTTCAGCGTGGCCATCTAGATCAATATAAAATTGAGCTTTATTAAAATCACCATCAACAATAAAACTCTCTAATTTAGTTAGATTGACCCCATTAGTTGCAAAACCTCCGAGTGCCTTATAAAGAGCTGAAGGAACACTCTTTACTTCAAATATGCAACTTGTCAGGTATGACAAGTTTTCGTTTCTTTCTTGTTGAAGATCTTTTGACATTATTAAAAATCGAGTTGTATTATCTTTCATGTCTTGAATATTTGTATCTACTATATCTAATCCATAAGTATCAGCTGCAAGTGTTGAGGCAATCGCTGAATCTTCCATTGTCCCTTGCTCACTAATAAATTTCGCAGAACCTGCAGTGTCCGCCATTATGATGACATCTAAATTATATTTTTTTATCGCAGCATTACATTGTCCAATGGCCATAGAATGACTACGTACATTTTTAATTGTATCTAAGGAAGCGCCTGGTTTTACCATTAACTGATGATTGATCTCTTGAAAGTGTTCTGAATATATTTTTAAATCATATCCACCAAGTAAGTAGTGAATATCTGCTACCCTGCCCGCGACCGAGTTTTCAATTGGTATCATGGCTAAATCACACTCTGACGCATTAACTTGTTCCATGGCAGACTCAAATGTTCTGCACGCAATAGGATTGTGATCAGGCGCAGCTTCAATGCACGCAAGATGTGAATAAGCTCCGAGTTCACCCTGGAAAGCTATTTTTTTCATTCGCTTAGTATCTTTCTAATTTCTTCTAAGTCCTCTGGAGTATCAACTCCGAGAGGTAAAAAGTCAATTAAACCAATTTTTATTTTCATATTGTTATCAAGTGCTCTTAATTGCTCTAATTTTTCATTTTTTTCTCGATCAGTTTGAGACAAAGTGACAAATTTTTCTAGAGCATCTCTCTTAAAAGAGTAAATGCCTATGTGATGAAAAAGATTATTAACACTATAATCTCTTTGTTGCCTTACAAAATTCTCCGCATAAGATTCAGTTTCACCACTAGATAAATTACAAACTGCTTTTACAAATTGCTCTTTCTTTAGATGTTCCTCTCTTTCAAACTGGGTGACCAGTGTGCCTATTTCATCTTCTTCTGACGATAATAAATTTACAACTTTCTTTAAGGCTATCGAGTTAATTGTAGGCAAATCGCCCTGTAAATTTATGATGTAATGTATCATTTTACCTGGATCAATTACTTGAAGCGCTTCATGCATGCGATCAGTACCTGTCTGATGATTTTCAGAAGTCATACATACATCACCCCCAAGACTTTCAATGCACTTGGCGATTTCATCACTGTCAGTAGCAACCACTACTCGACCCAAATCAGAAGCAATGGCTGACTCCCAAACATGTTGGATCATTGGTTTGCCAGCAATGTCGAGCAAAGGCTTATTTGGTAGCCTACTCGCTTGTAATCTGACCGGGATGATTATCGCTGTGTTTTCTTGGCTTATCATAAATAAATTATGCGACTAGAAGACGCATAAAAACTTGATTAAATTCCGTTATTGTTTAAATAATTATCTAATTACGTCAAGAGACATCATGGATTCATTCGAAATTAATAAAATTGTAGCCTGTGTATTAGTTGTGGCCCTTGTATTTATCGGTTTAGCAAACTTCAGTGAGATTTTATATCATGTTGAAAAACCTGAGGTAGCAGCCTATCAAGTTGAGGGCGCTGAAGATATGATGGTGTCTGCATCAGCAGCAATGGCAGACGACACTACTACTGCGGAACCTGAAATACCAATTCAGACTCTGCTTGCATCAGCAGATATAGAAAAAGGTGCAAAGGTCTTTAAGAAATGTTCACAGTGTCATGTTGTAGAAAAAGGTGGAGCAAATAAAATTGGGCCAGCGCTCTGGGATATAGTAAATAAAGATATTGGTTCTAAAGACGATTATAAATACTCAAATGCAATGGCGGCATACGGAGGCAACTGGACATATGAGCAACTTAACGGATATCTTTTAAATCCAAAAAAATATATTGAAGGTACAAAAATGTCTTTTGTGGGTCTAAAAAAAGAAAAAGATAGAGCCAACGTCATACTTTACCTCAGAAGCTTCAGCGATAATCCTGCACCAATTGAATAAGTCCGAATAATCTGCAATATATTGATTGACGTCAGTCGGCACTATTACCTATTCTAATATTTAATGACGAGAGAAAATGTAGGATTATCAATTTATTTTGATAATAGAATGCTGCGCATATTGCTGCTTGGAGCAATTAGTGGTTTTCCTTGGGTGATAATTGGAAGTGCTCTTTCACTTTGGCTTAAAGATTATGAATTATCAAGAAGTACAATTGGATGGGCGGGTCTTATTTTTAGTGTATATGCAGTTAACTTTATTTGGGCTCCAGTTATTGACCGTGTAAAAATTCCTTTCTTGACACAAAAAATTGGCCACAGGAAATCGTGGATCATTTCTTTACAAGCAATAATACTGGTATGTCTATTTATTTGGACAACTCTCAATCCTGTTACAAATTTAGAATTAATTATTTTAATTGGATTATTGATAGCTATTTCCTCGGCATCTCAAGATATAACAATTGATGCTTTGAGAATTGAGCAAATAGGTGAGAATGAAAATGCATCAATGGCTGCTGGCGCATCAATAGCTGTGGTTGGTTGGTGGACGGGTTATAAAATAGGTGGAATGCTCACACTTTTTGTTGCTGATTATTTTGAACAGCAAGGCTTAGCTAATTATTGGCAATTAACTTTTCTGTTCATTTGCTTAATCATTTTTCTTTTTAATATTGGACTTTTATTTATTCCAGAAGATCTATCGAATAAAAGGCAAATTGCTCAAAAAAGTGATCAAGATCGTTTAAAGTTAAATAAATTTTCAGCCTGGTTTGTAAGTACTATCGTAAGTCCACTAATTAGTTTCTTCAAAAAAAATGGGTTAACCATCAGTCTGTTAATTATCGGGTTCATATTCTTATTTAAAATTGGTGAGGCATTTTTGGGACGTATGTCCATTATATTTTACGACGAAATGGGATTTTCAAAATCTGATATTGCAATTTACTCAAAAGGACTTGGATGGATAACAACAATTGTATTTACATTATTGGGTGGTTGGTTTTCCATAAAATCAGGTGTTGTTAGAGCGCTATTCATTTCAGGAATTGCAATGGCGATTACAAACATAATGTTTAGTGTAATGGCATGGTCTGAGAAATCAGTTTTACTCTTTGCTGCCGCGGTATTACTTGATGATTTGGCTGCAGCTTTTGCAACTGTGGCTTTTGTGACCTTTATTTCGCTACTTGTTGACCGAACATATACTGCAACTCAATATGCCCTTTTGGCATCGCTTGGAACAGCTGGAAGAACACTAATGGCATCATCATCAGGATCATTAGTCGACTGGTTGCAGGGTGATTGGGGTATTTTCTTTATAATTACCGCTGTAATGGTAATTCCTTCATTGATTTTGCTTTGGTTTATTAGAAATAAATTTTCATTCAATTAATTTACAATCTTCCAAGCTTTTTTATCCTACCATTTGATTTTAATATTCTTTTCTTCGCTGTACTTAGTGGCTCAATCGCTGTTTTCATATGATAAGCATTTGCATGAATGATATTCGAATTATCAATCATCATTGCAACGTGCCCTTTCCAAAATACTAGATCTCCCGCTTTGAGATCTTTTTCATACTTAACTTCATTGGTTACGAATATCTCTTGCATATCTGTATCCCTTGGAAAAGGCCTATTATTAATCTGATGGAGATTTTGGATTAACCCTGAACAGTCTATGCCCATTGAGTCTCTTCCGCCCCACAGATACGGAGTATCTAGGTACTGCTTTGACAAATCTATATGATTGAATTTACTACTTTTAATCTTTACTAGATCTAGACTTGGGCACCAGCCCAAATTTTTAATTAAAGAATATTTTCCTTTAATTTTAATTACCTCGACTAATGAGTTAAAACTTAAGTAACCTTTTGTAACGCTTTTAATATCTGGTTTAGTGTAAATAACTGTTCTTAAGGAGATAACTTTTGAATTAGGTTTATAGATTTTTCTTGTTAGATTAATTGTAGGAGTGTATCCAACATAATTATCTCTACGAGACTGAATCCAAGACCATCCATTTTTGGTTTCAAAGACATCGCATTCTTCACCATACAATAGTTGGGTACTTAATTTTGAACCTTTATTTGAATAAAGTGGAGTAAATGCACTTTTAACTGTAGCCAGCTTTGCCATTACATATTTTTTTCTTTTTACAATAGCCTTGTATGCAGTTGATGCTAAATCTCTTCTTATTGGAGTAATTCTTGTGTCAAATATCACTTCTATTGATTAAAGGGCAAGACCGAGATAGAGGAAAACAATTATTAAAATACCAATACCACCAAAGATCATGGTCGCTCTAATCGTGACATCTAACTCCCTAGCTGCAAATAGGTGATAGATTAATGAGCCTATTAGAGGAATGAACATGACGATAAATGTCCAAATTACTTTCCCAGTCGTGCCTCTGTATTTTGAGAGAAATAAATCAAATAATGCAGTAGACGTCCATGTCGCATATAAAAATATAGGAAGATAGTAGCCATAAAAGTTAAAAAATAATGATAAAAACGGTACATCATTTAATGGAAAAAAAGTAACTCCTGGCATCTAAAATCTCCTATAAATAGGTTAAACAATTAAACTATTAGTTCAAATAGTTTCTTGCTTCTTCTGGTAATTCAATATCATTCAGCACATCTTCGAACTGTTGAAAAACCTCGACAGCTGGCTTTACAGACTTTCTGATCATATAGGTAGGTAAATTTTTCTTATCATATCCTTGATTTAACAACTTTTCCATAATTGGCATATTTGGTTGATTTTCAGGTTTGGGAAAAGATCTCCAGTCACCTTGTTGATATCCACCATCACTTGCATGAATAATTCTTGCAAGCGATGACCACATGCCTGATAGATCTGAACTTAATGGAATGTACCCTGCGTCACAATTATTTAAAGACTGCAAACCTGGCGGTATAGATGTATTAAAATAGTTTCCTTTAAAACAGTTACCAAGATTGGATACGCCGCTAATTGCCATGTCTGCCCTGTTAGATGATAAAATTAGATTATCTTCAACTCTGTTTCCATGGGCTGGCCAATAATTCACATCAGCTGCTGCGGTAAGAATAACGCCGTATAGATCATGATTAGCAATTACATTATTTTTGATTATGTTATTGTTGCCACCGGCAATGATAACGCCGTTTCCAAAAGATAAGTAAGTTGATTTTGTAGCAGGAGCATCGTTATTGTTGTTATTTTCAATTAAATTCCCAATAATAAATGTCTCTCTTTCAGGAGGTAGTAATTCAGAATCTAATGTATTAGGCGCTAGTCCTCCTTTATTATTTCTAAATATTGAACTAATAATGTAGAGAGAACCTCCTGAATTAGTTCCGGAATAACCTAAGCCATTATTTTCTGAAATAACATTATTCACAATTGCATCGCAAGGATAGCATTGCCCAATATAAAAGCCTGCATCTGGAGAACCTGATGCATACGAATGTTCTAACACGCCATCAACAGCATCAAATGCATAAACACCATAGTCACCATTATTGTAAGCTGTTAAATATGATCCCCTGTAACCCTTAACTGTTGCCCAGTAAAAACCATTGAGCAAAGCGTTACGAGCAGTTAAATTTTCAATTACTACACCATCTACTCCAGCAACAAGAACACCGTTGCCTCTTTCAAATTCACCATCAATAATTGTATTATTTCTATCCCAGCCACGTATTGTTATTGATGGAACATTCACAACAACTTCTTCATAGTAAACTCCGGGTTTAATAAGAACTAAGTCCCCAGGATTTGATGCATTAACCGCATCTTGAATTGTTTCATAATCGTCAGGTACATTTCTCACTGATCCAGAGAAAGATGGAACTACATCCATTTTTGAAAAGTTTGTATAATCTTCATAATTAATATCCCCAACAACAACAGACCCAACCATCCCCCACTCACCGTCAGGTGAAGCGTGAAATGAGCATAAATATTTGTATAATCCCTCAGCTTCATAGGTAATATCTAAGTAGTCACCTTTAGGTATCTCTTCGTATGAGCCCCAAGTTTCGTCTACGGCAATAACATTATGCGGATTATTACCCCAATTATTAAATCTAACCTTGCCACCCTCATTTATTCTAACTACAGGAGGAGAATAAGAATTATCTATTACCCGCACACCAGTAAATGCAGCAGACTGATTTGGATCATTATCACATGAAGTAAAAAAGACGAATGATGACAAAAAGAAAATTATAATAATGAAACTTTTTTTTATATTAAACATTTTATTTAAAAACCTACTAACAATCTTCTTGCAAGACCTATGATAGGTGCAAGAAAACCAAGGTTACTTCTTGTAAGCATAAAAACAACTGCAATTATAATAACTGCAAATATGATTATTTTTATAACTCTAGATAATTTACCTGGCTCTGTATTAACAAGAGCGCGGATTATAAAATATAAGGTTGCTGCACCAAGAACAAAAAAAACTAATACTTTTATCATTATAAAAACTTTAATTTAAAAGACTAGTTTACCAGGAAAATAAATCAACAGGTTATAAATTATTTTCTATTTCGTATTTTTTTACAGCCTCGGCTAGCTCTTTTTTTTCTGTACAATTAAATGTGCAAAGGTCGGTAAGTATGGCTAAGTTTTCAAGTGCCATCTCATATCTATTTGTCTGAAGATAAAGCTCTCCTTGGTAGGCTAAAATATCATCATGCTGAGGTTCTATTTCTAGACCTGTATTGTAATAAAGCTCAGCATCATCAAATTTACCAAGTTTACGACTTGCAAATCCTATTAAATTCCATCCGTTCGCATTTTGGGGGTTTTCGTATACGTAGGTTTCAAGATCCCTTAAGGCACCATCGTAATTTTCTTTTTTCTCAATTTCAAAAAGAATTCTTTTTAACTCTTGATCATAGCCTGTGCTTCCAGAATACACAAAACCACCACCGCCATCACTTGAGTTACCCGAACTTCCGCCAGAGTTGCCACCAGAATTACCTCCGGAATTACCCCCGGAATTACCCCCGGAATTACCACCACCGCCGTCGTTTTTAGCAACTACAGTAAAAGTGAGACAAAAACTCAACAAAAAGGCAAACAATATATTTTTCATACTTTTCCTAAATAATTCTAATGATATATATTTCAATAGAAATTATGACTGAATTAGACGTATATGCTTACGGGGTACCGATTGTTTTACTGCTTATTACAGCTGAAGTAATTTATTCTTCTGTGAAAGGACTAAATTTTTACAAATTAAGGGATACCTTTACAGGACTAGGTCTTTTGAGTGGAAATTTTTTGATTGGGCTTCTGACTAAAAGCTCAATTTTTTTAATGTACGTTTATCTATATCAATTTAGATTAATCACAGTCAATGATCTCCTTCCATTATGGGCTGTGTGGCTTTCTACATTTGTAATGATTGATTTTGTCTATTACTGGTATCATCGCTTCTCTCACAGAGTACGATTTATGTGGGCTGTTCATATGAATCATCATTCAAGTGAAGAAATGAATTTCACTGTTTCTTTGAGACAGGCCTGGTTTGGACCAATAACTAAAGTACCCTTTTTTATATTCATGCCATTAGTTGGGTTTGACCCAATTATCACAGCTGTAGCAGGTGTAGCCTCAACGCTCTGGGGTGTTATTGGGCATACACAATGGATTAGAAGATTAGGTATCTTAGAGTATATTCTTGTTACTCCGTCTTCACACAGGGTTCATCATGGGAGCAACGAGTGTTACATAGATAGAAATTATGGCAACTTACTAATCATTTGGGACAGATTATTTGGAACTTTTGCAGAGGAAATTGAGCCTGTAAAATTTGGAATTAGGGATAATGTCAAAACATACAATCCTATCAAAATAACATTTATGTTTTGGGGACAAATGATCTCTGATTTCAAAGTGTCAACAACCGCTAAAGAAAAGTTTCTTTCTTTTTTTGGAAGACCAGAGTGGAAACCCTAATATTTGTTATTTTGGGTTATCACGAATATAAAGAATAAATTTCTCAAGCTCAGGTATTTGTTCATCTGAAATATCACTATAAGACATGCCAAATCGGTTTTTAATTTCTAATGCTATGTGGGCATATGGATTACGACCTTTTGGATGTGATGAATGTTCGGGCAGTTTTCCTTTTAACTCGTCACCAGTTTTTTGTATTAGTTTCCACACTTTCTTTTTATTTTCTTCGTTCATTAATAAATGCTAATTATTTAAATCAATAAAAACAGTAGGTTATTAATCTATATCTTATTATATGCCGCCAAACTGGCAAATAATTATTATTAATAATTATCCATACTATTTAATAATACAATTCAAACGTAAAAAGAGATTTATTATGAAAACTGAAAAAATTTTTGAGCAAGTTGTCAAACAGATTAAAGTTTTTGAAAGTGCGGGTGACAGGAAAGTTTTTAGTCGTCTTAGCCATTTTCGTCGATCGGTTTATGGTATTAGAATATGTTACGAAATTATGAGACTTTATTTCGACTCTAACATCAACAAAATTGAGTGCACGAAAGAATATCTGACGAAAAATATGTCAGACCTTGCATCTAGAGCAACTATTATAAATTTTATAAACGATGAGATTAGTAAAGGCTCACTTGTCACTCAAGTAAGTTCTAAAGATAAAAGAGTAAAAATCATCCAGCCATCAGGTGAACTCATTGATGAGTTCACGATGTGGCTAGATATGATAGATAAAGCTGCTTAATTATTCTGCTGCTTGTAGATTAACTGCTGAGACTTTTCCATCTTTTTCCTCAGCGTCATATGATAGTTTCTGACCTTCATCCAATTTTTTCATACCCGCAGCTTGAACAGCTGTGATGTGAACAAAGATATCTTTATCGCCTTCTTCAGGGGCAATAAAGCCATAACCTTTTTTTGGATTAAACCATTTAACAGTACCAGTAGCCATATTTGTTATTCCTTTTTAAGTTAATTTAGACTTCGTATTACTCCAGAAAAAGGAACAAAAACGTAATCTTTAGACGGACCTTATAGCTACATATAGACTAAAAGTAAATTGTTTTAATTTTTTCTTTTTTAGTAAGACGCCTCGAAAAAAACTTCAAGTTAATCAAGTACCACAAAAAGTTTTATAGGGTATGTTAGTTTTGCTAGGCGTCATAAGGTATTTAATATGTACATTTTTTAGCTGATAAGGTGATGAAATTGCTCTATTAAGATCATTAAATTTATCAAGCTTGTTATTCGTTTCAGCCTCATTAAGCGCTTCCTCAACTAGATAGTTTCTTGGGATTAAAACTGGATTGATATTTATCATCGTTTTTAAATATTCTTTACTTTTAACTCTTTTTTTCCAGTTTTTTTTCCAAGTATCAAAATCATTGTCTTCAAACACTTCATCGTTTGCATGTTCGTAATTCATCAGGTTGCAAAAAGTATTGGTAAAATCTGGATTTTTACTTTGCATCCATTTGACTAAATTATTGATAAGTTCTTCATCTTCATCACTTTGATCTTCAATTCCTATTTTTTTTCTCATCATTTGAAGCCATTTGTCTTTAAACAATGAGCTAAAATCATTCAATGTGTTTTGAGCAATTTCAATTGATTTCTTTTCATTTTTATCAATGAGTGGTAACAAGCACTCTGCTAACCTTACTAAATTCCAATGAATTATAGAAGGTTGATTAGCAAAAGAGTATCTTCCTTGCGTATCAATAGAGCTGAAGACAGTCTTAGCATCATAGCTATCCATAAAAGCACATGGTCCATAATCAATAGTCTCTCCAGATATTGTTGAATTATCTGTATTCATAACACCATGAATAAATCCAACTCGCATCCAGTCTACTATCAATTTAATTTGTTTCTGCATAACAGATTGGATAAATTCAATAGCTACATTTTTAGAAAAATTTATATTACGAAAATGTCTTTTTATTGAAAAATCTAAAAGAGCTTGCATGCCGTCATAATCTTTATGCGCTGCCAGGAATTGAAAAGTTCCAATTCTAATATGACTACTCGCTACCCGAGTTAATATTGATCCTTTTAAAGGGACTTCTCGGTAGACTTTTTCGCCAGTTTCAACAACAGCCAAACTTCTCGTAGTTGGAATGCCTAAATGATACATTGCTTCACTGATCAGATATTCACGTAACATTGGCCCCAATGCAGCCTTACCGTCTCCCCCTCTTGAATAAGGTGTACGCCCCGAACCTTTATATTGAATATCAAATATTTCACCGTCTGGAGTTACTTGCTCACCAACGATGTGAGCCCTACCGTCACCAAGAATTGTAAATTGTCCAAATTGATGCCCTGCATAAGCCTGTGCAAATGGCTTTGAACCATGAGGCAGTGTATTTCCTGAGAATAAATTAGATAAGTCTTTTTTTGACATACCTTTTAAATTTAAGCCAAGTTTTTTAGCCAATTCATTATTAACAATAACAGTACTTGGATTAGTAACTGCATCTGGTTTTAATTCCGAGATCAGTTTATCAGATATTTGGGTATAACTACTTTGTAAATTCCACCCTGAATCAGAAAGGGATACATTATTTTTCATTGTTGCTGTAAACTTAATTTAATTTTACATATATTTATATCAAAATGTTAATTCAAAAAGAACTTGAAATAGTAGTTGAAGGTAAAGGCCTCTATAATATTACGGATATTATTAATCAAGCTATAAGCAAACATCGAATATCAAAAGGTATTTGTACTATATTTATCAAACATACTTCAGCTTCTCTAATTATTCAGGAAAATGCAGATCCCAACGTCCTTAAAGATATAGAAAATTACTACGATAAAATGGTACCCGAAAACGATAATTACTTACACAGTGAGGAGGGTCCGGATGATATGCCTGCACATATTAAATCTTCACTTACTAACACAACACTTAGTATTCCAATTAAAGAAAAAAAACTTGATCTTGGCATATGGCAAGGAGTGTATTTATTTGAGCACCGTTATAAGAATAATGATCCTGGGATAAAAAGAATTATTTCAATGACTGTGATTGCTTAGTGAGGCATTCTAAATTTGTCATGGCAAGCTTTACAACTTGACCAAATTAAATTCTTTTGAGCCTCTTTTAATTCATCTCCTGTAAGGTTAGCAGCAATTTGGGTAAATTTTTTGACTTTATCTGAGGTTTCAATCATCAAAGCATTAAATTCATCTTTTTGAAGCCAAATAGTTGGCAAAGCTTCTGTATCATAACCTGTTTTTGAATTATCAGGGAAAAGGTCGATGAGCTTATCATAATTGACGCTCATTTTTTTGGAAAGCTCTACTACTTTATCATTATTACCTTTTGCTATTTCTGCAGACATTCTTTTTGCATGGCTATAATTTTGCTTAAATAATGATTTTCTTTCTTTTATAATTTTACCATGGTCGTCAGCAAAACTAATAAAAACAAGAAATAGAGAAGCTAAAATTGATGAAAGCAGTATTTGCAAAATTGTTTTCATATTTTAAATATATATTATGAAAATTAAAAATGACAATAGCACTTATGGGACTCTTGCTCGAGCCTTTCACTGGCTCACTTTTTTAATTTTATTATTTCAACTACCTTTAGGACTTTATTTGGACAATTTGGAGTTTTCTGAATTTAAACTAACCGTTGAAAATATACATATTGTTATTGGCATAAGTATTTTTTATTTAACATTACTCAGATTGATTTGGAAATTTCTTAATCCAAAGCCAATAACTTCAGCTGTAAATAAATTACAATTGATAGCATCAAAAGCAGTACATGGACTATTTTATGTTACGCTTCTTTTGATTACAATCAGTGGAATCTTAAAACTTTTACTTTCTGGAGAAGAAGTGAATTTTATTATATCCAAGGTCTACATTGACTATTTTAACTACGAACTTGCGGACCAATTCCACGTTGTTCATGTTATTTCAGCGTATTTTTTGGTACTTCTTTTCACTATTCATTTAGGGGCTGTTGTGTATCATCATCTCATACAAAAAGACCCTATATTAAAAAAAATGCTGTGATTAAAGATGACCGATAACTCTAACTTGTCTCAATTTCTTGATAGACTAGAAAAATTAAGTGATGAAACTCGAACTGAAGCAAAAAACAAAAGGCATAAACTTGGATTAAGAACAGCAAGAGAAAATCTTGATCACTTGGTTGATGATCAAAGTTTTTTAGAGTACGGAGCTTTTGCGGTAGCAGCTCAAAGAAACAGAAGAAAATATGAAGATCTTCAAATTGATACTGCAGCAGATGGTATCATTACAGGATTTTGTAAAATCAATTCTGATCTAATTGGTGAAAAAAAATCTGATGCTGTCAGTATAGTTTACGACTACTCAGTATTGGCAGGTACTCAGGGTTTTTTTCACCACATGAAACTTGATCGCATATGTGAAAAAGCAAAAGAGTTTAAACTACCAATAGTCATTTATACTGAAGGTGGAGGTGGAAGACCTGGTGATACAGATGTAACAACATCTGTTGCTGGTTTACATGTGCCTTCTTTTGCACTTTGGGCGAGCTTGTACGGTAGATGTTTGAGAATTGCTATAAATAATGGATTTTGCTTTGCTGGCAATGCAGCTCTTTTTGGAAGTGCAGATATCAGAATTGCTACAAAGAATTCTTGGATTGGAATGGCAGGTCCTGCAATGATTGAAGGCGGTGGACTTGGAAAGTTTGATCCAAAAGAAATAGGGCCGACGGATATTCAGAAAAATAACGGAGTAATTGATTATGTTGCTGAAAACGAGAAAGACGCAACTAATATTGCAAAAAAAATACTCTCATACTTTCAAGGCGAAATTAAGAATTGGAAAGCTGACGATCAGAAGAAGCTGAGTAATATTATGCCCAAAGATAGAAGATGGTCTTATCCAGTTCGAGATATTATAAAAATAATTTCTGATATTGAGCAATTTACTGAAATACGACCTGAGTATGGAAAAGGTATTGTTTCATGCTTTATCAGAATAGAGGGAAAGCCTTTTGGGTTATTAGCGAATGATAGCCAACATTTAGGCGGTGCAATTGACTCCGAAGCAGCAGACAAAGCGTCTTCTTTTATTGAAATGTGCAGTGAATATGGTTTACCAATTATCTCCCTAGTTGATACGCCTGGATTTATGGTGGGACCAGACAGTGAGAAAGAAGGGGCTGTTAGAAGAATGTCAAATCTCTTTAAGATAGGATCAAAAGTAAAAGTACCTTTAACAGCTATTTTTTTAAGAAAAGGATATGGACTTGGAGCTCAGGCAATGGTTGGCGGTAGCCTTCATGAGCCAGTATATACAGCAGCATGGCCAACAGGAGAGTTTGGAGCAATGGGGTTAGAAGGAGCTGTAAAACTTGGGTTTAAAAAAGAGTTAGAAAAGATTGAAGATAATTCAAAAAGAGAGGAATTATTCAATAGTCTAGTTGAAAAACTCTATGATAAAGGTAAAGCCATAGAAGCTGCTGCTCACCTTGAAATCGATGCAGTAATAAATCCATCTGAAACACGAAGTGTTATCTTGAAATCACAAAAGGCCTTTGTATGAGAAATTATAAATTTGATGACAATAAATATTACAAAGCAAGATTAGGATTGATCGTTCTTCAGAGCGATGAAACTATCGAACAAGAATTCAGAACCCTTCTTGATGAAAGTATATCAATCAATCACTCACGCATTTATTGTGACAATATTGTAAGTAATGAAAATCTTGAACTTATGGAAAAAGAATTACCAGCAGCATCTGCGTTATTACCTGATATTCAGTATGATAGTATTGGATATGCTTGCACATCAGGCGCAACAGTTATTGGCTCAGATAAAATTGAGAGTCTTATAAATAAAAAACATAAATCGGCATTTGTAACTGATCCTATAAGAGCTGTAAAAAAAGCTATGAGTACGTTAGGCTGTAGAAAAATAAATTTTGTATCACCTTATCAAGAGTCGGTAACAAAATCTTTACGTGATCATTTGCATGCTAATAATTTTATAATTCAAAACCAAATTTCTTTTAATGAATCCGATGATAGGAATGTTGCAAGGATTTCAGATAAAGACAGCCTAGAAGCTATAATAGAAGTTGGTAAACATGATTGTGAAGCTGTATTTATTTCATGTACTAACCTTAAAACATTTAAGATTATCAGTGAAGCAGAGAAGGTGTTGGATAAACCAGTAATCTCATCAAATCAGGCGATTAGCTGGCAAATGTTAAGAGGGGCTGGAATTAATAGTACTGCTGGCCCAGGAATTCTTTTTTCAAAACACTAGCTAAGAGCTAACCAAACACCAACGCCCACCATTAAGAAACCTGCTAACCCATTAATAAGCCTGATATTATTTTGTTTTTTTAAAATAATGCCTAAAGCTTGACCTCCAGTTGCGTAAATCATAAGTGAAATAAACTCAATTATAAGAATAATTATTACGAGCGCTGACATTTGCGGGATTAAATTTGCTTCGTAATTAATAAATGCAGGTACCATTGCAATAAAAAATGCCCAACCTTTTGGATTCGCAAAAGCAGTTATAAAACCTTGCATTGCTAACTTAAAAAAATTTATTTCAAACGAATGTGAACCATCCAAATTTAATGCCAGTGATCCTCTTGAGTTAATCATCTGATAACCAACAAACATTAAATAAAGACCTCCTCCATATTTGAAAACGGCAAATGCAATTGGAAAAGATGAGATGATCGCTCCACCTCCTACTACCGCTGTACCTGCCACAATTAAAACTCCGATTAATTCTCCAACCATCATTTTCATTGTATTTTTTACACCTATTGTAATTCCCATAGTTAAAGCAAGTGTCATGCATAAACCTGGAGTAATGGATATTATGAAAAAAACTGGTATGAAAAAGTAAAGTAATGAGAAATCAAAGATCATAAGAACGAGCAGTAGTATTTAAGGGAGCAAAAAAAACGGGGCGCAACACAAACCCCTAAAGGTCTCCATTCCGCCCCGAAACTCGGCCTCCCGCCGACAAACTCCCCGAAGGGCTTTCGTTCTTTGTTCGTCCGATAGAAAAACTTTAGCAAAAAGGAAAAATATTTTAAATAAGTTTTATTAAAAAAGCTTCTTATACGATGTGGATAAGTGGATAAATAGTTTTTACTATAAGAATCAATATTTAATAAAAAATACTTAATTAAGATTCCATGCCCCAAGATAAAGAATTCCATATTCTTTCATGAAAATAATAAATAGTTACCTTTGTAATAACTTCCAATGCAGCAATTAAACCAGCAGTTTCAAGAACTGAAAAATCTGATTTTAAAATTACTAAGTAACTGATTAAGAATGTATCTGCTGTTGCAGTTACTCTCCAGGTAAGAGCCTTTACTAATGATCTTTTTTTTGAACTTTTAGGCACAATATTTAATTAGTTATCTAATAAAGCTTTTTCAAATAATAGTATTTTTATATTTGTTTAAAAATTAAACTATTGATTTAATTTGCCATTTTGACTAGTGGTGATTCTTTTATTGGAAAATGAACGATTGCAGAAGCAAACCCCAAAATAACACAAGCCCACCACATAATATCATAAGAACCATAGTAATCGTAAAATCTACCACCAAACCATGACCCAACAAACGATCCGACTTGGTGAGATAAGAAAGTAAAACCATATAGCATAGACATATACTTGGATCCAAAAATAACTGATATAATTCCACTGGTAAGAGGCACTGTAGATAGCCATAGTATCCCAAGAAGTGATGCAAAAATTAAAACTGTAATTTCTGTTTTAGGCAAAAAGATAAATACCAAGAACAGTAAGGCACGTAAAGTGTATAGAATTACCAGGAGATTTTTTTTAGACCTTAGGTCACCTAAGTGACCGAAAACAAGTGTGCCTATCACATTAAATAAACCGATTAGTGCTAAAGACCAGGAACCGATCCACATGGGCAAAGATAAATCATCGAGGTATGCGGGTAGATGAGTTGCTATAAAAGAAATATGAAAACCACAAACAAAAAAACCAATTGTTAGTAAGACATAGCTCTTATTTGCAAAGGCTTCATTTAAAACAGATGCTAAAGATCTATTAACTTCATCATTTATTCCACTTTTGGATGAATGCTTTGTTAAGACAAGGGAGAATAAAATCATGATAAGTGAAATAAAACAAAGATATAAGATTGATCTTTGCCAATCACTCATTTCTATTAAGAAGCCTGTAAGAGGAACAATTAAAAATTGACCTAGCGAGCCTGCGGCCATTACGACTCCTAGAGATAATGTTTGGTATTTGCCTGTTACAGCTTTACCAACAGCCCCTAATATTACAGCAGTGCCACATCCAGCGCATCCAAATCCAAAAATTACTTGTGAAACGATAAGAAGTAATGAATCTTCAACAAGCGACATTAAGTAAAGTCCAATTAAAAAGAAAATTACTCCTAATAGGCCAGCTACTGATGAACTATATTTATCTGCTATGGCGCCAAAAATTGGTGATCCGATGCCAATCATAAGAAATTGTATTGCAATGGCAAACCCAAATACTTCTCTACCAGTTTGTATATGTTCAGAAATCGGGATCAAATAAAGTCCAGAAGAATGCCTTATACCGAATGAGACAAGCAAGAGTATGCAGCCTCCAATAATCACTAATGTTGAATAAGAATGTCTGAATAACTGCATGTTTTAATTTATATACTTCCAACGTCGAATTGATACTATAAATCACATGATATTTACAATTATATACCTTCTCATCTTGATAATGCTTTTATCTATGGTGATTTATAAGCAGGTGAAGAAAGTTGAAAGTACAAGAGCATTTAATGAAAGAACAATGTTAATCTTATGGCTTGTGCTTGGAATGGTTGGACTTATCACTGGAGGCCTATAGCGCCTGAACTTTTATCACATTCACATTTTAATTGGGTACTTATGAGAAAAAAAATCTTGCTTATATTTTTCGCATTACTTTTCTTCCTACAAACTTCATATTCCGATGACAATATTGAAGATAACCCTCCAGAAATCTTCACTGGAACCTCTGTTGAACTTGATAGATTAGAAATTCAAGAGTCACTCAATCTCAAAGAAAATGGAAAATTTGTTTCAAGTAAGAACTGGATGATTGTTACAGCGAACGCTTACGCATCAGCTGCTGGGGCAAAAATATTACAATCTGGAGGTACAGCAGCAGATGCAATGGTTGCAGCTCAATCTGTGTTAGGCTTAGTCGAGCCTGAGTCATCAGGAATTGGTGGGGGTAGTTTCTTACTATGGTATGACGGTGTAACGGGTAAAATATTTACTTTAGATGGTCGTGAGACTGCACCACAAAACTCAACTTCAAATCAATTTCTAAATAGTGATGGAACTAAAATGAAGTTTTTTGATGCTGTCATAGGTGGTCTATCAGTCGGTACACCTGGTACTCTTGCATTAATGTTTGATGCTCAAAAGAAATGGGGTAATCAAAAATGGGAAAACCTCTTTGATGAAGCAATTTTTCTAAGTAAAAATGGTTTTTCAGTTTCAAAAAAATTATCTTCATCAATTGAAAGAGATAAAGATAGACTTAGCAAAATAGATAAAACGAAAGAATATTTTTTACCAAACGGGAATAGTTTAAAGCACAAGCAGGTATTGAAGAATTATGCTTATGCAAGCACAATGCAAAACATTGCTAACAATAACATTGAAGATTTCTATAAAGGATCAATTGCGCAGGACATTGTTAGCACAGTAAAAAATCACACCAAAAATCCTGGCTTTCTAGAAGCTGAAGATTTGAGCAACTATAATGTAATAGAAAGAGATCCAGTTTGTGTTAACTATAAGGTATACAAAATATGTGGGATGGGCCCACCATCGTCTGGAGGAGTAGCAGTAGCACAAATATTGAAAATTTTAGAGCCTTATGATCTTCAGTCTCTGGGCTATTCAAATCCTATAACATGGCAAATAATTGGAGATGCGACTCGTCTTGCATTTGCTGATCGCGATCGATACTTGGCAGATAGTGATTATACCAGTGTACCTTTGTCTGGTCTTTTAAATGACAATTATCTGATTGAAAGGTCAAATAAAATTAAAGTTGGAACGAAAACTGAAAATGTAACCTCAGGTAAACCTTCTAACGATTTTGTTTACAATTACGGAATAGACAACTCATTAGAGCTGCAATCTACAACGCATATTTCAATTTATGACCAGTATGGAAACGCGCTCTCGATGACATCATCAATTGAGAATGCATTCGGATCAAGATTGATGACGGAAAGTGGTTTTTTACTTAATAACCAACTTACTGATTTTTCATTTAATGAAAGAATTGATGGCAAGCTGATAGCAAATAGATTAGAGCCTGGAAAAAGGCCAAGATCATCAATGGCACCAACAATAGTACTAAAAGATGGAAGGCCTATCATTATTATCGGCTCTCCAGGTGGCAGTAATATTATCAGCTTTGTAGTCAATTCGATTATCGCATTACTCGAATGGGATATGAATATTCAAGAGGCAGTCTCTCATCCTCACGCTATTAATAGATGGGGAAAATTTGAAATAGAAGAATCTCTTTACTCTTCAAATCTTGAAAATTCTCTAAAGGCCATGGGATACGATACTAAAATAAGAAAATACTATTCAGGCCTAAATGGAATATATATTGATACTGAAATTTATGGAGGCTCAGACCCAAGACGTGAGGGAATTGCACTGGGCAATTAACTAAAAAAACAATGGTTGTCTTATGGCTTGTACTTGGAATGATCAGTCTAATTACCGGTGGACTTTAGATGTATTTATCCATTACGGTAGGTATATGAGTAGCCATTAATAGCTGGAACTCCGCCAAGATGAGCATAGAGTATTTTAGATCCTTTTTTAAAGTAACCTTTCCTGGCTAAATCAATCATTCCTTGCATAGATTTGCCTTCATAAACAGGATCAGTGATCATAGCTTCAGTTTTTGCTGCCAAACGAATAGCCTCGTTAGTTTCTTCACTCGGAACACCGTACGCTGGATATGCATAGTCAGGAATTATTATTATTTCATCATCTCTAATTGTTCTTCCAAGTTCAACTAAATCAGCCGTATTATCAACAATTTCTCTTACTTGCTTGGCCAATTTATCTGGCGTAACCGATCCATCAATACCTATGACTCTGTGTGCACGGTCATCTTCTGCGAACCCAACGATCATCCCTGCCTGAGTTGAGCCAGTAACTACGCACACAATGATATAATCAAATTTTAATGACATCTCTTTTTCTTGCATTCGAACCTCTTCAGCAAATCCTACGTATCCCAGTCCACCATATTTATGTACAGATGCCCCAGCTGGAATTGCATAAGGCTTACCACCGCTATCTTTCACTGATTGAATTGCGTCTTCCCAACTTTTCCTTATCCCAATATCAAAACCGTCAGATACTAACCTGCTATCTGCTCCCATTAAACGCGTCATTAATATATTACCAACACGATCATAAACTGCATCTTCATAAGGAACCCAACTTTCTTGAACAACAACACACTTCATTCCAATTTTAGCTGCAG
>CACNSH010000002.1 GCA_902622985.1 uncultured Pelagibacteraceae bacterium | reverse complement strand
CAAAATCTGGGACGGAAAAAACAGATGATCCAGTTAAATTATATCTCAGAGAAATGGGAACAGTTGATCTACTATCTCGTGAGGGTGAAATTGCGATAGCCAAACGAATTGAAGCTGGTCAAGAAGCAATGATTTCTGGACTATGTGAAAGCCCACTCACGCTGCAAGCTATACTTGATTGGAGAGATGATATAATTGCTGAAAAAATAACTTTAAGAGAAGTTATTGATCTTGAGTCATTGTTTGAGGAATCTCCAAATAAAAAAGAACTAAGCAAAAAAATAAAAGAAGCAAAAAAAAGAAAAGAACAAGAAGAAAAAGAAGAAATTAGAAAAAGAAAAGAGGCTGAAAAAAAATCTTCTACTTACGGTGATGATACGGAGCCAATGATTGAAACTTCTGCAGATCAAGTAATAGAGGAATACGAAGATGCCGATGATGAATTGAATGTTTCAATTGCAATAATGGAAGAAGAGCTCAAGCCTCAGATTCTTGAAACGTTTAAAAAATTAAATAAAAGTTTCAAAAAGTTACAAAAGTTGCAAAAGGATAAAATTGCATTTCAGGAAAAAGGCAAAGAATTTCCTTCAAGGTCTGAAAAAAGCTATCAAACATCTAAAGCTATTGTTGTTGAATTAATCAAAGGATTACAGATTAATACAAACAAAATAGAGGAATTAATTAATAAATTATATGTAATTAATAAGGATATTGTATCTTTAGAAGGAAAATTATTGAGGCTTGCCGTACAATATAAAATTTCTAGGGATGAATTTCTAGATAAATATATTGGAAATGAAAATAACCCATATTGGCTAAGGAAGATCACTAGGCTTTCTGGTTGGGAAAAATTTGTTAAACAAGAAAAAAATAATATTAAAAATATTATGAATGAGGTTAGAGCTGCTGCAAGTAGTATAGGCTTAACTCTAAACGAATTTAAAAGAATTGTAAGCAATGTACAAAAAGGTGAGAGAGAGTCTAGTATTGCAAAAAAAGAAATGATTGAGGCAAACCTACGTTTAGTTATTTCAATTGCTAAAAAATATACTAATAGAGGTTTACAGTTCTTAGATTTGATACAAGAAGGAAATATTGGCTTAATGAAAGCTGTCGATAAATTTGAATATAGGCGGGGTTATAAGTTCTCAACATACGCTACATGGTGGATCAGACAAGCGATTACTCGATCAATAGCGGATCAAGCTAGAACAATTCGTATACCAGTGCATATGATTGAAACAATCAATAAGATTGTAAGAACGCAAAGACTTCTTTTGAACGAAATTGGAAGAGAGCCTACACCTGAGGAAATATCGAAAAAGTTGAATATGCCTCTTGAGAAAGTAAGAAAAGTATTAAAGATTGCTAAAGAGCCAGTAAGCCTTGAAACCCCAGTTGGAGATGAGGAAGATAGTCATTTAGGTGATTTTATCCAAGATGAAAATGCAGTAATACCAATTGATGCTGCAATTCATTCTAATCTCAGACAAACAACAACAAAAATATTGTCTTCTTTAACTCCTCGTGAAGAGAGAGTGTTGCGAATGAGGTTTGGCATTGGAATGAATTCAGATCATACGCTTGAGGAGGTTGGGCAACAGTTCTCAGTTACAAGGGAAAGAATCAGACAGATAGAAGCAAAAGCACTCAGAAAACTCAAGCATCCAACTAGAGCAAAACTTTTAAAAAGCTTTTTGGATAAAAACTAGTTTGTAAGACTTTAAATCTATGTGTATAAACGCTTTATCCGGGCCCATAGCTCAGTTGGTTAGAGCCCTCCGCTCATAACGGAGTTGTCCTAGGTTCGAGTCCTAGTGGGCCCACCATAAAAGATTAATTTTAACCCTTATATCTTTTTTAACTTATTCTATAATTTAATTATGTATCTAAATGTTGTCGCTTCAGAAGAGGCTTGTGGTGCAGAAATAACAGGAATTGATTTAAAATGTGATTTATCTGAAAGTCAAATTTCTGAAATAAGAAATCATTGGCTTAAGCATCATGTACTGAGTTTTCCCAACCAAGCTTTATCTGACGATGATCTAGAACGTTTCACTCTTTATTTTGGATCTTTTGGAGATGACCCATTTATTGCCTCAATACCAGGTAGAGAAAATATTATTGCAGTTAAAAGAACCGCAGACGAAAAGGTGCCAATTTTTGCAGACAATTGGCACACTGATTGGAGTTTTCAAAAAAATCCACCAGCAGGTACATGTTTATTTGGAAAAATAATCCCATCAGAAGGCGGTGATACGTTGTTTGCGAATCAACATTTAGCATTAGAGCACATGCCTCCAGAATTAAGAAAAAAGTTGGAGGGAAAAAAAGCAATTCACTCAGCCCTTGTGCCTTATTCACCGGGGGGTGGTTACGGTGATAAGGATAGAGAAATGGGAAGAAGCATGGATATAAGAGCATCGGATGATGCTTTTGCTCAACAAATACATCCTATTATTAAGAATCATCCTGAAACAAATAAAGAGGGTATTTATGGCACAGTTGGTTATATCATTGGTATTGAGGGTATGGATAACCAGGAAGCTATGAAACTGCTTATGGAATTGAGTGCATGGCAGTGTAAGGAGGAATTTGTTTACCGTCACAAATGGAAAAAGGATATGTTAATTATGTGGGATAACAGAAGTGTTCTACACCGAGCAACCGGCGGTTATGAAGGGCAAGAACGTCTTTTACACCGTACAACCATTGCAGCCTACGGAATGTAAAATATATTTGATGGTAAAATTAAAAAAGATTTTAAAATACTTTCTGTTACTCACACTAATTTTATTAGCATTCATTATCTATAATTCCGTATACTTTGATATACCAAAAGAAAATGTTATTGCGAAACATGCAAAGGGAGCCTCAGAATTTATAGAACTAAAAGATGGTTCGTTAATTCATGTAAGGGATGAAGGAAATAAAAATGGAAGTACTTTAGTTTTAATACACGGATTTAATGGGTCACTTTTTAACTTCGAAAGTATGAATAAATTTTTATTAGATGATTTTAGAATAATATCATTGGACTTGCCAGCTCATGGATTAACAGGACCAGTCAATGGTGATGATTATTCTATTGATGGATTTATTAGAGTCATTAACGAAGTATTAGAAATTAAAAATATAAATGAATTTTTTCTTGTGGGCCACTCTATGGGTGGAAGAGTTGTATGGGATTATACAATTGACTATCCAGAAGAAGTAAGTGGTTTACTGATTATAGGCTCAGCTTTTTTAGCAAGCGAGGAAGAATATAAAGAATTTCAGTCAGAGAATGCCCCGCCAATTGCATTTAAACTCTTAGAAATTCCATTCTTTAGGCAAATGCTTGGCTATATAACACCAAGATTTATTGTAACTCAGGCCGCTTACCAAACGGTTTATAATCAGAATATCATAACTGAGGAATTAATTGATCAATTTCATGAAATAATTTTACTTGAAGGCTCTAGAGAGGCAATTGGTAATCTGATAATTAATAATGAAAAAGACTTTGTTACTAACCCTAAATTACTGAAAAACATAAAAGTTCCTACTTTAATACTCCATGGTGAAGAGGATAATTTAGTTGATGTAAGATTTAATAGACACTTTTTAGAAAATATTCCTAATATAAGCTTAATTTTATACCCTAAAGTTGGTCATATGCCTCCAATGGAAATACCGGAAATAATAGCTGAAGATATCAAAAATTTTATAGTAAATTAAATTTGTTAAAAGTTATGATAAATGAACAGTTGATACTACCTTGTGGCGCTGAAATTAAAAATAGATTTCTTAAATCAGCAATGACTGAGGGTTTAGCAAATAGTGATGCGACAGCAAATAAAAGACATAATAATCTCTATGAAAGATGGGCTAAAGGCGGAATAGGAATTTCTGTTACAGGTAATATTCAAGTTGATCATCGATATATTGAACGAGCCGGTAATGTTGTAATAGAAGGAAAACAGTCTAATGAAAGTTTAGCTGCTTTAGCCGACTGGTCAAAAGCTGGAACGCAAAATAATACTCACCTATGGATGCAATTAAGTCATGCTGGCAGACAGACTCCTTTTAGTATTAACAAAGAGAGCAGGGCGCCCTCAGTTCAACCTTTACCTACATTGGGAGGAGTTCTAAAGTTTGGAGTGCCAAAAGAGCTCAGCCAATCTGAAATCTTGAATATAATTGATCAATTTGTAAATGCTGCTGAGGTTGCAAAGCAAACAGGGTTTACTGGCGTTCAACTGCATTCAGCACACGGCTATCTTCTTTCAGAATTCTTATCACCAAATGTTAATCAACGAACTGATGAGTGGGGAGGCAGCATTGAAAATCGATCAAGATTACTAATTACAACAATTGAAGCGATCCGAGATAAAGTTGGAAGTAATTTTCCTATTTCAGTAAAACTTAATTCAAGTGATTTTCAAAAAGGCGGATTTTCTCACGAAGAAAGTATTGAAGTTGCCAAAATATTAAATAATACATCATTAGATTTACTTGAGATTTCAGGTGGAACTTATGAAAATTTTACTGCATTGGAAATGGATTCATTTAACTTAAAGAAAGCAAAAACAATAAAACCCCAGCGTAGTACGATAGTAAGAGAAGCTTATTTCTTGAAATACGCTGAAGCAATAAAAGAAGTTATATCAATTCCTTTGGCGGTAACTGGGGGATTTTGTTCTACCGAGGGGATGAAACATGCCCTTCAAAGCGGAGCTTGTGATGTAATTGGTTTGGGAAGACCACTTTGCTCTGAGCCGGACATTGTAAATAAATTAATAAGTGGTGAAAAAAAATCAGCAACTCTATATGAAAATATGTTGGAATTTGGTCCGTGGATCCTTGGCTTAAACAGCCCGATATCACTTATGCGTTCTAATAATAAAGCTGCTCAAGTTTATTGGTGTTATCGACAAATACTAAAAATCGCTGACGGCAATGAAGTTGATACAAAGCTAGGACTTTTTAAGGCATTTCTTGATCACTTCAGAGACGATTCCGCTAACAGCAAAAAATATAAAGCCTATTGGAAAGATCTGGATTGAAAAAAATTATTTTAATACTGGTACTTTTTCATTCATCTTTTGTTTTTGCAGACCAAAAAGACAGTCGACTGAACAGTTTGTTTGATGAGTTATTTTTAAGCAATGACAATATGCAAGCCAGCACTATCTTAGCTGACATCTGGGATATATGGTCAATTGCAGAAAATGTTGAAGCCCAAGAAATATTTGACGAAGGTAACAATATGATGGATCGTGGAAGTTTAGAAGAAGCAATAACTTTGTTTACGCAGGTTATTGATCTTAAACCTGATTTTGCAGAAGGTTGGAACAAAAGAGCTACTGTTCTCTTTTTAAAAGGTGATTTAGAGGCTTCAATTTCTGATATCCAAAAAACTCTTGAACTAGAACCAAGACATTTCGGAGCACTTGATGGACTTGCGGAAATCTATTTAATTCAGGATGATCTTTTGGGAGCTGCAGCAACGTATAAAAGAATTCTCGAAATTATCCCAACAAGTAAAAAATCTCAAGACCGACTCAAATTAATTAACGAACTTATTGTTTAATTATGTGTGGGCGTTTCGTTCTCTCCGACAAAAAAGTTATTAAAGAAAAATTTAATGTTGAACTATCACCCTCATATAACATAGCTCCGTCACAAAATGTATTGGTTATAAAACCAGATCCCATTTTTATGAAATGGTCATATTCACCAAAATGGAAAGATGATATGAACTTGATTAATTGTCGTCACGAAACATTATTAGAAAAGCCTTCTTTTAAGGGATCACTTAGATGTGTTTTTCTTGCAAATGGGTGGTATGAATGGCAAAGGCAAAACAACTCTAAAACACCTTTTTTCCATTATATTGAAAATGAATTACTGTTTTTTGCTGGTATTTATAATTTGAATAGTGGATGTGCGGTTGTAACTTGCCAGTCAAGTGAAACTGTTTCTCATGTACATCATAGACAACCTTTGCTTCTAGATGAGTCTCAAACAACTGAATGGATAGAAGGAAAGCATGAAATTGAAAGAAAAAAAGACGATCAAGTTCAAGTCTATGAAGTCTCAAAAAATGTTAATAGTCCTCGTAACGATAACCCTGTGTTGTTAGAAAAACCTTAATCTATATAATTACAAAATGAGTAAATTTTATGCGTTCATAGATAGCACTTTTATTGATTTAGGAAGGCAATTTAAATTAAGCTATCTACCGCCTTTGATGATATATGTTGCTGCTGGTGTTTCGGGTTTAACCGGAATCGTTGGAACCTTTTTTGTAAAAGATTATTTAAATCTTTCGGCTGCTTTTTTAGCAGGACTTGGTTTTTGGGCAGGAATTCCATGGGCATTAAAGATGCCACTTGGTCATTTAGTTGACCTTATCTGGGAAAGAAAAAATTATCTTGTTTATGTAGGCGCATCACTTATCGCTTTAAGTCTTGCTATCATGTTTGGCCTTATTATTCATACTGACTTCATGGTAAGGTACTTAAGTGTTGAAACTTGGTATGTTATTAGCGTTCTCTTAGCTCCGATAGGTTATGTGGTTCAAGACGTTGTTGCTGATGCAATGACGGTTGAAGCGGTCCCAAACATAGATCCTAGAGGAAACCAATACTCACCTGATATAATAAAAAATATGCATACCACCATGCAGACATTAGGTAGATTTGCTATTATTGGTGGTACAGTAATTGTTGCATTAATCAATGTTGTTATTTTCAGTAGCGTTGAGGCTGAAACAGAACAAGAAAAAATAATTTTGTACGGGAATATTTACCTCTTCGCGTTGATCATCCCGATCATATCAGTATTAGGTGTATTGCTTTCAATTTATTTAAAAAAGAAAAAAAACGATCAACTTTTAAAGTTGGGAATAGATCATCAAATCGAAATTGAAACAACTAAGGTTGATTGGTGGATACTTGGAGGCTCTCTCGTTTTTGTAATTTTTACACTTAGCGTGGGAGGATTTAATCTTCCGTATGCACAAGAGATCGTATTCATTGGATCAGTAAGTATTATATTTTTTCTGATGGCTAAATTAATGCGTGAACTTCCTGAGTCGATGCGACTCACAATTTTAGGAACTGCAATTATAATATTTGTTTTCAGAGCAATGCCAGGCTCAGGCCCAGGCCTTACCTGGTTTGAGATTGATAATTTAGGATTTGATGAGCAATTCTTTTCTGTGCTTTCTCTTCTTGCCTCCTGTTTGACTTTACTTGGTATCATTATTTTAAGACCTTTTATGGTCAATAACTCAATGGCAAAAATTATAGTGATATTGTCAATTGCTGGAGCAATATTATTTTTGCCAAGTGTTGGTATGTATTATGGATTTCATGAATGGACTTCGTCATTAACAAATGATGTCGTGGATGCGCGATTTATTGCAATATTTAATACAGCTTTAGAGTCACCCTTAGGACAAGTTTCAATGATTCCGCTTCTTGCGTGGATTGCAAGAAATGCTCCAGCTCATCTAAAGGCAACATTTTTTGCTGTATTCGCATCGTTTACCAATCTAGCTCTATCCGCAAGTGCATTGCTTACAAAGTATCTCAATCAAATTTACGAAGTAACGAGGGAAGTCAAGGATAAGGTAACAAATGAGATACTCTCAATTGCTGATTATTCTGACCTAGGTATTTTATTGATTGTTGTAACTCTGCTCACTCTTTTGGTACCAACAATTTCTGTTATAATCATTCAGAAAACTAGTCTAAAAACGGATGAATAATTAATGAAAAATGTATTACAGATCCTTGGTGTTTTTTTTGTAGGCGCCCTAATAGGTTTTATTTTATTAAGCTTTGGTCTGTCAGTAGATATTTCAATGATGACAGGTACGGTTGTAATTCTTGTACTGGCTTACCTTGTTACCAAACAAAACAATAAGGAAAGAAAATAATGGTTCAAATTCCAAGCGATCAAATAAAATCTAGAGAAATACTTAATTGGAAGGGTTTGCATTTATTTCATTTTAGAACTTCATCATGTTCGCAAAAACTTAGGATCTATTTAAACTTAAAAAAAATTTCATGGACACCTCACAGCATTAATCTTGCTACAGGAAAAAACTATTCGGAATTCTTTCTAGGCATCAATCCTAAAGGCCTGGTTCCTGTTCTCGTGGATGATGGTCGTGTAGAAATTGAGAGCAATGATATTCTCATGTATCTCGAGAATAAATTTCCTGAAAATCCACTTGTTCCTGACTTTGATACAACAGAAATTGATACTTTACTAAAAGAAGAAGATGATTTGCATGAGGATATCAGAAATATCGCTTATCGATATATGTTTGGTGGACTCGGCAAAAAAGACCCTAATAAATTAGATGCCTTTGAGAAATATAAATCATCTAATAGTGAGTTGGACTATCTCAAATTAAAAGAAGTAAAGTTTTATAAGTCATTTAGTGAAAATGGAATAACTGATGAAGCGGTTAGAAATTCACTCAATAATTTTTGTAAATGTTATGATAAATACGAATTACTGTTAAATAAGAAAAAATACTTAATGGGTAGTGATCTTTCAATGCTTGATCTAGCTTGGTTTATTTATACATACAGGCTTTATGTCTCAGGATTTCCATTTAAAGACCGCTATCCAAAAATAGCTGCATGGTTTCTTGACCTTTATTCTCGAAAAGAATTTTTTAAAGAGGTTAATGATCCGTTACCTCTAAAGCTAATTAGGCTTTACGCTAAGACATCAACATCTTTAAGTGGAAAGTCAATTAAAGCTCTGCTTTCAAAATAATGACCGCTCAAGACAGATCATCCATACTTGGGGGATACTATAAATCTCATTGGCCTGTTGAATGTGGTGGAAATCGACGCCAAAAGGCAACCAAAGGATCATTGAACGCTTGTGAAAAAAAAGCTGTTGTACAAAGCATACGAAATGAACGCTGGAATGTTATGACAATTTATCGCGATAATAATGAAATTTTTTTAGGCGGTACGATGCCAAGCTTTACTGGTCCAGAACCATTTGGATGGCTTCAAAAAATTGAACCTGAATCTTTGGAAATATTAGGGGAAACACCAAAATTACCATGCGGTGATCACGTCTGGTGTGGTGCTATCGCAGCACATCAAAATGGCAATATCATCAAGGTTAATGGAAACTATATGCATAGTATTTCAAAAGAATGTGAAGTAATTAAAGAGTCAAAATTACCCATTGATCAGGCGCATAACGGTTTACTAGTATTATCAGATGGAACAATCGTCACTAAAGATCTTCGTTTAGAAGGTCAAGGATGTTCCACAATTACAAGATTAGATCAAAATCTAGATGTTTTACATGAACCCCTGCAATTGCCTGAAGGATCTATGGGCAGGATTGCCTCAGACAAAACAGAAGATGGTGAGTTTATTTTTATTCCTGGTATCGAAAAAATATGGAAAATAAAAGTTCTGCCTAACGATCTAGAAGTTACTTCAGACTGGTCACCTACTTATAGAAAATCAAATGATGATCAAGGATTATCATGGGATGGCTGTATATCAGATGGATCACTCTGGCTGATGAATAACGGAGATATCGATTCATTAAGAGCGATTTATTCAACTCATCCAAATGGTAGATTTAGAACTGCACCAAAAGAATTAAGTTGGAGACGTCCTGCTCCTTGGTCATGTAAGCAAAGGCTTTATAGATTTGATTTAATGTCCGAACAATTTGAATATATCGAGCCATTTGAACATCATGGAGGGGGTATTATTGCACCACCCGTAAATATTCCCGAATGCAATATCTGTGTATGCTGGGATAGTATAAATGGTGGCATAGCGGGTGTTGATACATCAAACAACTCGTTAAAAATATCATGGAAGATTGATAGTCTTAGACCAACAATGCAACCGGTTGTGTTTCCTGAAAGCAAAGAGCTAGTAATTAATAGTTTCGAAAATAATGACGATCACTTAGTGGTAATAGACCTAGCTAGTGGAGAAATACTCTCAAAGGTTGCACTTAATTCACCTCTTGCCAATGGCATGTTTTTAACACCTGGCTTAAAGAATGATATTTTTTATTGCTCAACAAGAACCTTTGCACGAGTATCCTGGAAGTAAATTTGAACTAATATTTATTCTTTAAAAGGTAAGTATTTTAATTAGAATTTGTAAAAAACAAAATATAGGAGACAAAATATGGAATTTTGTAATGCCGTGAGGTTTAAAGTTAAAGAAGGTTGTGAAGAAGAATACTTAGAAATAAACAAAAGTTTTGAAAATTTACCGGGTCAGAAAATGAGTCGTCTTTTTAAAACAGGAGACCGTACATATTGTTTTATTGGAATTTGGGAATCTGAGGAAGCTATAGCCGCTCAAAGAGAAAATATGATTGGAAATTTGGATAAAGTTAGACACTTACTAGAGGAATTATCTCCTGAATTAGGCGTAACTGATCCTGTTTCAGGAACGGTTGTTCTTGATTATAGCTGATAAATCAGGTTAAAATCTTTCTATGCATTTAGATTTACCAGAGCTGTTATTTGGCATACCTTTGCACTTAACACTTTTGTGTATTTCCAAATTTTACGCAAATAGATCATATGATGAAGCAGCAAGATATTTTAGTAAGGCGAGTAAAGTTTAAAAATTTGCTTCCACCTGTAATTAAGCTAGTCATCAAAAGAAAATGTAATTTAAGTTTAATTGACTTAAACAAAACAATTAGATCATCTAAAACATATCATTAATAATATGAGCTTAACAGATGAAGGACATTACGGCCCCAAACAACTAAATATGCTCAAAACTGTCTGGGGTGAGGGTTTTCTATCACCAGGTGGGACAGAAGAAATTGATCAGATTTTAAAAGGATTAAATCTAAAAAATAAAAAAGTTCTAGATATTGGATGTGGAACGGGCGGTGCAGTTTTTCATATGATTGAAAAATATGGTGCAAAGGAAGTTATTGGAATAGATCCAGAACCGTTAGTAATTGAAACAGCAAATAATTTAGCGTTAAAGAAAAATTTATCTGATAAAGCAAAATTTATTTGTACGAAGCCAGGTGAATATAAATTTGAAGATAAAAGTTTTGAGGCAGTATTTAGTAAAGAAGCATTTTTACATATTATCGATAAAAAAAAATTGCTCATAGAGATAAACGAGATCTTAGCTGACGATGGTATTCTTGCAGTTGGAGATTGGATGAGAAATGATGACAACGAACCATCAGAGCAGATGAAAGAATATATTGCCGCAGAAGGCCTCGATATGTTTATGTGCTCTTTAGAAAAGTATGGAGGTCTTTTAAAAGAAACAGGATTTAAAGTCCTCTCACTAAATGATCGTAATAAATGGTATCTCGAAAAAGTTAAGTCAGAGATATCAGATATAAAAGGGCCACTTTATGATGATGTTGTAAATCTAATAGGAAAAGAAGAGGCAGACGGTGCACTGGAAATTTGGGAAAAACTTCTTGGCGTTGTGGAAAAAGGGGAACATCGCCCCGGTAATTTTCAAGCTGTAAAAATTTCAACCTAAAATGGGTAATAAACTATCGCAGTCAGACATCGATCGCGTTATAGAAATGGCTTGGGAAGATAGAACAACTTTCGCTGATATTAGGAAACAATTTGGAATACAAGAGAAAGAAGTTATTAAATTAATGAAAGAGAATATGAAAAGATCCTCTTTTTTAATGTGGAGAAAGCGAGTAAGGGGAAGAAAAACTAAAATTAGTCCAATTTCAGATCGATTTAAATCATCTAATCAGAAATCATAGCAATGAGTAATATAAAAAATATATCAGCAGAAAACTGTTATAGTACAATTAAAGATAATAAAGATTCATATTTAGTTGATGTACGCACACCTTACGAATGGGAAACATTTGGAAGAGTGGATGAAGATTCTTTTGATGCTCAATATATAGAATTAACTCTCATTAATGAAGATGGTGATGAAAATACTAATTTTTTAAATCAGTTCAATTCTTATGGAATTTCAAAAAATTCGGAAATTTACTTTATTTGTAAGTCAGGGGCAAGGTCCATGCATGCCGCTTTAATATTAGAGTCAAATGGTTATCAAAATCTCTACAATGTTGAGGACGGATTTGTTATTGGCTGGAAACCAAGTGGCTTGCCATCAAAATAATTTAAAAAGATTTAATTAGAAACCGTAATAATCTTATCGATTAATTTCTCTATATCATTATCGTTATTTGCTAGAAATGACTGAAACTCTTCTCTTTGTGCAATTACAAGACTGATACCTTCAATATTCAGATCAATTATTTTTATATCACCGTCTCTATTAATTAGTCTCCACTTTAAATTTATTTTTAAAGTATCAGTTCCTTCTCGTATAATATTACTTTCAATAATTACGTATTTTCCTGCAGCTTCAGACCCAACAATTTGAACTTGCTCTCCAGAGTACTGATCAAGCTTATTTGCATAGGAGTTGATAAAATAATCTTTAAATGCAATCAAATATCTTTCTTTTTGTTCATCTGTTGAATTTTTCCAAGTTTTAGAGAGTACGAATTTTGAAATTAAATTTAGGTCAATTGCGTTCATTACAACATCGGTGAAACGAGACATTTTATCATTTTCGCTAATACCTTCGTCACTTAAAATCTCAATCGCTTGGTCTGCAAAGTTTGAAACAAACTCCTCTTCTTGAGCAAACTCTGAGCTTTGGGCATAAGTTGCGAAAGAAAGTAACAAAATTAAAATCCAGCTATAATTTTTTATTTTAATCATAAATAATCTCAATATCTGGTCCTACATAACTTTCATCGATATCTAAGTCATCAAAAATATCATTTTCTTGATTTAGCGTATTGCTTTCTAAGTTATTTGAGGCCTGACTTTCTCTTCCTTGCGAATAAAAGCTTCTTACTGCTGCATAGTAATCAATTGAATTATTTTGTAGATCATCAAGAATTTCTATGTTTTGAGATCTAAAATCAACTGCGCCTGTGCCCATTCTGTAAGTTCTTAGAGAGTCAGGAGCGGACCCACCTCCCACTTGATACATTGGATCCAATAGTGATGTTGATAGCATGCCTGCAAAGTCTCTTGGTGTGGAAGGTCCTAAGAAAGGTAAAACTAAGTATGGACCAGACTCAACACCCCATACACTCAAAGTCTGTCCAAAGTCTTCGTTTTCAGATACAAGACCCATACTTGCTGCTGGGTCAAAGAAACCGAGTATTCCAACAGTTGAGTTAATAATAAATCGAGATGTTGATACTCCGGCTTTTCTTAACTCGCCTTGCAATACATTATTCACAGCTGTAATTGGCATACCTAAATTATTTAATGAGTATGTAACTCTGTTTCGAACAAATTCTGGAACAATGGCTCTGTACGTAACAGCAATTGGCCTTAAGATAAGCTTATCAAAAATAATATTAAATTGAAAAACCACACGATTTACTTTTTCAAGTGGGTCATTAACGCTAACTATTTCAGTTTCAGAATTGTTATAGTTCACCGCGGCTTCTTTTGAAGCACATCCTTGCAACACAAGAACAGAACTTAGAAATAAAACTATTAATATTCTATATTTCATTGAAATAATGCTATTCTATATGAATTTTCTAATCAAATTAATATTTTAGTGTAATCGTATTATAAATAGAAAATAATGCAGAAATGAGGCAGTATTGAGAACAATAGACATATTCATTGTACTATCCATTAATCTAGCGTGGGGACTGGCATTTATTTCTGCAAAAATTGGTGTAAATGAATTTCCACCATTTTTATTTACGACAATGAGATTTTTAATCATTGCAGTTTTACTCATACCCTTTTTGAAAATTCATCGCGGCCAAATGATTAATATTTTAATTATTTCTATATTAGGAGGAGGCATTCATTTTGCGTTTTTCTATCTTGCTCTCGATAATTCTCAATTTATTTCCTCTGTTGCTGTGGTTCTTCAATTAGGTGTACCATTTGCAACTATATTATCCGTTATATTTTTAGGTGAGGTGATTAAGTGGAGGCGTATTCTTGGAATAGCACTTGCATTTGGTGGAGTTATTATTTTGATATTTGAGCCTACAATATTTTCTGATCTCGGTGGCGTTTATTATGCATTATTAGCAGCCTTATCTATTGCTATCAGCCTTCTTTTTATGAAGAAGTTAAAAGATGTTAAAGTTTTTGATCTACAAGCTTGGATTGCTTTTATAAGTTTTTTATTCTTGGCAACGATTTCATTTCTAGTTGAGGAAAATCAATTAGACTTAATTTTAAATGCATCCATAATTGGCTGGGGAGCTATATTGTTTACTGCATTTGCCGCAACAGCTATCGGCCATGCAGGTTTTTATTACTTAATAACAAAATATGAATTATCAAAAATTACACCTTTAACCCTTCTTGCTCCGGTACTTGCGATAATAAATGCATTGATTATTTCTCATTTTTCTTTTTATGAGGGATTTAATGAAGTGCTTACATTTAAAATTATCTTTGGTGCAACCATGTCATTCACGGGAGTTGCTATTGTAATGATGAGAGAACCAGAAGAGGAAAAGGTATCAAGTTCACCATGAAAATTGAATATCTAAAATCCCCAAATTTTGAACAAGTAAAAAGAAGAAATATTAAATATATAATCATACATTATACAGGAATGAAAACAGCGCAGGAGTCAATTAAAAGACTTAGATCAAAAAAACATAAAGTGAGCTCGCATTATTTTGTTAATGAAAGAGGAAAAATTACCCAACTCGTAAATGATAAAGATATTGCCTGGCACGCTGGAATATCTTATTGGAAAAAAGATAGAAATTTAAATTCAAAGTCTATAGGCATAGAGTTACAAAATAAAGGTAAAGAATTTGGATATCACAAATTCAAATTATCTCAGATAAAATCACTTATATCATTAATCGAAAGTCTACAGATAAAGTACAAAATAAAAAAAAGTAATATTTTGGGCCACTCAGATATTGCTCCGCTGCGAAAGATAGATCCGGGATATTTATTCCCTTGGCATAAGTTGGCTGCAAAAGGCTTAGTAATTTTACCAAAGAAAAATAATTCTAAAACGCCGCTTAGAGCTTCAGAGATTAAATCTTTACAACAATTACTAAGAGATTTTGGCTATAAAATTACTTTATCGAGTTTAATGGATAAAGAAACACTTCAAGTTATTTACGCTTTTGAAAGTCACTATTGCCCCGAAGAGTTAGAGGATTTTACTGTTAAGCGCAAATTGTTGGGATATCTGAGAGAACTTATATCTCTTCAAAGAGAGGCTTGACCAATATCTTTTAAGAGGATAAACCCTTTCAGCCAGATAATTGGATAACTGCTTGGCTTGATCAAGAGGAAAGTCCGGGCTCCACAAGGCAACAGTGCCGGGTAATACCCGGCGGAGGCAACTCTAGGGAAAGTGCCGCAGAAAATAGACCGCCCTAATTGAAATTTTAAGGGTAAGGGTGAAAAGGTGAGGTAAGAGCTCACCGCTTTTTTGGTAACAAAAAAGGCATGGTAAACCCCACTGGGAGCAAGATCAAATAGGGTTACATTGGCTTGTCTTGGCTGTAACCGGGTTGATCGCACGACTCAATTGGTAACAATTGAGCTAGATGAATAGTTATCGGTTTTTTGTAAAAAAATCACAGAACCCGGCTTATAAATTATCTGGCAAAATTTCTCATTTATTTTCAATAGTTTATAAATAAAGGCTAATGTATAATATTAGTTAAATAATTGATTATAAAAGAAATATCATAAATAGGTATAGACATTACCCATATAATCCCATACTATCCCAAGTAATCCCAATTTAACCCAAATGAGGTAATTTTGTTGATTATTTTAATAACTAACTTTTTTTTAAAAATGGCATTGTTTCTATCTACATACATCAATCGCATTGACAAAAAAGGTCGTGTTTCTGTTCCGTCTTCTTTTAGAAGTGTCTTAGAACAAAACGGACTGAAGGGCATGATTTGTTATCCTTCACCGACTCTGAAGTCAATTGAAGGATGTACTGCTAATAGAATGCAAAAGATCAGTGATGCGATAGAAGCATCCGGTCCCTTCAGTGAGGAAAGAAATACCTTTTCAACTTCTATTTTTGCTGACAGCCATCAAATTCATTTTGATCAAGAAGGCAGAGTCATCATACCCGATGGACTAATCTCTATTGCAGGTATTATTGACCAAGTTTCTTTCGTAGGTATGGGTGAAACATTCCAAATGTGGAATCCTGATACGTATGATTCTTTCAAAAAAGAAAAAAGTGATAATGCAAAAAATAATTTAGCAAATCTCAAATGGAAAAATGAATAACTAATGAAAATAGGAGGATAATTTCATGGTTTTAAATTTAAGTGTTCCAGAACTAAAAGAGCTTAAGCCAAAGATAACAGTATTTGGAGTCGGCGGTGCAGGCGGTAATGCAATTAACAATATGATTCAATCCGGATTATCGGGAGTTGAATTTGTTGCAGCCAATACAGATGCACAAGCTCTGTCTAAATCATTAAGTGACTCAAAAATGCAATTAGGTGTTCAGGTTACTAAGGGATTGGGAGCTGGTTCTCATCCTGATATCGGTAAATCCTCAGCCGATGAAACTAAACACGAAATAATGGAGAGACTCGAAGGTACAAACATGCTTTTCATTACCGCTGGTATGGGTGGCGGTACTGGTACAGGCGCTGCTCCAGTGATAGCGCGTGTTGCTAGAGAATTGGGTATACTTACTGTAGCAGTTGTTACTAAACCATTTCAATTCGAAGGTGCTGGAAGAATGAGAATTGCTGAGCAAGGGCTAAAAGAGTTAGAACATTTAGTAGATACAACAATTGTTATTCCAAACCAAAATTTATTTAAAGTTGCTGATGAGAAAACAACATTTGCCGATGCATTTTCAATGGCGGATGATGTATTACATGCAGGAGTAAGAAGTATTACCGATTTGATGGTTGTACCGGGATTAATCAACTTAGACTTTGCTGATGTAAAGACAATCATGAATAATATGGGACGCGCAATGATGGGCACAGGTGAAGCGTCTGGCGACAATAGAGCAATAGAATGTGCTCACAATGCAGTTACAAATCCACTGCTTGATGACTACTCTTTGGATGGAGCCAAAGGATTATTGATCAACATAACTGGTGGAACTGACTTAACATTGCATGAGGTTGATAAAATTACAAATGAGATAAGAGAACAAGTTCACCCTGATGCAGATGTAATTGTTGGATCAATCTTTGACGAAAATCTTGAGGGTAAAGCTAGAGTTTCTGTTGTTGCAACTGGGTTAGAATCTCATGACAAGCCATCAAAGAGAATAATTGATTTACAAGTAAATAATAGTTCAACAGTTTCATCAATTCCAGCAGCTCAAGTGAATGGAACAGGATCTATTCATGCTTCAGCTCATCAAGAAGATGAAATCAACAAAAATTCTGATCCATATATGTACATGGATGGCTCAGATGAAAAAGACTTAGGCTCAATAAATGATGAAACAACAATTATTGAAGAGGAAACTTCTGAATCGGAAATGATTGCTGAGTCTGAAGTTGATCCAGAGCCAATAGAAGAGCCAGAAATGGAAGTTACTGAAGAAGAGGTAATTGCTGAGCCAGAAATGGAATCAGAGCCAGTTTCAGAACCAGAAATGATTGCTGAGCCTGAAGTTGATCCAGAGCCAATCGAAGAGGCGGCAATGGAGCAGGCAGAATCTTCTCAAAGCATTATGGATTTAATACATGCAAATAGGGAAAATTCAGATAGTGATTCACCTGACTTATTTAGTGACCAAAACGTGCATCAACTGGATGAAACACATAATTCGATTGAAGCCGATGAAGAATTAGAAACAGATCAAGATTTACTTGAAATTCCATCTTTCTTGAGAAGACAGAGTAAATGACAAATAAAGAACTTGGCCACAGGCCAGTTCTTATTGAAGAGGTTATTGAACAATTAGGGCCAAAAGATAATGAAACATACATCGATGCAACATTTGGATATGGAGGGTATACAGAGAGAATCCTTCAAAGCTGTGAATGCAAAGTCATTGCAATCGACAGAGATCCAACAGTCAAAAAACAAGCTGAAAGATTTAAAAAAAAGTACGGCAGTCGGTTTTCTTTTGTACATTCTAAATTTAGTCAGATTGATAAAATTTCCAAAGAAACAAAAGAAAAAGAAATTAACGGTTTCGTATTTGATATAGGAGTTTCATCAATGCAACTAGATGATGCAAATAGAGGGTTTTCATTCATGCAAGATGGCCCCTTAGATATGAGAATGAGTCAGGATGGCCAAACAGCTTCAGACTTAATAAATAAGAAGGACAAAGATGAGCTTGCTGATATCATCTATCATTACGGAGACGAGAGAAATTCAAGAAAAATTGCAAGAAATATAGAGAAGCACAGAACTCAAAAAAAAATTGAGAGTACGATCGAGCTTGCAGAAATAATTAAAAAATCATTTCCTTCAAAATATTACAAAAAACATCCTGCAACGAAAACATTCCAGGCTATTAGAATTTTTATTAATAATGAAATACAAGAGCTTCATGCTGGTCTCAACCAAGCTTTTAATTTACTAATAGCAAATGGAAAGATATGCGTGGTCACATTTCATTCAATTGAGGATAGGCTGGTAAAGAATTTTACAAATAAAGTTTGTTTAAGAAATAAAAAGACCAAATTAATAAAACCAACTTCCAAGGAAATACTCAGTAATCCAAGATCTCGTTCAGCAAAGCTTAGAGTCATTAAGCGTGAGCGATCAAACTTTAATTATATTCCGATATCTGAGTTAGGATTTGAATTATGATAAGTGCTTTCTTTAAAATATTGTCGGTTGCTGTTTTGTTAACCGGATTACTTGCAATTATGGTTATAAAAAACATTTCAGCCGAAAAACAAAAGTATATTAATGAACTTGAATTAACACTTCGAGATGAACAAAAGATAAATGAGCTTTATAAAATTGAATGGGACCATTTGGTTTCGCCAATGAATATTAAAAAGATTTCAGAAATGATTATTACTAATGATTACGAAAAGTATTTTGTTGTATTAAATAATGAAGATATTGAAGAAAATAATGTATTATTTAATGATGTCATTGAAGTTTATAATACATCAACAATTAATCAAAATTTGGCAAGGTAAATTCCGTGAAAAAAAAGCGGAATACTGGCCGAAAGAAAATTGATATTTATCAAAAAAGTTTTTCATTTACACACAGATACAATAAAGAAAAATTTGCTTTTGAAAGATTAAAATCTTTAAAGAATAATTTTGCCCTTAAAATAAATAATCGTTTAATATTGTCAGCGATTGTTTTTAGCAGTTTATTTTTGGCAGTAACAATCAAGATGATAGAAATTAATTTACTTTATACTGAAAAGGGAAATTATTTTGTTGAGAATGTTGAGACAAAAAGGGGAAATATTTTAGATAGAAATAATACCTCTCTTACAGCTAATTTATTAACATCCCATATATCTGTAAATCCAAAAGCTGTATACGATAAGAAAAAATTTATTAATAAAGTCTCAGCAATAAATAATAGGTTTTCCGCAACTGATCTTGATAAACTGGTATCTGAAAAAAAATTCTTCTGGCTTGATCGAAATGTTGAACCCTTAGAATTACAAAAGTATATAGATTTAGGTGAGACTGGAATTGAATTCAGAGATGCTTATAAAAGAAAATATCTTCACAGTGAACTTTTTAGCCATTTAGTTGGTAAAGTTGATATTGATAATACAGGCATATCTGGACTAGAAAAATCTTTTAATAAGCTTCTTCAAAATGAAGAAAATAATGATTTGATATTATCTTTAGATACAAGAATACAACACATTGTTCGTGATGAAATATTAGCTGCTATGAAATTATATAAAGCAACTGGTGGCTCAGGGCTCATAATGAATGTCAATAATGGAGAAATTCTTGCCATGACATCACTTCCAGATTTTGATCCCAATACTAAAAATACGAATGAGAATGATAAGTTCAACAAAAACACATTAGGCGTATATGAGTTTGGTTCAGTGATGAAAATATTTACTGCAGCCATTGGAATTGAGGAAAAAATCTTTCAGCCAAATACAAAGTACGAGATTGAAAATCACATTTATATTGGAAAGCACCGTGTAGAGGATGTTCACAGGCCTTGTAAGATAAAAATGTGTTCTGTTGAAGAAATATTTGTTGAGTCATCAAATATTGGAACGATAAAAATGATTAGAGATATTGGTAAAGAATTACAGCAAGAATATTTGTCTCAACTTGGATTGCTCCGTCAAGTAAATATTGGAATACCAGAAAAAGCAATTCCAATTGTTCCTGACCCATGGAGAACAGTTAATACAGAGTCAATCTCTTACGGTTATGGCCTTTCAATATCACCATTGCATTTGGCTGTAGCTACTTCAGCTGTAGTAAATGGAGGATATTTAATTAAGCCATCTCTTACAAAATTGGGAGATGATAAACGATATGAAAATCAGATTTTTTCAGAAGAGACTAGTGAAATTATGCGTTACCTATTAAGCCAAGTTGTTGCAAAAGGGACTGCCAAAGAAGCCTTTAACAAGGATGCTGATAAAGCATACACAGAAGATGGTAAGTTCAAATATTTGGTTGGAGGTAAGACAGGCACATCTCACAAGATAGACAAAAAATCCTACACAAGAGAAAAGCTAACTACTTTTATATCGGTACTGCCCATACACAAGCCAAAGTATGTAGTTCTTATTTCATTAGACGACCCTAAAGGAATAAATAGAGAATACGGGGAACCATATAATACGTGGAACTGGAGTGATGCTGGGTGGAATGCGGCCAGAGTTTCAAGACAAATTATTGATAGAGTAAGTCCTATTTTGGACATAAAGGCAAGATACATACCTAATGAAAACATGCTCATTAATACCTCTCTTTGATAAATGCCAAATCACTCCCTTCTAGAAGATATTAATTCAAAGAAGATAAAATTTAATGGAGTCTCATCAGACTCGAGATCGATAAAAAAAGGAAATATTTTTTTTGCAATCCCTGGAAATGAAATAGATGGATCTAGGTTCATAAATCAAGCAATTAAAAAGGGTGCTGCAGCTATTGTTGTTCCATCATATAGTAAAAAAAGATATCCCAAGAATACGACAGTAATAAAGGCTAAAGATATTAGAAAATCACTATCGCTATTAGCATTTGAAATAAACAAAAATAATATTGAAACAAAAATTGCAATAACTGGAACTAATGGAAAAACATCTGTTGCATATTTTTTAAGTTATTTACTGAGAATTTCAGGAAAGAGTGTAGCTACTATAGGTACTTTAGGAAACTCTGTATTTAAGAGAAATAAATATAACCTTACTTCACCCGAACCGATTGATCTTTCAAAGCAATTAAAAAAGATAGGTCAAAAAAAAATAAAATATTTAGTTATGGAAGCCTCAAGTCATGGCTTACATCAAAGCAGATTTTATGGAATGAATTTTGATGTTTGTGCATTAACAAATATATCACATGATCACCTTGATTATCATAAAACTATAAATAATTATATAAAAAGTAAAATGATCCTTTTCAAAGATTATATACATAAAGATAGTAAATTAATTATTAATTCAAAAACTAAATACATTAAAAAAATAAGATCAATTTTAAAAAAAAATAAATCTGTTAAGCCATTATATTTTCAAGCAAATAGAGATTATAAAATTATAAAAATCCTCAAAAAAAATGATATTCAACATGTAAAAGCAATAGTGGGCAGTAAGCGAATTCTTTTAAAGTTTAAAAATTTTCCAAATTTTCAGATAGAAAATTTTATATTCGCAATTTCAATTTTGAATTTAATTGGATTTGATCCTAGAAAGCTATCAAAAAGCAGTCTTAATTGCCCCTCAGTATTAGGAAGAATGGAATATGTTGGAAGAACAAAAACAGGTGGAAAAGTTTATGTTGATTTTGCACACACGCCTGATGCTCTTAAAAATTCAATTGTAGAATCAAAAAAGTTAGAGACATCAAACGTACATGTTTTATTTGGTTGCGGTGGAAATAGAGATAGAAAAAAAAGACCGCTAATGGGTAAAATAGCTTCAAAATACGCTGATAAAGCAACAGTCACAGATGATAATCCAAGATATGAAAATCCAGCAAGGATTAGAGAGGAAGTGATTGGAAATTTAAAAAACATATCTGAAATTGGTAATAGAAAACTAGCCATAAAAAAAGCTATTAGCGAATTAAAAAGAGGCGATTTGCTTCTTATTGCCGGCAAAGGTCACGAAAAATTTCAATCCATCATGGGAAAAAATATTCCTTTTGACGATGTTAAAATTGCTAAAAAATATCTACAAAAAAAATGAAAAAATTCATTACAACCACTGAAATTAACGAATTATTTGGGTCCAATATTGTTTGTAAAAGAATAACTGGTGCATCGATCGACACACGGTCATTAAGAAAAGGTAATATTTTTTTTGCAATTAAAGGCCTAAATACAGATGGTCACAAATATTTAGTAGAAGCAGAAAAAAAGGGTGCATCTATTGCTTTTGTTCATAAAAAAGTAAGAGGCATAAAAATACCTCAAATTAATGTTAAAGATACGTCTAAAGCACTCCTTAAGCTCGCAACAAAGTACAGAGCGCAGCTAAAAACACAAATTGTAGGTATTACAGGTAGTATTGGGAAGACTGGGACAAAGGATGCAATAAATTATTTGCTTAGAAATGAGGAACATGTTTTCTGTTCGCGTAAATCATTTAACAATCAATATGGCCTGCCTCTCGAATTACTAAATATGCCACGGAATACGAAGTATGGATTTTTTGAAATAGGCATGAATCATTCAGGAGAAATAAAAAGATTAGTAAAGGTATTGCAGCCACAAACAGCTATTATTTTAAATGTTGAAAATGTCCACCTTGGTAATTTTAAATCTTTAAAAGAAATTGCATTAGCAAAATCAGAAATATTCACTTCAACAAAAAGTATTGAAAACTTAATTATTAATAGAAATTCAAATTTTTATAGATTGCTATATATGTTATTCAAAAAATCAAAGATCAGTACTTGCTTAGACATTGGAAAAGTTAAATCATCAAAAGTATATCTTAAAAAAGAGACAAATATTACGAATATTATTAAATACCAAGTAATTCTACCTGATGCCAGTAAACTTGATTTTTCTCTAAGAAAAAATCAAAAAAATCTTATTTTTAATGCATTAGCCATTATTACTTGCTTTTATATGCTAGGTTTAAATTTAAAACTAATCAATCAATTCAAAAATGTTCCTTTTACAGAAGGAAGAGGCGAAATACTAAAATCAAAATATAAGGGAAATAAATTAGAAGTACATGACCATTCTTATAATGCTAGTCCTGTTTCTATGAGAGACACAATCGATATTTTTAATAAGTCTAAAAATAAACATTTAGTTTATGTCATAGGTGACATGAATGAGCTTGGAAATAAATCTAAAAAATTTCATATGGATTTAATTAAATATCTAATACTGATTAAGGTTAAAAAAGTAATTTTTGTTGGATCAAAACTTTACTCGCTTAGAAAAAGATACAAAAGACTTCAGTTTGAATATTATGAGAATATAGATAGTGTTATAAGTAATGCAGAAAAAATATTTAATAGGAATAGTAAGGTATTTCTAAAAGGTTCTAATTCAATCAATTTACGAAAGTTGTCAAATCATTTAATAAGTTAACTATGATCTTATATTTAATTGAGTATTTAAATCTTGGTGCCCTAAATAATTTTTTAAATTATTTAACAGTTAGAACAGGTCTGGCGTTGTTTACTTCATTTTTTTTTATTCTCTTTTTTGGCCCCTTTTTAATCAAAAGAATTGGATCATACCAATCAATTGGTCAGCCTATTAGAGAAGACGGTCCTGAGTCTCACTTAGTAGCTAAAAAAGGGACTCCAACAATGGGAGGAATTATAATTTTGATTTCTATAGTTGGATCAATGATTCTATGGGTCAATCCTGAAAGCTATATATCTTGGCCAATTATATTCCTTCTAATATCTTTTGGATTGGTTGGTTTTGCAGATGATTTTAGTAAAGTTAAGAAAAAATCAAGTAATGGAATTTCTGCGAAAATAAGAATCTTTTTCCAAATAATAATATCGTTGATATTTATTTATTGGATAACAACTTATAATGAAATTGATATTCAGTTATTATCCTTACCTTTTCTCAAGGATATATTTCTAAACTTAGGTTTATTTTCAATTCCATTCGTTATATTGGTAATTCTAGGATCAGCAAATGCGGTTAATCTTACAGACGGCCTTGATGGGCTAGCAATTGTTCCCATTATGATTGTCTCTGCGACTTTTGCTGTAATCTGCTACTTGGCAGGAAATATGATTTTTTCGAATTATCTTTACATTAATTACTTACCTGGAGCAGGTGAATTAACCGTGCTTTGCGCAGCCATAATTGGATCCGCTCTTGGCTTTTTATGGTACAACGCGCCTCCTGCAATGGTCTTTATGGGTGATACAGGCTCTTTATCATTAGGTGCTGCATTGGGGGGTATAAGTGTGCTAACCAAGCAAGAAATTGTATTAGCAATAGTTGGAGGAATATTCGTCGCAGAAGCGGTGTCAGTAATTCTTCAGGTTGGATCATATAAGTTAACCGGCAAACGAATATTCAAAATGGCTCCCTTACACCATCATTTTGAGAAGAATGGTATTGCAGAATCAAAAATAGTAATTCGTTTTTGGATAATCGCTTTAATTCTTGCCTTGATTGGACTCGCAACACTTAAGATTAGGTAACTAAATGTTGAAGTCAAAATGTTTTTCAAAGAAAAGCTATGTAGTCATTGGCATGGGAAAAACAGGATGTTCAATTTATAAATCTCTTACAAATAGTGGAGCTGTAGTATATTTTTGGGAAGATAATCCCAAGCATTCAAAGAAAATATTAAATAAAGGATATAAAAAGTATTCTTCTAAAATAAGTCAAATAGACTTTGTTATTCCTAGTCCTGGAATTGCTACAAAAGGAAAGTCAGCACATAAACTGATAAAAAAATTAACTTCAAAAAATACTAAACTGATAAGTGAATTAGATTTATTTCAAATATACCTGGATAATTTAAATACAAGAAATCTGATTAAAATAATTGCGGTTACAGGAACAAATGGAAAATCAACAACAGTATCGCTTATTCATCATATTCTTAAAAAAAATAAATTTAACACAGAACTTGCGGGGAATATAGGTAACCCGATCTTCGAAACTAAAATGATTAAAAAAGGTTTTTATGTCCTAGAATTGTCATCTTATCAATTAGAGAGCTCCAAAATATTTCAACCTGATATTGCCTGTATACTTAATTTAACCCCAGATCATTTGGCGAGACATAATACAATGTCCAATTATGGTAATGCTAAATTGAATATTTTTAAAAATATAAATAGCTCTCAAAAAGGTTTTTTTAATAATGATTCAATTATAAAAAAATTAATAAAAAAGAATAATCATTTGAGTAAAATGAAAAATTTAAAGCAGATTAATAAAAATAAAAAAAACTCCACTAAAAAATTAAACGTAAATCAATATAATTTACTGAGTAACGACCAAAACTACCGCTTCTCATATGAAATTTTGAAAGAAGTGGGCCTAAGCAGCAATAAGATCTTCAATGCTTTTAAATCATTTAGAGGGCTTGAGTTTAGACAGCAAATAATTTTTTCAGACAAAAAGAAACTTATCATAAATGACTCCAAATCAACAAATTATCACTCTCTAATTGCTGCGCTAAAAAAATATAAAGATATCATCTTGATATGTGGTGGTCAGATAAAAAGCAATAATATCAATATATTAGATGACAGTCTTGGCAATATTAAAAAAGTAATAATTATTGGAGAGGAATCTAATATTTTTCACAAATACTTTCAGAGTAAAGTTACCACAGTTTATGTTCACAGCTTAGATAAAGCAGTGGTCGAAATGAATAAATTTATGAAGACCAATACAGATTTCAATACTTTTTTATTTAGTCCAGGCGCTGCTTCATTTGACCAATATAATAATTTTGAAGAACGTGGAAGACATTTTAATAAACTTATAAGCAAACTTAGCAAATAATGAATAAAAGAAATTATGAACAGTCAATAATTACGAACTGGATTACTGAAATAAATAAACCAATTTTTTTTTGCATAACAGTATTAATAACTTTTGGTCTATTAATAAGTTTGACTATAAACCCTGGTACAAGCAGGTATCTCAATAACAATCTATTTGCATTTTTTAATATACAGGCTTTGTACCTAGCAATAGGTTTTTTAGTATTTATTTCTATTTCACTGATTGAGACAAAATACATAAAATTATTTAGTGTGATATTATTTACAGTATTTTTTGCTTTACTAGCTCTTACTCTATTATTTGGGGATGAAATCAAAGGTTCAAGAAGATGGATAAGTTTTGGATCTTTTACCCTCATGCCAATTGAATTAGTAAAACCAGTATTTTGCGTTGTATTGGCTCTGATATTAAATAATCAATACCAAGGCACAAAAATATCATCTCACTCACTAAGTGCTTTAATCTACATTTCAGTTGCAAGTATACTTATTTTGCAGCCTGATATTAGTCAATTTTTTTTATTATCAGCTATTTATTTTGGTTCAGTGCTTATGAGTGGTTTCAGTATTATAATACTCACTGTAATTGTGGTTTTTGGAATTCTAAGTTTTGTGATGATATATTTGCTCAATTTTAATGCTCAAAATAGGATAAATTCATTTTTATTTCCAAATGAATATGACATAAGTCAAACTGAAATTTCTCTTCAAGCAATTAAACAAGGAGGTATTATTGGTGTGGGACCGGGCAATGGTCTTTTAAAGAATAAAATTCCTGAAGCTAATTCAGATTATATTTTTTCTGTGGTTGCAGAAGAGTATGGTCTCATAGGTTGTACACTTATATTATTAATCTTCTTTATAATATCATATCAAGGTTTCAAAAAAATTTACGGAAACAATGATCACTTTATTCAAATCTGTTTATTTACCCTTATTTTATACGTATGCTTACAGGCCTTAATCCACATAGGGGTAAATATAAGGTTGATACCAACAACTGGAATTACCTTACCGTTTATCAGCTATGGAGGTTCATCGGTCCTTGGCATGTCAATTGCGGCGGGACTAATTTTATTATTTTCAAAGAATCGACATATTCGTGAATAGACTAACTTTATGAAAAAACTTTTTTTAGTAGGTGGAGGTACCGGCGGCCACTGTATACCAATAAATGTAGTTTATTCGGAGGCACCTAAAAATTTTAAATGCTTTATTTTAACCGATAACAGAGGCCAGAAATATTTCGATAATATAGACTCAAATAATGTAATTATACTTAGAAATATTATTTCTTCTCAATCAAGACTAGCAAATATTATAAATTCTCCGTTCTTATTTATTCAATCAATGTTATACAATTTTAAAATCAAACCCGATTACACTTTAGGTTTTGGTGGATTTTTCACAATACCTGTTCTTTTTGCTAGTTTAATAATGAGAAAAAAAATTTTTCTTCATGAGGGCAATGCATTTATTGGAAAAGCGAATAAATTATTATTTAAATATGTAGGTAATATCTTTACAACTTTCAACGAAACGCATGGTGTAAAGCTAATTCAAAATAAAAATTCATTCAGAGTTGGTTTGCCAACTAGAAGTAGTAAAAACTTAGAAAACAAAGAAACTAATAAAAAAAATCAGTTTAAAATATGTATTCTTGGTGGAAGCCAAGGTGCAAAAAACCTCTCAGACAATATCGCTCATTCGATCATAAAATCTAAGAATGAATGTAAGAAAGAATTTATTGTTTACCATCAATGTAGGAAAGAAGATGTAAACTTAGTAGAAAAACTTTATAGAGAAAATAGTATTGAGTGCTATGTAAATGTATACTTCAGCAATGTCACAGATATTTTAGAGAATACAAATTTAATTATTTCACGAGCCGGCTCATCGACTGTAAATGAAATTATTTGCTTTGGAATTCCCTCAATTTTGATTCCTTATCCATATGCTGCCGACAACCATCAATATTATAATGCATCAGTTCTTAAAAGCCTTAATTGCGCTGAAATAATTAAGGACAAAGATATGAATACTCACTTATTATCAAGTCTGATCAATAAAATAATCAACAGCCCGCAAAGAAGAGAGTCTATTAAAAAAACTTTAAAAAAAGAGTATATAAACAATCCTGTTGAAAGAATTTTTAAGCATATAGAAGTAAGTCGATGAAATTAAATAAAAATAAATTAATACATATTGTAGGAGTTGGTGGAATTGGGATGAGTGGAATTGCAGAAATTTTATCAGAAATGGGATATCAAGTTCAAGGAAGTGACATAAAAATTAACGCAAACATTGTTCGATTAAATAAAAAGAAAATAAAAACTTTCAATTCACATAAACAGTCAAATTTAAAAAATGTAAGCTTAGTTGTTTATTCATCTGCAATAAGTAAAAATAATATTGAGCTTGAACATTCCAAAAAAATTAAAATTCCTTCAATTTCAAGAGCTGAAATATTATCTCAAATTGTAAAACTAAAAAAAACTATAGCTATATCTGGGTCTCATGGGAAAACTACTACGACATCTCTAATTTCAGCAGTTTTAAATGGGGCAAGAATGAAACCAACTGTAATTAATGGCGGGATAATAAATCAGTTTGGAACCAATACAAAATTAGGATCAGGTGATTGGTTAGTAGTTGAAGCTGATGAATCTGACGGTACTTTTGTGAAACTTCCAGCCTCAATTTCTGTGGTAACTAATATTGACAAAGAACATCTTGATTACTATTCAAATTTTCAAAATCTAAAAAACTATTTCAAAAGGTTTATCACACAAGTTCCTTTTTATGGTTTCGCAGTTATATGTATAGATGATAATGAGCTACGTAAGTTAGCTGCAAATATAAGTACTACAAAAATTATTAGAACTGGTTTTCATAGAGAAAGTGATATCAAATGTATTAAATTAAGACATAAAGCCAATGAAACAATATTTGATGTTTTTGTAAAAGAACAAAACCAAACTATTAAAAATATTAAGTTACCACTTCATGGAGCGTATAATGTAAATAATGCATTAGCCGCTATAGCAGTTGGTCTTCAATTAAATGTAAAACCAGAAATAATTAAGAAGTCTCTAAGTTCTTTTAAGGGTGTCCAAAGAAGACTTACTGAATTATGGAGTAATAATAACATAAGAGTAGTTGATGATTATGCTCATCATCCGACTGAAATAAATAATGTATTAAAAGGATTGGTTGATGCAGAAAAAAAAAATAGAATAATAACTATTTTCCAACCTCATAGATTCTCAAGGGTTTTAGATTTGAAAAGCAAATTCACGACGTGTTTTAAAAATAGTGAATATGTATTTGTTTCGGATGTTTATGGAGCAGGTGAGAAAAAACCAAAAAATTTCGATTTAAATAAATTTATTAGTAACATTGCAAAAAATTCTAAAGTCAAAGCTGAATATTTTGTTAAAAATGATCAACTATTTGAATTAACAAAGAAGAATAAATCAAAAATAATCTTTTTATTTTTAGGGGCCGGAACAGTTACAGATTGGGCTCAAAATTTTGCTAAAGAGTTAAAAAAAATTTATGAATGAAAATCAAAAGGAATTTTTAGAAAATTGTAAAAAAAACAATGTTATTGGAAAAATTCAAATAAATCATAATTTATCAAAATATACCTGGTTTGGGGTAGCAGGCAACGCTGAGATATTTTATATGCCCCCAAATTTTGAAGAATTAGCGAAAGTTTTAGAAATCAACAGAGATAAATTACCAGTAACGGTGATTGGGGCTGGATCGAATATCATTATAAGAGATGGCGGAATATTTGGCCTTGTAATAAAATTAGGAAAAGAATTTAGTCAAATTAAATTACATAATGATTGTATTGAAGTTGGAGCTGCAACCTACGATAGAGTATTATCGAATTATTGTCAGAAAAATGAAATAGGTGGAATGGAGTTTTATTTTGGAATTCCGGGAACACTTGGTGGCGCAGTTCGTATGAACGCCGGTTGTTATAATTCTGAAACAAAAGATGTTTTTATTAAAGCAAAGTGTGTTGATTATAGGGGGCAAGTATCAGAAATACCTAATTCGAAGGAATTATTTTCTTATAGGGAAAGTAATATACCTCAAGATATGATTATCTGCGATGTATATATGCAAAAAAAAAATGCAAGCAAAAATGCAATTTCTTTAAAAATGAAAGAAGTTGATGATCAAAGAAAAAAAGCTCAGCCTCAGCAAATTAAAACTGCAGGAAGTACATTTAAAAATCCAAAAGATCAGACTGATAAAAAAGCATGGGAAATTATTGAAGAAGCTGGTCTTAAAAATTTTGAGCTTCAAGGAATATGTTTCTCTTCTAAGCATTCAAACTTCATAGTTAATAATCAAACTAAATCAGCAAACCTTATCGAAGACTTTGGAGAATATGTTAGGTCTGATGTAAAGAAAAAATTGGGAATAAGCTTAAACTGGGAAATAAAGATATTTGGTGAAAGATGAATAAAGACAAAAAAATTATGCTTTTGTATGGAGGCATTTCTGCAGAAAGAGAAATAAGTATTATCACCTCAAAAGAAATAAGCAAATCTCTTAAAAGTATGGACTACAATATTGTAGAAATTGATGCAAATGAGAATCTGTTAGCTGACCTTGAACTGCATAAACCTGACATAGTATTCAATGGATTACACGGAACATGGGGAGAAGACGGAAGTGTTCAAGAAATACTTGAAAAATATGGAGTGCCTTACACTCATTCCGGAATTGAGTCATCCAAATTAGCAATGGATAAATACAAATCTGCTGAACTATTTACTAAAAATGGGTTCAATCATCCTTTAACAAAATTGATGAAGATAGAGGAAGTAAAAGATCAAAATATATTTGATTTTCCCTATGTCTTAAAACCTAGAAATGAAGGATCTAGTGTTGGTGTTAGCATTATTAGAAACCATGAGGAATTAAATAAATACTTGTCTGAGAATAAATTTCGAAATGAATTATTGCTTCAGCAATTTATAGAGGGTCCTGAGATAAATGTTGCTGTTATAGGAACAAATAAAACTGGTTCTATTGAAATTGATCCAAAAAACGAATTCTATGATTACGAATCAAAGTACTTTGATGCAGGGAAAACAAAACATATAATCCCACCAAGATTAGAGAGCGACCTGATTAAAAAAGTTGAGGGTTTAGGTTTAGATGCCCATAAATTATTGGGTTGTAAGGGGATCAGCCGAACCGAATTTATATTAGATAAAGTGACAAAAAAATTTTATATATTAGAGCTTAATACCCAACCTGGCATGACACCAACTTCATTAGTCCCTGAAATTGCAAATTATAAAGGTATCAACTTTGATAATCTTATTAATTGGATCCTATTAGATGCAACGCAAAATTAAAATAATAAATATTGTTTCCTTCTCTTTAATATTCATTTCTCTTATTGCAATATTTGTATTGTTAAAATTTCCAAGTTTACTAAATAATTCATTTCAAATTCAGAATGTAATTATAGAAGGTTCTGAAAAATCAAATATATCTGAAATTGAAAATAATGTGACTGAATTTAAAGATAATCTTATTGGCTTAAATTTTAATTCCATCAGAGAAACTGTAGAGTCAAGTGAATGGGTAAAGCGGGCGTCTATAAAAAAAGTTTTACCATCAACTTTAAAAATTAATGTAACTGAGAACGATCCATATGCAATATACTTTCAAGAAGGAAAATCTTTTCTTATAGATCTTGATGGATCAATTATTACTGAAATTAACTTAAACAATTATGAAGATGACCTCTTATTTGTAAGGGGTGAGAACTCGCCAGAATTACTCGAGCAATTAATCAGGGACATAAGTATTGCGTTTCCAGATTTAACTCAAACTCTGGAAGAAGTTGAATTTATTGAAAAAAGAAGGTGGAATCTAAAATTAAATAGTAAATTGCTTGTAAAATTACCAGATGAAAACATTCAACAATCATTAAAAAATTTAAAACAGCTTTTTGAGGAGCAAGAAGTAATGGAAAGTAATATTATTGAAATAGATTTAAGAATTCAAGGAAGAGCAGCCCTCAAAGTTTTAGATGGAAAAATAAATTATGGTATTGATGAGATTTAATGGTTCAAAAAATAATTAGTGCGATTGACATAAGAGCCGACAAAGTAATTTGCCTTATTGCTCAAGAATTACAAATATTAGACAAAGGGAAAATTCTTCAACTTATTGGAATAGGTACTTCTAAACTGAAAGTCAATTGTTTAAAGCCCTTTTCATTGGAAACAAATGAAATTAAAAATCATCTTGATGCCGCTATTTCGAAAGCAGAAGTAGATGCTGGTATAAAGATTAGTAACGTTTATGTCAGTATATCAGAAAACATGAAATCAGATTATATTGAATTTGAAAATAAAATTTCAGGTAGGATCATAACAGAAAATGATATCAAATCTTTTTTTGAAAATACAAAATTTAAAAGACTATATACTGAAACGGATGAACCACTTCATTCCTTTCCAATAAGTTACAAAGTAGATAATAAAAAAAGCTTATCAGATCCAATAGGTGTAATAGCTGAAACTCTTCATACAAAATGGCATGTTATATCAACTTCAAAAGACTATCTAAGTAAAATATTAGATTTATTAAATAATCAAGACATCAGCCTCAAACAGATAGTCTCAAGTCACTATGCTAGCAGTCTTGCAGTGTTATCAGATGAAGAAGCAGATAATGGAGCAGTATGTATCGATATTCAAAAAAACAAGACAATTATTTCTTATACCTTTGACAACCAACTTATTGGCTATGATACGGTTAAAGTTGGAACTTATAATTTTTCAAATGATATATCACAAGTCAAATCAATTTCACTAGAAGAGGCCGAAATAGTTAGAAAGCAAATTGATACAATGAATAGTCAGAGAATTTATGAAAAAAAATTAGAAAAGTATTTTGAAATATATTCATCAAGAGCAGAAGAATTATCAAATTTAATAAAAAATATAATTTATAAATCAAAATTCAGCTCTCTAGTATCTAATAATATTGTGCTTACTGGATATGGAGCAAAGTCGTTAACTATGCAAAAATTCATCAAAAATCAAATGAGTGATAGTAATTTTCGTTTAGGATCGACAAAAAAAATTAACGGATCAAAAACTTATTTAGATAATCCGTCTCTTGCATCAGCATTTGGTCTTTTAAATTATGCCGCAAACCATAACATGGAGGGAGATAAGGATGAGTCTAAATCAGAAAAAAAATCATTATTTTCAGTAGTTTATAATTTTTTTAGAAACCTTTAAGTAGTAACAAAAAGAAATAATCTTTGTTTTTTCCCATGGTTTTAAACAATTTATAAACATCAGGATGCAAAAAACCATTTATAAGTCATTCAATATTGAAGGTGTAACTTTACACAGTGGTGAAAAATCAAATTTGTCTGTTAACCCAGCGACTGCAAACACTGGTATCGTATTTAGAAGAGTTGATATTAAAAATTCTAATGAAGAATCACTAATTGAAGCAAAGTTTAATAACGTTAGCGTCTCAGATCTATGTACAAAAATTACTAATAAATACGAAATATCAGTTTCAACAATTGAACATTTAATGTCAGCTTTACATGGCATGGGAATTGATAACGCTATTGTTGAAGTAGACTGTGATGAATTACCAATTCTTGATGGTAGCTCCCTAGAATATGTACGTAACATTGAGGAAGTTGGTCTTAAAAGTTTAAATGTAGAAAAAAAATATCTAAGCATATCTAGACCAATTGTGTTTAGTATGAATGATTCTTTTGTGAAAGTTTCCCCATCTGATAATTTAGAAATTGATTATACAATTTCTTATGATCACAATCTTATAAAGGAACAAAGATTTAATTATGAGTTTAAAGATTCAAACCAGTTTAAAAATCTTATTTCTAATTGCAGAACTTTTGGCTTTAAAGAAGAGGTAGATTCTCTCAGAAAAAAAGGTCTTATAGCAGGAGGTTCTTTAGATAATGCAATTGTCCTTGATAAAAAAGGAATTGTGAATAATGAAAAATTGCGTCAAGAAAATGAATTTGTTAAACATAAAATACTTGATTTCATTGGTGATATTTATCTCTTAGGATATTCAGTGAAAGGAGCGTTTGAAATATATAAAGGTGGTCACAGATTAACTCATGAAACTATGAATTCAATAATGTCTGATCAGTCAAACTGGCGCCTTATAAACGAAGAAAATTTAAATGATAAAAATTATCAAAACACCTATTACACGAAGTCCGTAGCTGCATCATTATAATTTAGAAATTCATCTTTAATCTTCTTAAATAATCATTAAAATTATGGTTATGAAATTAATAAAAATCTTTATTTTTCTAACTTTAGCTAATTTTATTCTTAGCGGTTGTTCAGATACAAAGTTAGTTACGCCTGAAACAGAGGGTGAAAAACTTCAAATACTTTACTCAAATGCTATGGAATTAGTTAAAAAAAGAGATTTTGTAGATGCGGCAATACTATTTGAGGATATTGAAAGACAGTATCCCTATTCTAAGTGGTCTAATCAAGCTCAATTAATGACAGCTTTCTGCTATTATAAGTCACAATTTCATGACGAAAGCTTAGACGCACTAGAGAGATTTATAGCACTCTACCCTGGCAGCAAGAAAATTTCTTATGCTTACTATCTTCGAGCTTTGAATTATTTTGAACAAATTCGTGATGTTGAGAGAGATCAAAGTATGGCAGTTAAATCTAAACAAGCCTTTTATGAAGTAATAAATAAATATCCAGGTTCAGAGTTTACAGAAGACGCTTACGTCAAGATTGATATAATTAATGATAGATTGGCGGCAAAAGAAATTGAAATCGCAAGGTATTATCAATTTAAACAGCAATGGATATCAGCAATAAATAGATATAATAAAATTTTAGAAGACTATGACACTTCCGTTTATACGGAGGAATCATTACACAGACTTGTCGAAATCTATTACTCCCTTGGTTTAAATGAAGAGGCAAAAAGATATGCATCAACTTTAGGGTATAATTTTCCTGATAGCGATTGGTATGCAAAAAGTTACGAGTTAGTAAAAGATTTAAGTTAAATAAAAGTAGTGGAAAAATTTCCAAAAAAAAAGTTTCAAGAACTTGTAAAGAATATTCAGTACCATAACAATCTTTACTACAATAATGATAGTCCTGAAATAAGTGATGCAGAGTATGACGCTCTTATAAACGATTACAAAAATATCAAAAAACTTTTTCCTGAAGAAACTCAGCAATCTGATATCTTAGATAAGATTGGAGGTAAAGCTTCTGATTCATTTTCAAAATTTAATCATCCTACAAGAATGCTTTCTCTTGATAATGCCATGTCAGAAGAAGATCTGCAAAATTTTCAGAAAAAAATATCTAATTTCTTAAATAAAAAAGGTATTGATTTTGAGTTTTCATCTGAACCTAAAATTGATGGTCTATCAGTTAATTTAATTTATAAAAATGGGAAACTTGTAACAGCTGCTACCAGAGGCGATGGTCAAATTGGGGAAAATATTACAGACAATGTAATTACAATAAAGGATATACCAAAAAACTTAAAAACAAAATCGCCGCCAGTCTTTATTGAAATTAGAGGTGAAATATTTATTACTAAAAATGATTTTATGAGGCTGAATACAGAAAATAAATTTGCAAATCCAAGAAACGCCGCGGCAGGGAGTCTAAGACAGTTGGACTCAAAAGTTACCGCAAAGCGTCCACTCAAATTTATCGCACATGGATTTGGATCATTCACTGAAGAAAAGAGTAGTTATTACGATCAATTAATTGAATTCAAATCGTGGGGGATCCCTATCAGCCCATTCCTAAAAAAAGCCAAAAACCTGAAAGAATTAATAAAGATCTATGATGAAATTAACAAAAAAAGATCAGAAATACCCTATGATATTGATGGACTTGTATACAAAGTGAATAACTTATCTTTTCAAAATAGATTAGGCATTGTTGGCAAATCTCCTCGATGGGCCATAGCCCATAAATTTGCTTCAGAAACTGCACAAACTGAAATAAAAAAAATAGATATTCAGATTGGAAGAACTGGATCGGTAACACCTGTCGCAAGACTGAAATCAATTAACATTGGCGGTGTACTGGTATCAAACGCTACATTGCATAATTTTGAAGAAATAGAAAAAAAAGATATTCGTGAGGGTGACACGGTGATTGTTGAAAGAGCAGGCGATGTAATTCCTCATATTCTTGAAGTTGTATCTAAAAATAAAAAAAATAGACCAAATCTTTTTAAACCACCAAAATCTTGTCCAATATGTAAATCACCAATAGTTATTGACCCTGATGAAGTTGTTGTCAGATGTTCAGGTACTTACGTATGTGATGCGCAAAAAATTGGCAGGCTGAAACATTTTGTATCAAGAAGTGCACTAGATATTGAGGGTTTGGGAGATAAACAAATCAATCTATTTTATAATAAGGGACTAATAGAGGACTACGCTGATATTTTTGATCTTGAAGCAAAAAGAGATGTAATTGTTAATATAGAAGGATGGGGCACACTTTCGTTTAACAATTTAATAAATGCAATAGATCAAAAGAAAAAAATTGAGTTATCAAAATTTATTTATTCCTTGGGAATTCGTTTCGTGGGGCAAATAAATGCAAAATTAATCGCATCAGCTTTTTTAAATATTAAGAGCTTTATAAGTTTCTTTGAAGGAAAGAGCGATATACTTAGCACCCTTGAAAATACAGATGGACTGGGCCCAAAAGTTACTCAATCATTTATAGAATATTCATCAATTAAATCTAATAAGAAACAAATATTAAAACTAACCCAGAGGGTTGACCTATTTATAAAAAAAATAGATACCGTTAAATCAAAAATAACCGGAAAGAAAATAATTTTTACTGGAACACTGTCATCAATGTCTAGGGCTGAGGCAAAAACAAAAGCTGAGAAACTCGGCGCAAAAGTCGTTTCATCAATAAGTAAGTCAACAGATATACTCGTTACAGGTGAAAATTCTGGATCAAAGTTAAAAAAAGCAAAAGAATTAGGTGTCAGTGTAATGAATGAGAAAGAATGGTCAAATTTAGCTAATTAATTAGGGGGGAGGTTTGGTCTATCAGCCATTTTTTCTCCTGTTCATTCATAAATCGCAATAGATTTGATTTTACATCTGAGTGATACTTATCAATCCACTTAATTTCCTTTTTATTCAACATTTTTTTATTTATTAAATCTCTCTCGAACGGAGCCATTGTTAATGTTTTAAAATGCAAATAACCTTTACTTATTTGAGACATAATTAGGCTCTCAATCCTTATACCGTAGTCATTTTTTTTATAGAAACCAGGTTCATTTGAAACAACCATACCTTCTTCAAAAGATATTCTAGAAAATTGTGAAATAGAAGGGGGACTTTCGTGTACATTTAAGAAACAGCCGACCCCATGTCCAGTTCCGTGTTCAAAATTACAATTTATTTCTTTGAGATATTTTCTTGCGAGATTATCTAATTTTTTACCTTTTTCTCCGTACTTAAATTTACTAAGTGCGACCGCAATATGACCTTTTAAGACTCTAGTATACATATCTATTTGATCTTTTCGCGGCTTATTAAAACTTATTGTTCTCGTTACATCTGTCGTTCCATCAAAGTACTGAGCGCCAGAATCGACTAGAAATAAATCTGATTTTCTTATTTTTTTGTTTGTTAATTTATTTGCACGATAGTGAACAATTGCTCCATTTGAGCCTGTACCTGCAATTGTTGGAAAGCTGAGTGAAAAGAAATTTTTATTACTCTTTCTTAAATTATCTAAATATTTAATTGCATCCATTTCTGTTATATTTTTATTTTGTACTTGGTTTTTAGCCCAAAATATAAATTTTGTTAATGATGCACCATCTCTTTTATGCGAATAAATCATACCTTTTTGCTCAGTTTTATTTTTTTTAGACTTTAGTAACTGTATGACATCCCCTTGAAGGTTTAATGTTCCCTGGTTTTTAATTGCATTAGCTAGATTAAAACTAATCGTATTGATGTCACAAATGTATGATTTATTAATCCCACACTTTTTGATGAATGGATAAATATCTTTTTGCTTTTTAAAAGAGACATCAATTTTGAATTGCTTTTTTAAATTGTTTTTGCAATCAGAAAAAATGTAACATTTTCCAGTTTTATGAATAATTGCTTGAGATAGAAATATAGGTGTATACTCAATATCTTTTGATCTTATGTTGAATACCCACGAAATTGAATCACATGCAGTTAAAACATAGTAATCTGTTTTAGATTTTTTTAAAAAATTGACAATTTTATTTATTTTACTTTTAGTACTTTCACCTGCAAAACTTTTATCTAAAATAAATGGCTTTGAAATGCTTTTCTTTGGTTTCGTTTTCCAGATTTGATCAATGAGATTTTTCTCTAACGGTATTAAATTTGTTTTTTTACCTAAAGATTTTGAATATGATTTAATTTTAAAATAAGTCAAAATGTTACCATCATACCCAACATTTTTAGCTTTTTTTAATTTTAGTAAATTTAATGGAGTGAGTTTATTGTAATTAAATATCTTATATTGCCCTTTATTTACCTCATTCTGAGCTTGGATGGTATAACGTCCATCAACGAATAAATAAGCTTCTTTTTTGCCTATAATGACATCTCCGGCTGATCCAGTAAAGTTGCTAATCCACTCTAGTCGTCTACTGTAATTTGGCAAAAATTCATTCTGATATTCGTCTGAATGCGGAACTAAGTAATAATCAATTTCATTTTTAATTAAAAGTTTTCTTATTTCAGCAATTTTTTTTGAGGTATTCAACATGGTTTTAGAAAATCAGATATTAATTTTTTTGTACCATGTTTATCAAAATCCACAACTGCCTTTGTGCCATCAATATCTTTTATTCGACCAATACCAAATTTTTTGTGTTCAACAGTTTGCCCTATTTGAAGTAAAACATCATCGTTTATATCTCTAACATTTTCTATTTCCATATCAACTACCGTTCGATAACTTGAAGATGAATTATTTTTAAAATCTAATTTTCTTGGTTTAAAATCAAAATCTTGATTAAATTCATCAAATTCTTGATTTTGGAGTCTGTCCATATGGCTTGACGCATGATTAATAGTTTTTATTAATTCTTGATCCAACTCCTCAATAAATCGAGATTGCAATGAAGGCATCCAATTATTTTGAAATCGACGACTCATTGATGTCGAGATATTTATTATTTTTTTAGCTCGCGTTATGCCGACATATGCAAGTCTTCGTTCCTCCTCAATTCCTTTATTGCCAGTTTCATCAATTGTTTTTTGGTGGGGAAAAAGACCTTCTTCCCAACCTGGCAAAAAAACATAATCATATTCAAGACCTTTAGCGGCATGAAGCGTCATAATACTTACTTTATTGTCTTCATTATTTTCATCTATGGCTGTAACTAAAGATACATGCTCTAAAAACTCCTCGATGCTGTTGTAGTCTTCCATCGCAATTATTAATTCCTTAATATTTTCTATTTTTGTTTGAGCGGAGACATTTTTATCATTTTTAAGCATATTCATATAACCAGACTCATCGAGCAGCATTTTTAAAATGTCATAAAACTGCATATTATCGATGGATGATTTTCCTCTATCAATAACAGAAATGAATGCTTTTAAGCTTTCAGATATTTTTTTGGTAAATTCATCTGTATCAACCATTTCTTTTGATGCTTGATAGAATGAAACTCGTTTTTGTTTTGCGTAAGACAAAATATGATTAAATGATTTTTCTCCTATACCTCTTTTAGGGACTGTTAAAGCTCTTTCAAATGCGACATCGTCTTGACTTTCATAGACCAGCCTAAGATATGAAACAGCATCTTTTATTTCTGATCTCTCATAGAACCGAATACCACCCACAATACGATAAGGAATTGAATATTTAATCAAAGACTCCTCTATTTCACGTGATTGAAATACTGCCCTTACTAATATTGAGATATTGTTCAGGTCAGGGTTATCGTCACTATACTTCATAATATCCTGAGCAACTAAATCGGCTTCGTCTCTACTTGAATTAACTAAATGTAAATGTATTGGCTCTCCGTCACCTTGATCCGAAACGAGCTCCTTGCCAAGTCTATATTCGTTATAACTAATTAATGATGATGCAGACTTAAGTATATTATTTGTTGATCGATAATTTTGTTTAAGTCGTATTACCTTTGCATTTTTAAATTCTTTTTCAAATCGAAGCATATTATCAACTTCAGCGCCACGCCAACTATAAATTGATTGATCATCGTCTCCAACACAACAAACATTTTGATGGTGAGAACCAAGAAGTTTAAGCCATTTATATTGTGCAGCATTAGTGTCTTGGTATTCATCCACATGAATATATTTAAAATTATTGCTATAACGTTTGTGAATATCCGGGACTTTAAAAAGATTGATACATTGTAAAAGTAAGTCACCAAAATCTAAGCAATTAATTTCAAACAACCTTGCTTGGTAAATTTTATAAATAGAGAGACTCTTTTCATCGACTAAATTATCTAGTGACTCAGATTTTATATCATTTGGATTAAGAGCTTTATTCTTCCAATGATCAATTTTAGATTGTATTAATTTTGGTGAAAACTGAGATTGGTCTAAGCTTTCAGCCTTTATGATTTGCTTGATCAGAGAAAGCTGATCATCCTTATCAAGTATCGTAAAACTTTGTTTAAGACCAATTACCTCTGCGTGGTTTCTTATTATTTTTGCTCCAATTGAATGAAAGGTTCCCATCCAAGGCATCTTTTCCATATTTTGACTTACCAGTTTTTGAACACGTTCGGACATTTCTCTGGCAGCCTTGTTAGTAAAGGTTACGCAAAGAATCTGAGAGGGGAATGCTAAGTTATTATCTATGATATGAGCAACTCGCGTAGTAAGTACTTTAGTTTTTCCAGTTCCAGCTCCTGCAATAATTAGATTTGGACCCTCGGTACTACAAACAGACTCGTATTGTAGTGGGTTAAGACTTTCTAGGTAATTTACTTCAGTCATAACTGATCCTTTAAGTGATTCAGAACATACAGTCTAATTGCGCTTGATAAATTGGAAGTGTTCTTCGTCTTATCTATTTTTGAAATTATTTTATCTGGAGTAGTATTTTCTTTTTTGCTTAATTTTAATATTTCTTCCCAAAATTCAGTTTCAAGAAATACACTTGTAATATGGCCATCTATCTTGACAGTGCGCTTATTGGAATTGGGCATGAACGAACTACGAAGAAGAAATCATTTTTGATGGATTGAGAAGATACTTCATCTTTCTTACATCAATATATTTTAGGATTTTATTTGCCTCAATTAGCGTAATATTTTTCTTATGTGCAAGCTTTGCGAGTTCTGCAGCTTTTTCGTACCCAATCTCAGGGGCAAGCGCAGTCACAAGCATTAAAGAATTCTCAACACCTTCTTTTATATTTCTTAAATTCGGTTTAATTCCCTTCAGGCACTTATCGCAAAAGTTTGTAACCCCTGAGGATAATAAATTGATTGCATTAATTATGTTAAAACCCATTACTGGTTTAAATGCATTAAGTTCAAAATGACCTTGAGTTCCTGCCATTGATATTACGTTGTGACTGCCCATAACCTGTAAACAAGCCATTGTTAGAGCTTCACTTTGAGTTGGATTTACCTTACCAGGCATTATAGATGACCCAGGTTCATTCTCAGGTAAATTTAATTCTCCTAGACCTGATCTTGGTCCAGAAGCTAACAGCCTAATGTCATTTGCTATTTTAAAAAGATCCGTTGCAATAACATTTAATACTCCCGATAGTTCTACAAGAGAGTCATGAGAGGCCAATGCTTGGAATTTATTACTTGCAGGTTTAAATTTAATTTTATTAATTTTACCTATTTCATTTACAACGAGTCTATCGAACCCTTTTTTTGTATTCAGACCAGTTCCAACGGCCGTCCCTCCTTGGGCTAAATAATTTAAGTTAATCAGGGCTGTCTTCAGTCGTTTAATGTTCATATCAATTTGAGATTGATAACCTGAAAACTCTTGTCCAAGTGATAAGGGAGTTGCATCTTGCAAGTGTGTCCTACCGATTTTGATGATACTTTTCCATTTCTTGGACTGGCTACCTAAAATTTTTTCCATTTCATTTAAAGCCGGAATAAGTTCATCTTTAACTTTTTTTGAGGCAGCAATATTAATTGCAGATGGAAAACTGTCATTAGTTGATTGACTTTTGTTGACATGATCGTTCGGATGAACTGGACTATTCGTTCCAAGTTTTCCGGTAAGTTTTTTATTGGCAAGATTAGCGATGACTTCATTTACATTCATGTTAGTTTGAGTTCCAGATCCAGTCTGCCAAACCGAAAGAGGGAATTGATCATCATGCTTTCCTGTAAGAATATTTTTTGATGCACTAATTATTGCATTTGCTACTTTAGGAGCTAATGACTTTTGTTTTTGATTTACTTTCGCGCAGGCCATTTTTATTGTGACTAATGCATGTATAATCTCTATGGGCATTAAATTATTGCCAATTTTAAAATTCTTTAATGATCTTTGAGTTTGAGCTCCCCAAAAATTACTATTTGAAACTTTTATTTTGCCGATACTGTCTTGTTCTTGTCTTGTTTTTTGATTCATTTGAATTGTAGTATACTACCTTACATATATATATGGTAACGATTTAAGTTTTTTTAAAGGCCAAGTGACTAAAAGTGGGAGACTTCTGTTGCCCGGTGCCTCCCGAACCGCGCTTACCTAATTAGATTAAGCAGCGAGCGCTAATTCATCGTTAGCATTTATAAAATAGCCCGATAACGGTGGTACAATACCGAGAGAAAAACTTACCTTTAAGCATTCGTCGATCCTATATCACCCCCCAATTTATGGTGGAGGTGCCGGGTACCGCCCCCGGGTCCGTAATGGGTATTACGCAAGCCGTTTATCCCTATAGCTGGGATATCCCCAGCAATCTGAATATAGTTGGATATTGAGACTTTTTAAAGAGAGTAATCTTAATATAGTATGTGTTTATTATTTGATTCAAAAAAATGCCGGTAAACAAAGAACAACTTAAAGAAATTGAAGCCTTAAGGTCTGAAATATCAGAAACAGCTCGTGTTACAGCTCCTGAATTAGAAGCAGTTTTGTACAAACCAATAGAAGTGCTCGACCATGGCTTTATTCGTGTCATTGATTATATGGGGGATGACAGTTCAATAGTTCAGTCGGCAAGAGTATCATATGGTAAAGGCACAAAGAAGATTTCAAATGATAAAGGGCTTATTAAATATCTAATGAGGCACCGTCACTCGACCCCTTTTGAAATGTGTGAAATTAAATTTCATATTAAACTTCCAATTTTCATAGCTCGACAATGGATACGACACAGAACGGCAAACGTTAATGAGTACTCGGCTCGCTACTCAATTCTTGATAAAGAGTTTTATATTCCATCAGCAGAAAATCTGGCAGCACAGTCTGCGATCAATAATCAAGGTAGAGGCGATGCGTTAACAGATGATGAAGCCTCTAATGTTATTCAGATACTAAAAAAAGATGCTGAGCAGACATACTCTAATTATGAAACGTTATTAAACGAAAGTTCTGAGGGCAACATAATTGATGAAAGTAAATCTGGAATTGCAAGAGAACTGGCTAGAATGAATCTTACCCTTAATACTTATACACAATGGTACTGGAAGATTGATCTCAACAATTTGTTGCACTTTCTTGCACTAAGAGCTGATGATCATGCGCAGTATGAAATACGTGTTTATGCAGATGCTATGTTAGATATTGTAAAAAAATGGGTTCCTCTTACTTATGAAGCTTTTGAAGACTATAGAATTGGTGGAACAGAACTGTCCGCTAAAGAGGTCAATCTGATGAGAAAACTTCTGAAAGGCGAGAAAGTTTCTTTTGAAGAAGAAGGTTTATCTAAACGGGAATGGAGCGAACTGCAAAGAAAGTTTGAAATTAGTTAGTATTTGCTAATTGTTCTAGTTTTAATCGTTTTAATAAATTCTCGGCCAATTCAATAAACATTTGACTGACTTTATGATCTGGCACTAAATCTGTAAGAGGGTGACCTTTTTCACATTGCTCAAGTAGCAATGGATCATGAGGAAGATTTGCAAGTATTTCATAATCATATTTTTCAGCAACTTCATTTGTTTTACTTTCACCGTAAAGTTTATATTCTTTGCCTGTATCAGGTGCTAAAAAGTAACTCATATTTTCCACAATGCCAAGAATGGGTACTTTAGTTTTTTCAAACATCTTTAACCCTCTGATTACATCAATTAAAGCAATATCTTGAGGTGTAGTAACTATTAAACTTCCAGAGATTTTTAGTTTCTGAATCAGAGACAGTTGAACATCTCCTGTGCCTGGGGGCAAATCGATGACCATAATATCTGCAGCTCCCCAATTTACTTTATCAATCATTTCATTAATTGCTTTCATGACCATTAGGCCTCTCCAGATGATTGGATTTTCATCATTGACCATGTAACCCATAGACATTGTCGATAGTCCATATCGATTGATTGTTTCAATTTTTTGTCCATCAGAATGAGGCTTTTCATTAATCCCAATCATTTTGGGAATTGATGGACCATAAATATCAGCATCAAGTAAACAGGTTTTTAAACCAAGTGATTTAAACGCGCATGCTAGATTTGAAGCGACTGTTGATTTGCCGACTCCTCCTTTTCCTGATGCAACTGCAAGAATATATTTTATTTGATTAGTGCCAAAGCTATTTGTTTTGTTATCTGAATTCACTTCATCATTTGCATGTGTTGAATTTTCCTTATGTAAGGTTGTGATTATATTAACTTTAGTTACACCTGGAATCTCTTTCAGTGCTCTTTGGGCATCCTCAAAAATTTTTTCATTTTTTTTCTGATCATTTTCTTTGAATTCAATAATACAATCTATCTTTCCCTCACTCACAGATACATTTTTAACCATACCCATAGCAACTATGTTTTCACCTGCTTCTTCGTTAACAACTTGTCCAAGGAGGTGTAAAGCTTGATTTTCTAGAGTTTCTGCCATTTTTTTGATCTTGTATTTACGTAATTAATTACAATATATCATAGTATAAGTGTAAATAATTGCTTTTAAGCATTTTTACCATATATAGGTAATAATTCTAAATTATATGTCTTGGTCTGATAATAACAATAACGATCCTTGGGGTTCTTCAGGTAATGGAAGTGGTAGACGTGGTCCAGGTCCCAACATGGATGATGTGATCCGAAACGCACAGAATCGTTTTAAAGGAATGATGCCAGGTTCTTTTTTTGGAAAGTTAGGACCAATAGTTATCATTGGTATATTAATACTTATATGGCTTGCGAGTGGTTTTTATAGAGTTTTACCGGACGAGCAGGGCGTAGTTTTACAATTTGGAAAGTACACCAAAACCACACAACCTGGACTAAACTATCACTTACCATATCCTATAGAGCGTGTATTCACACCCAAAGTAACCAAAATAAATAGAATAGATGTTGGTTACAGACAAAGTCCAGATTCTAGAGTCACTGCAATTAGAGATGTAGAAGAAGAAAGTTTAATGTTAACAGGTGACGAAAATATTGTTGATATTGACTTTTCAGTATTCTGGTTAATCAATGATGCGGGTAAGTTTTTATTTAATGTTCAAGCTCCCGAACTTACTGTGAAAAGCGCTGCAGAGACAGCAATGAGAGAGTCTATCGGGCAGGGTGGCCTGCAATCCATTCTGACAGAAGGAAGAACAGAAATAGAGGAACAAACTAGATTAATTATACAAGAAATATTAGACGAATACGGTACGGGTATTACAATAACACAAGTACAAACTCAAAAGGCTGACCCGCCAGCACAGGTAATCGACGCATTTAGAGATGTACAGGCTGCACGAGCTGATATGGAACGACAAAGAAATGAAGCAGAGGCATATGCTAACGATATAATTCCAAGAGCAAGAGGTGAGGCGGAGCAAATTCTTCAATCTGCTGAGGGTTATAGACAAAAGGTCATTGCTGACAGTGAAGGTAAGGCAGCAAGGTTCCTGTCAATTCAAACAGAGTACGCAAAAGCTCCTCAAGTGACAAAGAAAAGAATATTTTATGAGACAATGGAAGATGTTTTCTCTGATATGGACAAGGTTATCATTGACAAAGCCGGAGGTGACTCAGTTGTTCCTTATTTACCACTTCCCGAATTAAGCAAGAAGTCACAGGAGTGATTATGAGCACTACGAGAATATCATTGATAGTTTTAGGATTTATTGTAATAGTCGCTTATTTCACCCTGTTCACAGTGCTAGAAGTAAAAAATGCAATCGTATTGCAGTTTGGTGATCCAAAAAGAGTAATTACTGAACCAGGTCTTAATTTTAAAATACCATTCATTCAAAATGTAATATTTATTGATAATCGTATTCTAGACATCGATGCCCCTGCCGCTGAGGTAATCGCATCTGATCAAAAGAGGCTTATTGTTGATGCTTATGTAAAATTCAAAATTGTTGATGTTTTAGAGTTCTATAAGGCATTTGGTAATGAAAATGTCGCTAGATCAAGAATTTCTGCAGTTGTTAATTCAAGAATTAGGGGCGTTCTTGGTGAGGAACCTCTGTCCGCCGTGTTATCGGATGACCGTTCGAAACTTATGAAGCAAATTACGTCATTAGCCGAAGCAGAAGTAAAGAACTTTGGAATAGAAATTGTTGATGTAAGAATTAAACGAGCTGATTTACCTGAAGCAAATAGCCAGGCAATTTTTGGTAGAATGCAAACTGAACGTGAACGTGAAGCCAGAGAGTTCAGAGCAAAAGGTGCTGAGATGGCTCAAAAAATTCGTTCAACTGCTGATAAGGAAGTTACGATTATAAAGTCACAAGCAGAGAAAGAAGCCAACATAATTCGTGGTGAAGGCGATGGAATGGCTAATAAAATTTTTGCGGATGCATTTGGAAAAGACCCTGAATTTTTTGCTTTCTACAGAGCAATGCAGGCGTATGCAGAAGGTCTGAAAAGTTCAGACACAACTATGATCTTGTCTCCTGAAAGTGAATTCTTTCAATATTTTGGAACTTACTCTGAGTAAAAATATTTAACTTTCCTAAAATGATGCAATTTATATTAGGTTCTCTTGGATTACTTTTAATTATAGAGGGCCTTCTTTATGCCTTATTTCCAAATAGAATGAAGAATATGATTAGATCTATGTTAGAGATGAACAATGACACCCTAAAATGGGGAGGTCTGGCATCAGCAATAGTAGGATTTCTAATGTTATGGACTGCAGTCAGATGAAATTAGATATCAAAATTATACCAATCATCTTTTTTTTGTTTATTTGTTCTACGTTTCAATCTTTAAGCTTTAATGGACCTGATACCTTCTCTGATTTAGCTGAAAGAGTTTCACCCTCAGTTGTTAACATTTCAACTACTGGTATAATTGAAAATACAGGTCCTCAAGTTCCATCGATTGAAGATTTTTTTAATTTTCCGTTTAATATGCCTAGCCCAGAACCATCAGAGAGAGAATTTAGTTCATTAGGTTCAGGCTTTGTGATTTCTGCAGATGGTTTTATTGTTACAAATAATCATGTTGTAGAGAACGCTTCAGACATACAAGTTACCTTTACAGATGGATTAAAATTAGAAGCCGAATTGATCGCTTCAGATGCTGAGACTGATTTAGCGCTTCTAAAAGTTGACGCAAATAACCTTCCATTTTTAGAGTTTGGTGATTCAGACACAGCAAAAGTAGGTAATTGGGTAATGGCAATCGGTAATCCACATGGACTAGGAGGCACTGTTACAGCAGGTATCGTTTCTGCAAGAGGCAGGATGCTTGGTGGAAGATATGATGACTTTATACAAACTGATGCATCAATAAATAGGGGCAATTCAGGAGGACCTTTATTTGATTTAGACGGGAAAGTGATTGGAGTAAATTCTATGATCATTTCTCCAAGCGGCGGATCTATTGGTATCGGTTTTGCTATACCATCAAATCTTGCAAACAACATTATTCAGCAACTGCAAGAAACAGGAGAAATTGAAAGAGCCTGGTTAGGCGTAAGAATTCAAGAAGTAACTGATGAAATTGCGCAGAGTTTGGGTCTTGGTAAAACCTATGGTGCCTTAGTTCAGGGTTTAACTACAGATAGCCCGGCACTTAAAGGCGGAGTTAATGAGGGTGACATCATTATTGAATTCAATGGCAAAGAAGTTGAATCTGTTCAAACGCTTCCAAAACTTGTGGCCGAGGCTGATATTGGTCAATCTACAAAGGTAGTTGTCTGGCGAGATGAAAAAGAAGTTCAGTTATTTGTAAATTTAGGCAAACAACCGTCTCTTGAGGAACTTGCCTCAATTGAAAATAATGGATCAGCTGTTTTAATAAAAGAACTAGGAATAAAAGTCAGAACCTTGACAGATGAAGACAAGTCCAGATTGGATTTAGCTAAAACTCTACAAGGAGTAATTATATCTGAAATCAATAATGACTCTTTCCTAATACGACAAAATATTAAAAAAGACGACATTATTATTGAAATACAAAATAAATCAGTGAAAGCATCTGGGGAAGTATTACAAATAATTGATGAGGTTGTTTCTCAGGGAAAAGAAAATGTTTTAATTGTTTTTTATTCTGGCCCTAACTCTAAAAAATATATAGGCGCTAGGTTGTCTCTCGACTAAATAAAATGGAAAAAAGGGACATACTGGTTATCTTTGGTCCCACAGCAAGTGGAAAGTCAAAGCTTGCAACTCAAATTGCTTCTAAACATAAATCAGCAATAATTAATTTTGATAGTCTACAGGTATACAAAGATCTAAAGATACTAACTGATAGACCAGACGATGAGATATGTAAAAAATTTGACCATCGTCTTTATGGTATGCTTAAAGGCAATGAAAGTTGCTCAGCAGCTATTTGGCTGGAAAAAGCAGAGCATGAAATTAATAATTGTTTCGATAATAAGTTGCTTCCAATTGTTGTAGGTGGAACAGGTTTGTATTTAAAGGCCTTGATGGATGGACTTTCAGAAATTCCTTCTATAAAAAAAAATATAGAAGAACAAACAAAGCTGGATTTAGAAACTAATGGTCTTAATCATTTATACAATAAAATCTTATTAAAATACCCAGGTACAAAAATTAATTCAAATGATAAACAAAGAATAATGCGTAGTTATTCATTACTGCTTCAGACTGGAAAAGTTTTAGAAGAATGGCAATTTAATCCAAACAAAAAAATTGATATTGTAAATTATAGAGTGATCCTAACTGGCAATTTACGTGAGAAGCTATATGAGTCAGCTGAGCAAAGAGTTGATAATATGTTTCATGATGGTGCTGTCGATGAGGTTCAATCTTTAATTGAGAAAAATTATAGCGCTGAATTATCTATTATGAAGGCAATTGGAGTTCGTGAAATAACCAACTTTATTGATGGAAAAGTCAGTTTAGATGAAGCCAAAAGGATAATGAAGAAAAACACGAGAAACTATATCAAAAGACAAGATACGTGGATAAAAGGTAATAATATTACTCAAAATGTTGATATAAAGAAATATTTATAAATTATCTATAAAATATTCTTTTCATATATTTAAAATATTTGACTTATTAATTAAATCTCCATAAAACGTCACTTCTTATTAGGGGTATAATTTATGGTTAATATGCAAATGACTGGTGCACAAATGGTTCTAAAGGCCTTGGAAGATCAACAAGTTGATACAATATTTGGCTATCCTGGTGGCGCAGTTTTGCCAATATATGATGAATTAGCAAAAACTAAGGATACAAACCATCAAATACGCCATTTTTTAGTAAGGCATGAACAAGGTGCGTCCCATGCTGCTGAGGGGTATGCAAGGTCAAGTGGTAAAGTTGGAGTAATGTTAGTTACTTCAGGTCCAGGAGTAACTAACGCAGTGACAGGATTAACTGATGCTATGATGGATTCAATTCCTCTTGTTTGTATTAGTGGACAAGTTCCTACGCACTTAATTGGAACGGATGCATTTCAGGAATGTGATGCAGTTGGGATTACGCGTCCGTGTACTAAGCATAATTGGTTAGTTAAGGATATAAGTGATCTATCTCGAATTTTACACGAAGCATTTTATGTAGCTTCAAGCGGCAGACCAGGACCTGTTCTAGTAGATATACCGAAAGATATTCAATTCCAAACCGGAACATATATTGGGCCTGATACAGTTAAACATAAGTCTTATAGACCAAAATTAAAAGCAAACATTGATAATATTGATGATGCTCTAAAGTTAATCGCAGAAGCTGAAAAGCCAATCTTTTATACTGGAGGGGGAGTAATCAATTCAGGGAATGCAGCCGTTCAACTACTAAGAGAGTTTGTTCGTCTTACTGGTTTTCCAATTACATCCACCCTTCAAGGACTTGGTGCGTTTCCAGGTGATGATACTCAGTTTGTAGGAATGCTTGGCATGCACGGTACATACGAAGCTAATATGGCGATGAATAAATGTGACCTCATGATAAACATTGGCGCACGTTTTGATGATAGAATTACTGGAAAAATTGATGAATTTTCTCCAAATTCAAAAAAAATCCATATCGATATTGATCCATCTTCAATTAATAAAGTTGTCAATGTAGATGTTGCCCTTGTTGGTGACGTTGCTCATGTACTTGAAGATGCCATTAAGCTGTGGAAATCAAAAGTTTATAAGGTTAATAAATCGCAGGTTAAGGATTGGTGGAAACAAATAGATAAATGGAAAGAGCGAGATTCATTAGGGTTTAATGAAGATAAAAAAACGATAAAGCCACAACATGCAATACAAAGATTGTATGAACTGACAAAAGAAAAAGATGTTTTTGTAACCACTGAGGTTGGACAGCATCAAATGTGGGCCGCGCAATATTACAAATTTAATAGACCCAACAGATGGATTACATCTGGAGGACTGGGCACTATGGGTTTTGGTTTGCCAGCTGCAATAGGCGCTCAAGTTGCTCATCCCGATAAACTCGTAATTGATATTGCAGGAGAAGCTTCAATATTGATGTGCATACAAGAAATGTCGACAGCCATTCAACACAAACTGCCTGTAAAGATTTTCATTATTAATAATCAATACATGGGAATGGTAAGGCAGTGGCAAGAACTTCTTCACGATAAAAGATACTCTCACAGCTATACAGATGCTTTACCTGATTTTGTAAAGCTTGCTGAAGCTTACGGCGCTAAAGGTATAAGGGCCCAAAGTCCAAGTGAACTTGACAAGGCAATAATTGAAATGATTGATTATGATGGCCCTGTAATATTTGACTGCGTAGTTGATGAAAACGAAAATGTTTTTCCAATGATACCATCTGGAAAGGCCCACAATGAAATGTTGCTTGGAGATGAAACAGAAAAAGAAGAGATCTCAGATGAAGGAAAAGTATTAGTATAATGAGTGAATTAATTTCAAAACATACAGTATCAGTTCTTGTTGATAATGAGCCAGGTGTTCTTGCGCGAGTAATAGGTTTAATTTCAGGTAGAGGTTACAACATTGATAGTCTTACAGTTGCTGAAGTAGATGCAGAAAAACATATCTCTAGGATTACAATTGTGGCGCCAGGTACAGAAGAAACAGTAAATAAAATGATTAGCCAATTACAGAGAATTGTACCTGTAAAAAGAGCGGTAAACGTCACATTTGAGAAACAGGGCATTGAAAGGGAGATGGCCTTAGTCAAAATTGTTTCAACTGGAGAAAAAAGAGTAGAGTCAATGAGGTTATCTGATGTATTTAGAGCCAAAGTAATAGACACAACACACGATTCTTTCGTCTTCGAATTGAATGGTTCTCCAAGAAAAATTGATGCTTTCATCGATTTAATGAAGCCATTAGGTCTCTCTGAGGTATCAAGAACTGGTGTAGTAGCTATTGCACGCGGAACAGAAAAGATGTAAGGAAAAAGAATGAAAGTATATTACGAAAAAGATGCTGACCTCGATTTAATTAAAACCAAAAAAATTGCTGTATATGGTTATGGTAGTCAGGGTCATGCTCATGCATTAAATTTAAAAGACTCGGGTGCCAGCGATGTTGTAGTAGCTTTGAGAGAGGGTTCTTCGAGTGCAAAAAAAGCAGAAGCTGAAGGTTTGAGAGTAATGTCTATGTCTGATGCAGCTGAATGGGCGGATATAATGATGATGTTAATACCTGATGAACTTCAGGCAGATGTTTGGAAAAACCATATTGAACAAAGAGCTAAAGAAGGTACAGCACTTGCGTTTGCGCATGGTTTAAATGTTCACTTTGACCTTATTAACGCAAGACCAGATATGGATGTATTCATGGTTGCGCCAAAAGGACCTGGTCATACTGTTAGGTCAGAATTTAAAAAAGGAGGCGGTGTACCTTGTCTAGTCGCAGTAGATAGCGATAAAACGGGAAAGGCACTTGATATTGCATTGTCATATGCATCAGCTATTGGCGGCGGTAAAGCTGGAATTATTGAAACAACGTTTAAAGACGAATGCGAAACAGATTTGTTTGGTGAACAAACTGTTTTATGTGGTGGTGTCGTTGAATTAATTAGAAATGGATTTGAAACTTTAGTTGAGGCAGGTTACCCACCTGAAATGGCATACTTTGAATGTTTACACGAGGTAAAGCTTATCGTTGATCTAATTTATGAGGGTGGAATTGCAAATATGAACTACTCAATATCTAATACTGCTGAATATGGTGAGTATGTATCTGGTCCAAAGATAGTTGATGGAGAAACAAAGTCAAAAATGAAAAAGGTTTTAGAAAAAATCCAGTCTGGAGAATTTACAAGAGAGTGGATTGAAGAATATAAGAGTGGTGCAAAAAATTTTGAAGCAATGAGAAGTAAAATTGATAATCATCAAATTGAAAAGGTCGGCAAAGAATTAAGAGCTATGATGCCCTGGATTTCAAAAAATAAATTGGTTGATAAAGAAAAAAACTAGTTCAGCAATACTTCAGTTCAGCAATTTCCTTGATTTATGGCAGAAAATTAGGTTTTTTTACTAATACGTTGAAAAATAACGAATTTTCATATAATTATCGGATAATCTCAAACAAGTAGAAAGTGCAATAAAACAGAGTGGTAAAATTGAATAAAAAATTTGAAAATCAATTAACTGTGAATAGCGCTTCTCAATCTCTATTGCTGTTAGACCTGCTTAGCAGCCCCTGGGTAATATAACATTACTGCAGGGGGTACTTAATTTTAACACAATTTAATTTTATTAAGAGGATGAGAGATGATTAAAGAAAATAATTACATAAAGATTTTTGACACTACATTAAGAGATGGTGAGCAGTCACCTGGTGCTTCAATGAACATTGAAGAAAAACTAAAAATTGCAGAAGCTTTAGAGGATTTGAAAGTTGATATTATTGAAGCAGGATTTCCTGCCGCATCAAAGGGAGATTATGAAGCAGTTTCTGAAATATCAAAAAAGATTAAAAATTCATCAATATGCGCTTTGAGCAGAGCTTCAAAAAATGACATTCAAACAGCTGCAGACGCTCTTAAAAATGCAACTGCTCCAAGAATACATACATTTATCTCAACAAGTGAACTTCATATGAAACACAAGTTACAATTGAATTCCGATGAGGTTTACCAGAAGGTAATTGACAGTGTATCTTTTGCACGGAATCTATGTGATGACGTTGAGTGGTCTTGTGAAGATGGAACTAGGACAGATTTGGACTTTATGTGTAAAACTGTCGAAGCTGCGATTAAGAACGGTGCATCTACAATAAATATTCCAGATACTGTTGGATACTCAATTCCTGATGAATTTACAAATATTATAAATCATTTAATGAACAATGTGCCTAATATTGATAAGGTTACAATTTCGACACATTGTCATAATGATCTTGGATTGGCGGTAGCAAATTCTCTTGCAGGCGTGAGAGCTGGCGCAAGGCAAATTGAGTGCACGATTAATGGTTTGGGTGAAAGGGCTGGAAACGCTGCAATGGAAGAAGTTGTCATGGCGATAAGAACTAGAAATGACATGATGCCTTTTCAAACGAACATTCAGACTGAAAAATTAACAAAAACCTCCAAGCTTGTCTCAGCAGTTACAGGTTTTCCAGTACAATTTAATAAAGCTATTGTTGGAAAAAATGCTTTTGCACACGAAGCAGGTATTCATCAGGACGGGATGTTAAAAAATAATAAAACGTATGAGATTATGACCCCAGAAAGTGTTGGAGTTTCAGAATCAAATCTTGTAATGGGCAAGCACTCTGGCAGACATGCATTCAAACAAAAGATAATTGAACTTGGATATTCAATTAATGACAATGTAATTGAGGAGGCTTTTGAAAATTTTAAAAACTTAGCAGATAAAAAGAAAAATATATATGATGAAGATATTATCGCTATTATTGATGACCAGGTAATCAGAGTTAATGACTCTATTTTACTGCAGGATTTGCAAGTTATAGCTGGAACAAAAGGTCCTCAAAAAGCAGAGATCAGTCTTTTAATTGATGATGAGCCAAAGACAGTAACTTCTTCGGGAGACGGACCTGTTGATGCAATCTTTAATGGTTTAAGTCAACTTGTTCCTCATAAAGGAAAATTATTACTCTATCAAGTTCATGCTGTTACGGAAGGAACGGATGCACAAGCTGAAGTTTCTGTAAGATTGGCAGAAGATGGCAAAACTGTTGTTGGACTTGGTGCACACACAGATACTCTTGTTGCGTCTGCCAAAGCATATATAAACGCTCTAAACAAATTAATAATTAAAAGAGAAAGGTCAGCTCCAGCAAGTATGTCAGGCGTCACTGGAGTTTGATAAGGGAAGGATAAAATGTTTAATAATCTAATCGGAATATGGTCTTCGGATATGGCAATCGATTTAGGAACTGCGAATACTCTTGTATATGTAAAAAATAGAGGGGTTGTACTGAATGAGCCATCAGTAGTAGCTGTATTAAATCAGGGCGGTAAAAGTAAAGTTATCGCTGTAGGTGAGGAAGCAAAAAGTATGCTGGGTAAAACACCGGGACATATTCAGGCAATTAGACCTATGAAAGACGGAGTAATTGCTGATTTTGTTGTTACAGAAGAAATGATAAAACACTTTATTCGCAAAGTTCACAACAGAAAGACATTTGCAAATCCAAGAATTATAATTTGTGTTCCAACTGGTTCAACTCCTGTTGAAAGAAGAGCGATTCATGATTCGGCTTTAGCTGCAGGAGCAAGAAAAGTTTCGTTGATAGAAGAGCCAATGGCCGCTGCAATTGGCGCTGGATTACCTGTGAGTGAGCCACGAGGTTCAATGATTGTAGATATTGGTGGTGGTACATCTGAAATAGCCGTTATCTCTCTAGGAGGCATAGTTTATTCTCGTTCAGTAAGAATTGGTGGAGATGCTATGGATATTGCACTAATTAATTATATGCGAAAAAGATATAATCTTTTAATTGGTGAGGCTTCTGCAGAAATGATAAAAAAAGAAGTTGGCATCGCGATATCTCCAAAAACAGGTGATGGAAAAACAATTGATATAAAAGGTAGAGACTTAGCTTCCGGAGTTCCTAAAGAGATAGAACTAACACAAGCACAGGTTGCGGAAGCACTATCTGAGCCAATTCAAACTATCATTGAGGGTGTGAAATCTGCTCTAGAAGATACACCGCCTGAACTGGCAGCAGATCTTGTAGATATGGGAGTAGTTTTAACTGGAGGCGGAGCACTATTGGAGTCTATGGATGAAGCCATAAGAGAAGCTACGGGACTTCCTGTTACAATCGCAGATGAAGCATTGTCATGTGTTGCTTTAGGAAGTGGAAAAGCACTTGAGTCTGAAAGCTCTTTTGAACCAATTCTATCTTCTGCCTATTAATTAAAGTCTGACAGTGAGGACATCACGTAATTTTTACTCAAGATATGTTAAAAAGAGTAGCTACATTTCTATTCTTATTCCTATAGGTTTAATCATATTTTCACTTGTTTTTTATTTTGGGCGATTTGACAATAGCAATTTTTCAAATGAATTTAGAGCTAAAAGTATAAATACCGTTTACTCAATTACTTCAATTGTTTCCAGTCCTATTAATCTAATCAAAAATGGACTTGAAAGTATTTACGAGATCCAAAACATTTATGAAGAAAACCAAAGGTTCAAAGACATGCAATTACTTGATTCTGCTAGTTTTCAAGAGATAGTTTCTATGAAACTTAAAATCGCTCAATATGAACGGCTATTAAATGCGTCAAATGATATTGAATTTGATTTTAAAACTTCAAGAATAGTTGGTGATTTTTCAAATAATTTTAACGGCACATTAATTGTTAATTCAGGAAAAAAAGAAAATATCAAAGTGGACATGCCAGTTGCAGGATCTAATGGGATAATTGGCAGAGTATCTCATGTTGGTGAGAGTCTCTCTCGCGTACTTCTAATAAGCAACATCAACAGCAGAATTCCAGTGATAATTTCTCAAGATGGTTATCACGGCATTTTAATAGGTCAAGGTCGAGAAAATCCAACTATAGGATTTGTTGAACATATTGAAAAAATTAGCATTGGAGACTTAGTTACAACATCAGGAAAAGGTGGAATTTTTCCTCCATTTCAATTGATTGGCCAAGTAGTTGGAAAAAAATCAAATGAAATCGAGATTAGTATATTTGAAAATATTGCAGCTTTATCACATGTGAAATTATTAAATTATAAACTTAAAAAAGAAAGTTAATAAATGAATCTAAGCTTCAAAGGCTATTTGATATTAAATGGATTTTTTCTTTTTTTTATATCATTAAACAATGTGTTTAATTTTAATCTAATTGATTTTACTTTAATGCTGTGCATATTTTTATATTCAATAAAATGGAAAGAGAGTGAATGGTTAGTTCCCCTTTTTCTTTTCGTTTGGGGCACTTTTCAAGATATTTTGCTTGGAATGAATTTAGGTTATTCTGGAAGTATCTTTTTATTCTTCTATGTTTTAAGCCAAATAAGCTCAATTAATGGATTATTCGAACAACAAAAATTAAAATTTATTATATTTATTATAGGGTTGTTAATATTATTTATTTTTAAAAATTTATTTATCTATTTTAATTACCAACTCAACTACTTATCTGTCGGTGAATTATCATCTTTCTTAGTAATTGTTTTATTATACCTGCCCATAAACTTAATAACTATACATAGTCAGAAAAAATATGAAAAAATCAGGTAATTTTATTTTTCAAAAATATGATACTGAAAATTTAATTAATAGAAGAGCGGCGCTTGTCACAATTGCTAAAGCCGGTATATTCTCAGCACTTATTGGAAGACTGGCTTATTTACAAATCGCTAAGAATAGTAACTATAAAAAATTATCAGATAAAAATAGAATAACACATAGATTTCTCGAGCCGGAAAGAGGTATTATTTTTGATTTACAGGGGCGACCAATTGCGATTAATAAACAAAAATATGAAGTTATAATTATAAAAGAAGAAACCAGAGACGTAAAAAGATCATTAGTAAATTTAAAATCAATATTACCAAAAGCTAATATTGATATAGAAAAAATATTAAAAGAAGTAAATTCAAGAAAAAAATTTATTCCCATCGGAATTGTCGATGACTTGACATGGCAGGAGTTCTCTAAAATAAATGTAAATATCCATAAATTAGAGGGCGTTTATCCTCAAATTGGATTCAAAAGATACTATACTCAAGGAGAATCGCACTCACATTTGATTGGGTATGTTTCTACAATAAGTAAAAGTGAAGAAGAATCAAACCCGTTATCTAAACTAAGCACAGCGAAAGCAGGCAAGATTGGTGTAGAAAAAGCCAAAGATGCAATTTTACGAGGTAAACTCGGCAATAAAAATATTGAAGTTAATGCTAGTGGACGAGAAATTAGGGAACTTGATCGAGTAAATAGCGTGCAAGGTAACTACGTACAGCTTACAATTGACTCAGAATTGCAAAAATTTTGCTATGAGAGACTTAAAGGACTTAGTGGAAGCGTCTCTGTTATTAATGTTAAAAATGGCGAGTTTTATGCATTGGCTTCCTCGCCATCCTATGATCCAAATATATTTAGTAAATCTATTTCAAATGAAACTTGGGAAAACCTTTTATCAAATAAATATAAACCATTGATTAATAAATCGATATCCAATCAATATCCTCCTGGATCAACCATAAAACCATTTGTTGCGCTTGCAGCCTTAGAGTCAGGAGTTTCTCATAGAGAAACTTTTTTTTGCAATGGAAAACACCAAATAGAAGATACTAGTCTAGATTCAGGATACAAAACATTTCATTGCTGGAAGAAGGAAGGGCATGGAAATGTAGATATGACAGAGGCTATAAAGGTTTCTTGTGATGTCTATTTTTATCAAATTGCAAGAAGGATAGGTATTAATAAAATTGCAGAAGTTTGTAAAAGATATGGTTTAGGAGAAAAAGTTTTCAAATCTCTTTATGAAGAAAAAAGTGGAGTAGTTCCAAATAAACAATGGAAATTAGAAAATCTTGGAACTAGATGGATGGTTGGTGAAACATTATCTGCTGGTATAGGTCAAGGATATTTTTTAACGACTGCAGCACAGCTATCTCTCGCGTTAGCTCAACTAATTAATGATGGAAATAGGCTTAATCCAAAATTAATATATGATAATGATGTCCCAACTGTTTATGATGAGCGAATTATCGCAGATCCTAAATATCTAAAAATTATAAAAAACGCTTTAGACGCAGCCACAAATGCCCCTGGGGGGACTTCTTATAGATCTAGAATTATTGGTGAGTACAAAATGGCAGGTAAAACAGGCACATCTCAGGTACGGGCGATATCAATTAAAGAAAGAGAAGAGGGTTTAATAAAAAATAAAGATTTGCCCTGGGAAAAAAGAGATCATGGTCTTTTTATTGGATACGGTCCAACTACAGATCCTAAATATGCAGTTTCTGTAATTGTTGAACACGGAGGAAGTGGATCTGGATCTGCAGCTCCAATTGCATCAGATATATTTAAATATTTATTTGATAAAAAACTCAGTTTAAAACGAAACGAAATATTTAATGTTTAATCAAAATAATATTTACAGTTCAGCCTTTACTAAGATAAAAAGTATAAATTATCCTCTATTGGGTTTAATAATTATATTATTTTTTGTTGGTTTGGCGGCATTATTGAGTATCTCAAATGGTGAATTTAACTCGTGGCCATTGAAGCACTCTCAAAGATTTATACTTGGATTAATAATCTTTTTTTTAGTCATATTCTTTGATTTAAGGTTAATATTTGGATATGCATATGTAATTTTTTTCCTGAGTATTATATCTTTGGCCGTTATTCCCTTTATTGGAATTGAAAGTAACGGTGCTACTCGATGGATCAACATAGCTGGTATAAGTCTGCAACCTTCCGAATTTGTTAAATATACTTTGATCCTAGCTTTAGCTAAGTATTTTCATTCCATAAATAATGATAGCAATTTTATTAAGACTTTGATTATTCCACTAATCATTACTGTCGTCCCAGTATTTTTAGTAATTACTCAGCCAGATTTAGGTACAGCTCTAATAATTCTACTTGGCGGAGTAAGTCTTTTTTGGATCTCAGGTTTAAATTATAAATATTTTATAGTAGGTGTATTTTCAATTTTATGTTCCTTACCAGTTTTGTGGCAATATCTTAAAGATTATCAGAAAGACAGAGTACTCACTTTTTTTAATCCTGAGCGTGATCCTCTTGGAAATGGATACCACATAATGCAATCAAAAATTGCCCTCGGCTCTGGTGGTATATTTGGCAAAGGCTACATGGAAGGCACCCAGAGCCATCTTAATTTTCTTCCTGAAATGCAAACAGACTTCATATTTACAATGCTAGGTGAGGAATTTGGTTTCATAGGGACGTTGCTAATATTATTAATATATGCAGCCTTGATTATGATATCTATTCGACTTGCACTAAAAAGTCGCAGTTTATTTAGTAAATATTTATCTTTAGGAGTATGTAATGTTTTTTTCATTTATGTTTTTGTTAATATTGGAATGGTCACAGGCTTACTTCCCGTAGTAGGAGTTCCACTTCCATTTATATCTTATGGAGGAAGTTCAATGTTGGCAGTTATGTTTGGATTTGGACTTCTAATGAATTGTTACATCAATAGAAATATCATAATTGAGAAAACAAATTATTAAAAAATTATTGTTTTGTAAAGTAATCCTCCTGACTACTTTCACGATAAACATCAGTTGTTGCGCAGTGTAAAGCTCCACCAAATGGATAGGCATCCCTAAAAGGGACAGGAACAACTTCAAAATTTAATTTATCTAGTTGATCCATCTGGTGAACTTCAGTTTCTTCAACGCAAACTGTTTTTGGATCCAGCATAAGGACATTCATGCTTAGCCATACACTTGAATAGCATAATGGAGGAGGAGAATTGTGAGCAGGTCTAGCGGCTTCGACTATTTCCCAATCATTATCATGAAAGATTTTTCTTTGCTCATCAGGCAGTCTTCTTTCAGGATTATTTAATATCAGTCCTGGTCTCAATGGCGTAAATGTAGCATCAATATGTGTAGGAAAAGGATCTGTTGGGAAATTTAGAACATGAATACGCTGATCTGGAAAGTGTCTTCTGATCCAATCAATGCCTTTTAAATTTGTTGTGAAACCATGTTGAATAAATAAGTCTTTTCCCATTCTTAAAACATCAGCCGCATCAAATAGCGGCTCTTCTTCAGTAGTGACAAACTTTTTATCGGCAACCCATTCGTATCTTTGGTCCATTGTTATTTCGTCAGCAAGATAATTATCCCTGTAAGATTTATTCGTTAACCTTGGTTTTGGAGCAGTTTCCCATCTCATTTCTGGATCTTGTTCAAAAAAGCTTTGTAATAGTGGTCGATAACATAAATACTCAAACCATCTTGAACGAAAGGACATTGTAGCCTCTAGCATCTCACTGCCTAAAGTAAGTATAACATCTCTAGGAGGCATACAGCCAAACATTGTTTCTATGCTCCAATCTGGAGTACCAATTTTTTGGTTGAAATCCAGTGGTGATGGACGATCTACTTTTATTCCTCTTTTCTCTAAAATATCTGAGAAATTATCGAGCAAATAATTTGCTCTATCAATTGTTTGTTGTGGCCTTGGTCCAAACTTACCTTTCATGTCAGAATCTTCAGGAATTTTTGGAGCCATTGCAGGCTCAACTGGAGCAATACAACAATTATCTGCTCTTCCAACAATTATGTGTTTTAGTGGATCCCACTCATTCCATGAATTTACTATTTTAACCATTTAAAATCTTTTTATTAAATTAAATAATGGCTTGAATTCAAACTAAATTGAAAGTAAGAGTCAAGCGATTTCATTATCTAGGAGTTTTTTTGACTAGTAATAATAATCAATATGATGTTGCAATTGTGGGCTTTGGACTAATTGGGCAAATCTGTGCAAAAGTATGTAGCCAATACAACCTCAGAACACTAGTTATTGAATCGAGATCAGATGCTGAATTTTCTTCAAATGCCATATCATTCGATGATGAAAGCTTACGTTTACTGGAAAGTATTGGATTATATGACTCGCTTAAGGAATTACTAAATAAACCAGATTTCATTGATATTGTACTAACTAATGGAAGAGTGATTCAGCGTAATCCTGTATTAAACACTGATAACGGCTTTCCTTCTATTTGTACTTTTTTTCAGCCAGAAATTGAAAAAATAATAAGAAAAGAGTGTAAAGCAGATGATAATATAGATTTACTATTCGATAATGAGCTTATTAATTTTAATACAAATGATAACAAAGTAAGGCTCGATATAAAAAGTGGTAATAAGCTAAATCATTTTGAAGCACTTTACCTTATAGCATGTGATGGTACTAATTCTTTAGTTAGAAAAAAATTAGACATCGAAACTGTTGACCAGAGATACTCAAAAAATTGGCTTCTAGTTGATATATTACTCAAGCCTAATTATAGTTTAGAAAACGTTTTCAGGCAAATTTGTGACGACACAAGACCAACTACCTTTATCTCTCAATCAAGTAGAAGGCATAGATTTGAATTTCAATTACTTGCAGGCGAGCAACATCAAAAAGCAATTCAAATAAATAATATTAAAAATTTAATTTCACAATGGATTGAACCTGATCAGTATGAAATTGAAAATGTATTTATTCAAAAATTTAGAGGGTCTTTTGCAAAGTCCTTTCAAAAAGACTATGTATTCTTAATAGGAGATTCTGCTTACCAAATGCCACCCTACGCAAGTCAAGGACTGAATACTGGTATTAGAGATATATTAAATTTGGTATGGAAAATTAATATGGTTGTAAATTCTAATTGTAATAAAGATCTACTTCTTTCTTATAGTTTAGAAAGATTAGAACAAGTAAAGCAAACAATAAAATCGTCTATAGCACTTGGACAATTAATTGACTCATTATCCATGGCATTTCAGAAAAATATCCCTTTAGAAGAGGCAATTGCACCAGAGGCTAGAGATCAAGCATTCGGAAAAAGAAACAGTATTTTAGAAAAAGATACAAAAAGAGGTATTTTCAGTAATTCTCAAAATGAACTGATAATAAATAGAAGACTTTTCAATAGAGAAATTACTAATAATGAAGATAATGGCTGTTTAGATAAAATAGTTGGAAACTGTTTTGCGATATTTTCAAAAAAAGACGTCAAAAATAAATTAGATGAGGACGTTTATAAAAAACTGATAAACTTAAACTTTAAATTTATTCACGATTATACTGGTTTTAGTGTTGGTTCCGAGTTATCGGAATACTTAGAAATAGGGGAAATAATCCTCAGACCTGATAGGAAAATATTTGGGCTTTCCTCAACAACCTTAAATATTAACCAGCTAGCCTTAGAGCTATTAATGCAGATTGAATAGAATCAACTCCTCACACATATACAAAAATAATGTTGTATAAATGTGACATTTTTGAATATTTTAAGAAAAAACAAACAAATTCAATTACTTAAATTTTAAAAGAAGCTTGTTTTACCACATTTTGAATATAATGTTCATTTATGTACTAAATGTAGTACTTTCATCTAAAAAACATAACGAGGGGGAAAGTTATGATTAGAAACGCACAGAACGCGATAAAGGCTCTTACCAGTCTTGGTCTTTCATTGCTAGCTTTGGGTATTGTTGTTGGCCTGCTTAGCGGTGGAAGTATCCCATTTGTTGGCAATATAGCCAGCAATATCGTATCTCTTGTGAACCAGTTAGGAAATGCCGGTGTTGTTGGATTAATAGCTGTTGGTGTTATTCTCTGGTTGTTTAGAGACTAAATATATTATCACTTCCCATGTTTGCTCATGGGAGGTGATAAGAATTTAAAAATATGATCTCAAGAATTAAGCAAATATTAAGGGAAATCATTGATTTTGGCTTATTGTTGATAGCTATAGCTATAATCTTAGAAATACTCTTTGGACCATCATCACCCTTTCTGGGAAAAAATATTACTCAGAACTTAGTGGGTTTAATTAACCAACTAGGTAGCGAGGGTGTTGTGGGTATAATTTCTGTTGCAATAATTATATATCTTTGGAATAGACTTCAAAAATAATAAGTAAAACTAACATTTTTCTTGCTCATTTAGTAAATTTAATAGACCCTATTTCTCTGTTTATTTCAATTTGGAGGAAATTAAGTGAAAAATTTAAAATTATTAATAATTGGATTGGCTATTAGCGCCATATCGTCAATGGCATTAGCAGACGGTCATTGGTCAAAAATTAGAATTGGTACGGAAGGTGCATACGAACCATGGAACTTTACAGATGCATCAGGAAATCTTGTTGGTGCTGAGCTAGATCTTGCAAGAGATCTATGTAAAAGAATGAACGCTGAATGTGAGTTCGTTCAACAGGACTGGGATGGAATCATACCTGCACTAGTAAACGGCAAATATGACGTAATCATGGCAGGTATGTCAGTAACTGAAGAAAGAAAAAAAACGATTAGTTTTTCTAAAGCTTACATGACAGAACCAGCTAGATTTTTCACGCTTAACAGTTCACCATTAAGCACTTTTACTTCAGCAAAAAACTTAAATCTTGATGATGATAGTAGTGCTACTTCTGGTACGATAAGTGCGTTAAACAATGCAATGAAAGGTATGAATATTGGAGTAACTGTTGCAACAATCCACGAGGATTTTGCAAATAAATACTTAGATTCAAACTTAAAGGTTTATCCAACACAAGATGAAATGAATCTGGATCTTGCGGCTGGTAGAATAGATGCAATGTTATGTGATGTCGGAACAGCAGAAGCATTTATGGAAACTTCGGGTGGCTCTAATGTAGTAACTTTTGGTCCAAATGTATTTGGAGGACTTTTAGGTGAAGGTGTTGGCGCAGGTATCAGACAAGGAGACGCTGATCTTAAAGCGATGTTTGATCAAGCAATAGCTGATGCTGCTGCAGATGGAACAATTTCTAAAATATCAATGCAATGGTTTGGTAAAGACCTCGCACCCTAATTTTGAAATTAATAACTTAAAAAAACGGCTGACTTATACTCAGCCGTTTTTTTTTTATATAAATAAATATGTTTGAAGTATTTGCCTTTGGTTCATCTGGATGGGGAGATGAAATGCTCATGGGTGCACTGATGACAGTTCTCGTAAGTGCGTCATCTTTACTTTTAGGTATTCTGATAGGAATTATTTTTGCTGCATGTAAACTATCAAATATTTTTATTCTAAAGATAATAGCAAATACATACACAACAATAATAAGAGGCATACCTGAGCTTTTAGTCATATATCTTCTTTTTTTTGGTGGCAGCGGCGCAGTTATGTATATTGCTAAAATTTTTGGATATGATGGCTATATTGAACTGAATGCATTTACAATTGGCACAATTGCTGTCGGTGCAATTTCAGGGGCTTATTCTACTGAAGTCATTCGAGGCGCGGTTAACTCCGTTCATAAAGGGCAGTTTGAGGCAGGTAAAACACTTGGATTAAATGGATATGGTTTCTATGGAAGAGTAATATTCCCACAAGTCGCAAGAATTGCACTGCCAGGTATTGGTAATGTATGGCAAATCACACTTAAAGATACGGCACTCATTAGTGTTACAGGGTTAGTTGAAATTATGCGACAGTCGCGTATTGCGGCGGGCTCGACACATGAACCATTTATATTTTATACAGCTGCTATTATTCTGTATTTGGTAATCACCAGACTTTCTAACATTTTATTTGATAAGGCTGAAAATACTTACTCTAAAGGCTTTGTGTCTAAGGGGGCGCTATGAGATTTGAATTAATGTATGAGTCGTTTTTTAAAATAATTGAGGGTATTCCTCTTACATTACAAGTCGTTTCTATTTCAACAGTACTTGGACTTGCATTAGCTATAATCGTGGCATTGATGAGAATTTCTGGAAGAAAATCAATGTCAATTCCTGCTTATTATTTTGTTTATTTAATCAGGGGGACACCACTGTTACTGCAGTTGTATTTTGTTTACTATGGTCTTGGACAATTTTCATTTATTCGAGAGGGTATATTGTGGCCAATTTTAAAAGAGCCATATTGGTGTGGTATCATCACACTGACTATCAGCACTGGTGCTTATTCCTCAGAAATAATTCGTGGAGGTATCCTGTCTGTGTCAAAGAATTTTATAGAAGCATCAGGAGCATTAGGACTAAATAAAATTAAGACATTTTTGCTAATTACACTACCAATTACTGTACGACAAGCATTGCCAGCTTATGGTAATGAGTTGATATTAATGGTTAAAGCCAGTTCTTTGATCTCAATTATCACGCTTATGGAAATTACTGGAATAGCTCGAACTATAATCTCAAAAACCTATGCACCTGTTGAAATATTTTTAGTAGCGGGATCAATATATTTAATTATCAACTTCATTATAGTTTTAGCTGTTTGGTTAGCGGAGAGAAAATTAGGAACAGTGAAAGCTAATTAATTATTTTTTGGAAGGCATATTCAGTTGTCTTGCTTATGTCATTTAACTTTCTTGTTTTTGACATTTTTTTATAGTTTAATTTTTTATACATTTTGTGAGCTTCCTTGAATCTAGTATCAGTCCATAGAACTATCTTTCTTTTTTTATATTTCTTTGCAATACTTTCAATCCTTAACATTAGTTTTTTTGCCAAGCCCTTCATTCGATAATTCTTATCTATATATAGCTTATGTATTTCTAAGTTATTTTTTTCATGTGGTAGATAACCCATGCATCCGATAATTTTATTTTTATCAACATATACCCAGAACTTTCCTTTTTTATTTTTAAAGTAAGAATAAACACCTCTTAACTCTGGAGAGTCGTTGTCTACATCAAGGTAGCAATTTTTATAATCTTTAAAACATCTTTTAATTAAGTTGATTATTTGATTTCCGTCTTTATTTCTTGCTAGTCTTAGTTTCATAATGTTAGATTATATAATTCTATGAGCTATTTTCATAATAAAAGAATTTGGGTTACGGGCGCTTCATCCGGCATCGGTCGATCAGTTGCAATTAAGTTATCAAAATTAGGTGCAGAAGTAATATTAACCGCGCGAAATAGAGACAAATTAGAGGAAGTAAAAAAAGAATGTGGAAATGCAAAGGCGCATATTTATGATCACGATCTCTCGAAGTTGGAGTCCATTGACGATTTAGTGAACAGGGTTACTCGTGAGGTTGGTTCAATAGATATACTCTTTAATAATGCTGGAGTATCTGCATATTCAGCGGCAAATGAAACAGATTTTAATGTTTATACACAAGTTATGAATCTAAATTTTCTCTCTGTTGTTAAATTAACTAAGTGTTTGCTTCCACAAATGATATCAAATAAAAAAGGTCAGATAGTAACGAACACCAGTTTGTCTGGAAAATTTGGGTCAAAAAAAAGAACTGTTTATGCTTCATCAAAACATGCATTGCACGGCTTTATGGATTCGCTTCGAGCTGAAGTTCATGAACATAATATTAAAGTTAATACTGTCGCTCCAGGATTTGTTAACACTGAGATAGGTATGAAAGCCTTAACTGGAGACGGCACTCCTTATGGTGCTAACGATAGAGGTCATGAAAGTCAAGGTATGGATTTGGATAAAGCCTCAGAAATGATTGTTAAATCAATAGAGGCAAATAAAAGAGAAGCTTATATTGTTCCTAGAATAAGCTTTCCAAAAATAGCATTATATATATCTAGATATTTCCCTGGTTTAGGGGCTATTATTGCTCGTAATTATAATGAAGAGGATAACGGCTGATTATTGATTTTTTAAATATTCAACAAGAAATTTCATACTGTCAATGCCCCAATACATTTCATCATCAATGTAAAATGTTGGTACCCCAAACGCTCCTTTATTAATAGCAAATTCAGTATTCTCTCTTAATTTATTTTTAATTTCATCACTTGAAATTCCTTCAGCAAAACTGTTTGCATCCATTCCAGAATCAGTGGCGACTTGGGTCAGAAGTTCCTGATCATTAAGATTCATTGCTTTTGTCCAAATAGACTCAAACATAACTTGCATGTAATTTTCTAAAATATCATTTTTTTGGGCTAAGACCGCCCCTCGCATGTGAGGCACTGTTAATATTGGAAAATAGGGATTCATCTTAAATGGAATATTGAGCGTTTTTGTCCAACGAGTAATATCTTTAAACATATATTCCCCCTTTTTTTGGACAGTTGCAGGCGGTTGATTTCCTGTAGCCTTAAATATACCTCCCAACAGAACAGGCATAATTTCAATTTCAGCTCCTTCGTCTTTAATTACTTTAAGATTATTGTAGGCTAGGTAGGAGTAAGGACTTCCAAAATCAAAGCAAAATGTTACGTTTTTAGACATATATAATGGTATAAATATAAACAATTAGATCAAATAGTAAAATGAAGATTGTAGTAATAACCGGTGAAGAGTCTGGCGATAAATTAGCCGCATCAGCCATAAAAGAACTAAAAAAAATTTCAAATCAGCCTCTTAAAATTTTTGGTATTGGTGGAAGAGCCCTTGAAAAAGAGGGTATTCAAAAATTTTTTGATATATCAGAAATTAACGTGATGGGATTAATTGAAGTTATTCCTAAGATATTTAAAATAAATCACATAATAAAATCAGTGGTTAATCAAATTATTGAACTTGATCCTGATATTATTTTCACAGTTGATAGTCCGGATTTTACATTGAGAATTGCTGAACGGATAAAAAAACGAAACAATAAATTAAAAATTCTTCATTATGTGGCTCCTAGCGTTTGGGCATGGAGGCCTGGACGTGTCCATACAGTAAAAAAATCAGTAGATCACTTGCTGACAATTCTACCCTTTGAGAAGAAAATTTTTGAGAAATATGAAGTGCCGACAACTTTTGTAGGTCATCCGATAACAGAGATTAATATTGAAAACTTTAAAAAGAATCAAATTAATGAGGGAGACAGAGAAGTTTTCTTAATTTTACCGGGAAGTAGAAAAAAGGAAGTTGTATCTCTTTTACCAATTTACTTAGAAGTAATAAGGGCCATGAAGTTAGATGACAAGTATGAGCTTGTAATGCCACTTACAAAAGAAATGATTTTTTATGTAGAAGATATTTTAAGTCAATTCGGTTTACAAAATAGAATAAAAATAATTCTAGATGAGCATATTAAATACTCTTATTACTATCATGCAAAACTTGGCATTGTGACCTCAGGGACAGCAGCTTTAGAAGTTTCATATTTTAATACACCATATGTGACAGCATACAAATTCAATCCTGTAACCTATTTTATACTGCAATTCCTTATTAAAACTAGAATGGGTAATTTAATTAATATTATACAAGGGAAGTTTATCATTCCTGAGCTGCTACAAAGTAAAAGCAATAAAGATAATATTATGCATTATTTAAAAAAATTTTTAGATGATAATGATTACCTTCAAGAAGTTCTATCAAATGCAAGTGAAGCTACTGCGAAACTCAAATCTCAAAGCACACCAAGTATAATGGCAGCAGAAAAAATTATTCAGATAGTTAATGAAAAATAAATCTAATTATACTGAAATTGAGTCAAAAGCTCTATGGTACTTACAAAGATACGCATCAAGCTCAGAAAACTTAAGAAATTATCTAAGGCGAAAAGTTAAAGATAGCCATTTAAGTATTAACTCAGAAGAAATTATCAATGAAATAATTTTTTCATTAGAAAGACAAAAAATTCTTAATGATCAGCTATTTTCTGAGAGTAAAATCAGGAATTATCTAAATAAGGGTTGGTCACTAAAAAAAATTGAATACAAACTTAAGGAACTATACGTAAAGGATAATATAATTATTGATGCAATACAGAACATTAGAAATTCAGTAAAAAATATTGATCTTATAGCCGCTTGTAGGTTAGCAAAAAAGAAATCTATAGGGCCTTATAGGAAAAATGAACTTACTGAAAAAATAAAAATGAGAGAGCTTGGAGTTTTGTCAAGAGCAGGTTTTTCATATAACATCGTAAAGAAGATATTATTTGAAATGAGCAAGGAGGAGCTGGAAGATATTTATGATCAAAGATAAAACAATTATTGTTACAGGTGCCGCAAGAGGCTTGGGACAGAAATATGTCCTTGAATTTGCGAAAGCAGAAGCGAATATCATTTTTGCAGATATATCTGATTGTTCTGAGACAGAGAAAAAGGTGAGCGAAGTTACAGACAAATTTTTAAGTCTAAATCTCGATGTGACAGATATAAACTCATGCAACAATATGATGGCGAAGGCTGTTGATAAATTTTCTAAAATAGATGTATTGGTAAATAACGCCGCACTATATGGAGCATTAAAAAGCTCACGATTTGAAGATATTGATCCAGATCAATGGGACAAAGCGATGAATGTTAATGTCAAAGGACTTTGGAATTGCTGCAGAGCAATATCTCCAATAATGAGAGAAAACAAAAGTGGCTCAATAATAAATATCGCTTCTCTAGCAGCTAAATTCGGCATGCCTTATGCCGCAGATTACGCTACATCAAAAGCTGCCGTGATTGGACTAACTCGTGTTATGGCGAGAGAAATGGGAAAAGATAACATTCGTGTGAATGCAATAGCGCCATCTATGGTAAGAACCGAGTCGGCAAAGGAATTTTTAGGAGAAAAAGCAGAACGTGGTTTTGAGGTTATTTCTAAAGGGCAGATATTACAAAAGACACTTGAAGTTGATGATATATATGGAACTGTTCTTTATCTTGCAAGTGATCAAAGTAAATTCGTTACAGGACAAACCCTGATGGTAGATGGAGGCAGTGTGCTTCTGTAAAGAATGAAAAAGAAAAAAAGTAAATTAAAAAGTAATCCTATTGCAAGACAGTTAAGGACAGATAAGTTTAGATCAAAAAAGGTCGCAAATAAAAAAAAACTTCATGAAAAAAAAAGAATAAAAATTAAATTATGACAACCGTTTCAGAGGCCGTAAATAATCGCCAATCAGTCAGAGCTTTTACAAAAAAGCAGGTATCGAATGAAATACTAGAAAGCCTAATTTATAAGTCTTCTAGATCCCCATCGGGAGGCAACTTACAGCCTTGGAGAATATTTATAATAAATGGAAACTCGATGAAACGTTTTCTTGAATTTCAGGATAAATGGAAGGGCACAGATACACCTGAGTACCCAATTTATCCTGCAAAACTAAAAGAGCCTTATAGAACTTCACGGTTTGAAGTTGGTGAACAGTTATACGGTTCTATTGGAATTGAAAGATCAGACTCGAAAGCAAGGGTAGATCAAATGCTCAAAAATTTTACTTTTTTTGGTGCACCAGCAGCATTATTCTGTTTTGTAGACCGCCAGATGAACCAACCTCAGTGGTCAGATTTAGGAATGTTCCTACAGACATTTATGCTACTTGCTCAAGAAGAAGGAATTGATACTTGTGCACAGGAATCTTGGTCACTTAGGCAGAAAATGGTATCTGAATTTGTTGAAGCTGACTCTGATCTCATGTTATTCTGTGGCATGGCAATTGGATACAGAGATGCTTCCTCGCCATTAAACAATTATAAAACTAATAGAAGATCACCAGAAGATTGGTGTACATTTATAAAAAAATGACAGAAAAAAAATTTTTTACTCATAAAAATAAAAAAATTGCATATGTCGATGTTGGTACAGGTGATCCAATAATCTTCTTTCATGGAAACCCAAGCTCATCCTATTTGTATAGAAATATTATTAAAAACTTAAATAGTGGTTACAGATGTATTGCGGCAGATATGATTGGTATGGGTGACTCTGATAAGTTAGATAATCCTGGTCATATGACTTATACATTTGACACTCATTTTGAATACTTATCTGAATTAATAAAAAGTCTAAATTTAAATGAAAAAATTACCTTGGTAGGACAAGACTGGGGAGGACCATTAAGTATTAAATGGGCGAGAGAGAATTCAGATAAAGTAAGAGGCATATGTTATTTTGAAACAGTTATTGCGCCAATTAAATCTGAAGAAATGCAAGAACCGCTTAAAAGTTTATTTATGATGCTAAGGTCCGAAAAAGGTGACAAAAAGGTTTTAGAAGAAAATTTCTTTGTCGAAAAAATGTTGGGAACAGATCCAATTACTCCTCTAAGTGAAGAAACTATGGCTGTTTATAGAAAACCGTTTCTTAATCCTGGGGAGGATAGAAGACCAACTTTGGACTGGCCGCGACAAATACCAATTGATAAAGAACCAAAGCACGTCCATGAAGAAGTTAAAAAAAATCTATCTTTCATGATGGAGACAGAAATACCAAAACTTTTAATCATTGCAGAGCCAGGCCGTTTAATGCCAAAGCCACTAATTGAATTTTGCAGAAAATTTAAAAATCAATCCGAAGCAACTGTAAAAGGCAACCATTTTGTTCAAGAAGACTCACCTGACGAAATAAGTGAAAATATAGATAATTGGTTGAAGTCTATTTAAATTAATCCTCTTCAGCGTCCGGATACAATTCCATAGAAACAGGCGAAGCTCTACTGCTTACAAGCACAGTGCTTCCTTGATCCTCTAGTGGAACAGCAGTTCTGATAGTCATTCTGTATATCCCAAACAAACCTAGGCTTGCGTGAATTAGGAATAAATATATCCAAAAACCTGAAGCTCCAATTATATCGATTGCCAGCCCTCCCAAGATAGGTCCAATTGTAAGGCCTATGCCTCCTGCTAGTTGAAGCCCTGAGCTTGCTGCAACCATCTCTCTTTTTGACAAAAAGTCATTTGTATGTGCAATCGAAAGTGCATAAAGAGGCACAGTCAGACCTCCAAATATGAAAGTAATTGCTACGAGAACAGAAAAAGTATTACCGAAAATTACAGCCAAAATAGAGAAGATACCTGCTAAAAAAGCAACAATTACTATAATTGTTCTTCTGTCATATGTATCTGATAAATAGCCGATAAGATACTGATTTAATGCTCCTCCAATAATAAATGTAAACATAAAAATTGATACTTGCTCAATTGATAGTCCACTTTTTAAACCATATATGGTTCCGATACCCCAAAGAGTTCCATGAGCCAAACCCGTCATCATAGCGGCAATTACTCCAAGAGGCGATGCTTCATAAAGCTGTCTGACATTTAAAAACTCAGTAACACTGAAATCTGGCTGTTTACTTACAACAATTAATATTGGCACGAGAGATATGGAAATTAGAATTGAAACGAGCATGAATAAAGATGCGGTTTCTGGATTTGCTAAATTCAGAAATAACTGACCTACTGCACTTCCACCCATACTAACCATCATATAAATAGATAAGGCTTTACCTCTATTATTATTTTCCGAAAGGTCATTGATCCAACTTTCTGCAACGGTGTACATGCCTACAAAACACATTCCAGATATAAAACGCATTAAAAACCATCCAAAGAAACTTACATGAATTGAATGCAAGAGAATTGAGATAGAAGCAATTGATGCAAGAGCTGCAAACATTCTTACATGTCCAACACTTTTTATGCGACGGGGTATCAAGAGGGCTCCAGATAAGAATCCAGCATAATATCCAGTAAGTATTATGCCTGCTGATGCAGCGGAGTACCCTTCGATTGCCGCTCTGACTCCAATCAAGCTACCTTGAAGCCCATTAGCAAGCATTATCATTGCAACACCAAAAAATAAGGCCCACGTTCCCTTAAGCAAACTATACATATTTAAAATTTATGAAGTTATTTCAAAGCCATCTTCTGACGGACTTCTTGTAGTCTAAGTAAACATTTCCGAATTCTTTTTCAAGATATTTTTCCTCTGGAATTATTACTCCATAAGTCAATAGTGGTATTGATATAGCCGCACTAATTACATACCACCACGAGTTGAATGCTAGTCCGCAACTTAATAGAATTATTACCATTGCTAAGTAAATTGGATTTCTTGAATATTTGAATGTTCCACCAACAAACAATTGATTTTGAACTGATTTTGGGTGAGGGTTTTCTTCATTGTCAGAAAATATTTTTAAGGTGTAAATAGCCATTAAAAAAGAGGAAACAGCAATAATTAATCCGATGATTAAAACTATCATACTTCCTTTAAAGAGAGGCAAATGTATAAAAAAACTGTCAAGGAGGCTTGATGCTATCAACCCAATCATTAGGGCATAAGGAGGGAAAAACGTTGTCCTAGCGCCTTGGGCTCTGACAGGTTTTATAGGATCTTTATTGTTTGTCATATTTATGTTTAATTAATTGAATTATTTAATTTTTTAAGTTAAACCCACCCTAAATTATTTGACAAGTATAAATTATGTTTAAGAAAAGACAATCAGTACAACAAGTTGAAGAGAGCAATGAACTAGCCCCTAAATTCGATGATAATGGTTTGATAGTTGTTACAACAGTTGACTATAGAACTAATGAAATTTTAATGACAGGTTTTATGAATGAAGAGGCACTTGAAAAAACTATTACAACAAAAGAAGCTTTCTACTTTAGCAGAAGTCAAAATGCATTATGGCATAAAGGAGCTAAAAGTGGATATACTCAAAAAGTAAAGGAAATCCTAATTGATGATGATCAAGATGCCCTTTGTTTGAAGGTTGATATAGGAAAAAATGGCGCTAGTTGTCATGTTGGTTATAAGTCTTGTTTTTACCGTGAAATTGACTTAGAAGATACTGCAAATAAGTCCGGATTAAGGTTCACCACAGAAGAAAAAGTTTTTGATCCTGATGAAGTTTACGGAGATGAACCAAATCCAACTAAATTATAAAGGAAAATAAAATGGCTGTCCCAAAGAGTAAGATATCGAATTCTAAAAGAGGTATGAGAAGATCTCATTTACGTCTAAAGGGAAAAAATTTTATTGAAGATAAAGAGTCTGGTGAAATGAGACTTTCTCATCATGTTGATATGACAACCGGCACTTACAATGGAAAGAAAATCTTTACACCAAAAGCGGAAAAATAGTTTAACCCCAACAAAGATCTTCCTTAACTAGCATCATACCGTTTTCATAAATAAGTCCATTTTTTCTATCATTAGCTATAAAGCAAGGTCCATCGAGATCTATAAAATCTGCGTGTTCATATAGCGGTAGTAACGGCAACATTGATAAGGAACTGGAGACCATGCATCCAAGCATGATATTTAGATCTAACTTTTTTGCTTCTTTGACTATTTTTACTGCTTCTGAAAGGCCGCCAGTTTTGTCGAGTTTAATATTTATCGTATTATATTTATGAGCCATTTTTGCCAAATCAGAACTGTCATGAAATGACTCATCTGCACATATAGAAACAGGAAAATTTAATCCTTTTAACTCATTGTCATTTTTAGATAACAGTGGTTGTTCTATTAAATCAATCTTTGTTTTTACAAATAAATCAGCGTTTGATTTTAAGTCATCTATATTGAATGCCTCGTTAGCATCAACGATTATTACTTTATTTGGAGAAAGCTCTCTTGTTTTTGTTAAGATTTCGTGAAGATTGTTTTTATTAACTTTTAATTTTAATGTTGGAAATTCTTGATGATTACTAACGTCCTCTATCATTTTTTCTGGCTCATCTAAAACTACGGTATAGCTACCAGGTAATGTAGTTGGCTTTGTTACTCCCATTAATTTCCAAATCGAAGTATTTTTCATCTTACATTCGAGATCCCACATCGCACAGTCTATTGCATTTCTTGCTGCCCCATTTTTTAAGAAACTATCGAGATTAGTTAAGTTGATATTACCTTGTTCAATATCTGGTTTTAATTTGTAAATTTCCGAAGTTACGCTATCAATAGTTTCATCATACCTTTTATAAGGAACACATTCGCCATAACCATAAAAATTATTACTTTCTATCTTTACTTCAATTGTTTCGGCTGTAGTTTTAGAGCCTCTAGAAATAGTAAATGATTTGTTTAAGTCCCAAGATATATGCTTTATCTGAATATTAGACATTAATGTTTCAAATTTTTTCAATAATCTGAATGAATGGATCAAGGCTGTCTTGTAAAGGGTCCAAACATGGTAAGCCATATTCTTTAGATAATCTGTCCTTATGATCACTTGCCTCAGATTGACAATTAGATGTATTAAGTGCGATGCCAATGCATTGTATTTGCTTATTAGTGAGCTTGCCATTTTGTATTGTCTGATCGATAACCTCTCTGATGCTCGGTAAAGGTGTATCCACACCCCTCATATTAGTTCGTGTTGGTTCATGACATACAACAAATGCATCCGGTTGGCTTCCATGAAGCAATCCAAGTGAAACTCCTGCGAATGAAGGGTGAAACAGAGATCCCTGACCTTCAATAATATCCCAGTGATTATCATCATTGTCAGGTGATAACCATTCGACTGCTCCTGAGATAAAATCAGAAACGATAGCATCAATTGCAATGCCACTTTCTGCTATTAAGATTCCAGTTTGTCCAGTTGCTTTGAAAGATGCATCTATTTGATTACTCTGCATCGCACTTTCAATTGCGAGTGCTGTATATTTCTTTCCCACAGAACAATCTGTTCCAACAGTAAGGAGTCTTTTGCCTGATCGTTTTATTCCTTTTCCTGTCTGAAATTGTTTATTACTAAACCGTAAATCATGAAGTTGAACATTATTTCTTTCAGCCGCTTCTGCAATTTCACTAAACGAGGATAGTTTTGTATGCATTCCGCTGGCTACATTCATTCCAGATGATATTGCATTAATTATAATTGATTTCCATTCTTCAGGCATAACGCCCCCGGCATTCACCACGCCAATAACAAATGTCTTTGCACCATTCTTAACAGCTTCTTCTATACTCATTTCCTGTAAACCTAAGCTAGATTTGGCATTTGGAAGGCTCATTTGACCGATACACCAATCTGGACGCCAGTAATTAACGCCCGCAGCAGTCTTTATTGCCAAATCATCTTTTGCGTCTCCAAGAAATAATAAATACGGCTTTGATATCATGTTAATAAGTTAATGTTTGAATGGGGATAAGTGTGCTTAATTCGTGTGGATAACTTTTTTTCATAAATAACCCCTTGTTTCAAAAAAATACCTTTCTAGAATGACCATTCGCAATGAGACGTTCATGCGTTTCGGGGTTCGACCGGCCCCAGAAAAAGCGCTAAAGTGAGAAAATTCTTGCTTTGGCGCTTTTTTGATGTATTTGATCCCCTTAAGCAATGCATTTTTAAATATTCTTAAAAAAATCTCAATGGCAAAGATCAAATATATCGAATTTAGTGGTGCGGAGCACGAAATTGATGTTAGCAGTGGGCTGACTGTCATGGAGGGTGCGATCAAGAATAAAATACCTGGTATTGATGCAGATTGTGGTGGTGCATGTGCATGTGCTACCTGTCATGTATATGTTGCAAAAGAATGGTTAGAAAAACTGCCTCCGAAAGAGGACTCTGAGGAAGATATGCTGGATTTTGCTTTCGACGTTAAAGATAACAGCAGGTTAAGTTGTCAAATTACTGTCTCTGATGAGCTAGACGGTTTAGTTGTTAATATGCCTGAGAAACAGTTTTAAGAACCCTCAAGTTTACAGTCTAAACTATTTTGTATCTCATTTAATTTATCAAGTTTAGAACCATCTCCTATAAATTGTCTCATTAACATAAGGCCTTTATTAGACGGGGAAACAACAATAAACCCATCATTTACCTTTGTTGGCATAGAATTTGGTCCAAACAAATAAATTTTAAGCTTACCAATTTTGTGCGCATTTTCATTTATTGTAGAAAAGTTGTCAGTATTTTCTGAAAAGAATGATATCGACCAGTAAGACTCGGGTACTTCAGTTTCTATAACTAATGGAAAGTAGGTAACGTCATAAGCACATCCACCATAAAGTATGTCAGCACTTGGCCTTATAACTTCAGTAAATTCTGAGTCAGGTAAATCGCGAGCAAAAGAATTATTAATCATATTTTGCTCTTCCCAATTTCTGCCAATAAACTTCATCATTAAACTAGGTGTGTAGTAAATTATCACTAGATGAAGAGAAAACCCAATGAACACAAGTGCAAATAATTTTTTTGCTAAATTACTCATCACCACACTCCAATTTTTCAATAACTGGTAAATCCACTCTTTTTAATTTTGAGAAATATTCTTCGCCTGGTAGATAAATTCTTAATGCTACAGAAAAACTCTCATCACTAGGTGTCCTCATCCAATTTTTATCAGCTACTTTTGAAATAAAATTATTGTCATTAGTTAAATAAATATCGAACCCGCCATCGATATTGAAATCAATTGTTTCACTATTTAAAGCATATATTTTTTCATTATTTTCAACTAAATAACCGTCCTCATTGTAGACGGTGATGCTCCACCATCTAGATTCAATATCGTTTCCGAATAAATGATAATTGCAGTTGCCTTGTAATTCTAGTTCTTCAATGTCATTAAATGCATGGAAATATGCAGCCTCAGGCTTTGCCAAAGCAAATGTTCCTCTCATTGCGACAGCGGCCCTTGTATAAATATCTCTGTTTTTATCGCCTGGAGATGGCAAAATTTGCCAATTGTCGTTCTTGATAAATGCAAATTCTTCGTAAAGCTTGGCAGAGGCATAAGTAAAGGCCACTGCAATCAATATTACTGCAATAAAATATAATAGGTATCTGCGCAATAAAATCATTGTATAATCAATAAGTAATATTATTTATTATCATATAACAAGGAATAAATATATGTCTGAAACTATCAAGACAGATTGTCTAATAATTGGAGCGGGCCCTGTGGGACTGTTTGCAGTATTTGAGTTAGGTATATTAGGGCTTGATAGTCACGTTGTAGATAATCTTGACAAAATTGGAGGACAATGTGCAGAGTTATATCCAGACAAACCAATTTACGATATACCTGCGCTTCCAGAATGTACTGGATTATCATTAATTGAAAATTTACAAAAACAAATCAAGCCATTTAATACGCCGTTTCACCTTAATGAAAGAATTGATGAAATAATAAATACTGGCGACTTATGGAAACTTAAAACTACCGGCAATAAAGTTTTTGAAACTCCGAATATATTTATAGCTGGTGGCGTTGGCTCATTCGAGCCACGAAAACCACCAATTGAAAATGTATCTAAATATGAAAATAAAGGTATTCAATATTCGATACCTGATAAAAACTTTTATAAAGATAAAAAAATTATAATTTTTGGTGGAGGTGATAGCGCGCTTGACTGGACTGTTGAACTTTCAAAAATTGCTTCTCATGTAACATTAGTTCATAGACGTGATGAGTTTAAAGCAGCTAATCACACGGTTAATTTAATGAAACAACTTGTTAAAGAAGGTCAAGTTGACTTGATTACAAAAAATCAGATTAGTGATGTTAAGGGCAGTAATAGAGTTGAAAATGCAATCATAAAAGATAATTACGGAAATGAAAAAATTATAGATTGTGACGAAATCCTAATTTTTTATGGACTTAAAATGGAGCTAGGACCCATTAATGATTGGGGCCTAAATTTGAATGAAAAACAAATTGAGGTAAATACGGAAAATTTTGAAACGAATTTACCAGGAGTATTTGCAATGGGAGACATTTCTTATTACCCAGGTAAACTAAAGTTAATTCTATCAGGCTTTCATGAAGCCGCCCTAGCAGCACAGAAAGCTTTTATACGCGCTAGACCAGATGAAACGCTAACATTTCGATACACAACTTCATCAAGCGATATTCAAAAAAAATTAGGTGTAAAATAATTGCTGCAAAAACTATACGATAAATATATTTGTCCGCATCTCATTAATTATGCGATGCAAATGAAACCATTCAGAAAACAAAGAGAAAAAGTCATACCCTTTGCGTCTGGTAGAGTATTAGAAATAGGTATTGGTTCAGGATTAAATTTCAATTATTACAATAAAGCAAATGTATCTGAGGTGTTTGCTGTTGAGCCGGATGGCGTATTGTTGAAAAAAGCAAAACAAAATGCAGAATTAAACAATATAGATTTGAATATCCAACAACTTAAGGCTGAGGAGTTACCTTTCGATAATAACTCATTTGATACAGTGATTAGCACTTACACAATGTGTTCCATTCCTGGCTTAGACAGTGCTATGTCTGAAATAAACAGAGTTATGAAACCAAACGCTAAATTTCTATTCTCTGAACATGGCAAATCTCCTGACTCAAATGTTTTGAAATGGCAAAAAAGAATGAACGGGATTCAAAAAAGGATAGCGGGCGGTTGTCATCTTGATGTAGATATTCCAAATGAAATAACGAAAGCTAATTTTAAAATAGATAAAATAGACAGCATGTATGTTCCTGGACCAAAATTTTTAAGCTATCATTACTGGGGCGCCGCTAGTCCACTAAAATAACTTATGTTGATGCGACAAACTTTGGATTATGTTTTTTCAAATGCTGAAAGAAACAATCCGAAATCTATTCTGCAAACAATAGATAATTTTGTGTTAGAAAGTGGTCAGTTCTTAATGAATGTCGGTCCAGAGAAAGGAGAAATTTTAAAAAATCATCTTTTAAAGTCAAAACCAAATAATGTAATAGAGTTAGGAACTTTTATTGGATATTCAGCAGTATTAATCTCATCAACTATTGGAGAAAAAAGTCAATTAACTTCGATTGACTCAGACATTCACTCTATAGAAATAGCGAAAGAATTAATTAACTTTGCTGGACTAGATCATAAAGTAAACTTGATGCACGGAAGTGCTGAGGAAATAATACCAAAATTAAACTTCAATGCTGATTTTGTATTTATTGATCATGCGAAGAAAAAGTATCTTTCGGATTTAAAACTTTTGGAATCAAAGGGCATAATTGTCAAAAATTCTGTAGTATTTGCTGATAATGTTGGGATTTTTAAAGATCAAATGGCTGAATATTTCGATCATGTAAGAGAATCCGGGGAATATCTGTCTCAAAATTTTAGCTCGAAATTAGAGTATAGAAATAATATATATGATGCAGTGGAAATATCGATTAAGAATTAATATCAATGGAAAATAGCAATCATTTTAATGTAATTGTAATTGGCGCTGGAATCTCGGGTATAGGAGCTGGATATTACTTAAAAAAAAATTGTCCTAATAAATCCTTTTGTATTATTGAAGGGAGAGAGAATATAGGCGGTACATGGGACTTATTTAAATATCCAGGAATAAGATCAGACTCAGATATGTTCACACTCGGGTATGCATTTAAGCCATGGAAAGAGCAAAAAACAATTGCAAACGGACCTTCCATCTTAAGTTATTTAGAAGAAACAGTTGAAGAAAATAATTTACGCGAAAAAATAAAATTTAGTCACAAAGTCTTAAGCGCAAACTGGAATTCAGCAGAGCGAAATTGGGAAGTAAGAGCTGCTCATCATGAGCAAGAAATATTATTAACAGCAAACTTTCTATTCATGGGGACAGGATATTATAATTATGATGAAGGATACACACCTGAATTTGATGACCTAGACAAGTACGAAGGTAAATTAATACATCCTCAGAAGTGGCCTGAAGATTTTGACTACACAGATAAGAAAATGGTTGTTATCGGTAGTGGTGCAACAGCAGCAACTATAGTTCCCGAACTATCAAAAAAAGCTAAACACGTAACGATGTTACAACGCTCACCAACATATTATTTTCCAAGTCCAGATGAAGATAGATTTGCAAATTTTTTAAAAAAAGTTTTACCACAAAAAATGTCTTACACTCTTGTTAGGTTACGAAATGTATTCTTTCAGCAGCTTCTCTACAGAATTTGTAGATCATATCCAAAGTATGTAAAACGAAAGCTCATAGATGGAGTTAAAGAATTATTGCCTAATCACGATATTTCAAAACATTTTACTCCGCGATATTATCCATGGGAACAGAGAATGTGTCTTATTCCAAATGGCGATTTGTTTGAGTCCATAAGAGACAATAGAGCGTCAGTCGTTACAGATCATATCGATAAGTTTACTAGCAAGGGAATAAAGCTAAAATCAGGGCAAAATATTGAAGCTGATGTTGTCGTAACTGCTACAGGTTTAAACTTACAATCTTTTGGTGGTGTCCAAGTTCATATCGACGGCAAATTGGTCGAGCCTTCTGAAACAATGACTTATAAAAGTATGATGTTCAGCGGTATTCCAAATTTCGTAAATTCTTTTGGTTATATTAATGCATCTTGGACCTTGAAAGCAGATTTAACCTGTGAATATGCTTGTAGATTAATTAATTATCTTGATCAGAATAACTACAGTCATTGTGTCCCAAGGGTTCCAGTGGATGTGAAAGCTGAAAAAGATTGGCTCGCGACTGAGTTCTCCTCAGGATACATACATCGAGCTATTCATTTATTCCCCCAACAAGGCAGCAGGTCACCATGGATCAATACACAAAATTATTTTAAAGATTTCTTTGGTATTAAATTTGGCCGACTAAACGACGATTCTATTCATTTTTCTTAAGCGTCGGCGGCTTTAGCCATTTCTCTCAGTTCGTATTTTAATATCTTACCTGTTGAAGTTTTTGGTAGTTCAGTAAAAACTACTTTTTTAGGACACTTAAAGCCAGCAAGAGTTTCTTTACAAAATGAAATAATATCGCCTTCACTCACGCTATCATTTTGATCTTTTAATTCGATAAAAGCACATGGTGTTTCACCCCATTTTTCATCTGGTTTTGCAACCACTGCAGCAAATAATACAGATGGATGTTTATAAAGTGTGTTTTCTATTTCAACTGATGAGACATTTTCACCACCAGAGATGATTATATCTTTGCTTCTATCTTTTATTTGAATGTAACCATTAGGATGCATTACAGCCAGATCACCTGAGTGAAACCAGCCTCCTGCCATAGCTTTATCTGTTTCTTCCTTATTTTTTAAATATCCCTTCATTACACAGTTGCCGCGTATCATAATCTCACCTATTTCTTCACCGTCATTCTTAACGTGCTCCATAGTCTCAGGGTTCATAATTGCTAGGCCATCCATCATTGGAAATTTTACGCCCTGCCTTGATCTAAGCTTTGACTGTTCTTCAACTGATAGCTCATTCCATTCATCCTGCCATGCGCATAATGAGATATGTCCGTATGTTTCAGTCAGTCCATAAACATGAGTAACGTCAAAACCCATTTTTTGAACCGCTTCTAATGTGGCTGCGGGTGGAGGAGCTCCTGCTGTGACTACATATACTTGTTGAGAGTATTCTCTTTTTTCCTCAGCTGTTGCTTGTGCTAGAAAATTTAGAACAATTGGTGCGCCACCAAAATGAGTTACTTTATGATCTGCAATAGCATCAAACATATTTTTAGCTGAAACATATCTAAGGCATACACTTGTGCCTGCTAGGGCTGTAAGCGTGTAGGGATTACCCCAACCATTACAATGAAACATTGGAACAACCCACATATAAGTAGGATGCATTGGCATACTAAAAGCAGTAATAGATCCAAGTGCCATCAAGTATGAGCCTCTGTGATGATAAACAACCCCTTTTGGTAATCCAGTGGTGCCTGACGTATAGTTGAGCGCTAATGATTGCCATTCATCATCTGGCAAACTCCATTCGAGATCACTGTCACCTGTTAAAAGAAAATCCTCATAATTAATTTCTCCAAGATTCTCTCCAGCTCCCTCAGGATGATTTGCTAGTTCATCATCAATATCTATTACAAGAATTTTATTTTTTATCTTATCGAGTACTTGTTTTATCGTCGGTGAAAGCTCATTGTCAGTGATCAATGCTTTTGCTTCACCGTGCTCAAGAATATAGCTAATTGTATCTACATCTAATCTGATGTTTATCGTATTTAATACAGCGCCTATCATAGGAACACCAAAATGTGTCTCATATATTTCAGGAGTATTAAAACAAAGAACCGCAACAGTATCTCCCTTTCCTATACCTCTTTTAGAAAGTGCGCTCGCAAGTTGTTTGCTTCTTTTATATGTTTCAGACCATGTAAATTGGTTTTTGCCATGTATAATCGAAGTTCTGTTTGGATAAACTTCCGCTGCTCTTATGAGAAAACTTAAAGGAGACAACGGTGTAAAATTTGCATCGTTTTTGTCTAAATTTGTATCATACATGTGAGCCATTAAAACAATCCCTCTATGTCGCCATTTTTATTTAAGTGTATAGCATTTGCAGCTGGAACTCTAGGCAGACCTGGCATAGTCATAATCTTATCGCATACAACTACGAGGAATTCTGCACCCGCTGCTAGTCTAACTTCTCTGATAGGAACTACATGGTCTTTTGGAGCGCCTCTTAGATTTGGATCAGTTGAGAAGCTGTATTGAGTTTTAGCTACACATATTGGGTAATGGCCATATTTTTCCTCCAAGTCGTCAAACTGCATTCTTATTTTTTGGTCAGCAATAATATCGCTCGCTCCATATATTTCTTGTGCGATTTTTTTCATCTTATCCCACAATTTCATTTCGTCCGGATAAAGGTACTTTATCTTTGGAGCATTTTGCTCAGTAATTTTTACTATGTGCTTTGCTAGGTCCTCTGTGCCTGCACCACCATTGCTCCAATGTGTGCAATTAAATGACTTTACATTTAATGAGTCACAGCAATCGCTGATTGCTGACAATTCTTTTTCACTGTCAGATATGAAATGATTAATAGCAACTGTAACAGGCGCCCCATACATTTGCATATTTGCAATGTGCTGCTTTAAATTTGATAAACCTTTTTTTACAGCTTCAACATTTTCATTTTTTAATTCTTTTTTATCCATACCGCCATGCATTTTTAACGCTCGAACTGTTGCAACTATTACTATTGCTGAAGGATTTAATTTCCCCTTACGGCACTTTATGTCTAAAAATTTTTCTGCTCCAAGATCTGCACCAAAGCCTGCTTCTGTTACAACATAATCACTTAATTTAAGAGCAGTTTGAGTAGCAACTAAAGAATTGCATCCATGGGCAATATTTGCAAAAGGACCCCCATGAATGATAGCAGGATTTTTCTCCAGTGTTTGAACAAGATTAGGTAAGAAAGCATCTTTTAGCAAAGTAGTCATCGCGCCGTCTGCATTTAAGTCTCGCGCCGTAATTTCTTTCTTCTCCCTTGTATAACCAACAATGATATTCCCAAGTCTATTTTGTAAATCGTCTAAACTTGTAGATAAACAAAAAATTGCCATCACTTCAGATGCAACAGTAATATCGAATTTATCCTCACGTGGGTATCCGTTGGCTATACCGCCTAAATTAACATTAATATTTCTTAAAGCACGATCATTTAAATCTACAACACGTCCCCAAACCACTCTTCTTGTATCAATTCCTAAATCGTTTCCCCAATAAATATGGTTATCAATCATCGATGCAAGGAGGTTATGTGCTGATGTGATCGCATGGAAATCACCTGTGAAATGTAAATTAATTTTATCCATTGGTACTACTTGGGCGTAACCGCCTCCTGCAGCACCCCCTTTGACACCAAAGCAAGGTCCTAAACTAGGTTCTCTCAAGCATACCAATGACTGTTTTCCAATTTTATTTAAGCCATCACTAAGACCGACTGATGTAGTAGTCTTTCCTTCGCCCGCTGGGGTAGGTGAAATGGCCGTCACTAAAATGAGTTTTCCGTTCTTGTTATTACTTTCTATATGTTGAGTATCAATTTTAGCAATGTGGTGTCCAAATTTTTGCAGATTTTGATCTTTTAAGTCTAATTTTGAAGCAATTTCTTCAATAGGAGCCATGCTATTTTCTCTAGCAATTTCAATATCTGAGAGTACAGCCATAAATAATACTAATATTAAAAACCTAGACAACTTAAGAACTTTACAGATAGGAGTCTACAAAAATGTATTGCTATAGAACAAATTTTTACTTAAATTTTGTTTTAGGAGACTCAAATAGCGCTGCAAAATTAAGCCAAGCAGTGCAATTGAAAATTCGCGTGGCTTAAGCGGTACACTCATTTACAGCATTATGGGAAATGTAAATTTTTCATTGGAAGTTACGACAAGAACAAATCTATCTGATTTGCCTAAACTCAATGACATTTATATTACATTTTTGCCTGGCACAAGTTATCTCGACGTTATTGAACAAACCAAAGCGTTAGCTAGTGCAGGTTATAATCCCATTCCTCACTTTCCAGCTCGCTCAATTACTGATTCAGATATGTTAAAATCATATATAGAGCAAGTTAAAGAGGCTGGAGTTAAACAAGTTTTAATAATTGGTGGGGATCGAGATATTTTAGGAAAATATCATTGTTCACTACAACTTATAGAAACTGGATTGTTTGATGGAATGAAAATAGGTATTGCTGGTCATCCTGAGGGATCTCCAAATATGAGCGATGCAGCTATTGAAGAAGCAATGAAATCAAAGACCCCATTTGCTGACTATATTGTAACACAGTGGACACAAGATACAGACGCATTATCGTCTTTTATTTCTGGAGCACCACTTCCTGTTCATGTAGGCGTTGCGGGCCCGGCTTCTATGAAGACACTAGTAAAATTCGCTGGATTTGTTGGATTAAAGAATACGCTTAATTTCGCAAAAAAAAATGCATCTAAAATTTTTGATTTATTGACTGTTCAGACACCTGATGATGTAATTCAAGAATTAAAAGAGAACGTTGAACATTTTCACATTTATGCGTTTGGTGGAATAAAAAAAGCAAACGAATGGTTAGAAAAGGAGAACTACTATGTCTAAAAAAATAGAACATAATACTACTGTTGATCAAAGCGACAGACATGTTCCTTACAATTTACGCCAAAGTGGACCAACGAAAGTTGAAATGTTGATTTCAACTCGTGTGAGAAAGTCACCATACTGGCATAAGTCAATGGAAGCAGGTTGCTGGAGAGCAACAGTTTATAACCGTATTTATCATCCCAGGGGTTATGTAAAGCCAGAAGATGGTGGAGCAATGGTTGAATATGAAGCAATTAAAAACCACGTGACTATGTGGAATGTTGCAGTTGAGAGACAAATACGTGTAATTGGTCCAGATGCTGAAAAATTTACAGACTATGTAATCACAAGGGATGCTACAAAGATATCCCCATTAAGAGCTAGGTACGTAATATTATGTAACTATAAGGGTGGAGTCTTAAACGATCCTATTCTCTTAAGAATCTCGAAAGATGAGTTTTGGTTTAGTTTGTCAGACTCTGATATTGGACTTTATTTACAAGGCGTAAACGCTGATAAAAGATTTGATGTGGAAATTGATGAAATTGATGCGTGCCCTGTTCAGATTCAAGGACCAAAAGCCATTGCCTTGATGAAAGACCTAGTGGGTGATCAAGTTGATCTTGATAATATTCCTTTCTATGGTCTAGCAGAAGTTAAAGTTGGTGGAAGAAGTTGTGTGATTTCTCAAACTGGTTTCTCTGGCGAGTCCGGTTATGAAATTTATTTACGAAATGCGACGCTCTATGCCGACGATATGTGGGACGCTGTTTTGGAAGCAGGAAAGAAACATAATCTAATGGTTATAGCGCCTGCTCACCACAGAAGAATACAAGCAGGCATATTATCTTGGGGACAGGACTTAGATCATGAACACAATCCTTTCCAATGTAATCTTGGCTATCAAGTTTCTTTATCTGGAAAAGGTGAGTGGGAGAAAAAAGGTGATTATATCGGTAAGCAAGCGCTTGAAAAGATGAAGACTGACTTGAAAGATGGTCATAAGCCGTACAAGTTACAATTGGTGGGATTTGAAATTGGTGGCAAACCAATTGATGAGTATGCGCCTGATTTTTGGCTTGTGTCTCCTGGTGAAGGTGGAGACCCATGTGGCTTTATTACTTCACCTTGGTATCATCCTGAAAAAGGAAAAAATATAGCTATGGGTTATATACCTTTTGATGGAACTCTTAATGCAAATGGCTTTCCAAAATGGGAACTGGGTAAAAAATTTAAAGTTCATTTACCTGATATTTATGCTGATGAGCCAGGAGTACCAGTAGACGCTGTAACAGTTGATGTACCGTTTACTGAGTCTTTCAACGCGAATACAAGAGAAGTTGTAAAGGGTTAGTTTATATTAATTGCTCAGCACAAATCAGCGTGCTGAGCATTAATAATAATGCAATTTAGGATTTGTGTTGTACGTAAAGTTGGTGATAGCAAACTTTACCATTTTTTTCTATGAAGTCTTGGTGGTATTCTTCAGCAGGCCAAAATTTAGCATTCTCTCTTAATTCTGTAACTACTTCGTTTTGATGTTCGCCTGAGTTATTAATCTCATCAATTTTGCTTTCCGATATTCTTCTTTCTTCATCAGAATTACAAAAAATAACTGATTTGTATTGTTCACCAATGTCTGGACCTTGACGATTCATCTGAGTTGGATCATGAATAAAGAAAAACTTGTCTAACAATTCCTCAAACTTTACTTCACTATTATCATACTCAATCTCAACAACTTCAATGTGTCCTGACTTACCTGTACAGACCTCTTCGTATGTAGGGTTTTCTGTATGCCCGCCGGCATACCCTGAAATTACTTTTTTAACGCCAGACATTTCTTCAAAAAGAACTTCTACTCCCCAAAAACAACCTGCGCCTAGTATTAACTTTGAAATCATACCTTAACATAAGGTTTTTTTTATATATGTTAAAGATCAAATTAAATTATATTCCATCTAATATTGATACTGATAATGAATAATCAAGATATAAGCATTGGTAAACTCTCAAGGTTGAAGATCTGGATAACTGATAATCATCTGTCTGATGATCAATGGTCAAATACAAAAAAATTTATCATAATAAAAATAACTACTGAAGATGGAATTGAAGGTTGGGGAGAAGCATTCTCTATTAATCTTAGAGAAAAGGGTATTGCGATTATTATAAAAGAGCTATTTAGAGAAATTTCGAATATTCCAAATCTATCAATAAAGTCTTTTTATAATAAAATTTCATTGTTAAGTGATGGTCACAGAGGTTTAGATTTCAGCTCTGCTACAAGTGCCATTGAAATTGCATTATGGGACATATCAGGGAAGTTAAAAAATCTTCCTTTAAATTCTTTACTAACAAAAAGTCCCAAACCAAATGTTCCCATTTATGCTACGTGTTGGAGCGATTTAAAAAAAGACACAAATGACTATTTGAGACAAATAGAAAAATTTTATGGAAAGAAATATGGGGGGATCAAGATATATCCAATGCTAGATAACGTATCAATTTCAATTCAGTTTGTTGAAAAAGTTAGAGAAATAGTAGGAGATGAATTACCGCTAATGCTTGATTTAGCTATACCTAAAGATTTAGATAAGACAAAATCTTTTTTAAAAGAAGTATCGTCATTTAATCCTTACTGGATAGAAGAGCCTGTTGATGGTGAGAATATAAGCTTACTTACTGAGATCAAAAATGCTTTTAATATGAAAGTTGTAACAGGTGAAAAGCAATCAGGCTTGGTCCATTTCAGAGAATTAATACACAGAAATGCAGTAGATATATTTAATCCTGATATTTCAGGTATGGGCGGACTCATTGATATTATCACGATATCAAATGAAGCATCAAATAATGGCATCTCTATTTCTCCACATTGCTGGAATTCAATGTCCGTTTCAGCATCTGCGATGCTTCATGTTTGCTCAAGTATTTCTAATTCAGAAAAGGCTGAAATATTTCCAGATTATATAAACTTTTCAAAGAAATTTTGTGAGTTACCTTTTGATATTGTAGATAATAAAGCACATATAAACAAATCAGCTGGACTTGGTATAGTTATTCATGAAGATATTTTATCTCGGTTGAGTATTTATTCATTGGATGAAAAGAGTAATGACTGAGTCAAACTATCTATTTGATGAAATATTCAAATCTAACGAAACGAGTCCAAATATTTTTTTGATCAATGAAACTAAAGAGATAAGTTACTTAGAATTCAATGAAATTGTAAATCAAATTTCTAATTACTTAATAGATATAAATTTATTACCAGGTGACCGCGTGGCCATACAGGCAGAAAAGAATGTAATTCAACTTGCTACATACGTAGCAACCGTTAAAGCTGGAGGTGTTTATCTGCCACTCAATACTGGCTATACCCTAAGTGAATTAGAATATTTCTTCAATGACGCCAAACCTAAGGTGATAATTGTCGATGACAAAATTCAAAATGAAGTAAAAAACTTAGTGAGCTATTCTTCGGTTTCAATTTTATCATTAAATTTAGATGAAACTGGTTCATTGATTGAGCAGATAAAAAAATATCCAAAAAAATTTCAATCTATTAAAAGAAACGAAAATGACTTAGCTGCCATTTTATATACATCCGGTACTACTGGAAAATCAAAAGGAGCGATGCTATCGCATAGAAATTTGGTTTCAAATTCTGAAGTTTTAAGAAAATTTTGGAAATTTACAGAAAATGATGTTCTTTTACATATGCTACCTATTTACCATACGCACGGTCTTTTTGTTGCATGTAATCTTCTTGCAATTGTCGGAGGATCAATGATTTTCTTGGAAAAATTTGATGCTGAAAAAGCCTTGCTTTGGATGAAAAGAGCTACATCCATGATGGGCGTGCCGACTTTTTATACAAGATTGTTGGCAAATGAAAAATTAAATAATGAGTCAGCAAAACACATGAGACTATTTATTTCTGGTTCAGCACCTTTACTTTCAGAAACCCACATTGAATTTGAAAAAAGAACTGGTAAAAAAATTCTTGAGAGATATGGCATGACAGAAACAAATATGAATATTTCAAATCCATATGACGGATCACGGAAAGCAGGCACAGTGGGCATACCTCTACCAGGTATTGAAATAAGAATAGTCAATGAAGAAGGTAATGAAGTAAAGGTGGGTCAAATAGGAACTATTGAACTTAAGGGCGAAAATATTTTCAAGGGGTACTGGGGAATGGAAGAAAAGACCAAAGAATCATTTAAAGATGATGGTTTCTTCATAACAGGTGATCTCGCAAAGAAAGATGAAAATGGCTACTTTACTATTGTTGGTAGAGATAAAGATATGATTATAAGCGGTGGACTAAATGTTTATCCTAAGGAAATAGAAGATGTGATAAATGAGTTACCAAATATTACAGAGTCAGCAGTTTTTGGTGTTCAACATGATGATTTTGGCGAAGCAGTTGTTGCGGCAGTAGTGACAACAGATGATAAAAATGATGGTAGTCAAATATTGGATTATACAAAAGATAAAATTGCTAAATATAAACAGCCAAAAAAAATAATATTTATGTCAAATTTACCTAGAAATTCTATGGGCAAAGTTCAAAAAAATAAATTGAGAGAAAATAATAAAAGTTTATTTAAGAGTTAACTTCTATCCAGTTGTTGATTTCCTCAACAAAGAAATCATCTTGTGGGGAGTTTAGAATTCCAATAATATCATGATAATTAAAGCCTCCTAAATTAGTATCGTTATTAATTATTTTCTTAGGTCCTTTCCATTGTTCAAATATTTTTTTAACTCCTTCAGCGTTTACTACTTTATCTTTTTCTTCATAAAATACTAATAGTGGAATCTTAGTCTCTTGAAATTCAAGTTTCCTTCCAGAAAATGCCGCTACCCAAAGCTGTCTTGGAAGTTCCCTGTGAAATTCATTGACCCAAAAAGGATCCCATTCTTCATTTGGCAAGTCAAACATTCTAGGAAAATTAAACTTGTATTGGCTTTTAAAAAATAACCCAGTCGCCGCTAAGAAATAAGGAGGAGATAGCTTGGGAGTCCATGGCGCCACAAGCACCAAATGATCAATTTTTTCACTTAAATTCTGATCTTTTGCAGCCATTAATGCAAATGAACCTCCAGCTGAAAAACCCATTAATATAACTTTATTTCCGATTTTATTGCCTACTGCAACGGCTTCGGCTGTATCTTCGAGAAAATTTTTGGCCTCCAGAGATTTTGTAGATTCAAAACCAGAGCCATGGCCAGCTAGTCTTGATATAAATAAATTAGCCTTTAATTTTTTGGCAATCTTTATCAAAACTTCTTCTTGTTGACGCCCCGTCGCAAAACTTCCATGAAGATAAACAATTGAATATTCAGTTTTAATTTTCGCATCATCATGCCATATGATTTTTTTCTTTGCTCGGGGATCAGTATTCTCAAAAAGCAGTTCTTTTTCAGCAATATAGCTTTCAACATCTTTATCAATGACAATATTAGGAAAAGTTATTTTTATTGTATTAAATAAATAGGGCAGAGTAATTCCTACAATAAAGATGACTGGTACTATTAAAACAATAGCAACTATAAGCAATGCTCGATATAATTTAAACCTGGTAGCCCTAGACATTTACACTTGTATATGAGCAAATTTTGTTACCATCTGGGTCTCTGATGTATGCATAATAAACATTACTGTCGCTTGGTCTAAAACCTGGATCCCCTTCATTTTGTGCTCCAAGTCCTAAAGCAGTTTTGTGAAACTTATCAACTTGTTCTTTTGACTCGGTCAAAAAGGATATCTGTGTACCATTTCCAAATGTAACAGGCTTTCCATTTGCCGGTTTGGTTATATAGAACTCAACATCTTGTTTCCCCTCTCGAGCATAACCAACACACACCTCATCCTCATAAATTGAAACTATTCCCATTACTGCGAGGACAACATCGTAGAATGCTTTAGATTCTTTTAAATTACTTGACCCAACCATTACGTATCCTCTCATTATCTATCCTTTCTATTAATATTGCTTTGATGTTACTTCCTCAAGCATCAGAATCATTTTGGCTTTATAGCCTTCATCAGTTGCTGAGTCGGTTTCTAAAACAGAAAAAAAACTTGCAACAACATTTGTTTCTAAGTTAATCATTAAAAATTGCCCACCGTATCCAGAATGCCCAATCCAATTATTAGATTTCATAGTTTGATTTACATAATAAACATATTTTTCATCTTTTAAGTGCATATATTTTGGACCTTTTTCAGAAACTGTATCATCAATAAATTTACGAGAGCCAGCTAATCTATTTCTGATCCCAAGACCTTTTCTTGAGAAATGCAGTCCCATGCGTAGCAAATCTCTTGCAACAAGACAACCACCACCGGACAGCCATGGCATCCCACCTCTATCTGTTGCCATATACAAACCATCTTCAAGACCCATTGCTTCTACTGACGAGAGAAGCCACTCTCGCAGCTCTCTTCCACTTAATTTTTCAATTAGTAGAGCAATCACATCGCTGTTTGCTGACTTATAAAATGCTTTATCAGAATTGTTTATTACAGAATTAGTTCCATCTGTTTGAATACTGTTCAAGAAATCTTCTTGAAATTTTTCATCTTTATCTTTATCTGGTATTCGCCAGCCACCAACAGTTTCATGCATAAATGATGTTGAATACGGATCAGTATAATCCTCGGTAAAAGCATTAATAATGTTCATATTTAAAACATTTTGAACCGTCGCTTTTGAATATCCTTCTCCAATATTGGGCAAATAATAGCCAATAGGTTTTTCCAATTGCAATTCACCTTTCTCAACTAATTCACCGACAAATAGATTTAAAAACATCTTTGAAATTGACATTATTGTATGCGGTGTTTCAGAAGAGAAATCTTTTGCATATTTCTCAAAAAATATTTCTTGCCCTTTTCCAACTATTAAAGAACAAAAAGATTTATGGCTCGTCATTTCCCTTACTGAGTTTATTTTATCTATTTCATCTTTACTGTTCTCATTAAGCAAAAGAACGTAATCTGATCTTAACAAAAGACCATATCTGTTTATTTTATGAAGATTCCTATAGCCAGTTCTTCTATATTCAGGAAGGTTCCATTTAGCTTTATTGTCGCGTAATGTTACAAGAGTTGGGTTTGGGGTATCGACTAACTTATTAACCATTAATTATATTAGGTTTTATTTTTGAATGATTAAAGATTTCTTCATAATATTTTCCAATTTGTATCACTTTTTCATCTGATTTATTTTTTCCAATTAATTGCATACCCATTGGCAGTCCCTCAGCATTAAAGCCAACTGGTAATGAGATGGTAGGCAATTGAAACATGCTTGCAAATACCGTAACTTCCATCCAGCGATGGTATGTGTCCATCTGGGTTTTTGAAATACTTTTTGGAAAATCTATTTCTTTGTTAAATGGAAATAATTGTGCTGATGGTAAAGCAATAAAATCATATTTTTCAAATATACTATCGACATACTTTTTATAATTATTATACCAATCAATGGAATTAGAAACTTGATCGTCTGAAACTTTACTTCCTTCTTCGTATTCCCATTTAGCTGGAAAGCTTAGTTCATTAAAATCCTTAATTTGCATTGCAGAAATATCATTAAATGTGATTTTTGACCTGAGAGTGCACCATGTATCCCATAGTTTATCTGGATCAATATTAACTTTGCATTGTTCTACAAATATCTTTTTGTCTGTTTCCACGAGTTTGTTTAAAGAAGCTTCGCATAATTCTATAATTCCTTCTTCAAAAGAATAGTGTTCAACAAAGTTACTAATCCAACCAATCTTTATTTCACTAGATAAATTTTTAGTTATTGACTGAAATGAACCCTCAAAGTTAAACGAGTAGGGATCTTCTATATCTTTTCCAACGACGGCATCTAAAAAAATACTTAAGTCATCAGGTGTTCTGGCAATTCCACCTGGAGTCGTCAATACAGGAAATTTACTGGTTTCTCTTTTATCAGATATCAGTCCAGGAGATGGTCTAAAACCATATAGATTTGTGAAAGCTGCAGGGTTTCTGCAAGAGCCCATCATGTCCGTACCATCAGAAAATGGTATGAGGCAGCTGGCTACAGCTGCTGACGCTCCTCCGCTTGAGCCGCCAGCTGATAGATTATAGTTATAAGGATTTGAAACTGGATCAAATAATTTATTCTTTGTATGAGATCCAATTGCTAGTTCTGCCATATTTGATTTTCCAATAATTGTGGCTCCTTGATGCTTTATTTTTTTTACAATTAACGAGTCATTTTGTGGAAAATTATTTCGATATTCAAGTATTCCATAAGTAGTTGGCAGTCCAGTTACGTCGAATAATTCTTTTGAAACAAATGGAAGTCCAAATAAAATTTGTTTTCTTGTAAAATCAACTTTTTGTTCATCCTGTTCCTTTGCTTTATCAATAATCCAATCTTTGTCTCTAAGTGACACAATGGCGTTAAGCTTAGGATTAAGCTTTTCAATATTGGATAAGTATTCTTGAAAAAGTTCTTCAACTTTTATTTCTTTTTTAGAAATTAAATCAATTTGATCCCGAACAGATAAATGAGTAATCATCTACGAGGTTTTTTATCGAGCTCCAAAAATACTGACCTTGACGAGCTCTCTAACATCATCCAATGTGGCTGAACGAGGGTTAGTGCCAAAGGCTGTATCAATCATTGACTTTTCAGATATTCTCTCAATACAATCTTCTGGAACACCAATTTCATTTAAACCCTTGGGTATCTTAATTCGATCTAGTATTTTTTCCATGCTTTCGATGAAATGATTTGCAGTATGATCTTTATATTGCATTGCCTGAGCCATTCTCATCACTTTCTCTTCCATATCTGGTAGGTTGTATCTTAGAACTGCTGGCAAAATAATAGCATTAGTTAGTCCGTGATGCGTATTAAATTCTGCCCCAACCATATGCGCAATAGCGTGAACAAGACCCAGCCCTTTTATAAAAGAAACTCCCCCCAAACACGAAGCAACAAGCATAGCCCCTCTTGCTTCAAGATTATTTGGTTCTTCTACAGCTGTAATGAGTGATTTAGAAATTAAGTTTAGACTTTCGAGAGCGGCACCATCACATAAGGGGTGAAAACCTGGAACACAATAACCCTCAATTGAGTGGATCATTGCATCTGCACCTGTCCATGCTGTAAGATTTGAGGGTAATCCTAATGTTAGTTCAGGATCGAGCAATGCCAATGAAGGCTTCAATTCAGGATGCATTATACAAAGTTTAATTCCTTGTTTGGTATCTGTTACCATTGCTGTACTTTCTGTTTCAGCGCCTGTTCCAGCTGTTGTAGGAATTGTAATAAGTTTAGGAAATTTATTATCTGGTCCAATGACTTGAGGTGTCTTTTCCCACTCAAAGTCAAATAACTCAATTTCATTATTAGCGGTTAGACAAATTGACTTACCACCATCCATGGCACTTCCGCCGCCAATAGCAATTATTGCATCGTGATTGTCATCATTGAAAAGTTTTTTTCCTGATGCAATTTCATCATCTCTTGGGTTGGGTGAAATTTTTGAGTAAATACCTGAATTAATTTTCGATTTTTTTAAAATTTCGACCAAGTTATCAATGAAGGGAAGATCAACACTGCCACTATCAGTGACAATAAGTGGATTGGTTATCTCATTCTCAGAACAATAATTTCCAATTTCGGAAAATCTACCTGGACCATATGCTATCGGTACAGGGAAACCCCAATCTTGAGGGGCAAGAATTTCTTCTTTATTCAAATTGAAAAGCGTCATGGTTTATTTATTCAAATTAATTAAGATGTCATTGATTTTAAGACTATTGACCGATCAATTTCACCAATTAGTTCTCCTGAAACTGCATCGATTACAGGATATTTTTTGTCAGTGTCAGCTATCTGATTAATTAAAGTATCGATTTTAACGTCACTTTTAATACACTCATTGCCCTGGGCGAACAGGGTTTTTGTATCTTCGCAGCATTCTTTTCTTGCGCATTTACCCGCACTTAAAACTTTGTATTTGGGAACATCTTCAGTGAAGTCTTTTACATATTGATCCACAGGATTTGCAACAATTTCCTCTGGTGTACCAACTTGTGATATTTCTCCATCTTTCATTATCGCAATATGATCACCCATTTTAATAGCTTCAGAAAAATCATGCGTAATAAATACCATTGTTTTTTGAACCATTTTTTGAATGCTAATTAACTCGTCTTGCATTTCCCTTCTTATCAATGGATCCAGTGCTGAGAAAGGTTCGTCAAAAATTAGAATCTCTGGATCAACTGCTAGAGCTCTAGCTAGTCCAACTCTTTGTTGCATTCCACCTGACAATTCGCGAGGGTAATGTTGATCCCATCCTTCTAGTCCTACAAGTTTAAGTGTTTCCATTGACTTATCTAATCGATCTTTTTTCTTTACTCCCCTTATTTCAAGTCCATAGCCAATATTTTCTATCACTCTTCGATGAGGGAAAAGACCAAAGTGCTGAAATACCATACTCATTCTATTACGCCTAAGATCTGTTAAATCTTTATTACTCATCTGTGTTACATCTTGATTGTCAATTTTTACCTCACCCGCTGTTGGCTCAATCAGTCTTGATAAACATCTTACTAATGTAGATTTACCACTGCCTGATAAACCCATTACAACAAACGTTTCACCTTTTTGAACTGAGAAACTTACATCTTTAACTGCAACCACATGTCCAGTTTTTTCTTGCACTTCACTTCTTGAAAGATTTTTGTCTAAATTTGTAAGAACATTTTTTTCATTCGGCCCAAATACTTTCCATATATTTGTGCATACTATTTTGTCATTTTTTTCCATTATTTTTGAGTGCTTTATCTGCTGAATGTTATACTATGTTGAGGATTTTTGAATAATTTATTTAACCTTAAGGAATACTATTTTATATGGCATTAACGCAAGATACATCTCTTTTATCTTCTAAAAGTAGTACTCAGAGTCGTATCATTCCTGGGCTAATTTTTGCTGCAATTCTAGCTTCAATCTGGCTTGCATTTCAAGGAGAAGATGTTTCTGAATTTCCTGTCTTTATAACTGACGCTTTTACTTTTACAGCTTGGGTCAATGCTGGTGAAGATTTTTTAAAAGATAATATTAAAGTTTATACAAGGATGGTTGCTGGTTATGTAAAAGACCTTTATTGGATGCTCGAGGATTTTTTACTGGATTCATCTTGGGTATTTATATCGGCGCTATTGCTTATTCCATCACTTGCATTCGGTGGAATTAAATTAGGTTTTCTGGTTCTTTTTGGCACCATGTATTGGGGAATGGTTGGGCTTTGGGACTCTGCTATGGAAACTCTTGCTCTTATGGGTCTATCAGTATTCTTATCTGTAGCTGTTGGAGTAATACTTGGTATTTTCTGTGCATTAAGTGATCGTTTTGAGAGAAATATGAAACCAGCTCTCGATATAATGCAAGTGATGCCTGCATTTGTTTATCTTATCCCTGCAATGTTTTTCTTTGGAATCGGAGGCGCGCCTGCAATTCTTGCAACAATGATTTATTCAATGCCTCCTATTATTCGTCTGACAAACTTAGGTATACGTCAGGTCCCAAATGAAACAGTAGAAACAGCAACAGCTTTTGGTTCTAGTAAGAGCCAAATTTTATTTAAAGTACAAATTCCATTAGCTCTCCCAAGCATCATGATGGGCGTTAACCAAACAATAATGATGGCATTGGCCTTGGTTGTTTTAGCAACGTTTATTGGGGCTCAAGGTTTAGGTTCAGATATTTGGGTATCGATAAAAAAACTAGAAGTTGGAGCTGCTTTGGAAGGAGGTATTTGCGTTCTTTTAATGGCAATCATGTTCGATAGATTTGGTAAAGCCGCTAGTCGGGAGACAGTTACTTTGCCATCCGATAGTCAAAAATTTTATCTTTTACCGCAAACATGGGATATTTATCCCATTGCTAGACAGGTTGAAAAACCTCTACAATTAATTCATTTTGCATTTGCATTTGTATTCTCAAGCGTCATTCGAATATTTTCTTTCATTTTAAATTCAGTAATTTCTTTATTTAATAAGGATTACGGCTCAGCGATTGCACAATTTATAAATGCTCATTATTTCTTTTTCTCTGGATTATTAATATTGATTGGCATCGTTTATTATGATGCAAATGTTGCTGCAATAGGAACATTTCCTGAAGCATGGAATCTGTCAATAAGAGAAGAAATTTCTGCTGGTGTAAAATCATTGGTTGTAAATGATACGTTTATTTCAATAACCAAAACAATCAGATCAACTGTTGTTATTTACCTTCTAAGACCATTTGATTTTTATCTCACATATTTACCATATTGGTTTACAATTGGCGCATTGGTTCTAATCAGCTGGAAATCTGTTGGAATTAGATTTGCGATTATTACTGCCATCCTTCTAGCATTCATCGGCGCTTGCAATATTTGGACTGAAGCAATGATTACTCTTTCATCAGTTCTTATCTCAGTTCTTTTATGTTTTGTAATTGGTGTGCCAATAGGTATCTTAGCATCTTACAGTAAGAGATTTCAAAATATCAACGAGGTAATATTAGATGCAATGCAAACATTGCCATATTTTTGTTACCTTGTTCCAGTTTTAATGTTTTTTGGTGGTGGGGCATTTTCTGCATTACTTGCAACAATTATATACTCCATACCTCCAATAATACGTTTAACTGTATTGGGCCTGTCTCAAGTTTCTTCTACATATTCAGAAGTATCAAAGTCATTTGGAGGCACTACAATTCAGACTCTCAATAAGATAAAATTTCCTCTAGCAGTTCCTAGTTTGGTTATGGGTTTCAATCAAACAGTCATGATGGCTTTTGCGATGCAGATTGTCACACCTCTCATTGGTGGTAAAGGGCTAGGTCTTGAGGTATTTAATGGCTTAGCTCGATCAGATACTGGTAGAGCTCTTGCTGCTGGCATAGGAATTTGTTTATTAGCCATGATAATTGACCGTATCAGTCTTGCATGGACAAAAAAGCAAAGAGATGCCCTAGGTTTATAGATCTAATTTATATACATATTTCCTGATACTTTTCTTCAAAAAATGTTGATAAAGCGGTTTACTTATTCATCTTTTTTGGTCTAGAATTATTAATTAATTAATTAATAAAAAGGGGAAATTAATGAAAAATTCATTATTTGCAAAAACTTTTGCTGCCCTGATTTTGTCTTCTTTTTTAGTTCTTTCGGCAGGTACTGCCAACGCTAAGCGTTTAACAGCCGCTGTTGCTGACTGGACTGGTGGAGAATTAACATGTCAGGTTGCAGTTGCTATCCTTGAAGAAGAGCTAGGCTACAGAGTTGATAGAATAGAATTCGCTTCAGGAACAGGTCTATGGGAAGCTATTGCCGCTGGCGATATTGACTTCGCATGTGAAAGTTGGCCAAGTTATGCTGAGGCTGACGATGTAATGATCAACATGAATCTTGTTTATGACGGAGAAGTTGTAAAAGAGTATTCTGGTGATGGATCTGTTGATGCGTACACAAGTGGTATCATTGGAATGTCAGATTACTATGTTCCAAAATACTTTGTTGACGCTAACCCAGATTTTAAAGACTGGTCAGATTTAAATAAATACAAAGATCAATTTGCGACACCTGAAACAGGTTCAAAAGGTAGATTGATTGGATGTCCAGTTGCTGGTTGGAACTGTCATGACCAAAAAAGATTAGATCTTTTAGGAATTGATTTTGAAGCATCAGAACTAGGTACTGAGGTTGCAGCTCTAGCGGAAGCTCAAGGAGCTTATGATAGAGGTGAAGCATTCCTTCTGTATCTTTGGGAACCACACTTTTTCTTCGGTAAGAATGAAATGGTTGGTGTAAAACTACCAGCATACAAATACTGTGATAGTTTTACTGAAGCTAATAACTGGCAAGATTGTGGAACTGCAGCATGGCCTGCTACAGGTTGGGATAAAGACTACACGATGAATTATATGAATCCTGAAGTTATGTCTAAACCTGAGAACGCTGAAGCAGTTGCATTCTTCAAAAAAATGGCTTTCTCTAACACGGATCAAGCAAAAATGCTTGTAAGAGTTGGTGACGACGGATTATCTGTCGAAGAAGCTGTTGCTGAATGGAAAAACAGTACAGACGAATGGAAAGCTTGGCTTCCGTAAGTCTAAATAGCTAAATCAGAAAATTAAGGCCTTGTTACTTTTGTGCAAGGCCTTTTTTTTAGTTAACTTTTATGATCACCTCATCAAGACATCCTTACTATTATACAATTAGCTTTGCATTATTAATCGCTGCGGGTATGTGGGGTTTATTCTGGATCCCTCAAAGAGCGTTAGAGGCTGGTGGTTTAACGGGCGGATGGGCAACGATTTCTCAAATGGTTATACCTTTTGCAATGCTGCTTCCAATATCACTTTGGAGGCTCTATAAAGGTCAGTCTTTTGGCCTAGAGTATCCTCTAATTGGACTTTTGTTTGGAGGAGGTATTGCTTGCTACGCTAATAGTTTTTTACTGACAGATGTAGTTAGAGCTTTAATACTCTTTTATATAACCCCAGTTTGGACAACTATTTTTGAAATAGTATTTCTTAGACAAATTCCACGTTTTTATAGATACATAACATTAGCTCTTGCACTATCTGGTGTTTGGATAGTTTTTGGTCAAGAAGGCGTGATACCCTTACCACAAAATTCTGGTGATTGGATTGCTTTATTAGGCGGAATTCTTATTGCCGCATCAGCAGTTAGAATGGAGATAAAAAAGCCAGAGGGAATATATCCTATATTATTTTCATTCTTTTTTTATGGAGGCTTATTTACATTAATACAATCATATTTCTTGAGCGACTACCTAGGTGATGCTCCATCAATAGAGTCATGGGTTGCAATGATGCCGTGGCTAATTTTAATTGCAATTTTATTTCATATACCGACAAATATAGTGATCTTAGGTGCACCAAGTAGAATTGGTGCAGGCATATTTTCTATAATTATACTTTTTGAAATAGTTGTAGGAACTTTCAGTGCCGCGGTATTAACAGACGAGCTTATTGGATGGCGAGAAATATTAGGCAGCTCTTTCATTATATTTGCTGGATTAACAGAAATAATATTTGCATCAAAGACTGAAGAAGATACGGGCTAACTATAATTGATTGAGTACTTTAATGTGTTCAACTGTAGTGCCGCAACATCCACCTATAATTTGCGCTCCAGCATCCTTCCACTTTTTTGCTTCAATTAAATAATCATCAGGAGAAATTACATTGCTCATGTCGTAGTGTGGAAAATTAAATACCGCTACTTCTGGATACGCCATAACAGGAAGGTCATATACTTCTTTAAGTTCTTTAATACTTTGTTCTATTACATTAATTTCACAATGCATTATTCCTACAGCATCCAATTTATGATGTTTGACATTACTAATCATTTTTTTAAAACTATAGTCATAGTCTGTAGTAAGGGCTATTAACCCGTCTTTATTTCTAGATGAGAATCCAGCCCACACAGGCAATCCAGCCTTACTTGCTGAGTCAAAAATTATTTCAATTCGATCTGGTCGATACATTAACTCTAGTAGAATAAAATCGCACCCATTATCGGCTAGAAAAAAAGCGAGCTCATCAAAAGACTTTTGAAAATATTCGGGTGTGAGTTTTTTTTTAAATTTCTCTCTTTCCTCTTGTGTTTCAAAAGCATCCTCATACGGTATTTGATGAGACAAGGACCCAGCTATAAGTACATCATCTCTACCACATTCTTCCCTTGCTTCCAGAGCTGCATTTATTGCACTTAGATTTATTTCTTTGAATTGATTATCTACCCCCGCGGTTTCTAAGATCATTCGATTTGTTGCATAAGTATTTGTAGTTATAATACTTGAGCCAGCCTCAATATAATCTTTATGTATTTGCTTTAATGTATCGCTCTCTAAGGAAGCTGTGCCACACCAAGAATTATCCATTTTAATACCACGGTTTTCAAGCTCCGAACCAGTGGCCCCATCAAGAAGAATATTTTCTCCGGCATGAATACGTTTCATTAAATTTTCATATCTTTTGCTCATCATTATTTTTTAGCATTTATAGTTTTAATTAGTAAGTAGAAACTTAGGAAAAGGATTTACTTTTTATGACTTTATGGTCTATAAGGTCTGATCATTAAGGAGAACAGAATGTCAAAAGGTATTATATACACCCCAAGGATTAGAAAATCACCTTTCTTTGAAGAGACACTAAAATACGGCGCTACCAATTTTACAACTTATAACCGTATGACGATGCCTGTTGGCTATACGACTCCTGAGGAGGAATACCAATCATTAATAAACGATGTAACATTATGGGATGTGGCAGCAGAGAGACAAATTGAAATTATTGGAGAAGACGCCGCTAAATTTGTTCAGTATATGACGCCAAGAAATCTATCAACTTTTAAAGATGGGTTTTGTCGTTACGCATTTATGACAGATGAAAATGGTGGAATCATAAATGATCCATTAATTTTAAAGTTTAATGAAAATAAGTATTGGCTGAGTATTGCAGATTCTGATGCGATACTATGGTGTAAAGGCGTTGCTTTATCTGGTAAGTTTAATGTTAAAATTTCGGAGCCTGAAGCTTGTCCGCTTTCATTGCAAGGCCCGCGCGCAAAAGAACTCATGAGAAAAGCTACAAATGATGATCCAGTTATTATGGGATTAAAATATTATCAATTTATCGAAACTAACTTATTTGGATTAGATATCATCATTGCACGCAGCGGTTGGAGTAATCAGTTTGGATACGAAATTTATATAACAAGAGAAGTAGATGGTCCGGCATTATGGAATGCATTAATGGAAGCAGGAAAAGAGTTTAAAATTGTACCAAGTTGTCCTAATCAAATAGATAGAATTGAAGCCGGTATGATTTCCCACCAAGGAGATACCTCATTAGCTGAGAACCCTTTAGAACTAAACTTACCAAAATTTTATGATCTTGATCAAGAAGCGGACTTTGTAGGAAAAGATGCTCTCTTAAAAATAAGAGAAGAGGGCATTAAAAAACAATTCACTGGTTTTAAAATTTCAGGAAAGAAAATTGGTTATAATATGGCAAGAATACCATTGTTTGACAATAACTCTGAAAAAAAAGGATTTGTAACCAGCTGTATTTATAGCCCAAACTTTGGATGCAATATTGCCTTAGGGTTCATTGATATTGATTTAATTAATTCAGAAGAAGTTTATCAGATTGATCATGATGGAGAGAAACGAGAAGTTGAAGTTGTCCCTTTACCATTTAGTTCTAGACTCGAAAAAATGGAATAATGATTTCAAGAGGTAGAGTTAATCAACTTTTATTCCTCTCAATAATTATATTAGCAGTCGTCGCTGGTTGGGCAGTTTCTGAATTATTTAGAGACAATACTTCAGAAGTATCAAATGATATAGATTTAAAATTCACAGCAGTTGACCATTTTGGAGTTGATGTAAGTGAAAGAACTTATAGCGGATATAGTAAAGTATTCTTTTTTGGCTTTACTCATTGCCCAGATATTTGTCCAATTAGTGCAAATCTTATGAGTAATGCCATTGATCAATTAAATAGAGAAAACCATTCAATAGAAAATATAAAATTTTTCTTTGTAACAGTTGATCCTGCTAGGGATAGCCCTGACCGATTAAAAGAATTTCTTAGCAACTTTAGCAATAATTTAATTGGTTTAACGGGGACATATGAAAATCTTATGCCAATATGGAAAGATTTTTTTGTACATGTAGAGCCGGCAACAAATTCAGAACATCAAAATTATCTAGGTTCATCTGAACAATCTGATGAAATAAGTAATAAAGAAAAAAATTACATGGTTCAACATACTGCTTTCTATTATATTTTTGATGATAATGATGTATTAAGAAGCATACTTCCCTTTGGTTCTAGTATTGAACAAATGGTTGAAGATTTAAAAAATCTATAACAATGTATAAAATATCAATATTTATTTTTTTTTATTTTATTGTCTTGTTCCGAAATAATAGAAACAAATAAATATAGAGAATTGGCATCTGAACAAGCATCAAAAAAAAATTGTGATGCTAATGTTGAGCTTCTTTTAAAACATGAAAAGACTGAATTATGGGCATCTTATCATAACAAAGATAAAAACTTATTATGCGTTTTAACTTGTGTTAACGATGTCTGTATGTTTTCGACAGAGAGAGATTAAGGGTTGTATAAAGCACTAATAATAATTTTGTTTTTAGTTTCTATAAAAATTGGAGCTGCTCACCAATTTCAAAAAGATCATATTAATATAAATCACCCACACATTAAGTTTGTAATTTCATCAGGCCCTGCAGCTGGATATATGAAAATAGTAAACATGGGTTTCGAGACAGATCGTTTAATTAAAGTTGTTACCGACTTTGCAGATACTGAGTTACATTATTCAAGTGTAGAGAATGGAATAGTTATAATGAGTAAAGTTGATTTTATTGAAATCCCTCCACAAAAAGCTAAATCGCTCAAACCCGGCACGCACCATATAATGTTTTCAAATTTTAGTATTGAATTAACTCATGGAATAAGTTTAGAAGGGTCTTTAGTATTTGAAAATGCAGGCGAGATCAAAGTGCTTTTTGAGGTTGAAACTCAAAAAAGTTTAGATGATCATACAGAACATTAATGAAAACATTTAAAATTGAATATATCACCACACTTTTTTTTCTCACCTTGCTAATTGCTTTAGCTTGGTACTATTTATTCCTCATGGCATCTAATCCAATGGACTCAATGATGCAAAATAAAAATCCAATGACAATGTCAATGGAAACCGCGTCAGAAAATGAAATGTCAATGAACTCGATGTCTGATACAGAAATGACTATGGACTCAATGAATATGAATGAAAAAAACTCATCAATCAATTTTCTTATGATGCCAATGACAGGAAAGTGGACAATAAATGATTTTATCGTGATGTTCGTAATGTGGACCGTCATGATGTTTGCGATGATGCTTCCATCTACATTTATCTTTTTAAATATTTTTAGAATGATGAGATCGAATATGCAAATATCGTCGAATATTATTATTGAGATGATAGTGATTTCATTCACTTATATTTTAATTTGGACAATTTTTTCACTTATTGCATGTACTCTTCAATATATTTTTCACAATAACGGAGTAGTCGATATGATGGGAACATTACAAAATAATATTCTTGCAGGATTATTTCTTGTTGGAGCAGGTGTATTTCAATTTACAAGTTTGAAAGATACATGTCTTGAGAAATGCAGAAACCCCTTATCGTTTCTAATGGCTGGTCCTATTAAAGGATACGGAAATGTTGCCTATGTGGGTCTAAAGCATGGTTTATTTTGCTTAGGGTGTTGCTGGGTTCTTATGCTTCTGCTTTTTGTAAATGGAGTTATGAATTTACTTTGGGTTGTCGCAATAACAATAATTGTATTGGCTGAAAAAATGCTGCCTTACGAGAAACTTAGCTCTAGATTTCTGGGCATTCTTCTTGTAGGTTGGGGGGGCGTATTTAATACTTATTTAACTATATGACTGTAAATCCACTAAACTTACATTGGGAAATAAAAGGAAATTTTTTGCTGAATTGTAACTGCGATGTATTTTGCAATTGTCCGATGTCCCTGGGGAGAGCGGTTCCAAATTCACCTAATGGTAAATGCTTTTCATGGTGGGGAATTAATATCGAAGAAGGATACGCAGAAGAAAAGTGGTCTGGATTTAACCCTATCAAAAGAGAGTCTAAAGGAATTATGGATTTAAGTGGTTTAAATGTTGCTATTCTTTTAGAAGTTCCTGGCCCTTTAGGTTCAGGCGGTTGGACAGCAGGATTATATATTGACGAAAAAGCATCTGATGATGCAGCTGATGCGCTCGCAGTTATTTTCTCAGGTCAAGCAGGTGGACAAACAGGTTGGTTTAGACATATGATTGCAAACTTCCTTGGCGTAAAAAGATGTTCTATATCATATAAAGAAACCGACGATGGATGGTCGTTTACAATTCCAGAAATCTTAGATGGTCGAATTGAACATGAGCCAGGAAAAGAGAGAGGCGAAGTAGTAAAAGTATCAAACTTAAAATATTGGGTTGCGCCAGAAATAATTGTTTGCAAAGGATCAAAAAGAAGTAGGATTAGAGATCACGGCCGTAATTGGGATTTCACAGGTGGAAGTGCCGAATATTGTGCTGTTGATTGGGCCGGACCATAATTCATATGAAAAACAAAGCTAAAGTTGTCGTCATTGGTGGCGGTGTAGTTGGAGTTAGTACGCTTTACCACCTTGCAAAAAAAGGATGGTCTGATGTAGTTTTGTGCGAACGCAAAGAACTTACATCAGGTTCGACGTGGCACGCTGCGGGTTTGATGCCTTTATTCAACATGAGTTACTCTGTTGGTCAAATCCATAAATACTCAGTTAAATTTTATCAAGAACTCGAAAAAGAAACTGGTCAAGATGTTGGCTTTAGGCAAGTAAGTAATATTCGACTTGCTGAAAATCAGGATAGAATGGATGAGTATCGTCAATATGCAGGTGTTGCGGAAACAATAGGTGTTAAAGTCAATTTTTTAACTCCCGAAGAAGTTCAAAAAGTTTGGCCGCTTTGTTCAACTGAGGGCTTAGTGGGTGCTATACAGCACCCTGAGGATGGATACATACAACCCAATGATCTTACGCAGGCTCTAGCAAAAGGAGCAAGAGCGCTTGGAGCTGAAATTTACAGACAAACAGCAGTCATAGGACTTGAACAGTTACCAGATGATAGTTGGATTGTTACAACTGATAAAGGTGAAATCAAATGTGATATTGTTGTTTCATGCTCGGGAAATTTTGTCAGGCAAACCGGAGAAATGGTTGGATTAGATATCCCAGTGATACCTGTTGAGCATCAATATATCGTTACAGAAGCTCATCCTAAAATTCTAGAAAGACAAAAAGAAGGCCTTCCTGAAATGGGTGTACTTAGAGGATCTGACGGCGCATGGTATATGCGTGAGGAAGCTGGTGGATTAATTCTTGGACCATATGAAAATGGTGCACCATGTTGCTATGTAAATGGACCTAGCAATGACTGTGAGTATGAATTATTCCAAGAAGACTTAGACAGACTTGGCCCCCATATAGAGCATGCCATTCACAGAGTTCCTATTTTTGGAGAAGCAGGAATTAAGAAAGTTTATAATGGTGCTATTTGCTATACTCCAGATGGAAGCCCAATTATCGGTCCGGCATGGGATAGAAAAAATTTATATTTAAATGACGGTCATTCGTTTGGCGTTACAGCTGCCGGTGGTGCAGGCTGGCAGATCGCAGAATGGATTGTTGATGGCGAACCGACCATTGATATGCTCGGGGTTGAACCCAGAAGGTTTGGCGATTACGCATCAAAATCATATTTAATCAAAAAAAATGAAGAGGCTTATGCTAACGTTTTCACAATCCATTATCCTGATGAAGAAAGGCCCGCAGGCCGGCCATTAAGACAAGCTCCTTGTTATGATAGGCTGAAAAATTTAGGTGCAGTGTTTGGTCAAAAGTTTGGTTGGGAGCGCGCAAACTGGTTTGCTCCTGAAGGAGTTCCACAAGAAGATGATTGGTCATTCAGGCGATCAGCTTGGTTTGAGCACATTGGAAATGAATGTAAAAATGTAACAGAAAATGTAGGTCTTTTAGATATGACCGCATTTGCAAAATGTAGAATAAGCGGACCAGGAGCAGAAGAATTCCTAGATAATTTAGTTGCTAATAAATTACCAAAAAAGATAGGAAGGACAAATCTCTGTCATGCTTTGAATTCTAAAGGAGGAGTACACTCAGAATTTACAATAATGAGAGAGTCTCATGACAGTTTTTATTGTGTTTCTGCTGGAGCTTGGCAGCGGCTGGACCATGATTGGGTAAAAAAACATATGCCCGATGACAGAAGTGTAAAATTTGAAAATATTACAAATCAAATTGGAGTATTAGTTGTCGCTGGTCCGAAGTCGAGAGAACTTCTTCAAAGAGTATCTGAGGATGATTTCACAAATGAGGGTTTCCCATGGCTATCTGGTAAAAAAGTAAAAATTGGTGCTGCAGAAACACTTGCAATAAGAGTAAATTTCGTTGGCGAATTAGGATGGGAAATCCACTCACCAATTGAAGTACAAAATCATATATTCGATACATTAATGGATGCAGGAAAAGATCTGGGTCTAAAGCCTTTTGGCATAAGAGCAATGGACTCTTTGAGAATTGAGAAATCCTACAAACTAATTGGTACAGAATTATCAATTGAATACGCAGGATATGAGTCAGGAATAGACAGGTTCATTCACCCAAACAAAGGTCAATTCATAGGAAGAGATGCATTAGTTCAGTGGAGAGAAAAAGGTTTTGAAAATTCCTTCGTAACTCTTGAAGTTCATGGTGTCAAAGATGCTGATGTGCTTGGCAATAATCCAATATATGCTGATGGCAAAGTTATTGGTCGCGCTACAGGTGGAAATTTTGGCTTTCGAGTTAATAAGTCTCTCGCTTTAGCTATGGTCAATCCAGCTCATTCAGAAGTCGGCACAAAGTTAAAGATCGATATTTTGGGAGATATGTTTGATGTAACGGTAATACCCGAAAGTCCATACGATCCTGATAATCAGAAACTTAGATCTTAGCTACTTGAAAAAGTGTCAGAAGCTTTAAAAGTTTACGAACAGCTCTGTAAAGATAAGCATATTGAACATAATATTAAGCAAAAAGATTTAGTTATTGAATTAGATAAATTTTTGTTAGGTTCGAGCAGAAATTTTATAAAAAAACTATTTCGATACAATTTAAATCAAAAGAAATGCTTTTATTTATACGGGGGAGTGGGCATTGGAAAAACACTCATTATGGATTTATTCTATGATGACGTAAATTTAAAAGAAAAACAAAGAGTCCATTTTCATGAGTTTATGATTAATATACATGATCAATTACACCAACTCAGAAATGAAAAAAATTCAAGAGATTTTATAATTTCAAAACTTGTAAAAGGCATTAAATCGAAATCAAGTCTCATATTTTTTGATGAATTCCAGGTCACAAATATAGCTGACGCAATGATTCTCGGGCATTTATTTGAGGAGTTCTTTAAAAATAATATTTTAATTGTATTAACTTCTAATTCCAGCCCAGAAGACTTATACAAAGAAGGGCTGCAAAGAGAACTTTTTATTCCATTTATTAATTTAATTAAAAATAACTCTCTAATTCATCATCTATCAATAGACATTGACTATAGAACAAGATCATTAAAAGAAGAAAAGAACTTTTTTTTATCAAATTCACCGGTTAGCAAGCTTAAAATAAATGATATTTTTTCTATCCATTCAAATAAAACTTCAGTCGAGGATAAAGTAATAAGTGTGAAGAAGAGAAATTTTGTTGTTAAGAATTTGTCTAATAGAATAGCTCGTTTTCAATTCAATGAAATTTGTGGCGATAATAGAGGCACTGAAGACTACCTCGAGTTAATTAAATTAATTGATAGATTAATCGTTGAAAATGTTCCAAATTTTGGAAATACAAATTCTAATCTTCAAGAAAGATTTATTAATTTAATTGATGTTCTCTATGATAATAAAATTAAATTATATTTAAGCACAGAAAAAGAAATAAGCGATCTTGGCAGTGCATATCATTTGAAAGATAAATTTAACAGAACCATAAGCAGACTTCTAGAAATGAAATCACAATAGTTACAAATGAAAATAGCAGTAATAGGAGCGGGAATTGTCGGCATTTCTTCAGCCAATTGGCTTAAGAAGTACGGTCAAGATGTGACCTTGTATGACATGAATGATCCTGGATCACAAGCAAGTTACGGCAATGCTGGAACTTATGCAAAATATGCAAATATACCAACTAATTCATCATCCTATTTTTATTTATTTCCATATTTATTGCTAAACAAAAACAGCCCCTTATTCATTAGCCTAAAACGATTAAGCGAGACATTTCCATGGATTATTAAATACTTGAGCAATTGCAGAAATGAAAAAGTTAACCACACTGTTCAACATTTAACAACTTTACTGTCACATATGGATGATGGTTATGAAGATCTATTCAACGAAGCAAATGCAGAAGATTATATATCAAGAGAGTCTATCATGTATGGATGGTCTACAAAATTATTTTTTAATGCTGCAAAACAAGATTTTCCTAAAAGAGAAGAAACAGGTGTTAAAATAACAACTCTAAGTCGAGATGATATTTCTGATCTTGAACCTAATATTAATAATATCTTTTATAAAGGAGCCTTATTTGAAGGTAGTTATTTTGCAAAAAGTCCGATCAAGGTTAGCGAAGCATTAATGAAACTGTTTATTAAAAAAGGAGGAAAATTCAAAAAAGAGAAAGTTATATCCATAAAAAAAACTGAAACTAATCAAATAAATATTAAAACAAACTCAGAAGAGACCCTGCACGATAGAGTCGTGATTACATCTGGAGTATGGTCTAATGATCTGCTTAAACATATAGGCGACAAAGTGCCACTGGAAGCTGAAAGGGGTTACCATTTAGTCAATCCAGAATTGAAGAACATTGTAAAAAGACCAATATCTTGGCAAGAACGAGGAACATATTTTACACCTATGTCTGACGGCCTAAGAACGGGTGGAATTGTTGAATTTGGAGCGTTAAATGAAACAAAAAATGAAAGAGTCCTTAACTTTTTAAACCGGGCATTAAAGGAAGTTTTTCCCTCAGCAGACCTTCCTCAAAAAACATGGGTAGGGTTCAGGCCGTCGGTGCCTGACTCTCTTCCAGTGATTGGACAATCTCTAAAAAACCCTTATATTTATTATAATTTTGGCCATCAACATATTGGGTGGTCATTAGGCGGCATATCAGGAAAACTGGTTGCACAACAAATTTGCGCAAACAATACAGATTTAGATTTGTCACCGTATTCTGTAAAGAGGTTTAAGTTATGAAATACTCACTATACAATTTAGTTAAGAATTCATTTTCTTATCATGAGAATTGGGAAAAAGCATGGAGCAGTCCTGATCTTAAACCTGAATATGATGTAGTAATAGTTGGAGGTGGCGGTCATGGATTAGGAACTGCCTATTACCTAGCAAAAGAATTTGGTGTTAAAAATATTGCTGTTCTTGAGAAGGGATGGATTGGTGGGGGTAATACTGGACGTAACACAACCATAATAAGATCAAATTACTTATGGGATGAAAGTGCAGCTCTTTATAATCATGCTGTTAATTTATGGGAAGGCCTTTCTAGTGAGCTTAATTTTAATGTAATGTTTTCACAAAGAGGTTTATTTCACTTAGCGCACTCGGTTCATGACATGCAAGAAATCACAAGGAGAGGTTATTCTAATTATTTAAATGGTATTGACGCTGAAATTCTAAATCAGGATCAAGTTGCAAAAAAAATACCTCATATTAATGTTAATGGCAGGTATCCTGTTTTAGGGGCTTTACTTCAGAGGCGAGCGGGAACGGCGCGTCATGATGCCGTAGCATGGGGGTATGCAAGAGCGGCAGAAAATCTTGGTGTCGATATAATTCAAAACTGTGAGGTTAAAGGAATAGATATTTCAAATGGCAAGGTTGTTGGATTACAAACAACAAAAGGTTCTGTTAAAGTTGATAAAGTTGGTCTCGTACCTGCTGGACACTCCTCAGTATTAGCTAATATGGCAGGTTTTTCTCTCCCAATAAACTCTGTACCCTTACAGGCTTTAGTAAGCGAGCCTGTTAAACCAATTCTAGATTGTGTCATCATGTCAAACTCCGTTCATGTTTATGTAAGTCAATCAGATAAAGGTGAACTAGTGGTTGGAGCAGGCTCTGATGCCTACAACTCATATTCTCAGAGAGGATCTTTTGACATGATCGAACATATGATGGCTCCTCTAGTTGAATTATTTCCAATATTCTCAAGACTTAAAATGCTTCGCAGTTGGGGAGGAATCGTAGATGTAACTCCTGATAGAAGTCCAATTATAGGCAAGACGCCTGTAAAAGACTTATTTATTAACTGCGGTTGGGGAACTGGGGGATTCAAAGCAACTCCAGGGTCAGCTCATGTATTTGCTGAGACGGTTTTTAGAGGAGAGCCAAACGATATTGCAGCTCCTTTTTCATTAGAAAGACATTTCTCAGGAGCCTTAGTTGATGAAGCTGCAGCGGCAGCAGTTGCTCATTAATAATTTTTTTTATGTTTATAATTAATTGTCCATATTGTGGGGAAAGAGATCAGACAGAATTCACATGTCACGGCGAAGCTCACATTGCAAGGCCAGATAACCCATCTGAAATAAGTGATGAAGAATGGGGCAGGTATCTTTTTTTCAGAGAAAATCCAAAAGGAACCCATTTTGAAAGATGGACTCACGATCATGGATGCAGACGATGGTTTAATGTAATGAGAGACACTGTCACAGATCAAATAATAAAAACATATAAAATGGGTGAAGCGAAGCCAGAGATATCAAATGAGTAATCAAAATAGGACAATTTACGGCGGTAAAGTAAATAGGGAAAAACCAATTAACTTTGTTTTTAACGGCAAGTCTTATATTGGGTATCAGGGTGATACGTTAGCTTCTGCGTTATTAGCTAACGATGTTCATTTAATAGGTAGAAGTTTTAAGTATCATCGCGCAAGAGGAATATTAACTGCAGGTTCAGAGGAGCCAAATGCAATTGTCCAATTAGGACTTGGAGCACGAACAGAACCAAATATTCGTGCAACAGAAGTAGAGCTTTATGAAGGTCTAGAAGCTTCTAGCCAAAATTGTTGGCCATCAGTTAATTTTGACATTGGAGCAATGAACAACTTTCTATCAAGAATATTCCCTGCAGGTTTTTATTACAAAACATTTAAATGGCCTCCAAGCATGTGGTTATTTTATGAGCATTTCATAAGAAAAGCCGCTGGGTTAGGTCAGTCACCTACAGCAAAAAACCCAGATAGATATGAACAGAAATTTTATTACACTGATATCACTATTGTAGGTGGTGGTATCTCAGGTTTACTCGCAGCTTTGGGCGCAGGACGTTCGGGCTGTAAAGTCTTACTTATAGATGAAAATCCAGAATTAGGAGGATATCTCCTAGATTATAATTTTAGCATCAATGAGAAAGATGGAAAGAAGTGGCTGAAGAAGATCATTGATGAATTAGATGGTTTAGCCAATGTTATAATTCTCAAAAGAACTACCGCGATGGGGTATTATGATTACAACTATTTAACGGCTTTAGAAAAAGTTACTAATCACCATGTGGAATTTTCAAATACTTTACCGAGAGAGAGATATTGGCGTATACGTTCAAAAAAAGTTATTTTAGCACAAGGAGCTTTTGAAAGACCACTTGTTTTTGCTGATAATGATAGACCCGGGATCATGATGGCGTCTGCAGGTCAAAAGTATCTCTCTAGGTACGGAGTATTACCAGGTAAGTCAGTTGTACTTTTTACTAACAATGACCATGCTTATTTAACCGCTTTTGAGTTTGTTGAAAAGGGAGCTAAAGTAACAGTCGTAGATACAAGAGATCTTTTAAATGCAAGAATTAGTGAAAAATGTAAATCATTAAATATAACGGTTTATAAGTCATATTCAGTTATTAAGACCTATGGCTATAAGAAAGTAAACAGAATTGAAATACAGCAAGTTGATAAAAATCAAAATCAACTAAAAGGAGAAGTCGAAAATATTCATACTGATTGCGTATTAATGTCTGGTGGTTGGAATCCAGCAGTCCAACTCTTTAGCCAATCAAGAGGTAAACTAAAATATGATCTAAAGATAAATACTTTTGTTCCTGATAAAATCATCGAAAACCAAAAAATAATTGGTTCGAATAATGGTCAGTTTAATCTACAAGAAAATCTAAATGAATCATTTGATGCAGGAATAGCAGCAGCTAATGAACTTAATTTCAATAGCGTTGAAAAAGTTAATTGGACTGGAAAAGAAGAGATAGAGTTCACACATTCTGATGTTGAGCCATATATGTTAGGTAAGAAAAAAGTTACAAAAGGATCTAAACATTTCATTGATTTTCAAAACGATGTAACTGCTGCAGATATTTTTCTAGCGCAAAGAGAGGGTTATATAAGTGTAGAACATACAAAAAGATATACAACAACTGGAATGGGTACTGACCAAGGAAAAACATCCAATGTTAATGCATTGGCTTTAATGTCTCATATTCATAATAAACCTGTCGACGAAATAGGTCACACAACTTTTAGACCGCCTTATGCTCCTCAGACGATTGGAGCTATAGCCGGAAGAAGCGTTGACAAGCTTTTTGACCCTGAACGAAAAACATCAATGCATGAATGGCATGTTGAAAATAAAGCTGTATTTGAGGATGTTGGGCAATGGAAAAGACCATATTATTTTCCTCAAAACAAAGAGGATATTCACCAAGCGGTTAAAAGAGAATGTTTAGCAGTAAGGAACAGTCTGGGTATATTAGATGCATCAACTCTTGGAAAGATTGATCTACAAGGACCTGATGCCGCTAAATTTCTCAATATGATTTATACAAACGCTTGGTCAAAACTTGAAATTGGCTCCTGCAGATATGGGTTAATGTGCAATGAGCATGGTATGATATTTGATGATGGGGTTACTAGTAAGTTGGGAGAAAATCATTATCACATGACAACAACAACAGGTGGCGCTGCAAGAGTAATGTCCTGGTTAGAAGAATTTCTACAGACAGAATGGCTTGATATGAAAGTGTTTTGTACCTCAGTCACTGAACAGTGGGCTGTGCTGTCTATATCGGGACCAAATTCAAGAGAATTTTTAAAAGATTTAACAAATATTGATTTATCAAAAGAAAGTTTTCCATTCATGAAATTTAGAGAAGGGGAAGTTTGTGGAGTGAAGGCAAGAGTCTTCAGAATCAGCTTTACTGGAGAGTTAAGCTATGAGGTTAATGTACCTGCACGTTATGGACGTTATGTTTGGGAAAAATTTATGGAACATGGGAAAAAATACAATATTACTCCGTATGGTACAGAGACAATGCATGTATTGCGTGCTGAGAAAGGATTTATAATCGTTGGACAAGATACAGATGGAAGTGTCACACCAAATGATATGAATTTGGATTGGATCGTTTCAAAGAAGAAAGAAGATTTTCTTGGAAAGAGATCCTTTACGAGATCTGATACCGTTAGACATGATAGAAAAAAATTTGTTGGACTCTTAGTTAATGACAAAAAAACAGTTCTTCCAGAAGGATCTCATATTGTTGAAAAGGCATTAAAGCAGCCGCCAATGAAAATGTTAGGACATGTTACATCTAGTTATTACAGTCCGACTCTAGGTTATCCAATTGCTCTAGCGATGTTAAAAGACGGTTTTAGTAAAATGGGTGAACAAGTAGTTGTACCACTTATGAATGGTAAGATTATTGAGGCTACTGTGACAGATACAATATTTTATGACAAAGAAGGTAAGAGAAACAATGAGTAATCAACCGCAAACTTTTTCCCCTCTTACACAAAAAGAAAAAATCGCTTCGGATAATATTTCATTGGAGCTAATTGATTTTTTAGGAAAAATTAATTTGAGATTAAAGGAAGATGATGTGCAAGCAAGAGATGCAGTAGAAAAATACCTTACATATAGTCTTCCAAAAAGTGCCGGCGAAGTCACTGGAAATAATGAGACTAGAGTTTTGTGGTTAGGACCAAATGAATATTTGTTATTAAGTGAAGATGAAAAAAAAGACAATGTTATCAATGGATTAAGAGAAATACTTTCAGATTTATTTTGCGCAATTACCGATGTATCTGATTATTACTTGACGATGAGGCTTAGTGGCCCAAAAAGTATTGAAGTCTTAACAAAAGCTTGCCCTCTTAATTTTGATCAATATCTCACAAAAGGAAATTCATGCGCTCAATCATATATTAGTAAGGCAACAGTCCTCATTGACAGATTATCAGATGACCTAGTTTTTGATATATCAGTTAGATGGAGTTTTGCTGATTATTTATGGGATTGGTTAGCGGATTCAAGCAATGAATTTATTTTAAGCAAAAAGTAATTATTGTGAAAGTATCATTATTACTTGCCTTATCTCGATCAGTTTTTAAAAAATGCCCGCAATGCGGAGAAGAAAAAATTTATAAGCAATATTTGAAAATGAAGCCTAATTGCAATAATTGTAATGAAAAGCTCTCAATTTATAGAACGGATGATTTTGGTCCCTGGCTTACAATTATTATTGTTGGACACATCATTATTCCTTTAGTTCTATATATAGAACAAAACTATTCACCTCAGTTATGGTTGCAAGCAATTACATGGATACCAATTACAATACTGACAGTACTTTATGTGCTTCCGATATCAAAAAGTATATGTCTGGCTATATTGTGGAGCTTAAGGGATAAATAATTATGAGATTGGTTTTATTGTTCTTATTTTTATTTTATGCTGCGTCAGCAAGTACTGAAAACCTACCACAAAACCCCGCACATCATTTATCGGATGGAACTTATGCAAATACTAATGGAGTACCATATGAAAGTAGTTTTAAAAAACTAATGCAATGGAGTTGGGAGAGAAGAAGTAAGGATTTATCGACATTTAAATTTGAAATGGAGAAACCAAATTACAAAGAAATATATAACAATGATAACATTGTTACTACATGGATTGGGCATGAAACTTTTTTATATCAAAACAAGGATATAAATGTGCTTACAGATCCACATTTTACTGATCGAGCCTCACCATTGAGTTTTGCCGGACCAAAGAGATATATGCCACCCGGTATGGAAATTGAAGATTTACCAAACATTGATGTCGTAACAATTTCTCATAGTCATTATGACCACCTTGATTATAGAAGCGTGAAATTAATCTCGGAAAAATACGAAGATGTACTTTTTTTAGTCCCACTGGGTCTCGAAGAATGGTTCATAAATAAAGGGATAAAGAATGTGAGAGAACTAGATTGGTGGGACTCAATTAAAGTAAGTGATACAGAAATTACTTTTGCTCCTGTGCAACATTGGTCGGCAAGGGGCTTATTTGATAGAAATGAAACTTTATGGGGAGCTTGGCATTTTAAAAACTATTATCATAGCTTTATTCATTTAGGTGATACAGGCTATTCTGATGATTTTAAAGAAATCAGAAAAAGATTAGGGTCAGTTGATTTAGCTGCTATTCCAATCGGTGCTTACGAGCCAAGATGGATCATGGAAGTATCACACATGAATCCTGAAGAGGCAGTAATGTCTTTCTTGGATTTAGAAGCTTCTAAAGCCATTGGCATGTCTTGGGGAACATTTATTTTGACCGATGAGCCTGTAAGAGAGCCGCCTCAAAAGTTAATTGAAGTCGTCTCAAAATATAATATTTCTCAAGATAGATTTTTCACATTAAAGCATGGAGAAACTTACTTAGATAATTGAAGTTTAATTTTTGAAAGTAAGTAAAGAGACAAAAAAGAAATAAAAAAGCCTAATATTAATGAACTTAAAGCCGTTTCAAGTTCTATAGGCAAGTTCACATTTTCAAAAGCTAAATTTAGAAATTCATTAAACAAAAGAAATAAAACTAACGCCAAAAAGCATGATATGTAATGAGTAAATGCATTTGAAGTACGAACAAAATTAAATTGTTTATAGTCAATATCTTTGCCGATGAAGAAACCAATCATTAGACCTCCGATTGCTATTGCTGCTTCATTTCCATGTGCAGTCGGCCATGCAAGATAAAATAAAAGAAAGATTACAACTAATGATAAATATTTTGTAAAGGTATTGAATTTAATATTTCCTCTTTCAATGTTTTTGTAGATAAGGTCTGCAATGTAAAGAGTAACTAATCCAACAACCAAGCCTCCTAAAATATCTCCAATGTCATGAACTCCCAAGTAAACTCGGCTTAGAGGCACTCCAAAAAGAAAAATTATTGAAAGTGATTTTACAAATAAATTCTTCACATTTAAGGCTATATAAAGCCAAATCACGACCGCAATTTGAGTGTGACCGCTTGGAAACCCGAATGAAGTTTCAGTTTGAAGCCATGGATCAATATTAAGAGCAAAATCCGGCCTAGGATCTTGGAAAACATCTTTCAGAAATGAATTTATAATTGCGGAAAAGAAAACTATTACAAGAAGTTTGCCAAAAACTTTTCGGTCATAACACCAATAAATAAATGGGATAAACATGAATAAAAAATCTCGATATCCCAACCATGTAAAAAATTCAAATATAGGAGTTAAATAGGGTGTTCGAATATTGACTACCCAACTAATGTCATTAAGTAAACTATAAATCATGAATATCTATTGTATTTGTGGTTTTATTAATTATATATCAAAAAATCATTAATAAGATATTTAAATGAAAGCAATAGGATACAACTCATACGGAGATATAGATAATCTTGAAATTTTAGAGGTCGCTGAGCCAAGACCTAAAAGATCAGAAGTAATTGTAAAGATCGAGGCCGTATCGCTTAATCCAGTTGATATCAAAAAAATGCAAGGTGGGTTTAAGCCTATAACCAATCTGAATAAATTTCCTATATTCACTGCCTGTGATTTCAGTGGTGAAATTACTGAAATTGGAAGAGATGTAGGAGCTTTTAAAGTTGGTGATAAAGTATTTGGCATGACAGATATATTATTCAATGGAAGTGCCGCAGAAAAAATTAAAATTTCTCAAAAGTTAATTTCACTTGTACCAAAAAATATCAAGTTACACGAAGCGGCCGCTATTCCTCAAGTAGCAAATACATCGTTGCTAGCATTGAGAAATATTGCTTCAATTCGAAAGGGACACAAGATCTTAATTAATGGTGCATCCGGAGGAGTGGGTTCTTTTGCAATTCAAATGGCTAAAATATATGAAACAGAAATAACTGCGGTAACAAGTGATAGAAATTACGAATGGATCAAAAATGATTTTAATATAGATGACGTTGTTGATTATACAAAAGAAGATATTTTATCTTCATCAAAAAAATATGATATCGTTTTTGATGCAAATGGAAATCTATCTTTTCCTAAGGCATCAAAAATCTTATCGGCTAACGGAATATATGTGACTACAAAAAATAATATTTACAATAATATAGATGTAGCAAAACAGTTGTTTCAAAGAAAAAAATCAAGAGTCGTATTATCTGGTAGAACATCAACTGCAAATTTAGATTTATTTAGAATGTGGATTGAAGATGGAAAGATTAAGCCCATCATCGAAAAAATATTTTCTTTTGATCAATACCTTGATGCTTACAATCATCTCAAAAGTGGTCGCGCAAAAGGCAAAATACTTTTAACCTTTAATTAAAATATGTCTGACATTGAGGTAAAAAATATCATTAATCCTATTCCCGCAACAGACGGTGCTGGAGTAAAATTAAAAAGAAGTATAGGTGTTGAGCCAAACTATTTTGATCCTTTTTTAATGTTGGATGAATTTGGTTCTGAAGACAGTAGGGACTATATAGCTGGTTTTCCATCACATCCTCATAGAGGAATAGAGACGGTGACATATATGCTGGCTGGAGAATTTGAGCATAAAGATAGTACTGGTGGAGAAGGAAGAATGACAGCAGGCGATGTACAGTGGATGAAAACTGGCAGTGGAATTATTCACTCCGAAATGCCTGCTATGAAGGAGGGCAAGCTTCATGGTTTTCAGTTATGGATTAATATGCCTGCTAGCTTAAAAATGAGTAAGCCTGAATATCATTATATTGATGCCAATGAGATGAGTGTACATCATGATGAAGATAAAAAAGTCAAAGTAATTGCTGGAAAATTTGAGAATGCTGAAGGGCCGATTAAAAAGCATAATGTTGAGCCAATATTCTTTGATGTTGAACTTAAACAAAATAAACAGTTTAGTTTTTCAATACCTAAATCGCATAACAGTTTTGTTTACTTGGTTGATGGCAGAATAAAAATCGGTAACCTATCTCATAATAATATTGAGGGATCTAAATTAGTATTGTTGACAAATGGCAATAATTTGAAAGTATCCGCTGAAACCAATGCTAAGTTTTTATTAATCGCAGGTGAACCAATTGGTGAAAGCATTGCTCGTGGCGGACCATTTGTAATGAATACCAAAAGTGAGATCATTCAAGCGATTAATGACTATAATAACGGAACATTTGTAAGATAAGGAAAAATATGAGCATTTATGACATTGAAGTAAAAGACATTGATATGAACTCTATCAAAATGGAAGAATTTAAGGGAAAAACTTTATTAATTGTAAACGTAGCAAGTGCTTGTGGATTTACACCGCAATATACTGGCTTACAAAATCTCTATGATAGATATAAAGACAAAGGGTTAGAAATTTTAGCATTTCCTTGTAATCAATTTGGTGCCCAAGAAAAAGGGACGAATGAGGAAATAAAGGATTTTTGTGACACAAAGTATAATGTATCCTTTCGCCTGTTTAATAAGATTGATGTTAATGGAGAGAATGCATCACCTCTTTTTGTTAAGCTTACTGAAGAAGCTGGCAGAGAGATACAGTGGAATTTTACAAAGTTTTTAATCAATAAAGAAGGTGAATTTGTTAGAGGTTTTGGTACACAAAAAAAACCTGAAGAGATTGAAGAGCACATAAAAGCTATTATTTAAGATGTCAGACAGATTAAAAGAAATTTTTGTTGAACCACAAACTTGCTATAGATTTACTGAAAAGGAAGTTGCAAACGACACGCTCAATGAACTTTATAATCTTGTTAAGTGGGGCCCAACCTCGTTTAACTCTAGTCCAATGAGATTAAAGTTTCTTAAAAGTAGTACCTCAAAGGAAAAGCTATCAAGATTAGTGAGTGATGATAATATTAGCAAAGTTATCAACGCCCCTGTATGTACAATTATTGGAATGGACATAGAATTTTGGCGTGATCTTCCCAGAAACTATTTACGTGAGGATGCTAAGCAATATTTTGAAAATGATACAACCAAGTCTGAGGTTACAGCTTTTAGAAATTCATCAATTCAGGGAGGTTACTTTATAAAAGCAGCAAATTCCCTTGGTTTATCAGTAGGACCAATGTCTGGCTTCTCAAATGATCTGGTTGATAAAGAATTTTTTAATGGCACAACAATTAAAAGCAATTTTCTATGTAATTTGGGATACGCTGCTGAAGGTGGTTTTTATGAGAGAGCCCCGAGGTATGACTTTTCTGATATTGCTGAAATAATTTAAGCGGCAATCAAATTTAGATAAGTATCTTCTAACTTATTGATATCTCTCGCTCTTATTAGTTCATTCACTTCTTGTTTAAATTTTTTAGATCCCGGAACTCCAAAACAAAGTGAAAGTAATGGACTGAGCAATTCGTAGGTAGATACAGTTTCAATATTCATTTTAATATAATCAAAATACTTTTTCACGACATCGGACTTGTTAACTTGAATATTGCTTTGACCATAAAAAATATGATCCACGTCTTTAATAAAAAAAGGGTTTGCCTGTACTGCTCGACCTACCATCACTCCATCTAAATATTTCAATTGTTCAATACAGTCATCAATATTTGTCAAACCTCCGTTCATGATAAATTTAATATCAGGAAATTCTTTTTTGATATTGTAAACAAATTCATATTTAAGTTCAGGCAATGTACGATTTTTTTTTGGATCAAGACCTTTTAGAAAAGCTTTACGGGCATGAATAAAAATAACTTTCACATCACTCTCAAGAACTGTAGAAATGAAATTTTTAAAAAAATCATAAGAATCAAATTCATCAACACCAATTCTACATTTTAATGAAACATCCATTGAAGTCTCTTCTCTCATTCCACTTAAGCAATCTCTAACCAGTTCAGCTTCTTTCATCAAACACGCCCCCATTTTCCCTTGAGAAACTTTTTTAGAGGGGCAGCCAACATTTAAATTGATACCCTGATAATCAAACTTATTTGCTAAACTTGCTGAATATTTTAATAAGCCTATATCAGAACCACCAACCTGTAGAATGACAGGTTTTTCGATATTTTCTTTTCTAAGAAGTTTTTTGTAATCGCCTCTGTGTAAAGCTTGACTGGCTATCATTTCAGTAAATAAAACAGCTTCTTTTGAGATAAGACGGTACATGTACCTAGCGCTTGGAGTTGTTACTCCCATCATTGGTGCTACAGAAAAGCGATAGTCAACGTTCAAATTATTCATAATTTAGTTTTTGCCTAACAGTTATAAGTACTCCGCTACTCACAATACAAAGAATTCCAAAGCACACTATTATGTTTGGAATATCTCTAAAAAATAAGACGCTTATTAGCATATTACTGACGATTTCAAAATAGTGAAATGGAGCCAAAATGCTTGCTTCAGCATTTTGATAAGCTTTTATAAATATAAAATGCACCAGAATCACAACTAAACCAATTGAGCCCATCAAAATAATCTGACTAAAATTAGGATCACTGTCCCAATAAAAAGGTAGAAAGATAGTCATTATTAGTGCCCCAGGAATAGAGGTATAACACAGGCTTACCCATGGATCAGAAGTAAAGTTTACGCGGCGCGTGTAAACAAGATACATTGCATAAAAGAATCCTGAAAATAAGGCAAATAAAGAAAAATAATTAAACTCACTAAACCCTGGCTGTATTACTAAAAGAGTTCCAAAAAAACCAAAAAATGTACAAAAGATCTTCAGTGAATTTAATTTTTCTCCCAAAATAAATGAAGACATGAATACCACCACAATGGGAGCAATGAGCATTATGCTTAATGCATTAGCAAGAGGGATTTGTGAAATTGAAGCATAAAAGAATGCCGTCGCAAGAAATATAAAAGTACCTCTGATTAATTGATGCTTCGTTGATTGATTAACAAATTCTTTTTTTCCTTTTAAAAAATAAACAAGTGGCACTAAGAAAATAAAATGGCTGAAAAAACGTCCCCAAATTATTTCAAGTATACCAATGTCCTCGCTTAAGTACTTAGCAAGCGCATCATATAAAGGAGCTATTAATAATCCAAGGCATAACAAAGATATGCCTAAAATAACGTTCTGCTCTTTAAGCATGGTTTATTTATTTAGTTCACGCATGGCCTGATCAATTCCCTCAATTGTGAGAGGAAACATCCGATCAGAAAAGATCTGCTTTATAATGGAAGTTGATGCAATTCTATCCCAATATCGTTCAGGTATCGGATTAAGCCAAATCGCATTTTCGTATACGTTTAACATTCTAGTTAGCCAAGTTTCACCAGACTCTTCGTTCCAGAACTCTACACTTCCGCCAGGGTAGGTTATTTCATACGGGCTCATTTCAGCGTCTCCAACAAATATTACTTTATAATCAGATGGGTATGTGTGCAGAACGTCCCATGTTTTGATATTGTCATTGTATCTGCGATTATTATCTTTCCAAACCGCATCATACAAGCAATTGTGGTAGTAGAAATATTCCATGTGTTTAAATTCTGTTCTTGCTGCAGAAAATAGCTCCTCACAGATTTTAACATGCGCATCCATTGATCCACCAACATCAAAAAAAAGTAATACTTTGATTTTATTTCTTCGTTCAGGCATCATTTTAACGTCAATGTAACCTTTATGAGCAGTAGATTTAATTGTATTATCTAAATCTAACTCAGTTTCAGCTCCTTCACGTGCAAACTTTCTCAACCTTCTAAGAGCAATCTTTATATTTCTAGTACCAAGTTCTACGTCGCCATCTAAGTTGCTAAATTCTCTTTTATCCCAAACTTTTACTGCCTTTTTATTTTTTCCTTCTTTCTGACCAATTCTTATTCCTTCAGGGTTATAGCCGTATGCTCCAAATGGAGATGTTCCACCTGTTCCAATCCATTTGCTTCCACCTTGGTGCCTCTTTTTTTGCTCTTCCAACCTCTGTTTGAGCGTTTCCATTAATTTGTCCCAGCCACCCAAGGACTCAATCATCTTTTTTTCTTCATCAGTTAAATACTTTTGCCCCATCAATTTTAACCATTCTTCTGGTATTTCTTTTGTTGTTTCACCTTCAGGGTTCTCTAACCCCTTAAATGAATGGCCAAAAACTCGATCAAATTTATCTAAATATCTCTCATCTTTGACTAATGCCGAGCGGCTTAAATAATAAAAGTCGTTAACATTGAATGAGTCAACAACACGCTTATTCATCGCTTCCATCAACATCAAGTATTCTTTTAATGATACGGGTAAGCTCGCTTGTTTGAGGTCAAAAAAGAAATTAATAAACATATAATATTATTTTATAGAGATTCTTACTCTACTCAACATTCTCATTTTCTCTACGAGATATGAAAGCTAAACGCTCAAATAAATGAACATCTTGTTCATTCTTTAGCAAAGCCCCATGAAGAGGTGGTATTAGCTTTTTTGGATCCTTTTCTCTAAGGATTTTAGCATCTACGTCATCCGTCATGAGCAACTTTAGCCAATCAATTAGTTCAGATGTAGATGGCTTCTTTTTAATTCCTGGAACTTCTCTAATATCGTAAAATATTTTAAATGCTTCTTGAATTAGATCTTTTTTTATATCTGGATAATGTACTTCAACGATCTCTTCCATCGTATTTGGATCAGGAAACTTAATATAATGAAAAAAGCACCTTCTAAGAAACGCGTCTGGTAATTCCTTTTCATTGTTTGATGTTATAATTACTATTGGCCTATTTTGCGCCTTAATTGTCTCACCAGTTTCGTAAACAAAAAATTCCATTTTATCTAGTTCTAGTAGCAGATCGTTGGGAAATTCGATATCAGCCTTGTCAATTTCATCAATTAGTAGAACCGGCCTTTTATCGCTCTCAAAAGCATTCCATAATTTGCCTTTGCTAATATAATTTTTGATATCCTTAACTTTTTCATCTCCAAGCTGCGAATCTCGCAATCTTGTAACAGCATCATATTCGTAGAGACCCTGTTGAGCTTTAGTTGTGGACTTAATATGCCAAGTGATTATTTCAGCATCTAGAGATTTTGCTACCTCATGAGCTAGCATTGTTTTACCAGTGCCTGGCTCACCTTTAACTATTATTGGTCTTTCAAGAGTAATAGCGGCATTAACTGCTACTTTAAGATCCTCTGTTGCAATATAGGAGCTGGTTCCTTCAAACTTCATATAATTAAGATTAATTTTAGAGAAACATATTATATTTCAGTGATTTATCAATCATAAAAATTGTAATGATCCGTTGACTTAAATAATAAAAACCACTAAAAGCACCCAACTGTTTTTAATCTTAATTCTCAAGGAGTAAATATGGTCAAACTTCCAAAAACCTACAAGCCAACAAAATCTGAAAAATTCATGAATGCAAAGCAAAAAGAATATTTTAGAACCAAGCTTAAAAATTGGAAGGATGAGATTTACAGAGAAAGTAGAGAAACAGTCGAAAATCTACAAGACTCAATTGCTCCAGCTGACATGTCTGATAGAGCTACCCAAGAGTCAGAGAAATCCCTTGAGTTAAAGTCTCGAGATAGGCAACGCAAATTAATCGCCAAGATAGATGCTGCGCTTGCTAGGATAGAAAATGGAAGCTATGGCTATTGCGAAGTTACTGGAGAACCCATAAATATTGAAAGATTGGACGCTAGGCCAGTAACTACTCTTAGTATTGAAGCTCAAGAAATGCACGAGAGAGACGAAAAGCTTCATTCTGACGATTAAATAGTTATTAACAGTGAAAATCAGCCAATTTTAGATATATATTTAAGTTAATCTAATTGAGTTATATCATTAGATATAGAATCACCTGTTGATAAAAACTATAAAATTTAAGAACATTAATTGAACAAATTATATTTTATCGTTATTTAACAATAGTTTATAAGGTATTGTAAAATGAGAACAAAATGTGTACAAATGGAACATATATTAAAACTAAGTTTGGAGAAAGCACATGACAAAAGCAAATTTAAAAGTGGTAGACGATAAAAAGATGGATAATTCAGAAAAAGCAAAAGCTTTAGACGTAGCAATGTCACAAATTGAGCAAACTTACGGAAAAGGCTCAATTATGAAACTCGGCCAAAGGACCGTTATGGATGTTGAGGCTATTTCAACTGGGTCGTTATCTTTAGATGTAGCTTTAGGCATTGGTGGACTGCCAAAAGGTAGAATAGTAGAAATTTATGGACCAGAGTCATCGGGTAAAACAACTCTTGCATTACATGTTATTGCCGAAGCGCAGAAAAAAGGTGAGAATTGTGCATTTATTGATGCTGAGCATGCATTGGATCCTGCTTATGCAAAAAAACTCGGCGTAAACATTGATGAACTTATCATTTCGCAGCCAGATACAGGTGAGCAAGCTCTTGAAATAACTGACTCACTTGTTAGATCGAAAGCAATATCAGTTCTAGTTGTCGACTCAGTTGCAGCATTAACCCCTAAAGCAGAAATTGAGGGTGAAATGGGAGATGCGCACATGGGTCTTCAAGCAAGATTAATGAGTCAAGCATTAAGAAAACTTACAGGCTCCGTTTCTAAATCTAATTGTATGGTAATATTCATCAACCAAATTCGAATGAAAATTGGTGTGATGTTTGGTAGTCCTGAAACAACAGCTGGTGGTAATGCTTTGAAGTTTTACTCATCGTGTAGATTAGATATAAGAAGAATAGGAGCAATAAAAGACAAAGACGAAATTATTGGAAACCAAACAAGAGTAAAGGTTGTAAAAAATAAAGTTGCCCCACCGTTCCGCGTAGTGGAGTTTGACATTATGTACGGTGAAGGAATCTCAAAATTGGGTGAGCTCATTGATTTGGGTGTTAAAGTCGGCACCATTGAAAAGTCTGGTGCATGGTTTTCTTATAAAGGAAATAAGATTGGCCAAGGACGAGAAAACTCCAAGATCTTTTTAAAGGATAATCCTGCAGTAGCTAATGAAATTGAATCAATAATTAGAGGACAATCTGAGGAAATACCTGAGCAAATTGGAGAAAATGAAGAAGTCGAAGATACTCCAGAAGAATAAGAAATTCATATAAATTGATCATAGCAAAAAGGCGCTTGAAGCGTCTTTTTGCGTTTTAGTCATCTCGATGTTATACCTTAACTATGAAGATTAATAGTTTAAGGGACTCATTCATATCTTACTTTGTTAAAAATGGACATAAACATGTTCATTCAAGTCCCCTTGTGCCTCAAAATGATCCTACTCTAATGTTCGCTAATTCAGGAATGGTTCAATTTAAAAATGTATTCACAGGATTAGAGAAAATAGATTTCAACCGTGCCGTAACGGCTCAGAAATGCATTAGGGCAGGGGGAAAACACAATGATTTAGAAAATGTAGGCTATACTTTAAGGCATCACACTTTTTTTGAAATGTTGGGTAATTTCTCATTTGGAGATTATTTTAAAGATGATGCGATAGATTACGCATGGAGATTTATAACCTCTGAACTAGGAATAAATAAAGATAAGCTTTGTGTAACTATTTATCACGATGATGAGCAGGCTTACAATGCTTGGAAGAAAATTACCGGTTTCAGTGATGATAAAATAATAAGAATTTCTACAAAAGATAATTTCTGGTCAATGGGAGAAACAGGGCCATGCGGACCTTGCTCAGAAATATTTTATGATCATGGTGAAAATTATATTGGCAAACCTCCTAGTGAAGCTGATGAAACAGGCGATCGATTTGTGGAAATATGGAATCTCGTTTTTATGCAGTATGAGCAAGTCGACTCAGAAAATCGTATTGATTTACCACGACCCTCAATAGATACAGGTATGGGCATTGAGAGAATAGCCGCAGTTATGCAAGGCACTAATGATAATTATCAAGTTGATAGTATATTAGAAATTATTAATCATTCTAAAGAATTAACTAAAAATGATAACGAAAATTTAATATCAAGCCATAGAGTTATAGCTGATCATCTCAGATCTTCATGTTTTTTAATTGCTGACGGCGTCCTTCCATCCAATGAAGGCAGAGGTTATGTCTTAAGGAGAATTATGAGAAGAGCAATGAGGCACGTACACATTCTAAATTACAATGATTTACTGATGCACAAACTGGCACCAACTCTGATTTCAAATATGAAAATGTCCTATCCTGAGCTTGAAAGAGCAGAGTCTCTAATAAATGAAACATTGAAATATGAAGAACAAAGGTTCAGAGATTTATTGTCCAGAGGAATTAAGCAACTTGATACAATGATCGATAATTTGAATGGAAAAACTATTCTAAATGGGCAGTCAGCTTTTAAGCTGTATGACACATATGGCTTCCCAATTGATTTAACACAAGATATTTTGAGAAATAAGAAAATTGAGGTGGATATTGATGATTTTAAGAAATGTTTGGAGGATCAAAAAGAAAAAGCAAGAAGCAATTGGACTGGATCTGGTGGCACAGCTACAGATAAAATTTGGTTTGAGTTAAATAAAAGTTTATCCCCTACAGAGTTTTTAGGCTACACATCTGAAAAAACAGAAGGAAGTATTATTTCTATAATAAAAGAAGGTGTATTAGTTGATAGTTTACATAGCGGTGATAACGGATCCCTAATACTCAATCAAACGGTATTTTATGCTGAGTCTGGCGGTCAAATTGGTGATACAGGAACAATAGAAGCCGATAATTTTGAATTTGAAGTTTCAGACACACAAAAAAAAGGAAACCTATATGTGCATCACGGAAAAGTAATTAGAGGAGATATCAAGAAAGGTACAGGCGCTCATTTGTCAATTAATTCTGCTAGAAGAAGCTCATGTAAGACTTATCATTCTGCGACACATATTTTACATCAAGCATTAAGAGAAGTTTTGGGAGATCATGTGACCCAGAAAGGCTCTTTAGTTTCGTTTGATAAATTAAGATTTGATTTTAGTCACCATAAATCTCTTTCAGAAAGTGAGATATCTAAAATAGAGCAGATTTCAAATACAGTTATTGAGGAAGGATCAGATGTTGAAACTCAAATTATGACACCAGATGACGCTGTAAATGCTGGAGCACTTGCTCTATTCGGAGAGAAATATTCTGATGAGGTAAGAGTGTTAAAAATAGGAAAAATGAGAAATAAAACTTTCAGCATTGAATTATGTGGCGGCACACATGTTGAGAATACAAGTCAAATTGGGAAATTAAAAATAGTTAATGAATCTTCGGTTGCTTCAGGAGTTAGAAGGATAGAAGCTCTGCGCGGTGAAGACCTGAAAGTTTATCAAATGAATAAAGCTGCAGAGAATAAGAAAATAGAAGAAAAGAAATTAATTTCCGAAAAAGATAAATCAAAATCAAAAGAGGAAGTTAATAATTTAATGAAAGAAGTTAATGATGAAATTTCAAATAATAAAAACACCATCATTATCTTTTGTGAAAATTCTAAAAGCTCTGCGTTAAGACCTGTAATTGATAATGCCAAAAGAAAATTCAAAAATGGTGGTATTATTGTTCTAGGTTCAAAAAAAGACAATAAAATCAGCTACCTAGTTGGTGTAACAGACAACCTCACAAAGGTCATTGGTGCAGATGATATTGCTTTGTACGCTTCTTCAGTTTCTAACGGAAAAGGAGGAGGTGGCAGAAAAGATTTTGCTCAGTCTGGTGGCGATTTAATTGATGAAACAGACCAAAAAAATAAAATACTGAAATTTATTACTGATAAGTTGGATTAAGGGCTTTATTTAAATTTCGTTCAATTATTTCAAGAAAGTCTTCAGTACTGTGCCAATCTTGCTCATGAGGCATAAGGAGTGCCAAATCCTTTGTCATCGAGCCACGTTCAACTGTTTTTACACAGACTTTCTCAAGAGTATCAGCAAACTGAATTAGTTCATCATTATCATCAAGTTTCCCTCTATATTTAAGACCTCTTGACCATGCAAAAATTGACGCTATAGGGTTTGTCGACGTTTGTTTTCCTTCTTGATGAAGCCTATAGTGCCTCGTTACAGTTCCGTGAGCAGCTTCAGCCTCAATGGTTTTTCCATCAGGTGTCATCAATACACTCGTCATTAATCCAAGAGAACCAAAACCTTGAGCGACAGTATCCGATTGAACATCGCCGTCATAATTTTTACATGCCCAAACAAATTTACCATTCCATTTTAACGCAGATGCGACCATGTCATCAATTAATCTATGTTCATAATCAAGTTCCAGAGATTTGAATTGATCAGCAAATTCTTTATCATAAATTTCCTGAAATAAATCTTTAAATCTTCCATCATATTTTTTTAGAATAGTATTTTTTGTCGATAAATAGACTGGCCACCCTCTCATGAGAGCGTAATTCATACATGATCTAGCAAAATCACGTATTGACTCATCGGTATTATACATTGCCATGGCAACGCCACTTGATTGAAATTCATAAACCTCTTTTTCAATCGGTTCTTGGTTGGGGTCATCAGGTGTCCACTTAATACTTAATTTTCCTTTACCAGGAACCTTAAAATCCGTCGCTCTATATTGATCGCCAAATGCGTGTCGCCCAACTACAATTGGATCAGTCCAACCGGGTACAAGTCTTGGAACATTCTCGCATACTATTGGTTCTCTAAAAACTGTACCGCCAAGGATATTTCTTATTGTTCCGTTTGGGGAACGCCACATTTCTTTTAACTTAAATTCCTTTACCCTATCTTCATCTGGTGTGATAGTTGCACATTTAACTCCTACACCATATTTTTTTATAGCATTTGCGGAGTCCACTGTAACCTGGTCGTTTGTTTTATCTCTATTTTCAACACCCAGGTCATAATATTCTAAATCAATATCAAGGTACGGTAGGATTAGTTTATCTTTTATAAACTGCCATATAATTCTTGTCATTTCATCGCCATCAATTTCGACAAGTGGGGTTTTTACTTTAATTTTTGACATTAATTTCTAGTTCTTTTGTGAGGTCACTATAATTATTGATTACCTTATATGCTTCTTTCATATTTTCTCCAGCAAAATCCTTCTTTATTATATTTTCTAAAAGAGTAAAAAGATCTCTCCAAAAATCGTTAAAGTTATAAATAAAGATGGGTTTTTTATGAAGTCTGAGCTGTTTCCATGAATAGATTTCAAAAAACTCTTCCAAAGTCCCAATGCCACCAGGAAATATTAGAAATGCATCTGCGTTGTTATACATTTCTATTTTTCTTTCATGCATAGTTTCAACAATTTTTATATTATTAAGGCTGTCATTTCTTTTTTCAATTTCAATTAAATGATTTGTAATTACTCCATATACTTCACCACCGGAATTAATGGCACTATTCGATAGTACTCCCATTAGCCCCATATTACCTCCACCATAAACCAGCCTTATTCCTTTTTTAGCTAATAGATTTCCAACTTTTTTGGCCTCTTCTTTATAAATGTCATCGACTTTATTAGATGAACTGCAATACACTGCAATTGACTTCATATTAAATAGCTTCTTCTCTTAGAACTGACGAAGAATTCATTCTATTTTTTCTTGAAATCATTGACTTTAATTTTTCAGGCAATGCAAGTAGAGAAGGGGTTACGAATAATGTAGCTATAGTTGCAAAAGAAAGGCCAAAAACAATAGCCCATGCTAAAGGTTGCACAAAATAAGTTTCAGGACTTTTATATGATATTTCTCGTTCAAAAACATCTACACTTATTTGCAATGCTGATGGGAGCAATCCAAATACTGTGGTAATTGTTGTAAGAAATATTGGCCTTATTCTACTTTTAGCTGACTGAATGATTGCCTTCATTTTGTTATCTTCATTCTTTCTGATTTTTCTATAACTATCGATTAGAATAATATTGTTATTTACAACAATACCTGTGCAAGCAACTATACCAAGGCCCGTCATAACGCCACTAAATGGCATTTGTAAGACGATAAGTCCTACAAATATGCCAGTTGTTGATAAAGCAATTGAAAATAAAATTAAAGACGTGTGATAAAAATTATTAAATAACGAAATAAGTATTATAAACATTAGTAATAATGCAATACTAAAAGCTGAAATCACAAAGATAAGTGACCCTCTAGAGTCTTCTGCTTCTCCCACAAGTTTAACATTTACTTCAATTGGAAGGTTAGCTATTTTGAGCCAGTTTTTTATAGTTTCAATGTGTTCGGCAGTATTAAAACCTGAGCTAGTATTCGCATCAACCATTAAAATTCTTTCAGCATTTTTCTTACCAATTGAAAAGATTTTATTTTTAGGCTTTTGACTTACAAATTCAGATACTGGCAACTGACCTCTACTGGTATTGATATAAATATTTTCAACTTGATCAAGAGTTCTCAAGTCATCCGGTAAAAAAAGCTTAATATCTAATTCTTTATCGCTGTCTGTTGGTCTTATTGTTCCTATCTTAGTTCCTGTTGTTGCTAAATTTATTATTGAGCCTATGGATTGGATAGACACATCATATTTCCCTGTTTTGCTTCTATCTATTTCATATAACCACTCAATACCTGTAACTGGGTATTTTATTTCGGCATCTTCAATTCCAGGAATATTCTGAAGTTTGTCCCTTACAATAATTGCAGCTTGATTAATTAATCTTTTATCTTCCGCAGTTACCTCGATTTCTATGTCTTTTGGTCCTACGATGGAAGAACTATACGTATTTCCTTTTATTCTCGCTTCGTAGCCATTAAGTTTATTCAGTTCTTTTTGAATATTTGGTAAAACAATATCACTATCCGGTCTTTGGTCAGGAGGAAGCAGTTCTAACCAAATTCTTCCAATAATATCTGTGGGTGAGTCATCAAATAACCAAATCCTATTTCTATTCATTGTATTTGCTACATAGTTTTTAACGTATGGATTTGCATCTATCACTTCACTCACTTCTTTAATATAATCTCCGGTTTCATTAGGAGAAAGATTGCCCCTGGCCATTACTTCCACTCTGGCTGTTGTAGCTTTATCGTTAGGAAAAAAAATGACACCACTATTAAATTTGCTGTAAAGCAAAATTACACTTGTAAAAGTAAGTAAAGTTAGAAATAAAACCAATATTGGTCTCTGAATTGCTTGAGCTAGAGTGTTTTCATATATTTCAATAAATTTATTATCTCTTCTTTTATTTTCCTCTTTCATTTGAGCTGTTTTACGCTCAATCATGGATCCTACCGCGGGTAGGAATATCAATGTGACAACTAGCGAGGTGGATAAAACAACTATTACTGTAAGTGGGATTACTCTTAACCATTGTCCAAGTGTATCCGGCCAAAATAGGAGAGGAAAAAATGCCGCAATCGTAGTTAACGCCGAAGCAATAATTGGCCAGAACATATTATATGAAGAGTTTATGTATGAGTCCCTTCTTCGAATGCCTCGTTCTTGTTCTGCTCTAGCGTATTCAGTTATAACGATGGGGCCATCAACAAGTAATCCTACTGCCAATATCAGTCCAAAAACAGTCATTAAGTTATATGTCATTCCCATCGAGTCTAGTATCAATATTGAAAAAAGATAAGTGGTTGGAATTGACAAACCTACAATTAAGCCACTTCTTATTCCTAAGGCAGCAATCACAATGATCATTACAAGTATTACTGCCGTGATTACTGTATTTTCAGATGACTCAATTCTTTTCTCTATTTCAGTAGACTCATCATCTACAATAACAGCCTTAATAAGAGGATGAAACTTTCCTTCGTTTTCAGCTAATACTTTTTTTACATCAATGTATGTGTCTAAAATATTAGTACCTGACTTCCTAGATACCTCTAAACTTAAAGCGGCATTTCCATTTACTATGACTGTATTCTTTTTCTTATCGTAAGCTCTCTTGATGTCTGCAACATCGGATAAAGTTAATGCAAAATTATTTTTAGCATTTAGTGGAAGATTGCTAATTTCCCTGTAATTTTCATAAAGACCAGGAATTTTAACTGAAAAATCTGCGTTTTGATCAGATAATACACCTGCTGGAATTATATTATTATATGCTTTAAGAGCATAATAAACATCAGATATATTTATGCCATACTTTTGCAATAATGAAGGATTGAGAGTTATTTTTATTATTTCCTCCCGCTCGCCCTTGATTTCAACCTCTGTTACATTGTCAATCAATTCCAACGCATCTTTATATGAGTTTGCTGCATTTTGTAAGACCTCATAAGGCACATTACCAGATAACCCAATATAGATTCTCGAGAACATAGATGAGTCATATTCTTTTACTTCTATAATCTCCATTTCACGTGGAAGTATATCACTAGCATCTGTAATAGTATTTCTAACCAGCTTTGCAAGGTTTTCGTTTTCAGTATCTAAATTAAAAGCAACCATGAATGAAGCTATATTATCTTTAGAAATAGAAATTATTTCTTTGATATCTTTTAAAGTCATTAACTTACGTTCTAAAGGCTCTGTTATTAATTTTTCAATTTCATTAGAAGACATGCCGTCATATTTAATTATCACTGCAACAGTTTTTAAATCTATTTCAGGCATTTCTTCTTTAGGAAAGGTTGCGTATGAGATTGTTCCTAAAAGAATAATCATTAAAAGAAGGGTAGAGATTGTCTTTTTTCTGAGTAGTATGGTTGATAATATATTTCTTAACATAAGTTATGCATTAACAGTTTCAGGCTGCGCTTTCTTAAAATAAGATCTTATGTGTGAGGGAAGAATGAGTAGACAGGGTGTTACTATTAATGTTAGGAACGCCGAGAAAGATAACCCATAAACAATGCATTGGGCAAGTGGTGTCCAAAAACCACTCACATTTGAATCGTATTCAATTGTTCTTAATATAGGGTCAATACTATAGTTCATTGCAAGGGGAATTAGGCCAAGCATAGTTGTAATCGTTGTGAGGAAGATAGGCCTTAATCTTTGAGCACAAGCTTTTAATATACTATTAAATAAATTGTCATTATCTTTTTCTCTTACGAAATTAAATGCATCAATCAAAATAATGTTGTTGTTCACTACTATGCCCGCCAAGGATACTACTCCTACACCATGCATTATTGCTGAGAAAGGCTGATTAAATACCAACAGCCCGAAGAAAACACCTGCCGTGCTCATTATAACAGCAGTTAAGATTATGAAGCTTTGGAAAAAGCTATTGAACTGAGTGACCAATAATGCAGCCATTATAAGAATTGAAATAATGAATGCCTGCGTCACAAACTTCATTGACTCTGTTTGCTCTTCATTTTCACCTCCAAATGCAATATCAATATATGAAGGGTAATCTTGCTCATCTGCCCACTTTTGAATCTCACTAACCTTATCAGCCGCAATTATACCCTCCGCAACGTTTGCTTTAACGTACATTGCATTACGTGTGTCATATCTTCTAATGTAGCTGACATTTTTTTTCGGTTTCTTTTCAACAAAATTACTAATTGGAATTTGTCCTGATCTCGTTTCAATCATTATGTTGTCAAGTTGATCAATAGATCGTTCTTTATCAGCATACCTGACAAAAATTTCAAGTTCGTCATCAACGTCATCAGGCCTGTATTTTCCGATCATTATACCATTAGTTACTAAGCTGACAGCTTTTCCAATTGTAAATATATCAGCGCCAAATTGGGCAGCTTTTGGTTTATCAATTATAAGTTCCCAATCAACTAAAGGCACTGGTAATGTATCTTCTACACTTACGAGTCCAATTACATTTTCATCTATATAATTTCTTACATCCTTAGTCACTTTCAGTATGCTTGAACTGGAAGGGCCTGTTATTCTTATTTCAACATCTTTTCCAATAGGTGGGCCTCCTGATTGTTCAGAAACTTCTATTTTAATTCCCTTAATATTATCAAATTGATCTCTTAATTCAGTAATAATTTCATGACCATTTTTTCTTTGATTGCGATCAACAAATTCGAAATACGCAGTTGCAATTAAATCTTCAGAGCTTCCGCCACCACCAGCAACCACATTGCTGAATTGACCGGTTTGAAGAAAATAATTTTTAATGCCAGTATGTTCATTAACAATAATTTCAACGTCGCTTGTGAGCTTATTTATTTCATCGATTGAAAGATTTCCTCGAGCGTAGATTTTTATTTGACCAAAATACGGATCACCAGTAGAGAAATATATCATTCCTTTTCCAAAGGAAAAGAAACTTGAAATAATTGTAAATAGAATAACAAAAACCGATAAAAGCGTGAGGATTGGTCTTTTTAATAGTTTATCAAGTATAGATACATAAATTCCTATATAGCCACTGATATCTTTAAGATTAAAATTTTGATCTGACCCAAGTTTTTTAAAGGAATTTGCAGATGCATTTGAGGGCTTCCCTAATACACTTCCAATCACGGGTACGAACATTAGACTGAAAATAAGCGCAATAAATAAAACGACAAAAATCGTTACTGGTAGCATTCGCATAAACTGTCCACTAATGCCCGGCCAGAAAAAAAGTGGTATGAAAACAGCAAGGGTTGTTGCCGCTGACGCTACAATCGGCCAGAACATTCTTTTTGCAGAGTAAATATAGGCTTTTTGTCGATCAAAACCCTCAAGCATCTTTCTATCTGCGAGTTCAACGACTACAAGTGAGCCGTCAATTAACATCCCAAGAGCAACTAGGATTCCGAAAATAACCATGAAATTATAATCGTAACCAAGAACATACAAAACAAATAAAGCAATTAGTATTGATACCGGAATTCCAGAACCAACAATTAAAGAAGATCTAATTCCTAAGGCAAGCATAGTTACAATAATTACAAATATTGTAGCGAGTAGAATATTACCTTGTAATGAATTTACGTTATCTTCCATAATTTCTCTGGAATCCATTACGTAAGTAAAGTTTATATCGCTAGGTACTTTAGATTTAAAGCTTTGAACAACTTCATCAACTTCATTAATAGTATCAATGACATTTCGCCCTCTACCTTTTTTTATTAAAAGAGAAATTCCTGGTTCTCCATTCACTTTAGTGTAACTTTCTCGGTCTTTAAAATTTCTTTTGATAGTTGAGATGTCAGCCAAATTTACAGTACTGTTATTAGTTGATCGAATGGGTAACTCATATACATCTCTTGCTGTTTCAAATAATCCAGGTACATTAACAGCAAATTGACCTTGTCCAGTTTGTATTTCACCAGCAGTTACAACTTGGTTGTTATTAGATACTGAGGTAATGATTTCAGCAAAAGAAATATTATAGTTCTCCATCTGTGATCTATTAAGTGTAGCTTCTAATTGCTCTTTCCTTGCACCTAATAGCTCGGCCTCAAAAATAGAGGGAATAAGTTCAATTTCTTTTTTTATTTCTTGAGCAAGGTTAAGTAAATATCTTTCAGATGCAGTTGGCGAGTCAATTGACACTATTACAGTAGGTTGATCTTCAAATGATACTTCACTTACAACAGGCTCTTTGGCATCATCAGGAAATTTTACCTTAGCATCATTAATAGCATCTCTTACTTTATCCAGTGATTTTTTCATTGTTTCAGCTGCCTCAAATTGAATTACAGCTGCTGCGTAGTTTTCAAATGCAAAACCTTGAAGCTTATCAATTCCTTCAATAGCTCTTATTTCTTCCTCTATTGGTTTCAAAAGAAGCCTCTCTGAGTCTTGAGGCGATATTCCAGTTAGCCCAACTCCAACATAAACCACTGGCACAACAATCTCAGGTTCGTTTTCAATTGGAATGTTAACTCTGCCAAATATTCCAGCGAATATAAGCACTATAAGTAGGGCTATAGCTGTTCGTTTCCTATCTACTAAAAATTCTATCATTAAAACTAATTAACAATTTCAGCATTTACTATCTGACCATTAATCACATACTCTTGACCAACGGTTATCACAGTAGCTTTTTCAGGCAATCCCGTTACCCAAAGACCATCCACTGTATCCTCTACAATTTGAATGTTTGAGAATTTTACCTTTGTATCAATTAATACTTTTACTCCCAATTCGCCTTCATCATTAAGTGATATCAGATAAGATGGAATTAGGTGAGCCAAAACCTCTCTTAGTGGAACCAACATATCAGCTGAAAGTCCCTCTCGAATACTTCCTTCCTTATTACTAACTGTTGCCTCAATTTTATAAGTTCGTGTACTTGGATTGGCACTTTTACTTATATAGCTTATTGACCCTTGAAGAGATGTTGAGTCAATAAGATTGATATTGACTTTCTGACCAAGTTTTATTTGATCAACATTTTTCTCTGTTACTTCACCAGTAATTAACATTGGGTTTAGTCTCATTATTTTTGCACACGGGGAGGCTGGAGTAATTAAATCTCCAATTTCTAGATAGACATCTTCAATAAAACCATCGAATGGAGCTTTAATTAAAATATTATCAAGTTCATTCATTGCCATTTCTACTCTAGCAATAGAAGCCTTTAGTGCGGCATCTGCTGTGGCTACAGCATTTTCTGATCTGTAACCTTCATCAGCGAGTGTTTTAATTGCATCATATTGAAGCTGAGCTTTGTTTTTAGAAGCCTCGGCCTCATTCAATGCAGCTGTTCTATTTTCATCATCAAGTTTGCAGATGACTTCATCTTTTTTAACGAACGATCCTTTATTAATTGTTTCAATAATCGTAGAAGTAGTCTTAGGCTTTAACATTACAATTTTATCTGCTTCAGTTCTTCCTCGAATGGTTAAAAAATATGTTTTTTTCTGTGAAGAAAATTCTTGTGCCCTTACAGATATTATTTCCTCACTTGTAACTACTTCAGAAACATTACTTTCAGCTTCATCACCTCCAATTAGACCGGAGAAAATCCAAAGAATGACGACGATAAAAATAACAAAAGCGGAAATATAATTTATTGGTATTTTTTTTAACATTTTAACTTAACTTTCCTCTATTTTTTTCCATATAATTCAATCCTGTTTCAATTAATGCAGAGGCCAGACCTCTAATAAACGATACTGACTTCTCGTTTCTTATTGCATCTAAATTTCCTGGAACAGGACCATCGTAATTAAATTGTTCAAGTTTTTGCCTCAAATACAAAACTCGCTCATTTAAAACTGTATTCATGGTTTCTTTTGGTAAATATTTCGAAAATAATAAAAGTAAAAAAAACTCTGATTTGATTTGGTCTCCAAAATTTCCTGATCGAATGTAAGAAGATGCATCACCAAGTAAATTATCTTTCATTAACTCCATGCCTTTTTTAGTTATTGTGTAAACTTTTTTATCAGGTTTTTTACTTTGGGAATGTTGTTTACAAGATACATATTTATCAGCTTGTAAGCTGTTTAAAGTTGGATAGATCGTTCCAAAGCTTAAACTATAAAAATCTGATAATGGACCTTCAAACATTTGCTTAATCTCATAACCAGATCTTGGTCCAAGTGATAGAAGTCCTAAGCACAGTGTTTCTTTTTGCATATTAATTTATTCCTAGTGATGACAAATTTAGAATACCTGACATATACATTACTTGGGCTTTTGTGATTTCACGGTCTTTTTGCTCTTGGAAGTATTTAATTTCTGAATTTAGAAGACTTTGTCTTGCCGTTAGTACATCGAGGACGCTTCGTTCTCCTACCTCTTCCTCTATGACAGTGCCATCATATGCAGTTTTATTAGCTAAAAAGTTTAATTTGGCCGCTTCTACTGTTTCGTCAGTAATAAGATAGTTTTCCCAAATGTTCTCTGCTAGTGAAAGTGTTTCGTTTGTAGTTTTTTGTATTAGAATTATTTGACTGTTTTTTAGTTTTTCTGCTTTTCTTATCTTAGACAGAGATTTTCCAGATTTAAAAATTGGCCATGTGATTGTTGCCTGCAATTCTTCATTTGTAAGTTCATCTATAGTTGTAGAGTATTCGTCAAGTTCTGTTTTTGAGGCCGTAACATTAATTTGTGGGTATAGGGCTGATCTAGCTACCCCAATATTTGCGTTGTAAACATTAAGCGTTGAATTGACTATTCTTAATGTATAATTATTTGAAATTACTAATTCTCTATACTTTTCATATGTATTAGGAACCTCTGTATTTATTTCAGAAAACGTTAAATTGTTTGGTTTAGTTCCAATTAAATTATAAAAGGAATTCATTGTATTTTTTAAATTTATTTTCGCATCGAGAAGATTAATTTTTGAATTATTAAGAAAAGCATCTGATTGTGCAACATCAGTCTTAGAAGCTAATCCAACCTCAAACTCCTTGCTTGTTGCATTAAACCTCTCGCTCACTGAATTAAAGTTATCCTTATTTGATTGAACTATCTTTTGCGCAAGCAATACATTGTAGTAGGCGTCTATTGTTTCTAAAATTATGTCTTGCGTGACTTTAGATTGGGTAAGATTTTGAATATACAATTGTTCTTTTGTGGAGAGTGAACTATAAAATCGACTAAAACCACTAAATACATTTTGTGAAAGAACAATAGATTTACTGCTAGGGGATAACTCGTATCCATTTGTAGCACTTCCAGACTGATTCTTAATGTCGGAGTAATCATTTTCAGACATACTGCCACTTAGAGTTATCGTTGGAAAGTAGTCTGTTGTTGATTGAAGATAATCTTCTTCAGCCATATCAACATTTATAGCTTCAATCTTGAGTGATAAATTATTGGATAGCGAGTCATTGACCGCTTCCTTAAGACTCAAGGCCTTAACGGAAACATTTAACAATAGGAAAACCAGTACAATGTGTATTATGTATTTCATCTATATCCTTAAAAAAAACGTACGTATATCAGAATGATATATATAATCAATACCTATATCAAATTGATATAGTTTAAATCTTTAAGTTATCAAATAGGTTTTTTTCAGCTATAAATGATTGAAAAATAACAATTTTATGAAAATCAAGAATAAGTCCTTTTCAGATAAGAGTAAAAAATGGCTCAAAAGGCATTTAGAAGATGAGTATGTAATCAAGTCCTCTAAAGATAATTTTAGATCTCGAGCGGCATATAAATTAATTGAAATTATTGAAAAATATAAACTTCTTGATGGCTTAGAAAAAGCTTTAGACATTGGATCTGCTCCTGGCAGTTGGAGTGAGGTACTAAAATTTCGTGGAAAAAATCTTAAAAAAATAGTGGCGATAGATCTATTGGATATGGACCCCATCAGGAATGTGGATGTATATAAAGTCGATTTCTTGTCTGATAAATGCTCAGAAATATTATCAAAATATGACAAATTTGATCTTATAGTGTCTGATATTTCACCAAATTTATCTGGCAATAAATCATCAGATTTTTTACTTTCGCTTGAATTATTAGAGAATGTAGTTGATTTTGCCCTAAAAGAATTGAAACCAGGTGGAAACATGGTTTCAAAATATTTTAGATCAGGTGATATTTCAGAAGTTATACTAACTTGTAAAAAACATTTTAAAAAAGTCACTTCCTTCAAGCCTAAGTCAAGTCGCAAAGAATCGAGCGAGATATACTTGGTTTGTCTTGAAAAAAAAGTCACCTATTGATTGACATAAATTAATAAATAATTTATTTCTCAGAGATGGAGCACTCCAGTATTAAAAAATCTCTCTCATTTGACGACGTTCTTATTAAACCTGCACGATCTTCTGTACTTCCATCAGATGTAAGTACTTTTACAAAAATTACTTCTAATATTTCATTGGGTGTTCCTCTTATATCTTCCGCAATGGATACAGTAACTGAATACAAGTTAGCTATTGCAATCGCGCAGTCTGGTGGAATGGGAATATTACATAAAAATATGTCCATAGACGAACAGTCACAGAATGTTTCAAAAGTAAAAAAATTTGAAACCGGAATGGTAATTGATCCACTAACGATACTGCCATCGGCAACGTTAGCTGACGCTTTAGAATTAATGAAAGTCAATGAGATTTCAGGCATACCTGTTGTTGATGAAGGTGACAAATTATTAGGCATTTTAACAAATAGAGACGTACGATTCGCAACCAATATATCTCAAAAAATAAGTGAATTAATGACTAGTGAAAATTTGGTCACTGTCAAAGATGGAATTTCAACAAATGATGCCCAAAAATTACTGCACAAGCATAGAATTGAAAAATTATTAGTTGTCGATGATAAGGGCAAATGTATTGGTTTAATTACTGTAAAAGATATAGAAAAAAGTCAGCTTCATCCAAATGCTTCGAAAGATCAAAAAGGAAGGCTGATAGTTGGAGCAGCAATCGGAGTTGGTGAAGAAGCAATTCATAGAGCGGAACAGCTTGTTGATGCTGGCGTAGATGTTCTTGTCATTGACACTGCACACGGTCATTCAGAAAAAGTTATCAGCACCTTAAAAGAAATAAAATCAAAATTCTCAACAGATGTAATTGTTGGAAATGTAGCTACAAACGAAGCCACCGAAGAACTTATTGATCAAGGAGCTGATTGTGTGAAAGTTGGAATAGGTCCGGGATCAATATGTACCACTAGAGTGGTAGCTGGAATTGGTGTACCCCAATTTTCAGCAATTTTAGACTGTGCTGAAACTGCGGCAAAAAAAGGAGTGCCGATAATTGCGGATGGTGGAATTAAATACTCTGGTGATATAGCAAAAGCCTTAGGCGCAGGAGCAAGCGGGGTTATGATTGGTTCACTCTTTGCTGGAACCGACGAGTCTCCAGGGGAGGTATATTTATTCAAGGGAAGAAGCTATAAATCATATAGAGGAATGGGATCGCTTGGCGCTATGGCCAGGGGATCTGCAGATAGGTATTTTCAAGAAGAAATAACTGAGAGCAATAAACATGTTCCTGAGGGAATCGAGGGAAGAGTTCCTTACAAAGGACCTATATCACCAATCATATACCAGCTTGTTGGAGGTTTAAAGGCTTCTATGGGATACACTGGTTCAAAAGATATAGTAGAATTTAAAAAGAATGTTAAGTTTGTAGAAATTACAGGAGCAGGTCTTAAAGAAAGCCATGTACATGATGTCGATATCACAAGAGAGTCACCAAATTATCCGACAAACATATAAACGTTTAATGAAAATACTTTTAGTTATCGCCATTTGTATTTTGCCAACAATTATATTTGCTTCAAATAGTTTTTACTCATCAGCACTTAATGTTTTTAATGAAGAAAATTTTGAAAAAGCAATCAAATATTTAGAAAAAGATATTGTTTTTAACCCCAAATCATCTGAGTCTTATATTTTATTAGGCAAATCATATGAAGGCTTAGAAGATCAGGATAATGCTCTTAAATATTATGAAATTGCCTTTACGCTTATCCCACATAATCTTGAGCTTAATTATTTAATAGGGAAAGTATCATATGAGTTGGGACTAATTGAACAATATGCTGAGCAAATATCCAATCTTGAAATTTTATGTGAAACTTCATGCGAAGAGATTGTCAAATTAAAAGATTTGGCGGAATAAATAATGATATTTATTGTTGATTTTGGATCTCAAGTAACACAGTTAATAGCAAGAAGAGTAAGAGAAGCTGGAGTGTATTGTGAAATTGTATCAAGCAAATCACTTTATAGGCAAATACTTAATAGAGGTTGTTCAGGAATAGTTTTCTCTGGGGGTCCAGCAAGTGTTCATAAGTCAAATACTCCAAAAATTGATAAAAGAATATTTAATTTTAATATTCCAATATTGGGAATTTGTTATGGTATGCAATTATTATGTTACCAACTTGGTGGGAAGGTTAAAATTTCAAAAAAAAGAGAATTTGGCAAAACACTTATAAAACCATCAAAAAAAAGTGTTTTATTTTCAGGATTTAGAAAAGGAATGAGCTCGAATTATGTCTGGATGAGTCATGGTGATAAGGTTATTAGTCTACCAAGAGATTTTAAAAGCATTGCATCAAGCTCTAATACTAAGTTTGCAGCAGTTGAGAATAAAAAAAAATCTTATTATGGTTTACAATTTCATCCTGAAGTTGTGCATACACCCAATGGCCATAAGATAATCGAAAATTTTATATTTAAAATTTGTAAGATAAAAAGAAACTGGAGCATGAAAAATCATTTAAGAAATCAGATTGCTGAAATTAAGCATACAGTTCATAAGGATCAAGTAATTTGTGGATTGTCGGGTGGAGTGGATAGTACTGTCACTGCAGCTATAATTTCAAAAGCCATAAATAAGCAATTAACATGCATTTATGTTGATACAGGTTTAATGAGACTAAATGAAACAAAAGAAGTAGTAAAAATGTTTAAAAAACATTTTAAATCTCGATTAATAGTAAAAGATTCAAGAAAGACATTTATAAAAGCCCTAAAGGGTGCCACAGATCCAGAAAAAAAGAGAAAAATAATAGGTAATCTTTTTATTAAAATATTTAACCAAGAGGCAAACAAAATAAAACGTGCCAAATATTTAGCTCAAGGAACTATTTATCCTGATGTAATCGAAAGTCAGAGCTTTCATGGTGGTCCGACATCAGTCATTAAATCACATCATAATGTTGGCGGGTTACCAAAAAGAATGAAACTTAAACTTGTTGAGCCTTTAAGAGAACTTTTTAAGGATGAAGTTAGAAAATTAGGGCTGGAGATTAGACTTCCAAAAAAATTCATAAACAGACATCCGTTTCCAGGCCCTGGATTGGGAATAAGAATACTTGGTGAGGTAACTGCAGATAGAGTAAAAATTTTACAAGAGGCTGACAATATATATATAGAAGAAATTAAAGAAGCGGGCCTATATGACAAAATATGGCAGGCATTTGCAGTTCTAATGCCCATTAAAACTGTTGGTGTTATGGGCGATCTTAGATCATACGAGCAAGTTTGTGGATTAAGAGCTGTTACTTCTGTTGATGGAATGACGGCAGATTTTTATCCTTTCAAAGGTGAATTTTTGAGTAAAGTATCAACAAGAATAATAAATGAGGTTAAAGGTATAAATAGAGTTGTATACGATACAACTTCAAAACCACCAGGAACTATTGAGTGGGAATAAGAAAAATGTATATTAAAATAAAAAAATTTAATTCTTTAATATTAGGATATAGCAATGATTACAGTACTAGTTAAATTTAAAATATCTGACGAACTTAATTTAAAAACTCTTAAAGAAAAATTTATTGAAACTTCAGTTTTATATGTGGATGTAGATGGTCTTTTAAGAAAAAATTACATAGCGGATATTGAGAAGGGCTTTGCTGGAGGTGTTTATACTTTTTCAACAATAGAAAATGCCAAAGAATGGTTTAGTGAAGATAGGATTAAATGGATAACAGAACGATACTCTAAACCGGAAATTGAATACTATGAAAGCCCTGTTATAGTTGACAATGAAAAGAACAAAATAATATCATAAACATCTCAAATTTTTTTTATGCAAAAGGTATTCAGATAAAATTTGAATAATTGTAAAATATACATGCTAAATAAATGAAAACTAACGCAAAACTTACACACTTTAAAAAAAGTCCCTGTAAACATTGTAATACAAGGCTTCTAAATGCAGGTGCTATTGAGTGGGAGTAATTTATGAAGGTCTTAGCATTAGGTGGAAGTGGCGGCATGGGAAGATATGCAGTTCTATACTTGCACAACATAAAACAGATTGAAAAGATTTATGTAGCGGACGTTAACTCTTTATCGGCAAAAAAGTTTGCTTCACATTTTGACAATAGAGTTGAAGGTTTAAAATTAGATATCAGAGAATTTGAAACCCTAAAATCGGAAATGTCAAAAGTTGATATTGTAGTCAATACGACCGGCCCATTTTTTTTATTTGCAGAACTTATACTCAAAGCTGCAATTCAAACTAAAACACACTACTTTGATATCTGCGACGATTGGGAGCCAACTGAAAAGATGCTTCAAATGAATGAAGATGCAAAAAAGGCAAATATCACAGCTATTATAGGTCTTGGAGCAAGTCCAGGACTAACAAATATACTAGCCCATATAGCAATATCTGAACTCGATGAAGTAAGAAAAGTTTATACAGGCTGGGATATGTCTGCCGCAAAACCAGAAAGTGAGTCATCTCAATCTGGAGTTAGCGCTGCAATGGTGCATGGTATAGAGCAAATGATTGGAGAGGTTAAAATTTTTAAAAATGGAAATTTTAAAATGGCAAAACCTCTTGAAGAAATCAAGGTTGATTATCCTGATATTGGGAAAAGAAGCACATATATTTTTGGACACCCTGAAGCTATAACATTTCCTAACAACTACCAGGACATTAAAGAGTCTTATAATTTAATGCATGGCATTGAGAGTAGTTTTATAGCAATTTTAAAAACTATTAGATTTTTAATAAATATAAAATTTATTACCAAAAATTTTGCCGCAAGAATTTTGACTTGGCTTGATAGTCTAAATAGTTCAGATATGTCAGATTATAAAAAAGAAAATCTTCCTAGTATTTATGGTTATGCAGAAGGTCTAAAAGAAAATAAATTTACATCAATTGGAGTTACAATTGATGGTGATATTAATAATTTTTCTATGGGTGAAGCAACCTCGTTACCTCTGACAGCGGGTGTTCAAATGTTTATTGATGGTAAAATTAATAAAAATGGAGTTCATACTCCAGAGTCACCGATTATCGATCCAAAAATTTTTTTTGATTACTTCAAAAAAGGAGCGGGTGATAAATTTGTATTAAATACTATAATTACTAGAAGATCATAATCAATTTGTATGCTAGAGATCTGTCTACTTTTATGAATCAAGATAATAATTTGCCTTTTAAGGCTGACACTAAAATGATAGGAGTTATTGAGCCAAGGTAATAGCTTTGTAAAATTAACTAATTAATGAATAATTTTTTTCAAAAAATATTAAATTTTTTTAAATCAATATTTAACCTAAATCTAACTGATTTTAGTTGGATAAAGACATCTAAATTTATTGAATTAGACCATATTGACGTGACTGAAGATCCTGTAAGACCTGAACTTGATGTAAAATGGAGAACCTCACACGATAGGAAAATTTATGGTCTAGAATACAATAATCAAATAGAGGGCATTATGTGTTTGGCGTTTACTAAGGACGTTCCTCATTCAGTAAGAGAATTAGATTTGATGAGCCGCCTGGCAGTTTATGAGCAAAATGCGGATACAATTATCGCTTACACAGTATGGTCTCGTAAAAAAGGGGCGGGACGCAAAATCATGGAAGAGGCTCTAAAATTTGGTAAGGAAATGGGATACAAAAGAATAGTTACACTTTCACCTCTAACTCCCATGGCAACACACTATCATATAAGAAATGGCGCTAAATTATTGGGGCACAACCCAACAACTCAAAACTTTGAATATAAGATTTAATAAATTTGCATAGTATGGAAAGCTTAATTATTTAGACTATATTCTAATCAATGCCTAAAAAGGATATTAACATCTTCTGGTTCAGACAAGATTTGCGTCTATTAGACAATCCAGGATTATATAACTCGATAAAAAATGGTGCGACATTGCCAATTTTTATATTTGATGATGAAAACTCGAAAGAACATATTAATGGCTCCGCGAGTAAATGGTGGCTTCACCAATCATTGATTGCTCTAAAAAAATCACTAGATAATAATTTGAGTCTGTATAAAGGTGATCCAAAGAAAATCCTTATTAAACTTACTGAAATTTATAATGTTAAAGAGATATTCTGGAATAGATGTTATGAACCGTGGCGAATAAAAAGAGACAAACAAATCAAAAGTTTTTTTGAAGATAATAAAATAAGTGTAAACACATTTAATGGATCTCTTCTATGGGAACCATGGAATGTAGTAAAAAATGATGGCACTCCTTATAAGGTATTTACCCCTTACTACAGAAAAGGTTGTTTGAACTCTGAAATGCCGAGAACACCGATTCAAAAACCTAAGATAGACAATCTACTCTTGGATAAGATGAATAGTATAAGTATAGATGATCTAGAACTAATGCCGGAAAACAACTGGTATGGAGAGATGGAAAAGCTATGGACTCCAGGGGAGAAAGGTGCCCATAATAAAATTGATGTCTTTATAAAAGAAGGCCTTTCTAACTATAAAGATGGTAGAAACTTTCCATCTGGAAACAATGTTTCACAACTGTCTCCTCATTTACATTTTGGAGAGGTATCACCAAACCAAGTTTGGTATCGATCAAAAACCCAAGAAGGAAAAAAAGAAATTAAAAGAGATTTGGATCATTTTTTAAGTGAACTCGGATGGAGGGAGTTTTCTTTTAATCTTCTGTATCACTTCCCAACTTTACCAAAAGAAAATCTTCAAAAGAAGTTTGATAAATTTCCTTGGGATAAAAATAACAATGTATTAAAAAAATGGCAAAAGGGACTAACAGGGTATCCCATAGTAGACGCTGGCATGAGGGAACTGTGGCAGACTGGGTATATGCACAATCGTCTAAGAATGGTCGTGGGTTCATTTTTAGTCAAAAACCTACTATTGCACTGGCACCATGGTGAGAGATGGTTTTGGGATTGTTTAGTTGATGCCGATCTTGCCAATAATAGTGCAGGGTGGCAATGGATTGCAGGTTCTGGAGCGGATGCTGCACCTTATTTTAGAATATTTAATCCTGTGATGCAGGGGCAGAAATTTGATCCGGATGGCAAATATACAAAAAAATACATTCCTGAACTTAAGGATATGCCAAATAAGTATTTATTTAATCCTTGGGAAGCACCTAAAGATGTCTTAGACTCGGCAAATGTAAAACTTGGTAAAGATTATCCAATGCCAATTGTCGAGATTGGTACGTCCAGACAAAAAGCATTAGAGGCTTTCGCTACTACTAAAAGTTAATTATTAAATTAATTTTTATAAATCGATTTAAGCAAATTTTTTGCCACAAAAGTATAATAATGTATAGTCAGTATTCATGAGTACAGAAACAGTAATAATTATTGTGCAAATGGTTGCAGCGTTTGGTGTAGTTGTTTCTGTTATTTATTTAGGAGTACAAATACATCAGCAAAATGAAATCACAAAAGCACAATTTGGACATTCATTAACACATAGAATGTATGAGAGGTATTTTAATACATCGAAAGATAGAGAATTTAGTAATTTTCTCTCGAAAGATTGGGCAGCAGGCGAACTGGATAACGCAGATAAGTGGAGAGTGGCAGTATATGTAAATGCATTACTAGTAGATATTTTTGATACATATGAAAAAGTTGAAAAAGGTTTTGTTGATGAAACGCATTTAAAAATGAGAATGCATATGTTGAAATTGGGCACCATGAAAGCACCCATCGCACAGTCAACTTGGAAATATTGGAGGGGAATCAAATCAAAAGAATTTGTAGAATGGTTTGAAACTGAAATTTATGGTGATCGAAAAACTTTTAAAGAAGGTTATCAAGAGGATATAATTCCAAACGTTAGAAGAGATTAAAATAAAGGAGATTATTAAGTGAGAAGAATTGTTACAGGACATAATGACAATGGCAAATCTATAATTAAAATTGACGGCCCACCAGCACGCTCTATAGGAGAAGAAATCGGAGGTCTATTCGAGATATGGAACGAAGACGGAAATACTATTGATACAACAAGTAGTAAAGACAGAGCTGATAGCGATATAATTTTATCACCTCCTAAAGGAGGTTCTAAATTTCGATATTTTCAAATAATGCCTACTCCAAAAGGTGTCCCGCTCGAGGCGCTAAATAAAATGGCTGAGCAAGCCTTCAGTCGTATAGGCGCAGCTCATCACCGAGTTGATGTAACAAAACATCCAGCAATGCATAAAACCAAGACAATTGATTATATTATACTGCTAAAAGGAGATGTAACTTTAATTTTGGATGAAGAAGAGGTAAAAATAAATCCATTTGATGTTGTTGTACAAAGAGGCACAAATCACGCATGGGTAAATAATGGCTCTGAACCGGCTCTTCTAATAGCTGTATTAATAGACAGTGAATTAGAAGAATAATTCCAAAACTAAGCTTTCCCTAGAATTTTTCCAATTTATCAAGTATAAACCGATCCCATGTTAAGAAAATCAGCTAATGATATAAAATCACTCAAAAGAAAGAGTCCAATTGTATGTCTAACTGCATATACGGCACCAATTGCTAGAGCTATTGACGAACAGGTTGATTTAATGTTGGTTGGAGACTCGCTCGGGATGGTTCTTTATGATTATGAGAATACACTTCAAGTTACGCTTGAGCAAATGATTAAGCATGCGAAGTCTGTTGTTGGAGCTTCAAATAAATCTTGTGTAATTGTTGATATGCCATTTGGAACCTATGAAGAATCTGTTGAAAAAGCATTTATGAATGCAGCCCGTGTTATGAAAGAAACTAATTGCAACGGTGTTAAGCTAGAAGGCGGACAAAAAATGTACAAAACAATTGAACATCTTACAAAAAGCTCAATTCCCGTAATGGGCCATATAGGTCTTCAACCGCAGAGTGTATTGATAGATGGAGGTTATAAAGTAAGAGGAAAAGTAAAATCTGAGTGGCAAAAATATATCGATGATGCAGTTGCTGTTGAAAATGCGGGAGCATTTTCAGTGGTTTTAGAGGGCATGGCTGAGCCATTAGCCGCAGAAATAACTTCAATTTTAAACATTCCTACTATTGGAATAGGAGCATCTCCAAATTGTGATGGTCAGATATTAGTAACAGAAGATATGTTGGGATTAACAAATGTTGCTTCAAAATTTGTAAAAAAATATGTCGATTTAGATAACACTATTAAGAAAGCTGTAAGCAAGTATGCTGAAGAAGTTAAAGATAGAACTTTTCCTTCATCAGACCATATTTATCATATGCGTCCACAGATCGTAAGTAATAACGGTAAAGATTAATGAGCGATATTTTAAGACAGGTCGATGAAGATTTAAGAAAAGAAAAACTGTCTAATCTTTTTAAAAGATACGGTTTATATGTAATTTTAACTCTAGTGATCATAATAGGGTCAATTATCGGATATCAAGTAATGGTTTCAATTGAGAAATCAAATAATGAAAAACTCATTGAAACATATATTAAAGCAACAAACAGCAAAAACATTTCAGAACAATACTCTTTATTAGATGAGCTTATTAACTCTAACAACAAATATATATCAAGTATAGCTGAATTAAAAATTGCAAATTTAAAGATAGAAAATGGTAATATTAAAGATGGGATTCTTGATTTAGAAAAATTAACTGACGATGAAAAATATGTTCCAATAATTGCAGATTTAGCAATATATTTTTTACTTTTATTAAAAATTGATAATTCGAGCGAAGAAGAATTTATGAGCTATCTCACTGATGACAGAATGCGTGATAGTAACTTCAAATATCTATTTAATGAACTTATTTCATTTAAAAAGCTTATTCTTGGAAAAAATGAAGAAAGTAAAAAAAATTTCCAGAATTTAATTGATACTCCAGATGTCCCTGTAGAAATTAAAATAAGAGCTAACAAATTTATTGAAATCATAGATTAGTATGTTCAACAAATCATATATATTTTTATTTATATCTTTCTTTCTTATTTCATGTTCCGGGAATGAAGAAATCAATGAAACTGCCAGTGGCTTTCCTGTTTTAAGTTACAGTGCAGAAATCTCTGAAACTCTAAATCTTGATCCTGGTGACATACTGATAAATGAACCAAAAGAAGTAAATTTTTGGTCTCAGCATTTTTTGAATCCATCAAATGATCTAGATAATATTTATTCAGATGCCTCTTTTAACGACAGATCAAAAATTATTTCGGGTAAAAAAGGACCAGTAAATATTATACAACCCATATTTTTTAACGATAATCTGTGCCATGTATTAAGCCATGGCTATATTGAATGTGTAGATACCCGAACAAAAAAAACATTGTTCAAAGTAGATGTCAGAATTGAGGGAATAAAAAAATATGAGATTGTTAGAGGTGGAATTGCTTATTTTGATAATCAATTAGTGTTTGTTGATGGGTACGGTCAAATAAAATTATTAAATTCTGAAGATGGCAAAGAAATTTGGTCAACAAAAATAGAATATCCAATTTTATCGCCACCGCTTATATATAGAGGATACATATATTTTATTTCAGCTGATAACAGAATTTTTTCAATTAATGTGATAAATGGAGAAGTTAACTGGTCATTTCAAACAATTTCAGAAACAAAGAAAAATTTATTTACCTCATCTCCAGTAGCATTCGAAAATACAATTATTGCTCCTTTTAGCAACGGAGAGCTCGTAGCTTTTATTTTTGATACTGGCCAGCCCATCTGGTCAGAAAATGTTTCAAAAATATCAATGGTCAGCAACTTTGATATCAAAGATATATCAGCAAGCCCTGTGGTATCAAACAATACGATTTATTCATTGAGCTCAAATGGAAAGCTTGTCTCTGTTAATGCCACTAACGGACAGAGAAATTGGGCGAAAGATTTGTCAGGATATAGAACGCCAATTATTACAGGGAATCAAATATATGTTATTAACGAAGATGGAAAATTAATTTGTTTGAACAAAGACAGTTCAGAGGTTTACTGGATTACTGAACTGTCAAAGTATAAAAAAGGTCAAAAGACTGAAAATTTAAATCTTTGGCTTGGTCCTTATTTAATAAATAATTTAATTTATAATATTTCGTATTTTGGTGAGTTAAAAGTAGTTTCACCTATCTCAGGCGAAATACTTTTAACTGAGTCAATCGGTGTTAAAGGTGCATTGGTCCCACCTATAATCCTGTCTGATTCAATTTATTTGTCTGACGAAAACTCCAACGTTTATGAATTTAAGTAAAATTAATATAGGCATTATTGGAAAGCCAAATTCTGGAAAATCAACATTATTTAATACATTGCTCGGAGAGTATATTTCACCTGTTGGTGATGAATATGGATTAACAAAATCTCTCATTAAACAAAAATTTACTCACAAAAATTTCGAATTTATTATCGTTGATACGCCTGGGCTGCGTAGAAGAAGTAAAGTTAAAGAAGAGCATGAATTGGCTCGAAATTTAGAAGTTATTAAAATAATAAATAATGTTGATGTCACAGTGCTTTTAATCGATTCACTAGAAAGTATTACAAGACAAGATTTTCGTCTTGCAGATTTAGCATTAAGCAAACATAAAATTCTATTCTTTTTATTTAATAAAGTCGATATTCTTGATGATAAAAGAAAATACCAGTTAAATATCAAAAAACATCTACGTAATAATTATAGTAAACACAAATTAATTAATATTGATTTTATTTCTGCAAAAAATAATACAAGAATATCAAATGTTTTAAAAGAAATTATACTAAAAAAAGAATTGATATCGATAAAAATTAATAAACAAAAACTAAACAAATTTATTAACTATTTGAACAAAAGATCAACGTTACCACGATTTAATAAAATAGAAATAAAACCAAAGTATATTGTTCAATTAGAAAATAAAATTCCAAAGTTTAAAATATTTATAAACATTCAGAAAAAACCACCACAATTATTTCAAAAATTTTTTGATAACTCTTTTAGAAGCTATTTCAAACTTGATGGTGTACCAATTTTGTATGACTTCAAAACTTCAAAAAATCCTTATATCAATTGATTTCGATTATTTCTCCTGTACCGTCTGCCTCTAAAATATAATTTACAATTTTAACAGCTATATCTTTTGGATCACTTATCTTAGATTTATCTTCGCCAGGCATTACGACATCTCTAAGTTTTGTATTAACAGCAAGTGGACAAAAAATATTTGTTTTTATATTTGTACCTTTGTTTTCTTTTGAATAGGTTAATAAAAGCTCATTTAACGCTGTCATAATAGGCTGATAAATGCCCCAGTAATATTCTTTTGAAGGGTCTTTTAGTGAAGAAACTGCAGCTATATAGGCATTATTTGAACTTTTGAGTAATGAATGAAAACTTTTAACCATTCTAAAATTTGATAAGAAATTCAAGTTTATAATATTTTTAAAATTTTCTAGATCAATTGACTCAACAGGAGAAAGTTCGTTAATAATTCCTGCTGAAAGAACTAATATATCCAAGGAAGTATCTTTGACCTGTATTTGTTTAGCCAAATTCTCAATTACATTTTCATCACATAAATTTAGAGGCACAATTGTACACTCACAATTATTTTCAATTATTTTATCGTGAACAATTTCAAGTTTTTGTATATTTTGAGAACATATGTATATATGTTTAGCATAGGTAGATAACTCTATTGAGATCTCTTTTCCTATACCTGAGGACGCACCTGTTACAAGGCAGTTAAGTTTTTTCATGGTTTAATGTATTAAATTAAATTTCATTAATATTCCTTGGCATTTGATCAAGTAGATCAACCCCATAATTTACTATCTCTTGAAAAGTACCTGATTTAATAATCTCTGGTATTAAATTGGAGGAAAAATTACTATTTATGAAAAAAATTATAAGAATAAAAATTATATATCCCCGTAAAATTCCAAGAACACCACCGAAGGACATATCAATAAACAAAGATTTCCTGGGTTGTAATATTCCAATAATCATACGATTAATAAATGATATTAAGATATAGGCTGTAATTAAAGTGAAGAAAAATATCAGTATATCAGAAAGAGTTTGATTAAGTATATATTGGTCAAAGAACGGCCTTAAAATATCAAAACAATTTTTTATTAAATAAAAGATAACTATCCATTTTATAAGATTTAATAAGCTTTTTATTAATCCATTTTTTACTCCAAATATAAAAGAAACTAAGATAACTAATAAAAAAATAAGATCATAAGGATTCAATAACTGAGCAAGATCTAAATTCATTATTTAATTCAATTAAGTTTTTTTAGTAGAACTGGCAATAGTGTAAGACTTCCAAAAAGTGCAACAAGCATTGCAAGCGCAGTAAATATACCAAAGTAAATAGTTGGGTAGAAGTTTGAAAATATCAAAATAGAAAAACCAGCAATTATAGTATATGAAGTGTTTTTAATTGCCACACCAACAGTTTCATTGCACTTGATTAAAGCTTCATCGTGATTGCCGTTGCTTAACAATATATGCTCTCGATACCTATAAATATAGTGTATACAATTATCTACAGCAATACCGATAGTAATTGCAGCTATTGTGATAGTCATTAGATCGAGAGGAATAGATAGTAGTCCCATTGTTCCAAGTATTACAAAGCACGCAATAAGATTAGGCGCAATTGCCGCTAAAGCAGTCTTTAGAGATTTAAATAAAAAAAATAGCATTAAAAAGATACCCGAGAGAACAATAGATAATGTTTTTATTTGGGAGTCAAACAGACTTTGAAGCATATTATTATATAGAATCAAGATTCCCGTAGTTGAAACATCGATATTTGTTTTAGAGTAATTAGTGTTTATATAGTTATTAAGATCTTTGATAAAAAGCGACCTATTTAGTTGAGGATGTGTATCAATAATTCTCATAGTAATTCTTGCTTGATTTTTATCTAGTAATACATAAGGTTTAATAATCTGATCTTTAAGGTCATTTGGCAATTTTTTATAGAGAACGGAAAGTTCAAGAGTATCAAATTCTTTGTTTGCATTAAGTTTTTCAGCCGTCCTAACTATTGAAGCAAGAGATAAAACCTTGCCAGCAAAAGAATATTGCTCGAGGTGATCATGAATTTTTTTAATAACATTAACTTTTTCTTCAGTAAACCAATAATCCGCAGGATCATATTCAATACCAAAATCAAGGAAATCTTCCTCAAAATCTTCCTCAATTGTATCGTTCACTACTGAATTAAAGTTTATTACTACATCCAACGGAGTTGTTCCGCCCAGTTTATCATCAATTAATTTCATGCCTTTATAGATTTCAGTTTCTTTTTTAAAATAATCAACAAAACTGTTTTCAACCTTTAATTTAGTGGCGCCGTATATTCCTAAGCAAAAAATAAATATAAATAGAGTCAATAAAATATTAGGAGTTTTTATTGCTACAGATGCAAATATACTTTCTTTTTGATTAAAGTAAGAATGTTTTGGTGTTTTAAGATTAAGAAGAAATATAATAACTGGTAAAAATGAAAAACTTGTAATGTAAGTTATTATTAAGCCAACACACATCATTAAGCCAAAATCCATAACTGGCTTTATTCCGCTTGTATATAGAGTCGCAAATGCAAATGTAGTTGTCAATGCAGCAAATAGACATGGCTTATACATGTTTTTGACCGTCAGTAAAAGAGCATGCTTAATAGGTTTTTCATTATCTTGCATTATGAATTGTCTATATCTAACAACGATATGTACAGTCATTGATAGAGACAAAATTAAGATCAACATTATAAAGTTTGAAGAAATAACAGTTACTTTCCAATTCATCAAAGATACAGTGCCTATCATCACAATTAATGAAGCTAAGCAATTAGATATACATGCAAGCATCCATAGTGGATTTTTAAAGACTATGAAGAGGACTGCTAAAATAAAAACAAGAGCACCAAATCCAAACACGACTATATCATTTTTAACGTATGTTATTGTATCGTCTGCGATCATAGATACTCCACCAAGGTGCATATCTAGATTATTTTCAAAAGTATTTATTACCTTCCTTATTTCGCTAATATTACTATGACGCTTTTCATCAAAATTTTTTTTACTTATCTCATAATTTAAATTAATACTTTTTAAATTATCTATATCCTCTTTTGAGGGTTCATATAAATTTCTAAGCCTTTCTCTTTCTTTAATTAAGAGCTCATGTTTCTCATCTTTTTTGAAGTTAATTAGCACAGCCGTACTTGATGCATCTTCACTGATTATAAGGTTTTTAAAAATAGGACTATTTAATATTTCTTTTTCAGCTTCATCCAAATCAACGCCTGGTGATTCAATCGTTTGAACCTCATTAATTAAGTCTGTTAGGCTTTGATCATTTACTTCTAATAATGGAACATCAAAAATAGACTGAATACTTTCAACCCAATTAAATTTACCAACTCTTTCAATAAATAATTTTATTTGATTTAAATTATCATTTGTTAGAATCCTTTTTTTATCTGTAAAAGTAACTATTAAAAAATCATTTGACCCATAATCATCTATAACTAATCTATATTTTTTAAGGTCTTCGTCTTGTTCCAAGATTAAAGTATCTGATGATGCATCAAGCTGAAAATCTTTTGCACTATAGGCAAAAAATGAAATTATTAATAATAAAACGACTAGAGAGGTTTTTGTGTATTTATTGAATAGGGATAAATAAATTTTTTCCATTTGTTATGAAATATATCTTCTTTCATATCTTTTGCCTAGATTAGTTAGTATTTCATAAGGAATAGTATTTATTGTCTTTGCAATGGTATTTATTGAAAACTTGCTTCCAATTACTTCAAATTCTTCATTCATTATATTTTTTTTTGTTTTTATGTTTGTTAAGTCGATTGTTATAAGATCCATTGATACTCTGCCCACCAAATTAATTTTTTTATCTCCCAGTAATATTTTATAGTTGTTTGAAAAAAGACGATTAAAACCATCTGCATAACCAAAGCCAAGAGTGCCGATTTTCATTTTTGATTTTGCCTTAAAAGTTGCCCCATATCCTATTGTATCCCCTTTATATATTTCTCTTTTTTGGATTAGTTTTGCTTTTATAGAGACAACATTTTCATAAATAATTTTTTCGTTTATTTGACATTGACCTCCATAAAGTGAGATTCCAGGCCTAACCATATCAAAATGATATTTTTTACCCAGTAATATTCCCGCAGAATTAGACAAACTACATAAACAATTAGGAAAATGAGATTTAATAAAATTAAATTTATTTAATTGTATTTTATTCAATTTTGACTTTTTATCATCGGCACAAGATAGATGACTCATTATTAATCGAAGTTTAGATTTTTTGATGAATAATGCTTTATTTTTTATCAGATTTTCTGTTTCATTTTGATCAAGACCAAGGCGTGACATTCCAGTATCAAAGTGGATCGCGATATTAAGAAAACAATTATTTTCTTTTTGATAGTTTTCTATTTTTTTTAATTGCGCAAGATTATTAATAACGGGAATTAAATTAAACTTACGAATATTTTTTAATTCTTTTGTTACCAATCCATTTAAAATAAAAATAAATATTTTTTTATTTAATTTACGTAAATAAATTGCTTCGTTTGTAGTGGCAACAAAGAAATACTTGCAGCCTTTTTTTATTAGGCTTTTAACGACCTGATCGGCACCTAATCCATAGGCATTAGCCTTCACTGTAGCTGCAATTATACACTTTTTATCAACAATTTGCTTAATAATCTTATAGTTTTTATTAATTGCTTTTAAGTTAATGTCTAGGAATGTATTTTTATCAACATTAATCATTCTTGAAAATTATTCGTAGTTGTTGGTGTGATCTTTGCTAATAAAATTCCCAAATCTAGTATACTTTGCATCAAAGCTTAATTTTATATTACCTGTTGGTCCATGTCTTTGTTTCATTATAAGCAAATCAGCTTGACCGTGTATCTCGTCCATTTTTTGTTGCCATTCTATGAATTCAGCAGTTCCAGGCGATGGGGCATTTTTTTCAAGATAATATTCTTCTCTGTATATGAACATGACAACATCTGAGTCTTGTTCAATTGACCCTGACTCCCTTAAGTCAGATAACTGTGGTTTCTTATCTTCTCTTTGCTCCACTTGTCTTGATAACTGAGATAAAGCAATGATTGGTATGTTTAATTCTTTTGCAAGCGCTTTTAATCCTTGAGTTATTTCTGAAATTTCTAAAACTCTAGATTCATTTCTAGATGTTTTGCTCGGTCTTAAAAGTTGTAAATAGTCTATAACTATTGCACCCAAACCATTTTTTCTTTTTAACCTTCTAGCCCTAGATGAAAGTGTTCCGATGTTTACTGCCGGAGTATCATCAATAAAAAGGGGAATCTCTAATATATCTTTTGATACAGAAACTAAATTATCAAGATCATTTTCTGATAAATTTCCTCTTCTTATATCGTTTGAACTAATTCTTGCCTGTTCTGATAAAATTCTTCTGGCTAATTGTTCAGATGACATTTCTAATGAGAAAAAAAGAACACTTGCATTCATATCTTTTGAGATGTGAGCGTTTCTTGCAATATTAAATGCTATGTTCGTAGCTAGTGAGGTTTTTCCCATTGAAGGTCTTCCTGCAATTATTATTAAATCTGAGGGATGAAACCCTCCAAGTTTGGCATCAAGGTCAGTGAAATCAGATGAAATTCCAACAACGCTACTATCTTTTTCAAATGCTTTTTTCGCTAATTCAATCGCTTCTTCAACTGAAGTTTGAAATGTTTGAATTTGGTTTTGAGAGGTTCCTTTTTCTGAGATTTGATATAAATTTTTCTCTGCTTCCTCTATGAGATCTTCTGGTTTTTTTTCAATTTCACTTTCGATTGCATCATGCTGAACTTTTCCACCCAATTCATAGAGTCCTCTTCGAACAGCAAGGTTATAAATAATATGAGCATAGTTTTTAGCATAATCAAGAGATACAGCTGAATTTGCAAGTCTTACTAAATAATTTGAACCTCCAATTTCTTCTAAATTCTTTTCAACCTCAAAAAAACTTTTTAGAGTAATTGGCGTAGCAATTTGTCCTTTGGAGATCATTTTGCCAATTACATCAAAAATTAATTTATGAACTGGCTCATAAAAATGCTCAACATTGATAGTTTCTGATATATCGAAGAAAATTTCGTTATTTAATAATATTGCTCCAAGTATACCTTGCTCAGCTTCGATATTATGAGGTAACTCTTTTAGAGCATTATTCTGAAATTGAAATGATGTAGACATAATTCTGCTTACATAATATTAAATTGGTTAGTCTGTCAGCAGAATTAATTAAAAAGATATTAACAGATATATAATATTGTTAATATAAGAAGAGGATAAGGTATATCTGTAAATATGTCTTTTAAATAATTGATATATTGCGCAATTAATCTTAGATTTTTTTTGTTATCTCTAGTTTGAGTGAAGCGCTTATATCATCATAAATTCTTACGGTGACCTCGTGACTTCCTATTGCACTTATATTATCTAATACAATATTTCCAGGCTCAATATCTATAGAAAAATCATTTATCAGCCTATCACGGATTTGCCTTGGACCAAGATTGCCATAAAGATTACCGTCTTCATTTGCTTCCATCTGGATATTAATTTCTTTACCGTCTAACTTAGCTTTTAGCTCATTTGCCTCAGAAATCTTTTTCATATTATTTTCATTGATTTGACTCATTTTTGAATTGAGGTCATTCAAATTTTTCTTATTAGCTATAATTGCTTTTTTTTGAGGAATTAAAAAATTTTTTGCAAATCCATCTTTAACGCTTACAACTTCACCTGCTTTACCAAGTTTATTGAGTGTTTCTAACAAAATTATTTGCATATTATTTTCCGGTATAGGGTAAAAGGGCAAGATATCTAGCTCTCTTTATCGCATTAGAGAGGTCTTTTTGTTTTTTAATGGAAATATAGCTTATTCTTCTTGGTGTAATTTTTCCCTTTTCTGAAATAAACCTTTTAAGACTTGATATATCTTTATAGTCAAAAACCGTTTCTGAACTTTTTGAAAATTTATCCATAACTCAATATTAATCCTTACTTTTTATCATTATGGTTGGTGTTTCACAAAAATCTTTTACCTTAATTGATAAGTAGCGAATAATCTTATCATTTAAGTTTAGCTTAGAATTAAGTGTATCAATTTTATCTTGTGGTAATTCAATATTCATGAACTCATAAAATGCTTTTTTGTTTTCCTTTATTGGATATGCAAGACTTCTTAGTCCCCAGCTTTCTTTATAAACAACATTTCCCTGAAGCTCACCAAGAGTTTGTTCGTGAACTTTTATTGCTTCTTCAAGGTCAGAAGAGCTTAGGTCTTGTCTAAGCATAATGATGTGTTCAAATAAAGCCATTTATAGTTTGTATTTGGTGTTAAAAATGGAATAAATATTCTATAATCATCTTTTAAGCAAGCATTCTTTTTTAATGAAAACTGCATTAATTTTTCCAGGTCAAGGCTCACAATATGTTAAAATGGGTCATGATTTCTATTCAAAATATGATGTATCACGTGATATTTACGAACGGCTTAATGAATCTATTGGCAGAAACTTATCCAAATTAATTTTTTCAGGTGAGGAAGAAGAACTTCTTCAAACCCAAAATTCTCAGCCCGCAATTATGGCCACAAGCATTTGCATATTTGAGGCATTAAAACATGAAAATCTTTTAGATATAAAATCATTCGGTTGCGTTGCTGGACATTCTCTTGGTGAATATAGTTCATTAGTTGTTAATCAAGGTTTGAGATTTGAAGATTCTGTAAAGCTTCTCAAATTCAGATCTAAAGCGATGCAAGAAAGTATGCCTCTTGGAACTGGGGGGATGATCGCTTTGATTGGCTGCGCCGAAGAAGATATTGAAAATGTAATGTTTAACGCAGAACATTACGGAAAGATATTTATTGCAAATGATAATTCTAAAGGTCAAATTGTTTTAAGTGGTGAAATTTCAGCTGTGGATTACATATCATCAAATGCAAAAGAATTAGGAGTAAAAAGAGCTATAAAGTTGCCAGTGAGTGCCCCATTCCATTGCGAATTAATTAATAAGGCTTCAATAGCAATGAAGGAAGAAATGTCTAATTATTTATTCAATCCCTTTACTGTACCATTATATTCTAATGTTACTAGTAAAGTATGTAATGAGAAAGAGATTGCTAATTTACTAGTTGAACAAATAATATCAAAAGTTAGATGGCGAGAAATAGTTGAGAATATGATAAAAGATGGTGTTCAAAATTTTATTGAAATAGGACCTGGTAATGTACTTACCAATTTAGTCAAAAGAGCATCTAAAGATCTAGTTGCTATTTCAATAAGCAAGATAGAAGATTTTGAAAAACTTGATAATATAAAGCTATGAAAAATGTCTTAATTACTGGAGCAACAGGAGGAATAGGACAATCCCTCGTAAAAGTCTTCCATGTTAATGGATATAATGTTTGTGCAACCGGAACGAATGTTGAAAAACTTAGTTTTCTTGAAAAAAAATATGAAGCTCGCTTCAAAGGTATACAATGTGATCTTTCAGATGATGATCAACTTAAGAAACTAGTAGAGGAATCAAATAAATATTACGGAAGCACAAATATCTTAATTAACAATGCAGGAATTACTAAAGATAACCTTTTTCTCAGGATGAAAGATGATGAATGGAACGATGTAATAAATATAAATTTAAATTCAAATTATAAACTTACCAAGATAGTTATTAAAGATATGATCAAAGCAAAGTGGGGCAGAATAGTAAATATCTCATCTGATGCAGCCAAAATAGGAAATCCTGGACAATCTAATTACGTAGCTTCAAAGTCTGCAATTGAGGGCTTAACAAGGACAATAGCAAATGAAGTAGCTTCAAGAGGAATAACTGTAAATTGCGTGGCACCAGGGTTTATTAAGACTGAAATTCTCGATTCAGTGGATCAAAAAAGACTGAGCATGATGGAGGAAAAAATACCACTAGGAAGAATTGGCAATGTTGATGAAATAGCGTCAGCAGTTTATTATCTTTCCTCAGAAGAATCATCGTATATTACTGGTCAAGTGCTTCATGTTAATGGTGGCTTGACAATGTGATGCATATCGTAATAAACATGAATAAATTTACCTAGGAGTACATATGAGTGACGTTGCCGAAAAAGTAAAAAAAATTATAGCTGAGCATCTTGGCATAGATGATATGGAGAAGATTACTGAGGATGCAAAATTTATTGATGACCTTGGTGCAGATAGCCTGGATACTGTAGAGCTGGTTATGGCATTTGAGGAAGCTTTTGACGTAGAAATTCCTGATGAAAAGGCTGAGACAATACTTACAGTAGGTGATGCAATTTCACACTTAGAGTCAAATTAATTTACAAGGATGAAAAGAGTTGTAGTTACTGGCATAGGGTTAGTGACTCCTCTTGGCTGTGGAGCTAACGTAAATTGGAAAAACTTAATTTCAGGAGAATCAGGTGCAAAAAAAATTAGTAAATTTGATGCCAGTAATTATAAGTGTCAGGTTGCTTGTGAGGTTCCTTCTGACGGCAAAACAGCAGGTTCATTTGTTGCTGAGGATTGGATAGATAAAAAAGAATTAAAAAAGTTAGACGAATTCATAAAATATTCTCTAGCTGCAGGTGAAGAAGCTTTCCAGCAAAGTAAATTAATGAACATTGAAGATCCCGATTCATTCCGCTCTGGTTGTATAATTGGTTCAGGAATGGGTGGACTACCTGGGATTGAAGAAACTTCTTTGTCTTTTAATGATGGAAAAAAAATAAGTCCTTTTTTTATAACTGGTAGAATTATAAACATGTCGGCAGGTTATTTATCTATTAAATATAACCTAAAAGGTCCAAACTACTCAACTGTTTCTGCATGCGCCTCATCTGCTCATGCTATAGGAGAGTCCTTTAGATTAATTCAACATGGTCAAGCTGATATAATGATGACTGGTGGAACCGAGGCAACAATTAGTCCAATCGGAATTGAAGGTTTTACGGCATGCAAGGCACTAAGCACTAAGTATAATGAAAATCCGCAGAAAGCATCTCGACCATTCGATGCTGAGCGCGATGGTTTTGTAATGGGTGAGGGGTCTGCAATACTTATTTTAGAAGAAATGGAGCATGCACTTCGTCGTAATGCAAATATATTAGCTGAGATGGTAGGATACGGCATGTCTTCTGATGCTTATCATTATACGCTACCAGAACCCTCAGGAGATGGGGCATATAGAGCAATGCAAAACGCATTAAATGATGCAAAGATTAACTCAGAAAAAGTAGATTATATTAATGCTCATGGGACCTCGACGCCTTCAGGAGACAAAGTTGAAGTTTTGGCTATTGAGCGAATGTTCGAAGAGTGTAAAAGAAAAATAAATGTTTCTTCTACCAAATCTCAAATTGGTCATTTATTAGGTGCTGCTGGTGGCGTTGAAGCAGCATATTCTATTTTATGCATAAATAATAAAAAATTACCTTATACATTGAATTTGGAAAATGTCATTGATGCAAAAAATATCAATTTTATTAGAGAAAAGGCAATGGACTCTGATATTAACTTCGTTCTATCTAACTCATTTGGTTTTGGCGGAACAAATGTTTCTCTTATTTTAAAAAAGTTTAATGAAAGTAAGTTACAATAAAAGAATTATCATTGTAATTTCGTCTCCATCAGGAGCTGGAAAAACCTCAGTTTGTCACAAGTTAATTGAAAGAGATAAAAGTATAGCTCTTTCAATATCAGATACAACAAGATCACCTAGAGATAATGAAATCGATGGTGTAGATTATAACTTTATCGAAGAGGAAGAATTCAAGAATAAAATTATAAATAAATCTTATGTTGAACATGCTAATGTATTTGGAAATTTTTATGGCTCACAATATAAAAATATAATTAATCATTTTAAAAATGGGAGAGATGTTTTATTTGATATTGATTGGCAAGGAGCCAAGCAATTAAAAAGTTCATCATTCAAAAATATCGTATCTATATTTATTATCCCTCCTTCAAAGGATGCAATTTATCAAAGGCTTAAATCTCGGGCTATAACATCTGGCGATAATGAAGAGGCAATTGAGAGTAGAATGAATAAGTACGAAACAGAAATGAGTCACAGAAATGATTATGATCATATAGTAATTAATGACAAGTTAGAAACTTGTGTAGATGAGCTAGAGAGAATTATAAATAATAAAAGAAGAAATCTAATTAATTAATTTAATTAGATCACAGTAATTGGAAACAGACAAGTTTTCAGGGCGTAAGTTTTCATCAATATCAAGTTTTGTGAGTGATTGTTTGTATTTTCTTAAAGTATTTTTAATTTTTTTTCTTCTACTGCTGAAAGACTCCTCTAATAACTTTTCAAGTTTATTAAAATTAATTTTACGGTATTTATCAATCGGCTTAAGTTGAATAACTACTCCATCAACTTTTGGTTTAGGTGAAAATATTGATGCAGGCGCATCAAGTATTTTCTTAACATTGCACCTTGATTGCACTAACACAGAAAGTCGACCATATTTTTTATTATTATGACTCGCAATGATCCTATCAGCTACTTCCTTTTGAAACATTAAGACCATCTTATTAAAAAAAGAAGGCCATTCATTATCGCTTATCCATTTAGTAAGAAGCTTTGTTGAAATATTAAATGGTAAGTTGCCATAAATGATAACTGTTTCTTTAATATTTTTAAAAGGGCTATAATCAAATGTTAACGCATCATCATTAATGATAAAAATATTTTTTAATTTTTTATACTTTAGTTTAAGTTGTTTAGCTAAATTAATGTCTTTTTCAATGAGAAAAAGTTTTTTGAAATTTTTTTTTGATAAATATTCTGTGAGTGCTCCTTTTCCTGGACCAATCTCAATTATTACATCATTACTAGTTGTAACAATATGATTATTCATTTTTAATAAAAAATTTTTATCAATTATAAAATTTTGGCCAAGAGACTTTTTTGGCGCTAGATTATCTATATTCAATTGTTGCTTCATTCATCATATCTCGCAAGAGCTTACTACTTTTTAAGTCTAACTGCCTTTGAATAACCAAATTTTCGGCCAATTCGAGTGATATAAGGGGATTGTTTTTAATTATAGAATTAACTTCAATTTCACTTACTGAAGTAAGCCTATAATAAAGTCTGCTTATTAACTTACTCCATAAAAACTCATTTAAAAGTTGATCTTTCAAATCTTGATAACTTACTCCGTTGTCTTTCAAAGACAGCATTATTTGTTTTTTATCTACTTTATTTCTCTCAAAAAAACCATTTTCAAACTCTAAATATTCATTTTCTGTAACTTTAATATTATATTCATTTATTTTCTCAAGTTTGAGTTTTTCTTGAATAAGCTCGTCAACAATATTGTTAATTGTAATATTGGTACTCTGAACAGCGGGGTTTATATTTTTAATTATAGCTGTTAGCTTTAATCTTTGAATTATGTCATATGAAGTAATTATCTCTTCATTTACAAGTACTGCGATTTTGTGTTCGATTTTGTTATTTGCACTAATATATGAAGGAGCTATAAAAAAAAGTATGGTTACTAAAAAAAATTTATATAGATATTGTTTCATATTAATTTATTGAAGGACCAAATACTTTATTCTTTCCATAACTTCTTGTTGATCCAAACGGTTTAAGCACGATTGTGAAGCTGTATCCATCACTTTCTTTAATATCTCTGTCAATGGTTAAATCTCGGTAATAGTTCAAATCAATACCAAGGCAATTATCTTCATATAATAGACCATATTGGTATCCAATATTTTTATTTGTATCGATATCTTTTGTACCCGTAAATTTAAAGTAAAAATTGTTTTGAAGATTATACTCTCCTCCGATAGCAACTTGTTCATTAATACTAGAATATTTTCCAGATGTATAATCATAGTCAATTTTAAATTTCAGATCGTATAATTCTAAATACGTATTCATACTAATAGATTTAACATCAATATCTTTTCGATCTAAGACAATTGAATTACTTAAATAATTATTTTTGAATGAAGCGTTTGAGGAAAGATAATAATCAGACAATTCTTCAGCAGTATCGCTATTATTTTTATTAAACCTAAAACTTTGTCCTAGGGTTAACTTTAGGCTCAAATCTTCGTTATTATCTATTAGCCAGTCAATGCCGTAATTTATTCTCGGGCCACTTTCCCACTTAGTTATGGATGTAGACCTGTTTGAGGAGAACAGATTACTACTCGAAATACTTTGAGCTTCAGTATAATTATTGTAAGGCGCAATAATTGGCATTATCTTTGGAGATAAAGTTTGACTTACGCTTAAGCCTGTTTTTATGAGAGGGTAACTAATTAGGCTATGTATTTGTGGATAAAACCTAACGTTATCAGAGTCATCACTATTTTTATTATCAATCGATATTGATACCATTCTTAAATTAGCTCTATTTTCAAACACCAATCCGGTTTGATTATCTACTGAGTTTTTAAACCAATTAAATTGCGAAGAGGCTAAAGTGGTATAATTATTAGCTAAACTTTTGTTATAGTAAAACTGATTGTTTAAACTTATATTTCCATCGAGTAAACCATCGTCTATATCATCAATACTATATGTTATTCTTGGATATACATATTCCCATTGCTCACCTCCTTGTATTGCAAGGTGTTTATAGCCAATAGTATCCATTGCAAAATTATAATTGTCATATGACCTCTCAAAAGTTAATCCAGTTCTTAGTACTGTAAGCTTATTTATTTTATTCTTCCTCATATAGGTGTCATTATTACTTGTTTGAACAAAAGCATTTAGTGATCCGTATGGATTATTTAATTCTGATTTAAAAAAAACATGCTGGCTTGTACCAGTATTGTCATTATTGTCGTCAATACTTGCATCAATGTTAAAATTTCCATGCTTATTAAGGTGACGATAGTTGATGGAGTAAAAGTTATTACTCTTAGATTGTAAAGTTGGAGTAAAAGTTAAGTCTAAATTACTTTTTATATTATAAAAAATGGGAATTGAAAAAGAATCCCCAAGGTTTTGATCAGTCTCGACAGTGGGCATTAAAAATCCTGACCTTTTCTTGACTGAAGGATCGGGATGAGAGAAATAAGGAAGGTAAAATACTGGTATATTGAATAGGTGTATTCTTGCATGATCATAGTGAATAGTTTTACTGCTACTGTCTTGAAATATTTTTTTCGCCTTCAATTTCCATCCTGGGCAGTTTTCAATTAAGTAATCGTTTTCAAGGCAGGGCGTATATTCAGCGTTATCAAGACCGCTAACATTATTTCTTTTTACAATACTGGACCCAACTATTCTTGATCCATCATCCAATCTAGCCTTAATTTTAGTTCCATTAAAATTTAAAATTTTATCATCAGTCTCAAGCTTTTCAAAAAAGTAGGTATTTCCTTCAACATCATTTAAGATTATTTTACCTTCAGCATTTATTAAGCCTTCAGCTTCATTATATAGAATAAATTCAGATTTAATTTTTGATCCATTCTCATCGATAGCTATTGCATTCCCAGCGGCCTTTATGATGCCGTTAGTCCTATCAACTTGTATCTCATCAGCTATAATTTTAATTTTTTGCTCTGCAAATATTTTATTTGATGACAGAACTAATAACGTTATAAATAAGAAAAATATAATATAAAAATACTTAAGTTTTAATAATTCAGTCATTTAAATACTTTCTTTTAATATTATCATATTGGTACAACAAAATTGACAAAATTGTAATTACTAAAGGAGGCAAAGCTTTTGAGATCACGGGATTTAATTGTGATGTTGACCCAAGAGCATCGAGTAAATTTGATAAAAAGTAAATAAAAAAAATTGCAATTAAAGAGAAAACAATAGTTTTAGTAAATTTGTCGTTTTGATTTAATTTTATAATAATTGATGAGGCGAAGAGAACTAATGATGCCATGAAAAAAGGTAAGAAAATTAAATCATAAAAGTGCATTTTAAAATCAACTGCAGAGTAACCTAATCCTTCCAAAAAATTAATAAACGTTACAAGCCTCCAAACAGAAATATTTGAAGGCGATGATAAACTATCAGATATATCCTCCGGCTTTATGTTAGTTTGATAGCTAGTATACTTTTCGAATGTTGCAGTATCAAATCTAGGAGTTATTTGTGTATTTTTCATCTCCCAGTAGCCATCTTTCAGTATAGCTGATTTTCCATCTAATCTACCTTGAAAGGAACCATTTTGATCATACTCTAAAATCATAAAGTCAATGATGTGAGTGCCTTGTTCTTTTATCTTCTGTGCATACAGTACACTTGAAATATTCTTTTTTTCATTTTCTTGCTTAAGCCAAAGTCCGTTTTTTGTTATTGAAGCAAATTTATCTACTCGATCAATATATTTGTATTCTAATTCACTATATCTTTCATCAAACAATGCGGTTAATGGATTTATAACTGTAATAAAGAAAACACCCAAAAAAACATATAAGATGATAGCGGGAACTGTTATTTTTATATTTGAAATTCCTACAGAATTAATAATTATTTTTTCTGAACCTTTTATAAGATTTAAAAAAGCAAAAATAGAAGCAAAAAATGAGATTAAAGGAAGAGTGAAATAAATAAGACTTAGAAAGTTAAGACATGCAAGCTGAAAAATGATATTTAAAGGAATATTTTTACCTGCAGATTTTCTAATTTGCTCAACGAAATCACCAATAAATAAGAGGACTGCAAAAATAATAAGGGTAATTATGAACGAATTAAGAAATTTTTTTAAAATATAGATATTAAGTTTATTTAACATTTAAATGTTCCTTTTTAAATCTAATTTATCTAAATAAATTATCGTTAAAATAAGTAACAAAAATATAATTGGTATGCCGTAAACAGCAAAAACTAAACTGCTTTTTTCAATTAAAAAATTAGAAATAGTAATTTGAGAAATTTGAAAAAAAAATGCTATGATTGAAACAGCCGCTATAGGTAACAAATAATTATCTCCGGGTCTTTTTGAAAATTTGAGTATAATGAGAGGTATCAGTGCAAAACTAAATATGTAAAGTGGATTTGCAAATCTCGAATGCAACTCAGCAAACTGTTCCTTTTCATATTTATTATATTCTTCAATTTGTTTTCCATTTAAGTTATTAATTATTTGATATGTAAAAAGCTCATCGGAATATATATGCTTGTTTTCTTTTTTATTATATGGGGTAAGATTCAAATCATAGGTTTCAAATTCTATTTCAGATATTTTATTTTCACCACTTTCAAATATTTGAATATTTCCGTTAAATAATCTAAGTATTTTTTTGTTATTTTGTTCAATGAATTCACCATTTTGTGCAATATAAGTTTGAGGCTTGCTAACATCTTTAAGATCGTGAATTAATAGTCCATTAATTTTATTACCAACTCGTTCCTGTAAAAAGATTGTCAGAGTATCTGCTGGAGATATAAATTTTTTCTCCTTTAAAATTGAGGCATGTATCCCCGAAGATCTTATGTCAATAATCTTATGTCTTATCTCATTTAATGAATACGGTGTAATATATATACTTATTAAAGTAGATAATAGATAAACTAGTAACGCAAAAAATAATATTGGTTTTAATAGTATATCATGGTCTGATTTGCCTGAAGCCCACAAAATAATTAACTCACTGTCATTTCTGAGCCTATTAATATTAAACAAGATTGATAAAAAAAGGCAGATCGGTATTGTTAATGAAAAAATTTTAGGTAGAAGCAGGATTACATAAGAAAGATAAGAAACAAAGGATACATTTTCAGTAGTCAAAAGCTCTATATGCCTCAGGCCTTGACCAAGCCATAAAATAGAACTTAAAAGTATGATTAATAATAAAAAACTTGAAGAGATTTCTTTAATCGCATATGTTGTAAATCTTGACATTTTTTCAATTATATCAATATTTTGCTAAAGGTATATACGTATGGATATTCAATTTAATAATTTAAGACAAGAAAAAGATGCAGTAGGCGTGATATTTTGTGACAATAAGTGTCGACTTATTGGCTATGGAAAAAAGCTAGATCAATTGTCTAAGAAATATATATCAAATATTATTAGATCAGATACATCATTTCAGGAGAGGAATTCAAAAAATTTTGATTACTCAATAATACATCAGCCAGCAAATTTAAAGCTTGTAAAATTATATGTATTTAAATTAAAAGATTTTAAGGACTATCAAATAAGAGATTTTCAGATCCTAGGAGGTTATTTAAACTCTCTCGTCAAATTCTATAAGGAAACTAATGTAATTATTTATCCTGATGGAATTTCTTCATCGAAAGTAGGCTCTTTAAATGCTATTAGTGAAATGACTCTTGGAATGTCATTAGCCTCATATAGCTTTACAAAGTACTTTTCTAAAAAAGATGACAAAAAAAATAAAAATAAAACTAAAAAGAAAAAATTAAAAATCTATTCATCTCAGCACACTCGGCTTGCAAAAAATTATGAAAGTATAAGTGCAATACATCAGGGTGTTACTCTAACAAGAAACCTGGTCACTGAACCGCCAAATGTAATGACTCCGCCAAAAATTGCAGAATATGCAAAATCACTGAGTGAATACGGGGTTGATGTAAAAGTATTAGGTGAAAAAGAAATGAAGAAGCTTGGCATGGGATCTTTATTGGGTGTAGGCCAGGGCAGTATACATGAGTCACAGTTGGTTATCATGAAATGGAATGGAGCAAGAAATAAGAAAAAAAAACCAATCGCATTTATTGGTAAGGGTGTTTCATTTGACACTGGAGGCGTATCATTAAAACCTTCAAATGGTATGGAAGAAATGAAATATGACATGGGTGGCTCAGGAGTTGTGATTGGTTTAATGAAGGCCCTTGCGTTAAGAAAGGCAAAAGCCAATGTAATTGGTGTTGTCGGTTTAGTTGAAAATCATATTGGCAGCAAAGCTCAAAGACCGAGTGATGTGGTTAAGTCTTATTCAGGTCAAACGATAGAGGTATTAAATACAGATGCAGAAGGAAGATTAGTTCTTGCTGATGCTCTATGGTACACACAAGAGCAGTATAAACCAGAGCTTATGGTTGACCTTGCAACATTAACTGGAGCTATAATTGTTGCATTAGGAGATGAATATGCAGGACTCTTTTCAAACAGCGATAAAGTAAGCAAGCAATTAGCAGAAGCAGGAGATATTGAGGGAGAAAAATTATGGAGACTCCCACTGAATGAAAGGTATGACAAAATGTTGAATTCTCCTATTGCAGATATGCAGAATATTACTAATGGAAGAGGTCCTGGTTCTATTACTGCAGCACAATTCTTACAAAGATTTGTAAATAAAGTTCCATGGGCACATCTGGATATTGCCGGTACTACATGGTCTAAACAACCGCTACCAACTTCACCAAAGGGCGCAACAGCTTTTGGAGTAAAGTTATTAAACAGATTTGTATCTAAATATTATGAGGGCAAATAGTGGCAATTGAGAGAACTTTTTCGATAATTAAACCTGATGCGGTTGAACGTAATAAAATTGGCGAAATAACTGCAATGCTTGAGTCTGCTGGCCTAAGAATCGTTGCGTCAAAAAGGATTCAATTAGACCAAAATAAAGCAGCTTCTTTTTATGGAGTTCATTCTGATAAACCATTTTTTCAAAGCCTGTGTGATTTTATGTGTTCAGGACCAATCGTGGTACAGGTCCTTGAGGGAGAAAATGCAATTCAAAGGAATAGAGAAGTAATGGGAGCGACTAATCCAGAGGAAGCTGATGAGGGAACGATTAGAAAAAAATTCGCTTTATCTTTAGAAAAAAATTCTGTACATGGATCAGACAGTCCTGAAAATGCTGAAATCGAAATAAATCACTTTTTTGATGAAGCGGATATCATTTCGTAAGCACTAATTTAATAGCTTCGGGGTAAATTATATGTTCTTCTTTTAGAACCCTCCGAGCAATAGAACTTTCAGTATCCTCAGCGTTTATATCTATTTCTCTCTGTAATATAACTTCCCCTCCATCCATTTCTTGATTTACATAGTGCACTGTGCATCCCGTCTTAGTTTCATTGTTTTCTAGAACACGTCTGTGAGTATTAAGTCCTTTGTATTTTGGTAGCAATGAAGGATGTATATTTATAATTTTATTGGGATAATGATCAATTAATTTTTTTGACAATATTTTCATATATCCCGCTAAACAAATTAGTTCAAGGTCATATGGTTTCAGTACGCCAATAATCTTCTCTTCATATTCCTCAGTATTTTTGAAATTATTATAGTCTAATGTAATTGCTTCTAAATTGTTTTCTTTTGCAAAACTTAAGCCGGGAGCATTCATATTATTTGAAAAAACAACTTTTATTTCTGCAGGAAACTCTTGTTTTTTACATGCATTTACAATCGAATTTAAATTTGAACCACGTCCAGATATAAAGATACCTATGGGATACTTAATCATTAAAATTTAATTTGCCAATATAACTAACTTTTTTATTTATTTTTTTTGAATTTACTAAATTGCCAATTATACTGTATTTGAGTTTGTATTTCTTAATTGATTTTTCAAATTGATTAAACTTTTTTCTATCTAAGATTACTATCATACCATATCCGCAATTAAATGTTTTTAACATTTCATTTTCCGATACCCCAAAACTTTGTATCCATTTAAATATTGTTGGCAAATGAAAGGTTTCTAGATTTATTTTTGCTGAAACATTTCTATTTAATGACCTTGGTAAATTTTCTGTTATTCCTCCACCAGTAATATGAGCGCAAGTTTTTATTATTTTTTTTGTGTACATTTCAAGTATTGGACTTACGTATATCTCTGTAGGCTTGAGTAATAGTTCGCCAATAGTTTTATTTTCTATCTTCTTATTTAATTTTATTTTGTTTTCTTTGATTATCTTTCTAACAAGAGAATATCCATTAGAGTGAAGACCTGATGATGAAATTCCTACAATAATATCATTTTCTTTTAATTTTGGACTTGCTTTGGCAACTCCACTCTTAACTCCTACACAAAATCCAGCAAGATCATACTTATCGTTTGAATCAACTTCTGGATGTTCAGCTGTTTCTCCACCTAGAAGTGAACAATTAGACATTTTACATCCCTTAATAATACCTCCTATAATTTCTTTACCTTTAGATATGTCTAATTTTCCGGTTGAAATATAGTCTAAGAAAAAAAGAGGTTTAGCCTGATCAACAATTAAGTCATTCACGCACATGGCAACTAGGTCAATGCCAATTGTCTTATGGTTTTTCATCATACGGGCAATCTCAATTTTTGTTCCAACTCCATCGGTTGCACCGACAAGAATTGGTCTTTTTATTTTTGGATCAAGAATATATTGACCAGAAAAACCACCAATATTGGATTTTTTAAGATTTTTGTCTTTACGAATTATCTTTTTAATTTCAGATACAAATTTATTTCCTTTATTTATGCTTACGCCTGAACTTGAGTATGATAGCTTCTTCATTTAGATTTCTTATATATGATTTTTAATTCCAATACTAAGCAAATAAGCTTTGTGATTGTTTTTTTATTTGCTCTTATTAATTTCTGTCTTGCTAATGAAAATGTAGATTTTTTTTCATCATCTGGCATAAAAGTAAGTTTATCTTTTTCAAATGAGAGTGATATTAGAAATACCGCTATATCTAAAGCTGAAGAAATTGCCTTTAAAAGAGTATCAGTTAAACTTCTTACGCCAGAGGATTATAAAAAATTAAGCAAATTAAAAGATATTGATATCTCTTATTTTGTAGAAAGTATTGAGTTTGTTGATGAAAAAATTTCTACAGAAAATTACCTTGGCGAGTTTAATATATATTTTAGTCCCTTCCGTATCAAAGAATTCTACAAATCGAATTCCTTGACATTTTCTGAAGTGAGTTCTCAAAATATCACAGCTAATGTAGCATTTTCTAATTCTAATCAATTTTTTATTTTATTTAATTTGTGGAACACCGAATGGAAGAAAATTAAAAATATAGGTAATAAAATAAACTTAGATGTAAAGACTTTTTCACAGACTGAAATGGGCAATATCGATTTATCTAATTTTTTGGAAAATAAAGACATAGAAGGAAATAATTTAAATGATGAAAATGATTTAATATTAATATGGTGTAGCCCTATCTATGAAAAATTAAATGAGCTTAGATTTGATTTAATAATAAAGTTTAATTTGAATCAAAAAGAAAAGATAATTAGAAAGAGTTATTTGACTGATTATTCTTTATTTAGGGATGATATATTTTCACCATTAATTGCGGATATAAAAAATGAACTTTTACTTACATGGATTGGTCTAACAAAACAATCTGATGAGGTTTACAGATTTAAGTTTGTATACGATATAGAAAATATTAATGATTGGGTTGAGTTGCAAAATCGACTGCAATCAGTAAGACTTTTGGAACAATATAAGCCTTCTGTATTTACAAAGGATAAGGTTGAGGGGTACATAGATTTTTTAGGAAATGGAGATAAGTTTGTTCTTCTGCTCTCTCAAAATAAAATTAATGCAGTAAATCTAGGACCATATTATAGAATTTCTTTAGATGATTAAAAATTTGCCAAATTTTATATCAATTTACCGTTTGGTTACTATTCCATTTGTTGCGTGGTTTATTTTGGAGGAATTATATAATTATGCGGCATTATTTACTCTTTTAATTGCTGTAAGTGATTTTTTAGATGGATTTATCGCAAGATATTTTAAAGTTCAAAGTGAACTAGGTTCATATTTAGATGCAATTGCTGATAAAGCATTCGTAATTTCGATTTTTATACTCATTGGAAATCTCGAACTGTTACCTGTGTTCATAATCATAATAATAATTTCAAGAGATATAATTATTTTGGGGTCGTTTGCAGTCACTTTTTTGGTTGGTAAAAAAATTGAAGTTAAACCAACTAAAATCAGTAAATTAAATACATTCTTTCAATTTTGTCTTGTTATTACGACCATGCTTAGCAATATCAACGGATATGATAAATATTTCACTGCATTAATGTTAAACGAAGTATTAATTACTGTTGTATTGATATGTACTCTATTATCTTTAGTAAATTATATAAATTATTGGTTTAAAAACATAAACTAAATGGAAAAAGGACAATTAATTTTTAATTTAAAAAATATAGAAAATTATGATCCTGAGGATTTTTATATTAGTAAAAGTAATTTTAATGTTTCAACTTTACTAAAATCACCACAGGACTGGTTTAATAGATCAGCTGTAATATTTGGGCAAAAAAAATCAGGTAAAACACATCTTTTAAATATATGGTCAAGCTATAACAATGCTAATTTAATTAATTGCCTTGATGTGCAAAGCTGGAATGACATTTCGTTTAATACTAATATAGCAATTGATGATTTTCATAATTTAAAAGATGAAGAGGGTTTTTTTCATTTTTATAATAATTTAATTTTAGAAAAGAAAACAATTTTAGTAACGGTTGATATAAATTCAAATTTTGAAATCAAATTAAAAGACTTAAATTCAAGATTTAAATCCTTTACTTCTTCTAAAATAGAAAATCCAGAGGATGATCTCTTAAAAGCCATCATCATGAAATATTTTAGTAATGCCCAAGTTCAAGTTGACAAAAATGTAATTGAATATTTATTAAAGAGGGTAGATCGTGATTATCAAAAATTATATAATATTCTTGAAAAAATTAATATTTTATCCTTGCAAAGAAAATCAAAAATAACAACACATCTCATCCGAGACATAATGACTTAACATAATTCTCAAAAACTTCTAAACGTTGATCATTTTTATTTTTACCTTTTTTTAATTCTCCCAGTCTATTTTTACTTGCTCTTATAAGATTTTTATCGGAAACAATCCAATTACGAGGAAGGTCTTCTTTTTGGGCATAATTTTCTCTCCATTCTGAAAATTTTTTAATAAGTTTTTTTTCATCTTTTGAAAAATTTTTGATTTTTATTCTTTTATAGGATTTTTTTGTGTTGTAGACATCTTTAGTATTTAAATTGTCTTCAATTATTTTTTTTATTCTTTTCACGAGATTTCTTTTTTTAATTTTTTGTAATAAGTTTTCATAAATTTTAGGCAAATAATACACATCGTTAATTGCATAATTAATTTGCTCGGTTGATAAAGGTCTCTTAGTCCAATCAGAAACTTGATGTTTTTTTGAAAGTTTTATTTTGAATAGTTTTTCAACTAAACTAGTATATCCAATTGTTTGTCCTCCATAAATTGAATTATAAGCAATTTGAGTATCAAAAACATTCAAAATACTAATTTCAAAAGCATAATTTAATACTTCGATATCTTGTCGAGCAGAGTGGATAACTTTCAATATCTTCTTTGATGTAAGTATTCTTCTAAAATTTTCGAAGTTCATTTTTTCCCCTGACAACATATCAATTAAGAATTCTTTTCTTTGAGTTTTAATTTGAATAGTGCATAAAATTGGCCAATATGTATTATCTCTTTTGAATTCGGTATCTAGGAAGATAATTTTATACTTATTCAATAATTTACATAGCTTCTCGAGGGATTTATTATCTTGGACTATTTTCATAAATCAAACTATATATGATCCTTAATTAAAAGTATGAATAAATATAGAACGCACAATTGTAACCAGCTTAGATTAGAAGATGCTGGTTCTAAAGTATCATTAGCTGGGTGGATAAATAGAAAACGAGATCACGGCAATGTACTGTTTGTTGACTTAAGGGATCATTATGGCGTTACTCAATGTGTAATAGAGAAAACAAATACTAAATTGCTAAACTTAGTAGACAGTTTAAGAGTTGAGACCGTTATTAAAATTGATGGCACGGTTATAAAAAGAGAGCCTGATACTATTAATAAATCACTAAATACAGGGACCATTGAAATTGCAGTTGATAGTGTTGAAGTATTATCTGAGGCAAAGGAGTTGCCTATGCCAGTTTTTGGCGAAAACGACTATCCAGAAGAAATTAGATTGAAGTATAGATTTCTTGATATTCGAAGAGAGGAATTACATAAAAATATTGTTCTAAGATCCTCAATTATTTCCCACATTAGAAAGCTCATGTCTAACGCTGGTTTTTTAGAAATGCAAACACCAATACTTACAGCTTCTAGTCCAGAAGGGGCTAGGGATTACTTGGTACCAAGCAGGATTCATCCAGGAAAATTTTATGCTCTTCCTCAAGCCCCACAGCAATTTAAGCAATTAATTATGGCGGGAGGATTCGATAAATATTTTCAAATAGCTCCTTGTTTTAGAGATGAAGACGCAAGAGCAGATAGAAGTCCTGGCGAATTTTATCAATTAGATATGGAAATGGCATTTGTTGAGCAAGACGATGTGTTCAACGCCATTGAACCCATTTTACATTCTGTATTTACAACTTTTTCTGATTTTAACGTTACAGAAACCCCTTTTCCAAGAATTACATATGCCGATGCTATCAGCAGGTATGGAACAGACAAACCTGACCTTAGAAATCCAATAAATATTTCTAATTTAACTAAGGAATTTAATGATGACAAAGTTGAATTTAGTGCATTTAAAAAAATTATAGAAGAGGGGGGCGAGGTTATTGGAATTCCAGCACCTGACTCGAGTCAAAAACCTAGAAGTTTTTTTGATAATCTTAATAATTGGGCAAGAAAAGAAATGAATGCTGCTGGTTTAGGTTATATTGTTTTTGATAAAAGCTCTTCTGGCGTAGAAGGAAAGGGACCTATTGCAAAATTTATCCCCACTGAAATTCAAGAAATGATATTAAACAAAGCAGGTCTTAAGGCGGGAGACTCAATTTTCTTTGCATGCGCTAAAGGCAAAGAAGTTTATGATATTGCTGCTGCAGCCAGAGATAAAATTGCAATTGATCTGGATCTAGTTGAAAAGGGAGTATTTAAGTTTTGCTGGATTGTCGATTTTCCAATGTATGAAAAGGATAAAGAAACTGGAAAAATTGATTTTAGTCATAATCCTTTCTCAATGCCACAAGGTGGATTAGAAGCTCTAAACAATAACGATCCTTTAAATGTTTTAGGTTATCAATATGATATTGTTTGTAATGGCGTAGAGCTATCATCAGGCGCTATACGGAATCACGTTCCAGAGATTATGTATAAGGCCTTTGAAATAGCTGGCTATAACAAAGATCAAGTACATGAAAAATTTGGAGGCATGATAAACGCTTTTACTTATGGTGTGCCTCCTCATGGCGGCATTGCACCAGGAATAGACAGAATAGTGATGCTACTTGCTCAAGAAAAAAATATTCGTGAGGTAATATTGTTTCCAATGAATCAACAGGCCCAGGATCTGATGATGCTGGCCCCCGCTGAAGTCGATAGGACAACGCTTGATGAATTGAATTTAGAAGTTAAACCAACTGATGAATAAATTATGAGCAGCCAGTTGTGGCACCACATGTATCGCATTTTAAGCAAGTACCATTTCTAACAAGAGTAAAAGAACCGCATTCAGGACAAGCATCGCCTTCGTAGCCCATCATTCTTGCAGCTTGAACTCTACTCATTGATTGATCGGATGTAGAACCTGTGCTTACCGCAGCACTAATCGGCGCTTGTTCAGCTGACACAGTCTCCATGCTTCCGTTTGAACTAACTACCGAAAGTCCGTCCTGGCCTCGTAAGTAACCTTGGCTTGAAACTTTTTTAACAAGCTTCCAAGGGATTTCATTGTTTTTTAATGTTCCCTCCTCAGCTCCAGTTCCAAGTGAGAAGTCAACATCTGTATTATCAGCATGCGCCAAATCATTTCTGCCTAAGTAAGAAACAGCAAGTTCTCTGAACACGTAATCTAAAATAGATGTTGCATTTTTAATCCTATTATTACCTTGCACTACTCCGGCAGGGTCAAATCTAGTAAAAGTATAAGCTTCCACGTACTCTTCTAGTGGAACTCCATATTGAAGACCAATTGATATTGCGATTGCAAAATTATTCATCAGACTCCTCAGGAAAGCTCCTTCTTTATGCATATCAATAAAGATTTCACCCAAGCTACCATCCTCATATTCTCCGGTATGAAGATAAACTTTATGACCTCCTACAATAGCTTTTTGAATGTATCCTTTTCTTCTATCTGGAACTTTATTTCTTGAACCGTATACAACAGAATTCATAGCCTCTTTAGCAACAGCAATTGTTCTATCAATTTGATTATCCGGTTGTTCTATTTCTTCTTCAACATCCTCATCAACAAGTTTTGATGCAAGTGGTTGACTTAATTTTGAGCCATCACGATAGAGAGCGTTTGCTTTTGTGCCGAGTTTCCATGATAGTAAATAAGCTTCATTACAATCTTCCACATCAGATTCTGCAGGCATGTTAATCGTTTTTGATATAGCTCCTGATATAAAAGGCTGAGCTGCCGCCATCATGCGTATATGACTTTCTACAGATAAATATCTTTTACCGATCCTACCGCACGGATTCGCGCAATCGAATACAGCCAGATGGTCATCTTTGATATGCGGTGATCCCTCTAAAGTCATGGTGCCGCAGCAAAAGGTATTTGCTTCATCGATTTCATCATTTGTAAAACCTAAAGCAGTTAGCATATTAAAATTCATGTCAGTAAGCTGTTCTTCTGAAAAATTCAGCTTCTCTTTACAGAATTCCATCCCAAGAGTATATGAATTGAAAGAAAATCGAATATCAAAAACATTCTTTAAATTTTGTTCAAGAAGTTCGATTTGTTCCTCTTCAAAGCCTTTTTCTTTTAGAGTCTCGTGATTTATAGCGGGCGCGTTTTTAAGCGTACCGTGACCAACGGCATAATTAATTGTTTCTTCAATTTCATCCTCTGTGTATTGAAGTTGCCTTAATGCTTCTGGAACCGTTCTATTTATAATCTTGAAGTAACCACCTCCAGCAAGTTTCTTGAATTTGACCATTGCAAAATCAGGTTCGATACCTGTTGTATCACAGTCCATTACAAGACCAATGGTTCCAGTTGGCGCAATTACTGTTGTCTGTGCATTTCTAAAACCAAACTTTTGACCATTCTCATAAGCTTGATCCCATGCACTTTGCGCTTCCATTCCTAAGTTTGTATCTCTTAAATCTTCAACGACAAATGGCACAGGATTAATATGTAAACCTTCATACTCATCAGTCTTACCATATGCGGCTCTTCTATGATTTCTCATAACACGAAGCATATTTTTAGAGTTTTGTTGATATCCGGGGAAGGGGCCTTGTTCGGATGCAACTTCAGCTGAAGTTGCGTAAGATATGCCAGTCATTAAAGCTGTTATGGCGGCACAATTTGCCCTTCCTTCTTCACTATCGTAGGCTACACCTTTAGACATTAGGTAGCCACCTAAATTCGCATATCCAAGACCAAGTGTTCTGTATTCATAAGAGCGTTTCGCTATTTCTTTTGACGGAAATTGAGCCATCATGACTGAAATTTCCAGTATTAATGTCCATATTCTTACAGCATGTTTGAACAAGTTAGTGTTTAAGCATTTGTTCTCATCCATAAATGTCATTAGATTTAGAGATGCTAAGTTGCAGGCTGTATTGTCTAAGAACATATACTCCGAGCAAGGATTTGAAGCCCTAATTTCCCCGCTTTCTGGGCATGTGTGCCAATCATTAATTGTCGTATGGAACTGAATACCAGGATCAGCACAGGCCCAAGCAGAATATCCAACCTGATCCCAAAGGTCTTTTGCCTTAACTGTTTTACTCACTGAATTGTCAATTCTATTAATTAAATTCCAATCTTTGTCTTCAATTACAGCATTTAAAAAATCGTCAGTAACTCGAACTGAATTATTTGAATTCTGACCAGAAACCGTCACATAAGCCTCTGAATCCCAATCTGTATTATAAGTCTCAAATTCTATGGATTTATATCCTTGCTTTGCAAAATGTATAATCCTTTGAATATAATTTTCAGGAACTTCATTTTTTCTTGCAGCATTAATTTCTCTTTTTAAAGCTGGGTTTTTTGCAGGTTCAAAACAACTTTCACCATCAGCTTCACAGTTGTGGCAGGCATTCATAATACTTTTAAGATGTTTTGAACATATTTTTGATCCAGTAACAATGGATGCAACTTTTTGTTCTTCTGTAACTTTCCATTTAATAAATTCCTCAATATCAGGATGATCTATATCTACTACAACCATCTTTGCAGCTCTTCTAGTTGTGCCACCTGATTTAATTGCCCCCGCAGCTCTATCACCAATTTTAAGAAAACTCATCAGTCCAGATGATTTTCCTCCGCCAGACAAACCTTCTGAAGAGCCTCTTAGATTTGAGAAGTTTGTTCCAGTTCCTGATCCATACTTAAAGAGTCTCGCTTCACGGACCCATAAATCCATAATACCACCATCGTTTACTAAATCATCATCTATACTCTGAATGAAGCATGCGTGTGGTTGAGGTCTCTCGTAAGAACTTGAAGATCTAGTTAGCTTTCCAGTTTCATGGTCTACATAAAAATGACCTTGAGAAGGACCATCAATTCCATAGGCCCAGTTTAATCCTGTGTTAAACCATTGAGGACTGTTTGGTGCAACCATTTGATTAGCGAGCATATAGCGGACTTCATCAAAAAAAGCTTTTGCATCGTCTTCTGATGAAAAATAACCACCTTTCCATCCCCAATATGTCCATGCACCTGCAAGTCTATCAAAAACTTGCTGTGAGCTTGTTTCAGACGAATAACTTACTTCTCCTTCACTATCATCAGCAATTCTTGGGGCAAGCCATGGCGGAATATTTTTTTCATCAGTTCGTTTTAGTTTTGAGGGAACACCAGCTTTTCTAAAATATTTCTGAGAGAGAATATCGCTAGCAACTTGACTCCATTGTTCTGGAACCTCAAAATTTTCTAATTTAAATACAAGAGATCCATCAGGATTGACTATTTCACTTGAAACCTTTTTAAAGTTTATGCTTTCGTATGGTGATTGATTAGCAGTTGTAAATTCTCTATTTATTTTCATTATTTTCCCTTCTAAAATATAGTCATTGCAACAGACGAGCTTATAATAAACCAATATCAATAATTAAATGGTCTCGACCGTAAATTGTGCCAGAATGCTAAATGAGTAACTTTCTAGATTATTGATAATTTATTATTTGAAAAATGAAGTCAACATATTGTGTAAAAAAAATTTAAAACCACTATATAAGGTATATAAAATGTTATCAAAATCAAAAAAATTTAATAATTTCAATACTTTATCAACCCAAGATAATTCACTAATTGTTGAAAAAACTGTTAATTTAAATAGGTAATCAAATATAAAACTATGTTTAAGCAGATATTTACTTGGTGGAATGGTCAAACACTTGGTACAAAGATCTGGTCCTATTTCAATGGAACGCTCGTCGGCTTAGACGATAAGGGTAATAAGTATTATAGGAACAAAGACGACACTAAAAGATGGGTTATTTACAACGGAATCATAGAGTCAACTCTTGTTAGTCCAGAATGGAACAATTGGCTTAGATATACATCTTTAACTGAGCCAATAGAAAATGAAAAATATAATTGGCAAAAAGAGCACACACCTAATTTAACAGGTACTCCTGATGCATTTGATCCTAAGGCAAACAGAAAAATTGAACAAAATAGCAAAAGAGATGACTATAAAAAATGGAGTCCTAAAAATTAAAATAATAGTTAGCTTTTCATTTATAATATCAACTATTATTAGTTCTACAATCTATGCGCAAAATATTGATACTGCGCCCTTAATAAATCTGAATGAATTAGAACCTTCTTATGATCAAGAAATTTTAGAATTGGACGATATTGGCAAATCAAATGTAGATAATTTAAATAAAAATGAAAAAAAAGATATTCAAGTTCCTTTTGCAACCATTAGCCTGTTAAATAAAATTACTACAGAAGTCAAAACAATAGATATTAGATTGAAAGAAAACTACTTGCTTGATGAATTAAAAATTTATGCAATAGATTGTCATAATAGCAAGCCATTTGAAAAGAAGGAAACAGCTGTGTATTTAAATGTATATAATCAAACATCAATGGAAAAAATATTTAATGGTTGGATGTTAAAGTCTCTTCCTTCAGTTTCATCGATGGAGCATCCTATTTATGATATTTGGGTAGAAAATTGCTATAAATTATAGGTTCTGCATATTTTTTTCTAACCAATTTATCGCAACTCCACCTTTCTTAAATTCAGGTGAGGAAAGTATTTTTTTGTGAAGGTCTATATTGGTTTCAATTCCATCAATTACTATTTCATTTAATGATCTTAAAGCTCTTTTTATTGCGTGATTTCTGGTTCTTCCTGTAACAATTAATTTTGCTAGTAAATTGTCATAATAGTGTGGAACTTTATAACCAGAATAGATGAAGGTATCTAGTCTAATCCCGTTGCCTGCTGGAGGATGGTACATCTCAATCCTTCCGGCAGAAGGTTTAAAATCCTTTGAATTTTCTGCATTTATTCTGCATTCAATAGAATGACCAAGTGGTTTGATATTTTCCTGGTTTGTAAAAATTTTGTCTCCGTGCGCTACACAAATTTGTTCCCTTACCAAATCCACTCTTGTTAACATTTCAGTTATAGGATGTTCTACCTGAAGTCTGGTATTCATCTCCATAAAATAAAAATCCTTTCCATCGAAAAGAAATTCAAGTGTACCAAGACCTAAGTATCCCATTTTTTCCATTGCGTTCACGCAAACATCAAAGAGTTTTTGTTTATGATTATCATCGATTTCAGGCGCAAGAGCTTCTTCTACTACTTTTTGATTTCTTCTCTGCACTGAACAATCTCTTTCGTGTAAATGAAGAAAATTACCATGCGAATCACAAATCACTTGCACCTCAATATGTCTTGGGGAATCGATGAATTTCTCTATGTATACTGCGTCATTTCCAAAAAATGAAAGCGCCTCTTGTTTAATAATTGGTAAAGCATTTTTAAGTTCTAGCTCATTACTTACGACTTTCATTCCTCTTCCACCACCCCCAGCACTTGCTTTCAACAAAACGGGGTAACCGATTGAATCAGCAATTGTTTTTGCTTCATCACTATTTTTAATTTCACCGTCTGAACCTGGCACAGTAGGAACACCAAATTCTTTCATAATTTTCTTAGCCTCAATTTTATCTCCCATCATTTTGATATGAGAATACTTAGGTCCAATAAAAGTTAATTTGTGGTCCTCCAGCATTTTTGCAAATGATGCATTTTCAGACAAAAATCCATATCCAGGATGAACAGCCTGTGCACCAGTAATTTCACAAGCAGATATAATAGCATGAGAATTTAAGTAGCTTTTGTTGACTGGATTTGGACCGATGCAAACACTTTCATCAGCTATTCTAACATGCATAGATTCAGAGTCTGCCTCACTGTGTACTGCGACTGTTGATATACCAAGTTCTTGGCATGCCCTGTTTATTCTAACCGCTATTTCACCACGGTTAGCGATAAGCACCTTATCAAACATTCAACCTATAAGCATTAAAGGCTGGCCAAATTCAACCGCCTGTTCGTTTTCAACTAGGACTTTGATTACTTTTCCTTGCAATGTCGACTCTATGGGGTTCATTGTTTTCATTGCCTCTATTATAAGGAGTGTCTGACCCGACTTAATTTGATCTCCAAGATTAACAAATTTGTTAGCACCAGGTTCAGGCTGTAGATACACAGTTCCTACCATTGGTGATTTTATTACCCTAGGATCATTTTTATAATCATCATTTTCTTCAACTTGAATGTCATTGACTTTATTAACTTTCGGCACGTTATCAATAATTTGAGGTCGTGCACCTCTAGCAACGGTAATAGAAAAGTTTCCATCTGAATATGAAACCTCAGTCAAATTTAACTCATCAAGAATTTTTGCAAGATCTTTGATAGGTTTATTGTCAATTATTTTTTTTGTTTTATCACCCATTTAAATATCTCTTTTATATTAATTTAACCATTCCTTCAACTGCGAGTAGGTAACTATTCTGACCAAATCCACAAATAACACCATTTACACCTCTGCTTATGAATGAGTGGTGTCTAAAGTCTTCTCTTTTAAAAAGATTTGTTAAATGAATTTCAATTTTTGGAATTTTGATAGCAAGAAGCGCATCTAGAATAGTTACAGATGTATGTGACAACCCTCCACCATTTATAATTAGACCTGAACAAGAACTCTCAGTGTTTTGAATACAGTCAACAATATCTCCTTCATTATTAGACTGAAAAAAGCTAACATCAATATTGTAATTATTTGCTTGAATGTAGTCTTGTACACTTTTATGAATTTCCTTCAAAGTCATTGCTCCGTATATATCAGGTTCTCTCTGACCCAATAAATTTAAATTTGGCCCATCAATAAATTGCACTTTTTTTTTACTCATTAAATATTCTATTTTCTAATTACCTATTATTAGAAACTTCCTTTTTTAAAATTTCAATCAAATCTTTAGATCGATACCACTCTGGAGAATTTTCTTCAATATGTTTTAATGCTTTTGCTGCAAATTCATATGATAATTCTCGTTCACCAGTTAAAAAATACCGCTCAGCAGTAGCGTAATTAGCTAATGGTATCAAATTTATTTGAGCATAAGCTCTCGATAATAAATACCAGGCATATGCATTTTTAGAGTTTAAACTGATAGATTTTTTTAAATAGCTGATCGCTTCTCTCGTTTCTTCTGTATTTTCTAAGTATAACAAATAGTTTCCCATAATCATGAAGTATAAATCATTTGCTTTTTCTATTTCTTCAATTGCTGATAATTGGTAACTGACTGCTTTGCTGTAGTCGCTATTAACAAAATATATCTCACCAACAAGTTCTTTGTAAAATGGGTTTAAAGGATTTTTCTCAATTAAATCTTCTAAATTTTCAATTGATTTCGCATGATTTCCCTTAAAGTAATTTGATACAGCTGTAGCGTACAAATCTTCATCAGTAGATGTTTTGTAAACAGCCTCTGTTTCTGTATGTGGATGTGTGAAACCGTGAAGTTTTGCTTTCAATAATTCGAATCTTGTTTGCATTTCGTTGTCAACTTCAAAATTGCAATTTTCAAAGTTCGCAAGTGATGATTTGATCCATACAATCCTATTTTGTATCAATGGATGGGTCGATCTATAACTTTTAGCATCTAACATATTAGCTGTTTCAAAACGTTCAATCTTATTTAAAAAATTAATTAGAAACTTTCCACTAATGCCATTCTTACATAAAATATTTATTGCAGCTTGGTCAGCTGAAGCTTCTTGTGTTCTGGAATAAAATGTAAATCCATCATTTACACTAGCTTGTCCAACCATTACTCCCATCAAACCAGTATCAGCAGCCCCTGTGATTAGTCCAATAATACCAAGTAAATATATTGGCATTGCCTTGTCTGATAGATTTGAAATTTCAATCGATGTATTAAAAATATGTCCACCAATTATATGGGCTAATTCATGTGCAAGAACAGAAGCATATTCTCTGTAGTCATCAGCTTTAATGATTGTTTCTGTATTTATAAATATATTTTTACCACCAGTTACAAATGCATTTATTTGATTACTATTGACAAAGTATATATTGAGCTCTTCAACTTCCAGATCATTTGCTTTAAGTAAAATTGATAACACATCATCTGTGAATTGCTCTAATTCGGTATCTCTAATTATTTCAAATGCATGTGCTTGTGAAAATAAAAAATAAAATAAAATGAGCAAATTTCTAAGAAAAATGCAACATTTCATTATTTCTGCCACCATCCTGTCTTCTTGTTTTTGATTTCTTTAAGTGTTGTTTTTTGATTTTTACTTTTTGCTTTTACTTTAGTTTTCTCTTTAACTTCTTCTTCTTTTATCTGCCTCTTTTTTGTTGTTTTTTTTATATTTTTTTGAATAGTTTTTCTTTTGGTATTTTTAATTTTATCATTTTTTTTATTATCAGTATTAACAAATATTATTTCTGAATTATTTAAAGAATTATCTTCATCAAAATTAATTTTTATATTTCTTGATGTTTCAATATAATTTATTTCTTTTTGAAAATTACTTAATATGTAAAATTTTAAAAATGAATTTATCTTTAAATTTATATTTTTTTTTCTGTTATTATTACTAACCTCCTCACTAATTTGGTAAATTATTTTTTGTACTACTGATGTATGGCTTAGTTCTGTTTTCCACTCTATAAAACTTTGTCTTAACCTTTGTCTGGACATCTCTAATAGGCCAAATTGACTAATTCTTGATACTTGTATCCTAGCTCTATCTTTCTTTATGAGTTCTCTCATTTTTCTTTCAACTTGACGATTATTTCGTATTTCATACATATCAATAAAATCAATAACAATTAACCCTGATAGATCTCGAATTTTAATTTGCTTAGCAATTTCATCAGCTGCTTCTAAATTTGTTTTTAATGCAGTCTTTTCGATATTTCTCTCCTTAGTTGCACCACCAGAATTTACATCAATTGCAACTAATGCCTCAGTTGGATTAATTACAAGGTAACCACCTGATTTGAGCTTTACTTCCACATCAAACATTTTTATTACTTCTTTTTCAACCTTATGCTTGGTGAACAATGGTTCCTTATTTTTATAAAGTTTAACAAACTTTGAACACCCTGGTAGAACTTGACTCATATACTTTTTGGTTTCTTGATAGGCATCTTTTCCTTGAACTAAGATTTCCTTCATTTCTTTTGAGTAAATGTCTCGAACGACCCTACGAAGCAAATTTCCCTCCTCATGTATTAAGGCAGGAGCAATTGCTTTTTTTGTTTCATTAACTATTTGCGCCCATAGTTTATTCAAAGTGGAGTAATCTTTTTTTATTTCATTTTTTGTTTTATTTAGTCCCGCGGTTCTAATAATTAAACCCATTTCACTTGGTACTTTTAATTCCTCAATAATATGCTTCAATTTTTTTCTATCATCAGACGTTGAAATCTTACGTGATATTCCCTTAGTCTTTGTAGAATTTGGCATTAATACTGAGTATTTTCCTGCAAGGGAAATGTATGATGTTAAGGCGGCGCCTTTGTTGCCTCTTTCTTCTTTAACAACCTGTACAAGAATTAGCTGTCCAGTCTTTATGACCTCTTGAATTTTGTAAGAACGATAAAGTTTTCTTCTTAAGCTTGAACTATTTTTCTTCTTAAATATTGTTTTTTTTACTAGGTTATTCTCTTTTTCATCATTCTCTTTATTTAAAATTGTATCATCTTCTTCATTGACCAGAGCTTCTTGGTTGAGACCAAGCTCGTCATCATTTATACCCTCTTGGTTATCATTATATTCTTCATTATTGTGATTTTCTTCAATATCAGCTTCAGCTTGTATTAAAGCCTCCCTATCAGCAACGGGTATTTGAAAATAATTTGGATGAATCTCACCAAATGCTAAAAAACCGTTTTTTTCTGATCCAATATCAACAAATGCAGCCTGCAATGAAGCTTCGATTCTTGATACCTTGCCTAAATAAATATTTCCTTTTAGATTCTTTTTAGAAATAGATTCAAATTCAAAATCTTCCAGTCCATTATCAGATAATAGAGCGAATTGTGTTTGTGTCTCACTCGAGCCATCAATGAGTATTTTTTGTGACATTTAGAAAAACCTTTCAAAGTAATGACCACGTCTTGTGGTATAGAATATTTTGGTATATTTGTATTTATGTTAATCATTATTAGTATCTAACTATATGATTGTATTGTTATATTTAGAATGTTTAAAAATCAATGATTTATTATTTCCAGATATTGTAGCCAAATTAAAGCTTTTTTAAGTCAAATCAATGCCATATTTTAGACTGAACATATAAAAGTAAATGACTCAAATAATTAATTATCTTTTTTACATTGTAATCTTTTTTGTAATAACACTATTGTGTGTATTAGTATTCTTTTTTTACGATTTACCTGATGATTCCAGTTTGCAGAATTACAAACCTAATGTAATGACTAGAATTCATGCCTCAAATGGTGATCTCGTAAAAGAATTTTCAAGAGAATATCGTATTTTTATACCTGCAAAAGATATTCCAGAAAATTTAAAAAATGCTTTTATTTCTGCAGAAGATAAAAATTTTTATAGTCATTTGGGTGTCGATCCAATTGGGATATTAAGGGCATTTATAAAAAACAGTGTAAATATTTTATCAGACAAAAGACCTGAGGGCGCCTCGACAATTACTCAACAAGTAGCAAAAAATTTCTTACTTTCAGATGAACTGAGTGTTAACAGAAAAATAAAGGAAGCATTACTTGCATTAAAAATTGAACAAACACTTACAAAAGATCGAATAATTGAACTTTATTTAAATCAAATTTATTTAGGCGCTGGTACATATGGAATAGCAGCCGCATCTAATAGATATTTCAAAAAATCTTTGAGTGAATTAAATATTCCTGAAATGGCTTTTCTAGCTGCCTTGCCTAAAGCTCCTAGTCGCTATAATCCAGATAAAAATTATGACTTGGCCTTTGATCGAAGAAATTACGTTTTAGAAAGAATGTTTGCAAATGGGTATATTGATAAATATGAATTAAGATCATACAAAAAAGTACCTATAAATACTTACCTCAGTTTTAATAATAGAGTATTTGCTAACGATTATTATTTAGAGGAAATTAGAAAAAAGATTATATCTATATTTGGAGAAGACTATCTTTATAACGGAGGATTATCGGTAAGATCATCTCTTAATACGGAAGTTCAATTCGTAGCAGACAACGCACTAAAGAGAGGTCTTCTTGAATACGATAAAAGAAATGGATATCGCGGTCCAATAGAAAACAATCCAAGTGACAAATGGTATGAAAAATATGTAAAATTAAAAAAACCTCATGATTTTTTAATTGCAAAAATCATTAAATTTAATCAGACAAATAATAAAATTACAATCGAGGTTTTAAATAAGAAAGAGAAGGCCGCAGGAGAGCTTAATGACTACAAGTGGGCAGTTTCTGAAATCCGTAAAGTAAGCGATATTTTAAGAGTCAATGATGTAATATATGTTTCGTTGGAGGATAGTAATCATTACAAATTGCAACAAATACCTAAAATAAATGGAGGTATAATAGTAATGGATCCTCACACAGGCAGAGTATTAGCTTTGTCAGGAGGTTTTGATTTTAATTTGAGTAATTTTAATAGAGCGATGCAAGCAAAAAGGCAGCCAGGTTCATCATTTAAGCCCTTTGTATACATGTCTGCTTTAGAAAATGGATTACAACCTAATAGTTTAATATTGGATGCTCCATTTGTTGTAGATCAAGGCTCAGATTTAGGTAAATGGAAGCCAGAAAATTATGGCAAAAAATTTTATGGTCCATCTACTCTGAGAAAGGGAATTGAAAATTCTAGAAACCTTATGACTATTAGAATTGCTCAATATCTCGGTATGGAAAAAATATCAGAGATCGCAAATAGATCGGGAGTAATGAAAAATATGCCAAATGTTCTTTCAATGGCTTTGGGTGCTGGAGAGACTTCACTAATTGACCTCACTTCGGCATACGCATCGTTTGTTAATGGAGGTAGAAAAATTTCTCCAAGTTTAATAGACAGAATTCAAGATAGAAGGGGGAGAAATATTTATTTAGCAGATTTTTCAAAATGTAACAATTGTAACGAGCCTTATATTGAAGAAAATCCAGAGCCAAATATAATTAATATTAATAAAAAAATATTCGATGAGGCTAAATCATACCAAATGGTATCAATTTTAAAAGGAGCGGTTGACAGAGGAACTGGACGAAAGACAAAAATTAAAGGTATAGAAATTGCGGGTAAAACTGGAACAACGAACAACAACACAGACGCATGGTTTATTGGATTTACTTCTGATCTTATTATCGGCGTATATGCTGGTTTTGACAGACCGGAGTCACTTGGAAAAAGAGAAACAGGTTCATCAGTAGCTGTTCCTATTTTTAGAGATTTTGTAGAAAAATATTATCGTGAAAAGCCTGTACTGCCATTTACCATTCCCAGCGGGATTGAATTAATAAAAATTGACTACGAATCTGGAAAAATTACCAATAAATTAACTAATAACGAAAACGTATATGAAGCATTTAGTAAAAGTGATAATCTAGCAATTGGCAATGAAACTCTGGTTGGCACAGAAGGTTTTCAAATCATAGAAGTAGTTGAAGAAGAAACGACAGAATATTTAATTTATTAATTATGGAAAATGAATTTATAAATTTAATTACTATTGCAAATAAAAAACTTAATTTTGTTCGGAGTCATCTTTGACTTAGGAAGTTTAAAAAAACAATTAATCAATCTTAAGGTTCAAAGTGAAGTAGAAGGCTTTTGGTCCGATAATGAAAAAGCCAGAAAGGTGATGGTTGAAATTAGCGAGATTGAGCAGAATATCGACTTAATATCTGATTTTGAAAACAAGATAAAAGAAGTTAATGATTATTTTTTGCTTGCAAGCGAAGAAAATGATCAAGCTATCGTAAGTGAATGTCATGAGACGCTTAATAAAATTATTAATGATCTTGAAAAATTAGAATTTCAATTGCAATTCGATGGCGAGGCCGACTCCAGTAGTTGTTATTTAGAAATTCATGCAGGCGCAGGAGGTACTGAAAGTCAAGATTGGGCACAAATGCTTCAGAGAATGTATATGCGATGGGCAGAGAGAAAAAAATTTAAATTTGAAATCATGTATGAGTCATATGGTGAAGAAGCGGGAATAAAATCATGTACCGCTCTAGTTGAAGGCAAATATGCATTTGGTTATTTAAAAAAAGAATCTGGGATTCACAGGCTAGTTAGAATTTCACCTTTTGACTCGAATGCCAGAAGACATACAAGCTTTTCATCCGTTTGGATTTCTCCATACGTAGATGAAACTGTAGAAATAAACCTACAGGATAAAGATATGAGAATAGATACTTTTAGAGCCTCAGGAGCAGGAGGACAGCACGTAAACACTACAGATAGCGCAATAAGAATTACACATGAGCCAACCGGTATTGTTGTTCAATGTCAGAATGAAAGGTCTCAACATAAAAATAAATCAACGGCAATAAACTTATTAAAATCAAAGTTATATGAACTAGAGATACAAAAAATAGAAAATGAAAAAAAAGCGTCTGAAGACAAAAAGTCAGATATTGGATGGGGCAATCAGATAAGGTCTTATGTACTTCATCCTTACAGAATGGTAAAAGACCTCAGAAGCAATCATGAAGATAGTAATCCGGACGCAGTATTAGACGGCGATATTGATGATTTGATTTTCTCGAATATCAAATAAAATATGAACAATAATATAAAAATATCTATTTATGTAACTTTATTAATATCAGTATTAATCTTCCTGATTATTTCGTTTATTTCAATCAAAGCATCGTTTGGAGGATTAAATCTTAATATCTTTGGAAAAAGAATATCTGATGAATTGAAGCTAAATTACTCTTTTGATGCAGACATAGAAAATATTGTTCTAAAAAGATCTAATGAAAAGGGGTTTTATTTAGAAATAGAAAAATTGAAAATTGTAGGCGCAAATGATTTGGTATTAGATACAAGTTCAATTAGTTGGGATTTTAATTTATTTAATGCAATTACATTTTCAATAGACAAAAAAAATGAAATAACATCTGAAAGAATAAATATATCCAATGATGATTTTCAAATATTCTTTGATAAATTTAATGTTAAATTTGATGAACTTGATAGAATCATAGTCTCTTGCAAAAAAATAGATCTTAAGTCAAAGCACTATGCTATCAATTTTCAATCAGTCGATAATAATATTTTATTTTATACAAATTCAATTTTTGATGTTTTTGACTCCAGGAGTTTAATATCAACAAATCTCTCAATAAACAAAGAAAATTTTCAAACAAATTTTGAATTTGTTCCCTCAAGCAAGCAAATAAATATTTTGCAATTTAGTGGAGACCACTTTTACATGAATGAAACAAGTATTATACAATACAACCCTAAGCACAAAAATATAAAAACTAAACTTGATATTAATTCAAAAAAAGATTCATTAATAAATATTCTTAACATAAATAATGAAAGTCAATTATATCCATTAATTAATAGTTTTAAGGGCTGGCAATCTATTTTACTTGAGACAAATTTTAATTATGAGGATAGAAATATAATAAATTCTGCTATCAGAAATTTATATCTTAATATATCTGGAATCTATGAATTAAATACATTAATGCCCAATGAAAAATTTTATCAAAACTTCGGTGATGTGACAAAATATGATTTAGATTTTTATAATGATAAAGAAAAATTTGTAATTGATATAAACCATTTTAAAAATGATCAATTAGTCCTAAAAAAAGGAAGTTTTTTCAAATTAAATTACGACTTAGACGATGCAAATATCAATTTGGTAACGAGAATTAATAAAGATGCTGCAATAAACTATTTACAAAATACTATTCTTTCACGAGAGACTAGAACTGATCGTGTAAGCAGTTTCCTTCAACAAAATTTAAATGAGAACAACGATATAACACTTAATTTCAATATTGATCCGACTTCAGATAACATAATTAAGTCTCTAAAAAGTCTATATGTAGCATCTTCCGGAGAATTAAAAATAAATTTTATTTTTGACGATAATGAGAATCCTAATTTTATTTCAGGCCCTGTAAATTACTATATTGAAATTAAAAATTTAGAAACCCCAAACCCTTTATTTAAGGGACTAATAAATTTATCAGATACATCAGCCTTTATAAGACAAATTAATTTAATCAAAAATAATGAAACAAGTTTAAAAATTCAATTTGAAGGCGATACAAATACACTGAATGATAGTTTAATAACATTTGACTCTCTCGATAGTGAGATTGATTTTAATGGTAGAATAAAAATAACTAAAACTAATCATATTTTTTTAGAAGATTTTTCAATTAGTAATAATTCAAATGTTAAGTTAAATCTTTCAGGAGATTTATCAGAGCGTATCTTAAATTTAAATATTAGTGGAGATATCATTGATCTGTCTGCAAATAAAATTGAGACAAAGAAAAAAGAGAGAGTTTATTATTTAAAGAGGGAAAATTATTCGATAAATACTGATGAAGTAATTTTTGCTGGGGCAGTAAGAGTAAATGATTTTAAGGCAGGAATTGAGAAACAAGGCTCAGTTTTATCTGTAAATAGCCGTGCGTCTTTCATGGGACACGATCTAAATTATTCAAGGGAAAAAAAAGATAACATTGATCTAAATATAATTAATTCAAGCGATATTACATATTTTGTAAATAATAACCACCCAGCTAAAAAACTCTTAAGTGATGGAGAATTCAAAATGACCTCAATTAGAGATTTAAACACACAGACAGCTGACGTAAAAATTAATTTAAGTGATTTTGTGTTAATAAATACACCGGCATCACTCAAATTGTTGTCTCTACCTTCAATCTCAGGCCTAGTTAGCATTGCTGAAGGTGAAGAGGGAATTCGTTTTGGGTACGGAGAGATTAATTATATAGAAACAGAAAATAATTTTAATGAAATTGAAGCTTTTGCTGTTAGCGATAGCTTAGGTCTTATTATGGATGGAAATATTGATAGAAAAGAAAAGATTATTGATATGAAGGGAGAAATAAGTCCGATGCATCTAGTAAACGCAATTATACAAAAATTACCTATTTTGGGACCAATAATTGTAGGAGGTGAGGGAGAAGGAATGTTTTCGATAGATTTTTCAATGACAGGATCTTCTGATAATCCCGAAGTAGAGTCTAATCCATTAACTATAATTAAGCCTAGAATAATAGAAAGAGCAATAGAAGCTATTGAAAATAGCTCTACTATCCAATAATCACTTTAAAGTGTTTTTTCTTGCCAACACTTATTACATTTTCAAACTGAGTAATTTGATCATAGTCTAACAATTGAAGCTCATTTTCTACTATTTTTCCATTTAATCTTACTCCTTTTCCTCGTATCAATTTCCTACTTTCAGATTTTGAGTTAGCATATTTCATTTGGACAATAAGATCTGATAGTAGCACACCGTTTTGAATATCTTCATTGCTTAAACTAAGTGTAGGCATATCTTCAGACAAGCTTTTGTTTTCAAATATTTGTTTTGCTGCTTGCTCAGCTTTTCTTGAACTTTCAATCCCATGAAGCATAGCAGTTACCTCATTTGCAAGTATTATTTTTAAATCATTTATATTTTTCGATGAGTTTTGTTCATGGCCATCAATTTGTTCTTTGCTTAAATCTGTGAAAAGTTTCATGAAACGAATTACATCTCTGTCATCTACATTTCTCCAAAACTGCCAATAATCGTAGGCTGATAAAAAGTCATCATTAAGCCATATTGCTCCATCAGCAGTCTTGCCCATTTTATCACCATTAGAATTAGTGAGAAGAGGAGTTGTGAGTCCGTAAACCTCTTTGCCATTTACTCTTCTTATAAGCTCCACACCATTTACAATATTTCCCCATTGATCAGAGCCTCCAATCTGTAAGGTACACGAATTTCGATTATTAAGCTCATAGAAGTCATAAGCTTGAAATATCATATAATTAAACTCTACAAAACTGAGAGACTGTTCTCTTTCAAGACGTATTTTTACACTATCAAATGTTAGCATTTTATTTATTGTAAAATGTTTTCCAAAATCTCTTAAAAAATCTACATAAACAAGTTTATCTAACCAATCTGCATTATCCACTATCAACGCCTTATTCTTTTCATTCTTAAACGACAAATATTTGTCAAAAACAGTTTTAAGATTATCAGCATTATTTTTTATTTCATCTTCAGTAAGCATTTTTCTAGTTTCATCTTTTCCTGAAGGATCACCAATGCGGGTAGTTCCTGTGCCAATTAATATTATTGGAGTATGACCGTATTTTTGAAATAGACGCATTACCATTATCTGTATCAAGCTGCCTATATGCAATGATTTAGCCGTACAATCGAAGCCTATATAAAATTTAATGTTTTCAGATTTTAATTTTTTATTGAGAGACTCCTCATCAGTGCATTGATTTAAGAAACCGCGGTATTTGAGTTCTTCAATAAGTGTCATTTTCTATATTCAGTAATGTATAAATTATTTAGACTAATTATACAAAATATATGAGCAACAATAAACTTCACGCAATTGGCATTATGAGCGGCACTTCGCTAGATGGAGTTGACGTTTCATACGTTAGTTCTGATGGAAAAAGCAGATTTACTCATAATTGCTCATCTTTATTTAAGTTTAGGGAGTCAACAAGAAAGTCTCTTCATGCTCTAGTGAACAACTTCACAAAAAATAAAAATAGCATATCAAATATAATCGATTGCGAAAACTTAGTTAGTGAAGATTATGTAAATGCCATAAGAAAATTTATAAAATCTAAAAATATCAAAAAAGTTGATCTTATTGCGTTACATGGTCAAACTATTTTTCACTCATCTAAAAATAAATCATCGATTCAATTATGCAATAGTTCTTATATTGCAGAGAAAACCAACAGTCTTATTGTGACTGACTTTAGGCAAAAAGATCTTTTAAATGGTGGAGAGGGAGCACCATTAGTGCCAATATTTCATAAGCTATTAATCAATAAGCTGAAATTTAAAAAGCCTTGTTCTTTTATTAATATTGGAGGCATATCTAATATTTCCATATTGGACAATAGAGGCAAGTTAACAGCATATGATATTGGACCAGGAATGTGCCTTTTAGACCAATTTGTATTTTTAAAAAAGAAAGAGCCTTTTGATAAAAATGGAATATATTCTTCTCGAGGTAAAATTAACAATAATATTTTAAGTCAACTTCAAAGTGATAAATTTTTCAAAAAGAAACCCCCCAAATCTCTCGACCGAAATTATTTCTCATTAAATAAAGTATTAAAAATAAATTTTTATGATGCATGTGCAACTTTATCCGCATTTACTGCTTATTCGATAATTAATGATCTAAAAAAAATAGAAAATCAAAAAATTATTATTTCTGGTGGAGGAACCAAAAATAAATTCATTTTAAATTTAATTAAAGAAAATTTAGGAAATAGAGTCATCTCTATTGATGAAATTTATGGTGACGCAAAATTTATAGAATCCCAGGCATTTGCATATTTAGGTATAAGAAGAATTAAAAATTTACCTATATCATTGCCAGGAACTACAGGTGTTAAAAGTCCGATAACTGGTGGAAAAATTACTTAGTTACCTATACTTTGAATTAAGTTCTCTTTCGATGTAACTTCGAACTGTCTTTTCAAGCTTATCAGTTTCATTGTCATAGAAATGATTTGCTCCTGTTATTTCTTCATAATCCACTGTTATATTTTTTTGAGATTTGAGTTTTTCTGCAAGCCGTGTAGTTTCTTCAGGAGGCACCAAGTCATCTTTTTTACCTTGGACTATTAAACCTGAAGCTGGGCATGGAGCTAAAAAATTAAAATCATATAGATTAGGTTGAGGTGAAATACTTATAAATCTTGTTATTTCTGGTCTTCTCATTAATAGTTGCATGCAGAGTAGAGCACCAAAAGAGAAACCTGCAACCCAACATTGATTTGTATTTGGATTCTGTCTTTGTATCCAATCTAGACCAGCCGCAGCATCAGCAAGCTCGCCCAAACCATTATCAAACTTGCCCTCACTTTTTCCAACACCTCTTAAATTAAAGCGAAAAATTGAAAATCCTAGAGAATCAAAAATAGAAAATAATTCCATTACAATAGGGTTATTCATTGTTCCGCCATAAAGAGGATGTGGGTGTATTAGTAGTGCAATTGGAGGGTTTAAAGATTGCCCTTTTTTATATTTTCCGACCAATTTACCGTCAGGTCCTGTGAAAACGATTTCTTTTACTTGATTATTCATTTTTGAGCACTAGATAGTTGACTAAATTAGTAGGTTATTATATTTAACCACTGAGACGGTATACTAAATTTATTATTTGAAATTCAAGGTTTTTTTTTAAAATGAGTAAAATCATTGATTTAATTGACTCTTATATAGATAGAGATCCAGCTGCTAAAGGCAGAATTGAGACATTAGTCACTTCACCTGGCCTGCATTCTATCGGTATATATAAATTGTCAAATTTTTTGTGGTCAATAAGGCTTACAATCTTAGCGAGGTTATTGTCTTACATTGGTAGAATATTAACAGGTATTGAAATTCATCCAGCGGCTAAAATTGGTGAACGTTTTTTCATTGATCATGGTATGGGAGTTGTAATTGGTGAAACAGCTGAGATCGGCAATGATGTAACGATTTACCATGGAGTAACTCTTGGAGGAGTTTCTCCAAGTGAGGATAGCGCAAGTCAGAAAGATAAGAAAAGACATCCAACACTTGAAGATAAAGTAATAATTGGATCTGGAGCACAAATTCTTGGTCCGATTACAATTGGTGCTAATTCAAAAGTTGGCTCTAATTCTGTAGTTACAAAAGATGTTGAGTCGAACAAAAGTGTAATTGGAAATCCAGCTCGATATACAATTGTACCAAATTCTTCGGGAGTAAAGAAGTTCAGAGCATATGGTCTCAGTAAGGGAGATGACAGCAGGGCTACAGTAGTAGAAAAATTAGAAAAAGATAATTCTGATTTAAGAAATAGAATTGAAAAGCTTGAAAAATTAATTGAGGAAAATAAATGAAGATAACTTCGCGTGGTAGATATGCTGTTTTGGCAATGGTCGATCTTGCTAAATTTGGATCACAAAAACCATGCAGCTTGTCACATGTTTCTGTAAGGCAAAATATATCTTTGTCTTATTTGGAACAGATTTTTAACGATCTTAAAAAGGCTGAATTGGTTAAAAGTCAAAAAGGACCAGGTGGAGGATACATTCTAAATAAACAAACAGAAGAAATAAAAATTTTGGACATATTTAATGCAATAGATGAAAAAATAAAAACTACAGGGTGCGGCAATAATCCTAATGCTTTTTGTTCAGGGACTAACAAAAAGTGTTTAACTCATAATTTTTGGGAAAATTTAGAAGGTGTCATTGGTAATTATTTAAGCACTGTACATCTCAGTGATTTAGTAGAGGAACAAACGTTGGTAAAATAACATGAACAAAGTAAGCAAAGATAATTTTACGCAAGAAAAGTACAAATATGGATTTGTTACTGAAATCGAAAGTGAAAAAATTCCAAAAGGGTTAAATGAAGATGTTATCAAGTTGATTTCAAAGAAAAAAAATGAACCAGAGTGGATGTTGGAATGGAGGCTGTCAGCATTCAAACGTTTAGAAAATATGTCAGTTCCCAAATGGGCTAAGGCAGAGATCGATGAAATTGATTTTCAAGATTTATATTATTACTCATCACCTAAAGATTTCAAAGAAAAACCAAAATCTCTTGACGAAGTTGATCCTAAATTATTGGAAACATATGAGAAACTAGGCATACCTTTAAAGGAACAAAAAGTTTTAGCTGGTGTTGCAGTAGACGCAGTCTTTGACAGCGTGTCAGTTGCGACAACATTTAAGGAAAAACTAAATGAAATAGGTGTCATTTTTTGTCCTATTTCAGAAGCTATTCAAAAACATCCTGAGCTTGTTAAAAAATATATTGGATCTGTTATCCCTGTAACCGATCACTTCTACGCAACTTTGAATTCAGCTGTATTTAGTGACGGTTCATTTGTTTACATACCTAAAGGAGTTAAATGTCCGATGGAATTATCTACATATTTTAGAATTAATGCTTCTGAAACAGGGCAGTTTGAGCGAACACTTATAATTGCAGATGAAGGTAGTTACGTAAGTTATCTTGAAGGCTGTACGGCTCCAATGAGAGACGAAAATCAATTGCATGCAGCTAATGTTGAATTAGTTGCGCTTGATGATGCCGAAATAAAATATTCTACAGTTCAGAATTGGTATCCTGGTGATGAAGATGGTAAAGGAGGTATATACAATTTCGTAACAAAACGTGGTTTATGTAAAGGAAAAAACTCAAAAATTTCCTGGACTCAAATTGAGACGGGTTCCGCTATAACATGGAAATATCCAAGTTGCATTTTAAGAGGAGATAATTCGACTGGTGAATTTTATTCTGTAGCAATTACCAATAATTATCAGCAAGCTGATACTGGTACAAAAATGATCCACTTAGGGAAAAATACAAAAAGTAGAATTATTTCTAAAGGAATTTCTGCAGGAAAGTCATCTAATACTTATCGAGGACTTGTTAGCTTTCACAAAAAAGCTAAAAATGCAAAAAACTTTACCCAGTGCGATTCATTATTAGTTGGTAGTGAGTGTAAGGCCAATACTATTCCTTTAACCGAAAATAGCTCTAATTCTTCATCAATAGAACATGAGGCAACAACCTCAAAAATAAGTGATGAGCAATTGTTTTATTGTATGCAAAGGGGTTTAGATGCGGAAGAAGCACAAAGCTTAATTGTAAATGGGTTTTGTAAAGAAGTTCTACAAAAACTTCCAATGGAGTTTGCTGTCGAAGCCCAAAAACTTGTGAGTATAAGTTTGGAAGGAAGTGTTGGATAGTATGTTAGAGATTAAAAATTTAAATGTTACTGTTGAAGAAAAAAAAATTTTAAAAAATTTAAATTTAAATATTGGAAAAGGTGAAGTGCATGCCATAATGGGTCCTAATGGCTCAGGTAAAAGCACCATTGCCCACACTCTAGCAGGTAAACCAAACTATAATGTTGAGTCTGGGGAGGTTAATCTTAATGGTGAGGATTTACTCTCAAAAGATCCCTATGAGAGGTCTCTAAATGGTCTTTTCCTTGCTTTTCAATACCCAATAGAACTTCCTGGAGTAACAAATGCTTCTTATCTTAAGCAAATTGTTAATGCACATCGAAAGTCAAGAAAAGAAACACCAATTGATGCCGGAGAATTTCTACAGATTCTAAAAGAAAAATCAAAACTCCTAGATATACCAATGGACATGCATAGTCGTTTTGTAAATGCTGGCTTTTCTGGAGGAGAGAAGAAGAAAAATGAGGTCCTTCAAATGGATCTGCTTAATCCAAGTTTAATCATTATGGATGAAACAGACTCAGGCCTAGATGTTGATGCATTAAAAACCACTGCGGAGGCAATTAATAAATTAAGAAATGATGAAAGATCATTTATTATTATAACTCATTACTTAAGATTATTAGAATATATTGAGCCTGATTACGTCCATGTGTTTCAAAATGGCTCAGTTATAGAAACTGGCGACAAGACATTAGCTTCAAGAATAGATCAAGAGGGATACAGTTAATGAAAACTTTAAAACCTTCAATAATAGAATTAACGGATAATTTTTCGATTGAAACCAATTCTAAGGATCTATCTATATCACACGAGATAATAAATGATGAACTAAAATTAAAAATCACTTCGAATTTTTCACAAATACCTTCACGAATTAAATTAATAAGCAGTAATAGAAGCAATTTAAAAATTATTGCTGATATATATTTAAATGAGAATGCTACGATAGAGATTATTGACGAAAATGATTATATAATTGATACATCTTTTATTTTAAAATCATTTTTAGGTTATCGCTCAGTACTTGAATTATATAGATTTAATAAGTTTCAATCCGATACTAATAACTCATTTGTTCATACTTGTAATATGTCAAACGGCTCAATGTTTAAGGATTTTAATTTTACAAACGGTTCAGATTTTACAAATAACGAGACTAAGATTAATTTAAATGAAGAAAATGCAAAGTATGTTGGGAGTGGCGTTGTCATGTCCAATTCATCAAAATGTGAAAACAATTTAGAAATAAGGCACTTAAGTAAGTCTGCGGTATCAGATTGTTCTTTTAAAGCTGTTACTCGTGGATCATCCAATGTTTCGTTTAAAGGAAAAGTGTTTGTTGATGAAAATTGTACAAATACACAATCTAACCAAATTAGCAAAGGTTTGTTAATTGACGAGGAATCTAAAATTAATCTTACACCAATACTTGAAATAAATAATGATGATGTCGTTTGCTCTCATGGCGCGGCTTCTGGAAAAGCTGATGAGGAAGTACTATTTTATTTAGCTTCAAGAGGAATTTCAAAGAGTGAAGCTGAAAGAATATATATACAGGGCTTTTTATCAGAGTTTATTGAAAAGATTGAAGATGCAGAAATGCAAGCTAAAGGGCGAAATTTTATCAACGAGAACTGTTAATATGGACAACTCTAAAACTTTAAATTTAAATGTAAGAAAAGATTTTCCAATTCTTTCAAAAAAAATATTGGAAAAAAAAGATCTTATTTATTTTGACACTGCGGCTTCTGCTCAAAAACCAAATACAGTTATTAACGAAACAAATGATTTCTATAAAAATCATTATTCTAATGTTAGCAGGGGAGTTCATACATTATCTGTTGAATCAACATTTAGATATGAGGACGCTAGAAAGAAAGTTCAAAAATTCTTAAATGCAAGGTCTGAAAATGAAATTATTTTTACAAAAAGTGCCACAGAAGGAATAAATTTAGTTGCTCAAACTTTCTATGAAAAGTTTATGCAAAAGGGAGATGAGGTAATTTTATCTTTGATCGAGCACCACTCAAATTTAATACCTTGGTTTTTTTTAAGAGACAAGTATGGCGTTGTGCTAAAGTTTGCAAATATTCAAACATCAGGAGAAATTGATATTGATCATTTTAATAGTCTATTCACAAATAAAACAAAAATTGTTTCTTTGACACATCTTTCTAACGTTTTTGGTACTGAATTAAATGAAAAGGCAATAAGTATCTGTAAAGATAAAAATATTCCCATTCTCCTTGATGGCTGTCAATCAGCTGCTCATTTAAAAATTGATGTTCAAAAACTAGGTTGTGATTTTTTTGTATTCTCTGGACACAAAACTTATGGTCCTGCTGGTATTGGAGTTTTATACGGAACTGAAAATCTTTTATCAGAAATGCCCCCATATCAAGGCGGAGGAGGAATGATTGGAGATGTTAGTCTAGAAGGTGCAAGTTATGCAGAATTACCAGCGAAATATGAAGCAGGAACTCCTCCACTAGTCGAAGCGCACGGATTGGGTATAGCAATTGATTACATGAATAAAATTGGTTTCGATAATATTATCGAGCATGAAAATGAAATTACTAAATATGCATTTAATAAATTAAACGAAATTGATTTTATTGAAATTCATGGTGGAGATAATAAAAGGAATTCTATCATATCCTTTAATATTAAAAATGTTCACTCTCACGAAGTATCTTCGTTTTTAGATGTTGAAGGAATAGCAATTAGAGCAGGTCATCACTGTTGCCAGCCTTTAATGAAACATCTCGGTGTCAATTCAACGGCCAGATTATCTTTTGGTGTGTATAATTCATTGGAAGAAGTTGATAAATTTGTTATTGCGCTACATAAGTGTAAGGAGTTTTTTAATAAATGAATGATTTAATAAATGATCTTTACCAAGAAATAATTTTAGATCACGGACGTGAACCAAGAAATTTTGGCGAATGTGAACCACATAATAAAAGTGCCGATGGTCATAATCCTTTGTGCGGTGACAATTTAAAGCTTACTTTTCTTCTCAATGATCAAAATATAATAGAAGACATTAAATTCACAGGTGAGGGGTGTGCCATATCACTTGCTTCTGCATCATTAATGACAGAAAAATTAAAAGGTAAAAAAATTGAAGTGGCTGAGGAAATATTTAAGGATTTTACAAATCTTGTTTCAGGTTCAGATGAAGACCTAAAAGTTTTAAATGAGGAAGATTCACTTTATGCCTTAAAGGGAGTAGGTGGATTTCCAATGAGGGTAAAGTGCGCAACAATGGCATGGCATGCTTTTAACCAGGCTTTAAAAGATTAATTATGAGACTATATCCTGTATATCTTGCACTGCTTGTATTATTTATTTTTTTGCAACTTATTTATGGAAACCGGTCTTTTGCCGATATAAACTTAGAGGAGTACGATATGTCAAAAGTAGAAGTAATGGATACACCTTTCTGGTGTTCTGCCACGCCTGAAGAAAGACAAGAAGCTATTAATAACCTTACTGAAGAACAGAGAATTGTTGCTTTAGAGAATGGAACAGAGAGGCCATTTTTTAATGAATATTGGGATAGTAAAGATGTTGGAATTTATGTTGACGTAATTTCAGGCGAACCTTTATTTTCATCTTTAGATAAATTTGACTCAGGAACAGGTTGGCCGAGTTTTGATAAGCCAATAAAAGGAATAGAAATCGTAGAAGTAATTGATAGATCACATGGAATGGTTCGCACAGAGGTAAGAAGTCAATATGGAGATGCGCACCTAGGTCATTTATTTGATGATGGACCCACTGAAACTGGATTAAGATATTGCATTAACTCCGCTTCATTGAGATTTGTTCCCCTAGAAAAGTTAAGCGAAGAAGGCTATGAGGAATTTGTACAATTATTTAACTAAATGGAAAAAGTAGAAGATCAAAAAGTTATAGATGCATTAAAAACTGTATTTGACCCAGAAATTCCCGTTGATTTATACGAATTAGGACTAATTTACAAATGCGAAGTTACTCCTGATAATGATGTTATTATTCAAATGACATTAACTACACCAAATTGTCCTGTTGCTGATGAAATGCCAAAAAAAGTAAAACAAGCCGTTGACGCTGTACCTGGAGTCAACAATGTTGCTGTTGATCTTGTATGGGATCCACCATGGGATATGTCACGCATGTCAGATGTTGCAAGATTAGAACTAGATATGATGTGAGATATCCACTTGAAATACAAAAATACCTATATATTTTAGATAATAATCATATATAAACTCAAATTAAGAGCCCGTAGCTCAGTTGGTAGAGCACTCCCCTTTTAAGGGAGTTGTCCTCGGTTCGAACCCGAGCGGGCTCGCCACTTAATAATATGAAAAAAAAATTTTATCACAAGCTTGGCCCAGTACCTACTGAGGAAGATCTCAAAAATCCAAAAAAACTAAATCCTAATAAAGCAAGAAACACAGTAATCATATGGTATTCGTTTGTTGCTATTTCTATTATACTTTACTTTGTCGTCACAAAATTGTTCTAATATGAACAATGCAACAATATCACTTAAATAAACTATCTCCAGAACTGGGAGCTGAGATTAGTGGAATTGATTTGTCAAAAGATTTTAATGAAGAAATTCAAAATAAAATTTATGACGACTTAATTAATTACAAAGTTTTATTTTTTAGGGAGCAAAATATTACTCCGCAATTTCACGTTGAATTTGCAAAAAGCTTTGGTTCGATTGAAGAGCCGCACCCTGTTTATCCTCATGTAGAGGGATTTCCTGAAATTGTTTTACTAGAAAATGGTAAGGATAACCCACCGGATACAGATGAATGGCATACTGATGTAACGTTTAAAAATGATCCACCTTTTGCATCTGTTTTGTACAGTAAAACAATTCCAGAAGTTGGTGGTGATACATTATGGAGTTCTCTTTCAAAAATATATGATGCGCTTCCTCATGAATTGAAAGCGCAAATTGAAAACTTAAGGGCAATTCATGACATGGGAAGTTTTCGAAATAACTATATGAATGATGATAATAAAGAGTCTTCAATAAAATTAAATAAAGGGTTTGAAGAATTTGGAAATGCCGTTCATTCAGTTGTAAAGGTTCATCCAATTTCTAGTGAGAAGTTTCTCTATATAAACCCTAGTTTTACCTCTCAGATCGTTGGCATGACAACAACAGACTCTAATAACTTACTCTCATATTTATTTAATTTTATGTGCAAACCAGAATTTCAAATAAGATTTAAGTGGACACCAAATACATTAGTTATTTGGGATAATCGTTGCACAATGCATTATGCTATTGGTGACTATATGCCAAATAAACGTGTTATGCATAGAGTTACAGTCTTAAATGATTGCAGAGATTAAATAACTGTTAAATATTATTTTTAATGAAAAATATTCTTATTGTACCTTTATTATTAATTATTTTTATAAGCAGATCGAATGGAGAAAATATTTTGAAAGACGATTTCACGAATGAGAATGAATGGACCTATATTGCAGATAATGTGATGGGCGGCATTTCTGACGGTGGAGTCGAATTTAATTTAGTTGATAGTAATGTTTATGCCTTACTAAGCGGCAATGTTAGCACAGAAAACAATGGCGGATTTATTCAAATTCGTAGAGAACTAAAGAATATTGATTTAAGTAAAGCTAAGTCGATAAGGGTATATGCAAGAGGAAATAATGAAAAATATTATATTTTTTTAAGAACAACAGGAACGATATTGCCATGGCAATACTATTCACATGAATTTACAGTAAATGAAGAATACAATGAATTCATAATGTCGATCAAAGATTTTAAGAGATCTGGAACTTTATTAGCAAAACAAATTAATCCAAAGAAAATAACTTCAGTGGCTATTGTTGCTTATGGAAGAGATCATGTTGCAGAGATTTACGTTAAGGAATTAGAATTTATAGAATAGAGAGATATGTGGCTATTTGATTGTGGACTAGATATTATTGAGTGGAGAAGAACTATAGTCGTTTATTTATCTGCAATTGCTCCAATAATTTTATCTTTATATCTTATATACAAGAGTCAAATGAAGAAATGGATTTCATTAACATTATTATCTTCATTTTTAATTGCTGCTATCGGATGGGAAATATGGGTTAATTTTGGACTGGTTGACGGTGATCCGGTTAATCTCAGAAGATCAGATGCAATGACATGTGCAATTCCAATGGAAATTAATTGGTTAGTAAATTCATTAGCCGATACAGGAATTGTTTGGTTTGCAATTATTCTTGTTTATTGGATTTTTCCAAAAAGAGCTCTTGAGTATGAGAAATTTCAATTGGTGTTTTTGTTTATGTTTTTTATTTGGTTCATGGGTCAAAATTTTTTAGTGGAAGCTGTTATTTATCACAATCAAGTAGGAGGTGATGCAGTAATTTCTTGGGCACCATTAATGCCATTTGGCCCTTACTTCAATCCAATATTAATAAATTTTGGTGATAGAGATATAACTCTTCAATCTCAATCAGCGTGGATTATTGGAACAATAGTTTTCTATTCAATATCTGTATTTTTTTATAAAAAAACTAACGGAAAATAAAAAACCCCACCTAGGTGGGGTTTTATTTGTTTTATTTCACACATCTACGTTTTGTAGATTTAAGAATATTTTTGAAATGGTTGTGGACACCACCCTTTAGAGTGTTGGTGGCGTCAACTTTTTAACCTCCACATTATCATCAACTAAATATTATCAAGCACTCTCAAAATGTGAATTAAAAATGAAAAAAGCCTAAATACAGAAAGTATTTAAGCTTTTCATGATGATAACGTGGATTGATGATCCTTATAGATAATTCTTTATAAGAATCAATTAATATATTTGATAAATATATTTGGTATTAAAAAATGACCCAGCAAAACTGCCAATGGTGTAATACTTCAATAATTCCCATTGATGTACATGGCCACTATCAATGCCCAAATTGTAAAATTAATATCGACCCATGTTGCTCAGGTGAACATAATGATGATTATGATACAACTTTGCAGTCTTGTAACACCAAACGCTTCGACGAATAATCAAATCAAAAAAAATACAAAAACAACATCAAAACTAAAAAGACAACAAGTGCCATTAATGGAAAGGTGAGTATTCTATAAATAATTTGTAAGAACTGTTTAAAACTAAACTGCTCCATAGGATTATTTAACTTAGAATAATGTCTTCACCATCATCTTTGTTTACAAAGAAATCTGGAAATGGTTCAGCATCAGGAGTAGCAAGATATTCAGATAAATCCGTCTTACCAGCCTTCATCATCGTACTGTCATCAACACACATGTTTCCTGTAAATTTTTTGGAGTCCTGAGTAAGTATTACATATGCAGCATCACCCATGATAGCAGGTGTTCTGCATTTACTTTTGCCTTGGTCATCCATTGATGCCGCTAAAATATTGTTAACAGCAGCTGTATCAATCATCGTTCTTGGCCATAATGAATTTACAGCAATGCCTGATGACTTTAATTCTTCTGACATTCCTAGTGTACACATGCTCATTCCATATTTTGCCATAGTATAAGCTACATGCGGACTAAACCACTGGCTTTCCATGTTTAACGGTGGACCCAGGTTTAGAATATGTGGATTGTTTCCTTTTTTTAAATGAGGAATGCATGACTTAGAAACAAGAAATGTTCCTCTAGTATTAATGTTATGCATTAGATCGTATCTTTTCATTTCTGTATTTACAGTTGGAGTTAAGCTAATAGCACTTGCATTGTTTACACAAATATCAATACCACCGAATGTTTCTACAGTTTTTTCAACAGCAGCAAGCACCTGATCCTCAAATCTTATATCTGTTTTTATACCAATTGCATTACCGCCAGCTTTAATCAAATCCTCAGCAGCAGTAAAAATAGTCCCTGGCAATGTTGGTTGCGGTTCAGTCGTCTTGGCAATGATTGCAATATTAGCGCCATCTTTTGCGGCACGTTCAGCAATTGCATATCCGATGCCTCTAGTAGCACCTGTAATAAATAATGTTTTTCCTTTGAGATCAGTCATATTAACTCCTTAAAAAGGTATAAAAATTTGTCATAAAAGTTTCACTAAGATAGTTCATAATAATTTTATTTAAAGGAGTAAATATGGCTAAATTTTATATGATGGCAAAATATACCCCAGAAGCCCTTAAAGGATTTTTAAGCAAACCTGAAGATGACAGAAAGGCGGCTGTAACAAAGCTAGTCGAGTCAGTTGGGGGAAATCTTTTATCTTTTGATATAGTTAGAGGGGACTATGATTTAGTAATGGTTGTAGACTCCATTGATTTTAATTCAGCGGCGGGTGCAAAAATTGCTGTACAATCTACTGGTATGGCAACTGATGCAGTTATTCTGGAAGCAGTTGATATGACAGAGATTGTTTCCAAAGCAGGCACAGCACTTGGCAGCTATTCTAAACCAGGAGGTTAATATGGACGTTAAAGAAGTAGTACAAAGAGCTTATGATTTATTTGGATCTGGAGATATGGAAACATTCTTTGGTGAAATGGTTCACGACGATATAACATGGACGTTTCCAGGAGAAGAAGGCAAACATCCATTAGCAGGTGTGCATAAAGGTAAGGAAAATTTCATAGCAAATATGTCAAAAATCCCTGAGTACTGGGATAATTTTATGGTTACACCGCAAGCAATGATTAGTGAAGGCAATAAAGTATTCGCTTTAGTAAAAGGAACCGCTGATGGTATGGATACTATGTTTGGTCATTACTTTGAAGTTGAGAACAATCAAATGAAAGTCATGATGACATTTGACGATACGCTCACAGCGTTTAATGCAATGAAGAAATAAGGAGTACTTATGAATAGTGTTGAAGTTAAAAGTTTTGCAAATGCGGATGAAATTAATGACAATTTCAATAACGCAAAAATTGAAGCCGTAAATGTTGGTGGACAACGTATAATGAAATTATCACTCGAACCTGGATGGAAGTGGTCGAACGATATAAAGCCAACAGTAGGGACAGAGAGCTGCCAGGCAACACATTTGGGAGTGATTGTGAGTGGAACAGTTGCCGTTAAGCACAACGATGGTACTGAAATGTCTTATACTGCCGGTGATGCGTATTCAATTGCACCTGGTCACGATGGATGGGTTGTAGGTGATGATCCTGCTGTTGTGTATGAATTTGCAGGTAAATGGGGTGAGTAATTGTTAAAAAAGGAGAAAATGACATGTATGTAATGCTTACACAAAAATTATCTAAAGGTTTTAAATCATGGAAAGATATGGTTCATGAAAATAAACATAAACTAGAGGGCTTTAAAGGCAGAATTATATTTGCTGGATCTCATGCTGAAGATGATAACTCGATGGTAGTTATTATGCATTATGATGATAAAGAAGGACTAATGGCTTTTAAAAATGACGAAGAATTAACTAAAGCCAGGCAAGAGGCAGGAGCTTTAACTGAAACAACGGTGATGACAGTTATGACTGAAGATGCCCTCTTAAATTTTCCAAGCTAAAATTTTAATTGGCTGCAAGTTGAAAAGAATTATCTTCTCTGCAGCCAGTCCCAATCGATAAACCAAGTTCTTTTATTTCGCTTTCTGAAAATTTAGCTTCATCTAAATTATTTAAAACAGCTAAATTACGATCAATGCAACTTTTGTGCGGTGAAGGGACAAGAGATGTAAAAAAAATTACAAAAACGAAAAGCGCGAATGCTAATGGAACTAAGCCGTATCTATTTATCATTTTTTAAATAAACTCTCGGCATTTAGACGATCTTTTTCTTTAGATGAAATATAGTTTTCAGCCCTCTTAATTTCTGCATTAAGTTCTATAATGTATTCTTTGAGTTCTTCTATACTCAATGTATCAAAATCAATTTCTTTTGGCTTAATAATTGGCTCTAAATCATCTGTATCCATTAAAGATGAGTGTTTCATTTTTTTGGCAACTTGTTAAGATTAAATATGGCAGAAGAGGTCCGTTTCTTTGACAATCGTCAGAGATATTTATTATTTGTAACAACTACAAATGAAAAGGCAGTAATAGCTGAAAAGCTATCTCATATCATTAATGAATTGAAACCAATAAAACCAGCTCTAAAAATATTTGATGCTGGTGTAGGTGATGGAGCAGTGTTAATGAATGTACTTCGAATTGCCCATCAAAAATTTCCAACTGTTCCTTTTTATGTTTCTTGCAAAGATGTAAGCATGGAAGATGCAAGAATTACAATTGAAAAACTTGCTGATAGATTTGTTGAACATCCAAATATGGTTTTTACAATATCTAATTTACACTACTCTGAGGCTGGGTATCTCAAATCAAATAACCAGTCTAAGCAACAAAATATGAACTGGAGTAGCATTGCATTAGATGGTGACTCTTCATTTGGTTTCTATGAGCAATTAAGACAGTTGGGCCCACTTTTAAAAGAAAATTGGAGAGTTGAAGAAAATAAGCAGGGAAATACAACTTATGAAAATCCATCCGTAATTTGCATATATAGAAAAGATCACGAATTCACGTTAGATCAAATAATTCCATCTAAAAACGAGTCTATTAATGAATTTGATTTAGTTATTGTCTCACAAGCATATCGCTCACGAGCAAGTGTTGAAAAAAAAGTTAATAATGTAATTAAACCTATGGTTAGTTTGCTAGCGCCAAATGGAAAAATGGTTGCTTTTCACTCTTACGGAAATGACCCTGGTCTAAATGCAATTAATCAACTTTGGCCTGATGAAAATCCATTTCCAAATAAAGGTCATGACATCATTCAGTATATGAAAAATAACTTAGGTAATGAACTTTATGGCAAAATTCATTTCAGAGAACCAGAGATATTTGAATACAAACTGAGGTCGCAGCCAAATGAGATAAACAGTGGTATTGCCACATCATTAGTATTTTCTGCATGGAATGCTTGCACATATGTTGCTCAAATAAGTGATCAAATGGTTAAGGAAAAGGAAGCAGATCAAAGTTATATTAAGTGTATTGAGGACATAATTCGTGATCATGACGGATTATGGTTTTATGACGAAATGCTTGTGGCTGACCGAAAATAAATATTGAATTTCTCAAAAGCAATTTATATCAACTAGTATGTTATCATCTTTAATAGTTGGAGCTGGATGTTTTTGGGGTGTAGAAGTCTTATATGAACAAATGCCTGGTGTTATCAATGCAACCTCAGGCTATTCTGGTGGTCATTTAGATAATCCTAGATATGAGGATGTTTTAACTGGTGAGACAGGTCACGTTGAAGTGGTCAAGATTGATTATGATAGCAGTGAAGTTACTTTTAATGAATTGATTGATACATTTTTTATCATTCATGATCCCACTACGTTAAATCGTCAAGGACCTGATATTGGCGAACAATATAAATCTATACTTTTTTACAACAGCGGAGATGAAAAAGAAATTATTGAGAGTAAAATTGAAAAAATTGATTTATCAGGCAAGTTTGAAAACCCAATAGTTACAGAAATTAGAGAAACTGAAAAGTTTTATCCTGCAGAAGAGTACCATCAAGATTATGCAGTGAAAACAGGCAAGTTATGCTACCAGCAACTTTATGTTATGTATAATTATTCGCCAATACCGGCTGCAACACCATAACTTATTTTTTTGAAAAAGTCGGCAGTTGAGGATTACTTACTGTTGGAAGTACATATCTACTTTTTGCAATATCTAAACAGTTTTCATTATTGTGATTATAATAATTTGAACTTTTGAAATCTAAATGTTTTGTTTTATCATAAGTTTTATTGGATTGTACGCTGTACATTATATCACCAGGTATTGATAAGTGTCCTCCAATGCCGTCGTTAATTGTACCTTCATCTTTAAAAACAAGATGATCTTCTGCACACCGTGGTACGGCCCCTAAAACATGCAGGATCTCATGAAGAGCAGCTTTAGCGGTTTCATTAAACTCAGGTTTAAAACCACCATTGTTTTCAACACATGATCCACTTCTTTTTCCTGGGTAATAAAGGGCTGCCGTGTTAGCTGTTACACCCTCTGTTGCATAACTTGGAAGTTGAGAAGATGCGCAAACATCTCTGTTAGAGCCGCCATATATGATGAAATAAACTTTTTTTGGATCGTTAAAGCCAAATCGACTTATTGCAGGCTGCAATACATTGACTGCCTGAATTCCATGTTTGGATATTTCATCATCATTTATATCCAGTCTTAAAAAGGTTATATCAATTTTATTATCATCTTTACGATCAAATTTAAGATTTTGACCATCTGCAAATAATCTATCTTTAGTTTTTGAATTAAACCATTTATCGATTTGATACATTAACATGCTTATTTTGCTATCAAGATCATAGCCTTTATCCACACCATCTTTTGGCAGAACATACATAACATGAATATTGTAACCATCATCAACATCAGGAAGATCAGCAAAGTTTCTTCCTGGTTTTTCATCAGAAAACACAGCTGAAGCTAAAAAAAAACTTATTATAGTATAGCTAATAAATATACGCATATTTTTAAATCTGATATGGTTTTTGTTTAATGAGAAAGTTTATTACAAATCCATATTTTAAAAAAGGACTTCCAGGAGATAATGGTACTGATCCTGTTAGTACAGATGTTGAGGCTGTAAAAAAGCTTTTGAGTTTGTGCCCCAAAGCAGCTGAAACACCATTAGTTGAATCAGTCAAATTAAGTCATGAATTAGGTATTAAAAAATTATGGTTTAAGGATGAAAGAGATCGAATGGGTCTTGGAAGCTTTAAGGCTCTCGGTGCAGCGTTTGTAATCGCAAGCGATGCTGCAAAACATTTAAAATCTTTTAGCAAGGATGCAAATTGGAGCTCAGCTCTAAATGGAAAAACCTATATATCAGCAAGTGCCGGTAATCATGGAATTTCTCTAGCAGCCGGTGCAAGAATATTTGGAGCAAGAGCTGTAATATATTTATCTAAAAATGTCCCTTCAAGCTTTGCAGATAAAATTAAAAGTTTTGGCGCAGAGGTTGTTGTATACGGCAATGATTATGAAGAGAGTTTAGAGGGAGCTAAGCAAGAAGCAGAGAAAAACGGATGGATGCTTCTATCAGATGTGACTTGGGATGGATACGATCATGGCTTACGAGTTATGCAAGGATACTTAGTTCTTGCAGATGAAGCCTGTGCGAGCTGCGATGACCCTCCAACTCATATATTCTTACAAGCAGGAGTAGGAGGTTTCCCTGCATCCATTGCAACCTATATGAGAAAATATTTTGGCAATGATCCAAAAATAATAATTGTCGAACCTACAAAAGCTCCAGTTTTACTTGAGTCTATAAATAAGGGAGAAGCTGTAACTGTCACAGGTGGTATTTCTAATATGGGACGCTTAGATTGTAAAAGCCCCTCGACAAGGGCGCTATCGTCGCTTGCAATTACTTGCACAAATTTCATGACAATCGAAGATGAAGATGCTGACATTGCAGTAAAAGAGCTGAGACAAAATGATTTTGATACTTCTCCTTCTGGTGGAGCCGGTTATGCCGCTATCAAACAAGCAAAAAAATATCCAGAGTGTGGAATTGACAAAAATAGTAAGATTTTAATTATTTTGACTGAAAAGCTGGCTTAATTTTTATTATTGAAAATTATTCAAACATTATATTAAATTTAGCAAATGATAACAAAAAGTCTTCTCTCTAAAATTATTAAAACAGGGAACCTTACATGGGTAATGCCGAATGGTGAAATTAACACTTACGGTGATGGTACAGGAGAACCTATAAAAATAAGAACTACAAATAACTTTTCAGAGATAAAGTTATTAATGAACCCTTCAATTCATTTTGGTGAAAGTTATATGAACGGATCACTTGTGGTAGAGGAAGGGCGTATTCATGATTTTTTAAAGCTTATCTTTGCAAATACTGAAGTTGACATTGATCATTGGGTAATGAAACTCTCAAAAGTAGTTAGAGCAATATCTAATAAACTTACTACTAGTAATTATATATCTAAGTCAAAACGAAATGTTGCTCATCATTATGATCTCTCTGATAAACTTTACGAACTATTTTTAGATCCGGATAGACAATATTCTTGTGCTTATTTTAATTCCCCAAATGATTCTTTGGAGCAGGCGCAAATAAATAAAAAAGAATTAATCTCAAAGAAGTTATTGCTCGAAGAAAATCAATCTGTTTTAGATATTGGTTGCGGTTGGGGTGGAATGGCCTCGCATATTTATAAAAAATCAAACGCAAGTGTTGTAGGCGTAACTTTATCTGAAGAACAAATTGCATATGCTCAACAAAGAAAAGTGAGAGAGAAGCTGGATAAGGTTGAATACAGACTTCAGGATTACAGGAACGTAAATGAGAAATATGATCGAATTGTATCGGTTGGTATGTTTGAGCATGTTGGTACAGCACACTATCAGGAATTTTTTAACAAGGTTTATGATCTATTAAACGATAGTGGAGTGGCTCTTATACATACGATAGGTAGATTAAACGAGCCTGGGAACACTGATCCGTGGATAGATAAATATATTTTTCCTGGAGGATATATTCCAGCGCTTAGTGAAACAGTTTCTCGAGTTGAGAAATCAGGACTATCTCTTACTGATGTGCAAATTTTAAAATTTCATTATGCCGAAACATTAAAAAGATGGAGATATAATTTTTACGACAACATAGATAAAGTAAAAGAGATATATGATGATAAATTTTGTAGAATGTGGGACTTCTACCTCTCATCATCCCAAGCTTCCTTTGAAGAGTCAACTTTAGTTGTCTTTCAAATGCAATTATCAAAAAATAAAAAAACCGTTCCTGATAAAAGAGATTACATGCTTGCATAGCCGCTGTTAACGGCTATGCATATCTAGATTAATCGTTGAAAACTACAATTCCTTGATCTGTAAAGTTTGCATGTGGTGCCATATTTGAAAACATCCATCTTTGCATTTCATCACTTGAAAATATATCAAGTGCTTTACCCATATCTACAGGATTTGCAGATGAAAAGTAAACCATGGCATTAGTTGGTAGTGCCTCTGAACCGCACAAAGCACAAGCTGCAGAAGCAACTAATACAGGCGCACCTAACTCTTGCATTTTTTTCTGCATTTCAGGAAAATTAAGTAAGAAATTTATTCCACTTGTAATTTCAACCATTGCATAGGCAACAGTTTGACCAGGAGCAGCATCACCTACAGGTAAATCGTTTGCCCATGTTATATTATCGACATCCGTAAAATCCAATTCACCAAAAGTGCTTGCAAACCAATCAGGATTACTCGCTACTAGAGCTTGAGTTGCCATTTGATCTTCATAGCTGTCGTAATAAGCGTGAACAAAAGTTGTGTCTAAAGTATCATCACCCCTAATTTTTGTTGATGATCTAAAACCTGTATATTTTGCTCCACCTGCCATTGCTTTTTCTTTAAATGCAATAGTTGCTTCTGATACTTCTTGAGACGTTAATCCTTTCAATTCCCATACATCCATTATGAATGCCTTGGATGGCAGAACTGTTAACATAAAAACAGTACAAGAAGTTATTATTATTTTTAGATATGTATTCATAGAACTCTCCTTAAAATTTCAATAAATTGTAGGAGATCTATATTTCAAAAATATGATATTTATTACATTTAATAGATAGTGTTATTAATTAATAACTTTACTAACTATATGTAATAATTAGATTATTCCATGGGGTGTGAAATCTCTAAAATTTTATATATATATATAGTAATAATGACAAAGAAATTAACACCATTTTTGAAACCAAATGAGGTTTTATCAGAAACTGAAGTTGATTATTTAAAAGAGAAAAGTGATTTTAAAGGCATTGCTTTATTATTTCATGCTTGGTTCGTAATTGGTTTATCAGTTTTAGTCTACTCATTATTTCCAAATATATTTACTTTTTTAGCTGCAGTAGTTGTAATTGCTGGAAGACAACTTGGGCTAGCAATATTAATGCATGAGGGGGCACATGGATTAATTACCAACAATACAAAGTTAAATAATCATCTATCACAATGGATTTGTGCTTTTCCGGTGTGGTCGGATACCTACGGATACAGACATTACCACTTAGCCCATCATAGAAATACTCAACTTGAAGATGACCCAGACTTAAGTTTATCCAAACCATTTCCTGTAGAAAAAAAAAGCATGTTAAGAAAAGCGCTGAGAGATATTTTTGGTGTATCAGGCCTTGTTCAAAGATATGAATTGATTTTTAAAACATTGCTAAAAAGTGATACAAAAAAAAATGACGGAAAGAAAATTAGTGGCTTTGAGTCAAGGAACACACTGTATGGAATATTAATTTCAAATATGATTATATTTTTAATTTTTTGGATTTTGGGACAATGGTGGTATTTCTTAGCATTTTGGTTGTTGCCACTTTTCACATTTTTTCAGTTTTTTTTAAGAATTCGAAATATAGCAGAACATGCTGGTGTAAAATCTAAAAATGACTTTAACAATGCACGTACTACGTATGCAAATATTATAGAAAGAGCCTTTGTTGCTCCATATTACGTAAATTATCATCTTGAGCATCACTTATTCATGTTTGTTCCATGTTACAAACTCAAGAAAGCTCACGAGATGATACTTAAGAAACATTCTAATGAAGATCTAGAGATTAAAAGTGGGTATGTTTCTATGCTTCGTTCTGTATTAATTTAATTTAATTACTTAAATGACAGTTGATTTTGAGGAAAATATTCTAAAAAAAGCATTTGGCTCTTTTGCAACAGGAGTTGCAGTAGCCACCTCACATAAAAGTGGATTTACAATTAATTCATTTGCCTCTCTAAGTTTAAAGCCGCCATTGATTATCTTTAATATTTATAAGTCTGAAACTGACCATGTAGACTTTTTAAAAAATAATTCATTTGTAATTAACTTTCTTTCAAACGAACAAGAAGAAATATCACGTTTGTTTGCTACAAAAGATCCTGAAAAAGTGAGTAAAACAAGCCATACTATATCATCAAGCAATAATATCATTTTGGATAATACTTTAGGCCACATTGAGTTATCGGTTTATCAACAAATTGATATTGCTGATCACGTTTTAGTAATAGGCAAGGTTGAAGATTTAAAAATTGACGACAACAGAAATCCACTTATTTATTATAGAAGTAATTATCAAACCTTGAAAAATGACAATTAAAAAAAATTTATTAATTCTCATTCCAATGTTCTTTCTATTAGGACTTGCAACGTTTAGTTTATTAGAAAAAGACATTGAGAGTGAGGTTTTAAATGAAGGCTCAGGGTGTAGCAGCTGCAGCGGCCCGAAAGCGTTTAAAGCAAAAAGTAAGTCAAACGAAAATTAAGAGGAGACCTCTCCGAAATCATTACTACCTTCTGTTCCTTTTAAGCACATAAAAAAAATAATAGTAATTATTCCAATAAAAGGAACGAGCACAATCAAGAGCCACCAACCTGAACGATTTACATCATGCAGTCTTCTTACGTATAGTGCGAAACTTGGAACAATAAAAAGAAAATATAAAAAAATATACATAGGCCCAAGCATTATTGAATCTGTTGAATTAGCTAATTCAATACCGACTAGTTGTAGTTGAAAAAACATATCAAGCTGCAATCCAACAAAACCAACAGCTGTTGTGAACAAGTAAAAGTACCAAAACTCAGCCCTGTTGGCTCTGGTCTTAAAATCAAAACATTTCACGAAAGCATTGTTTATTGATTTGAAAAAACTCATAATGTATTAGACAATTTAATTATTTAACCAATTATAACAAAAATAGATATAATCATTCAAATGTTAAAAAAACTTAGAATAGGTGGGGCCAGTGGATTTTGGGGCGATTCCGTTATTGCAACACCTCAATTATTGAATGGAAACGATCTAGACTTTATTGTTTATGATTATTTGGCAGAAATCACAATGTCAATTATGGCCAGGGCTCGAGCAAAAGATGCCACAAAAGGGTATGCAGTCGATTTTGTATCAAGTGTATTAAAGTTAAATTTGCGACAAATAGCAGATCAAAAAGTAAAAATTCTCAGCAATGCTGGAGGCGTAAACCCGGAGGCATGCGCTCAGGCCATCAGAGAACTAATTAAAGAACTTAAATTGGATTTAAAAGTGTCAGTTGTATTAGGCGATGATTTAATGAAGGATAAGAATAAATTTTCAGAGCTGAATACAAAGGAAATGTATTCAAATGAAAATTTTCCAGCTGAGGACAAAATAGCAAGCATTAATGCATATCTTGGTGCATTTCCTATAGCTGAAGCTCTTAAAAGTGGCGCTGATATAGTTATTACTGGAAGAAGTGTTGATAGCGCAGTTACATTAGGCGCATGTATTTATGCGTTCGGATGGAATGAAAAAGAATATGACAAACTTGCTGCAGGTAGTTTAGCTGGTCACATTATCGAATGTGGAACACAAAGTACTGGAGGTAATTTCACTGATTGGGAATTAGTATCAAAAGATCTGCATCAAATAGGCTATCCCATTGTGGAAGTTTCTGAAGATGGCAGTTTCAATTGTACTAAGTCAAAAAAATCAAGCGGCATGGTAAGTTTTGGAACTGTCGCTGAACAGATGCTGTATGAGATAGGTGATCCGCAGGCATATATATTACCTGATGTTATTTGTGATTTTTCAAATGTAAAAATTGAAGAAACCGAAAAAGATAAAGTTAGAATCTCTGGAGCAAAAGGTTATCCGGCTCCTAATCAATATAAAGTTTGCGCAACATACGCTGATGGTTTCAGGGCAGGACATGTTTGTTCATTTGTTGGTATAGACGCTGCTAAAAAAGCTCGTACATACGGAGAAGCAATATTTGAGCGATCAAAGATGATAATGCGCATGATGAATATTGCTGACTTTGATGAAACGAGCATTGAAATTATTGGGGATAACAGTCAATACAGCAAGCAATCATCAAATGAAAATAATCGTGAAGTAGTTCTTAAATTTGCAGCTAAACATCAAGATATTAGAGCGGTAGGCATTATGCTCAAAGAGTCTGTTGGCTTAGGTCTTGCAACTCCACCAGGATTGTCTGGTTTTGTTGGAGGGCGGCCAAAACCATCACCAATTGTAAGGCTGTTTTCATTTTTAATTGATAAGGATCAAGTGAACGTAACAATAGATAATGGTTCTTCAAAGAATGAAATAAAGATATTACCATCTGAAGAATTTGACTTGAAAAGTATTGAACAAACAACAGCTCCTGATTTTGAAGATGCAAATGAAAAGTTTGTTGATGTGCCACTTATTAAAGTTGCGTACGGGCGAAGTGGCGATAAAGGCAATAAAGCGAACATTGGTATAATTTCACGTGACCCTAAGTTTTATCCAGCAATATGCAATTTTCTTGATGAAAAAGTTGTCAAAGATTGTTTTGCCGACTTTCTAGAAGGTTCTGTTGAGAGATACTTTTTACCAGGATCAAATTCTATTAACTTTATTTTAAATGATGTTCTAGGCGGTGGTGGGCCAGCAAGTCTTAGAAACGACCCTCAAGGCAAAGCTTATGCGCAAATACTTCTTGATCAGATGATACCAATACCTGAAAAATTATTGAGTTAAAATATTGAATAATTTAATTAACATAATTGTCCGTAAGATATAAAAGTAAATTATGTCAAATCCTTTATTAAGTGTTGAAAATATTGAAACTTATTATGGGCCAATCATGGCTATTAGAGGTATCAGCTTTAAAGTTAACCAAGGTTCAATTGTAACAATCCTTGGATCTAATGGAGCAGGGAAAACAACAATTCTAAAAACTATATCAGGAGCAATTGATCCTAGAAAAGGAAAGGTTTATTTAAATGGAAGTGAAATTCAAAAAAAAGATCCTGATAAAATATTAAGACTAGGAATGAGTCATGCTCCTGAAGGTAGAGAAGTATTTCCTTATTGTTCCGTAATTGAGAATCTTCAAATGGGTGCTTATACACGATCAGATAAGAAAGAAATAAATAAAGATATTGAACAAGTTTTTGAATATTTTCCAATACTAAAAGAAAGGATGAACCAACCAGCTGGTTTATTATCTGGTGGAGAGCAGCAAATGTTATGCATCAGTCGAGCTCTTATGAGCAAGCCAGAAATTATGCTTTTAGATGAGCCGTCATTAGGATTGTCACCTAAGCTGGTGAAGGAAATATTTGAAATTATAATTCGAATAAATAAAGAATTAAAAACTACAATACTTTTAGTTGAGCAAAACGCTAATATTGCACTTAGTAACTCCGACTTTGGCTATGTGTTAGAACTTGGTCGAATTGTAATGGAAGGAAACAGTAAAGAGCTTCTAGAAAAAGAAGATATAAAAGAATTTTATCTTGGACAACAAGATGAAGGTATAAGAGGGGAGAGACGTTGGAAAAAGAAAAAAATGTGGAGATAAATACAATTCCAAGACTTTTTTGGAACTCAGTTAAATCTCGTGGAGAAAAAGTTGCCATGAGAGAAAAAGATCTTGGTATTTGGCAAGAAATTTCATGGACTCACTATGGAGAAAAGGCAAAACTAACTGGTCTTGCTCTTCACACTTTAGGACTAGAAAAAGGTAATGTAGTTTCAATTGCAAGCGAGGGAAACCCTGAGTGGCTTTATACTGATATGGGGACAATAGGAGCGGGAGGAATTTCTAGTGGAGTGTATACAACAGACTCGGCTGCACAGGTCAAGTATCTAGTAAATGATAGTGCGACTAACTTTTATTTTGCTGAAAATGAAGAACAGCTTGATAAAATTCTAGAAGTAAGAAGTGAGTGTCCTTCATTAAAGAAAATTATTGTTTATGATATGGAAGGTTTAAATGACTTTCATGATGATCAAGTTATTAGCTATGAAGAGTTGCTAAAAATTGGTGAAAAAGCTAATCAAGAAAACCCTGATCTTTGGGAAAGTTTAGTAAATAATGTAAGCCCAGATGATATTGCAATTTTAGTTTACACATCAGGTACAACAGGACCTTCAAAAGGCGCGATGATTAATCACACAAACCTGCTGTATTCTATTAATACTGGATATGATATCTTTGATGTGATGGAACACGAGGAACAATTATCGTTTCTCCCGTTATGTCATATATTAGAGCGGTCAGTTTCAGTTATGATCCCTTTAAAAACAGGCGCAGTAGTTAATTTTGCAGAGAGTATTGATACTGTTCCCGAAAATATTCGCGAAGTTTCTCCAACGGTATTTATTGCAGTTCCAAGGATTTGGGAAAAGTTTTATTCATCGATTACAATTCTAATGAAGGATGCAACTTTTATTGGCAAGTTCTTCTATCAATTATCAATAAATGTAGGATCCAAATATAAAGAGTACTTCATAGACGGAAAAGAACCTCCTTTATCATTGAAATTATCTTATTGGATATGTAATCAACTGGTTTTAAAAAATATAAAAAAACTTCTCGGTTTGAATAACTGTCGTTACGCACTAAGTGGTGCTGCGCCTATATCACCTGATCTCATAAATTGGTATCTTTCACTTGGTATAGATATGAGAGAAGGATGGGGAATGACAGAAACTGCTGGAGTTGGAACTGCATTTTACTCCAGAGAAATAAAACTAGGACATGTTGGCCGAGCCGTTAATGATTCTGAAGTAAGGATTGCGCAGGATGGAGAGATTTTATTTAGAGGTCCAGGCGTGTTTTGTGGTTATTTAAATAAACCTGAACAAACAAAAGAAACTCTGATTGATGGATGGCTGCATACTGGGGATGTTGGTGAAATTGATAACTATGGAAATTTAAAAATTACAGATAGAAAAAAAGACATAATTATTACAGCTGGCGGAAAAAATATATCTCCATCTGAAATAGAAAATGAATTAAAATTTAGTCCATTTATATCAGATGCTGTTGTAATTGGTGATAAAAGAAAGTTTTTGTCATGTCTAATAATGATAGATGAAGAGAATGTGATGAAACACGCTCAGGATAATGACATACCATTTTCTAATTTTGAAAGTCTCTGTAAATCAGAGGAAATAGTTTCCTTGATCGATGATGAGGTCAATAAAGTAAATAAAAAATTTGCATCTGTAGAACAAGTAAAAAAATTCTCATTAATTGATATACAATTAACAGCCGAAGACGATGAGCTCACTCCGACCATGAAGCTGAAACGCAAATTCATAAATCAAAAATACGGCGATATCATTGAAAGCATGTATCAATCTGCTTGATTTTCCTCTGTGAAATAATAAGATTTCCTTTTAAATTCAAGAGGACGAATGATGATAAGTAAGCGATTTTCAATTTTTACAATTTTATTGGCACTATTATTAACTTTTGGCCACAATTCTTATTCTCAAGGTGTTTCTGACGATGAAATCATTCTTGGCATGCATACGGATATAAGTGGACCAGTTTCTTCATTTGGAAAATATTCCGTTGAAGGTGTTCAAATGAGAATTGATGAAATTAATAAAGCAGGAGGTATTCATGGAAGAATGCTTAAAATAATTGCAGAAGATCATCAATACCAAGTACCTCGCGCAGTCCAGGCAGCAAATAAGCTTCTAAATAAAGATAAGATATTTCTGATGGTTGCAAGTTTAGGCACTCCTATGAACAATGCTGTGTTTGAAGCTCAAGAAAAAAAAGATATACCAAATTTGTTTCCTCTATCATCAGCAAGATCAATGACTGATCCTTTGCATCGTTTAAAATTTGGAGCTCTTTCAAGTTATTACGATCAAATCAGAGCTGGAGTTAAGTGGGCAATCAATGAGAGGGGAAAAAATAAAATTTGCGTTCTTTATCAAGATAATGATTTTGGACAAGAAACATACGAGGCGACTGTAGACCAACTCAACGAAATGGGTTTAGAGTTGCATGAAAAAGCAACCAATAAGCCAACTGATACAGATTTAACTTCTCAAATTACAAAATTAAAAAATGCAGGCTGTGAAGCTGTTGCAATGGGTACAATTGTTAAAGACACAATTCTTGGTTACACGAAGGCAAGACAAATGAAATGGGACGCGTTATTTTTTGGACAGGTTGCAAGTTTTCATCCCGTTATAGCATCGCAACCTGATGGAGTTACAGATGGGTTTTATACATTTGCTCAATTTGATACCCCAAGTAAAGCAAATTGTTCACCTGAGATTTGTGATTGGATTGATACCTATGAGTCAACTTTTGGAAACTTACCAAATATAGGTTCAGCTTATGGTTATATGTACATGGATATAACTGCTAGAGCACTAGAAATTGCTGGTCGTGAATTAACAACAGATAGTTTCCTAAACGCATTAGAAAGCATAAATGATTATAAAATACCTTTTGGCGACACAGTACTTTCTTGGTCCCCAGAAAAACATTTAGGTGCAAATGTTGCTTATTTATTTGAAGTTCAAAATGGAACTTTTATTCAAACGGATAATAAAGAATATACATACTAAATGAAAATTTTTGTTTATTTATTTCTTTCATTATTTGTCTCTGGCTTGTCGTTTGCTGACCAAGGAATTACAGAAGATGAGATCTTAATTGGAATGCATACTGATCTAAGTGGACCTGCCTCAATGATTGGAAAACAAAGTGTTGACGGTGTAAACATGCGAATTGATGAATTTAATCAAGCGGGTGGAGCTCATGGCAGAACAATAAAATTTATTGTTGAAGACCATCAATATACTGTTCCAAGAGCGGTGCAAGCGGCCAATAAACTGTTAAGAAAAGATAAAATTGGCTTTATGTTAGGTTCTCTTGGTACGCCAATGAATAATGCAGTGATGTCTGATCAACTAGCAATGAATATTCCAAGTTTATTTCCTCTTACAGCTGCACGATCAATGTTTGAACCCTATGATCGTTTGAAGTTTACATCAGGATCAACATATTATGATCAGATCAGAACAGGATTAAAATATCTTATTGAGAATAACAATCGAAAGTCAGTATGTGTTTTGTATGAAGATACCGATTTTGGACAGGAAATTGTTGATGCTGTGGATGATCAACTTGCAGCAATGAATATGACATTAGTTGAGAGTGCGTCAGCAAAACCCACAGATACTGATTTCACTGCTCAAATAAAAAAACTTTATAATGCAGGATGCGATTTAGTGGCCATGGGAACAATTGTTCGAACAACTATATTACCTTTTATGAAAGCAAAGGAAATAAATTGGACAGATGTTGATTTTGTGACAACTTCAGCAAGCTATTACACAGTTGTGGCAGAACAACCAAATGGAGTAATGAATGGGCTGTACTGTTTAAATTCTGTCGTATTTCCTTATTACGATACGGCTAATGAAATTGAAAAAAAATGGTGGGATAAATTTAAATCTATTTATGCAACAGATCCTAATACGGGAGCCATCTATGGATATATTTTTGCAGATATAGTTGTTGAAGCCATCAAAAGAGCCGGAAAAGATTTAACTGTTGATAGCTTTGTTGAGGCCATGGAAACTCTCAAAGATTACGAGGATCCACTAAAACTTGGCTCTGTAACATTTAATCCAGATCAAAGACAAGGAAGTAATATTTCTTATTTCTTTCAGGTTCAAAATGAGAGATTTGAAGTAATTTCCGGACCAATTAATTACTAATTACGGTACAAACTTGATAAAGAGCGCTGTCTTAATTGCAAACGGAAATGTTTCAAAAACTAATTACGTTAAAAAGGTAATAGATATTAACGATTACTTTATTAGTATTGATGCTAAATCAGAAAATTTAAAAGAATTAGGAGTTCAGCCTAACCTAATTTTAGGTGATCTTGACTCTGCTGCAGTTGATGATCTTGATAGTAAAATAGAAGTTGTTGAATTATCCGATCAGAACAAGACTGATTTAGAAAAATCGTTAGATTATTGTAAGGAGAATAGTATTAAAAAAGTTGTGATATTAGGAAGTACCGGTTTGAGGGAAGATCATACAATGGCAAATGTTCTAATAGCCAGCACTTACTCAGATATTTTGCAAATTGAACTGATAACAAGTTTTTATCGAATAATCTTTGTGAGAGAAAATACAAAAATAAACGCTCAAAATGTGCCGGTATCAATTATTTCATTGTCACCAGATAATAAAATTAAAACAAGAGGATTAAAATACGATTTGAATAACGAAAAATTGAAATCTTTTTCTCATGGCATAAGTAACGAAGTAAATGGAGATAGCTTTACAGTTAAAGCTGAAAGTACAATTATTGTTTTTATAGGAATTAAGTAGTGAAAAAAATTGGTATAATTGGTGGAGGCATATCTGGTCTTACTTTAGGTTGTGTTCTAAAGGGATCTGGAAAAGAATGTGTAATTTTTGAAAGATCAAGCGCGCTAAGTGAACATGGTGCAGGCATATCATTAACTCCCAATGCTTGTAAAATACTAGATGAAATAGATATTTTAGATGCTGTTAGAGCAGAGTCTTGCTCTCCATTAGATATTGCTTGGAGAGATGATAAGGGAAATGTTATAAAAAAAGTTAATATCAATGAATTTGGAGATGTAATTACATCAAATAGAAAAGTCTTAATAAATAAACTGTATGAGAAATTTATTAATCTAGGTGGAGAAATAAAATTTAATCATGAATTGTTAGATATAGTAAAAGAAAAAGAATTAGTTTTCAAAAATCAGGAAAATATAAGTGTAGACTACATTGCAGGCTGCGATGGGATAAAATCACTAATTAGAACAAATAAAATCAAAAAGGATAAAATTACTTTTTCAGGCTATACCGCATGGAGAGGTATTGGTTCGTCCGATAGCAAAAGGATAAATATATACCTAGGTAAAAATAGCCATATCGTCTGTTACCCTGTTAATGAAAAACTCGAAACAAGTTTTATTGCAGTGAAAAAAAGCAAAATAAAAAATAATGAAAGTTGGAGAGAAGAGGGAAGTCATGAGGATTTATTAGAGGATTTCTCATCCTATGGAAGTTTCATTAAACCATTATTTCAATCTTCAAAAAAAGTTTATAAATGGGGTTTATTTGATCGAAAATCTCTTAATTCTTTTTCAAATGGTAACATTACTTTATTGGGAGATTCGGCGCACCCAATGATGCCTTTTTTGGGTCAAGGCGGCGCTATGGCACTGGAAGATGCATACATATTCGGAAATTTAGTAAACAAATCTGACGATTTTAATTTTATAAGAAATAATTATGAGAAATTGAGGGTGGGTAGGACTAATGCAATTAAAAGATCTTCAAGATATCAAGGATATATAAATCATTTAGGAAACCCAATTTTGAAATCACTAAGAAATTTTATGCTAAAAAATACAGATATTGCTATGAGAAGAACAAAGAACATTTATAATTACGAACCATTGAAAATTATTAACAATTTATAAGTATGACTACATTGCCAGAAACAAAAGCCTGTAAAGTGAACATAGAGAATGAATGGTTAACAATTTCATTCAATCAACCAGAAAAAAGAAATGCATTAACCAGTGAGTTGACTGATGATATTAAAAATATTTTTGATGCAGCACGTGATGACTTAGGTGTGAGAGGAGTTTCCATGAGAGGTGAAGGGGGAATATTCTGCGCAGGTGGAGATTTAAAAATGTTTAAAACTGGTTTTCAAGGTGGAGAGCAGGGAATGAAAGATGTTGAAGAAGCCAGTGCCTTGACCGGCGCATTTTTTGATATGATAAACTCTTATCCAAAGCCAGTTGTAATGTTAGCAGAAGGTGCAGCGATGGCTGGTGGTCTTGGAATGCTTTGCGCTGGGGATATCGTGGTAGTGACTGAAGATTGTAAATTTGCTTTAACAGAAACTACTCTAGGAATACCTCCTGCTCAAATTGCTCCTTTTGTAGCACAAAGAATAGGTTTAGCTAAAGCTAGACGCATCATGCTTACGGCAGCACGGTTTACAGGTAAAGAAGCATTTGAAATGGGATTAGCAGATTTTATAGCAAAAGATGCTAATGATTTAAAAAATATTGAGTCTGATATAATAAAAGGAGTTATGAATTGTGCCCCTGGAGCAAATGCTATTACAAAAGAAATTGTCCTAGCAACAAGACATTTAGAGAGAAGTGAAATGATCGATTTTGCTGCAAAAGGTTTTGCTGAATGCATGTTAAGCGATGAAGGTAGAGAAGGCATTGCATCTTTTATAGAGAAACGTAAACCGAAATGGTCAAAATGACAGATCAAAATTTAGAATTACAACAAGCTTATGATTTTTGCAATGAAAGCAATGCAGTATACAAACTATTATCATCTTTAAGTGATGATGATTATGAGGAAAAAACACAGTTTAAAGGTTGGAACTTTAACAACGTGATCGGCCACCTTCATGTATGGAATTATGCCGCAGATTTATCTCTTCAAGACGGAGATGATTGGAAAAACTTTGCCAATAGTGCACTTGAAATGCTTGGGAAAGGTTCAACGATGAACCAGTTCGAGGAAACTATCACTAAAGGAATTAAAGGGAGAGAATTGCTAGATACTTGGAGATCGTATTACGAGAAAATGACTGAACGATTTGCAGCTGCTGATCCAAAAAAGAGGGTTAAATGGATGGGGCCGGACATGAGTGCAAGATCTTCAATAAGCGCAAGACACATGGAGACATGGGCGCATGCTCAAGAGTTATATGATACACTTGGTGTTGATAGAATTAATGAGGATCGTATTAAAAACATAGTTATTATTGGAAATAACACATTTAAATATTGTTTCACAATAAATAAGAAAGAACTTCCTGAAGAAACTCCAAGATTAGAATTAACAGCACCATCTGGTGAGGTTTGGGAGTTTAATAATCCGACAAATGAAAACAAAATAACAGGAAAGGCAGAAGATTTCTGTCAAGTTGTTACACAAGTAAGAAATATTGAAGATGTTAATCTAAATGTATCAGGCAGTATAGCAAATGATTGGATGTCAATTGCTCAATGTTTTGCAGGCGGTGCAGAAACTCCACCCAGGCCCGGTACAAGAAAAAAAGTTAATCGAAAAAATTAATTAATCTAAGCAAAAAAATAATTGACCAAAAAAGCATTTCAATATTAATGCCATTAATTAAAGAACTCACTCCAAATGCAACATTTGAATAAATTATAATTCCAATAATAGTAAGGCAAAAAATTATGCCTATAGTTTTCTGATAAATATTTGGATTAAATACTGACTCTCTTAATCCATATCCAGAAAAATATGCAAATATGCAAGATGCAGTGAATACCATAGCATTAAGAAAAGTGCTAATTGAAGAAATATAAATTGATAACAATAAGATTAAGACGAATAAAAAAATTTTATTGTAGTTAATAACCATTTATTTTGGTGTTTTCATGGCAACTCCGTTTAAGGGTCCAAAAGTCGTTGCATCTGCTCTCACCCAGTTTTCATAATCTTTGGTAGCGGTCTTTGTTAATTTCAAACTTTTAACACGCTTATCATTAACCAGGGGAGATTTTTCGATAAATCCTCTCTGTATTCCAGATTCAATAATAGATTGTATTGAAGATTTAGATCCTGTTTTAGGTGATATAGACTCGCATAAATGCTGAAAGGATGTTGTATGTTCAGGGTCAAATGTTGCTAATGCAATTATTGTCATCACATTCCAATGAAGAGGAGATTGAAAAATAAAGTTAGTAAGTGGTAGGTCAAGTTCGTATTTGTAGAACTCTAGTGCAGATTTAATTGTTTCTGCGATTTCATTATTGTTATTATCTGGCATTGAAACGGAATACTATTAGAATCCCATAATAAAAAATTACCTATGTTTGGTAATAGTTTTTAAGTATTTTTTTTATTTAAACTGCAACTTTAGGCAGTCTAGATGCAATTATTTCTTCAGCTTCAGAAACAACTCTTTCAATCAGTTCCTTACAAGTTGGTATATCATGAATTAATCCAGCCACCATTCCACAACTCCAAGCACCCGCATCCATTGCTCCCTCTTGCATAATTTTTGGATAAACGCCTGCTACCTCTCCAAAGATATCTTGTATTTGAATATCATCTCCTAAGGACTTTTCTTTTTCGAGTATTTTTGTAACTGCATCATTTTTTAAAACTCTTTCAGTATTTCTTAATGGACGCATAATTAACTCTGTATCAAGTTCACTTGCATTGACTAGGGCCTCTTTTACATTTTGATGTACAGGAGCTTCTTTAGTTGCAATAAAGCGTGTTCCCATGTTTACACCCTCAGCCCCCATAGCCAGAGCAGCTACGAGTTGTTGGCCATTCCCCATACCACCAGAAGCAATAAAAGGAATTTTTAATTCTTCAAAAGCACGAGGTAAAAGTATCATATTTGGAATATCATCTTCACCAGGGTGACCACCACATTCAAAACCGTCAACACTCGCCGCATCACACCCAATTTTTTCTGCCTTGAGTGCATGCCTAACAGACGTGCATTTATGTATTACTTTTATTCCAGCATCTTTAAGAAGTGGCATAAATTTTTCAGGACTTCTTCCGGCAGTCTCTACAATTTTTACACCACCTTTTACAATTGACTCTATATAACCAGGATAATCTGGGTTTGCAAAACCTGGAAGGAAAGTCAAATTAACACCAATTGGCTTGTCAGTCATATCTTTGCAACGAGCTATTTCGTTTGCAAGATCTTTTGGACTGGCTTGAGTAAGACCGGTGATTATTCCTAAGCCTCCTGCATTAGAAACAGCAGCAGCCATTTCAGCAAAACCAACATAATGCATACCGCCCTGTACAATCGGATGATCTATTTCGAACATTTCTGTAATTTTTGTTTTAATCATTGTTTTTCCCAGATTTATAAATAATTTGAGTATTAGACTTTATCGAGCTTTTTAAATCAAGCAGATTTTTCAGCTATTTATTTGAAAGGATTATTATGATTAATCGACTTAAATGGGCTAGCACTTTTTTTATCTTGGTTGGTATTTTGCTGACTAATTTAAATATTTATCCCTTAAATATATTTGTTCATGGAACAGGTGCGATTGGATGGACAATGGTAGGATATATGATGGCAGATCGTGCAATATTAACAAATTTTGGACTTCAAATACCCTTGTTTATAATTGGTAATATATATCTTTTGGTATAAGTAATTTGTATGTCTGAAAAAGAGATGGTGATTAACATATTCGGTGATGAGATTGAAGCTTGTTGCTATGACCCAATGACAGGATATTTTAGAGATGGTTTTTGCAACACTGACGAACACGATTATGGAAGCCACGTAGTTTGTGCAGTAATGACTGATGATTTTTTGGAATTCAGTAAATCTAAGGGAAATGATCTATCAACACCAAGACCTGAATTTAATTTTCCTGGATTAAAAGAAGGTGATCGCTGGTGCCTTTGCGCTTTGAGATGGAAAGAGGCATATGATGCAGGCGTAGCGCCAAAAGTACACCTTGAAAGTTGTCATTTAAATTCATTAAACTTTGTTACAAAAGAGCAATTAGAAGAGCACGCGGTAAATAGATTAAATTAATAATAATGAAATTTTTTATCTCAATAATCTTTTTTTTACTCACCTTTAATTTAAATGCATCAGAATACAAATTAGAAAAAGTTATTTCTGGTTTAAACAAGCCATGGGGTATGAGTTTTATTAATGATAATGAATTATTTCTTACTCAAAAATCAGGTGAAATTTTAAAAATTAATTTAACAACAAAAGAAGTAAAAAATTATCCTCATAATTTAAAAGTTGTTCAACCACATTGGCAAGCTGGAATGCTCGATATTATTTATGAAGATGGTGAGATCTTTGTAAGTTATACAGAAGACAGGGGAGATGATAAAACCAGCACGTCAATAGCTCGAGGTATTATTAAAGATGAGAGTTTTAGTGAAATAGAAAATATTTTTCAATCAGACTCTTCATGGAATAATATTCATTGGGGATCAAGACTAATGTTTAAAGATGACCTGCTCTACGCAAGCATTGGTGAACGTGGGCATGGAAGTGTTGCACAAGATCCCACAAGTTATTTTGGCAAGATGATCAGAATAAATAAAGATGGGTCAGCACCAACAGATAATCCCTATGCAGAAAATGAAGGCTGGCTGCCTGAGATATATCAAATAGGCCTAAGAAACCCTCAGGGAATAATTTTAAACCCTCAAGATGATGAGATATATATAACTAATCACGGTCCAAGAGGTGGAGATTTTTTTGGAAAAGTTGAGGCTGGCACTAATTACGGTTGGGCAGATGTTGCTTGGGGTGGAATAGATTATGATGGTTCAATTATTGGCGATGGAAGTGCATGGAAAGAAGGTCTTTTAAAGCCAATTTATACCTGGATTCCTTCAATTGCTGTAAGTGATATGACTTTTTATGTAGGAGACTTGTTTCCCGACTTAAAGAATAAATTGCTTATAACTAGCTTAAAAGCACAGAAATTAATCTCACTTGAATTTGATGGAAAAAAAGCAAGAAATGAAACAATTCTCTTTGAAAAGATTGGCCGAGTTCGAGATGTAGAGGCAAATAGCGTGGGTGAAATCTTTGTAATTATCGACAACGATAACAGCGGAATTTGGAAACTAGTCAGTGATTAATGTTTTATTTTTATTTAATAATTAAAATCATAGCTTATTACTCACTGCCTTATTATTTATTTCGTCAGAGAAAATCTCACAATAAACTATTAAACTTTCAATCTTTATTTCTATTATTATGGCTTCTTTATTTAGCATATCTAACTTACTTACCTTTCATAGACTACTACTACACAAACGAACTAAATGTTCAGTTTATTATACCAAATAATGTGGTTTACATTTTAGTAGCCATGTTTGCTCCAGCGCCTGCGTTATTTTATTTATTTTTTGTACAATTAGTTTCTAAATTTAGAATTTTAAGCATAGGTGTTGGGATTTTATATTTATTAGTCAGCTCGATTGTAATTTTTGGAATTGAGACATTTAACTATCAAAAAAGAGTCCCATTAGAGAAAATGTGTTATGATTTTCACAGTAATACCGATGAAAAACTTTCATGCTGTCTTAAGGCAGGCTATATTTGGCAGGAAGGATTTAGTTATTTTGAAGATATACCTCCGGGCTGTAAAAAGTATATGAATTGGAACGATTAATATGAGTAATGTAAATTTACTTTTAGGAAGAATAATAATTGGAATTTATTTTTTATTTTTTGGAGCAATGCTTAAATTATTTAATTATGAATTTACTCTTAATTATATGTTTGATCATCAAGTGCCGTATACAGAAATATCTCTAATAATAACAATAATTTTACAAGGTGTATGTTCAATTTCAATTTTACTCGGCTATTATTCTAAGGCCTCCGCATTTGTATTAGCGCTACTCACAATACTAATTAATTATTATATGCATGATTTTTGGAATATGAGCGAAGGTTTGGAGCAAAGACACGAACTTCAAAATTTTGTAAAAAATACAGGTATTATCGCAGGCTTATTAATTTTATCCTCGGTAAGTCCTGGTAAGTACAGTTGGAAAAATCTTTGATATTCTTTGATTACACTATTTTGATTTTATTGGGTCTTTCAATTGGAAGTTTTGCAAATGTTTGCGCCTTAAGAATTCCAATAAATTTAAGTTTATTTAAATTTTCCGAATGCCCTCATTGTAATTCATCAATTAAATTTTGTGATAATATTCCTTTACTTTCATATTTATTATTGAGAGGTAAAGCCAGATGTTGTGGTAAATCTATTTCTTTGCAATATCCGATAATAGAGTTTTTTTCAATGTTGCTGATTTTATTGATTTTTAATAAATATGGTTTCAGCATTGATACAATAATTATCTATTATTTGACGATATCCTTATTAATAATATTTATTACAGATTATAAGTTTTTTATAATTCCAGATTTAATTTCAATTTCATTAATTATTTCAGGAGTAACCTTTGCTTATTTTAATTTAAGTCCGTTAAATATATCGTTTTTAGACAGTATTATTGCAGGAAGTGCTTCAGCTATTTTATTTTTTATAATTTCCAAAATGTTTTTTTATTTAAAAAAAAGGGATGGCTTAGGGTATGGGGATATTAAACTGATTGCCGCTCTGGGATTTTGGACCGGTGTAGAGTCTACATTGATCATCATTATATCATCATCTTTTTTAGGAGTCATATTTGGTTCCATCTTAATTCTATCTAACAAAATAGAGAGAACAGATTATTTGCCATATGGTTGTTTTATTGTATGCAGCTCTTTTGTAGTTGTTTATTTGGTTTTATGGCAAGACTATAATCTTTTTAAGGAACTTTTATTATAATTAAAAAAGTTCACGCCACCATCTAATTACAGGCATAAACGGATTACCTGATCCCGAAGAAGAACCTATCTGATCTGCTTGAAGAATGTTGCCTGTCAAAGTAAAGCTTGAATCAATAGAGTCATCATTTTCACTTGCTCCACTTAGACCAATATATTGTTTTCCCTTATAAAAAGTTATTGACGTTGCTACTCCTTTGCCAAGAGATATTTTATCATCGCCCGTGTCAGATGAAATAGTTTGTGTGCATCCAAATCTGTAGTCATGAGTAGATTGAAATGCGTTTCCAGGTTGACATGGGTTTGAAGAGTCTGGCACATATCTATTAAAATAAACTACTCCATTTTTAATAGCTGGTTTAGCAGTAACTTTTTCCTTGCTGTCTAAATTTATGTACCAGCCGTCTTGATCAGTTGCAGCTATGCAGCTAGTTTGATTTGTTGCGTTGAAACAATCGTTTTCTGTTAGACTAGAAAATGAACCTTCGAATGATGGAAACTCTTTATCTTTTATACCGTATAATTGATTTTGAATTAAGGATGAAGTCGACGCTAATTGTTGCTGATCTCCTGTGCCGTAGTAAAGCCAAAGTTTATTTGTTATTTCATCTATTGACGCTGCCACTTCGAACATAACTTTTCTTTCATTTTCTCTAGTTGCCCTTGCGTCAAAAAGGTATTGTGAGTCATAAAGGGTTCCTTGATCTGTTAGATTAATTTTCCATAGTTTTCCCTCATAATCTGCGAAATAAACCATTGCACCAGAGTAATTAGCTATTGAAGTGTTTTCTGGAATTATCGGAGTTAACGAAGCTGGTACAGAATTAATCACATAATTTGTTGAATCATTTGGATCATCTTTATCCTCGATATCAATGACCTGAAGGACTTTTCCTTCTTCCTCAAGATCAATTACAAAAACAGCTGATCCATATGATGAAGTTACATTATTATTGTAACCCGCTCCAAAGACCGCAGCCCACTTATCGTTGCCATTTATTTTTAATCTTAAAACCCTTGGCGTTGACCATGCTTCACCCAATTTTCTATAGTCATAATTTTCATCAATAGAGCCTCCTGTATAGTCGTAAATTGTTTTAAATCCATTTGAATTCCAGTGATAAACTTTTTGTCTTACTGGATCATTCATTACAGTAAACATGTGTTCCGGATTTTGTGTATCAGTTATATCTAATACAAAGTATGATTTCCCACCTTTACCTAACCCAGTTATTACAATTGTTTTCCATTCTCCGTTTATAAAAATATCTTTTACCAAAGGGCTTCCGTCAACTCCATAAATAGAATTAGTTTGATTTGCATTTGAAGAAATAACATTTCTTAAATTGGACAACATAGATGGAGGAATAAAAGCCCATAATTCTTCGCCGCTTAAAACATCAAATGCATGCAGCATTCCTGCATTTGATCCTGCTAAAACAATCGCTTTTCTATTTGATTGTATCTCTTTAAAGTTTTTATAATTTTTTTGGTGTCGATAGTAATCATCAGAATTACTTACTGCAGATGAAATAGCGTCAGGTGGTACAGAAACAAGAGCAGGCTCTGAGTGAAATATATCAGCTAGTTTCCAATTGCGATCCTCTACAAGATCACCATCAGCATCATAATCAAAGGCATCACCACCTCTTGTAAATTCAACAATGTTATAAGGTTCTGTTCCAATACCATGCTGCAGAGGAATAGCAGAATTTAAATACATTTCGGCTTTGAATGCTCCAATGTTTGAAGTTGTAAAGTTATTAATATCACTTGAGGACATGTTTGGAAAAACTGTCCATACATTTCTGGAGAAATGTCTAACATTATTCAAAAGTGTACCAGCATCCCATTCTTCTGGTTCAATTATATTTCCAGAGTTGTCCATTTTGTATTTTTTTAAATGACCTTTCCATTGTTTCTTGTTTTCAAATTCAAAAACCGATTGGTAAATACTGTCTCCAAGATTTATATCTGGTAAAATCTGAGGTGATGAAAAGGTTAAAGGTAATGAGACTGCTTGGCGAATTGCATCTCTTAAAACATTGATTAATGCTACTTCATTGTCCGCATATAAAACTGTTTCAGTTTGACCATTAGTTGCAATTTTAGACCAGTTAGATTGGGCAATTGCAAGTTCATCAGCTGCTGTTCCTGGGTCATCGGTTAAGGCAAATCCAACCATATAAGTTTTAATTCCAAGGTCTTGATACAACTGAAGTGTGGTATTAGATGGGTCAGTACCATTAAATGCTCCATCACTTATTACTATTATATAATTATTTTGACATGAAGCATTTGGATCAATAGGTGAAGGGTGTCCAGCAAAATTGCCATTAAAATAATCTTTTGCAATATTTAGAGCATCGTCTATGTATGTTCCACCTGAGCATGGAAAAGTACAGTCACCAGCTTCTGAGTATGAAGGATAATAGCCTCTAGTTAATGTGTTGGGTATGGATGATAGTATTTCTTGGGCGCCAGTTGGAGAAATAGGCGCTTTTAAAGTATTGGCTTTGTTTTGAGGGTAAGGCCCCTGAAGATTATACGGGAAGCCACTAAAAATATTATAATTTCTCAATTGCCAGTCAGACCATGACCAATTTAAAAGTCCAAAATTTGCTCCATCTGTTAGAGACGAGTCTTGCATCAGAACTTTAATTACGTCTGTTGCAACTTGCATTCTTGATTTTGATGTGGGGCTTCCGACAGCGCTGTCACATGTCCACGTATTTCCAGCTCCAATGGACGCTTTAACAATCTGCCCACCTTCATAATCCGCTCCCCAAAGAACATCATTCACATGATCAATACCAAACCCATATACTCCAAAAAGACCGGATGATAGCCCAGTACACGTATATGTTCCAATGTGCTGCAAACCTCCACCAGGTGTATTAAATGCAGAAAACTTGTGGATTTTCCCTCCTGTTCTGTCGGCAATATAAATATCGCCTCTTTTGTCAATTTCTATGTCGTTGACCTTGCTCCAATAAACAAAGTCTGGAGGTGTAACAATATTACCAAGATAAGCTGACTCACCTGTCCCAGTGCCTTCAGGAGTTCTTGTGGTGTCTATGTAGTCAACTTTTAACGTACTATCACTTGTAAAGTGATACGCGACACCGTTATTACTATCTATTGCATATGGGTAATTGTGAGTAGGGGATGTTGATCTAGATCCTATAAATGTACCAGCTGTACTATAAATACACGTTTTATTAGTTTCTCTATCAGTAATATAAATTTGATTAGTTCTATCATATATTTCAATATCAGAATCATCATCACCATTTCCACAACCATTAGAATTGTTAATTTCAACCACCCAGTCCTCTGTCCAAGTGTTAATCCCTGTTTTTTTCCATTTGACGAGTGTGCTAGTATTTTTGCCGTAGACATTGTCATCTGAGTCAATCGCTATTTTTGAAGCTCTATATCCTGAAGAACCACCTTGACCGTATGTCGTTACAGGGGTACCAAGGTAATTGTGGACAGATATAAAGCCACCATTCCAATTAATCGTATGAACGTTTCCATTTGAGTCAACATCGGAATCATTTGGTCCTGATATCGTAATTGGCGTAAATGGTACAGCAGCACTCATGCTTCCAGAGGTGTCTAACATAATCAAAATATTGGCCTTAACATCCGCTTGACCTGTACCGGGTGGAAGTGATTTAGACGAAGCCGTACCAGCGTAGAGTAAAATAATAAAAAATGTTAGTCTAATAACTGATTTGATATTAGTGCAATACATCATCATCGCCCTCAAAACCATTAAGCTTCGATACATAATTTTTATTAATAATTTTTATATTGCTTATTATTTCTTCGTTTTGTTTTATAATTTGAAGGAAGACATCCTTATCTGAAAATGCCCAATGGTGATCATCAATCCCATCTATATTTTTAGTAATTCTTTGGTAAGTAGGGTTTCCATAAAAATTAACGAGATTCTCAAAGTGATTGATCTCCGAATTGTTATCAATGATACTGATTAGTTGTAATGTATGATCTATAAAGAAAAATCTAAAATTTAAATCATCATATTTATTGTCATCACATATTTTATGCCCCTTAACACCTTTTGGTGAGGATGAAGATAAGCTAAAATTTTCTTTATCTTGTTGGATATCAATATTGTAAACTGATTTAACCATTTCAGAACCTGTTCCAAGACTTAAACGTTCAAAGTTACAGTCTGCAAGAACTGGAATATTGAAAATAAGTATACAGAAAAATAATTTAATTAGATATTTCATAGGTCTAATGATGCAATTACCTCTATCACAGTAATTTTATTTTCATTAGCATCTACACCACAAGAAAATATTCTGTATTTATATGTCATCCCAGCTCCAACACTGCTGTAATTTGATCCAACTCCCACATCACTTCCTGAGCCGGTCCCTCCACTAGTTCCACCACCAATATTGCTTATGATATAATTAAATTTTTCATTTCTATATTCATTTTGCCAATCACCTAAACCAGCACTTGAAAGGTTCATAACAGTATGAAGGTCTTTAGTATCAGTTGGTAGATCAACTACTTGATATGACTCCTCTAATGTAACGCTCATGGGAGACTCACAAATTTGGTTAATAGAAGAACTTCCATTAATTGGATAACGACCTGCTGCAGCTTCTGTTTTTATGTAATTTAGTGCATCTTCAATACCGGTTTCAGCACTTAGAAATGTTTGGAATTTATCAGTAGAGTCTTTTGTGAGTTTGGATTGATTGGCAGCGTTGATGACTAAAAGAGAGGCCATCAGTGTTGTAATCACTAGTAGCAATAATGAAACAACGAGTGCGAACCCTTGCTCTTTATTATTAACAATATATCTTTTATTCATTCTTTTATAAGATTTAATAAATCATTAAAAAGTCTATCATTTTTTAGCAGACACTTTGTAGTAAATTGCAAATAAAAGTGAAATTGTTACAATTTCAAACCAATTTGTTCTAAAAAATACCATTGGATTTCGACTTAATATATAAATATCATAGGTAGATAAGTTAAAGTAAATAAAACTAAGAATTATTATTATATAAATTGTAAATCTAAAAAATATGTTTTTTCTAAAGAGTTTAATCATGGTGATTGGTAATAAACATTCCTCATAGTTGCTGAGGTCAAATAATTATCTCTTAGAAATTTATCATTTACATTTATTGAAAAATTACCAATTGTTGTAGAAAAATTTCTATCTGTATTACCATGTTCTCTGGGGCTTCTTTGTAATAATTCAACTTTTACTTCTTGTGGAGAGATAGTGCCGGTAAAGACCTCACCATAAATTGCCATATCTGACATTGCAATATAATCATTTTGCCATGTAATATTGCATACTCCTTCTCTGTGATACCTGCTCTCCCATGCTTCATCAGCTGAACTGTAGGCACACCGGTCACCTTCACTATCAATTCTTATAGTTAAATATTTTGAATAGCTGAGATCAAGTGAATGACCTGCGCTACCATCACCTGTAAATTTAATAGTTTGAGAAGTTACGGGGTTAATTCTTATAGAGGGACCACTACTTATGTTTTGATTGTAATTCAAATTTCCATAATAATAGTTATTATCTCCACAGTTTCTTACACCAGGCGGGTGCCATGAACTACTAAAGAAGTTCTCAATTACAGGATTAGCAATACATCTCCATCCACCCTCAGTGTGGATCTGATCTGAAACTGCAGATGGGGAGGTTCCGGCCCGTATGAATGCAAATGAAGTGTTAAGATTTGTTGGATAAGAAGTGCCCCAAGGGTGTGTTGTATTTGTAAAGCAACTATTGTACGCGCAAACACCCCTAGCAAAATTCTCACCTTGAGTTAGATCGAAGCTTCCACCATTAACTCCGGATAAACTACCGTTTGTAATGACTTTCGTTGGTCTAAATTCTACAGGGAATGTAAGGAGCAAATAATTTGTATTGTTGGTATCGTATTCACCGCTATCTCTAGTACATGACCAAAATGTAGTTGGATCACCATCAAATATTTTTAATATATCATCAGAACAAGTATTATTGTTTCTGCCATGTAGAGTTACGTATCTAGCTGAGGAGGGGGTAACCAATTGTTCAATACCACATCCTTTTTTCACATCACCATCAGTACAATTGCCTCTTGACCCCGTAAATTTAAGTGCTTCTATGTAATCTGCAATAGGTGTATCAAATTCAACTGTATTATTATTTGAAAGATTTGTTTTCTTTTTATAAAGACGAAAACGAGTATTGTCGCTTGAGTATTGTTGAAGCTTGTATTCAATTTTTACTCTTTTATTAATTGTTTCGTCATAAATAATTTCAATTCGATCACAGCAATCTCCTGCATCGTAGATTTTAACTGGATCTGCAATGGATGCATTAGCTTCAAAACGAAATCCTGCATTTCGGATATCTTTTTGTATCATTTCAATAACATTTCTTGCAGATTGTGAAATATATTTCATATCTTTTTGCCACTCAAAATTTCTTGAGATAATTGTATATGAGCCAAAAGCGGCTCCTATGATGATGGCGCTGATGGCCAATGTAATCATCATTTCAACTAAGCTGAATCCTTTTTCACTCTGCATTGATTGTCCTTTTAAATGTATTAACTGCTCTTCCTTCTCTGTTAGAAAGGTGAACTGAAATTGTATAAACTTTACTGCCACTTGAGGTTTCAACAACCTCAACTTTTCTATAATGACAATTTTTCCATTCTTTAGGATTACCGCCGGAGCACTCAGTTGATCCGCTTTGAACTTGATCAAACATCTTATCTGCAGCACTTTTCCATTTCTCATGTTTTTTTTCTACAGAATTCGTTTGACTTAATGGTGAGGAGGAAAAATTTATATTGTGGTATTGAGTTATGTTTTCTACATCAATAACGATGTCTTCCATAATCATATTAGCTATCATATTTCCTTTCTCGCGATCTATAGAATTCAACAACACTCTTGTGGAGGAAGTTGTAATTCCATAAATAGCAACAAAACCAATTCCTACGACAACTGCTGCTACCATGGCTTCAATCAAACTAACTCCAGCTTGCTTGTTCATTGACTTACCTCACACCAATTTTGAATAATATTGTTATCTCTGTCATATGCTCTCTTTTCTGCAGGACAAGAAACTTCAGAATATCTAAGCACTTCATAAAAACCAGTAATCCAAACCGATAATCGATAACTTCTATCTCTGTAGCTTATTTCATAACCAGTTGTATTAGCTGAAACAGTGCCATCTGAAAAAAAACAAAGTTCTGTTGAGGGGTCTGTGTATCCTCTCGAGACTCCCCTTTGAGCTAAGATATTTGAAGTGACTTTTTGAGAAGCTTCATAACCAGATGCATATTCAAATGTTGAAGAGTTATAGGATGTACAGTTTGTTGAGGTGTCAACATTTTTACTTTGATATAGATTTAAGGATTTGCTGTTATTATCATTGACCAGCAAAAATTTTTTCTTTTTTTTAATACTATTCACTTTGGCATAGTCAATTAATTTGGTTAATTCTCCCAAATCATTATTTATTGTTCTTGAGGATGTCCATCCGGAAATATTTGGAACACTGATTGCAGCAACAATTCCTATGATTGCAAGGACAACAAGAATTTCTAGTAGAGTTAGACCTTTTTCTGCATAATTAGTTGATATCATAACTGATGATGCCATCTGTTTTTAGGTTCTCTATATATTTATCCATGAGTATCATTCCTTCAGATGAACCTGTTTGCATTATTGTTGGAATCTGAAAAATCTTATCTTCACGAATTAAGTTTTGAATAGCTGGATTGCTTATCATAATTTCAAATGCAGGCACTCGACCGTTTCCACTTTCCTTAAGCAATAGTTTTTGAGTAATAACCCCTTTAAGCGATAAAGCTAATTGAGCCCTTATCTGAGATTGCTGATCACCTGGAAACACATCAATAATTCTATTAATTGTATTAGGGGCACCACTTGTATGCAATGTTGCTAACACCAGATGACCTGTTTCAGCAGCAGTTAGAGCAAGTTGTATGGTTTCTAAGTCTCTCAGCTCACCAACTAAGATTACATCTGGGTCTTCCCTTAATGTGGCTTTTAATGCAGAAGAATAAGTTTTTGCATGATCACCAATTTGTCTTTGTGAAATTATAGAATTTTTTTCATCATGTAAAAATTCAATGGGATCTTCTAATGTAATTATTTTTTTGTAAAAATTTTCATTCAGGTAATCAATTATTGCAGCAAGGCTTGTGGATTTGCCAGAACCAGTTTGTCCAGTAACCAATATTAAACCATTTTCATTTTCAATAAGATTTGATATTACTGGTGGAAAACCTACATCATCAAATCTCATAATATTTCTTCCTAGTTTCCTTAAAACAAGATTCATGCCGTCATGAGAATAATATGCGTTTCCTCTAAATCTATATTTTTCAAGACTGAGACTAAAATCAATACTCTTTTCAATTTTCAGTTTTTCGATTAATTCTTTACTTAATATTTTTTGAATAAATTTCTCAATTTCTTCATTTTTAATGATTTTTTCATCTTTTTTATCGATTAATCCATTTACTCTAATCGATATCGCTTTGTTTGCAGAAAGATGAATATCTGATATCCCAGAAATTTCAGCCAATTTTAATATAATTTTATCCATAAACTTAAAAATATCATCAATTATACACTAAATTTAACATTGTTAACGAAGGTTAAAAACTATTTAATATTATATATATATTAATGCTTTTTAAGGAATTAATTTAGATGACAGGTAAACCGTCAGGACTAAATGTAGATGTTGGTGAAAAGCTAAAAAATTTATTTAGTTCAGCTAACTTAAAGCTGAATTTTAAAAAAAAGAATAAACCAAATTCTGATAAATTAAGTCCCTCTTCTGGCTTACTATCAAAGTTTTCAAATTCAGTCATCTCAATGCTTAGTGAATACTCTGTTCAACAAGAAGAAGTAGTTGGCATTGATATTACTCCTTACTCAATTAAATTAGCTCAATTATCAAAAAAAGATGATAAGTGGACTGTTGAAAAGTTAGCATATAGACACTTGGATCGCATAGAAGATATTAAAACTAGCGCAGCTAAAATTTCTGAAGAAATTGAAATAGCTTTTAAATCAGGAAAATTTTCAACTAACAACGCAGCGGTATCTCTGCCTGTTTCAAGCTCAATCGTTAAGGTAATAACAATGCCCTTGATGACTGAAGCAGAAATGCAAAAAGCAATTGAATATGACTCGTTATGGGAAAATCTTACCCAGCTACCAGATGCACTTGAAGAATATTCAATTTTTCACCAAGTTATAAGGAAAGATTCAGCACAAAATTTAATGGATGTTCTTTTTGTCGCCTCTAAATTATCAGATGTAAATCAATATATAGAGATCGTCAAAAATGCTCAGATGAGTCCAATTGTCATGGATGTAAGATGTTTCGCTTTAAGAAATGCCTTTGAGACAAAAAATATAAAAAACATGACAAAGGCGCCTCTGGCAATACTTGAGATTGGTGCGCATGAAAATTTTTTACTTATTTTAAAAGATGAGATTCCTTTTGTAAGCGATATATTTGTTAGCTCCAAAGACAAAACTACAATTGGATTAGAAAATAATGACGTAAAGTCACTTTCACCAATAATCGATCGATTTGTTATGCAGATAAAGCAAAATTTAGATTCTTATGCATCAAGGTTTAAGTCCGAGCCTATAGAGAACCTATTTCTCGTATCAAATTCTCCAAATATAAATAATATTTCTGAATCTTTTTCAAAAAAATTTAAAAACATGACAATTGTAGTCCTTGATCCATTTAATACAATGAGCGTTCCACAACAAATTTCTGAAAAGTTAGCGGCTGAAGCTAACAATTCATCTTTCACTGCAGTAACTGGTTTAGCTACAAGAAAGTTAGATATTTTTGGTTATTATCAAAAAGTAACAGGCGTTAATAATATCAACCTTCTTCCAAACAGAGAGGGTGTCAGAAAATCTCAGAGAACTAAGCTATTTTCTGGAATAGCTCTAGCCGCTATTGTCGCAATAATGCTAATTTCATCATTAGCAGTAGGTTATAATTTTATATCTCAATCATCTAAAAACAATAAAAGTTTGTCTGATTACACACAAATTGAAAGTCAATTGACTGATTTACAGCTTAGAATGATTAAACTTAAAAATGAAAATAAAACACTAATTGATAGCTTGAAGTTATCTGAAACAGCCACAACAAATCAAAGTACCGCAGCTAAGGCGCTTGTTGAGTTAGCAGAAAGAGCTGGGACTAATATAGCACTATCTTCAATAAAATTTGATGGTCTTGTTACATACTCTATAGAGGGCGAAGCGCTTTCTGATAGTGATGTAATAAACTATATAACAAGAATAAGAGAAATTGAGATATTTGACTCTGTAATTCTAGAAAAATCATTTATTGCTAATGATGGATCAAACATAAAATCATTTATCATAAAGATTAATGTTAAAAACGAATTTATGATGCAAAAAAATCTTGAAAGATTATCAGAGGAGGATTGATAGATGGCTTCATTATTACAAATGGATATCAAAGATTTATTCTCACGTAAAAATAAGAACAAACCAAATAAATCAAAAGAAAATAAAACAATAGGTTTAGATAAAACTGTTATAATGCGTATTATTTATGCCTCAGTCCTAATAATAATATTATTAGCCATATACTTTTTTTATATAAAACCCACATTAAATGAACAGCAAAATAGACTAAAACAAGTAGAAACGTGGAACACCCAAATTAACAGCTGCATTGATGAAATCAAGAATCTAAATAAAAGTATAGAAAATCTAAAAACAGAAAGCTCAACAAAAGGTGTTTTATTTGTTAGTGACGATGAGTTTGAAAATTTTTATGCTGAATTAACAGAAGCTACAATTCGTAACGGTCTAAAAATAATTAATATAACTAGAGGTGACGAGATAGCTATAAGATTGGATGAAAATGATATGAATAATTCATCATATACTTATACACCAATTGGCTCCACCATACCTTGTGAACAAAATTCACAATACGAAAACATGGTCAATAACTCGCAATCATTTCAACCAGACCCAAATTGTCAAGGAGATGAATGTAAACCTATTGCTTACTACAAAATGAGTGTTTCTTATGAAATAGAAGGAGGTTTTACAAATTATGTTAACTTTAGAAATATAATAGCAAATAAGCCTAAAATTGTTAACATAGAAAACGAAGAAATTAAAAAGAATGAAAATATAAGTGGGTTAATTAAAGCAACTGCAACGGTTTCATTAGTAAAAAATAGAGAAATGAATTGATTATGAAAATAAAAATTTTAATAGTTTTATCTGTCTTAATATCTTTCCTAAACTTTGCTTATGCTGAAGATCCGTTTTCAAGAAGTTTTTCAACTCCTTCTACGGTAACGGGTGATTTAACGTTAACCGACGATGGTTCTGATGCGGTTCACCCTATGATGAAATATGATGTAGCAAAATACTTTGTTAAAGGTGTTATTGTTTCCCTCGAAGGATCTATAGCTGTGATGAGTATACCGGGAGGTAAAGATTATATTATGTTTCCAGGTGATCCAATCGGTAATGATTTACACACAATTAAATCTATAGACCAAGATTATATAATTGTTGGAAAAAATTCATCTGATGAGGAAATAACTATTTCAGTTTCTAATCCTTTACTGGCAACAAATCTATCTGGAATGTAAGTTATGTATAAAGTAAAATTGAGTTCCGCATTTGTTTTTTTGTTCATATTTTTATTTGGTTGCGCAACATCACAAGTTGAAAAAAAACCTTTTGACCCAAAAGATTTTGCTGATCAACAGACCGCGATAATTAATGAAACCGCAGAGCTAGGACCGAAGTCACAAGACAAACGCAATATCATCGGTGAGCGAAGAATCTATATCGATGAAAATATGGTTACAGATTACACTAAAATTATTAGTAAAAATTTTGCTGAGACTTTTCCAATTTCAGTAAACTTTGACAATGTGGATATCAGGTCTGTTATGCAAACATTTTCGATTGTTACTGGCAAAAATATTTTAGTAGGTGATGAAGTGCAGGGAAATGTTAAAGCAAGAATTTTAAATGAAGATTGGGATGATGTGCTTGAAGCAATTCTTGAAATGAAAAATATAGCTTTAACGCTAAGTCCAAATACAAATATAGTTAGAATACATACCAAAGAGGTCATATCTGCACAAGAGGAGTATAATAGGAAAAGAAAAGCAGAAGTAAGACAGGCAATGGAGTTAAGTAAATCTATTGAACCAGTGAGATCAGAAATATTTAAATTATATTACAGTGAACCTGCAACAGTAAAATCACAAATTGAAGATGTATTGTCAAACATGGATGCAACAGCAGCTGCAGGGGAGGGTTCTGCAATATCTAGTTCAGGTGCCAGTGACAGAGTTAAGATAACTGTAGATACTCGCTTAAGAGCATTGATTGTGCTTGGTGGAAAAGACGATCTTGATTTTATAGAAAAATTGGTAAACGAAATTGATATACCAACTAAGCAAATTTTAATCGAAGCATTTGTTGTCACTGTAACAGATAGTTTTGAGAAGAATCTTGGTACTAGGCTTGGGATGTATTATGGTCCAAACGAAACAAATATTGCAAGTGGTGGTCAATTTAGTGCCGGAGGAACTATTGGTGGACCTTCAACAACTACATCGGGCGTTACTACGCTTGGAACGGTCGGTACGCAGTCAGCAGGAACTATGGCAGAAAATACAATTTCATCTGCAACAGGAAGTATTGGCATGATTTTGGATGCATCTAAAATTGACCTTAATCTTGAATTACAAGCAATGGAAGCAGATTCAATTTCTAAAGTCATTGCGAATCCAAAAGTTTTTACGCTAGACAATCAAACTGCCAAAATCACACAGGGTGTACAAATACCTTATACCTCTGCATCGTCTAGTGGAACTCAAACACAGTTTAAAGATGCAGCATTAACATTAGAGGTGACTCCAAGTGTTATAGGAGACGGCAACATAATACTTGATATTTCTGTTAATAATGACTCTGTTACAGACGCAACAACTTCTAATCCCCCAATCAGTAAAACCGCGGTAAATACAAAATTGTTAGTTGCAAATGAATCCATAGTTATTATTGGTGGAATTTTTCAAGATACAATTTCAGATTCAACTTCAAAAACACCTGGTTTAGGAGACATACCAGTATTTGGCAGTTTATTTAAAATGCAAGGTGATAAGGATATTTTTAATAGAGTGTTTATTTTTATAGCACCCAAAATTTTATAACTGATGAGCAAGTTTATTAACGATGATAGTGCAATAGAGCTTGCTGATATGGCAGTCTCTAAAGGAATTCTCTCTGAGGATAATTTTAATAAATTAAAAGTTCTTAATCAAGAATCAGGACAATCAATAGTGTCCATTATGTTTGAAAGAGCAGTAATGGATGAGTTCTCACTTGCTAGGTTTGTTGCTGAAAGTTATGGATTAAATTTTCAAGAAGTTGACCCAGAACAAATTTCTTCTGAAGCTCAGTCAAAATTAACCACTGAATACCTGCGAATAAATAATGTTTGTCCTTTCGAAACAGATGGTTCAACTTTGAAAGTAGCTATATGTGATCAATCTAAATTACCACTTGAAAAAAATATAAGAGTGATAACAGGTATGAATATTGAAATGGTGTTAGTAACGGTAAGTAATTTTGAAAAACTGCTCGAAAAATATGGAATTTCATCGTTGTCACAAGAAGTTGGAGTGCTTGGAACTTTAAAAGAAGTTAAAGAAATTGAAGAGTCAGAAGCTGAGGTTGAACAAATCACTGAGAGAGATAAAACTGCGGCTGAAATATTTGTTACAGACATACTAACAGAGGCATATAAAAAAGGAGCAAGTGATATTCATATTGAATCATTTAGGAAGTCGAAAAGATTAAGGTATCGAATTGACGGCATACTTGTTAATCAAAAGAAAAGACAAGATGAAATAAATGAACGTTATTTGGCAGTTGTTTCAATTTTAAAGCTGCGTTCTGGTGCCAGAATTGAAGAAAAGCGCTTACCACAAGATGGGGCAATTAAATTTAATAATGGAGATATTGAATTTGATCTTCGTGTATCATTTTTACCTGTACAAGGGCTGTCAGAGCGAGTTGTTATGAGAATTTTAAGAAAAGATGCTATCCAGCTTGATTTAGAAACATTAGGTTTTTCAAAAGTAGATTTTCAAAAAATAAAAGAAGCGATCTATGCAACCCAAGGACTAATTCTTGTGACTGGACCTACTGGTAGCGGCAAAACAACAACCCTTTATTCTGTTCTAAATAAACTAAATGATGAAAAGAAAAATATTATGACCGCAGAGGATCCAATTGAGTATGAACTTGAAGGTATCAGTCAATCACAAATGAAAAATGAAATTAATTTTACCTTTGCTTCAGCTTTAAGAACATTTTTAAGACAGGATCCAGAAATTATTTTAGTTGGTGAGATTAGAGATCAAGAAACTGGAAATATAGCTGTTGAAGCAGCTTTAACTGGACACTTGGTTCTAAGCACATTGCATACAAATGACTCAGTAAATACGATAACTAGGCTAGTAAATATGGGTATACCTAACTATTTAGTATCATCTTCAGTCTCGCTTGTAATAGCTCAAAGATTAGCCAGAAAGACATGTGATAACTGTAAAACTAAGGACAGTAGTATTAAACCTGATACACTCTCACAACTGGGGATAAAAGGTAAAATTATACTTCAAAAAGGTAAGGGTTGTTCTAAATGCAATAACACAGGCTTTAAGGGAAGAAGGGGTATATATGAAGTATTAAAAATTACTCCAAGTATTCAGGATGCAATTCTCAAAAATATGACAGCCCCTGAGATAATGGCCATTGCAAAAAAGGAAGGTTATAGACCTATGCAAGAAGTTGGAGCAGATTATTTAAAAAATGGGGAACTATCATTTGATGAATATCAAAGAACGTTGTTTGTCGGTTAATAAATATGCCTTCATTTGAATATAAAGGAATTTCTGGTGAGAAAAATACATATGCTGATGGAGTGATTGAGGCGATAAATGAAGATGAGGCTGCATATCGTCTACGGCAAAAAAAAATAATAATTACCTCAATAAACGAAGTTAAAGGTAGGGCTAAGAAAGTACAAGATAAAAGCAAATCTTCATCTTTATCCTTTTTAGAAAACTTTGGTTCAATTAAAACAAAAGAAATTGTTTTATTTACAAAAAAACTTTCGACAATGACAAGAGCTGGATTAAACATCCTTGACACACTTCAAATGGCAAAAAATCAAGTGAATGATAAAAAGCTAAAAGTAATAATAGAGTCTATTACCCAAGATTTGCAAGGAGGTACAGATATAGCAGGAAGTTTTAAAAAGCATCCAAAAGTTTTTGATAATATTTATGTCAATATGATAAAGGCTGGAGAAGCTAGTGGTAAACTTGATATTTTCTTGGATAAATTAGTTGGAATTCTGGAAAAAAGAGAAAAAATTAAATCTAAAATAAAAAGCGCATTAATGTACCCATCCATAATTTTATCTGTTGCAACACTTGTGACGATATTTATGATTTGGAAGGTTGTACCAGTTTTTGAAAATATGTATGGTGGCATGGGAGTTGAATTGCCTGGTCCAACTTTATTTCTAATTGGGGCAAACAAATTTATTACAGGTTCTGGTGGAATAACTTCATTAGTAATCATTTTGATAATTGTATTTGCTCATTCATTTACAATTAAGAGAAGTGACAGCTATAAGAGTTTCATGGATAAATTTATTTTAAAATTCCCTTTATTTGGAAAAATAATAATACAAGCAACTATAGCTAGGATTGCACTAATTAAAGCAAATTTATTTGCAGCCGGGGTTGATGTACTTGAAATACTAGATATTGCAAAATCATCTACTAATAACGTCCATTTTGTTACAGCATTAGAGCAAGTAAAAAGAGGTGTTTTTTCTGGTGAGGATATGTCAAAACTTGTTGAGAAAGAAATAATATTTCCCCCCACGTATTCACAACTTATTGCAGTTGGAGAAAAAACAGGAAACCTTGAAGAGATGTTCACTTCAATAGCAACTTACTACGAGGAAGAATTTGATAATGTAGTTGATAATTTATCTACCATGATAGAGCCTTTATCAATGGTAATTATAGGAGCTATAGTTGGAACTCTTTTAATTGCGATGTATATGCCAATCTTTAATGCAGGATCAGTTGTTGGTTAATAATAAAGAGCAATATAGAAATAAGTTGTCCATAAAATTACCATTACCGCAGATAATATAATTATTACAATCCCAGTGATTGAGTCATTATTGAATTTTGGGTTAAATGATTTTTTATTTGAATTAACTCTCTCACGCCATTCTTTGGGAAATAAATGTAGCGTAGATACATAAATTAGAAGAAAAATTACCGTAAAGGTTATTAAAATATTTATAAAAAATAAATTTGGCATTTATAAGCTTCTATATTGATTTTTATGTAATAATCAGAATTATGGCAAAAAATCCGCGTTTATCAATAACTTACTCTTAAAAAATAGTATTGTAATAATTTTCCAACAAACATAACATAATCTTTATGATATAAATAAAGGGTTATCTTCTATGAATAAAAATAAAAAAAATGGTTTTACACTGATTGAGCTGCTAGTTGTTGTCGCTATTATAGGCGTATTAGCGGCGGTTGGTGTAGTTGCTTTTGGCGGTTTTTTGGGAAATGCAAAAGTAAATTCAACAAAGTCTAATCATAAAGCAGTTGTAAGCTATCTGCAGGCTGAGTTTACTAAATGCTCTTTGGGTGAGACTAATCTTACGTATGATACAGCATCTGGAACTACTACAGAGGCATGTAGTTCAGGGCCAGCTGATCATCAAGCAAAGATCATTGTTCATTTGAATCAATCAAGTTTTAAAAATCCTTATACTCAGGGAGATGGAGTACAATCAGGAGATGGAAGCACTGAAGGAAATACTTATATAAGTTGCAACACCTCTTCAGGAGCTGCTGGTACTTGTACAATTAAAACAACGTTTGCATCTGGTGAAACAGCTTTAACAGACTCTGTTACTAAAGAATAACTTGCTAATATAAAGATACCTATTTCCTCTAGATTGATAATCCCTAGAGGAAATGGTTGGATATGAATGAATAAAGGCTTTTCACTAATAGAACTTTTAGTAACAGTCGCAATCCTTGGTATTATTGCAGCAATAGGCGTAGTTGCTTTGGGTGGATTTATTGGAAGTGCAAAAGAAAAACAAGCTACTACAGGATTAAGCTCAATATATTTAGCTCAAGAGGAATACAGGTCATTATATGGTACTTATTATCAATCTGCATCCAACTGTGGATCATCAAGTAACCATGCAAGTTTAATAAATACCAATCTTTTTTCTAACGATAAAACATTAGATGAAACATCTGAGAGAAATTACAATTTTTGTATTGAATACTTAAATGGTTCGTCTTCTTCATTTCAGGCAAATGCATACGCTTTAGACTCAAGTGATTACTTAACTATTACAAATACAAATATTAAAAGAAAATTTAAAAATAATAATTGGTCAGATGGTTGGTAATTCAAAAGGATTTACTCTAATAGAGCTTCTTGTTGTTGTAGCAATCATAGGTGTTTTAGCTGCGGTAGGAGTTGTTGCATTTAATGGATTTATAAACAATTCAAAAATAAATACTGTAAAATCAAATCATAAATCTGTTGTTAAGTATATACAAACTGAATTCATAAAATGTGATTATGGTGGTGAGATCGATTTTCATGAAAGATGGAAAAGAGGTGAAATACAGGGCGACTCTTATTTGGAAGATGTGAATTGCGCAAGACTAGCTTCGATCAATCAGTCAAATAAAATGAGATTTCTCATTGATTATATTATGGGATTTTTAGGAAATTATGATGTCATGGGTTTTACAAATCCTTTTAATCCCGGTTATGATAAGGGAACTGGGGTAGGAGGTAATAGTGATTGTCCAGACGCTAACAATTCCACAACAATAGGGGAAACATGGTGCGGTTATGACCAAGGTACAAACAAGGTACATTGTTGTTCGAGGTTTGGACCTGAAGAAGATGATATTGTGCAGACATATATAAATGACCCATTTTAATAAAAATTATAAAAATAGAGGTTTTACTTTAATCGAACTTCTTGTTGTTGTTGCGATCATCGGAGTTCTAGCAGCTGTAGGCGTAGTGGCATTTAATGGGTTTATCAACACGTCGAAAGTTAATGCAACAATGCAAAGCCATAACAATGTAGTAAAATTTATTAGAACTAATTTAATGAAGTGCAATATTTCAGGAGAACTAATCTTAAAACATAATCCTAGCACAAACACATCAAATCTATGTGTTTATGTATCAAATCCGAATCCAAGTGCATTAATATCTGCGTTTTGGAATCACCTAACAGTAGGAGAGTATTGCAATACTTATGGAGCAATGCACTCTTCAGGTGAAACATGTAAAGAAGGTGTTGCACAAGGAGGAACTATTGGAAGGGAGGCGCCTTTAGGGGAGGTACGAATGATTAGAAATGGAAATACTATAGTTGTTGATACGCATTTTAAACAAGACGAATATTTGAATGATGTCATTAGGATCGAATAGAGGGTTCACCCTCATAGAGCTGTTGGTAGTAGTAGCCATAATTGGTGTATTGGCTGCAGTAGGTGTGGTCGCATTTAACGGATTCATCGAAAGATCTAAAGATACAGCTTTAAAACGAAATCATGATCTTGTTGTTAAATTTTTGATGACTAAATCAATGGAGTGTGAGATTGGTAATCAATCTATCAAATTCAAAGATGCAAACGGAAATGAAAATGTTACCTATAGTTGCTCTTCTAGAGATAAAAACGATTTTGCAAACAAATTGTTAGTGCATGTTAATGAAAATATTTGTGATAATGTTTACAGAAAAGACAGGGGATGTATGGTTATAACTGGTGGATACATAGAAGAAGCAATTGCAGTAGATGTTAATACAGGCATGTCTGGGTGCGCTATTCATATTCGGACATATCCAGTAAGAAATTTAAATCCAGAAACATGGAATTATGGATATGGTAGAAAGTTATTTAATATGCCAATTTGGTGTTGAATTAGTAGAAAGTGAGAGAAAAAGGCTTCACCCTCATTGAGCTTCTCATCGTTGTCGCGATCATTGGAGTACTTGCGGCAGTTGGGGTAGTTGCATTTAATGGATTCATATCAACTTCAAAAAATACTGCATGTCAGGCAGAACATGACAACAGAAGTAAATCAGCTCAGTTAAAAATAAGTGAAAATATGCTTAATGGGCAAAATATCACATTTACTAACATTGATGGAAATAACGATACGATAAATTTTAACAGCAATACTTGGACACTTGTTTCAGGGTTATCTTCATATTTGAAATCTGAATATAAAAACCCTAATGGACCACTAAATGGAGCATGGGATCACTCAACGTATTTTGTTGATACTAATCAAATACCAACATCGTGTACATCCACTCAAATTGGCTACTCCTTCATGACAGGTATAAATGACACAAGAACAATAAAATTTGGAACTTGTTGTAAAATTGATCAACCAGCAATAGAAGACAGGTTTAAATGGTAGCAAATACAACTAACATATATAAATATTTTCTTTATGGAATCAGAGTGGGAGTGGTCACTAATTTATTATTAGTATGGTTATCTTTAAAGTTAACGAAAATAGATGATCCATTTCTTTTTATTCCTGCTTTTATTTTAATTTCAGTCTCTGCATTCAGATGTTTGTTTCCTGTAAATTATGCTTCAAAATCGGTAATCATTGACTCAGTTCTTTCTTCAGTATTTGTGACACGATTTTTAGTAACCATTGTTGAGGTGACATATATCTATATGTTTAGTTATGTGCTCAGAATTATTAATTCTGATCAATATATGTATGTTGATTTAATTTCCTGGTTAATGGTTATTCAGGTAATTGTTTCACAGTTTTTTTGCTGGGGAGCAATTCTTTTGAAATATGAACGTTTTTACTTTTATGAAGAATTTGGTTGGTTTGTAATATTTTTCATTAATACAATTTTAAGTATAATTATGCTTAGTTTGGATGTATCAAATGCCCATCAGTCACTAATCATCATTAATATAGTCTTTGGTGTATTATATCTCCCTTGGCAAATCTTACATTTAAAGTCAATTACACAGAGAATTAACTCAAATTCTGAAATTAAAGCTCAAGAGTTTAGTATAGATCTATCAAAAGTTAATGTGGAATTAAAAAGCTCAATTAATGATCGAAAAGTATCTTTTGAAAGCAATGATTGGGGTGGAGTAGTTGGAATGATGTGGATGTACGGATATTGGATATTATTTATCCCAGTTTGGATGTTCTATATTATTTTAATTATTTAATTACTCCCCCATATAGGTTTAATTTTTACAATTGAATACAATTGTAACACATTGGTAACATTAATTTTTTTTTGAATTGTTGTCTATATCTGTATACATCTGTAAACTGTTGTGCATAAGTGTACGTCGACCTTTTGGGCGCTTAAAATAAAGTACTAATTCTAATGTTTGGTTTATTTGGAAATAAAGAAAAAACTCCTTGATTACGCAGTTTCTATTGATAATGATGTAATGATAGAGAAGATTAAAAAAATTATAATCTAGCAATGGATATCACTGACATCACAGCGGGAAGTTTAATTATTCTAATCTTTTCATTTGCATTATTTATTCTGATGGTGCTCTATATTTCTGGTTATTTTGATGATGAAGAAGAAGATATTTTTCCAAAATATGAACCATATGGAAATCCATGGGTAAGTCCTGCAAATAGAGGTATTCGAGAAGCTATGGAAGCGAGTAGATATACAAAATCTGACGAGTATTTAGAAGCATTACGCGACATAGAAATTGAGAAAAGTGAAAAAAAAAGAAATAAATTAAAAAAAAAATCTATAAAAACAAAAAAAAAGAAAAAAACAATTAAGAAAAAAAAGAAAAAAACAATTAAGAAAAAAAAGAAAAAATAAAACCTAATTTTATCGGAGGATAAGTTTTATATGCGTGAAATGACAAAAGAAGAAATATTACATTGGGTTTCTAATAGATCTCTATTTCTATTTGATCTGCCAGAAAAATTTAAGAAAGACAAAGAGATTGTTATGACCGCTGTAAAATTAGATGGACAAGCCTTAAGGTATGCAGATGTGTCACTTCAAAAAGATCCAGATATTCTTTCTGTAAAATCTAAGGAGTAGGCTACCTTATAGGCGCTTATAAATGTTTAAGGTATTGAAATTATTTATAAATTTAGAAAAGATACAAAAAGTAGGGGTTAAAAGCTGAGTCTAATCAATGGGTTAGAGGAAATTACTCCCCCATGTAGGTTTTATTTTTACAATTGATTACAACTATAACACAAAGGTACACAAAGAAAAACACTACACTTATGTCTATTGATGTAAGCAGCTGTAGTTAGTTGTGCATGAGGGTATGTAGACCTTTTAGGCGCTTAAATTGTTATTAAATTTAAGAAATTTAATATTTTTAATTTTTATGTTAGGTTAACTTTTTTAGACTAAATGATGTTTATACTATGAAACTATTAAATCTAATTGCATTAATTATACTATGGCTTTCATCAACTTTAATTGCCGAAAATCAATATGGACTAATTTCATTCAGTAATGTCGGAGGAGGAGCTAATGTTGGTCAAAAATTTGGAACAGTAAATACAACTACTTATTCATTTTCAAATCTTGGTCAAACAGCAACATTTAATGGTTTAGGTGCGCTGACTGCTGGTGTGAATCTAAGTACAGTTGGCTCAATGGGCGCTGAAGGTGACCCCATAACTGGTAAATTTTTCCTAAGAGCAGCTAATCCAAATAATTCCGATACAGAAGATATAGTTTCTGTTTCTAAAAGTGACGGATCCACTTCTTTTTTAGGACTCACTGAGAATGATTTTGTGGTGGGTTTCGATACTATTGATAATAAATTAATTGTAAGAAGAACTGTTCAAACACTTGACGGGGAAGGAAATGCAACAAGTGGAACAAATTCTTTGTTAAGTGTCAATGTTGCAAATTCTTCTCTTACAACAATAAAAACAGGAATTGGATCTGGCTTAGAATCCTGGCAAGCTGGTGGAATATCTGCTGTTGATCCAGTAAATAGAACTGCATATGTCTTTGATAGAGGCGGAGGTAAATTATACAGTATAAGTCTTACAGATGGCACAACAAGTTCAGTTGATTTGGATACAAATATTGTCGCTATATCATTTGATCCAATTAACTCTCAAATGTATGGAATTAAATCAAATAATAATTTTATATCCATAGATAAATCTACAGGAACTGAAACAGTACTAAATGCATCAGCTGGATCAATTACTAGCTATGTACAAGCAATATCAGGTATTGATCGAACTTATATTTTTAGGGCTGGAGGAGATACATATAAAGTTTTGTCTCTTGATACAGGAGAATTATTAAGATCATTCTCTGAAGTTGACACAGAAGATACAGAACGTTTAATTCAGCTTTTTCCATATGCCAATGTTGTTATCGGTGGAACAGATGACTCCACTTACACAACAACTATTACTGACACTCAGACCAAATTAGTTAAGGTTGGAACGGGTAGTACAAGTATAACTGGCACGAATCTTCATACTTTAGGAACTGAAATCAAAGCTGGTACATTATCTATTGATGGTATTTCCTCACAATCAGAAGTAACTGTTGACTCGGGTGCAATATTAGAAGGAATAGGTACTTCAGGTACTGTCACAAATAATGGCACAGTTGCACCAGGAAACTCAATAGGAACGCTTAATATAGCAGGAAATTATACCCAGGGTGGTTCTAGCACATTAAACATAGAAGTAGATACCTCAGGCAATACAGACAAGTTAATTATAAGCGGTGCTGCAGCATTAGATGGAACTTTAAGGATAATACCTTCATCTGGATCATATTCATCACAAACATTCAATTTCTTAACTGCAGGAAGCATATCTGGAACATTCTCTAGTGTAGTTGCTACTAATTGTACTGCACCCTCAGTAACATATGGATCAACTTCTCTAAGCTTTACATTGACATGCAGTAGTTCAAATTCAACAAATTTTGACAATTTAACATCTTATTTCAATGATCTTTCCGCATCTGGAGATTTGTCAACTGTTGTTAGTGCAATTAATGGACTGTCAGGGAGCAGTTATAATTCAGCAATTGAAAGTCTGGATTTCAACCATACAAGTGCGAGCAATAAATTAAATGCTCAGATTAGTTCTTCTAACGCAAACTATATTAATCAGCGAATTGTAGCACTCAATAGTTCTTTATATTCAAATGAAATTAAGCTTGCATCCGCATCAAATATTCTTAGCGATGTTTCATATGACTCGTTTCAAGATTTATTCAAAGGTATAGGTCAAACAGGAAGCTGGGGAACTTTCTACGGTGGTGAAAAAGATCAAAATGACATAACAGATATTGGTGTAAACGGATATGAAGATAGTTTTATAGGCCTGATTTTTGGATATGACACAAAATCTGATGACCAAACAACTGGAATTGCTTTTACGTATCAGGATGGCGAGATTACTAGTGATAATAACGAGGGTGTTTCTAATTATAAGCTGTATGCTGTATCGCCATATTTGCACAAATCAATTGACCAACAGGAGTCAGTAACTTTGGAGGCATCTTTAAATATTGGTGATTTTGACAGTAAGCGTTACTTAAAATTTGGTGCTATAAATAGAACGGCGTCATCAAGTTATGATACGTATGGATTTTCTATTAGAGGAAGTTACAATTTTACTCCTGAAAGTGATTTAGCTAGAGGTGACTTAAATAATTCTTTTGGAATAGGTTATATATATTCACACCGTGATAGCTTTTCCGAAACTGGTGCAAACAGTTTAAATTTATCTGTTGGTAGTAGCGATGCGCATGCATTAATTGTAGATGCTACAAGCTCAATTTCATGGGATTTTAAAAATAATAGTGATAAATATTTACCTTATTCCAGTGTTGGAATTGAAATTTTTAGCTATCTTGATAATCCAGATACAAAACAGAATTTAATTGGTCAGTCAAAGCTCACTACAAAAAGCGACGAAGATACAACTATTACAGGAAAAATAAAATCAGGTGTATTCATTGATTTAGATAATAATCTTTTTTTTGACGCTCATGCAGGATATGATTTATCTGAAAATGTTTCTCAAACATTTGGTGCCTTAAAGCTTCGTAAATTATTCTAATTATCAGTAATCTATAGTTCCAATCTAAGGAGTAGGCGACCTAATAGGCGCTTATACACTTGTAAGGCATTGAAATCATTTCCAAATTTAGAAAAGGTACAAAAAGTAAGGGTTAAAAGTTGAGTCTTATCAATGGGTTAGGGGAAGTCATTCCCCCATATAGGCTTGCTTAACATCTGCATTATTTTTAATTTCCTCAGGTAGACCAGATGCAAGTATCTTACCGTAATTAAGTGCAAGTATACGATCTGACACTTTATTTACAAAACTCATGTCGTGTTCAATCATAATAATGGTAATTCCTAATAAAGATTGGATATCTTTTATCCAAAAGCCAAGATCAATTGTTTCCTCATTTGTTAATCCTGATGACGGTTCATCTAATAGAAGTAATTTTGGATCAGTGCAAAGAGCTCTTGCAAGTTCAACATTTTTGCGAACACCGTAGGGAAGGCCGTTTATAAGTGTATCTCGGTAATGTTGAAGGTCTAGAAAGTCAATTACTTCCTCAACTTTAAGCCTATATTCATGTTCTTGCTTACGGGCACTAGGTGTAAAAAATACTTCAGATAAAATATTTGTTCTTTTATAAATATGTCGTCCAAGGAGTAAGTTTTGTAGAACGGTTGCATTTTCAAATAATTCTAAATTTTGAAATGTTCTTGCTATTCCAAGCTTTGATATATTGTGAGGTTTAGTTTTTGAGATGTTTTGATTTTCAAAATATATCTCACCTTTGCTTGGCTCATAGATTCTACTAATTACATTGAAGAGTGTTGATTTACCTGCTCCGTTTGGACCAATTATTGTAAATATTTCACCTTTGTCGACACCGAACGATACATCATTAAGGGCTTTTACTCCTCCAAATGCTACAGTGATATTTTTTACTTCAAACAAACTCATTATACTCGGTCCGATTTAGTAAATACTTTTTGTTTTTTAAATGTTTGTCTTTTGTAGGTAGGAAACAGTTCAAAGAATAACTTTATTTTCATCCATCTTCCATAAATCCCAAGTGGTTCGTACAATATAAAGAATACAAGTATCAATCCAAACAACATTGGCTCAAGACCTGGCTGTGAGCCAATAGAACTTGGTAAATAGTCACGACAGATGGCAATTAATTGCGGTAAGAAGCCAACGAATATCGCTCCAAACACTGTTCCATGTAAACTTCCCATACCACCAACAACGATAAGTAAAAGTAACGTTAAAGATAAAAAGATATTAAATATATCTGGAGCTAAGTAACCAATGTAATGAGCAAGTAATGCACCTGCTAATCCAGTAAAAGCACCAGAAATAGCAAATGATAAAGCTTTATAGAGACCTAAGTTAACGCCTAAACTTTGTGCTGCTATTTCACTGTCTCGAATAGCAACAAACGCTCTCCCAGTTGGTGATCTTAGTATATTGATTGCCGCAAACATCGCTGCAATAAGAAAGACAAGGCAGACATAATAAAAGAAAACACTGTCATAGAAACTCATACCCAAGAATTCTGGTTGAGGCACAGGCAACCCTCTGTTGCCGCCTGTAAAGTGTTCCCATTTTATAAAAACATGTTCCGCAATAAAGCCTAAGGCTAATGTTGCGATAGCTAAATACATCCCTGTTAAGCGTAGGATTGGTATTCCAATTGCTGCACCTACTAGAAATGAAACAACTATTACGATAGGAATTGACGCATAAAAAGGTATTCCATTCGTAAGTAAGAAGGCATGAGTATAAGCGCCAACTCCTAAAAACGCGGCATGACCTAAGGATGCAAGACCTGTGTATCCAGATAATATCATTAAACCAATACCAGCAATGGATAGAATGCAAATATATGAGATTTCACCTAAGTAAAAATCATCTAATACAAGCGGTAACGCAACCATGATTAAAATAAGCAGTGAATACCAAAAACGATCACCGTTATGTTTTGCAATATTTATATCTTGTGAATATTTAGTTTTAAAAATAAATCTCATTAAACTTTTTTGACCTCAGCTTTATCTGAGAACAAACCTCTTGGATAAATAATTAATGTCAAGATAAGAACGAGGTAAGCAGATATTTCTCTCACTCCTTCAAACAAATAATTTTCGTAAGTTCCACATAATTGTTCGACAATACCTATTATAATGCCTCCAACAATTGCTCCAGGTATTGATCCAAATCCTCCTAGAACAGCTGCAGCAAATGCTTTTAAACCAATCAATGATATTGATGTATCTACCAATGTAATTGGAGCGAGTAGTACACCCGCTACAGCGGCAACTCCTGCAGAAATTGACCATATTAATGAAAAAATAAATTTAACCGGTATTCCCATATAGTAAGCAGCTAATTGGTTTTCTGAAGACGCTCTCATTGCCACACCAATTTTTGAAAATGTAAAAAAGAAATAAAGTGCAGACATTAGAATTGCAGTCCCAATTATTATAGAGAGGTTTACGTAGGAAATTATAAGACCGTTAAATTCAGTTATTTTTCCAGAGAAAGGTGTACTAAATGAAAATATGTCTGTGCCCCAGTAAATTGATGCAAATCCTCTAAAAATAAAACCTAAACCGATAGTTAGCATTACGGTAGCAAATGCAGGCTGCCCAATAATCTGTCTCACTACAACGGCATCAAGGAAAAACCCAAATACAGCAATAATTAAAACAGTAAGAGCGAATCCAGTGAGGTAGTCCATGCCTAAAATTCCAATAAGTGAGTAGGCCACAAATGCTCCGAGCATAAGAATATCGCCTTGAGCAAAATTGATGGTTTCTGTAGCTTTGTAAATTAAGACAAATCCTAATGCCACCAGTCCATATATGCATCCTGAGGCCACACCATCAATTATTAATTGAATCAATTGCATAAATTATAATTCTAATATTTTACTTTAAGTAATTATCAAATTTTTATTAAATATATATTTACCAAGATAACAAGTTATAAAAATTAGTCACTTTATATAAAAAATTCACTTTCTAACAAAGAAATAAATAATTAACCTTCCGATCATATAACAATTATAGGGGGTTATATGTTTAAAACAGATGATAACGTAATTAAAGCCTGTATGTTTATTTCAGGCCTTATATTCTTCGTTTATGGATGCATAATGATGTTCAATTATGATTACATGATTGATCGATATCCAACATTCGAAGATAACTTAACTACAGAATTTTTCTTAAATTGGTTTGGAGCGGTTAATTTTGTAGCCTATGTAGGCATTCTATATATGGGTTTCAAAGGGTTAGAGAGGGCATTTTTTGCTTATGCACTGCCTGTCGTCCTACTTCAATTAATATGGGTTGCGATGTCATTGCAGCTAAGCGGTGGAGAAAACTATACCGGTCTTTATGCATGGATAATTTTGTTTGTGCTATTAGCCATAGCAAGATTTAGAGCTGGTTATCCACTTGCAATTGAGAAAGCTGGAACTCCGTTTGGAGTTACTGACAAAACAACTCAAATCATGGGATATATTGCAATTGCCGCAGTGCTGTTTAATGTTGTTTCTTACTTCATATATCCAGGCGGTTTTATTGAGCAATCTCCACTATTAGAAAGCAATCCTCAATCTGAACACAGTGTATTAGGAATAACTATGATAAACATAGCTATACTGATTGCTCTTGTTTATCAGTTCAGAGCTGGACTGAGTGGAGTTTTAGTATCAATGAGTGCAGTTGCAGGAACGATGTTCTTTTGTGCAATGTTAGTTGGAAGTGTGACATTTCCCGATGGTGGTAACCCATTATTGGCATTTTTTATAGTTCTAAATTTCATTGTATTTTTGACTATCTTTTTCAGAAACCAAAGTAATTTTTAGGAGGAACAAAATGATTAAAGTTGAAGACACAATAAGCAGAGTAATAATTTGTTTTTTAATAGTTTTATTTCTCTTTTATGGTTTTATGTTTATAGATAATGAGCCGGTATTAGCCTTTGCAGAGCGAATAGGAACAAATCCGAGCGATGTTGATGCAGCACATTTTCAGCTGTTTGCAAATCTCGGGTGGGTTTATATAGTTTTTGCAGTAGGTTTTACTGCATGTTTACTGGCACCAATTGAACAATCTACAGTGTTTTTTAGAATGATGTTGGTTGGATCCTTTGTCACTTCTATAAGGCAAATTGTTTTATTTATGGGCGAAGATGGGGGCGCTAATCCAGTTCCTATGGTGGCTAGTATACTTGTCTTCATTCTGATGAATGTCTTGTACGACAGGGCAGGAATGAGAATTGGTAGAACATTTTAAACATACTTAATCTATAAATTAAGGACCCGTTCAATTTATACTTGGACGGGTCTTTTTTTTTATAAAATCCTGATTTTTCCTCTTTTTTCTTATAATGATCCCAATATACAAATTACCTTAATGGAAATAAGAGAAGAACTTCCCCATTTATATTTGGAAGGGTGGAGGATTAAATGAGGAAGTTCAGTCTTCTGTCTAGTTACTCAATAATTAAATTATAATTTTTAATTTTGTCATAAAAATTACAAGAATATTAAAATTTTATGACAGATTTCTAGAAAGTATGGCTTAACAAATCTTTCATAAACTATTGGTAATGTAATGAAAATTGATTCTTTTTTACCAATTTTATGGTCAACGAAAAAAATAATGTTATTCCTCTCTTAAAATATCGTTCCATATTTATTTCAGATATTCATTTAGGGTCAAAAGGCTGTCAAGCTGAACAGTTACTTGAGTTTTTAAAAAATACCAGATCAGATTACTTGTATTTAGTTGGAGATATTATAGATGGATGGCGACTTAAAAATAGATGGCACTGGCCACAAAGCCACAGTGATGTAATACAAAAAATTCTAAGAAAAGCACGACATGGAACTAAAGTGTTTTATGTATCGGGAAATCACGATGAGCTTGTTAGAAAATTTGTGCCCATAACACTAGGCGATATTAGGGTAGTTAATGAAATCAAACATAGGACAGTAGATGGATCTGAATATCTTGTACTGCATGGAGATAAATTTGACTCGATTATTAATATTGCACCATGGTTAGCCCATCTTGGCGCTAGCGCATACGATTTAGCGTTATGGCTAAATAGAAGATTTAATCAGTTAAGATTATTGTTTGGTTTGAAATATTGGTCGCTTTCAAAGTATCTGAAATTAAAAGTAAAAAATGCTGTTTCTTATATTAATAAGTACGAAGAAATAGTTGCAGGTTATGCAAAAAAGAAAGATCTAAAAGGAGTTATTTGTGGACATATTCATCACGCTTCACATCGAATAATAAATGGAGTTCATTACTATAATGATGGTGACTGGGTAGAAAACTGTTCTTTTATGGTAGAAAATTTTGATGGAACGATGGATATTCTTTTTTGGAAAGATATCGTTGAAAAGTATGAAATTTTGAACAAACCTAAGGACTCCGTAAAGGTATTAAGTTAATTGAAAATACTCATCGCATCAGACGCATGGCTCCCTCAAATAAATGGTGTTGTTAGAACTTATCAAACACTTGGTGATAAACTTACAAGTCAAGGACATGAGGTTAGGTACATAACTCCAGATAAATTTATTACAATTCCACTGATTATTTATCCTGAAATAAAACTTGCGATTAATCATTGGTTCAAAATTGGCGTGATCATTGAGAAGTTTAAGCCTGACTTTATACACGTTGCTACAGAGGGGCCTATTGGTTTAGCTGTTAGGAATTATTGTTCAAAGAATAATTATGCGTTTACAACCTCGTATTGTACAAAATTTCCTGAATATATAAATACGATGGCTAAGATACCTGTATCTTTTACATATAAAATTTTGAAATGGTTTCACAAAAATTCTAGCGCAGTAATGGTATCCTCTAATTCAATTATAGATGAACTTAATTCACATGGAATTAAAAGGACAGTTAAATGGTCCAGGGGCGTTGATATAAAAGCTTTTAATCCGAAGAACAAGATTGATCTCAAATTAGAAAAACCAATTTATTTATATGTAGGAAGAATATCTAAGGAAAAATCGCTAGAGGATTTTCTTAAATTAAATTTAAAAGGTACAAAATTACTTGTAGGTGATGGACCCTCTAAGAAAAAACTAGAAAAAAAATATACTGATGCAGTTTTTGTAGGAGTGAAGAAAGGAAGTGAACTGGCCCAGTACTATGCATCTTCAGATATTTTTGTATTTCCAAGTAAAACAGATACGTTTGGAATGGTCATGATCGAGGCTCTCGCCAGTGGACTTCCCGTGGCCGCATATCCTGTTCCAGGTCCAATTGATGTTTTTGATAATTTTAAACATAATTGTCTTGATCATAATTTAATTAATTCAATTGATAAGGCGAGAAAAGTGAGTCGTACAGATTGTATAAATTATAGTAAAAAATTTGATTGGCATGAGGTTTCTAAGCTGTTTTTGTCACATCAAACTGTATCACGCGTTGCAAAATAACAACACTTCGAAAAAATTTTTTTTATACAGTATTCATCTTAATAAATTTTAAATAAAAAATTAATAATAAGAAATTATATTTAAATAATTTTGAAATAAAAAAAACACGTTTAAACATATAAAAAAATAAACTGTTATATAATCTTAACAAAATTGAAATAATATTAATTTAGCTGTAACAAAATTTTAATAGACCTTAATAATTGTTAATATTTACTTAACTAAAATTTTATGAAATCTCATGTATGACTTCATTTATTAATTAATTAATGGAGTAATTTATGAATAATAAAATTTTAAGTGCAACGACTGCGCTTGCTAGCATAATGGCTCTTTCAAGTGCGCAAGCAGATGTATCTGTTGGCGGTACTTTTAATGGCTTGTGGGGAGATGGAGATTCTTACGCGTCTCAGGAAAGAATATCAATTACAGAATCAGCATACGTGACTTACACAGATACATTAGATAATGGTATGGGTATAGAAGGTGTTATGGCTTTCGAGTCTGGTGGAGGTGGTGATTTTGATATTTCATTCATTTCTGACATGGGCACAGTTTCTTTTGGTAATGGTCTCTCAGGCGGCCCCGTTGATAGTATGGATAGCCACCCTGTAAAATCATCATTTGCAAGCTCGAGAAAATTGCCTCAAGGCTTAAGCGCTGATTATGAAGATGGTGACGGCGTTACTGGTGCAGCAGGTTTTGATGATAACAACCAAATTGTCTACACATCACCTAAGATAAATGGATTTACTGTTAAAGCGGGTATCGGATTTGGAACAACGGCTGGTTATGACGACATAATGGCTTATTCAATATCTGGAAAGATTGCCGGTTTTTCAGTCAAAGGAGGCATTGTCGATGAAGGCAATACGGACTCTAGAACTGGGGATGAAAACTATATGATTGGTATTAAAGCACCTAAACTTGCAGGTTACACGATTGGTTATGGTCTATACGATTCAGACAGCGGTGACAGCTATACAGTAGTAGGTGTTAAAACACCAAAGATTCCTGGATTGGGTGCAACATTTCAATATGAATATTTTGATGTTGATAATCCTGGCTCAACGGCTGATGACGATGGCTCTATTGCTTCCTTGCAAAAGTCATTCGGTGGAGGCGTAAAAGCTTCATTTGAATATCATGTTGCTTCCGTGGGTTCAAATGAGGATGTTGAAAACTTCTTCATTGGCTACAAAATTGGCTTTTAATTAACTTTTTTTAATCCTTTCAAGTTAATTGATCATGATAACCAGAGTGCAAATAATGCACTCTGGTTATTTTAATAAATATGTAACAATCTTGTAATATTAATAAGTAATGAAAGCATATTTTTTCTTCATTTTTATTTTAGTCGCTCTCATCAACTGCGCTCAACTTCCATTAAGTATAGAAAGGGCAGACTCTGGCCATATTAGAGGAGAAGACGCAGCAGATCCTAACTCAAGGGGGATAAGCCTTAATAAATGGATAAACGATGAAATAAGTAAATCACTCTCAATCAATAATGATAATTTAATCAATAATAAAGAAAAGCTATGGAAGGCTTCACTTGCAAAGTTGTCATTCATGCCGGTGTTGGAAGCCAGCAAAGAAGACTACTTTATATTGACTGATTGGTTTTCAATTGAAAAAGATATAAACAGCCGTATTAAAATTGATGTTTATATTGTTGGTGATGATTTAACGAAAGATTCCTTAGACATAAGAATATTCATTCAAGAATTAAAAAATAATAATTGGATAAAATCATCCTCCGATAACGATGTATTAATAAAAATTCAAAATAGCATAATTGATTACGCCGCTTCAATATAATCTATAAGAATCTAGGTCGAACAAAATCTGTAACTTTAAATGAATTATATTTTAATTCACTCCAATCTTTTAAATCAGAATTTAGTATTGCAAGACTTCCTGTTGGAAATTTATTTTTAATATTTAAATATTTCTCATCTTGAGAGGGCGCACTTAAATCAATTGTTAAATTTCGAATTGTCGGTTCATGATTAACAATTAAAATATTTGAATAATTATTTTCAGTGTTTTTGATTAAGTCAAAAAGGTAGATTTCGTCACATAAATATAATTTATTGCTAAAAACAACCTTCGAGCTTGTCCTTAGTGTTTTTCCAAGAACTAAATTAAATGTGTCGACAGTTCTTCTTGCAGATGAAACATAGGAAATATCAGGTATTATTTTTTTTTGTGAAAGAAATGTTTCAATTTTGTTACAGTTGTTTTTTCCTCTATTAGAAAGAGGTCTCTCATAATCACTTAAACTAGGATCATCCCAACTTGATTTCGCGTGTCTCAATAGATATAAATGCTTCATCCTTTTAATAATGATAAGAAAAAATACAAATTCAGACAATAAGTTCTTAAACAGAGAATTATCATGGCTTCTTTTTAACCAAAGAGTTTTAGATGAGGCTAATGATAATAAAGTGCCGTTAATCGAAAGAGTTAATTTTCTCTCAATTTCTGCAAGTAATCTGGACGAATTTTATATGGTAAGAATACCAAGTCTTTTGGATGAAATAGAAAATAATCCAAACAAAATAAGCCATGACGGCATGACTGGACATCAGCAATTAAAAGCAGCACAAAATGCATCAGCAAAAATATTTAAGAATCAGGATGTTTCTTTTAGAAAGCTTGTTAGAGAATTAAATGCAGAAAAAATAATTCATATTACGCCTAATAAATTAAATATAAGATTGAAAAAAAATCTAAAAAAACTTTTCAATGAAGAAATACTGCCTATATTAACGCCAATTTCAATTGACCCAGTGCATCCATTTCCATTTATTCCAAATGAAGGACTGTGTATTTCATTGAGTTTAGTGGCAGGAGGTTCAAATAAACCGTTTAATTCGGTAATCATTGTTCCGCGAGCATTAAACAGACTTGTGTTTATTCAAGAGGGTAAAAAAGAATACTATTTATTTGTTGAAGATATTATTAGATATTTTTTTAAAGATCTATTCCCAAATTCTAAATTGTTGGATAGTGCAATATTCAGAGTTATAAGAGACAGTGATATCGATTACGAATATGAGGATGATGAAGATGTTATTAAATATTTTGCAAAAGCTTTAACAAAAAGAAAAAGAGGGGAAATAGTAAGGCTAGAAATTTTAAAAAACATATCATCTAAAAAGAAAAACTTTTTAAAAAAAAATTTGAATCTTAAAGATGCGCAAGTCATTACTCTATCAAAGTATGTTGGTTTACAAGATTTATCGCAGATTCATAATTTAAATAGACCAAAATTAAAATTTAAAAAATTCATATCAAGACCTGTTGAAAGGTTAAAGCAATTTGATAATAATTGTTTTGCTGCCATCAGATCAAAAGATTTTGTTGTTCATCATCCATATGAAACTTTTGATGTTGTTGTCGATTATTTAAATCAGGCTGCTGTAGATCCAAAAGTAGTAGCTATTAAACAAACGATTTACAGAACCACTGCTGATAGTCCTATTATAAAAGCCCTTACAAAAGCAGCAGATAATGGTAAAAGTGTTACAGCTGTTGTTGAGATCAAAGCAAGATTTGATGAGGAATCTAATTTAGCTCTTGCCAATCAAATGGAGAAATCAGGAGTTCAAATTGTATACGGTTTCGCTCAATTGAAGACGCATGCAAAGGCAAGTCTAATTATCAGAAGAGAAGCAGGCAAATTAAAAAGCTATGTACATGTAGGCACAGGAAACTATCATCCAAAAAACGCTAAAACTTATGAAGACCTGTCATTATTTACGGCAGATGAAAAAATCTGCAAAGACATTGAGAGAATCTTTAATTACATGACTGGGTATGCTTCTCCAATCAAATTAAATGATATAGTACTTTCTCCACCCGCAATGCGAAATCAAATTAATGTAATGATTGATAACGAAATTAAAAATGCAAAGAAAAGTAAACCATCTGGTATCTGGCTTAAAATGAACTCTTTGGTTGACCCTCAGATGATCTCCAAGCTTTATGAGGCCTCTGCAGCGGGAGTAAAAATTGAATTATTCATAAGAGGAATTTGCTGCTTAAGACCAGGAGTTAAAAAACTTTCTGAAAATATTGTTGTAAAGAGTATCATTGGCCGATATTTAGAGCATGCTAGAATCTTCTGTTTTGCTAACGAATCTAATATACCATCAAAAAATAACACCGTTTTGATTGGATCAGCTGATCTTATGCCTAGAAATCTGGATAGAAGAGTTGAAATATTGACCCCCATAAAGAACTCCACTGTCCATGAGCAAATACTGAATCAAATAATGGTTGCCAATTTTCTAGACAATGAGCAAACGTGGATGATGAACGATGATGGCACATACAAAAGAGTTAAACAAAAAGGTAAGACGTTTAATGCACATAAATACTTCATGTCAAATCCAAGTTTGTCAGGTAGAGGAAAATTAAAAGGAAATAAAAAGCCTAAGAAACTACTCTCTCTGATGCGTTATGAATAATTTAATTCCCAAAAAAAAATTATTTTTTAAAGACGAACGTATTGCAATAATCGATATTGGCTCTGACACAGTTCGTTTTCAAATTTTTGAAAACTTTAGGTATAATCAGATAGCTATTTTTAACAAAAAAATTTCATGTGGGCTAGGTAAAGATCTAATTAAAAATAATAAGCTTAATAAAGACTCCATAAAAAAAGCAATGAATGCGTTCTATTATATAAAGGAATTGATAGACTCATCAAATATTAAAAATTATGAAATTTTTGCAACAGAAGCTGTCCGTGTTGCTAAAAATAGAGAGGCATTTATTGCTGATGTAGAAAATATTTTTAAAAAGAAAATACATGTATTAAATGGTAATGAAGAAGCAAAGTTTTCTGCCATGGGATGTATTGTCGGTCTAAAAAAATCAAGTGGTCTCGTTGCCGATCTCGGCGGTGGCAGCTTAGAACTCGCAGAAGTTAAAAAGAAAGAAATAATGAATACATTGTCCTTGCCACTAGGTGTTCACAGAGCAAAAACTAAAAATAAAAAAATAATAGAAAAATTCAAAAACTCTTTACAAAATATTGAATGGCTTAATGAAAATAAGTTTAAAAGGGTAATCCTTACGGGCGGTACGTGGAGAGCTTTAGTTAAATTATATTTTGATAAGTACAGCTATCCTCTCAAAGTCATTCATCATTTCAAACCTGATTTTGATAACTTTGTATCGATGCTTGAAGAAGTTTCAAATTTTAAAAAAAAGGACTTGCTACAATATTCATTAATTACTAAAGATAAAACACCATTTATACGATACGCAGCCAAGGTCGCGTTGGAAATAATAAATAAGACCTCTGCTAGGCAAGTAGTTATTTCTTACACAGCTATTAGAGAAGGCTACATTTCTAATAAAATAAACTTAAGCTCAAATAGCGATCCGCTTGAATATCAATCATTAAAAGTTGCTGCAATTTCTAACGAATTAAATCCTAGCACCGTAAATTATGAGAATATTAAATTATTCACAAATAATTTTTTTAAAAGAAAATCCTATTTAAATAAAAGAATAAGAGTGTCCTCTATAAGTTATTTATCAACGGGAGACAGTATAGCTCGTGACGAGAGGGGATTGTTTGTATTTAAACAAATATTAAAATCAGAAATATTAAAGTTTAGCCATTCTGACAGAGTTACACTCGCTACTGTTATTTATGTTTTTCACAATGGAATAGATCTAAATGAGATAAAAGATTATAGAAAAGTTGTAAATAAAAATAAATTATTAAGCAGTATTGAGCTTGGATTATTCTTAAGAATTGTATATGAAATTGGAAAATTATCTAATTTTAATTACAGCAATATCAGTATTTATGTAAAAGATTCAAATTTGATATTTTCTATCCCAAAAAACTATTCAGAACTTTTAAACAGTAGATTTAATAAATTTATTTTAATGCTTTCAAAGCACAAAAAATTATCACAAAAGATTATATTTGTTTAATCAATGGAAAATATCAGTTTTATTCTTAATAAACTAGAAGATGCAATCATCGTTCTTGATTCCGATCAAAAAATTGTTTTTCAAAATTCCCATTCAATAGATTTATTTGAAAATAATTATACTGGTCAAAATATAACAAACTTAATTAGAAGCCCGATAGTTTTAGAGGCATTAGAAAATGTATATAAAAATAAAGAAACAGAAATAATTGAATATAATAGTGAGTACGGAAGTTTATCACCTAGATCAACAAATTTTTACAATGTGGAGATTAGTTATGAGAAAAATCATCTCCAATTAACTAACACAAGAGACAATTATGTTATTCTCATGAAAAATATAACTCCTTTAAAAAATATTGAAAGAGTACGCTCTTCTTTCATTGCAAACGTAAGTCATGAGCTGAAAACACCACTTGCTACAATCATGGGTTTTTTGGAGACTATAAGAGGTCCAGCAAAAGATGATCAAAAATCTATGTCTAAGTTTCTTGGTATTATGGATAAAGAAACAATTCGCATGAAAAGACTGATAGATGATTTAATTGTCGTATCTAAAATAGAGTCTGATGAGCATATTCATCCAACCAAAAAAGTTAATTTATTGAAAACAATAGATAATGTGGCGGAAAGTCTAAAAGAATACGCATTGACAAAGAATATTAAAATAAGAGTCAACCATCAACTTAGTGAGGGTTTATTTGTATTGGGCAATGAAGATGAGTTGGTACAGGTCTTTACAAATATTATAGATAATTCGATTAAATATGGAAAACTAAACAGCTCAATAGACATATTGGCAGAAAAAATCAAAAAGCAAACTGATCATATTGATAATAATAAACTGTTTCCACAACTTGTATCAAAAATCAGCGTTAAAGATGAAAGCGAAGGCATTCACCCAAAACATCTAACAAGATTAACTGAACGTTTTTACCGTGTAGATGCAGCAAGATCAAAAGAAATCGGTGGAACGGGTTTAGGGTTAACCATAGTTAAACATATTTTAAATAAGCACAGAGGTCATTTAGATATAAAAAGTGAAATAAATCAAGGCAGTACATTTTCAGTAGAATTGCCTATTGCACCCATTTCATAAGGTGCAATAATAGTTTAACAAATCTTGGTTAAAATAAGATATGGCGACTCAATTTGTTTTGTTTGGTTATCATCATTTGGCAACAATTTTCACAATTGTGACTATATCAATTTTATTTCCTTTTTTTGTTCGATTTGTAAATAATAAAAATGTAACCAGATCAATTTTTTTGTTAATTGGTTTTATATTAATTTCTCATGAGATAATAAAGCCATTTTATCGAGTGATATTTTATGATCATTCTATTTACGACGTATTGCCATTGCACATTTGCCATATAGCCGCAATATCAATGGGGTTATATGTGTTTACAAAAATTAAATTCTTTTTCGAAGTAGGTTATTTTTTTGGATTAAGTGGAAATTTCCTTGCAATCATAACACCAGATTTGGATTTCTCATTTCCTGATGCAGAATATATTACTTATTATTTCGGCCATGGTTTATTACTGCTTGGTGTAATATATGCCTGTGTATGCACGAAGGTTCAATTAACCTGGTGGTCAGTTTTACGAGTTCTTTTGTTTGCCATTTGCTTATTACCTATAATTTATGGATTAAATATTTATATTTCGCAATTCTTTAAAGATGTAAATTATTGGTATTTAATGATTACGCCTGCCGCGAACACACTTTTAGATATATTTCCATCTCCTCCAATGCATATTCCTTATTTGGCTGTGTTAACAGTTATTATATTCTCACTAATTTATCTTCCCTTTAAATATCTTAATAAAATCAGTTATTTAAATTTCAACGAGAAACCGACGTTCATAAAAATGTAACAAAAACGTTATAATTTTGTAATCAAGGCAAAATAAGTTGGTAACGATTCTAAACCTTAATGGAGAAAATAATGAGATTAATCAAAATAATGATTATTGCAGTTTTCGCTTCATCAATTTTTACATTCAGTTCTCAAGCTAGAGATACTATAAAAATCGTTGGTTCGTCGACTGTATACCCTTATGCAACCGTAGTTGCTGAGAGATTTGGTAAGACTGGATTTAATACACCAGTGATTGAGAGTACTGGTACGGGCGGTGGAATGAAATTATTCTGTGCTGGAGTTGGTACCGATCACCCCGATATTACCAATGCGTCTCGTAAAATTAAAAGTAAAGAAAAGGCATTATGCGCTAAAAATGGCGTTACTGATATAATTGAAATTACAATTGGTAATGACGGCTTGACGCTTGCTCATAGCTTAGATGCTGCCGATGCAGACTTTACGCAAGAGCATTTATTTTTAGCAATTGCAGAAAAAGTACCCGCTAATGTTGCAAAAGATGGCGAGGGTAATGTCATTGCTGGAAATTTAATTGATAACCCATATGAAAAATGGTCTGACATTGATGCTTCATTACCTGATCATAAAATTGAAATCCTAGTTGCACCGCCGACATCTGGTACAAGAGATGCTTGGAATTCACTTATTATGAAAAAAGGTTGCAAAGCAGCAGGTGCATATAAATTATGGGAAAATGCTGGTGAAAAAGCAAAGAAAAAATGTGCAGTAGTGCGAGAAGATGGAAGAGTTATTGAAGCTGGTGAAAACGATACTTTAATAGTTCAAAAATTATCTGAGGATCCAGAAAGATTTGGTTACTTTGGTTACAGCTACCTTCTAGCTAACGAAGATAAAATTAAATCTGCTTCGATCACTGGAATTCAGCCAACGCTTGCTGGTATCCAGGATTATTCTTACCCAATTGCACGACCATTACAGTTCTATGTGAAAAAAGCTCACGTAGGTGTTGTACCAGGAATTGAAGAGTTTCTTGAAGCTTTCACAAGTCCTGATGCAATGGGCGAAGATGGATATCTAACTGATATCGGTTTAGTTGCATTATCTGATGGTGATGCATCTGATATAAGATCAAGAGTTGCTAACTTAGAAACACTCGATCTGGACTAAAAGACTTGATTAATCCACAACTGAGGCAAGTTATGCTTGTCTCAGTTGTTGAATAAGCATTATGGTGAAGCATGGGATTTATATTAATTTCTTTAATTATTCTAATTGGTATCGCCAGCTATTTTCTAGGAAATTTAAGAGCAAAAAATCTTAGGACTTCAAATCAAAAAAATCTTAAATCACTTAGTCATTATTATGGGTACTACGTAGCTCTATGGGCTGTTGTGCCAGCGTTATTGATACTGTTGATGATTACTTCGTTTAAATCATTTTTTATTGAGCAATATGTATTAAGTGATTTCATAGCACTTGGCAGTTATACAGAAACAGAACTAAGTTTATTATTTACCCAAATCGAAAACACTGCATTGGGCATAAAACTTTTTGATGAAAATACTATTCTTATAGATGGTGCCGTAAATAAATTAAATTATATTAATAAGACGAGTGAAAACTTAACTTATGTTACAGTTCTTGGGTTGTCAGGTTTACTGGTTCTTTACTCATTATTCAATATTAATAACAAACTTAATTCTAGAAAGATTGTCGAGAAATTTTTACTAGTCTTGTATTTTACATGCTCACTTGTCGCTATAATGACCACTGTTGGAATAATTTTTTCTTTATTATATGAAACGTTGCGTTTTTTTTCTCAAGTTCCAATAACCGATTTTTTATTTGGATTAAATTGGAGTCCTCAAAGAGTTTTTGTAAGAGAAGCTGGAGATCTTGATACAAGAGACTTGGCCAATGCATTTGGCGCTGTTCCATTATTTGCTGGAACATTTCTTATTGCATTAATTGCAATGTGTGTCTCAGTCCCAGTTGGTTTACTCACAGCCATTTATATGTCTGAATACGCTTCTCCAAAAGTCAGAGATTGGGCTAAGCCAATTATTGAAATTCTTGCTGGTATCCCAACGGTTGTATACGGATTTTTTGCAGCGTTAACTGTTGCACCTTTAGTGAGAGATATCGGTCAGGGTGCTGGACTAACTGTTTCTTCTGAAAGCGCTCTAGCTGCGGGATTTGTTATGGGAATAATGATAATACCATTTATTTCATCACTTTCTGATGATGTAATAAAATCTGTACCTCAAAGTTTAAGAGAAGGCTCTTATGCCATGGGAGCAACAAAAAGGGAAACAATTGTTAAAGTATTATTGCCAGCTGCGTTGCCAGGTATTGTAGGTTCTTTTTTATTAGCTGTCTCAAGAGCGATTGGGGAGACAATGATTGTTGTTATGGCTGCAGGATTAAATGCAAAATTAACAGCTAATCCGCTTGATGCGGCAACTACAATTACTACTCAGATTGTTGTTATTTTAATCGGTGATCAAGAATTTGATAGCCCAAAAACACAGTCAGCTTTTGCTTTGGGTTTAACCTTGTTCGTTGTTACATTGGCTCTAAATTTTATAGCTTTACAGGTCGTAAAAAAATATACGGAGAGATATGACTGATAGAATAGAACAAAGAATAAATAGTTTAAATAAAAGGCTAAATTCAGAGAAAAGATTTAGGATTTATTGTATTGGTGCAATGAGCTTTGCGCTTGCATGGGTGCTTATTTTATTTCTAAATATATTTTCATCTGGCTATTCAGCATTTTATAGAACTGTTATCCAGGTAGATGTACCTTTTTTAAATCTTATTGAAGACACGACACAATTTTCTGAAATGAGTTCAGAGGATATTAACAACCTGTCAATGTATTCTTTTTCCAAAAAGGCTATTTATGGACTTTTTCCAGATATTGAAGAGAAAAAAGATAAGAAAATGTTGATACGATTATTCAGTATTGAATTTGAGCAAGAAATAAGAGAATTTTTAAAATCGAATAAGTCAAATATAAATGAAACAGAAACAATATATTTAACTGCCTCCGACGATGTAGATCAGGTTAATAAGGGAAACTACCCAAGGGACTTAGATGAAGACAAAAGAAGAATTAAAGATATTCAACTTTTATTTTTTGATGAACTTGTAGATAGGGGACTTGTCAGCTATGAATTCAATCTACCATTTTTAATGAGGGGTGACAGCCGAGAACCTGAACTGGCAGGAGTAGGAGGTTCAATAGTAGGTTCTTTATTCACAATTTTGGTAGTTTTGATTTTGTCTTTTCCTATTGGAATTTTTGCAGCTATTTATCTTGAGGAATTTGCACCAAAAAATAGAGTTACCGATTTTATTGAAATTAATATTAATAATTTAGCAGCGGTACCTTCTATTGTATTTGGCTTATTGGGGCTTGGTATTATTTTAAATACATTTGGATTGCCAAGGTCAACTCCACTGGTTGGAGGCATAGTCTTATCTTTAATGACCCTACCAACAATAATTATTGCAACTAGAGCCTCATTAAGGGCGGTGCCACCATCAATAAGAGAAGGAGCATTAGCAGTCGGAGCAACCAAAATGCAAGCAGTAATGCATCATGTAGTTCCTGTAGCAATGCCTGGTGCATTAACAGGTACAATTATAGGCCTTGCTCAAGCACTTGGAGAAACTGCGCCATTATTATTAATTGGTATGGTGGCATTTGTTGTAGATGTTCCACAAACACCGCTGGATGCTTCTGCCTCTTTGCCAGTTCAGGTTTATTTATGGTCAGAAAGCGCAGAAAGAGGTTATGTTGAAAAAACTTCAGCTACAATTATGATGTTACTTGGATTTTTAATTTTAATGAATTTAGCTGCAGTATTAATTAGAAGAAAATTTGAAACAAAATGGTAAAATAGAATATGAAAAGTATAAAAATAAAAGCAGATAACTTGAATGTTTATTATGGAGAGAAACAGGCACTCTTCGATGTTTCCATGTACATGGAAGAAAAACAAGTCACTGCTTTAATAGGTCCATCAGGTTGTGGTAAATCAACCTTTATTAGATGCTTAAATAGAATGAACGATGTTATTGATATATGCAAAGTACAAGGAAAAATAGAAATCGATGGCAACGATATTTATGCACCAGACATGCAAGTTGAACAACTAAGAGAACGCGTGGGCATGGTTTTTCAAAAGCCGAACCCCTTTCCAAAATCTATTTTTGAAAATGTAGCTTATGGCCCAAGAATACATGGAATTGCAGAACATAAATCTGATTTAGAAGAAATTGTTGTTACCAGTCTAAAAAAAGCAGCTCTCTTTGATGAGGTTAAAGATAGATTAAGCGACTCAGGAACAAGCCTTTCAGGAGGGCAGCAGCAAAGATTATGTATTGCAAGAGCTATATCCGTAAATCCAGATATTATTCTAATGGATGAACCTTGTTCAGCTTTAGACCCAATTGCTACAGCTAGAATTGAAGAATTAATGGGAGATCTTAAAACAGAATATACAATAATTATTGTTACACACTCGATGCAACAGGCAGCCAGGGTTTCATCAAGAACAGGTTTCTTTCATTTAGGTAAATTAGTTGAAGTTGATAAGACTGAAGCAATTTTTTCAAATCCATCAGATCAGAGAACTCAAGATTATATAACAGGAAGGTTTGGCTAATGAGTGAGCATATAGTTTCATCTTATGATGAACAATTAGATTTAATAAATAGTACATTAATTAAAATGGGAGGGTTGGTAGAAACACAACTTCATAATTCTCTTGTTGCTTTGGGCGATAAAGACACTGCTTTTGCAGAAGAAATTATTAGAGATGACAATAAAATTGATGCCTTAGAAAAGGAAATTGATGCTTTAACATACAAAGTAATTGCAATGAGGCAACCGCTTGCTAATGATTTAAGAACTGTTTTATCAGCTCTTAGTATTGCAAACGATCTCGAGAGAATGGGTGATCACGCTACTAATATTGCAAAGAGAGTTGCGAATGTAAAAATTAACATGCCCGACACTCCAGTTTCAGAAATTGTCAATATGGGTGAGAATGTTCAAAGTATGATAAAAAATGTTTTGGATGCCTTCGTTCAAAAATCGGATAAACTAGCAATTACTGCATGGGATTTAGATGTAAATATTGATGAGTTATATTTATCAATTTACAGAGATCTTCTTAAGACGATGGCAGAAGACCCAGATACAATTACAGGCTGTTCACACTTATTGTCGATTGCTAAAAATATAGAGAGAATAGGAGATTATGTTCAAAATATCGCTGAAGACATTCACTTCATTACAACTGGTGACGCCTTAGAACGTAAGTCGGAAAAAAGAATTAAATGGGAAAAGGTGTAATGAAGCCTAAAATCCTTGTAATTGAAGATGAAGTTTCAATAGTTGAACTATTAAAATACAATCTAACAGCTAGTGGATTTGTTGTAGACGTATGCTTTGATGGCGATAGCGCATTGGATAGTATATTTGGTGATATTAAATACGATCTTATAATCGTGGATTGGATGCTCCCAAATATTTCTGGGTTAGAATTATGTAGACGAGTACGTAAAGATAAAACTACAAAGAACATTCCTTTAATTATGCTCACAGCTAAAGGAGAAGAAGAAGATAAATTAAGAGCATTTGAAACTGAAATTGATGACTACATAACAAAACCATTTTCAGTCAATGAGTTAGTAGCAAGAATTAAAGCAGTACTTAAACGCTTAAGACCTATTTTTTATAATGAAGTTCTTACTTATAAGGGAATTCAATTAGATGTTTCAACGCATCGTGTCACCAGGGATAAAACAGAAATAAGTCTTGGACCTACGGAATTTAATTTATTGCGTTTTTTAATGGAAAATCAAGGTAAAGTATTTTCAAGACAACAATTATTAGATTATGTATGGACTACAAGTCCATATGTCGAGCCTAGAACAGTTGATGTTCATATCAGAAGATTAAGAAAAGCATTAAACGAAGGATTTGAATACGACCCAATTAGAACAATTAGATCTGCTGGATATTCTCTTGGTATATGAGCATTAAAAATGTTTTATATTTATGTACGCAAAATTCAGCCAGAAGCATTATAGCTGAGGCAATTACCAATTATAAATATAGTGAAAGTCTGAAAGGCTATAGCGCTGGTAGCACACCTTCAGGAATAATAAATCCTAAAACACTCGATTTATTAGATGATATGAAAATACCGACTGAGAAACTCTATAGTAAAAGTTGGGACGTATTTGGTGAGCCCAACTCTCCCTCTATGGATTATGTCGTTACTGTGTGTGGAAATGCCGCTAAAGAAACATGTCCGATCTGGCCGGGTGCTCCAAAAACATTTCATTTCAATATTGAAGACCCCGTTAAACAGAACTTAAACGAAGTCGATCACAAAAAGTTTTTTAGATCTACATTTGATTATATTGATCAATTAATAAAAGAAAATTTGCTTAAATAAATGCCTAAAAAAATACTTTCTGAATATCTGGGTACACTCTTACTTGTTTTCTCGGTAGTCGGATCAGGGATAATGGCCGAAAATCTATCTCCTACAAATGAAGGTGTTGTATTGCTTGCTAATGCAATAGCAACAGGAGCAATGCTTTACGTGATAATATCAATATTTGGTCCTATATCTGGAGCTCATTTTAATCCAGTTGTTACACTTTATTTTAGATTTAAATCAGATATTAATAACGTAACGATGATATTATTTATCATTTTTCAACTAGTGGGTGGCACTTCTGGAGTCATTTTAGCAAATTATATTTTTGATGATTTATTTATTGAATTTTCAACTAAAGAAAGAACAGGAATTAATATTCATGTCTCTGAAGTGGTTGCAACAATAGGCTTATTAATTACAATTGTGCTCACACTAAAGGCAAAAAGAGATCCAGCAATAGCGGTGGCTTTATATATAACTGGGGCTTATTGGTTCACATCTTCAACGTCATTTGCCAATCCAGCTGTCACGATCAGTAGATCATTCACCAACACATTTACCGGTATAGATCCACAGCACGTGTTGATGTTTATTTTTATGCAATTAATTGGACTCTTAATTGCATATTTTATTCTTCGATTTTACGATTAATTATATCGCTTGTCCAGATACCCATACTTTTTTTACTATTGGTAAATTGTTATAAATACTGAAACTAACTAGGTCCGCCTTCATGCCGCACTGTATACTACCTCGGTCTAGAAGATGTGTAGCTATTGCTGGGTTTCTTGAAATAGAGGCAATTGCTTTTGGCATATTACCGGACTCTAAACCCCATTTGACAGCTGAAGAAAGTAGGGATGACGGGATATAGTCAGAGCTAAAAATATCAAGACAATTTTCGTCTATGAGTTCTTGAGCTGAAATATTTCCAGAATGTGACCCACCTCTCATTAAATTTGGCGAACCCATGATAATTTTCATGTCTTCTTTTTGCGACTCTTTTGCTGCTTCGATTGTGGTTGGAAATTCTGCTATTGAAACTCCTAGATTTTTTGAACTTAATACATCTTCTATAGTAGTGTCATCATGACTCGCAAGAACACATTGAAATCTCATTTGTGCTTCAGATATTTTCTTTATATGTATTTCACTATTTTTTGACTGCAGTGCTTTTAATTTAGAGAAGTGATTTTCCATTTCTTCATCAGATAGTTGATATTTACCCGCTAAATATTCCTTATATTTATCTGTATTTCTAAATTGTCTTTGTCCCGGTGTATGGTCCATAATGCTTATCATTTTAACGTTGCTTGATTCATCAAACTCATCAAGTTCACTTGCTAACGTTTCAGATGCGGTTTCTGCACGCAAGTGAATATAATGGTCAATTTTAAAAAGTTTATTTTTTTTTAAAGTTGAAATTTGGTCAGCTGTTGCTTTAGCATATTTTTTATATTCACCTTGAAGGTTCCCTTTTGGTATCGATCCAACTCTAAGTGCATCAAATACCGTGGTTATACCGACGGAAGACAATTCTCTATCATGAGCTAGCAATGCGTTTATAATTGGCCATTCTACTTTTGGCCTGGGTGTTAAATGTCTTTCGATATTATCTGTATGAAGTTCGATTAAACCAGGAATTAAGAAATCCTTGTTTAAATCGAAAGCAGAATTTCCTGTATAATTTCCTTTACTTAAATCCTTTATTATACCGTTTGCAATGTAAACATGGCCCATAAAAGATTCGTCCGGACAAACAATATGGGCATTTTTTATTACAAATTCATTCATATTTATTTAACAAGATATTACTAATTTATTAGATTATTGTTAAAGTATTATGACTAATTACAAAAGAGTGGCAATTTACTTTTTGCCTAAAAAAAACTCGAGTTTAGAAAACTTCGGAAAAAACCTTTTAGGTAGAGATATCAGTAAAAAGAAAAAAATATCACTAACAAGACGTCAAAAATATTTTATTAGTAGAGGTTTTACATTCTTTGATGAACTTAAAGACTATTGTGAACAGCCTGCAAAGTATGGGTTTCACGCAACATTAAAGGCACCATTTAGACTTAAAAGAAATGTTAAAACAAAAAATTTTTATGATGTTATTAGCCATATAGCAGCACAACATAGTAGATTTAAGATACAAGGTTTAAAAATTATTTATAGTAAAAAATTTACTTTCATAACTAGCAGAAAACCAAACAAATTATTAATAAACCTTGAGAATGATCTTGTTAAACATCTAGATACTTTTAGGGCAGAGCTAAATAAAACAGAAATAAAAAAAAGGATCCCTGATTCTTTAACTATTAAGCAAAACAAATATTTAAAAGAGTGGGGATATCCATACGTCTTTGATCAGTTTAAATTTCATATGACACTAATGAACCAAAATAACAATAAATTATCTAACAAACAAAAATTAGAACTAGAAAAATTAATTTACAAAATATCAAATAATGTAATTGAATTTAATGAAATTAGTTTACTTGGTGAAAATAAAAATGGCCATTTTGAGGAAATAAAAAGGTTTAAATTAAACTTTTAATTAATGCAGTTAAATTCATAATACCTTGATCAATACTGCTATTATTTTCTACAAATTTTGTACTTGTTGGTAAATTATAATTTTCTCTTTTTATTCGAGAGTTGATTTCGAATTCGTTCTCTCTTTTTCTATCAAAAATTCGTTGACTCAATAAATTGCTAGTAGCATTTATGTGTATAACGATAGAAGAGGATATATCATATAATATATTATTTATATATTCTCTAGATCCAGCAAATATTATGTTTTTCCCATCTTTAAGATCATCAATTGCATCTTTGTGAATACCATAATTGCAATTATTTGCATTCCATGTTGTACAAAATAAATTTTCACTCTTCATTTGTGTAAATATTTTTTCATCAATAGGGTTATAGTCTTCATTAATATCTATTTTAGTTCTTGTAATGTATCTTTTGATCGCCTTTAGATTATCGATATTTTTACAGGCTCCATTTATAAGGGTATTTTTACCAGATCCTGATGGACCTAAGACGATAAAAGCCTTGCCGTTTCTTTTAATGCTTTGTTTCAATGTTTAGATCAATCTCTCTTACATTCAACTTTTTTCGAGAATATTCGTCATGAAAGATTCCAATAATTGATACGCCTCTATTAGATTTCGCTTTAATTAAATTGATAATTATATCACGATTTCTACTGTCAAGACTTGCAGTTGGCTCATCGAGTAACAAGTAAGGAAGGTCTTTTATAAAACCTCGTGCGATATTAATTCTCTGTTGCTCGCCCCCAGAAAAAGTTAGTGGAGATAAGTGCCACAAATTCTTCTCAATATTTAAGTCCTTTAAAAGTTTTATCGATTTTTTATAAGCATTATTTTTAGTATCACCTGAATTTAATAATGGTTCCATTATTACATCTAAAGCAGAAATACGGGGTATCACTTTTAAAAATTGGCTCACATACCCAATTGAAGTTTTTCTAAGTTTAAGTATTTCCTGAGCCGATAGAGTGGCAATATTTTTATTATTTATAATTATAGCACCCTTATCAATTATATAACTTCCATAAATCATCTTTAAAATACTTGATTTACCTATGCCTGATGGTCCTTTAAGGGCTACAATTTCACCTGGATTAACCTCAAAATTTAAATTTTTAAAAACTGTTATCTTCGCGTTATTTTGGTTAAATAAAGTAAACGATTTATTAACTTTTTTTACCTCAATCATACTAAACGTGTAACACCGAACTTACTAATAGCTGTGTATATTCTTGCTGAGGATCTTCAAGTACCTGATCGCTTAAACCAGACTCGATTACAGTACCGTTTTTCATGACAATCATTTTATCTGCAAGTAATCTGATAACGGCTAAATCATGTGATACAATAATTACTGTAAGGTTCAACTCATTAACAAGTGATCTTATCAAATCAAGAACACGAGCTTGAACTGAAACATCTAGCCCACCAGTTGGTTCATCCATAAAAATAACATTTGGGCTTGTTATTAGATTTTTTGCTATTTGAAGTCTTTGAAGCATTCCACCTGAGAAAGTAATGGGTAGATCATCAATTCTACTTTTGTCTATTTCAACTTTATTCATCCATTTTGTTGCTAAGCTTCTTATATTTCCATAATGTCTATAGCCAACAGACATTAATTTTTCGCCTATATTACCACCTGCTGATACATTTAATCTTAATCCGTCACGTGGGTTTTGATGAACAAAAGCTAAATCTGTTCTAATAAATTTTCTTTTCTCTGACTCTGATATATTTAAAAAGTCGGTTTCTTTGTTGTTAGTATTGAAAATTATTTTTCCTCTATCAGGCTCAAGATTGCCGGATAAGCAGTTAATTAAGGTTGTTTTACCGGAACCAGACTCACCGACAATGCCCAATACTTCACCTGGATATAGTGACATTGAAATATTTTTACATCCAACAATATTATCATAAGATTTGCTTAAATTTGTAACTTTTAAAAGAGGGATTATCATTTATTTTTTCTTTTATTACAAAAATCTGTATCTGAGCAAATAAAAGATTTATTTCCCGCATCATCAACAATAATCTCATCTAAATATGTATTCTTTGATCCACAAATATCACACGCGTGTTCAGCTTTAAATGGGTCAAATGGGTAGTCTTCAAAATCGAGACTTTTAACTTTTGTATATGGTGGAATAGCATAAATTCTTTGTTCTCTTCCAGCACCAAATAGCTGTATCGCTGGTGAGTTATTCATTTTAGGATTATCAAATTTTGGTATTGGGGATGGATCCATTATATAACGATCATTAGTTTTTACTGGATAAGCGTAAGCGGTTTCTATATGCCCATTTTTTGATATATCTTCATAGAGCTTTACGTGCATTGCGCCATATTCGGAAAGAGAGTGCATTTTTATTGTTTCAGATACTTTAGGTTCTAGAAAGGCCAAGGGTTCAGGGATGGGTACCTGATAAACAAATATTTGTTTCTTTTTTAATGGTGTTTCAGGAATTCTATGTCTAGTTTGTATCAGTGTTGCTTTTTCAGTAATTTCAGTAGTTTTAATATTTGAAGTTTTTTTGAAAAAATTTCTTATTGATACAGCGTTGGTAGTATCGTCAGCTCCCTGATCTATTATTTTTAAAGTGTCTCTTTTTGTTAAGCAGCTCGCAGTAACTTGGACTCCACCTGTTCCCCATCCATATGGCATAGGCATTTCTCTAGAGGCAAAAGGAACCTGATAACCTGGAATACATAAAGCTTTTATTATTGCACGTCTTATCATTTTTTTTGTATTCTCATCTAAATACGCAAAATTATATTCTTGATCAAAAGGTAGACCTTTGTCTACTTTGAAATCTTTAATCTTAATTACGTTATTTGTTTTTCTCATACTCTTTACGAATTCTTCTAACCAATTCCAGCTCTGATTGAAAATCAACATAATGGGGTAACTTTAAATGTTCCAAAAACCCAGTTGCCTGTATATTATCACAATGTGACAATACAAACTCTTCATCCTGAGCAGGAGCTCCGACAAACTCTTCACCAATTTCTTTCCACCTTAATGCCCTATCGACTAGGGCCATTGATACTGCCTTTCTTTCTAATTGACCAAATGTCAATCCATATCCTCGTGTAAATTGTGCGGGTGTTTTTTTGCTTCCTTGAAATTGATTTACACTCTCGCACTCAGTAACAATTATTTCTGCAATATCGATCTCAATGTCTAATTCTGGAATATTGTACTTAACTTTTACATAACCAATTCTTAATTCACCTACAAAAGCATGATTTCTAGCGTAGCCTCTTTGAGTTGAATAAGCTAAAGCAAGAAGAAATCCTTCATCGGCTCTAGAAAGTGATTGTAACCTCTCACTTCTATTAGCTGGAAACTCAAGTGGATTTCTTGTGATGTCTTTTGGCTGATAATTATTATTTTTTTCTTTTTGAATAAGGCCTTCTTTATTTAAAAATCTCAGTACGTGAGGTATTTTTTCCTTTAATACTTTTCGTTTTTCTGCCTTAGGTATATTGCCTTCAGCCAGTAAACTAAAGTCTAAAAGTCTGTGTGTATAATCAAATGTAGGCCCCAATTTTTGTTTTCCGGGAATATCTTTATAAGTTGCTGAGATTCTTCTCATGCATACCATATCTTCTGTTTTAATAGGGGGGGATGTTCCAAATCTTGGTAGAGTTGTACGATAGGCCCTGATTAAGAAGATGGCTTCAATAAGGTCACCTCTTGATTGTTTTATGGCGAGAGCTGCTAGATCAGTATCATATAATGATCCTTCTGACATGACCCTTTCAACAGACAATGTCAACTGTTCTTTAATTTGATCAATTTCGAGGTTGGGAACATTAACATCACCCCTCCTTATTTCTGAAAGCCAATTATGAGCATTTTCAATTGCTTTTTCACCACCTTTAACAGCTACATACATAGAAACTATCCTTTCTTTTTAATTTTTATTGATCTTGGAATGCAAAAAAAATTGCTTTTATTGGTAAAATAGAAATCTATACCAAGGGGGAAGTAGTTATTTACATCACTTATTTTATTCGCATGAGGTAAGTAGATATCTTTGCTACCTTTGATACCGGGCCCCGAAATACTTACATTGTCTGATTTAAATGGTGTCTCAATTATTAATGTACATGATCTATCCGGAAACTCGTCTGATCCTCTAGAGAATTCTGTAAGGGGCAACATGTCATTGAAAGTACCAATTGCAAAATTTGCAAATTTTTTATCTACTATTTTAGAGTTTGTATGAAAGGCTACCCAATCTCTTAAGGATTTAGTGTCTAATGATTTTCCAATATAAATGGCGCTGGTGTGATCGCACATAGTGGACAAAATAGTAGCTGAAGATGTAGAAATTTGTTTAGGTTTATTTATCTCTAAAAACTTTTCAATTGATCCAGGATAAGAAGTTGCAAACAATATAGCTCTGAATGCATCGGCTTTTATAATAGACTCGTTTTCATTTGTATTAATCATTTCAAGTTTCACCTCGCACCAATGTAAAGAAATCGACAGCTGTTGACTCTGATTTTGACATTACATCTTTTTTTAAATTTTTATCGCTTACAACTAGAGGGCGTATTATATTTTTGATTAAAAAATCTCTTTTATTTGTTTGCAGTAAAGCATCGCATATAGCAACAATTTCAGCCTTATATTTATTTCTTCCTTGCACGTATCCGTGACCAATTTTTCCTTGTGAGGTTTTCAATTGACAACGGGTAATAGTAACTTCACCAAAATTGAAATTATTTCCTGTTACTCCAATTTTTCCTTGACACATTATACTGCCTATTTCCGGTTTTCTAAGCCATGTGAAATTTACCTCAATACCAAATTTTTCCCAAAGAGAAGTTAGGTGGGCATCATTGCATGTAGCCAATGTACTAAGCCAAAATTTTCTTTCCATATTAATCTATACAACTATACAAGTATACTATAATAATTATGACGATTCGTTTCAATTTATTTATTAAAATTATGTTACAATAACTAAATGTTTGCCTGGGAAGAAATAAGGGACTCAATAAAAAAAGATATTATTAATCGTAAGCTTCGATTAGGGGAAAAAATCTATTCTGAAAACTATTATGCTAAGCTTTTTAAGGTGAATAGGCATACAGTTAGACGTGGAATCGAGGCCCTTAAAAAAGAAAATATCATTTATTCGAGAAGAGGTTTAGGATATTTTCTTAACTCTAAGAAAATAAATTATAAAATCGGAAAAACAGTAAGGGCATCACAGAATTTAAATCAAGAAACTACTGATATTGCTGTAGATATTATTTCTATAGATAAGAGAAAAGGGTACAGCAATGAAATAAGAGAATTTAATTTAAAAAAAAATGATTCAGTTTTCTATATTTATACAATCTCTAAAGCTAATGGTATTCCACTTATTTTAACAGAAAGATTAGTCCCAGAAAAAAGATTTAAAAATTTTGATTTATTTTTTCGTAAAACTGGCTCTATGACATTGTCCTTTAATAAATATGGATTAAAAAAAATATATAGAAAAAAAACAACAGTATCAGCAGAGAGCGCGAATAATGTACAATCCAAATATTTAAAAATTAATGTCGGAGACCCATTAATACATACAAAAGCAATAAATACAGATATTAATAACAAACCAATTGAGATAAGTGATAGTTATTTTGTTGGAAGTAAAATTCAGTTAGAAATAAGCAAATTATAATTCGTGCATTTGATTTGTAGGTTTCTCGAAAATTATTAGTAAGAAAGAAAACGCTGATAAGATTGCAGTTATTACAATCGTAATCGTAAATAAGTTTAAATTATACGCAAAAAGAAATGCACCTACTGCTGGACCTACGGCAAAGCTAATGCTCCTTGAAAGGGCCATCCACCCTTTAGCTTGGCCATAAATTTGTGACTCAAAATACATATTGGTGACATAACCATATGTTATTGTTAAAACACCGTGACCCATCCCGAAAAAAGCCATACTAATTGCGGCAACAGAAATATTATTTGTAAATTGAGCTGTAAAAATTGAAAAAATTACAAACAAAAAGGCTATTAAGCCTGTATATCTTGCGTCGTAATGCTTTCCAATTTTCATCTCCAAGTATCTTCCTACAAGTTGAAACGGGCCATATATACTCGCAAGTAAAACCGCGATACTAATGTTATTAAATGTTTCTGTAAAAAAATTTACCAATGCTAGGGTGAATGCTACAAAAAAAAAATTTTGTAAAGAAGAGGATATTGTAATGTAAAAAAATGATTTTTTTTGAGTCTTATTTAGCTCATTCCAATTAAATAATAACTTACTTTCATTTAAGTATTCTATATTTGATTTGTATTTCATTTCCTTTGAGGACACAAGTACATAGCCAATTAATAAAATAATTGAAATAAATAAACACGTATAGAATAAGCCTACATTGTAAATAAGTGGATAAATTGAAAGCCAGGTAATAGTGCTTGCTACCGCTCCATAAAAAGTAATTATTGAAATATTTTTTCTAGAATTGATTTCATCCATTTGGACTGCTGCATTAAACGCTACTTCATAGGTTGACATACCAAGCCCCAAGGTAATTAGAAACATAGAAATAAACACCCACAATACATTTTTGAAAATAAATAAATCAACCTCTGTTATTCCAATAAAAATTGAGCCTATCATACCTAATAACAGGCCATATTTAATTACGATTAGGCTTCCATGATGGTCTGACCATTTTCCAATCCGAGGCGCTAATAGGGCTTGAAATAACAGTGCTAAACTAAACATTGTGAGAATTAATTCCTCACTTAAATTGGTGTGCAGTGAGATATACTCTTTTAATGGGGCAATAGTATAGAATAAAAATCCGTAACCAATGATTGTTACAATTCCAATAGTATGAACAGGAAATAAACTATTATTTTCTTTCAACTTGATGCCTGTTTAGTATTTATTTTTATAAGTCATTGAATAAATTTGTTATTTTTACAATAGTTAAAAAATAGATTGTTTACCAATTTTTAAATATTACAAAAATGTTAAGAAATATTACAATAATATTACATGAAACGATTCGTGCTTTTAATGTTCATTTTTAAAATTCTGCTGAGCACAAACATCTATGCTGACGACTTTAAGAGTTGTATAGCTTACTTTCAAAACACTTCATCTCTAGAAATAGGGTACGATGAGACAATAATTAATTGTGAAATATATTTTAATACTCATCCTAGCAGTAACTTCAATGAGTATAGTCTTTGTATGTTGCAGAATATTAAATCAGCTAAAAATATTGATGATTATTTTTATGAGTCAGACCAATGTGTGATTAATCACTGTTCTTCTAATTTAGAAACTTTTTTTAATGGTAGTGATCCTGGCTTTTGTACGTTATTAGAAGAGGTGTAGTTAAAAAATCTGCCACCATGACTTTTCTTTTTCATTTTCTGTCTCTTCTTGCAGTTCGTCTAACTCATTAACAATTCCAATTCTCATATCTTGTCCGGCAACATTGCCTTCTCTCGCTATAGTTTGAGCCTCTTTCAATTTCATTTTTGCAAGGACGTTTTGATTTTTATTACACAATTCCATTCCTTCAAGCATTAAATTATGTGCTTTCGTTGCTGAATCTGGGTCAGCTCGCTGTATATCGTTTTTAACTGATCCACGGAGCGTTAATACACTTAAATCTTCACAGTTTCCTATATTGCTCTCGTATGTACTTTCAGTATTGGTAGAATAGTCACTTCCAGCTTGCCCAATTGTATTGTCTTCATGACTGTCTGCAAGAGCAAGAAATGATAACATGTACGACGTTATTAAAAAGAATTGAATAAATTTGATCATAATTAATGATACAAATAGATTGTTAAAAAAATATTAAGATCTCAAAAAAAAAAATTATTTTTTTGCCATTTTTGCCAATTGTAATTCTGCTCCTAGCGTTTCATCACCAATCAAAGCTCTTCTTACTTTTGCGGACATTGTATCCATGAAAATAACAACTCCTAAAATCAATAATGACATATACATAACATTTTCCCAACTGGTACCCGTATTTATTGCTCCAAGTAATTGTAAACCTATGCCGCCTGCGCCCATGGCACCTATAATAACAGCTCCTCTAGTGTTTGATTCTAAGTAGTAAAGAGTTTGGGAAATAAAAATAGGAAGTATTTGAGGTATAATTCCAAATCTGTGTTGAAGAGTTTTATTCGCTCCCGTAGACTCTACACCTTCTTGTTGCTTTTCTTCAGTGTTTTCTATTGCTTCAGACATTAATTTTCCAAGAGTTCCTGTATCTGTAATTGCAATAGCAAATATTCCAGTAAATGGTCCTGGTCCGAAGGCTCTTAAAAAAATTAAGCTCCAAATCAAAAAATCGATGCCTCTTAATGTATCAAATAACCGTCTTAATATCGTTCGAACAAATTTAAAAGGCGTTACATTGTAAGCTGCAAAAAATGCCAGAGGAAAACCCAGAAGAGCTGCTAGTAGGGTGCCCAATAGAGCCATAAAAATTGTCTCTAATAAAGCCCACAATATTTGTCCATGATGCCACATATCATTATTTAGAAATTCTTGAATTAGAAGCGAAAAATTTGAAATATTGGGGTCAACTCTATCGCCTGAGAATGAAAGTGAAATAGCATTCCAAATTCCATATGGTTCTAAAGGACTGTCAAAGTCAAACCAGAAATAGTTCCAACCAAGATTGTACCTATGTACTTCAACTTTTTTTGAATAAACTTGAACTCTTTCGTAAAGAGATGGTCTAACCTCTATTTTATTTTCCGTTACCCTTATCCATTTTGGGAGATTATCTACATTTTCAACGTAAGGCTTACCTTGTGCATCAAGACGAAAAACAAGTGTTTCTTTGGTGTCTGGCCAGTTTTCTATTGTAACTTTATCATCGTATAGATTTGCAAACCCTCCATTTTTAAAACTTATTTTTGTTTCACCCTCTGGACCTATGGAAGTCCATTCAGGATACCTTTCTGGAAGACCGTCACTTTTTTGATAGGGGCCAACATACTGAGACCACCTGCTTCCTTCAAAGGATATAATTATATCATCTGGTTCACTCCATTTCATTGTGACATGGTCTTTATGTGCATATGTGTCGAGGGCAAACAATGAAGCTCTTTCAGGACTCCATTTTTTATGAATCTGAAATATGTCGAGGCTTAAAATTGCTATGATTAAATACACTATAATCCCGAGCACTAAAAAAGTTGACCACATTTTAGATGAAAATTTAGTAACTACTATATCTGAATAATTTTTAATAATTTCAGACCTGTTCATGATTTCAATCCTATTAATGATTTTCGCCAATAACTTGATAAGTAATCCAATGCAATGATCGTAGACACAAGTAAAAACATTATTGCAATAGTGTCAGCTTCATATTTCCACTGTATATTAGTGTAAAGTTGCTCACCGATACCTCCAGCGCCAACAAATCCCAAAATAGTTGAAGCCCTTATATTAATCTCAAATCTTAAAATTGTGTAAGTTAGAAATAGAGGGAGTGCCTGAGTTACCACACCAAATCTTATTCTGGTAAACCATGAAGCTCCACAGGACTCAAGACCTTCAATTGGATTTTTGTCGACATTCTCAATAGCTTCTGAAAACAATTTGCCAAGAGCTCCTGCGGTATGAATTATGATGGCAATTACAGCAGGCAGCGCTGACTTTCCCAGTAGATACAACAAAACAAGCGCAATAACTAATTCTGGAAACGATCTGCATATATCCATGATGCGTCGAAATATTAATACAGTAGTTTTACTTTTGATTAGATTACGACTTGAAAAAATACTTAAAAAAAAGGCTAGCAACGTACCCATTGCTGTTGAAAATAGAGCCATATTAATAGTGCTTATTAAATCTGGAAGGTATTCAAGTAACAATAAATTCCATCTATAGCCGTATTCCCATGACCCAACAAATAGATCAACTGGGTAATCGAAAAATTTAGGTAATCCAACCCAGATGCTAGTCGCATTTCCTGTTTCTGCTACAATTAAACCCGAATAAATAACTGCTATCAATGCCGCAATTGAGAGAAAAGAATAAATTGATCTTGTTCTTGTAAGAGATTTTAAATTATTTTCAATTTTAATTAAATTTTCTGGCAATGATGATTGCACTGTTTCCTCCAAATAAACTGCTAATTAAGAGGATGGGGCATGCCATCCTCTTAAGTTAGCAAGCAACTACCGAAATTTATTCGGCTTTTTTAGCTTCAATTTTAGCTTTACGAGCAGCTACAATAGTTTCATAGAAACTATGGTCGACTGGCACCCAAGCTTTAACAACTCCATTTGCAACATTCTCGCTGCATTGTGGGTCATTTTCATGGATCCACTGCTTCATGCCTACCATGACCTGATGCGCTCTCACAGGCATATTAGTTGGCATTACAATCGGTCCATTTGGTATCAAAGCAGATGACCAAATCTGTTTGATGTCATCCATATTTAATAGTCCTTTATCAACCATTTTTCTCAGATTTCCAGAAGAGTAACCTTCGCTCCATTCACCAACTCCAGATACCCATGTCACACCTGCATCGATATCACCATTAAGAACTGCCAAAACGTTATTTTCATGACCACCTGAAAATTGTGTAGAGCCAAAGTATGAGTCTGGATCCATTCCTGCAGCTTTTAATTCGATTGATGGTATTAGATAACCAGATGTTGAATTAGGATCAGCCCATCCAAAAGATTTACCTTTTAAATCATCAAGTGAATTGATACCCGAGTCTGATCTTGTAACCATGACTGAATAATAGCCCATATCTCCTGTTGGCTGCATTCTGGTTAAAATTGGTACAGTAGCGGTAGGATCTTCTAGATATATACCCGCATATCCTGATGAGCCAAACCAAGCATAGTCTAAGCTGCCACCAAGCATTGACTCCATTGTTCCTGCATAATCTTTAAAAGTATAAATTTTAGCTGGTACTCCATATGCAACTTCCGCATATTCCTTTAGACATGCATTATTCTTAATAATGTCTTGAGCTGATTCATCGCCTAAAAATCCAAGTCTCATTTCAGGTTGATATTTACTCAAGTCCATTGTTGGCCCTTTATAGCCAGATACATCCCATGCGTATGCATTTGCAGACACAAAAAGGAATGAACAAGCAATAATAGACCTTACTAAATTTTTAATCATTTTTAGTATATCTCCTTGTTAGTTGTTAAGTTTTTTTTTGAAAAGGCTAACATTATCCTGCCTCTGCAAACTGTTCGTCACCAAGTGAAGTTGAAGTAACTGTTGGTTCAAATGCTTCTTCAGCTTCAGCGCCATAAATTTCTCTAGCAACATCATCTTTTAAACTTGAAGGTACATCATCAAAAACAATTTCCCCAAGTCTCATGCCAATGACTCTGTCACAATAATTTTTAGCGGTATCAAGAGTATGAAGATTTGCAAGAACAGTAATCTGCTTTTCTCTATGAATATTTCTAAGTGATTCCATTACAAGTCGGGCATTAAGAGGGTCTAGCGATGCAATAGGCTCGTCGGCTAAAATCATTTTTGGTTGCTGCATCATAGCTCTACAAATTGCAACCCTTTGTTGCTGTCCACCAGATAAAGTCTCTGCTCTTTGCAGCGCGGTTTCAGCCATTCCCAATTTATCCAGAGCCATCAATGCATCAACGCGTTCATCTTTAGTGAAAAGTTTTAAGCTTGATCGTAAAGTACCTTGAATATTTGATCTTCCAAGAATTACATTTGTTAAAACATCTAAACGGGGCACAAGATTGAATTGCTGAAATATCATGGCACAATCTTTTTGCCATGCTCGTTTGTCTTTCTTTGTTAATGAAAGTATATTTCTGCCTTCAATAAAAATAGATCCACTAGTTGCGTCGGTTAGACGATTCATTATTCTCAGTAATGTTGATTTTCCAGCACCAGATCTGCCAATGATACCAATCATTTCAGGTTTATTAATTTCAAATGTGACATCGTTTACTGCACGGTTGTCACCAAAATACTTATTTAATTTCTCTACTTTGATCATTAGTATGAATGAAAAGTAATACAAAAAAATTAAATCAAAGTTGCATTTTTATGACAGATATTTTGCAATTTATTACACTAATGTTACAGCTCAAATTATTGACATTAAAAAAAATATAATTAATCATTTAAATCATGCAATTAGATAAAATCCAATCTCTAGAAAATAAATTAAATTCAGCTTCAATTATTGAGCGTACCAATGTTTTATGTGAAATTATTGATCAAAGAGGTTCATGCAGTTTTTATGACGAAGAGATTACTCAATTACAACATGCTCTTCAGTGCGCAACCTTAGCTAAAGAAAATAATGAAAGTGATAAATTTATTACTGCTTCATTATTTCACGATTTAGGGCATATGTTGACTGGCGAAGATGTAAATAGCCATGATTTTTTAAACAATGACAAGTATCATGAAAACGTTGCTGCATCTTTTTTATCCAAGTATTTCCCTGAAGAAGTTACTTACCCAATTAAAATGCACGTTATTGCAAAGAGATATCTATGTTCCGTTCAATCAGATTATTATGACGGTCTTTCAGATGGCTCCAAAAGAAGTTTTAAACTTCAAGGCGGATATTTAAACAAAGATGCTATTCGAAAACTGGAAAGTCATAAATATTTTGAAGATGCAGTAAGACTTCGAAAGTATGATGACAATGCAAAAATTAGGGGAAAGAAAACTGAAGCTATTTCATTCTTTCATCCTTTTATTCAAAAGTCCTATATTTGAACTTTACTAAAATAAAGCTTTCGAAAATTGTTAAAGCAAAAAAAAATCTTGGTAATTTGGTTATATCCAGTTGTCCAGGTATCAGTAATTCTAGATTTGATAAATTTACTTATAAAAAAGATTTAACCATTATCATCGACATAAATATATCACTCGTTGTTTCATTGATAGAACTTAATGAAATTAGAAATTTTGAAATTAATCAGTTCCATAAAGATCTAGAGGAGAAGAATGTTAGGGCCTACAGCATGCCCATAAAAAACTATGGTATTCCAGCTCAGATTAAAAAAAATGAATATAGTCAAATTATCAGAGATTGTGTTACTCAGTTAGAACTCAATAAAAATGTTTACCTGCATTGTTATGCTGGATTAGGTAGATCTGGAATGTTTGCTTCACTTATTTTAAAGGCACTAGGACTAGATTCAAAGCAATGCATAAATCATGTAAGGAATTGCCGGCCAGGTACAATTGAAACAGAGGAACAAGAAAAATTTGTAATCAACTTTTAAGGCCCTTCACCACGTGAAAGCCTTTTGTTAATATCATCAATAACGGTCTCGATATCTGCAATAGTTTCTATTACGTAATGCGCACCTGCTTTATAAAGCAGATCTTTTGCATATCCTTGTTTCATATCAATTTCTTCTTTACTCAGTTCATCAGCTTCTTCTAAGGAATTTATATTCATATAATTCGAATATCGCGTTACACCAACACCCCAACAACCAGCATTAATTGCTTCTCCAATTCCTGAAACAGTATCATCAACTTTTATAACTGATTGAATGGATTCTATATTCATTATATCTAAATTTTTATATAACATGTGGGGAAGGGGCCGAACGCCATTTTTAACATCATCACCTGCAACTGACGCATCAGGGACATATCCCTGTTTTGCTGATTCTTCCTCTAAAATATTAACCATTGACCGCACAAAACCAGTTGTGCAACCAACTTTTATACCGTTATTTTGAACCCGTTTAATTACTTCTGCTGTTCCGGGTAATAATTTTGAGTATTGTTTTAAGCATTTAAGCTGCAGTGGAACAAAATCTGCGTACATATTTTCAACATCAGACATTTGTGGATCTTTACCATGTACTATGTTCCAGCGCTTTCTTATTTCAGCGTTCTCTGTGAGTGCTTTTATATGTAAATCTTTTCGTAAACCCATGGGTTCTCTTGCCTCTTCCATGGAGATTACAACCTTTTGTTTCTTAAAAACCTCAACAAACACTATAGTTGGAGCAATCACGTATGCGTCAGCAGTAGTTCCACTCCAGTCTAATACCAAACCTTTTATCTCTCCTTTATATCTATTTTCTGACAAATATTTCAAAACTATTTAACCTTTTCTTGCTTTATTTAGACACTATTATGGCGTTAGCCATTCTTTGTTTAAACTGCCATTTGTGGATGTAAACAATGCTCGGCGATGACCTTGACGATGCAAATAAAGCCACTCAATCGAGTGAATTTGAATTTCCACTAAAGTAAAGTTGTTGTAACCGTTTTGTAAAAGATCATCGTCCGGCAGTTCGTTTTCATGCTCTGGTAAGTACCCTGAAGTTGGTTCATCTGAGGGGGTTCCAGGTGCCTTTTCAACAACATAACATTTCTTGCTAAATGACCTTGAGTTATCCCAGGCCATTTTTGCTTTATCGTTTTTATGATTAATTTCAGCTTTTCCCGACACTTTAATTTGTATCTTTTTGCCATGATCGTAAAACAGCATGGTTACAGAGTTATTTTTTTTTATTTCATCAATTTTACTGGATCGGATATCCGTATGAAAGCTTATGGTATTATTTTTCTTATCAACATGCCTGAGGACAACTGTTCTAACAGATGGAAATGAGTCATTGAATGTTGAAATATACCCTTGATGTAATTCAGATTTTGATTTTGATTTACCAACTATGAGTTGATCCCAAATATTTTCATAAGTCTTATCAAGATTATTATAGAAATCAGGTTTATCGTGAGTATGATCTTTTACCATTCGAGTTTTTTTCCTTTATAATTTAAAAATGAGCCAGAGTTATCAAGATTTAGTTCATTTATAACATTGATCATC
>CACNSH010000001.1 GCA_902622985.1 uncultured Pelagibacteraceae bacterium | reverse complement strand
TATAAACTTGGTACAGCTACAATTCACAAAACTAATAATCTAGAAAATGAAAAATTCGAAACGATTAAAGCCATAAAAAAAATATCCCTTGATGAATATAATTTTGAACATGAGATTGGTTTTTTAAAAATTGATGTTGAGGGACATGAATTAGATATTTTAAGTGGTGCAAGAAAATTTATTGCTCAAAATATGCCAACTATGTTAATTGAAATTGAAGAACGTCATTCTGGAGTTCAGCCCAATGTTGCAATTAATAAAATAGAACAGCTCGGTTATAAGTGCTTTTTTGTTGATGAAAACTTTACCTTGCAGGCTACCAAAAACTCGAAAGATTTAAAAAATAATAACTTTATTTTTATTCCAGACTAAAAAATTAACATACAGAACTGGTTTAATTGTATATCCTCTAATTTATGAGAGCTTCAAAACTAGGACGATATTCATGGACAATGTTTGATTGGGCTAATCAGCCTTTCTACACTTTGATCATGACTTTTGTTTTTTCAGTTTACTTCACTGATGTTTTTATTGTTGGTGAGGATGGTGCTCAAAAATTAACGCTCACCCAAACAATTTCAGGATTGGCCATTGCTCTTCTGAGTCCAATTCTTGGATCAATCACAGATATAAAAGGAAATCGAAAACTACTAATGGGAATAACATCAGCCTTTTTTGTACTTGGTATGGCGTTGCTTTGGTATTCACCTCCAGGTGCTCCTGACGGTATTTGGCTTGTCATGTTTGGATTAATACTTGCATCTGCAATGGTTGGATTTTCGGAGGTCTTTAATAATTCAGTTTTAGCAACCATCGAAACCCCAGAGAACTCTGGTTGGTTAAGTGGCATGGGTTATGGGGTTGGCTATATCGCTGGTCTTATCGCATTAATCTTATTTTTAATAATATTTGTATGGCCAGGTGGTGAAACCGATAGTCTCTACGGTTTGAATACAAGTAAATATGAACATATCAGAATTGTCGGACCCCTCTGCGCAATTTGGTATGCGGTATTTATTATACCATTGTTTCTATTTACACCTGATATCAAAAAAAGAGATGTTACAGTTATAAATTCAATTAAGATTGGTCTTACTAATTTCGTAAATACTTTCAAAGAAGCTAGAAAATATAAAAATATATTTACTTTTTTGATCACGAGAATGTTTTATCAAGATGCCCTTAATGCTTTATTTGTAGTTGGCGGTGTTTACGCAAGTCTTGTCGTTGGCATGTCACTCACACAGGTTTTAATACTTGGTATTATTTTAAATGTCTTGTCAGGGCCAAGTTCAATTTATGGAGGTTATTTAAATGATCTTATTGGTTCTAAAAATGTAATAAATCTATCACTTTGGGGTTTATTAGTTTCAGGGCTTCTAGGATTATCAATTGATAAGGATACAATATTCTATTTTTTTACAGTCAATGAATATTCAGCTAGCGTAGAAGAATTTACCTTAGGAATATTTAATTCTGTAAGTCAAGTTACATACATTTGTGTTGTCATTGGTATTTCAATTTTTTATGGTCCTGCTCAAACTGCATCAAGAGCTTTGATGGTCAAACTTTCCCCTCAAGAAAAGATGACCGAATTTTTTGGTCTTTATGCTTTTGCTGGAAAATCAACAGCATGGCTCGTTCCCGGATTGATGTCAATAATTCTAGCTTTCACTGGAAGTCTTCAATATGCAATGATTTCTATAGTTCTATTTAATTTAATTGGTATCGTAGGAATGTATTTTGTTTCAGAAAATGATTAGTAAATATCTTTATTTAGTTTCTTCAACTAAATCCCAAATCACAATTTTTATACTACTTAATATATGTGGACTCATATTTTTTCTTCTTCCACACAATATTTTTTCAAACATGCTCGATCTTGAGCTTTTTTACAGTAAAGAAAATGTTGTTGAAAATTTCAGCGCAATGGGTCCTGAAGGTCGAAGTATTTACGTCTTATCTTCACTTCTCATAGATACTGTGTATCCGATTTTATACTTATCGTTATTTCTTGGTGCTTACTTTAAGTTATTTAGAAGCTCTAAAGTTATTCTGTTCTTTCCAGTAACAGCCTTTAGTTTTGATATTTTAGAAAACCTACAGATTACAAGATTGAATCTAAATTTCCCAAATATTAACGAAGCTCATGTTTATTTATCTAGCATGACCACATCATTAAAGTGGATTGCTATTGCAATTACCGTTTTAGTTTTAATTTATGGAATTATTAAGAGGCGTAAAATATAAATTTATCAGTGTCTAAAATGTCTTTTGCCCGTAAAAACCATAGATATTCCAGCTTCATTTGCAGCAGTGATTACTTCGTCATCTTTTACTGATCCACCGGGTTGAATTACTGCCTTGGCTCCAGATGAAATTGTAACTAGCAAGCCATCTGCAAATGGAAAGAACGCATCTGATGCGACCACTGAATTTTCGAGTGAGTTTTCATCAGATTTTTCCATTTCACTATTTTTTTGTGAGGCAATTTTAGCACTATCTACTCTACTCATTTGTCCTGCCCCGATACCAATTGTTTTTTTATTTTTGACATAAATGATTGCATTTGATTTTACATGTTTGCATACTTTAAACGCAAATAACATATCTTCAATTTCATCATCACTTGGTTTTTTTTCTGTAACTACTTTCAGATCTGATTTTGTCGTATTAGCTTCATCGTTTGACTGAACCAGAATTCCTCCTTCAATACTTTTGTAGTTATGAGAATTATTTTGTTTACTTAAAGACGATAAAGTTAAAACTCGCAAATTATTTTTTGATTTAAATATTTCTTTAGCTTCATCACTAACATCTGGCGCTATAATAACCTCAGTAAATATTTTTATAACTTCAGAGGCTGTCTCTTTATCGATTGTTTGGTTAAGTGCAATGATACCTCCAAATGCACTGGTTGTATCACATGAAAATGCCTTCATATACGCTTCACAAAGTGAACTCCCACTAGCAACACCACAAGGGTTCGCATGTTTAATAATTGCAACACTGGGAGTGTCTTCGTCAAATTCTTTAATTAACTGTAATGCAGCATCAGCATCATTAATATTATTGTAACTCAATTCTTTTCCTTGAAGTAATTTTGCATGTGGTATCCCGGATTGTTGCATTGATGTCTTATAGAGACTTGCTGACTGATGAGGGTTTTCACCGTAGCGTAGTGTAGAAGATAATTCTGCAGAAGTTGAAAACTTTTGAGTTGGTTTTTCAGTATTTCTGTGAAACCAATTGCTGATTAAAGAATCGTAATATGCAGTAGTTGAAAATGTTTTTGCTGCGAGTTTCTTTCTTAATTCCAACGTGGTCGAACCATTGTTTATATTGATCTCATTAATTAGCTCATCGTAATCGTGAATATCAGTAACTACTGTAACAAATCGATGATTTTTAGCTGCTGACCGCAACATTGCCGGGCCGCCAATATCAATATTCTCTATACAAATCTCCTCATTTTTCTGTGATTTTATCGTTTCTTCAAAGGGGTAAAGATTTACAATTATTAAGTCAATATCTTCTATGCCATGTTCCTTTTGAGACTGAACATGTTTCTTGTCATCTCTTTTTGAAAGCAAACCCCCGTGTACATTTGGGTGCAAAGTTTTTACACGTCCATCCATCATTTCTGGGAAATTGGTTAAAGAAGATACATCTGTTACATCAACACCCATAGCAGCAATTGATTTTGCCGTACCACCTGTAGAAACAATTTTAATATTATGTTCTTTGAGCGATTGAACAACTTTTTCTAAACCCGATTTATCTGAAACAGAAATCAGTGCAGTTTTAATTTTTATATGCAACTTAATGGCCCCTTAGTTTTTCAATATTATTTGCATACTCACTTGGACCGCCTTTAAAGGTTGTGGTACCTGCAACAATCATATCAGCCCCAGCATCAATTACTGATTGAACATTTTCAAAATTAATTCCCCCATCAACTTCTAAATGAATTTCTCTACCAGACTTATTAATTTCTGCTCTAAGGTTTGATAATTTATCAAGGGCTGTTGGAATAAATTTCTGACCACCAAAACCTGGGTGGACGCTCATTACTAAAATGAGGTCAAGTTTATCCATAAAAGGTTTAACGACTTCCCATGAAGTATCTGGATTGATTGCAAGCCCCGCTTTTACATTTAAAGATTTAATTTTTTTTAGACATGCTTCTGTATCATCATTTGCTTCTGGATGAACTGAAACGATATCCGCTCCAGCTTGAACGAATTTTTCAATATAAGGCTGCACAGGATCGATCATCAAATGAACATCAAACGGCAATGAAGATTTATCTCGTATAGATTTAACAACATCTGGACCAATTGTAAGATTGGGAACGAAGTGTCCATCCATCACATCTACGTGTATGTAGTCTGCCCCGGCTTGAGTGATATTAACGACTTCATCTCCTAATGATGAAAAGTCTGATGCTAGTATAGAAGGTGATATTTTAACCGACATTATTGTGAAGCATTATTTCTCTGTATAACAGAAAGGTTTGTTGTTTCCCACTGTTTTCACACTTTGATTAGTTATAAATAGAGATTACATTATATATATGAACGAAAATAAAAAAGAAGCTGTCGAAGACAAAGATGACAAGATCAATAAGTCCAAACTGCCTAAAAAGAAAAAAGAAATAGGTGGTGCAGATGGTCCAGAGCCGACCCGTTTTGGAGACTGGGAAAAAAAAGGAATTACCTCAGATTTTTAGCTTTAATTGACTTTTATAATAGTAGGATCCCGCTTATATTTAATATTGCAAACTAAATTAGTTATTTTATGGATTAACTATGGAAAATTCTGAAGTTATAAAAATAATTGAAAATCTTAAAGGACGAAGGCCTTACGAAGAAAAGAGAGCGGCAAAATTAGGATTTGCTTCTCTTCACGAATATATCAAAGATAAGATTCACAAAAAACAATTAGCTGAAAAAAAACTTGAAGAAACCCAATGTGAAACTTCAAAAGTTGACAGTCAATCTAAGAACAAAAGTTGTGGATGCTGTTAAATCGATACCTATTGATTTGTAATCAAAGTTTATGATCAAATTTAGATGGCTTCCAATCTTTTGGTGCCAGTTCTAAATCTTCAAACTCAAAAGCGGGTGCAACCGTGCATCCAATTAAGCTATACGCTCCAGTAGACTTTAAAGCAAACCAAGTTCCTTTTTCTACAGTGTACATAAAATTATTATTAGATCCTATCTCATCAATTTTAAATTCTACACCGTCCTTAGAGGTATATATGTTCATAGGACTACCTGAGTAAAAATGTAAAGTTTCAGTTTTTGTTATTCTGTGCCAGTGGGAATTCTCATGTTCTTCAAGTAAGAAATATATATGAGTGACATCCTTATTTCTAAAAATCTCAACGTAATGACCTCCCTCAGGATGTGGAATCATTTTGTGTTCTTTAATTAAATCTTTAACAATATTTTTATTACTCACAAGAAGTTACTTGTTCATTCGATTTTGAACCAGATCATTGACTACAGCCGGCTCTGCTAGTGTAGATGTATCTCCTAAATTACTGTAATCGTTTTCAGCAATCTTTCTTAAAATTCTTCTCATAATTTTCCCTGATCGAGTTTTTGGAAGACCTGGAGCCCATTGAATAAGATCAGGTGACGCAATTGGGCCAATTTCTTTTCGAACCCAAGCAACAAGTTCTTTATACAATTCATCTGAAGTTTCTTCTCCTGCATTGAGCGTAACGTATGCATAGATGCCTTGACCTTTTATGTCATGGGGGTAACCAACAACTGCTGCTTCACTAACTTTAGGATGTGCAACGAGAGCAGACTCAACTTCTGCTGTTCCCATTCTATGACCAGATACATTTATAACATCATCCACTCTTCCAGTGATCCAGTAATAACCATCCTCATCTCTTCTACATCCATCACCCGTAAAATATTTTCCATCGAATTGAGAAAAATATGTTTCAATAAATCTTCTGTGATCACCGTAAACTGTTCTCATTTGTCCAGGCCATGAGTCTGCTAAACAAAGAGAACCTTCGCAAGCGCCTTCAAGAATTTTTCCCTCTGCGTCTAAAATTTCGGGTTTGACACCAAAGAAAGGCTTAGTTGCTGAACCTGGTTTTTGTGCAATGGCTCCTGGAAGAGGTGTTATTAAAATTCCTCCTGTTTCTGTTTGCCACCATGTATCAACAATAGGACACTTTTTGTCACCAACGACATTATAATACCACATCCACGCTTCTGGATTAATAGGTTCACCAACAGTGCCAAGTAACTTGAGTGAGGACCTACTTGTTTTTTTTACAGGTTCTTCGCCTTCCCGCATCAATGCTCTGATTGCAGTTGGTGCAGTATAGAAAATATTAATCTTGTGTTTATCGACCACTTCCCAAAATCTTGAGGCACTTGGATAGTTTGGAACACCCTCAAACATGACAGTGACAGCTCCATTTGCTAGTGGTCCATATACAATATAACTGTGACCTGTAACCCAGCCTACATCTGCAGTGCACCAATAAACATCTCCATCTTTATAATCAAAGACATATTGATGTGTCATTGATGCATACACCATGTAACCACCAGTGGTATGCATAACCCCTTTTGGTTTTCCAGTTGATCCAGATGTATATAATATAAAGAGAGGATCTTCTGCTGACATTTCCTCAGGTGGACAATCATCAGATTCTTTTTCAGTTAGTTCATGATACCAAACATCTCTATCATCAACCCAACCAATATCTCCACCAGTTCTTTTAACTACAATGCAATGACGCACTCCACTCGAAATCGAAATTGCTTCATCTGTATTTTTTTTTAATGGAATTGCTTTGCCCCCTCTTACGCCTTCATCCGCAGTGATCACAATATCTGATTTACAATCACTTATTCTTCCAGCTAATGAGTCTGGAGAAAAGCCTCCAAAAACAACCGAGTGAATCGCGCCAATTCTTGTACAAGCAAGCATTGCATAAGCTGCTTCAGGAATCATTGGCATATAAATCGTCACACGGTCACCTTTTTTAACACCAAGAGATTTCATGCCATTAGCAAGTTTTGATACCTCACTGTGTAATTCTTTATATGTAATGTGTTTTGAATCTGCTGGATCATCACCTTCCCAAATGATGGCAGTTTGATCTGCTTTATCTTTTAAATGTCTATCAATGCAGTTGCTTGATGCGTTAAGTGTACCATCGAAATACCACTTAATTGAAAAATTATCTTTATTGTAAGAAACGTCTTTTACTTTTGTATATGGTTTAATCCAATCAATTCTTTTACCGTGTTCATTCCAAAACTCTTCATTGTTATTGAGAGAATTTTTATACCATTCATTATATTTATTAGTATTAATCTGTGCTTCTGCAGACCATTCACTGCTTACTTCAAACTTTTCATTTTCACTCATAAGGAAATTATCTTATTTGATACCACCGAGATTGCAAATAATTGTCCATGACTTTTTATCGATCGGCATTACTGAGAGACGCGACTGTTTAACTAAGGCTAAGTGATTGAGTTTTGGATGCTCTTTTATTTGGGACAGGTTTACTTTATTTTTAAGGGCTTTTACCGCTGCTACAGACACCATTCCAAAGCGTTGTGATTTATCCGTAGGATCAGGATGATATTTCTTCACGACTTTTACTATACCAACAATATCCCTTTCTTTGACTGAGTGATAAAAAAAACAAAGGTCTCCTTTTTCCATTTTTTTCATATTGTTGGATGCTTGATAATTTCTCACACCATCCCAACCTTCGCCTTTGTTTCCAGCTTTTACTTGTTGTTCCCAAGACCATGTTTCAGGCTCTGATTTCATTAACCAGTAGTTCATGTTATTCCTTTGTGATCGGCCTATTTAAAAGTTCTTGGATTGTAACATCAATATTTTTCTTTCGGTATAAAACTTTATAAATAGCTTCATTGATTGGTAAATCTAATTTTTTATTCATTGATAGTTTTTTCAGTGCCCTGACAGTAAATACTCCCTCAGCGACTGAGAATTTTTTTTCAATAATTTGATTTAGCGTTTTTCCTTTTGCAAGATCAATGCCCAAAGAAAAATTTCTAGACTCTTTAGATGAACATGTCAGAAATAAATCTCCCATACCTGAGAGACCGGCAAGTGTACTTTTTTTTGCGTTCATCGATTGGGCTACAATTTTTATTTCTGCAAAGCTTCTTGAAATAATTGAAGCGACAGCATTTTCACCGTATTTTTTTCCAAAAACAATACCACTTGCAATTGCATAAATATTTTTTAAGGCTCCTGCTATTTGTGATCCAATAATGTCATCAGATAAATAGGGTCTTAATGTTGGAGATTTAATGAGTTGAGCAATTTTATTTGCAACTTGTTCACTTTTTGAAGCAACTACGGTTGCTGCCGGTAGACCTTTTGCAATCTCAGCTGCGAAGTTTGGTCCCGAGATAATTGCAATTTTATTTTTTGGAAATATTGAATTTACGATTTCACTTGGTAATTTCAAACTATTCATTTCTATACCTTTTGAGCAACAAACAAATAATGTTTTATGCTCTATGTCTTTTTTAAGTTTTAATAAATTACTAGATAAATATTGAACAGGTGAAACTAAAAATAGAATTTCACAATTCGAAACATCAAGGATTGATGTCGTACATTTTATTTTTTTACTTAATTTAATCTTCGGCAAATACCTCTTATTCTCAGATAGTTTATTTATATTGTCGCAAACACTTTTTTCTTTTGCCCATAAAATAACTTTCTCTTTTTTTGAAATTATATTTGCAAGTGCAGTGCCCCACGCTCCAGCTCCAATTACACCTACTTTATATTTGTTTTTATCCTTCAACAGCTCTTTTGCCTTTCATAAAAACAGCATTTTTATCAAGGGGCCATCTTGGCCGCGGCTTAAAATTTAATTTATTAAATTTGTTTCTTTCAAATCTTTCAATGCCTGCAAGCGCAATCATGGCTCCATTATCAGTACAATACTTAATTGATGGAAATAAAAATTCACAATCTTCAAGTGTTTCAAGTTCTTTAAGTGAATTACGAATGCTTTTGTTGGCAGCAACGCCTCCCGCAACAACTATTTTCAAAGTTTTTTTAGATTTAACTATTCGTTTGTATTCATGAATTGCATTTCGGGTTTTTTTAAAAATTATTTCATTTATAGTTTTTTGGAATGACGCAGCCATATCCTTCTTAAATTTTTCTGTGCATCTATTTTGAGATACTATCTTTGCAACCGCAGATTTTAATCCTGCAAAAGAAAAATGCGCATTCTTCTCGTGAATGAGAGGCATGGGAAGTTCAAATTTATTCTTATCACCCAATGCAGCATATTTTTCAACTTCTGGTCCACCTGGATACCCCAATCTTAAAAGACGAGCCGTTTTGTCAAATGCTTCGCCCAGAGCATCATCTATTGTGGTACCTATACGTTTATAGGAATTAAAGTTTTTAATTACTGTGTATTCTGTATGTCCACCTGAAACTAATAAAAGTAAATATGGATAGTCGATATCTTGTTCAAGTTTGATTGATAGAGCGTGTCCCTCTAAATGATTAACTGCGATAAAAGGTTTTTTTAAATAGTGAGCTAGCGTTTTGCCCGCTACAACACCCACAAGTAGACCGCCAAGCAATCCTGGCCCTGCTGTAGCTGCAATAGCATCAATTTGTTTGAATGTTAAATTTGCTTTATCGAGAGCTTTGATTACCAATTTGTCAACGATATCTGAATGCGCACGGGCGGCCAACTCAGGAACCACTCCACCATAATATTTGTGAATTTCAATCTGAGATTTTACAATGTTAGACAACACTTTTATTTTGTCGCCAGATTTTTGGACTACGGAAACCGATGTTTCGTCGCAACTTGACTCGATTCCAATTACTCTTATACGATTTTGCACACCAACACTTATTAATTAATATAAAGTTCGATAGAAATTCTATTATATTATACTGTTAAAATATTCAAAGGCTTATGAAATGATGATGAACTCAAGAAAATGTATAGTCGGCATCAGAGAAAGTAAATTATCTAGAGCCCAAACTCATTTACTTATAAAAGAAGCAGAAAAATTTGATGAAATAAAAAAAAATATTGCATTTGAAATCCAAACAATCAAAACAACTGGTGATATTCATACCAATGAACGTCTGGATACACTGGGTGGAAAGGGTCTTTTCACAAAAGAAATAGAGGGCCAAATTCTACAGGGGGTAATAGATGTTGGCATTCATTCTATGAAGGATGTCCCAGCAAGCGATGAAAATCCAGAACTGCAAATTATCTGTTGGATGAAACGTTACGATCCATCAGATGCATTCATCTCAAACTCTGGAAAAAGTCTTGAGCTTTTACCTTCAGGATCAATTATCGGCACAAGTTCAGTAAGGCGAAGGGCACAAATATTAAACCTAAGACAAGATTTACAAATTAAATTGTTAAGAGGAAATGTTGATACCCGTCTGAAAAAATTAATCGATAAACAGTATGATGGAATAATTTTGAGTGCTGCAGGACTTAAGCGAATAGGGCAAGACCATCTTATTACTGAAATCATGGATCATAAAAGTTTTTTACCCGCAGCTTGCCAAGGCGCGGTTGGAGTTCAGGCCAAGACAAATAATAATTTTAAACAAATTTTTAAACCTCTTAATCACATCATAACGCAAACTGAATGTATTGCTGAACGCAATGTATTAAAAACAATCAATGCAAATTGTAACAGTCCTATCTCAGTCTATGCAAAAATTGCAGATGAAAATATACAAATTAAATGCGATTTATTTGATCACAGCGGACAATGTTTATTTAAAGAAATGGTTGCGGGACCTGCTAAACAGTATAATGAGGTAAGTATTGAGCTTGGAAAAAAAATAATTAAAGATGTCGGTCAACAAAAAATTAACCAATTGAATAAATTAGAAGATGATTTTGATTACTCGTCCAAAAAATGAGGCAAAAAAATTAAAAAAAAAAATTGAGGAATTAGGGTATGATGCACATATAGACTCCCTAAGTAAAATTTCTAATATAAACATTGATCGTGTTTTAAATTCAAAAAAAACAGTTTTAATTTCAAGTCAACGAGCAGCAAAAATACTTATTGAGAAATATTCTTCACGACCGAATATACCTATTTTAGTTATTGGCAACTCATCGTATCAAAAGTTAAAAACAGCTGGATTTTCAAATTTCTTATACAAAGCTAAAGATAGCAATCAACTCTTAAGATATTTAACTAAAAATTTAACCCAGTTAGAAAAAAAATATGGAAATAAATTAGTCTACATGACAGGTTCAGTATTAAACCAAAAATTTATTAAAAATTTAAATGCAATTGGATATGAAGTTGAAAAGACAATTGTTTACAAAACAATATTTAAATCTTCATTCAATAATTCCACTGTTCAGCTTTTAAAAAATAAGAAAATTAATGTTTGTTTGATTTATTCTCAGCAAAATGCTGAGCGATTATGCAAATTAATTTTAAATCAAAATCTTTTTCATAAGTGTAAAAATCTTTTGATTTTGACGCTCAGTAAAAATATTTCCAATGTGATGAAAAAAAATGGCTATCTAAATGTAGTTCATTCATCTCAGCCTACACAAGCAAGCCTCATGCAAAAGCTTAAAAAAACGATATTGTTGTAAAACTGCAACAAATAAAAATGACCTACATTGGTACAATTGATATATATATAATGTGAATTTACTTAGGCAATCTGCTCGAAATTGAAAAAAACTGCAGTTTTCCAATATTTTTTATTATTTATATCCGATAAGATAATTATTTTATCGCACAGATGATGTTTTACCTCATTATTATAAAGCTTAAATAACTACTTTTTTTGAAATATAAAATCTTGACTTAAAGGCTTAAATTAAGTCAAATACCTAAATCTCTGGATAGTAGAAGTAAGAGATGTATCATTTCTGGTACACACTAAGAACCTAATATCCATAGTAATAAGTTTAATAATGAATATTTTTTTCAGGGGGAAAAAATGCCATCAAAAATATTATCGATCATTTACTCATTAGTATTTGTAATCACTTCATTTACGTTTGCTAATGCAGTGGAAATAAACATGCCTGGTTTCACAGGTTCTGCAAACACAACTGTCACAACTGGTTTCTCAATGAGAATAGAACGTGATTGTCAGAGTGTCAGAGGATACAAACGTATTGATGACACGATGAGAGCTTACATTAATGCAGGTGGCCTCGAGAGAGTATCACCGATAGCATCGGGTTCAGAATCAGCATACCTTACGGACGGTGAAGGTTGTGCTACTAGAAAAACAGATGGCTACGGCAACGCCGGTAACTCTCCAAGAGATATAACTTCAGAAAATGCTGATGACGGTAATATGAACTTTGATGGCGGTGACATATTCGATGCAACATCAAGAGTATATTCTGAAATTACAGGTGTAACGGATTCTGGTGTAGGTGTTAATTTATCCCTCGTTGGCAGCTACAATGCAGTTGATACTTTTACATCTCCAACTTTTAGACCTTTCACGTCAGCACAGTTGGATAACATTGAACAAGATTTTGATGTTTTGAATGCATACATCACATCAGATGTTGGTCCACTTTCATTAACGGCTGGAAGATTCGTTACGAACTGGGGTGAGTCAACATTTATCCCTGTAGGTATGAACGGTTTAACTACAAACGCTCTTGACTTAGTATCTTTAAGAGTTCCGGGAGCGAGTATTAAAGAAGCACTGTTACCAACTGAGCAAATAACTATTGAAGGTTATCTTGACGGTGGCTGGTCATTTGAAGCATATCTTCAAATGAACGAAGAGCATGTAACAATCGATGAGGCCGGTACTTACTTTGGTAGTGAAGTGGCTTCAGAAAATGGAAACAGATTAATATTCAGTGCACCATACGGTAGTCACACAGGTGATGCGCGGAACAATGCTTGTAGTTACATAATTATTGCTGCCGGTGGAAGTTGTAATGCTGCAACTGTTGCAGCATTTAACGCTGGTGCAAAAACCACTACTAGCACGTATTACAATCAAATAGGTCTTTCAGCAATGATGGGCGGCGACAATTACATTGGAATGAACGCTAAAGCTGCTGTACTTGCAGGTGGTGCGGCTGCGCACCCAACAGCAGGTTTCGGTGGTACTGCAGGTGATATCAATACATTAGCTTCATTAGGAACTGCAGGTTATGCTGGTCTTGCTCACGGTTATCAAAACTGGGATGAGTACACTAAAAAAGGTGGAAGCAAAATTGGAGTTATAGACCTTCATGGAAATGGTCATCTCTACGCTGATGGTGACGATCAATATGGTTTTGCTCTAAGAAATTATATCGACAATATTGGTTCAGGTGTTGATGTGGGAATTTATTTCACTCAGTATGACAGTAAAGTTCCTTACATAAGATACAAAGGTCAAAGAGGTGTTTACGCCGGTGACTTATTTGGAGCTTTCCAATTGGCAGCATCTGGTACTGCTTTAGCTACACGTCTTGACAGTACTGCTGTAGGTTTCACAACTACTCCTACGGTAACGATGACTGACGCCGAGACAGCTGGTATGACTGCTGTTTTAACGTCTTTAGCTAATACTGCATACGGCTCTGGTGCATGTGGAGCATACATGAACCCATCTTTGGCTAACCATATCTACGGTAAAGGTGCGACATCTAACTTTGCATATACATCTGAGGAAAAAGCAAATGCGCTTGATGCAATGTTGTATACAGAAGTCAATGGTGAGCTTTATTTTGATGCTGCACGTTGTATCCATTTAGCTGACGAACAGTTTTTCAATAAAGCTAGTACACTATCCAGTGCAGCAGCTCTTCTTGGGGCAGCTATAACTCCATTGAACATGGCTGAGTATGAGTTCATCTATCCTGAAAATCTTCAGGCAATGGGTTTGAGCATGAATACAAACATTGGACCAACTACTGTTCAAGCTGAATTAACTTTTAGACCTGATTTTCCACTGCACACAGCACCGGCTGACCAAGGTCAGCAATTGTCTGATGCAGCTGGTACAACTCAGCTCTTAACAATGGGTGTCATTCAAGGAGCATATGCTGCTGATAATGAACTATCCATGTCGCTAGCTAAATATCAAGCTAACGTAGACGCTACAGCGACCAGAGAGACTTTGATTACTGCCGCTGGACAGTTTAAACGTTCATACTTACCAGCAATCTCGCTTGCAACAGTTGCTGCTTCAGATTATTACACAACTCCATATTTTGAGTATGATGTGATCTCAGGAACGGTTGGTACTACTTCAAGCTTTTCAGCATCTCACCCAGTTACGGCTGGCTTAGGAGCTGACAGTGCGGCTCTTATAACAGAGCTTGGTTTCGTATCTGTACCTGATTTATCTGATGACAAGCCTGTCAATCGTGGTGGTTATCGTGACGGAGTTGGTGGTGTTAAGTGTGGTGGTGTAACTTTGGCTGGCACTTCATTCAACTCAGTCAAGGCACTTGATGGTTTAACTCACCTTGCTTCTTCACAAACCGACCCACTTTTTGGTAATGGTTCTTATTGTGAAGACAAGAACAACGCGGATGACCTTGCTATGACTTACAGATTGGTTGGAGTTGCGACATACAACAATGTTTCCAATTCACCATGGACCTTCAGTCCTAGTTTTGTATGGGCGCATGACTTCAAAGGTTACGCTCCTTCAACAATGGGTGGTTGGGTACCAGGCAAGATGTCTCTGTCTTTAACAGGTACATTATCTAAAGGTGACACATCTATTGGATTAAGTTATGTGAATCAGTTGGGCGACGAGCTTGACAACACATCTTTCGATAGAGACTACATCTCTGCAAACGTTTCATATGCATTTTAATTTAGGAAAGGTTAAAAAAATGAATATAAAAAAATTAATTATTGCTGCGTTATCATCTGTAATGATAACTTCTTCAGCAGCTCTTGCTGATGGGCATGTTAAATACTCTGTAACGGCAGATAACGTATCAGAGTATTCAAGTATGTTAACGCCAGGCATGTTGAATATGTTTTCTGCTTACCCAGAAACATTCAGAATGGATGTTTATGAGAACGGTGGAGATTGTACATTAGCGCCTGATATTGCTGCCATCAGCCAAACTAACGGTACAATGATAAATGATAATGAAGGATTAGAGCTTCCTAATGCGGGTCAAGTACCTTTCCCAGACCCTTCTCATCCTCAACATTACGTTTGGAACTATCGAATGTATGCTGGAACAGTGAGTGCAGTTGACAGAGTTCAAACTTCTGTAACTGTAAAAGCTGACGGTTCAATTACTCAAGGACAACAAGAAACATCAATATCGTTTCCGCCTAATCCAAACACAAAAACAATGTATGCAGATAAAAATTTATTTGCATTGTTCATGCAGAAAAACCTTGGACCACCAAGAACTGCAGGAACGGTTACTCTAGTTCATGACTTTATTGATAGTTACATGCAACCTCGTAAAGCTTGGCAGTATAGCCCGGCAACAAGACGTGTTAGAAGAGCTCCTGACATTACATATGACACATTAACTACTGCTGGTGGTGGTATTGTTACGGTTGACTCTTATGGCGGTTTCAACGGAGCGCAGGACAGATATGACTGGTCATACGAAGGTAAACAAACAATGATCGTTCCAATGAATAACGATATGTTGTCTGAAACAGCTGTGGAAGATACATTCACACTAAATCATCCAAATCCTGATGTAGTCAGATTTGAAGAAAGAGACGTTCATATTGTTCATGCGTCATTAAAACCTGGTCAAAGACATCTCTATGCTTCACGAACTTTCTATTTCTTAGATGGTCAACCTGGAATGCTTGTTTATCATGATGCTTATGATGATAATCAAGACCTTATGAGAGCAATGTACCAAACAACGGTACAGGGCAACATGGGCGGTTCAGGTTTAGGTGATACTGACTGTAATGTTCAAGGTGAGTATACTATGGACTTTGCAACAAGAACATATTCTGGAACCAACCTATTTGGACCAGCTCTATCTCCAAGGCCAACTGTCTACAATGGTGAGGAAAAAGCTGTAAGCTTTTATACACCTGATGGTTTAAGAAGGTACGCAAGATAATAAACTAAAATACTTCAAGTATTTATAGAACCCGGCTTGATTTCTTTTAAGTCGGGTTTTATTTTAAGTAGGGCTTATGAGAAATCTAATTGTAGTATTTTCTTTATTCTTTGCACTGAACTATAGTGCAATAGCAAGCAATTTCAATTATGCAACAGGATTTGCTGCAGTTAACGAAATGTCCTCAAAAGCTCTTATTAATGCAATGGAACGAATTGATGATCGTATTTATGCGGTTGGAGAGCATGGCATTATATTATACTCTGATGATCTTGGGGGTAATTGGACTCAGTCTGAAAGTGTTCCTTTCACAAATACTCTTACAGATATAGATTGTATTTCAAAAGAAGAATGTTGGGCAACCGGCCATGACGCTACGATATTGCACACTAATGACTCTGGAAAAACTTGGATAAAACAATACGAAGATATTGATTTTGACGCTCCTTTGCTTTCAATCCATATGTTTGACAATGGCGAAGGTATAGCAATTGGTGCTTTTGCATTATCTCTTCGAACTACAGATGGAGGAAATTCTTGGGGTTACTTGTTTATGGATGATGACGATTTCCAACCACATTTTAATTATGCATATGGCGACTCACAAGCTTGGAGGAAATCGTCTGCAAATGAAGCTTACGCAGTAGGTGAAATAGGTAAATATTACATTTCAGATGATAAAGGTTTAAATTGGCTTGTCGTATCTACTGGATACGATGGTTCATATTGGTCAGGCATAAAAGTTGATGATGGTAAATCTTTACTATTAGGTATGTCAGGAAATCTTACGTTAATAACACGTTATGGGCCAGAGGATATTGTGCCGCCAGAAAAATTTACCTCAATTGCATGTTATGAGGCTGGATATTTCAAAGATGATTGTAAGCTATTTGCATTTGATAATATTTTTATAGGAACAAAAAATAGTTTAACAAACGCCATTATGATGGATGATGGACGCATCGCAATCAGTGGAAATGGAGGGTCTGTCACCATTGTAGATCTCTATAGAAAAAAAACAGTTGAGACTTGTGTCAGATCTGACCGACTCAGCAATACTTCAATTGTCTATCTTGGTGGCGAAGAATTTTTATTAGCAGGGGAAGAAGGCTTTAGAAAGCATAGCATGAAAGAATGTTATGATAATTTTGTTAAAGTAGACAATAATTCACAGGACACCTATTACACTGTTGATTTGAACATGGTTCAGTTTTTCTAAATTTCTATGGGACGAGTAGAAAATAAAGTAGCGATAGTTACGGGTGCAGCTTCTGGACTTGGTTTTGCCGCAGCACAGAAACTCATGGATGAGGGAGCAAAAGTTTTTCTGACAGATATTAATGAGGAAGTCATCAATTCCATGCCTGAAAGACTTTCAAATTACAGTGAGACACAATTTAATACTATGATCCACGATGTTGCAAATGAAGACTCTTGGATTAATGTAATTGAAAATGCTGAAAATCACTTTGGTAAAATTAATGTTTTAGTAAATAGTGCAGGAATAAGTTTAGGTGCAGATGTTGTCTCTACAGATTTTGAAATCTGGAAAAAAGTCCATCAGGTAAATTTAGATAGTGTATTTCTTGGGTGCAAATACGCAGTGCCAATAATGAGCAAATCAGGACAAGGTTCGATCATAAACTTATCATCAATATCTGGAATCGTTGCTGGATGGAATACCGCTGCATACAATTCATCAAAAGCAGGTGTTCGCTTACTAAGCAAATCGGTTGCACTCTATTGTGCAAAGAAAGGTTATGATGTCAGGTGCAATTCAGTTCACCCTGCTTTTGTTGATACACCTATACTGGATCCCCTAAAACAGGCCTTTGGTGAAGAAAATGCTGTCGCTAAATTATCTCGTCAAATTCCAATGAATAAAATTGGTGACACAGACGACGTTTCGTATGCAATTTTGTATTTAGCATCAGATGAGAGCAAGTTCATGACAGGAACAGAAATTGTTCTTGATGGTGGATTAAGCGCAATGTAGTTTCATTCTTGAGACTATGAAACCAAAAAAGGCATTAATGATTGTTCACCAACCTCGGTCCAGTACTGGAGATGTAGGCATGAAATTACGTGAAAGAGGTTATGAACTTGACGTTCGAAGACCAGTCATAGGTGAAAAGTTACCTCAATCAATGGACGAACATGATGTTGCCGTTATTTATGGTGGACCACCAAGTGCTAATGATGATTTGGATTATATCAAATATGAAATTGATTGGATTTCAACAGCTTTATTATCTAATAAACCTTTTCTAGGAATTTGTCTGGGAGCTCAAATGCTTGCAAAAAATTTGGGAGGTACCGTTCAACGCGCTAAAGATCATCAATTCGAAATTGGTTTTTATGACATAAAACCAACGGGGGATGGTCATAAAATTTTTCAAAACCAAAAAACTTTTTTTCAATGGCATAAAGAAGGATTCACTGTGCCCAAATCTTGCGATATTTTAGCGTTTGGTGAAACATTCCCTCAACAAGCATTTAATTATAAAAATGCAGTTGGTATACAATTTCACCCTGAGGTAAATCTTAAAATGCACCTCAGGTGGCTATATTTTGCAGGATATATGCTTAGAGAGAAGGGTGCGCAAAAACGTAATTATCAAATGCAGCAACGACTTAGTCATGGAAAAAAAATAAATATGTGGTTAGACTCTTTTATAGATAATTATTTTCTTAGAGATAAATCATGAACTCACTCATAATTCTTGTTGATCAAATTATAAATCTTTATACGTGGGTATTGATCATTAATGTCATATTCAGTTGGTTAATTGCTATGAGTATTTTTAATACTCAGAATAGAATTATTATCGCTATTTATTTTGGAACAAAAAGATTAACGGATCCACTTCTTAACCCAATAAGAAATTTTCTCCCAAATCTTGGTGGGATTGATATATCGCCAGTAGTCCTGATACTGATACTTTACTTTATAAGAAACTTACTTTACGAGTATTTTTATGCGGGAATTCCAATCTAAAAATGTCTGATACAAAAATTATTGATGGTAAAGAAATCGCAGCTGATCTCAGAGCTGAAACCGCTATCAAAGTTGAAGATTTTAAAAATAAATTTAATAAAACACCTACCCTTGCCGTCGTACTTGTAGGTGAAGATCCAGCAAGCCAAGTTTACGTAAATACAAAATCTAAAATGGCTAAAGAGATAGGAATGGATGTTGAAGATCATTTTCTGGATACCACTGTGTCTGAAGAAAAGCTTTTAGAGTTAATTGACAAACTTAATAATGATCAAAAAGTAAATGGCATTCTTGTTCAATTGCCACTTCCATCACACATTGACTCAAGGGCCATTATTGATGCAATTGATCCGGTAAAAGACGCTGATGGTTTTCATGCTATAAATGTTGGCAGAAATTCAATAGGAGGCGACTTATTAAGTAAAACCTTTACTCCATGCACACCACTTGGATGCTATTTAATGCTTAAGAAAAGTATTCCTGATTTAAAAGGGATGCACGCTGTAATTATTGGAAGATCTAATATTGTTGGTAAACCAATGGCGCAATTACTGCTTGAAGAGTCATGCACGGTAACAATAGTACATTCTAAAACTAGAAATATCGAAGAAATTACAAAACAAGCTGATATTGTTGTTGCTGCAGTTGGACGTCCCTTAATGGTTAAAAAAGATTGGATTAAAGAAGGAGCAGTCGTGATTGATGTTGGTATCAACCGTGTTGATCATCCGGATAAACCTGGAAAAACAAAACTTGTTGGTGATGTAGATTACGACGATGTATTAAATATAGCTTCAGCGATTACACCTGTCCCAGGCGGTGTGGGCCCTATGACAATTGCATGTTTATTAAAAAATACGGTAGATGCTGCATTTAGGCAGCAGTAGCTCATTTCTTTTCTCTTAATCTTAGAGCGTTTAATTTTATAAATCCTTCAGCATCTTTTTGAGAATAAACTTGATCTGACTCAAATGTTGCAAGATTTGGATTGTACAGGCTCATTGATGACTCTCGTCCTGTAATCATCGTATTACCTTTAAAGAGTTTAAGTCTTACTTTGCCCTCTACTTTTTCTTGTGATTTATCAATCATTGATTGCATCATCTCTCTTTCAGGAGAGAACCAATAACCGTTATAGATAAGTTCAGCATATTTAGGCGCCAACTCATCTTTCATATGTGCAGCTTCTTTATCGAGTGTAATACTCTCAATCGCTCTGTGTGCATGATATAGAATGGTTCCCCCAGGAGTTTCATAAATCCCTCTAGATTTCATGCCAATGTATCTATTTTCAACAAGATCAACCCGTCCAATTCCATGTTTTCCTCCAAGCTCATTTAGAGATTTCAATATTTTAAATGGTGTTAAAGTCTTTCCGTTGAGAGCGCGTGCATCTCCTTTTTTAAACTCAATTGTTATTTCTTCGGCTTTATCTGGTGCTTCTTCAGGTGAAACACTTCTGGTGTAAACATAATCTGGCGCTTCGACCCATGGATCTTCAAGAACTTTTCCTTCTGCTGAAGAGTGCAAAATATTTTCATCAATACTGAATGGTTGTTCCCCTCTTTTATCTTTTGCTATTTCAATCCCGTACTTATCAGCATATTCGACAAGTGAAGTTCTTGATGATAAGTCCCACTCTCTCCAAGGACTGATTATTTTTATATCAGGCTTATGATAATAGTATCCAAGCTCGAATCTTATTTGATCATTTCCTTTTCCTGTTGCACCATGGGATACCGCATCGGCTTTAATCTGATTTGCAATTTCTATCTGTTTTTTTGCAATTAGAGGTCTTGCGATAGAAGTACCGAGTAAGTAGTAGCCCTCATAAAGTGGATTAGCTCTAAACATTGGGAAGACATAATCACTTACAAATTCTTCTTTAAGGTCTTCGATAAATATTTCTTTTGTTCCTTGCTTTTCAGCCTTTGCTTTTACTAAATCGTAGTCTTCATCTTGACCTAGATTTGCTGTAAAAGTTGCCACTTCACATTGATACGTTTCTTTCAGCCACCTTAAAATGACTGATGTGTCTAAACCGCCTGAATATGCGAGAACTACTTTGTTTATTTTATCCATTTGCTCTGAGTTCACTTTTTCTAATTTTTATACTGGAGGACTTTAATTGACCACATGCAGCCATAATATCTTGCCCTCTGGTCTTTCTAACTGGGCTTGCATAACCTGCATTTTTAATTATGTCACTAAATTTCTTGATTTCTTCCTTGCTAGAACATTCGTAAGGCGAATTAGGCCAAGGATTGAAAGGTATAAGATTTATTTTTGCTGGAATTCCAGAAATCAGCTTAACAAGTTTACGGGCATCTTGCGCTGTATCATTTACTCCCTTCAACATGACATATTCAAATGTTATGCGTTTAGAATTTTTTGATCGAGGATATTCTCTACACGCCTTTATAAGATCCTTAAGAGGAAATTTCTTATTTATAGGAACAATATCATTTCTTAATTCATCATTTGTTGCGTGTAAAGAAATTGCCAATCTTGAGTCAACTTCATTACCCCATTTAATAATTTCAGGTACAATGCCTGAAGTGCTTAGGGTAATTCTCTTAGTAGACAATTGTATACCCTCTTTGTCTCCCATAATTTCAGCAGCATTTTTAACATTTTCATAATTATAGAGAGGCTCTCCCATACCCATAAATACAATATTTGAAATTTTACGATCTTTTCCATTTGGCCAATCTGAAAGATTATCTTTTGCCAAAAGAAGTTGTGAAATAATTTCACTAGATGTTAAATTTCGAACTAATTTTTGAGTTCCAGTAAAGCAAAACTTACAGTTAAGTGTGCAACCAACTTGTGATGAAACACATAACGTTCCACGATTTTCTTCAGGGATAAAAACTGTTTCAATAAGGTTGCCATCATTTAATTCCAAGAGCCATTTTTGTGTTCCATCTTTTGATATTTGATGTGATTTTACTTTTGGTCTTCTAATAATAAAATGATCTTTTAGTTTTTTTCTAAGATCTTTTGAAACTGTCGTCATTTTGTCAAAATCAGTTTCACCTCTAAAATAAAGCCAATGCCAAAGTTGTTTGGATCTGAATTTTTCTTTAGCCTCTATTAAATCTTTATTAATTAAAATTTCAGATATTTCTTTAAGACTTAAACCAATTAAGTCGATTTTATCTTCTGTCATTTTATTTTAAGAGCAGGCTTTATCGATTGCTGCTAATGCTTTTGTGAATCCGATTAAAGAATATGTATCTGTAATTTTTGTTCCTCGACTCGAGGTGCTTTTAACTTTCACGCGTGCCCCATTTTTCATATCTTTAATGAGTTGTTTGCCGTTCTCTCCATCCGCTAACCAAGCTCTTGATTCAACTGTAAAAAATTTATACTTACTACTGCCAATGCTCACCTCAACCATACTTTTGGGTTTAAATGTGAAGCCTGTATCCACGCTCGGCTCATGAAAAGTCTTATCATCTTTGAAATTCGTGATCATCAGAGCATGCTCGCCACGATTAAGATCGGACGGGTTCGTCGCAATTGGCTCTGATATGATGTAACAGATCTTTGCTGTGCCGTCTTTAAATTCTTTAGCTTGCCATGCACCACTTTTTCCAAATGAGCCCAGATGCACGACATCAATTACTGCAAAAGCACTTATTGAACTCAACAGTAAAATTGATAGAATAAGTTTGAAATTTATTAATTTCATATTTGCTAATTTATATCGAGATTCACAATTATGAAAGCAATTGTTTGTAAAGAATTTGGCCCACCAAGCTCGCTAGTTTACGAAGATGTCGAGTTACCTGAACTTAAAAAAAGTCAAATACAGATAGATGTACACTCTGCTGGAGTCAATTTTCCAGACACTTTAATTATTCAAGATAAATACCAAGTTAAACCTCCTCTACCTTTTTCGCCAGGTGGTGAAATCTCAGGAGTCATTAGTGCGACAGGTGAAAGCGTTTCTGATTGGAAAATTGGTGATGAGGTCGTTGCGATGATAGGCTTTGGTGGTTTTAGAGAACAAGTAATAACAAGTCCATCCAATATATTTCGAAAACCAAGCAGCATGGACTTTACCACCGCTTCATGTTTTACATTAACTTACGGAACATCACACTATGCTCTAAAAAATCGTGGTCAACTTAAGGAGGGTGAAAATTTACTTGTCCTAGGAGCTGCAGGTGGTGTTGGTATATCAGCTGTTGAAATTGGAAAAGCAATGGGTGCCAGAGTTATTGCTGGTGCATCTTCTGATGAAAAATTAGAAGTATGCAAAGAGTATGGAGCTGACGAAGTTATTAATTATGGGAAGTATGATTTAACCAACCGAGATCATGTGAAAGAATTTAGAGCAGAAATTTCAAAAGCAACGGGTGGTAAAGGACCAGATGTAATCTATGACCCAGTTGGAGCAGATTTCACTGAGCCCGCTTTACGAAGTATTGCATGGAATGGACGCTTCTTAGTTATAGGTTGGGCGGCTGGTTATATTCCAAAAATACCAATGAATTTGTATTTAATTAAAGGTTGTTCCGCTGTTGGTGTATTTTGGGGTCAATTTACAGCTTTAGAACCACAGGAGCATCTTGCCAACATGAACCAACTTACTGGTTGGTATGAAGAGGGAAAATTAAAAGCCCCAGTAACTGAAGTGTTGCCGCTTGAAAAGGGTCAACAGGCTTTGGAGACAATTCTAGCCCGTAAGGCTACTGGAAAAATAGCACTAACAACATCTTTTTATAAATCATAGGTATCTAACGTAGACACGCTGGTTTACTAAATGACATATCAAAATAATTATAAAATAAGCAAAGTTATATTTTTCTCATTTTTATTTATTTTTTTATTTCTTATTTCTAGTGCAAATGCAGCTGACAGGTTTTGGGTTGCAAGTGGGAGTGGAGATAAGATTTGGTGGGATAATAATAACTGGTCCAATCAATCGGGGGGTACCCCAGGGGCAAACCCACCGTCAAATTCCGATAAAGCCTATTTTGATGCCAATAGCACACTGGATGTTAACGTAACCACTAATGTCACAGTTAACAAATTAATTATGCGAGGTGGATACACTGGTACAATAAATATAAATATACCGAGTGGACAATTCACAGCTAAACAAGGGGTTACTCACAGTGGGGGGCATATAATAGTTTCAGATGGACTCTTTAAACTTGGAAAAAAACAATATACCTTAGGTGCTGGCGGCAATAATCCTACACTCACTTTTACAGGTAGTACTAGTACATTCAGATTAGATCACAATTTTGTAATGTATAACGGATCTACATTTACTGCTCCTGGAGCTGGTGCCTCTCGTTTTATTTTAAAAGGTGGCTTTCGGCTTATGGGGGGAACATTTAATCATAATAACGGCACACTAAGGATGAACCCTAGATACGATGGTCCGGGTGAAAGTGCTTTAGGTGCAGGAATTACAATCTCTGGTGGTCCTGGTCCTAATAAAAATTTTTATAATTTAACTAAAGGCAATAATAAAAACGTAACTCTTTACACCGATATTGAAGTAGAAAATAAATTACAGGTTGTTGGAACAGGAAGGATCAGGGCTAATGGCCACGATATAACCGTTGGTGGTGATTGGGATATGCAAAATAGCACAAATTTTGTACCAAGTACTGGACAAGTTATTTTTAATGGATCCTCAGCGCAAACTATTGATATGCCAGATAATTTTAGCAATTTAACTATAGCCAATACTGCTGGGGTTGTATCGCTAACAGGAAACAGTCAATTAAGAGTTAGTGGAACACTTACCATAAACAATGAAGCTAATTTTGATATTAACGGTAAAAATTTAAGAAAAAATGCATCAACTACTAACCCAGTTACGCTTGTCAATAACGGTAACTTGCAACTTCAAGGAAATGAAACCGTTTATATTACACCAGACACTGATAGTGGAACTGTAACCTATGATGGTTCCGGGGCTACTGGCTTAGCAGCGGGTAACAGTTATTTTAATTTAGTTTTTAATCAATCAGGTACATCGACACTTGATGCTAATTTAGATGTTAATGGCGACCTCACCATAACAAGTGGAACATTAGATGCGAGCACTAGTAACCATGATATTGCTGTGGGAGGTGACTGGACAAATAATGGTAGTTTTATATCACGCTCAGGAACAGTAACTTTTGATAATAATTCAAATGTATTTTCTGGAGGCACTGGCGCAAGTAATGATTTTAATGATGTTGTTTTAAGTGGTTCAGCAGGCAGCCAATCAGATAATATGAAAGTTAATGGAGATTTTACTATATCTTCTTCTGGTACTTGGTCAACGAACTGTAACACACTCACAGTTGATGGAAATCAGGATGCAGGAATTGGTACAATAGCAAACTCGCTCACTCCGGATGTTGACTCATTTATCCCAGCGAATGGAAACTCAACACATGCTGCAGGAGATAATATAACAATTAATTTTAATACAGGATTAAGAAAAGCTAGTGACGACAGTGATTTAACTAATTCTAATATCGATGCTCATATTACACTAAAAGATACAAACTCAAGTGGAGCAGATATTTCTTTTGATGCAACAATTGATGCTTCTGATCAAGTCGTTACTATTAATCCTGACGCTAATTTTAACAGCTCTCAAGTTGTGTATGTTGCTGTTACTGATAACACTCTTGAAAACGCTTGCAATACAGCTTTGCCTGCCCACTCTGCAACATTTACAGTAGCTGATACTGAAGGTCCTACATTAAGTTCATCGAACCCTGCTGATGGGGCTACGACTATGGGAGTCAATTCAAATATAGTACTCACATTTAATGAATCTGTAACTGCTATCGCAAATAAAAATATTACAATTTATTCAGGAGAAACTCTAATTGAAACTATTGAGGCAACAGACTCAAAAGTAACAGGTTCTGGATCATCAGAAATTACAATTAATCCTGCTACTACTTTAGATGAAAAAACTGATTATTATATTAAAATTGATTCAGGGTCATTTGAAGATAGTTCAGGCAATCTTTATACCGGAATAACAAACGTTACTGACTTAAATTTTACAACTGCTGATACGACAGCCCCTGTTGTAACGATCACTCCATCAAACGGCCAAACAGGAATCGGAATGAACACCAACATTACGATCGAATTTGATGAATCAATTAGAAAATCTGATGATAGTGAAATAACTGATACAAGCGTGGATGATCACATCATTCTCAAAGAAACAGATTCTAGTGGAGCAAATATTTCTTTTGATGCAACAATTAATACCGCTAAAACAATCATAACGATTGATCCAACAAGTGATTTTTCAAGTTCACAAACAATATATGCAGCCATTAAAGCCGAAGTTGAAGATTCTTCAGATAACGCAATAAGTCTATCTGAAACATCATTTACAACTGCTACACCCACTAATCCTCCAACAGTTTCTATAAGCGCTGAAGCAGGCGTTCCTGTGAATACTAATATTACAATTGAATTCGATAAATCAGTCAGGTTGCTAAGTGATGAGGAATTATTAGATACCAATGTTGGCAGCTTAATATCTCTTAAAGATACGGATGTTAATGGTAATAATATTAGCTTTGTTGCAACAATTAATTCCGCTAAAACAAAAATCACCATCAATCCAGTAGGTAATTTTACAAGTGGGCAAACAATTTACGCTGCAATAGGGGGAACCGTTGAAGATTTTTTCGACAACGCTATTAGTGCTGCATCAGCAACATTTACGGTTGCAGACAATCTACCACCTACATATGTATTTAACCCTCCAGATTCTGAAATAAATGTTGCAGTAAGTTCAAATCTGACAATTACTTTTAATGAAGCTGTAAGAAATATTAATGATACAGCTTTAACCGATAGCAATGTGGACAGTTTAATAACATTAAAAGATACCGACGCAAATGGATCGAATATTGCATTCAACGCAACAATTGATGCAGATAAGAAAATTATAACAATAAACCCAACTAGTAATTTTTCCAGTGAGCAAGAAGTCTATTTAGCAATAGGTGCAACAGTTGAAGATTCCTCAGATAACGCAATAACTGCAGGAAGCTCATCATTCATGGCCGTCGACTCAAATCCTCCTGATGTGGAATTCTTTCCAACCAACTCATCAACTGGTGTAGCGGTTAATTCTGATGTGACCATTTCTTTTTCTGAACCTATTAGAAACACAGACGATACACCCGTTACCGATTCAAATGTTGATGCTTTAATCACATTGAAACAAACCAATTCTTCTGGATCAGATATATCATTCTCAGCTGTTATTGACGATGCAAAACAAATGATAACAATTACCCCATCAAGTGAGTTTTCAAGTGAGCAAGTTGTCTATGTGGCAATCGGTACAACTGTTGAGGATGAATGGGATAATGCAATAAGTGCGTCTTCGTCGACATTTACTACGGCAGATGCAACTGCACCAAGTGTAAACTTTGATCCTGAGGATACCGCAACTGGAATTCCCATTGAATCTAATGTTACACTTACATTTTCTGAAGCTATTAGAAACGTCGATGATACGGCTATTACAAATTCTAATGTTGGTGACTTAATTACTCTTGAATATGCATATGACGGTATACCTGTTGCTTTTTCAGCCACTATTGATGGGACAAAAAAAGTAATCACTATTAATCCTGATAGTGATTTTATAAGTGGTGAAGTTGTATTTGTGTCAATTGAGTCTGTAGAAGATAATTCAGGAAATGCAATGAGTTCCACATCTGGTACCTTCAGTGTTACGGATGTCACTCCTCCAGTTGTTGCCTTCAGCCCTGCAAACTTAGCAACCAATGTATCTGTTGATACAGACATTTTCATACTATTTGATGAAGAAATAAGGCTTATTGATAACTCCGATATAAATAATATCAATGTTGATAATCTCATAACTCTAAAAGATACTAATTCTAGCGGAGCCGACATATCTTTTGATGCAACGATTAATGCCAATAACAAACTAATAACAATCGATCTAACGAACGATTTATCAAGTGAGCAGATTGTATATGTTGGTATTGGTTCAACAGTTGAAGATTCTTATGATAATGCCATCTCAAATTCTTTTGCAATATTTACGGTAGGAGATTCTCTTCCTCCTACGGTAAGTATTGATGCTGTTATTACCGCCTCTATTGCTACCAATTCTGATATTACATTTACATTTAGTGAGCCTGTTCGAAATCTTGACGACACTGAAATAACTAATTTAAACGTTGGAAGCTTAATTGCTCTTAAAGATACCGATGCCAATGGTACAGATCTTTCATTTACCGCTTCAATAAATTCAGCTAAGACTGTAATTACGATTGATCCAACAAATAATTTTACAAGCGGTCAAATAATTTATGCCGCTATTGGTGCAACAGTAGAAGATTTTAATAATAACGTTATACCCGCCACTAGCAAAACTTTTACAGCAGAGTACTTAATTGAGGATTTAACAAATCCTATGAGTGATAAGAATTTTGTTGGACTTCTGAAAGCTCAAGCTGAAACAGCAAAAAGATTTATTCAACAAACTACTTCTTCAATATTTAAACGTATAGAGTGGTTGAGAAGAAACAAAGATAAAAGTGAGTTATCCCATCAGGGAGTAAGTGTTAATTTTAGTAACTCAGATCTGCATGGAATTTCAAACGCACTGCAATTTTCAAAACTCATTAATCAATCTGGAGATTTATTTTCAAATAATTGGTCTGTATGGAGTGAAGGAAATATCTCCGTCGGTGAGATTGACTCTGATGGTATTTCTTCACTTAGAGACATTACAACAAACGGCATAACTCTTGGAATAGACAATAAAATTGATGATAATCATATTTTGGGGGCTGCATTAAGAATCGGCAAAGATGATGTTAATGTTGGATCCTCAGGCCATTCTTTGGATACTAATGCATACAGCTTATCGTTTTACGCTACTGCGCCACACACTGATCAAACATATATTGATATAAATGTTGGGCTTGGATTATTAGAAATGGATCTTATTCGATCTCACGCATCTGGAACTATATTAGGTAATAGAGATGGAAAGCAATTGTATGGCTCTATAGTTTATAGTGCAGAGCTTGAGAAAAATGATATTAATTTATCGCCTTATGGCAGAATTGATGGAGGTTATACTAAGTTATCCAGCTTTAGCGAAAAAGGAACAATTGCTGCCTTAAGATATGACGAACAAACAATTAAAACAGCCATTATCTCTCTTGGAATATTAGCTGACGACGAAATAAAATTTAATGACTTAAATCTTAACACATACGGTCGACTTGAATACGGAAGAGATGTCAGCTCTACTTCAAATGCCAGTGTTTCTTACATAGCCTTGCCTAATACAATTTATTCTCTCAAGGTTGAAGATGAGAAATCTAGTAATATTAGAGCTGCACTTGGAACAGATATAGAAACCCCGAGCGAATGGTTTTATCAATTAGATTATGAGCTTAACTACAGACCAGGTTCTTCACAAATGAATAGCTTTAGCGTTTCGGCTTCTTACGAGCTAGATTTAGAAAGTATGATAAACCTATCTTTAAATAGTGAGCCATCGTCATATTCAACAGTAAGAATTGAGCTTGATTCAAGATTGATGAATGGATGGTTTTTAAATGGATCTTACGAATTCATAGATCGATATGATCTAAGTAATGAAAATTCAATAAATCTAAAAGCTGTAAGATATTTTTAATTAATTATATATGGTGTCCACTTACTGTTTTTGATTCATTTCTCTGGCCATATCTAAGTCCAGATTTGTCACTCCACCAGCATCATGAGTTGATAAAGTAACTTCAACAGTACTGTAGACATTAAACCATTCCGGATGATGATCTTTCTTTTCCGCATAAATTGCCATTGATGTCATCCAACCAAAAGCTTCTTGAAAGTTACTAAACTTAAATGTTTTAGTAATTGCACTTCGCCCTTTGACCATCTTCCATCCAGACAATCTTTTTAATTTTTTGGTAAGTTCAGCTTTAGAGATTTTTTTCATTATGGTGCAGGATTTGGAATTTCTTTATGAATACTTCTTATCTCATTTATAATTTCTTTTGTAATATCAAGATCAACACTGTCTATACAGGTTTTTAACTGTTCCATCGTCGTTGCTCCAATAATTGTAGATGTAACAAAGGGTTGAATGTTACAAAATTGAATAGCTAATTGAGCAGGATCAATTTCATATTTTTTTGCAAGATTTACATACATTTCAATCGCTTGATGTGTCTTGTTTCCTTTATACCTCATCATCAATGGAGTATCACCGAAGAGTGCAAGCCTTGACCCTTGAGGCATCTGCCCACCTAAATATTTTCCAGTTAATGTTCCTTGTGCTAAAGGCGAGTAAGCAAGCAAGCCCACTTGTTCGTGCATTGCAACTTCAGATAAACCAATTTCAAAACCTCTATTAACCAAATTATAAGCATTCTGAATTGAAGCAACACGTGGAAGAGACTTTGTTTCAGCGAGCTCTAAATATTTCATCGTACCCCACGGTGTTTCATTAGATAAACCAATTTGCCTGACTTTGCCCTGCTTAACTAATTCACCAAGAGCATCAAGAGTTTCCTCCAAAGGAATCGAGTCTGATGTATCCATATGTTTGTACTCAAGCCTTCCTGAAAACGCACCAAACGGTCTATCAGGCCAATGAACTTGGTAGAGATCAATGTAATCTGTTTGTAGTCTTTTAAGACTTTGCTCAACTGCATAGAAAATATGTTCTTTAGATAATCTTGGTATTTCTTCATTTTCTCTAAGCCATGACATTCCAGAACGACCAGCCACTTTAGTTGCAAGTACCACTTTGTCTCTGTTGCCTCTCGCTTTGAACCAAGTACCAATATATTTTTCTGTTAAACCCTGAGTTTCAGCTTTTGTTGGCACTGCATAAATTTCAGCCGTATCGATAAAATTAACCTCATGGTCTAAGGAGTAATCCAACTGATCGTGAGCATCGGCCTCAGTATTCTGTTCTCCCCAAGTCATGGTGCCTAAGCATATTAAGCTTACGTCAATATCTGATCTGCCTAACTTTCTGTATTCCATTATTTTGTAATCAGTCCAAGTTCTTCAAATTGTTTTGCAGTCTGAATAATTCCATCATCTGCACTTTCAAAATTAAATTTTAGAATACTTTTAGCATTTTCTGAATTAGTAAATTTTGTTTTACCAACAAAACCAGATATGGCCCCAGCCTCTTTACTAAATAACCCTAGAACTTTCATTAGAAAATTTGGAGCCTCAATTGAAGGAGCTTTTTTATATCCATGCTCTCTTAAAAGTTTATTCATATCAGATAACCACATACATTTTTCAGCGAGTATAAATCTTTTTCCACTTGCATCTGGATGTATCATTGCTTCAACATGTGCTCTTGCTGTATCTTTAACAGTAACCCATCCAAAATGAACTTTTGGCACAACGGGATAGGAGCCGTCCAACATTCTTTGAATAAATACATTTGAAGTTCCAACATCATCAGATAACGATGGACCTATTACCAAAGTCGGGTTTATTGAAACAGCTTCTATTTTTTCATCATCACTGAGAATGTTCAAGTAAGACCACATCTCTTTTTCAGCAATTGCCTTACTCTTGTTGTATGCGCCAATATTTTGACTTGGATCAGTCCAATGGCTCTCATCATATATTTTTTCTTCATTTCCATATCCCACAGCTGAAAACGATGAAGTCATGACAAATCTTTTAATCTTGTTTTTAATTGAGCTTTTAAGCGCCCTTAAAAGACCTTCCTTGGCGGGCTGAATGATTTCATTTTCATCATCAGGAGCTTTGTCTGTTAATGGAGATGCAACATGCAATACATATGCACAGCCGGCGACCGCCTCATCCCATCCTTCATCCTTAAGCAGGTCTAATTTACAAAACTCTAAATTATTTTTTGCATCAACTTCTTTTGCTATTGCCTGCCTCACTTCTGCTTCACGATTTTCAGAGCGTAAAGAAGTTCTAACTGAGTACCCTTTTTTGAGTAATTCTGCTATGCAATGTTGAGCAATGTAACCTGAACCTCCGGTAACTAGAACTTTCTCCATAGTTAGGCTCTATCCTTAATTGCCTCAATGGATTTTGCATGTTCAATAAAGGCTTGCTCCCATGGCATAGGTTCCCAATTAAGTATCCTAACAGTTTGAGAGTTATCGCACGGTACATACTTATCCAGCATTGGTACTAAGCTTCTTGTCTTGTTATCAAACAAGCCAATCAATTTGAGCATGAATGAAGGTGCCTTCTTCAGTTTAATTTTTTCATATCCAGCTGCACTTAAGACTTCCGCAACTTGATACATCCAAGTAGGCTCAGAATGTGCTGCAATAAATCTTTTTCCATCAGCATCGGGAGTGGTCATAGCTTTTAAATGAAGAATGGCAACATCTCTCACATCAATGAATGGGAATGACAATGCGGGTATCATTGGAAACTTTCCAGAAATAAGTTGTGAAACTATTTGAGTTGAAGCGCCACCTAAATCATTTCCAAGTTGAGGTCCCATTACACCTCCAGGATTAATAACCGCTAACTCCATTCTATTATTACTGTCCTGATTATTATAAAAATCCCAAGCAGCTTTTTCTGCAATTGTTTTACTTTTTTGATAGGGAGTAACATACTTACTAGTAATGTCCGTCCAAGTTGTATGATCGCTTGTTCCTGACATCATATGTGAGTTAACGGCGGCAACAGAAGAAGTGAGAACAACTCTTTTTATTCCAGCTTTTTTTGCTGCATTGAGTGCTCTAAGAGTTCCTTCCTTTGCAGGCTTGATTAGTTCATTTTCATCTTTTGGATCTTCTATTACAAATGGAGAAGCAACGTGCATTAAATAATCACAATCCCACATTGCATCTTTCCAACCGTCATCTTCAAGTAGGTCGAGTTTACAAAATTCTAAATTTTCATCATTGGCTCCGGTCTTGATTGCATCTCTTACTTCTTGTTCTCTATTCATTGATCGTAGTGACCCCCTTACTGAATAGCCATTTTTAAGTAGTTCTATTATGCAGTGTTCAGCTATAAATCCTGAAGCACCTGTGACTAAAACCTTTTTCATCCTATTCTCCTATCTTATTGAAATAACTCAATAAAATCATAACAATTAATAACTTGTATTGATCCTATTTATAATTATGTATTAAAATACAGTTAACAAATAATACAAGAGGTTTTTCTATATGGAATATCAAACTAGAGCTCAGTCATCACCTGCAATAGACGCTGGCTTAAGACAATACATGTTAAGTGTTTACAATTACATGGCATCAGGTTTAGCTTTAACAGGATTAGTTGCGTATATGTTATTTCAGGCAACAGCTGTAATGGGTCCAACAGGAGAAATTGTTGGTCTAACCAACTTAGGTGTTACACTTTATACAGGACCAATGATGTGGGTGGTTGCATTAGCACCTCTTGGAATTGTTATGTATATGAGTTTTGGAATACAAGGAATGTCTGCTTCGCGAGCACAGACAATGTTTTGGGTATTTGCATTTTTAATGGGTTTATCTCTCTCTACAATTTTTCTAACTTATACAGGCGCTAGTATCGCAAGAGTATTTTTTATAACTGCAAGTACATTTGGTGCAATGAGTATATATGGTTATACAACAAAAAGAGATTTAACTAATTTTGGATCATTTCTATTTATGGGACTGATTGGAATTATAATTGCATCAATTGTAAATATCTTCATGCAATCACCTGCATTGTATTACGGAATATCTATTCTTGGAGTTCTAATTTTTGTTGGCTTGACAGCCTACGATACTCAAAAGATAAAAAATATGTATATGGCATATGACAGCGGTGAAGTCGCTGCAAAGAAAGCTATTATGGGTGCATTAACACTTTATTTAGATTTTATAAATCTATTTATAATGTTGTTAAGACTTTTCGGCCAAAGAAGATAAGATCAGGCTATACGTTTTACAGAAACTTTAAGGTATCGAGTAATATCTAATAGGTCCTCACTTGCCTTGATTTTTTTGTTATTAAAATCGATTAACGTAAATGTTATACGCTTTCCCTTATTTTTATTTTTAATTATTTTTAAAAAAGCATTTTCGAAAGTGTTTCGATAAATTGAAAAGACTGCAGTGTATTTACCGTGATCTATTGCATAGTCTTTCCAATGTCCTTGGCTGACTTTTTGTGCGTACACTGCAAGTATCAGATTAAGCTCGGTTTTATGGAAACTCGTAAATTTATTTCTTGATCGACTAGAGCTTTTGAAGGTTTGACCGGTACTGATGTAATGTATTGTCATTGTTACCTTATGATATCTTGAAAAACATGCAAAAAACACTGAAAATAGGGAAAATTTTCGAGATAACTTCACTTAAATTGCCTTGAATTTCGATGGATAATTCCAATATAGTTTTTGAGAGTAAATATTATGCCTAAATCAGAAAAATTGGAGTTCCAAACAGAAGTCAGCCAGCTGCTGAAATTAATGATCAATTCTGTTTATTCAGAAAAAGAAGTATTCGTAAGAGAGCTTGTCTCCAATGCCTCAGACGCATGTGATAAACTTAGATATTTGGCTAATACAAAAGAAAAGTTAATCAAAGATGATCCAAATTTTAAAATACAGATTGCAATTGATAAAAAGAATAATTTGATATCAATTTCTGATAACGGAGTTGGTATGAATAAAAAAGATCTCGTATCAAATCTAGGAACCATCGCTCGTTCCGGTACCGCCCATTTTTTGAAAGAATTGTCTGAGTCAAAAACTAAAGACTTATCTCTTATTGGCCAATTTGGTGTTGGATTCTATTCAGCTTTTATGGTTGCTTCCCAAACTAAAGTTATTACACGAAAAGCTGGAGAAAATAAGATATGGATATGGACTTCTGATGGAGAAAGCAGTTTTACAATTGAGGAAACCGAAGATCCAAGTCTTCTTGCTTCAAATAGAGGAACAACAATTGAACTAACTTTAACAAAGGACTCAAAAGAATATTTAGATAAAGATAGAATTCAAAATATAATTAGAAGGTATTCTGATCATATAAGTATTCCGATTTATATTAGTGATGGTTCTGAAAAAAAAGATGAAAGTTTGGAGCCGGTTAATTCTGCATCAGCTATTTGGACAAGACCTAAAAACAAAATTTCAGCAGAGCAATATAAAGAGTTTTATAATCATACAGGACAAATGTTCGATGATCCTTGGATGACATCACACTACAAAGCTGAAGGTAAAATTGAGTACACAGTTTTGAATTTTATTCCATCAACAAAGCCTTTTGATTTATATGACCCTGCTAGAGAAAATAGATTAAAACTTTACGTCAAAAGAGTATTTATTACTGATAATTGTCCTGAACTTATTCCTCCCTATCTTCGCTTCCTTCGTGGCGTAATTGACTCGGAAGACCTGCCATTAAATATTAGTCGTGAAATGCTTCAAAATAATCCCGTAGTTACAAAAATTAGGTCATCTCTGGTAAAACGAACAATATCTGACCTAAAAAAGAAATTAGATAAGGATAGAGAGCCATATGAAAAATTTTGGGAAAATTTTGGCCCAGTTCTTAAAGAGGGTATTTATGAGGATTTTGAAAGAAAAGATGCAATCTTAGAAATTTCATTATTTAAAAACTCCAAGTCTAGCAAACTGATAACATTGAACGAGTACATAGAGTCAATGGGAAAAAAGCAAAAAGATATTTATTTTATGACAGGAGATAAGTATGAAAATATAATTAACAATCCAAGCTTAGAGGGCTACAAGTCAAGAGATATCAATGTTTTGATATTAGATGATCCTGTAGATAGTTTTTGGACATCATCAACTCCTTCGTATCTTGAGAAAAATTTAAAATCAGTGACAAGAGGCGCTGATGATCTTGAAAAAATTGATGGTGAAAAAAAAGGCAGTAAGGAAAATAAGTCTACAGAACCTCTTATAAATTTATTAAAAGAAAAATTAAAAGATAAAGTAAAAGATGTCAGAATTTCATCAAGGCTTACTGATAGTGCGGTATGCTTAGTTAGTGATGAAGGAGCAATGGACCCACAACTCGAAAAGATTCTTCAACAGCATAATCAACTCAATCAAGGTTTATCATTAAAGGTTATGGAAATAAATCCAAATCACAAACTCATAAAAAAGCTATCTAAAATGAGCAAAGATAAGAATAAGATTGGAGAAGTAGAAAATATTTCTATTTTGTTATACGAACAATCAAAAATTCTCGATGGTGAAAAACCATCGGATCCAATTGAGTTTTCAAAAAAATTGATAAATACAATTTATAGTGCAATTGAAAATTAGATCTGAAATTAGTACTATTTTAATGTTTATTTTGAAGTATAATTTATACTCAAACAAAAGGAAAAAGTATGTTTAAAAATATTATTATCTCTCTATCTCTACTGTTAATGTCAATTTCATTTAGTAATGCTACAGAACTAAACGAACAAGTTTTTTATAATGGCGAAATAAAGAATGCTTATAATCAAAATGATCTTCCAATTTTACCAGGCAATTGGAAAGTATATGATTTGGAAAAATCTGGTAGTGTTCCATCAGGAAATTTCTACGTATATGCAACTTTAGTTCCTGAAGAAGTTGGCCCTACCGACAATGCTTTTAATTTTGATGGAATTAATTATGCAGTCTTGGGTTCAAAATCAGAAGAGACTTCATATAGAAAATCATTCTATGCTTGTGATGCAGGATGGATTACTGATGCTGATGTGACAACCTCAAATATTGACTCCAGAGGCTCTGGAAATTTTGAAGAAACATGCTCAGTGATCGGTGAAATTAACCCTTTTTATACTTTTTTTTATACAGATTGTGACGAAATCTGTGTCGAAGTAAATTTTACATTGCATAGACAAAACTACAGTATAAGTGATGGTGATTTTGCATCAGCATCTGATCAAATTTTTAAAGCAATTAGAAATACTGTAAATGGTCAGGGTTCAAGTGACCTTAGTCAAATTCTGTCAAATTATAAATCCTAATTGGGTTTAAGAATTTACTAATTCTTTTAAAACATATTGTAGAATGCCTCCGCTGTAGAGGTATTCTACTTCTGTAGATGTATTTACTAATAGTTTTATCTCAGTGGTTATATTTTTACCATTTTTATAAACTATCATTGCATTATAAAAAGATTGAGGTTTTAAATTATCTTTGATCCCACTTATTGTTATTTTTTCTGGGCCTTCTAATTTTAAAGATTTTCTATTCTCACCATCTTTGAATACAAAAGGGAGTACTCCCATTCCGATTAAGTTAGATCTATGAATTCTTTCATAAGACTCAGCAATTACCGCTTTAACACCAAGCAAATTTGTTCCTTTTGCTGCCCAGTCTCTTGATGAGCCCATTCCATAATCTTTTCCCGCAATGACTACTAATGGTGTTTTTGATTTATTGTATTTAATTGAAGCGTCATAAATTGACATTTGTTTTTTAGATGGATAATGAATGGTATATCCACCTTCAATATTATCTAACATTTCATTTTTTATTCTAATATTTGCAAAAGTACCCCTCATCATTATCTCATGATTTCCCCTTCTTGCGCCAAATGAATTAAAATCAATTTTTTTTATTTTCTTTGATTTAAGATAATCACCGGCAGGACTATCTTCCTTAATGGCTCCAGCAGGGCTGATGTGGTCTGTTGTTACAGAGTCACCAAATATTCCTAGAATATTCGCACCTTTAATGTCAGAGATACTATTTAATTCTGAATTTTTAAAAAATGGTGGATGTTGTACGTAGGTAGATTTTTTATTCCATTTGTACGTTAAACCACTTGGAGATTTTACTGTATTCCATTTCTTGTCACCTTTAAAAACATTCTTGTAACGTTGCTTATATAAATTTGAATTAATAATTTTGTTCATTACCATTTTTATCTCTTTTGATTTTGGCCAAATATCTTTTAGATAAACAGGTTGGTTGTTTTTTCCATAACCTAGTGGATCCTTTGTTAAGTTAATCTTGGTTGAACCGGCCAAGGCATAGGCAACAACAAGAGGAGGTGATGCGAGATAGTTAGCCTTTACGAAAGGATTAATTCTACCTTCGAAATTCCTATTACCTGATAAAACACCACTTACAATTAAGTCATTTTTTGTGATAGCGTCAGAAATATTCTCATCGAGTGGGCCAGAATTTCCAATACATGTTGTACAACCAAAGCCAACCAAATTAAAACCAAGTTTATCAAGATATTCTTGTAGTCCTGATTTCATTAAGTAATCAGTCACTACTTTTGATCCCGGGGCTAAAGATGTTTTTACCCAAGGCTTGCTTTTAAGCCCCATCTTAATCGCTTTTTGTGCAAGAATTCCAGCCCCAATCATTACACTAGGATTGGAGGTATTGGTGCAACTTGTAATAGCTGCAATAGCGACATGCCCATTATCAATTTGAAATTTTTCATCTTTAACATGTATGGGGTTGTCAATATTTTTTTTACCAAACTCTTTTTCAAAAGATTTTATAAATGTATCAGATACGTTTGATAATAATATTTTATCTTGTGGTCGCTTTGGACCAGCTAAACTTGGTTCGATATTAGATAAATCTAATTGCATAGTTTCTGTGTAAACTCTTTTGCTTTTTTTGTAGTCTTCCCATAAATTTTGAGCTTTTGCGTATTTTTCGACAAGTTTAATTTCTTCGGAGGATCTACCGCTAACTTTCAGAAATTTAATTGTTTCTTCATCGACCGGAAAAAAACCACAAGTCGCACCATATTCAGGAGCCATATTTGAAATTGTTGCCCTATCAGGAACTGATAACTCTTTAAGGCCAGCGCCATAAAATTCTACAAACTTTCCTACAACCCCTTTTTGTCTTAACTGTTCAGTGATTGTTAAAACCAGATCAGTGGCCGTGATACCTTCCTTTATTTTTCCTTTTATCTCAAATCCTATAACTTCTGGAACGACCATTGAAATTGGCTGGCCTAACATCGCAGCCTCAGCTTCTATTCCGCCTACTCCCCATCCAAGCACAGATAAACCATTTATCATAGTCGTATGGCTGTCTGTTCCAACCACAGTGTCTGGATAAGCTAAATTCAAATTTCTATTTTTAATTTTTTTCCTCTCAGACCAAACAGTCTTGGCAAGATATTCCAGATTTACCTGGTGGCAAATACCTGTACCAGGTGGTACAACACGAAAGTTGTTAAAGGATTTTTGCCCCCATCTCAAGAATTCATATCTTTCAATGTTTCTTTTATATTCTAAATCTACATTCGCTTTGTAGGAAGTTGCTGAGCCGTACTTATCAACCATCACAGAGTGATCTATTACTAGATCAACTGGCGATAAAGGATTTACTTTTTTAGGGTCACCTTTTTCACTCATAATTGCAGACCTCATAGATGCAAGGTCAACAACCGCTGGTACACCTGTAAAATCTTGCATTAAGACTCTCGCAGGTCTAAAATTGATTTCTCTATTAATTTTTTTATTAGTTTTCCAGTTATCAAAATCTTTGATGTCATCCACACTGACAGTAGTGCCATCCTCGTTTCTTATAAGATTTTCCAAGAGTACTTTTATTGAAAATGGCAATGAAGAGATGTTTTTAAGACCATTTTTTTCAGCAGCTTTGAAGCTGAAATAGGTGTAGGTTTTTTTTCCTATTTTTAGTGTTTTTTTTGTCTTAAAGCTGTCGTACATAGAGGTTTACTGCTGCTATATTTAGACTAATTTAACAAGCTATCAACATAAAGTTTATTATGAACGAACTAAAAATTGAGGATTTGAGCTGTAAAAGAGGAGAAAGCAAAGTTCTCAATAATGTTAGTCTTACTATTAAATCTGGTGAAACATTGGTTGTAAAAGGACGAAATGGTTCTGGTAAAACTACCCTCTTAAGAATTTTATCCAATTTTATCACGTCCTATCAGGGTAAAGTATCATTAAATGATCTTAGTATACTTGAGGACAATTCATATAATAATAAGTTTAACCTCATTGGCCAAAAGAACTCTCTTAAAGATAATCTTTCAATAAAAAAAAATTTAGAGCTATGGGATATTATCTTTAATGAAACTCTTGATCATGCGAAACTACTGGAACAGGATAATCTGGATCATTTAATTAATAGAGATGTTGGCTCATTAAGTGATGGTCAAAAAAAATGTATTTCTCTCCACAGACTAAACTATAATAAATACGAATTTTGGTTTTTAGATGAACCGTTTGTTTACCTTGATGAAGTTAACACAAACTCACTAATAGAAAAAATTAATCGGTTTAACGAAAATATGGGAATAGTTATACTTACTTCTAATATTAACTTGCCAAAAAAATTTCATAAGGAAATAAATATTTAATATGTTAAACTTAATTAAAAGGGATCTATTATTATCGTTTTATTCAAGTGCTAATTTCTTTTTCACAGTATCTTTCTTTGTACTAATTTTAATATTAATTCCATTTGCTTTTGGTACCCAAAGTGATCAGCTTAAACTTTTATTTAAAGGTGTAGTTTGGATTGCACTAGCTTTGTCAATCATAATTACTGTTGATAGAATTTATAATGCTGATTATGAAGATGGTAATTTAGATATTATTATGCAGAAAAACAAGACGATAGAGTATTTAGTAATCAGCAAATATATTACCCATTGGTTTATTTACTGCCTTCCACTCTTAGTAATCCTACCAATATTGAGTTTTCTATTTTATTTGGATTATTTAGAGACTATTCAAATATTTATAAACTTATTCATAGGTTCATTTGGCATGGTTTTCATTGCGAATTTTGTTAGCGCACTAACGCTCGGTGCTAAAAGAACAATTTTTTTGAAAACAATTATAATGATACCGCTATTTGTGCCTTTTATTATTTTTGGCTCAGACGCAGGTTCTTGGCCAATTCTATTAGGATTATCAATGCTTTCTTTTGTTATCTCTATATATGTAACCGCTTATGGTCTGCGTCTTTATGGAGAGTAGGCAATGCCTCAAGTCGTTATATATATAATAGAAGATGTATATCAAAATTAATAATAATCATATTGAGCTTATCAAGTCGGCAAATCCATACTTAATTTTTGCAACAATTTTTGTATTTATTATAGGTTTATACTATTCACTTTTTCAGTCTCCTCCAGATTATATTCAAGGAGACTCGATGAGAATTATGTATATTCATGTTCCTTCTGCATGGTTTGCACTTATGACTTACTCAATTTTAGCTGGTTCATGTGTTCTTTGGTTCATAACCCGAAACCCTCTTTTTAATGTTGTTGCAAGATCAATTGCTCAAGTAGGAATGGTGTTTACCTTAATGTCATTGATAACCGGAAGTATATGGGGCAAGCCTACATGGGGTGTATGGTGGGTATGGGACGCAAGACTAACTTCTATGTTAATATTATTTTTTCTTTACATCGCTTATATCTTTCTTTGGCAGGCTATATCAAATAAGGAACTTGCTTCAAAAATATCAGCAGCACTAGCAATAATAGGTTTTATCAATATACCAATAATTAAATTTTCAGTGGACTGGTGGAATACTTTGCATCAGCCTGCCTCAATTTCAAAACTTTCTGCACCAAGTATTGATATAAGTATGCTCATTCCATTATTTATAATGACAATTGCTTGTTTTTTATTTCTAGTAACAGTATCACTGATTAGATTCAGACTCGTCTTGATTGAAAATAAAATGTTAAGGACCAGCAATTAATGAATGAATTATTAGATATGGGTGGGTACGCGATCTTTGTTTGGTCTTCATATGGTATTTTTTTCTTTTCCTTAGTTATATTTTTTTTAATCAATATATTAAATTTAAGGAAATACGAAAAAATGTATAATAATACAATAAAGAAAATTGACTAATTTAGTAAAAAGCAGATTAATTAAATTCCTCTTAAGTTTAATTATTGTTTTGATCGCAGTATTGATAATTATTTTTAATTTAAGGGATAATATAATTTATTTTTACGGCCCAACCGAACTTTTAAAAAATTCAGATAAACAAGGTCAAATAATGAGGTTGGGTGGCCTTGTATCTGTAGACTCCGTTCAAAACGAAACTGACAGTATATTTTATTTCAGCATTACTGATGGTGATAACGAAATTGAAGTAAAATATGAGGGTATTCTGCCAAATTTATTTGCTGAGGATAAGGGAGTAGTTGTTGAGGGGGTTTATATGAATGATGGTAGATTTATTGCAAATAAAGTCTTAGCTAAGCATGACGAAAACTATATGCCTCCTGAAGTCATAGAAACACTTAAAAAATCTGGTAAATGGCAAGGCGAATGAGTTTATACATTTTTTATATTTCAAATTTCTTGCTACTTCTTTGTCTAACTGCATCACTAATGCAGTCTAGTAAAATTATAAATAATAAAATATTTACTAGACCTGGTGTTATGGTGTTGGCCTCCGTGCAGTTAATTTCAATACTGCTATCATTTCTAATACTAATTTATCTTTTTCTTATTTCAGATTTTAATTTTGATTTAGTTTATTTCAATTCTCATTCAGAAAAGCCACTTATATATAAATTCTCTGGTGTTTGGGGAAATCATGAGGGAAGTATGCTTTTATGGATATTAATTTTAGTTTTATTTAATTTTTTATTTGCTCTCTCGAAAAGAATTTCTGAAAGATTCAAAGATATCACAGTTGCTGTACAGAGTATTATGATCTTTGGATTTGTCGCATTTTTATTTTTTTTATCAAATCCATTTGCGTTAAATCAAAACAACTTTTTTGATGGTATTGGTTTGAACCCTATTTTACAGGATCCACTCTTAGCAATACATCCACCTGTTTTGTATATAGGTTATGTTGGCTTTTCTCTGGTATTTAGCTTAGCAATTGCAGGGTTAATTACAAAAGAAGTTGACCAACAATGGGCTTCAATTGTTAAACCATGGGTCTTTTCTGCCTGGGCATTTCTTACGGCAGGAATAGCCTTAGGTTCATTTTGGGCATATTATGAACTTGGCTGGGGTGGCTATTGGTTTTGGGATCCAGTTGAGAATGCATCCCTAATGCCGTGGATAGCCGCAACTGCATTAATTCACTGCGTGTTGATACTTCAGAAAAGAAATGTAATGCAATCCTGGACTATTATTTTAGCAATACTTACATTTTCATTGAGTTTAGTTGGAACATTTCTTGTCCGATCTGGAATCCTAAACTCAGTTCATACCTTCGCCAGTGATCCTGGAAGAGGCTTATTTATATTATTATTTATTTTTTTTATACTTGTCTTTTCTTTTAGCTTATTTGCCTACAACTCTGAAAAAATTAACAAGACAAGTAGTATGGGTTTGATAAGCAGAGGTACCGGCATACAAGTAAATAACTGGCTTTTGATAACAATATTAACAATTGTTTTTTTGGGAACCATGTACCCTCTTGCAACTGATTTACTACTTAATAAGAGCTTAACTGTAGGACCAAGATATTATTCAACGACTATTGCCCCCATCATAATACTTTTTCTTTTTTTTATGTTTATATCTCCACGTTTGGGATGGACTGACACAAAACTCTATAAAATAATAATTCAATTAAGATATCTGATTATTACATCATTAACTATAACATTGATAATCAGTCTATATTTTGAACTATTTAATTTGACTGAAATATTAATTATCTTTTTTAGTTTACTTTTAATAATTTCTTCTATGACAGCAAGTATAAACTTTAATAAGCAAAATATTTTAGTAAGAACTAACCTAGGCCAAAATCTTGCACACGCTGGATTCGGTATCTTGATGATGGCAGTTGTATGTAATGCTGTGTATTCAGAGGAGAGAATTTATAATGCTAAAGTTGGAGATAATTTACAATTACAAAAATATGTTTTTAGTTTTGATAAAATAGAGCAAGTTGAAAAAAGCAATTATAATTCACTAAAAGCATATTTCCTGATGAAAAAAGATGGTAAGTTAATAGATACATTCACTCCTGAAATCAGATTTTATTCAAACCCACCTACAATTACTTCAGAAGCAAGTATTTTGCACAAGTTTTTTTCAGATATTTATCTTGTTATGAATGTTCCTCAAGATCAGCAGTCAATAAGTGTCAGAATGCATATCAAACCTTTCATGACAATACTTTGGTTGGGCACATTAATGATAATCATTGGGGGGATTATATCTGCTTCCATAAGACTCGGACGTTTCGATGAAAAGTAATCGTTTAAGATTTTTACCTTTGGTCTTAATAATATTATTAAGTATATTCTTATTTTTTTCTTTAAATAATGACACATCAAAACTTTCAAGTCCGCTTGTTGGAAAAAAAGTACCAGAATTTTCATTGCCGAACCTTTTTGGACAGGAAGAGCTTACAAATTTAGACTTAAATAGTGAAAATCCAATTTTATTAAATGTATGGTCTTCTTGGTGTATACCATGTCGAGCAGAACACGACATATTAATGGTTTTGTCACAACTTTATGAAGTAGAAATATTTGGCTTGAATTACAAAGATAATAATGAAGAAGCAAAAAATTTCATAAATGATCTTGGAAATCCGTTTGTCAAAATTGGTTCTGACAATTCAGGAAGAACTTCCATTGATCTGGGAGTTTACGGGGTTCCTGAGACTTACATTATTGCCAACGGTATAATAATTTATAAACACATTGGTCCAATTCATATGAATGAGATGGAAGAGAAAATTCTCCCAATAATTAGGGATAATTGAGGTATGACTAAAATAATTAAGATATTTTTACTCCTTTTTTTGCTGCAAAATAACGCCATAGCTGAAGATCCTAGGGCAATTGAGCTTTTTAAAGAGGTAAGGTGTCTTGTATGTCAGGGTCAAACAATTCATGAATCTAATGCAGAATTAGCAGAGGATCTAAAAAAACTTATTCGTGAAAAAATTAGTCAAGGTGAGACTGATCGCCAAATTAAAGAATATTTAGTAGAAAGATACGGCGATTGGATTTTGATGACACCGCCATTTAACAGCTTAACCTATATATTATGGTTTCTACCATTCCTAATTATATTTATTGGAGCTATTGCAATTTATAGACAAAAAAGAAGCCATGCCTAATTTTTGACAATTTGTAGATATCTTTTAAACAATTTGAAATTTTATATTATAGTGAAATTAAAAGAGGTGTTTATGAAATCAAAAATTTATGCGTTTTTATTATTTTTTTTCCTAGGTTTGAATTTTACTTTTGCAGGTGGTATTGAAGATGAAGCAAAAGACTACGAGGATGTTGAGCTTACAACAAGGGAAGATATTTCTGAATTTCAAGAGTTACAAGAGCCATTATATGAGAAACTTGAAGAAATAACTACTGGTGGATGCGATGGAGAAAGTAACGTTGTTAAATGGTCAGGTGGATGTGTAACCTGGTCAGGTGGATCTATACAAGATGGTGAAGAGGCTGACTATTTTGTGAGATACGGATCATAAAAGTTTATTTTATGAGAACATTATTTTTTACTACCCTAATTTTAATATCTTTTGGATTTAGCGCTCAATCCAATGAAAAAAACATGTGGTCTTTTTCGTTAGGTCAGTTTGATGTAAATGACACAGTTGACTCATCAGAAATGAGATTTGAATATTTGTATGAGAAGAATTTTTTAAAAAATAATTACGATCTAAAACCTTTCTTAGGTATTATGAGAAATGGCGATAATGGAAAATACGTTTATTCAGGCTTAAGAAAAGATATTGAAATTTCAAAAAAATGGTTTTTTACTCCAAGCTTTGCGTTAGGATATTATGATAGAGGAGATAGTAAAGATTTGGGATACAATCTTGAATTTAGAAGTCAGATTGAGTTTTCATATAAACTTAAATCAAGTCGAATAGGATTTAATTTAAATCACATATCCAATGCAAGCATTGGTGATACGAATCCCGGGACAGAAAGTGCAACGATCTCACTCATAAGACCTTTTTAATTTTTAATAAAATTATTAGAAAATTGTTCAGAATCAAAATCAATAAGATCACTGATTTGCTCACCACTACCAATTGCTAAAATTGGTATTCTTGTTTTGTTGGAAATTGATACTAGTGTTCCTCCTGCTGCATTAGAATCAAATTTCGTCATAATAATGCCAGTAATTTTCGTAAATTTATTAAATTCTTCCACTTGTTTTAAGGCATTTTGCCCTGTTGTGGCATCAATCGATATTATAGAGTCATGAGGAAGTGTTTCATCGTGTTTTTTAAGCACCCGGTCAATTTTACCTAATTGATCCATTAAATCAGTTTTGTTCTGAAGTCTTCCGGCTGTATCGATTATAACTACGTCAATATTATTTTTATTTGCATATTTAATTGACTTAAATACTACACTTGCTGGATCAGATTTGTCAGCATCTCTTATAAAGCCTGTTCCTATTTTATCAGCCCATTCATTCAATTGTTCTGCAGCCGCTGCTCTAAAGGTATCAGCAGCAACCAACAGAACATTTTTTCTCTCTTTTTGAAATTGATTTGCCAGTTTTGCAATTGTTGTAGTTTTACCTGAACCATTTACTCCTACCATTAATATGACGTAGGGTTTTGTTTTATTTTTATAGTCAATTTTCTTTGTATTTGTGGATACAATTTCATTTATAATTTTACTAAGAGATGATTGAATTTCTTCCAGCGAAGGAGCATTAGAAAATTTTTCATTTACTAATTTTGCTGTAATAAGTTCTGATGTTTCAACATCAACGTCAGAAGTAATGAGAAGATCCTCAAAATCCTGTATTGTATTTTGATCAATTTTTTGATTTGCAAATACTTTTGCTAGGCCAGATTTTAAACTCTTAAACAATTATATTTCCAATTAAGCCTTCTTGACGCTTTCCAGTGACAAGCATTTTTATTATTTTACCCGCTTCAAAACTATCATCGAGAAAGACTTTTGCAAATGTGTCCGACCTACCTTGATTTTGACTCTCAACAATAAGGTTAATCTCTTTATTTTTAAGCTTATCGTAGTGTTCAGTAATCTTTCGCTCACCAATATTTCTGAGTATTTTTGCTCTTTTTTTTATAATTTCTCGATCTAGTTGAGGCATTCTAGCTGCTGGTGTTCCATCTCTTGGTGAAAATGGAAACACGTGCAAAAAAGTAATATTACATTCTTCTATAAGCCGCACTGAATTTAGAAACATTTCCTCCGTCTCTGTTGGAAATCCAGCAATTAAATCTGCACCAAATACAATATCAGGTCTGACAGCTCTGATGCGCTCTATCGCATTGATTGCATCTTCTCTTGAATGTCTTCTTTTCATTCTTTTTAAAATCATGTTATCGCCAGCCTGTAGAGATAAATGAATATGAGGAAGTAAACGTTTCTCGCTCCCGTAAAGATTTATTAATTCATCATCTATTTCTGCGATATCAAGTGATGACAGTCTCAGTCTGTTAAGTTGAGGCAAACTATTGAGAATAGTTTTTACTAACTTTGACAATGAAATTTTTTTCTCAAAATCACTACCGTAGCTTGTGAGATCAACGCCAGTTAGCACTATCTCCTTGTAGTTCTTCTCTAGAAGTAACTTTATTTGTTTTATAATATTTTTTGGATCCACACTTCTTGAATTTCCTCGTCCATATGGAATAATACAAAATGTACACCTATGATCACATCCATTTTGTATTTGTACAAATCCTCTTATTCTGTTTTTAACTTTACTTATAATCGGTGAAATTGCCTGTTCATTTTCAAATATATCTCCTACTAAATTTACGGGCTTATTACTCTCTCTTATAGTTTTATACGTTGAGGATTCTAATTTTTCTTTATTTCCAATGATGGAGTCAACTTCGCTCATTGCTTCAAAATCTTTTTTATGTATCTGTGCAGCACAACCAGTAAGAACGACTTGACTTTGTTGATTTTCTTTTTTCACTTTTCTAATTTCATTTTTCAGATCAGCGATAGTTTTATTTGTAACAGCGCAACTATTAATAAAAATATGGTTCTGAAGATTGTTATCTTTTGCGTATTTTCTTATAACTTCAGACTCATAAAAATTCAGTCTACATCCGTAAGTTTTAATTTCTGGATCTTTCATTACTTATTTGATTTCGATTTTTTAAATATAGAGCAAATGCAAGAACTTCATACAATATATGACTCATATGATAGATAAGAGGCAATTTAATAAAATTATAAAGCCATTTATACCTTGGAAGTTGAGACCATATCAGTAAAAAGGCATCGATTCCTTCTAATATCTTTCCATCATGTTTGGCATGAAGACGTCTTATCAATTGACTTGGTTCCTTTGAGGTTTCCTTTTCAGCAACTTTATTTTGAGTAACATCGACCCAATCAATAACATTATTAAGCTTCTTATAGTGGTTTATTTCAAACCTACAGATACTGCATGAGTTATTGAAGTATATTTTAGTATTTTTTTTAGAATTTTTATTTCTCACAGCTTATATTTATCAGTAAAATTTATCTCAGTTGGACCAGTCATAATAATATTATCACTGCTTTTATAATATATTTCTAAATCGCCCCCTGGCAATGTTACTGTCACCATATTTTTTAACACTCCCATTTCAACTCCTGCTACAGCTGTTGCGCAAGCAGCCGTACCACAAGCACTTGTTTTTCCTGCACCCCTTTCCCATACGTTTAGTACAATGTGATTATCACTTTTTAACTTTGCAAAACTCACATTTATTTTTTCAGGAAATAAACTATCGTTTTCAATTAAAGATCCAAAACTTTCAACATCATATTTTTCGATTTCATCATCAAAAAATATAATATGTGGATTACCAATATTAACTAAAAATGGTTTTTTTAGGGTAAGGTCTCTGATTGAAAAATTTATATCTTCTGGATCGACATCCTTAGTTAAAGGTATTTCATTCCATTTGAATTTTGGCTTGCCCATATTTACACTAACTGTGACATCATCAATCTTTTCACATGCAATTGTTCTTTCACGTGTTGTTAAGTTTATTTTCTCGCTTTTTGTTTCTTTCATTAAAAAGTATGCAACACAACGTGAACCATTTCCACAAGCATCTATTTCACTTCCATCTGAATTAAAAAATTTAATCAATGGATCGCTGTTATCTTGTGACTTTCTAATCATGATTAGTTGATCGCAGCCAACCCCGTCTGTTCTGTTACAAATTAATTTTATTTGTTCTTCTGATAAATCAAATTCAGATACTCTTTGATCAATAACAACAAAATCATTTCCAAGGCCATTCATCTTTATGAACTTAAACTCGTGCATAAACACTTTATATTGAGCCAATTTTGATTTTTCCAGTAAATAAGAAATTAAATGAAACTTGACATTAACTTACTGAAGTAATAAAAAACTCACGTTTTCCGTCAGAAATATTATTTCTGCGGTGCCAAAAATAAAGGTATCGACACCAGTCAGCGAGTTTCGCCCATTGGTGCACTACCTGCTGAAGGAGAGTTTATTTTGTTTGAAAATCTTAGTAATCGGTTTGAGGAAATATTTAAGAGTTTAAAAAAGACAGGTTCTATTGATGAGACCTCTCTCGATAGTGCAATGAGAGATATTCGAAGAGCTCTTCTTGAAGCTGATGTTGCATTACCAATTGCAAAAAAATTCATAGAGGATGTAAAAAAAGAGTCGATCGGAAAGGAAATCATTCGATCAATAACGCCTGCACAAATGATAACAAAAATTGTGAATGATCAATTAATTCAAATTTTAGGGTCAGCTTCACCCGAATTCCAAATAAACGATAATCAAGTTTCATCTTATTTATTTGCAGGACTTCAAGGCTCTGGCAAGACAACGACTGTTGGTAAAATTGGTAATTATCTCAAAAGTAATTACGATAAGAAGATTTTATTTGTTTCATTAGATACCACAAGACCAGCTGCTTTTGATCAGCTAAAAAAACTTTCTGAGTTAATTGATGTAACAATTTTACCCAAATTTGAAAATCAAATGCCTATTGATATTGTATCAAGAGCAAAACAATTTGCTGAATTACAGGAAATTGATTGTGTTTTATATGATACAGCGGGGAGAATGAATGTTGAAGAAGGGCTAATGAGCGAATTGAGTTTGCTGGAAAAAGAAATTAACCCTCTTGAAACGATACTTGTTTTAGACAGCCTAACTGGCCAGGAGGCAGTGAATGTTGCAAGCGATTTTGCAAAAGCGATCAATATTACAGGCACTATTCTTACTAGGATTGATGGCGATGCTCGAGGTGGGGCCGCATTAAGCATGAAGTATATTACTGATTGTCCAATTAAATTTATGGGAGTTGGAGAGCAAGTCGATGACCTTGAAAAATTTCACCCAGAGCGAATTGCCAATCGTATTCTTGGAATGGGAGATATTGTAACCTTAGTTGAAAAAGCTGCTGAAACTGTTGATCAAGAAGATGCCGAAGAAATGGCCAAAAAATTACAAAAAGGAGAATTTGACCTCGACGATTTACTTAGTCAAATCAGACAGATGAAAAAAATGGGTGGCATTTCGGGTATGATGAAATTCATTCCTGGATTAAGTAATCTGAGCGATAAGATCCCACAAAATATTAATCCTGACAACTCAATCGCTCAACAAGAAGCAATTATTCTCTCAATGACAAAATACGAGCGAAGCAAGCCAAAGATAATTAATGGATCAAGAAAAAAAAGAATAGCGGCAGGGTCAGGGACTTCAGTATCCGAAATAAATAAAATTCTAAAACAACATAGAAAGATGTCAGACATGATGAAGAAGTTATCTAGAAAAGGGGGAGGATCAATTGATCCAAATATGTTAGCAGGCCAACTTGGAAGTGGCATGCCGAGTGATTTTTTTAAAAATAAATTTTAATTATTAACAAATAAAAGGAGAATAAAATGGCGTTAAAAATAAGACTATCGAGAGCAGGTTCAAAAAAAAGGCCTGTATACAGAGTTGTAGTTGCAGATTCAAGAAGTCCGCGAGATGGTAGATTTATTGAAAAGGTAGGATTGTACAATCCTCTTTTACAAAAAGATAATAAGGATAGGATCCAACTAAACTTAGAGTCAATAAAAGAGTGGATTTCTAAAGGAGCAAAACCAACAGACAAGGTTGCAAGATTTTTGGGAGAAGCCGGCGTAATACCAATGCCAGCACAAGGCAACAATCCTAAAAAAGCTCAGCCAAAAAAGAAAGCACAAGAAAGATTAGCCGCAGCTGAGGAAGCAAAGAATCAGCCTACTCCTGAAGCTCCAGCAGAAGACACTCCAGCAGAGGAAGCTCCAGCAGAGGAAGCTCCAGCAGCAGAAGCAAAAACTGATGAAGCCCCAGCAGAAGAGACTCCAGCAGAGGAAGCTCCAGCAGAAGAGGAGAAAAAAGACTAAGCTTATTAATTATGTCCCAATTGATAGTTATTGGAGAAGTAAGAGCAGTTCACGGTTTAAAGGGTCATTTCAAGATTACATCATATACAGAAACGCCAGAAGATGTATTTAGATATGGCCCCTGTAGACTTGGGAAAAAATACTCAAATATCACTCTTAAAAAATTGAAAGAGTTAAAAACTGGTTATATTGCGAGTTGTGAACAAATTAAAACAAGAGAGTTGGCTGAAAAAATTGTAGGGCTTAAAATAGAAATCGATCAATCGTATTTACCAGCTATAAAAAAATTAAACCAATACTATTACCATCAATTAATTAATTTAATTGTAAAAACAAATGATGGAAAAAATATTGGAAAAGTAATATCTGTTCAGAATTACGGTTCATCGGATTTACTAGAAATAAGAAAAAAAAATGTCAAAGACTACTTTATTCCAATAAGTGAAAATACAATAAAAAAAATTGATCTTATTAAAAAAATTATTATTACAAAAAATATCAATGACTATATAGGCTAGTAATGTATCGAGTAAAAATTATCACACTTTTCCCAAATAGTTTTCCTGGACTTTTAAATACAGGAGTCGTGGGTAAGGCATTAAAGAAAAAAATATGGTCATTAAAAACAATTGATCCAAGAAAATATTCAAAAGGAAATTACAAAAAAGTAGATGATACTACAGCTGGTGGTGGTCCTGGTATGATTTTAAAAGCAGATGTAATCGGAAAGTCTATTGATGCTTGTTACAAGAATATAAAATCTAGAGATAGTTATCCAATGATATATTTAAGTCCTCGCGGCACTCCTTTAACTCAAAGTAAAGTTATTAATTTTTCAAAGATGAAAGGAATTAATATTCTCTGTGGTAGATATGAAGGCATTGATCAACGCATACTCGATTTTTATCCTATTGAGGAAATAAGTATTGGAGACTACATATTATCGGGTGGTGAAATAGCTTCCCAGGTTTTAGTGGAATCAATAGTAAGATTGTTGCCAGGAACACTTGGTGACATGAAATCTGCTAGTTCAGAGACCTTCTCAAAAGACCTTCTTGAATACCCCCAGTATACAAGGCCTAAAAAATGGAAAAATTTGACAATTCCAGACATATTGCTCTCTGGAAATCACAGAAATATTAGTGAGTGGCGCTTAAAACAATCTGAAAAACTGACACAGAAAGTTAGGCCAGATTTATGGAAAAACTACAAAAAAAGCAAGACAAGGAAGAAATAAAGTATTAAAACACGGTTCGAGGCTACCATGAACATCATAGAACAATTCGAAAAAGACCAGATAAAGACACTAGTCAAAGGTAAGAAAATACCGCAATTCCATCCAGGAGATACAGTAAGAGTGAATGTTAAGGTACGTGAGGGTACACGTGAGAGAATACAGGCATTCGAGGGTGTTTGTATCAGAAAGAAAAATAGAGGTCTAAGTTCTTCATTTACAGTAAGAAAAATTTCTTTTGGTGAGGGCGTAGAAAGAGTGTTTCCAATCTTTAGTCCGTCCATTGACTCCATCTCTATTGTAAGAAGTGGACAGGTCAGAAGAGCTAAGCTTTACTATCTTAGAGATTTAACCGGTAAGAAAGCAAGAATCGTTGAGAGAATTCGAAACAAGCAGCCAGATCTTGCTAGTTTATATATTGATGAGAGTGAAGAAGTTGTTGAAGAAGAAATTGTTGCTTCTGATGATCCTGCTCAAGATGAGAGTATTGAAGTTGCAGCTGAAGCTTCTCAAGCTGAGGAAAAAACAGAATCTGAGGTTGATGAGTCTGCTCAAGAACAAGTTACTGAAGATAATGCTGAAATTTCAGAAGAATCAGAAACTACAAAAGAATAATTACTTCTTTCTCTTTTTTTTTGTTAATCAAAGTTATTTATGAGTACTCCAAAGACATTATACGATAAAATATGGAATGATCATTTAGTTTCAGAAAATGAAGATGGAACATCAATCATTTATATTGACAGACATCTTGTTCATGAAGTTACAAGCCCCCAAGCATTTGAAGGACTAAAAATTGCAAACAGATCTGTTAGAAAACCTAATTTTACATTAGCCACTGCTGATCACAATATTCCTACAACAAATAGAGATGAGGGAATATCAGATCCAGAGTCTAAGTTACAGGTTGATACCCTTGAAGAGAATTGTAAGGAGCACGGAATTACTTTTCTTTCTATGTCTGATAAAAGACAAGGCATAGTTCACATTATCGGACCGGAGCAAGGTTTTACACAACCAGGAATGACTATCGTTTGTGGTGATAGCCATACTTCAACGCACGGTGCCTTTGGTGCTCTTGCATGGGGAATTGGAACTTCTGAAGTAGAACATGTTCTTGCAACTCAAACATTGGTACAAACTAAGGCTAAGAATATGCAAATTAATATACAAGGTGAACTGCCACTAGGTGTCACAGCAAAAGATATTGTTTTAAAGATTATTCAAACAATTGGAACTGCTGGAGGTACTGGATATGTTATTGAATACACAGGTGACGCAATCAAATCTCTAACAATGGAGGGAAGAATGACTGTCTGTAACATGTCGATTGAAGCAGGAGCAAGAGCTGGTTTAATCAGTCCTGATGAAAAAACAATTGAATACTTAAAGGGAAGACCATTTTCTCCAGCAGAAAATGAATATCAATCAGCATCAGATTATTGGTTGTCACTAGCTACTGATGAAGGTGCAGCTTATGACAAAACAGTAAATATTGATGCAAGCGATATCATTCCACAAGTCACATGGGGCACAAGTCCTGAGGATGTCGTTTCGATTGATGGATTGGTTCCAAACCCTGAGGACGAAAGCGATGAGACAAAGAAAAAATCAATGATTAGAGCTTTGGAATACATGGGTCTTGTTCCGAATACACCTCTTAAAGAGGTGAAAGTAGATAAGGTATTCATTGGTTCATGTACTAATGGACGTATTGAAGACCTGAGAGCTGCATCAAAAATTGCAAAAAATAGAAAAGTTGCAGACCATGTTAATGCAATAATCGTTCCTGGGTCTGGTTTAGTTAAACAGCAGGCTGAAGAGGAGGGTTTGGATAAAATATTTATTGAGTCAGGCTTTGAATGGAGAGAGCCCGGATGTTCAATGTGTCTTGCAATGAATGCTGATAAACTTAAACCTCAAGAAAGATGTGCTTCCACTTCAAACAGAAACTTTGAAGGTAGGCAAGGAAGAGGAGGTCGTACTCATTTAATGAGTCCAGCTATGGCTGCTGCTGCGGCTATCAATGGAAAACTATCAGACTGTAGAGAAATATAATGGAAAAATTTAAAAAAATAGAAAGCAATGCAATTCCTTTACCAATGGTGAATGTTGATACTGATATGATTATTCCAAAACAATTTCTCAAAACAATTAAGCGAACAGGTTTAGGTAAAAATTTATTTTATGAATTAAGATATGATGAAAAAGATGCACCTATAGACTCGTTTGTCCTTAATCAAGATAAATACAAAGATTCTCAAATTTTGATTACTGGTAAAAATTTTGGTTGTGGGTCATCTCGTGAACATGCACCCTGGTCAATCTTAGATTATGGCATTAAGTGCATCATCGCTTCGAGCTTTGCGGATATCTTTTATAATAATTGTTTCAAGAATGGTATTCTTCCAATCAAATTAGATGAGTCTGAAGTAACTAAATTACAAAAAGCAGCGGAAAACAGTCTTAGTTTTACAATTGATTTAGAAAATCAGAAGATTTCTTATTTTGATAAAAATATAAATCATGAGGTAAGTTTTGAACTTGATAAAGCCAAAAAAACTAGCCTATTAGAGGGTTTAGATGATATTGGATTGACACTAGCTAAAGTTAATCATATTTCTGATTTTGAAAATAAGCAAAAGTCAACAACACCCTGGTTGTATAGCCAACAAATAAAATGAGCAATTCTTATAAATTATTAGTCTTACCTGGCGACGGTATAGGGCCTGAAGTAATGAAGGAGGTCATAAAGGTTGCTAAGAGTATTGGTGAACTTAGTAAAGTTAAATTTGAGATAGAAGAAGACGATATTGGCGGATCTGCCTATGATCGCTATGGCACTCCTCTATCTGATGAGACTCTTGAAAAAGCTAAAAACTCTCACGCAGTTTTACTAGGTGCTGTGGGTGGGGAAAAATGGGACAATTTAGATTTTTCTCTTAAACCTGAACAGGGCCTTTTGAGAATTAGAAAAGAATTAGACTTGTTTGCAAACTTAAGGCCCGCTCTATGTTTTGAGTCAATGGTTGACGCCTCTTCTCTTAAACCAGACTTAGTATCAGGTCTCGATATATTAATTGTTAGAGAGCTTACTGGTGGTATTTATTTTGGAGAACCAAGAGGTATTGAAGATAAAGGTAACGGAAATCGTATTGGAATTAACACTCAATCCTATAGCACTGAAGAAGTTAGAAGAGTTGCACGAATAGCATTTGAACTTGCAAGTAAAAGAGGTAACAGGGTTACTTCTTGTGAAAAATCAAATGTGATGGAGTCTGGAATATTGTGGAGGGAAGAAGTCTCTCATGTGCATAAAAATGAATATTCAAATGTCGAGTTATCTCATATGTATGCAGATAATTGTGCAATGCAATTAGTTAGAAATCCTAAACAATTTGATGTTATTGTTACTGATAATTTATTTGGAGACATTCTGTCAGATGAGGCGGCCATGCTCACAGGTTCGCTTGGAATGTTGCCCTCCGCTTCTTTGGGGGCAGTCGATAGTAATAATTTTAGAAAGTCTTTATACGAGCCAGTTCATGGATCTGCGCCAGACATAGCTGGCAAAGGAATAGCAAACCCAATTGCATCTATTCTTAGTTTTGCGATGTGTTTAAAGTACTCATTCAATATGGACAAGGAATCAGATCTTATAAATAAGGCTGTTAATAATGTACTTGCCAGTGGCTTTAAAACTGCGGATTTAATAGGCGATGATAACAAAAACCTATCAACAGTTGAAATGGGTGATCAAATATTAAATCAATTAAAAGAAAACTTTTAAATTATGAATTTTAATATTGCTATAGTGGGTGCCACAGGAAATGTCGGAAGAGAAATGTTAAATATTCTCTCTGAAAAAAAATATGATGCGTCAAAAATATTTCCTGTAGCTTCTAGTAGAAGTGAAGGGATGGAAATTGAATTTGGGGAGGATAAACTAATTGTAGAATCTATTGAAAAGTTTGATCCTTCAAAAGTAGAATTGGCACTCTTCTCTGCTGGAGCTAGTACCTCAAAGGAATGGGCACCAAAGTTTGCAGAAAAAAACTGTATTGTTATAGATAACTCTAGTCATTTTAGAATGGAAGAAGATATTCCTCTTGTTGTACCTGAGGTTAACCCAAGCGATCTAAATAATTATAAAAAAAGAAATATAGTTGCTAATCCAAACTGCTCAACAATTCAATTGGTGGTTGCCTTAAAACCATTGCACGAAATTTCAAAAATAAAAAAAGTTATTGTATCAACTTATCAATCTGTTTCGGGTGCAGGTAAGGCTGGTATGGACGAGTTGTTTGAGCAAACAAAAAATATGTTTTCTGATGATATTAAAGATAATGTTAAGTTTACTAAACCAATTGCCTTTAATGTCATACCCCATATTGATAAATTCATGGATGATGGATACACAAAAGAAGAATTAAAAATGAGACAAGAAACTCATAAAATTTTAAGTAGTGAGATCAGCTTTAGCGCTACATGTGTTCGCGTTCCTGTATTTATTGGCCACTCTGAAGCTGTAAATATTGAGTTTGAAAACAAAATTTCAGTAGAAGAAGCACGTGAAGCTATTAAAAATGCTCCTGGGTGCACATTACTTGATGAAAGAGCTGATGGAGGTTATGTAACTCCAAAAGAGTGTGCTGGAAATGATGACACGTATGTATCGCGAATTCGAGAGGATACGTCTACAAAAAATGGATTATCTATTTGGGTAGTTTCTGATAATTTAAGGAAAGGCGCTGCTTTAAATACAATCCAAATCGCTGAAATGCTAATTGAGGAACATTTATCTAAATGAGACAAGATGTAAGAAAACCAAGAAGAAGCGTACTTTATGTTCCTGGATCTAATCCAAAAGCATTAAAAAAAAGTAGTACGCTTGATGTAGATGCAATTATTTACGACTTAGAAGACTCGGTAGCTGCAAATGCCAGAAATGATGCACGCACAGCAATTATCGAAACTATAAATTCTGGTGTAAACAAAAATAAGGAACAGGTGATAAGAGTAAATGCTTTGGATACTGATGATGGTAAAATAGATATTAAGGTCTTGGACAAATGTAATCCCGATGCAATATTAATTCCTAAAGTAAATGAAGCTAAAGATGTTAAAGCTTTTGAAAAATATCTTAAAAATAAAGAAACTAAAATTTGGGTTATGATGGAAACAGCTTTATCCATTGTAAACGCGTATGATATTGCAAAATCATCAAAATACTTAAAATGTTTTGTAATGGGAACCAATGACTTGTCTGCAGAGCTGGGTATAGAGGAAGAACTAAAAAGAACTGCATTAGTCACAAGTTTTGAGAAATGTATGATGGCAACAAAAGCCTACAAATTATCACTACTTGATGGAGTTTTTAATGACATCAGAGACGCCAATGGCTTTGAAGAAGAGTGCATCTATAGTCATGGTCTTGGATTTGATGGTAAAACCTTAATACACCCCGGACAAATACAAATATGCAATAAAATATTTACCCCTACGGCTGAACAACTAGACAAAGCTAAACGAATTGTTGCAGCCTTTGAGGATGCAAGAAAAAAGGATCCAAATGTTGGAGTAATTACGTTTGAAGGCAGTCAGATAGAGGAATTACACGTAAATCATGCAAAACGAATTATAGAAGCAGAAACGCTTGTTTCAAAAGTTACAGAACTTGATCAATCAGAAGTTATACAAACTTCTTCAAGTAAATATAAAATTGGTAACTTTTTTGAAAATTTTAAGCTAGGACAAAAAATAATACACGCAACTCCACGAACAATAACATATGGAGATTGTGCACTTTATACTGCTTTATACGGTTCAAGGTACGCCCTGCACTGCTCAGATGAGTTTGCAAAAAAACTCTCAATAGAAAAATCGCCAATTGACGATTTTCTTTTATTTAACATAGCTTTTGGTAAAACTGTCCCAGATATCTCTCTAAATGCAATTGCCAATTTAGGTTACGCAGAGTGTAAGTTTTTAAAGCCAGCTTATCCAGGAGATACAATTAGTTCAACTTCAGAAGTGATTGGCATTAAAGAGAATTCAAGTGGAGAAAATGGAGTAGTTTATGTTCACTCTGTAGGTACTAACCAGCATGACGAACCAGTTATTGATTATAAAAGATGGGTTATGGTTAGAAAAAAAAATAGAAATCTAAATAAAGCAGAACCGTCTATACCGGAATTAAATAAAGAGCTTACAAGTGAGGAGGTTGTAGAAATTGCAAATAAATATGATTTTGATTGTACAGGATATGATTATAAAGCCTCAGGCTCTGATCTTTGTTATGAGGATTATTCTATTAACGAAAAAATAAATCATATTGATGGTATGACAGTTGAAGAGGCTGAACATATGATGGCAACAAAATTATACCAGAACAATGCAAAAGTTCACTTTAATCATTTTGTTGAAAAAGGTGGCAGATTTGGAAAAAGAATTGTTTACGGTGGTCACGTTATAAGCTTAACAAGAGCTTTATCGTTTAATGGACTTTCAAATGCTTTTAAAATTATTGCGATCAACGGTGGAACCCACGCATCACCGTGTTTTGCTGGAACAACTGTTTTTGCCTGGAGTTTAATTTTAGATAAAGTCGAAGTATCAGAGTCATTAGGTGCTATTCGAGTCAGAACAAATGGAATTGGCGATGCACAGGCTTATCAGTTTCAACATCAAGATAGTAACAAGCGCTTTGATCCGTCCGTTTTGTTAAGTCTTGATTATTGGGCTTTAATTCCAAGAAAAAAATAATTTACTGTCGTTTAATCACCGGCAATTTGGTATATATAAATATTACTAATGAGCAGTCCCTTATCACCACATTTGCAAGTTTATAGATGGCAAATTACATCAATAATATCAATTCTTCATAGAATAACGGGTATAGTTTCATCATTAGGTGTAATCATATTAATAATATTTTTATATTCAATTAGCGCTGGCGAAGAAACTTTTCAATTTATAATTTCCTTATCAGAAAATATTTTTATAAGAACAATATTAATAGGTCTTACGTTTTCATATTTGTTTTATTTTTTAAACTGCTTAAGGCACTTATTCTGGGATGTTGGTATTGGACTTGAATTAAATACTGCCAAATTGACAGGTTGGATTACAATTTTGTTTACTGTTTTGCTCACTGTTCTATTTTGGGTTTTAATTGTGATTGGATATTAACTCTATGTCAGCCAAAAATACTTGGAAACTTCATCGATGGAGCACGATTTTACTGCTACCACTCGTTGTTTATTTATTTATAAAAATAATACACCTTTCCACTTTGCCATATCAATTAATTTTGAGCGAATTTAGCAACTTATGGGGTGTAGGGTTTATATTGATTTTCACGGTCTTAGGATTAATTCATATGAATACAGGTGTGCACGAAATCCTTGATGATTACGTTCACTCTGATGTAGTTAAAAAAATATTAAATGTAATAATTTCAATATTTTTTTTATTGATACTAGTTTTTGTTTGTTTGTCTCTACTACTAATTTTTATAGGTTAACTTAATGAATTACGAAATTGAATATCACGATTATGATGTAGTTGTTGTTGGTGCTGGTGGATCTGGTTTGAGAGCGACAGTAGGCGCTGTTGAGAATGGTTATAAGACTGCTTGTATTTCAAAAGTATTCCCAACCAGAAGTCATACGGTTGCAGCACAGGGAGGCATCTCCGCTGCACTTGGAAATATGGGTGATGATGATTGGAGATGGCACATGTATGATACTGTGAAAGGCTCTGATTGGCTCGGGGATCAGGATGCAATTGAGTATTTGTGCAAAAATGCACCAAAAGCTGTTTTAGAATTAGAGAATTATGGAGTTCCATTTAGTCGAACCGAGGATGGAAAAATTTATCAAAGAGCCTTTGGAGGGATGACCAAAAATTATGGTGAAGGTACTGCACAAAGGACATGCGCTGCTGCTGATCGAACTGGCCATGCAATAATTCATACTTTATATGGGCAGTCATTAAAACACGATGTTGACTACTACATTGAATATTTTGTGTTGGACTTATTAATGGTTGAGGGTGAATGCAGGGGTGTTGTTGCATGGTGTTTAGAGGACGGTAAATTACATGTATTTAACTCTAAACAAACAATATTAGCATCTGGTGGATATGGCCGTGTTTATTTTTCTGCAACTTCAGCTCATACTTGCACAGGAGATGGTAACGCTATGGTTTTAAGAGCTGGCCTACCTTTGCAAGATATGGAATTTGTTCAATTTCATCCAACAGGCATTTATGGCGTTGGTTGTCTTATAACAGAGGGCGCAAGAGGAGAAGGTGGCTATTTAGTAAACAGTGAAGGCGAACGTTTCATGGAGAGATACGCACCATCAGCAAAAGACTTAGCTTCAAGAGATGTTGTGTCTCGTTCTATAACAAAAGAAATTTTAGAGGGCAGAGGTGTTGGTAAAGATAAGGACCATGCTTATCTGCACCTTGATCATATAGACTCAGATATATTGGAAGAAAGATTGCCTGGTATTTCAGAATCCGCAAAAGTTTTCGCAGGGGTAGATGTAACTAAAGAGCCAATTCCCATTATACCTACAGTTCATTATAATATGGGTGGAATTCCTACAAACTTTCATGGAGAAGTAATGAACCTCGAAAAAGGAAATGAAACGATCGTACAGGGTTTGATGGCGGTTGGTGAAGCTGCTTGTGTGAGTGTTCATGGTGCAAATAGACTTGGGTCAAATTCTTTAATTGATTTAGTAGTTTTTGGTAAAGCAGCTGCAGATAGAATAAATGATACGGTAAATAAAGATGAACCAAATAAGGAAATTCCCAGCCATGTCATTGATGAAGTCATTGCAAGGTTTGATAGTACACGATCTTCTGATGGGGATATTTCAACTTCAGAATTAAGGTCTCAAATGCAGAGAGTTATGCAGAAACACTGCGCTGTTTTTAGAGATGATGAGATTATGTCTGAAGGAAAAAAACTCATTGAAGAAACTTGGTTAAACTCAGAGAATATTAAAATAAAAGACAAATCACTTATATGGAATACCGATTTGTTAGAAACACTCGAATATAAAAATCTAATTGCACAAGCTGTAGTTACAATGAACTCTGCACTAAATAGAAAAGAAAGTAGAGGGGCTCACGCTCGTGAAGACTATAAGGAAAGAGATGATAAAAATTGGATGAAGCATACGATGTCATGGCTGAACGATAAGAGTTGTGAACTGGATTATAGATCAGTTCACGAATACACATTATCAAATGAAGTTAAATATATTGCGCCAAAGGCCAGAGTTTATTAATGGTTCAGTTTAATCTTCCCGACAATTCTAAATTAACAGACGGTGATTATTACAAGTCTGAAAAATGCAATGGGAATACTAAAAAATTCAAAATCTATCGTTGGTCTCCTGATGACGAAAAAAACCCAAGAATGGATACATATGAAGTTGATTTAGACGATTGTGGCCCAATGGTATTAGACGCAGTTATGAAAATCAAAAGTGAAATTGATACTTCATTAACCTTTAGAAGATCATGTCGCGAGGGTATATGTGGTTCTTGCGCAATGAATATCGATGGAACAAATACACTTGCTTGTACTAAAGCAATCAGTGATGTGAAAGGCGATATAAAAATTTATCCTCTGCCTCACATGCCAGTTATAAAAGACTTGGTTACAAATTTAAAAACACTCTACAAGCAACTAAAGTCCATCAAGCCATGGCTAATGAACAACAAACAAAAAGCTAATGACACTGAAAATATACAATCAAGAAATGACCGAGAAAAATTAGATGGTCTTTATGAATGCATTCTGTGTGCCTGTTGCTCAACGTCATGCCCAAGCTACTGGTGGAATAGTGACAAATATTTGGGCCCTGCTGTCCTGCTTCAGTCATATCGCTGGTTACAAGATAGCCGTGATGAGGAAAGAAAAGAGAGATTAAAGGAATTAGATGATACGTTTAAAGTTTATAGATGTCACACAATAATGAACTGCACCCAAGCTTGTCCTAAAGGTCTCAATCCAGCAAAGGCTATTGCAGGCATCAAACAAATGATAGCACAGCAGTAATTAAATCACTGTAAAATCAAAAAGTATACTTACCAATAGAAGTGAAACAATAATTGAAACTACGATAAAATAATTAATCACTAAAAATCTCAATGGCGGGTAGTTGATTAGGGGATTTAATGAAAATGTTACTTACCCACCATTGAATAATACATATAAGTGTAAAATTTTCTAATTAAACTCTAATAAGTTTGCCAAAATGACATAGCTTGATTTCAATATTTCCTCTGGATTTTGACAACAAAACTACCCTCATGCCAACTCTGTTCAATGTACTGTATTTGGTGACTGCTTTCTGCCCAATGAGGAAATTCTTTTCTGATTTGTCCGCTTTTACCTGTTATAACCTCTACTTTGGGTATACTTCCTTGGTAAGCTTCGTAAATAAAGTCAGTGAATTCTTGATAAGCATCCTCAAGTGTAAATCCATGAAGGTCAAGTTTTCTCATAATTTTCAAACATTGCCATTAGTTGTATTTAATCTAGAATATTTCATTATATGAAAAATTCTTATACTAAACCTAATCTCGATACTAAGTATTTTGATGATTTATTCAACTCACTACCATCAATGGAGAATAAAACAGTCGCTATAACAGGCACAACTTCTGGGCTTGGATTCTATGCCGCTGAGTCAATAGCAAAGCTTGGTGCTAAAGTCCTACTATTGAATCGTCCTTCAACTAGAGCGGAGTCATCTTTAAATTTACTTAGACAAAATTGTGCAAATGGAAATTTTCACAGAGTGGATTGTGATCTACAAAGTTTTGATTCGGTAAAAACCGCAGTTCCAAAAATTAATGAAATATGTAGCGATGGTCTTGATGTATTATGCAATAATGCGGGTGTAATGGCTCTTAAAGATAAAGCTACAATCGACGGCTTTGATGTACAAATGCAAACTAATCACTTGTCTCATTTTCTTCTAACTAAATTATGTATGCCCTTACTAGAAAAAGCATCACAACTAAGAGATGAAGCAAGAATAGTTAATCATTCTAGTATTGCACGCTTTCAAACAAAAAGACTTAAAGAAAAATTTCTTGAAAAAAAAGGTGGCAACTTAGGTGGAGATGGAGGTAATTTGATGTTTGGTGGTGGCCGATGGGAGCGTTATGCCCAGACAAAGCTTGCTAATGCTGCATTCACTGCATGTTTGCATGAAAAGTTGCAAAAAAATAACTCAAAAATTAAAGCGATGGTTGCTCATCCGGGTCTTGCAGAAAGTGATTTACAATCTACAACAGTAGAGGATGGTGGAATGGGCAGTTTTTTTACAAAATATTTAATGAAGTTTGGGCAGTCTGAAAAAGACGGAACTTTGGGTCTTCTAAGATGCATTGCAGATCCCAAAATTAATTCAGGCTCAATGGTAGGGCCTGGTTTGAAAGGAATGAAAGGTAAAGCAAAATCTTTTTCACTTGAGTCTTTTTATGACAATCCTGAAGTCAGAACCATGCTGTGGTCCAAAAGCTGTGAGGCTATAGGCGAAAGTTTTGAAATCTAGGTAATTTAAATGAATATAGTCAATCATTTTATTAATGGTAAAGAGTACGTGAGTAAGTCAGATAGATTTGGTGACGTATATAACCCTGCAAATGGAGAAAAAATAAGAGAAGTTAACTTTGCTAACAAAGAAGATGTATCCGTGGCAATAAGTTGTGCAGTCAAAGCAGGTAAAGAATGGGCAGCTACTCCGTCACTGACTAGATCTCGAGTTTTATTTAAATTCAAAGATTTAATTCTCAGAGATATGGACAAATTAGCGCTGGAATTAACAACAGAGCATGGAAAAATTTTATCAGACTCAGTTGGCTCAATAACAAGAGGCATGGAAGTAGTTGAGTTTGCTTGTGGTATTCCTCATTTGCTTAAAGGAGAATATTCTGAAAACGTTGGATCAAATATCGACAGCTGGAGCATGCGACAGCCTCTTGGGGTTTGTGTGGGAATTTCACCTTTCAATTTTCCTGCTATGGTTCCAATGTGGATGTTTGTTATGTCTATTGCATGCGGTAATTCATTTATTTTAAAACCGAGCGAAAAAGATCCAACGGTTCCATACATGATGGGAGATTTACTTAAAGAAGCAGGGTTGCCAGATGGTGTTTTCAATGTGGTTAACGGCGATAAAGAAGCAGTAGATCTTCTGATCACCGACCCTGAAGTTGCATCAGTTAGCTTTGTTGGCTCGACTCCAGTTGCTGAGTACATTTATCATACATCTTCTAAACACAATAAGCGCGTCCAGTCATTAGGCGGTGCAAAAAATCATATGGTTGTAATGCCTGATGCAGATTTAGACCAAGTTGTTGATGGTCTTATAGGCGCAGGGTATGGATCTGCAGGAGAGCGATGCATGGCTCTTTCTGTTGCTGTAGCTGTTGGTGATGTGGGTGATAAATTAATTGAAAAGATTACCCCTCGCGTTCAGGGACTTAAAGTTGGGCCTGGAACAGATCCAGAAGTTGAAATGGGTCCACTCATCAGTGATGTACATTTATCAAAAGTAAAAAGCTATATTGACTCTGGAGTTGCTGAAGGAGCTGATCTTATAGTGGATGGAAGATCAATATCTCTTCAAGGTTATGAAAATGGATACTTCATTGGAGGCTGTTTATTTGACCATGTTAAGGAAGATATGAAGATATATAGAGAAGAGATCTTTGGACCTGTATTATCTGTTGTACGTCAACCTACTTTTGATGATGCTTTAAAAATGGTTAACGATCATGAATTTGGAAACGGTACTACTATTTATACTCGTGATGGTGACACAGCTAGAGCCTTTGCTAATCAATGCAAAATTGGAATGGTTGGAGTTAATGTTCCCATACCGGTTCCCATGGCATTTCATAGCTTTGGTGGTTGGAAAAGATCCTTATTTGGGGATCACGCAATGCATGGTATGGACGGAGTAAGGTTCTTTACGCGTCTCAAAACTGTAACTTCGAGATGGCCAACTGGTATTAGAAAAGGTGCTGAATTTACCATTCCAACCATGAAGTAAAAATTTAATTTATCTTGATTTTAATCGCTATCTAGTTAGTTTACCGAGCTATAAACTCATCATGACAAATAAAAAAATATCACTTATTGGAGCCGGACAAATTGGAGGCACACTTGCTCATTTAGCTGCCATGAAAGAGCTTGGAGATGTAGTTCTTTTTGATCTGATGTCTGGACTTGCAAAAGGTAAAGCTCTTGATATAGCACAGTCCTCAGCCATAGATGGTTTTAACGTTTCCTTGTCTGGTACTGATAGTTATGAGGATACAAGCGACTCTGATGTTATAATCATAACAGCCGGAGTTCCTCGAAAACCAGGAATGACCAGAGATGACCTTTTGGGGACAAACTTGAAAATTATCAAGCAAGTAGCTGAAGGTATAAAATCAACTTCTCCTAATGCCTTTGTTATTTGTATTACAAATCCATTGGATGTAATCGTTATGGCTCTTCAAAAATATTCAGGACTTCCAAAAAATAAAGTTGTTGGTATGGCTGGAGTTTTAGATACTTCACGTTTTAAATATTTCTTATCACAAGAATTTAATGTTCCAATTAGCGAAGTAGACTCATTTGTTCTTGGTGGCCATGGTGATACAATGGTACCAGTTCCAAATAGAACTATGGTTAGCGGTGAAAACCTGACTGATTTAGTGAATAAAGGAAAAATTTCAAAGGTTAGGCTTGACGAGATCATTGATAGGACGAGAAAAGGTGGAGCCGAAGTTGTAAAGTTATTGGAAACCGGATCTGCTTTTTATGGGCCGGCAGCCTCAGGAATTGAAATGGCCGACTCATATCTAAATGATAAGAAAAAAACGTTACCATGCGCAGCATATTTAAATGGTGAATACGGTGTTTCAGATTTATACGTTGGAGTTCCTGTTGTTATTGGCTCAGCTGGAATTGAAAAAGTTGTTGAACTTGATTTAGACGAAGAAGAAAAAAAATATTTTAAAACTTCAATCGAAGCAGTCAGTGAGTTATTTGAGGCTGCAAAAAATATTGATCCCTCACTTAAATAAATGAATATACACGAACATCAAGCAAAGGAATTATTTGACGGTTATGATATACCGGTGTCCAAAGGAAGCGTTGCATATGAAAAAAGTCAGATAAATGAAGCAGTAGGAAAAGTTAAGGGTCCAATTTGGGTTGTTAAAGCGCAAATTCATGCAGGTGGCAGAGGTAAAGGAGGAGGCGTTAAAGTAGTTTCTTCAAAAGAAGAAGCTGTAAACGAGGCTGAAAAAATGTTTGGTATGACTTTAATAACGCCTCAAACAGGCCCAGCAGGAAAAGAAGTAAAACGTATCTACATTGAAAATGGGTCGGATATTAAAAAAGAATTATACCTTTCTTGTTTATTAGACAGAGCGACAAGCAAAGTTGCCTTTATTGTATCTAAGATGGGAGGTATGGACATTGAAGCAGTTGCAAAAGATACCCCAGAAAATATAACAACAGTTCAAATAGAACCTTCAACAGGTGTTACTGAAAAAGATGTAAATACAATTAGTGAAGCTTTTGAACTCAAAAAAGATCTTGAGGGCCAACTTTCTGATCTTATAAAAAATATGTATAAATTTTTTTTAGAAAAAGATGCTAGTCTTGTTGAAGTTAATCCTTTGATTATAACTGAGACTGACAAACTATTGTGTCTCGATGCTAAAGTTAATTTTGATGATAATGCTTTGTACCGCCATCCAGAAATTGAGAAATTAAGGGATGAGAATGAAGAGGATGAATATGAAAGAGAGGCATCAAAATTTGATCTCGCATATATAAAATTGGATGGGAATATAGGCTGTATGGTCAATGGCGCAGGCTTGGCAATGGCTAGCTTAGATATTATTAAAATGTATGGTGGTGAGCCCGCGAACTTTCTTGATGTTGGTGGTGGAGCTTCTAAAGAAAAGGTTTCGAGTGCATTTAAAATTATTCTTTCTGATAAAGGTGTAAAAGGCATCTTAGTTAATATCTTTGGTGGAATCATGAGATGTGACATCATTGCTGAAGGAATTGTTGCCGCAGCAAAGGAATTAGAAATTTCTGTACCGCTTGTAGTTAGACTTGAAGGTACAAATGTTGATGAAGGTAAAAAGATTCTTGATAATTCAAGTATTGAAATTATTTCTGCCAACGATTTAGATGATGCAGCAAAAAAAATAGTTAAGCTCGTCTAATGTCAGTAATAGTTAATAAAGATACAAAAGTTATTTGCCAGGGTTTCACGGGATCACAAGGAACCTTTCATTCAGAACAGGCAATTAAATACGGCACTAACATGGTTGGTGGTGTTACTCCAAAAAAAGGAGGAACAGAGCACTTAGGGTTACCAGTATTTGATACGGTTAAAGAAGCCAAAGATAAAACGGATGCGAATGCCACTGCAATTTATGTTCCACCCCCTTTTGCTGCAAAAGCAATTTTAGAAGCAATAGATAGTGAGATGGACCTAATAGTTTGTATAACAGAGGGAATTCCTGTTATGGACATGCTAGAGGTCAAAGATAAATTAAGATCTTCCAAATCACGTCTTATTGGCCCCAATTGTCCGGGAATCATAACTCCTGATGAGTGTAAGATTGGTATAATGCCAGCGCATATTCATCAAAAGGGGAATGTTGGAATTGTATCTAGGTCTGGAACACTAACTTATGAGGCAGTTTATCAAACAACTGTGGAAGGTCTTGGACAATCCACCTGTATTGGAATAGGGGGCGATCCAGTGAATGGAACCAACTTTATTGATTGTTTGGAACTTTTCTTATCCGATCCAGAAACTGAGTCAATAATCATGATTGGTGAAATTGGTGGTTCAGCTGAGGAAGAAGCAGCTGAATTTTTGAGAAAAGAAAAGGTAAAAAAGCCAACTGTTGGATTTATTGCAGGAACGTCAGCCCCTCCAGGAAGAAGAATGGGACACGCTGGAGCAATTGTATCTGGAGGGAAAGGTGGAGCAGAAGATAAAATTGAAGCCATGAAGAGTGCTGGGATTCAAATTTCAAATTCTCCAGCAGCTTTAGGATCAACTTTACTTGAGGTATTAAAGAATCAAAACTAAAATCAAGCTGCTTAATGACAAAGTCATCCATAAACGACATTTTTGATAAAACATCTTTCCTGCACGGTGCAAACGCAGTTTATATCGAACAAATGTTCGAAAGATTTCAAAATAATCCCGCTGACATTCCAGATGATTGGAGAACTTTTTTTTCTGGCATTACAGATAACTTAAATCAACAAAATATTCTTCGTGCTAGTTGGGCATCTAGAAATGTAGAAACCAATAATGAAGAAGATATTTTAGAAAATATTAATGAGAGTGAAATCAAAATAGAGTCCCAAACATTAAACAAAGATAACATTGTTACGAGCGAAGCATTTAAAGAACAGGTTTTTGATTCAATAAGGGCAATAAGACTTATCAGAGCTTATAGAGTTAATGGTCATCTCGCATCAAATCTGGATCCACTAAATTTAAAAGAAATTAAAACATATTCTGAACTTGATTATAGAAATTATGGTTTCAAAGAAAATGACCTTGATAAAGAAATTTTTATTGACGGAAGTCTTGGTCTAAACTTTGCTAAACTCAGAAATATTATTGAAATACTTAAGGAAACTTATTGCGGATCTATAGGTGTTGAATTTGTTCATATTCAAGATGCTGATCAAAAGCAATGGGTTCAAGAAAGAATAGAGGAAGTTAGAAATAAAACACAGTTTACTTCAAATGGTAAGAAAGCAATATTCAAACGTTTGCTTGAAGCTGAAATGTTCGAGCAATTCCTTGATAAAAAATTTATAGGCACCAAAAGGTTTGGGCTCGTTGGCAGTGAGTCGACTGTCCCAGGTATTGAACAAATAATTAAACAAAGCTGCTTAGCAGGAGTCGAGGACATATATATAGGAACCGCACATCGTGGGAGATTAACCCTTCTTTCATCTGTTATGGAAGTTCCCTTGCGATCAATTATGGCAAAATTTGAGGGCGGAGGAGAGGATCCCAATGAAGTTTTAGGATCCGGGGACGTGAAGTACCATTTAGGAATTTCAAGTGATAGAGAGTTTGATGATAAAAAAATTCATCTTTCTTTGACGCCAAACCCATCGCATTTGGAGGCAGTGGATCCCGTAGTGATAGGAAAAGTTAGAGCTGAGCAAACATTGCTTCAAGATAAAACAAACGATAGAGTAATAGGACTATTAATTCATGGTGATGCTGCAATGGCTGGGCAAGGTGTTGTTGCAGAAACTTTTGCGATGTCGCAATTACGGGGTTTTCGCACAGGAGGTACAATACATTTTGTTATTAACAATCAAATAGGTTTCACCACAATGCCCCATTATGGTCGTTCAGCTCCATACTGTACCGAAATAGCAAAAATTATACAGGCGCCAATATTTCATGTTAATGGAGATGATGTTGAAGCAGTCGTTCATGTATGTAGACTAGCAGTTGAATTTAGAAATAAATTTAAAACTGACGTTGTAGTAGATATGTTTTGTTATCGTCGATCTGGCCATAATGAAATGGATTTACCAGAATTTACACAGCCGCTAATGTATCAAAAAATTAAATCTCACCCGTCTACTCTTAAAATTTATGAAAAAAAACTTATTGACGAAGGTGTTTTAACTAATGTCGATGTTGAAAATGAAAGATCAATTTACGCCAGTAAATTGAATGAAGAGTTAAAATTTGCAAAGTCGTATAAGCCAAATAAAGCTGACTGGCTTGAAGGTTCATGGAAAGGTATAACGGTAGCGTCAATCGATGCAAGAAGAGGTAAAACAGCTATTACTGAAAATGAGCTTTTAAAAATTGGCGAAGAAATACATACCATTCCAGAAAACTTTAACCCGCATAGAAGAATAAAAAAAATTTATGATGATAGATTATCAAGTATACAAACTGGTAATGGAATTGACTGGGCAACCGCTGAGTCTCTTGCATTTGCTTCATTGTTATCAGAAGGTTATGGAGTAAGGCTTTCAGGTCAAGACTCGGGCAGAGGCACTTTTAGTCAAAGACATGCAGTTCTTTATGATCAAGTAAGCGAGAAAAGATTTGTACCATTGAGACATTTTAGAGAAAAACAAGGATTTTTTGAAATCATTGATAGTTTTTTGTCTGAGTATGGTGTTTTGGGTTTCGAATATGGTTATTCACAAGTTGATCCAAGAACTCTAGTGCTTTGGGAGGGTCAATTTGGTGACTTTGCAAACAATGCTCAGACAATAATTGACCAATTTATAACTACTGGTGAGAGAAAATGGTTAAGAATGTCAGGTCTGACATTGCTTTTGCCACACGGTCATGAAGGTCAGGGGCCTGAACATACAAGTGGAAGATTAGAGAGATTTTTACAAATGTGTGCCGAGGACAATATTCAAGTTGTTAATTGTACTTCACCCGCAAATTATTTTCATGCTCTTAGAAGACAGCTTCATAGAGATTTCAGGAAACCACTAGTTATCATGACACCTAAATCTACATTAAGGCACAAAAAAAATACATCTAGCATTGAAGAATTTACAAATGGATCAACCTTTCATCGAATTTTAAGAAAAGAACTGACTTCAGAACAAAAATCAAAAGTAAATAGATTGCTTTTATGTTCTGGAAAAATATATTTTGAGCTTGATGACCATCTCGAAAAATTAAAAAAAGATAATGTACACATTTTAAGATTTGATCAATTGTATCCATTTCCTTATGAAGTTTTAAAAGAAGAAGTGTTACAGTTTCCAAATGCTGAAATATTTTGGGTTCAAGAAGAGCCATCAAATATGGGAGCATTCAGATTTGTTAAACATCGTATTGAGTCAGTATTACAGGGAATAACAGGAAAATATAAAGAACTACTATTTATAGGTAGAAAGGCATCTGCATCTCCTGCTACTGGTATAGCTAATCGTCATGCAGAAAACCAAGCCAATATTATAAAGCTAGCTGTAGAGAGCGATATAAATGAAATTAAAAAACACAAGGATGGCGTAACATTAGTTAAATTTAAACTGCCGATTGAATAATAATCTTAAAGTGTTAAATATTAAATATGTCTATTGAAATCAAAGTTCCTTCTCTCGGAGAAAGCGTTGTAGAGGCAACGGTAGCAAAATGGTATAAGAATGAAGGTGACTCTGTATCCGTCGATGAACCACTTCTTGAGCTTGAAACAGATAAAGTAACTCTTGAAGTCCCTTCTCCATCAAATGGCTGTATACAAAAAATCAACGCAGAAGAAGGTTCAACTGTTGAAGTTGGTACAATATTAGGGTCTATTGATGAAAATACTTCTATAGACCAAAAAGTTAAACAGTCAGAACCAGTAAATGAAAAATCAGTTACGACTCCAGAAAAAATTATTCTTGAGGAAATAAAGTCTCCACCAAAAGAAGAGATGCCCATTCAAATTGATAATTTAAATAATCAAAAATTATCTCCTGCTGTAAGAAAAATTGCTGCTGAAAAGAATATAAATATTAATTCTGTAACCTCTTCAAGAGAGGACGGTAGAATTACTAAATCTGACGTCATAAATTATCAAAACATAGAAAAACAAGAAAATACTCCTCAAACAATTAGACAAACCGATAAAAGAGAAGAACGAGTGCCCATGTCGCGTTTAAGGCAAACCATAGCGAAACGTCTAAAGGATGCTCAGAATAATGCTGCTATGCTTACAACATTTAATGAGGTTGATATGAGTGAGCTTATAAAGACACGTAATGATCATAAATCAGAATTTGAAAAAAAGTATGGTGTGAAATTAGGCTTCATGTCTTTTTTTGTGAAAGCATGTATAACTGCGCTGAGAGATATTCCTGAAGTAAATGCAGAAATTGAAAATAACGACGTCATTTATAAAAATTTTTACAATATTGGTGTTGCCGTTGGAACTGATCAAGGCCTCGTCGTACCCGTTGTTAAAGACGCCGATAGAAAATCTCTTGTTGAAGTAGAAAAAGAAATCTATCAACTGGGACAGAAAGCTCGTTCTGGCCAATTAAGTATTGAAGATATGCAGGGTGGTACATTTACAATATCCAATGGTGGTGTTTATGGATCTTTAATGTCAACTCCAATATTAAATCCACCTCAATCAGGAATATTGGGAATGCACAAAATAGAAGAAAGACCTATAGCTATTGATGGTGATATAAAAATTAAACCCATGATGTATCTTGCCCTTTCATACGATCACAGAATAGTAGACGGTAAAGGAGCCGTAACTTTTTTAGTCAGAGTTAAAGAGGGTCTAGAGGATCCAAGTAGACTATTGTTAGGAGTTTAATTTGGAACAATTTGATATCACAGTGATTGGTAGCGGGCCTGCTGGTTACGTTTGCGCAATTAGGGCATCACAACTTGGATACAAAGTTTGTTGTATCGAAAAGGGACAAACGCTTGGCGGTACCTGCTTAAATATTGGATGTATTCCCTCAAAATCTCTATTGCATTCTTCTCATTTATTTCATCAGGCTTCAGAGCTTAATCAATTAGGCATTAATTTTGATAACGTATCGTTTGATCTAAATAAAATAATGAAATCTAAAAATGAAAGCGTCGAGTCACTTACAAATGGTATCGAATTTCTTTTTAAAAAAAATAAAGTTACAAGAAAATTGGGATTTGCCAAGTTCATTAATAATGAGCAAATTGAGATTTTAACTGGCGATAGCTCTGAGGTTATTAAATCATCTAAAACAATTATTGCTACAGGTTCAGAAGTTGTTTCACCTGAGGGAGTGATCATTGATGAAATTGATATATTATCATCCACTGGAGCTTTAAGTTTATCGTCTGTTCCAAAGCACTTAATGGTTATTGGCGCAGGTTACATTGGCTTAGAAATGGGATCTGTTTGGTCAAGACTAGGATCAAAGGTAACAGTTATTGAATATGCTGACCGAATACTTCCTGGAATGGACCAAGAAATTTCTGATGCTTTTCAAAAAATACTCATTAAACAAGGATTTGATTTTAAACTTTCTACTGCTCTAAGAAAGGTCAATAAAAGCAACGGCTCGCTTTCTGTTTCGGTTGAAAACAATGGTCAAACTCTTGATATGGATTGTGACAAAGTTTTAATATCGACTGGTCGAAAACCTTACACTTTTGGTCTGAACTTAGAGAAGATAGGTGTAAAAACGAATGATAAAGGCTTTATTGAGACTAATCAGCATTTTAATACTTCGATTGAAAATATTTATGCAATCGGTGATTGTAAAGTAGGACCAATGCTTGCCCATAAAGCTTCAGAAGAAGGTACTGCTGTAGCTGAGATTATTGACGGTCAGGCTGGACACGTTAACTATAATACAATTCCATCGGTTATTTATACTGCCCCAGAAGTTGCATCAGTTGGAAAAACAGAGGAAGAATTAAAGAAAAACAACATCACATACAAAATAGGTAAATTTCCGTTTTCAGCAAATGGTAAAGCTAAAGTGATGAATGAAACAAGCGGGTTTGTGAAGATCTTATCTGATAAAAATACAGATGAAGTATTAGGTGTTCATATCATTGGAGCAGACGCCGGCAACCTTATTGGCGAACTCACAATTGCAATGGAATTTGGAGCATCAGCTGAGGATATTGCAAGAACGTGTCACGCACATCCAACTCTAACAGAGTCAATAAAAGAAGCTGCGCTAAACGTGGATAATCAAGCTATTCATATTTAGCTTCCTTTTTTGTTATTAATAAAGTCATCAAGTACAACCAGACTGCCACAACTACATGATAAAAATGCCAGCTGAGATTTGGTTCAAACAGCTGAACCTGTCTAATAATAAAATTAACCAGTATTATTGAAAAAATGAAGCTTGATACGAAACGAGAAGAAATTTTTTCTCTTGGTATCAAAAAAGAAAAAATTATTCCAAGAACAAGCCACATAACAGCATACATAATGATTAAACTCTTTGCTTGAAAGAAAATATATATACTTATCAATGCCATTATCAGTACAAAAATTAAAATTATTTTTTCATTAAGGAACTGATTTTTTTTAATGACGTCTATCGTGATGAGCGGTATTCCGAATAGAAGTGATAGAGCTGTGAACAATTGATGTGAAGACTTCAGCTCGGTATGCATGTTTAAGCCAAACCTAAGGGTTGCTAAAAAAGCTGCGACTGCCAGTACTAAAACTCCAGCAGCAGCAAAGTTTAGCTTATGTTGCAAAAAGATTCTTATTGAGTATGCACCAGCTATTACAATCAGTATTTCAGAAAGAGCAAAATGAGCTGGAGGTGTCATTAATGACTTTTAATCGCCCTGTTATAGTCTTCTTTAATTTGAGTTGAAGTCTTTCGAGTTCCGTCATGCGACCATCCAGGAGGGCCGAAAAGATACATAAATCTATCTTTAAACGAAATACCGCGCATTGAGATGTCTTTAAATATATTTGCATATTCTTCAAATAATATCCTAAGAGGATTCAAAGATGTCATCGGAACCACCAATCCATAGTCACAAGGTTCTTTCGGATCTTCAGCAACAAATGTTCCAAACATTCTATCCCAAACCATTAGTGTTCCAGCATAATTTGCATCAAGGTATTTTGGATTTCTTGCATGATGAACTCTATGGTGTGAAGGTGTGTTAAATAAATACTCATACCAGCGTGGTAACTTATATATAGTTTGAGTGTGGCATAAATATTGGTAGTAACCGTTTATAAATACACAGAATAAAACCATTACTGGATCAAAGCCAATGATTACAAGTGGTATTTTGAGCATTCGAGTTCCAGTGAAGTGTTTTGTAAATGGTTGTCTTGCACCCACATCGATGCCCATTCTTTCTGAGGAGTGGTGAGTTCGATGCAGTCCCCAGCCCCATCGCCATCGATGACAAATTCTGTGATGTAAATAAAAAGTTAAATCATCAAGTATGAAGCATAAAACTAAAGCGCTTAAAGTAAATGGGAATGTATAAATCTGAAATTCCTTAGCCCAAAATAGAGCTCCTAGTGTTATAAATGCAAATATTCCATTAACAGGATAACTCAAAACTCCCATGGACATATTTAATATCCATTCTTTAAAATCATTTTTACCTTTCAATTTAAAGAAATATATAGCTAATGTTTCTACAACTGCTATTCCAATTAAAATTGGTACCAATAACCAAAAAAGCTCTAGAGCGGAATATTGGAACAAAAAATCAACTGACATTTTTAAAACTCTCTAACATGTTACCCATCATCTTGTGTATTATATTAACACCCTGGAGTGGTCTGATAAATACTTTAAATTCAGTAATAAGTCCAGCTTCATTCCATGTGATGAGGTCGATTCCATTGATATCAGTATCTTCAATAGTCAAAGTAAATTCAAGGCTTGCGTTTGTTTTTCCAATTATTTCTTTATGATATTTAAAATTCGATGCATTAAATACTTCTGATGCAGCCATTAAATATTTTAATGTTATATCTTTTCCTCGCTGAGGTGTGTAAACAACTGGAGAATAAAAAATAACATGCTCATCTAATATCTCGGTCAGAGCATTATAGTCTCGAAGATTAACAACATCATGCCATCTTGATATTGGGTTTTGCATATATATTAATATATAATTTATTTATTTCTTAGCAAGCGGATGGGTTTTTGAATATGCTTCATATAGTCGCTCAGTCTCAACTTTGGTATATCTTTGAGTTGTGGAAAGACTGCTATGTCCCAATAATTCTTGAATTGTTCTCAAGTCTCCACCTGAGTCCAGCAAATGAGTAGCAAAACTATGTCTTAACGCATGAGGGGTTGCAGTTTCAGGTAAAGACAAATTATGTCTAATTTTTTCCAAAGTATATTGAATAATTCTCGGACTAAGACGGTTCATTCTTTTACCTAAAAAAAGTGGATCACCATTTTCAAAACCTTTTGGACACTCTTTTATATATTCTTTTATTTCGCGCTTAATAAATTCCATTAAAGGCACGAGTCTTTCTTTGTTACCTTTTCCTCTAATAACCAGATATTCATTTTCATTAATATCATCATAATTTAAATTTAATGCCTCAGATATTCTCAATCCACATCCATATAAAAGCATAAGGATTGACTTATTTCTTAATCCTACCCATTTCTCTTTTTCAATTTCTTGCGAATATTTAATAGCTTCAATTGCAAGATCAGCTGAAATTGGTCTGGGCAAAGACTTTTTTGCTTTAGGAGATTTTAAGGATTGTATCGTACTATTTTTTATTTTTTCATTCTTTACTAAGAAATTAAAAAAAGATTTTAATGATGATATCACTCGTGCTATTGATGTAGTTCCAATGCCTTGATTTCTCAAAAAGGATAAGAAACTTCTGAAGTCAGAAATTTGCATACTATCAAGATCACTCATTGATAAGCTACCCCCAAAATGATCCTTTGAAAAAATTAAAAATTTTTCAATGTCATTTTTGTAACTTACAAGCGTGTTGTCACTTAAGTTTCTAACTTTCTGTAAATTCTCAATCCAATCGTGAAAGCATTCTTTAACTTGATTATTCACACACTAAAGAATTTTTTGATTTGTTTTTTTCCAATCATCGAGAAAAGCTTTTAAACCCTTATCTGTTAAGGGGTGCTTATATAGCTTTGCAAGCGTTGCAGGCGGCAAGGTGACTACGTCAGCACCAATCATTCCAGACTCAATAACATGATCAACAGTTCTAACTGAAGCAACTAATATTTTTGTTTTAATATTTTTATAATTTGAATATATCGCTTTGATTTCTCTAATTAGGTTCATTCCATTTTCACCTATATCATCTAACCGTCCAACAAATGGAGATACATATGTTGCTCCACATTTAGCAGCAATTAATGCCTGTGCAGCTGAAAAACATAAGGTTACATTGGTCTTGATCTTTTTGCTGCTTAGTATCTTACAAGCTTTTAGTCCTTCTTCTGTTAAAGGTAATTTAATAACAATATTTTTAGATATTTTTGATAGTATTTTTGCTTCCGCAATCATTCCCTTGCATTCAATGGCCGTAACTTCAGCACTGATCGGCCCTTTTATCATTTTAGAAATTTCTTTAAGTATTTTTTTAAAATCTTTTCCTGATTTGGCCACTAATGATGGATTGGTTGTAATTCCATTAATCAAGCCGGTTTCTTTAAATTCTCTAATTACTTCTACATCTGCTGTATCTAAAAAGAATTCCATAACAAATAATATTTTGACTGATATATTTATATCATAGTTAGAGATTCAAACAAAATTTATGAATAAAATTATTTACTATATAGATGTCTTATTAGCTCACAATGTAAGTGAAGAATTTACTTATAAGCATGAAACGATTGAAAAACCTAGAGTTGGAATGATTGTTTTAGCTCCTTTGCGCTCAGGAGAAAAAATTGGAGTTATCACCAAAGTAAACAGTGTTTTAAATGACTCAAAAATAAAGTTGAAATTTATAAAAGAAATTTCAACCGAATATAGACTGAATTCAAAAATGATAAAGTTTTTAAATTGGGTTAGTAATTACAATTTAATTGATAGAGGGTTAGTTCTCAAAATGATTTTGTCGCATAGTAAATTTTATTTTAAAAAGAAAAAAACAAAAGAACTCACTTCGAATATTAAAAAAAATGTTAAGACAATAAAGCTAAGTTTGGAGCAAAAAAGGGCTTCTCAAGATATACTAAAAATTTTTCAACAACGAAATTTTAAGCCTGTCCTACTTGATGGTGTCCCTGGATCTGGAAAAACAGAAGTTTATTTTGATGTTATAAAAAATTTTGTTAAAGACGGTGAACAAGTTTTAATTATGTTCCCAGAAGTTTCATTGACAGGAGACTTTGTAAATAGAATTGAAGAAAGATTTGGGTTTTCACCAGTAGTTTGGCACTCGAAGATAAGTACTGCTTATAAAACAAAAGTATTAAAGAGCATTATTGATGGCACTTCTCAAATTATTGTTGGTGCTCGTTCCTCTTTATTTCTACCATACAAAAACCTATCAATGATTGTCTTAGATGAAGAACATGACAGCTCTTATAAACAAGAAGAACAAGGTATATACCACGCACGGGATATGTCAGTCGTTAAGAGTTCAATAGAAGATATTCCAATTATTTTAGCAAGCGCTACCCCATCACTCGAGACAATTTTTAATGTGATGAATAAAAAATATAATAAAGTTTCGATCAAAAATAAGTATTTTAATCAAGAAGAAAATGAAATTTTCATAGTTAATATGAAAAAAGAAAAACTAAAAAAAGATCAATGGTTATCTGAAAGACTCATCAAAGAAATCAGTCAGACATTGAAAAAAAAACAGCAGACATTGCTTTATATCAACAAAAGAGGATATGCACCCGTAATTATTTGTAAGTCATGTGGGCATAAAATAACATGTAAAAACTGCTCAAGTTACTTAGTAGAACATTTAAATAATAAAAAATTACTATGTCATCACTGTGGTCATAGTATTTTAACTAAGGGCTTAGAATGTCCATCATGTCAAAATAATGATAGCCACTTTATTGATTATGGAGCCGGCATTGAAAAAATATTTACAGAAATTTCAAAAACTTTTCCCTTAGCAAAGATATGCCTATTCTCTAGTGATCATATAAAATCGCAAGATGAATTAGAAATTAAGGTAAAAGAAATTAAAGATCATGAATATGATATTATTATTGGAACTCAACTTATAACTAAAGGTTATCACTTTCCTAACCTTGCATGTGTTGGAATAATTGATGCGGATATGACATTGAAAGGTGGTGATCTGAGAGCATCTGAAAAAACTTATCAGGCCTTATACCAAGTATCCGGAAGAGCGGGACGAGCTCAAACAAAAGGAAGAGTGATTATTCAAACATATTATCCTGAAAACGAAACTATTCGGGCTCTTGCACAATTAGATCGAGATGCATTTTATGAAAATGAAATATATTATCGCAAGCTTAATAACCTTCCACCCTCAGGAAAAATGGCAGCAATAATTGTTAGTGGAAATAATATTGCCAAGGTTAGGGAGCAATGCAGTATCATGTTTGGTTCTATTCCAAATATTTCAGAACTTGAAATATATGGCCCTGCGCCAGCCCCATTATCCAAGTTAAAAGGACGCCACAGACAGAGATTTTTGATACATGACAAAAAAGCCAGAAATATGCAAAAAATAGTCAATGCTTGGCTCAAGAATTCCAAATCATTACCGAGCGTAAACATATCTGTGGATATCGACCCATTTAGCTTTGTATAAAATTCGAATTGCGACATTCCAATACTTGAAAAATACGAGAGTTAATGGTACGGAAAGAGTGAATTTTTAAGGAATTTCCACATAATGGCTAACGCAAGTACAAGACAAATCGCATCAGTTGATAGATATGCTAATGCATTATTTCAGCTGGCAAAAGAGGCCAAAGTACTCGAAACTGTTTCCAGTGAACTTTTAAATTTAAAAAAAATTTTGAATGAAGATGATACTTTATTATCCATGGTTAAAAACCCTTCAATCAGCAAATCTAATAAATTTAATTTTTTTAATTCACTTTCTGAGAAAATTGAAATGTCTAAGCTGGCAAAAAATTTTATTGGAGTAATAATTAATAAAAACCGAATAAACTACTTAATGGATATAATTAATTCATTTGAAAAATTAATGTCTGGACTTAAGGGTGAGATGTCAGCAACAATTACTTCAGCTAAAGTTCTAAAAGAAGAAGAATTAAAGCATATTAAAGATAAACTCAAAGATAAGTTTAGTTCAGAATTTAATATTAATACTATAGTTGATGAGACACTAATAGGGGGTCTTAAAATACAAGTCGGCAGTCAAATGATTGATAGCAGTATTAAAAATCAACTCCAAACATTAAAAGAAAAAATGAAAGAGGTCGCTTAATGGACATACAACCATCAGAAATATCAAAAATACTCAAAGAAGAAATTAAAAATTTTGGATCTGACTCTGAAATTACAGAAGTTGGTCAAGTTCTTTCAATTGGAGATGGTATCGCAAGAATTTATGGACTTGATAATGTTCAGGCCGGTGAAATGGTAATGTTTGATGATGGTACAAGAGGAATGGCCCTTAACCTGGAGGATGATAATGTAGGTGTTGTACTATTTGGAAGTGATGCAAATATTAAAGAAGGTGATACAGTTAAAAGGACAAATTCTATTGTTGATGTTCCAGTAGGCAAAGAGCTGCTAGGTAGAGTTGTAGATGCACTTGGAAATCCAATAGATGGAAAAGGAAACATAGAGTCACAGAATAGAAGTCGTATTGAAGTTAAAGCGCCAGGTATAATACCAAGAAAATCAGTATCTGAACCAATGCAAACAGGTCTTAAAGCGATCGACAGCTTGATTCCAATCGGCAGAGGACAACGTGAATTAATTATTGGTGACAGACAAACTGGGAAAACAGCAATTGCTATTGATACTATTATAAATCAAAAATCTATTAATGAGTCTGGCGATGAATCTAAGAAACTTTATTGTATTTATGTCGGTATAGGTCAAAAAAGATCTTCAATTGCTCAAACAGTGAAAGCCTTAGAAGACGCTGGTGCTATGGAATATACTACAGTTGTTGCAGCAACAGCAAGTGACGCTGCTCCACTACAATTTCTTGCTCCTTATACTGGTTGTTCAATGGGTGAATATTTCCGTGATAATGGAATGCATGCTCTAATAATTTATGACGATTTATCAAAACAAGCAGTAGCTTATAGACAAATGTCATTACTTCTTAGAAGACCTCCAGGACGTGAAGCGTTTCCAGGAGACGTATTTTATCTTCACAGTAGATTGCTTGAGAGAGCAGCCAAGATGAATGATGAAAACGGAGGTGGTTCATTAACAGCGTTGCCTGTAATTGAAACTCAAGCAAATGATGTTAGTGCATTTATTCCGACAAACGTGATTTCGATCACTGATGGTCAAATTTTTCTAGAAACTGAATTGTTTAACCAAGGTATCAGACCAGCAGTTAATGTAGGTTTAAGTGTGTCCCGAGTTGGTTCTGCAGCGCAAACCAAGGCGATGAAGAAGGTAGCAGGCTCGATAAAACTTGAACTGGCCCAGTACCGTGAAATGGCAGCATTTGCCCAATTTGGTTCAGACCTAGATGCCTCAACTCAAAAGCTATTAAATAGAGGTTCAAAACTTACAGAACTATTAAAACAAAACCAGTATTCACCGATGACAATTGCAGAGCAAGTTGTTTCAATTTTTACTGGTGTGAATGGCTATTTAGATGATCTAGAGTTGAATCAGATAAGGGATTTTGAAAAAGATCTATTTGAACTCATAAAATCATCTCATTCAGATATTATTGAGTCTATCAATTCATCTGGAGACTTAAATGATGACATTTCCAGTAAATTAACATCAATAATAGAAGAGTTTAAAAAAAATAGGTAAATGCCAAGTTTAGACGATCTAAAAAAACGAATTGGTAGCGTTAAGTCTACTCAAAAAATAACTAAAGCCATGAAAATGGTTGCGGCTGCAAAATTACGTCGTGCCCAAGAATCTGCTGAGTCAAGTCGTCCTTATTCTGAGACCATGGAAGATCTTATATCATCTATATCATCTGGGTACTCTCCAACTTCAAATGAAAGAAATTTATTAACCGGAGATAATAAGGATTCAATTCATATGTTGATCCTTTTTACATCTGAGAGAGGACTGTGTGGTGGATTTAATTCAATTGTCACTAAATCACTTCGTGATAAAGTAGCAAGTCTTGAGGAGTCAGGTAAACAAGTAAAAATTATTTGTGTTGGAAAAAAAGGTTATGACATTATTAAAAGACAGCATGAAGAAAAAATTGTCGAAGTTGTTGATATGAGATCTGTTAAGTCTGCTTCTTATCGGGATGCAAAAAATATAGCTGACAAAATAATAAAAATGTATTTTGACGAAGAATTTGATAAATGTTCTATCTTTTATAATAAGTTTAAATCAGTAATATCACAGATTCCAACTGAACAACAAATTGTTCCAATTGATATTCCTGAAAACGAGTCAGATACAACAAAAAACGACAATACTTTTTTTGAATTTGAGCCTGGTGAGAGTGAAATACTCGATGAACTACTCCCGCTGAACTTTACAATACAAATATTTAAAGCTTTACTAGAAAGCGCAGCCAGCGAACAAGGTGCTAGAATGAGCGCTATGGATAATGCATCAAGAAACGCGTCTGACATGATTGATAATTTAACACTATTTTATAACCGTTCCAGACAAGCTGTTATTACTAAAGAGCTTATTGAGATAATTTCTGGAGCAGAAGCAGTTTAATTAAGGAGTAAATATGACAACAAATAATAAAGGTACCATATCACAAGTTATCGGAGCTGTAGTTGATGTACGCTTTGAGGAAAACTTGCCGCCAATTCTTGCAGCATTAGAATGTAAAGTTGGCGATAAAACTGTGATCCTTGAGGTCGCACAGCATTTAGGTGAGTCCACAGTTAGAACTATTGCTATGGAGTCAACTGATGGAATGACTAGAGGTGACGATGTTGTTGACACCGGTAATCAGATACAGGTTCCAGTAGGCCCTGAGACTTTGGGTAGAATTATGAATGTTGTTGGTGAGCCTGTTGATGAAAGGGGTGAAATTAAATCTGCAGATAAATGGTCAATTCATAGAGATGCCCCTGACTTTGTTGATCAAGCTACAGAAACAGAAATTCTTGTTACGGGTATTAAAGTTGTAGATTTGCTAGCGCCTTATTCTAGGGGAGGAAAAATTGGTCTCTTTGGAGGAGCAGGGGTTGGTAAAACAGTTATTATCATGGAACTAATAAATAACATTGCAAAAGCTCATGGTGGTTATTCAGTATTTTCTGGTGTTGGAGAAAGAACTAGAGAAGGTAATGACCTTTATCATGAAATGATTGAATCTGGCGTTATTGATTTAGAAGGTAAAGATTCAAAATGTGCATTAGTTTATGGACAAATGAACGAACCTCCAGGAGCAAGAGCTCGTGTAGCTTTAACAGGTTTGACAGTTGCTGAGTATTTTAGAGATATGGAAGGCCAAGATGTATTATTTTTTGTAGATAATATTTTTAGATTTACTCAAGCTGGTTCAGAGGTTTCAGCTCTGCTTGGTAGAATTCCATCTGCCGTAGGCTATCAACCTACTCTTGCAACTGATATGGGATCACTTCAGGAAAGAATTACATCTACAAATAAAGGTTCAATTACATCTGTGCAGGCAATATATGTTCCTGCTGATGATTTAACCGATCCTGCTCCTGCAACCTCGTTTGCACACCTTGATGCAACAACCGTGCTTTCAAGACAGATTGCAGAGCTTGGCATTTATCCTGCTGTTGATCCGTTAGATAGTACTTCAAGAATATTAGACCCTCGCGTTGTTGGAGATGAACATTATCGAGTTGCAAGAAATGTACAAGCTGTACTGCAGACTTATAAGTCTCTACAAGATATCATTGCAATTTTAGGTATGGATGAGTTATCTGAGGAAGATAAATTAACAGTGGCCAGGGCACGTAAGATTCAAAGATTTATGTCCCAACCGTTCTTTGTTGCCGAAGTCTTTACAGGAACTCCTGGAAAATATGTTGAATTAGAGGATACGATCAAAGGATTTGATGCGATCTGTAAGGGTGAATATGATCATCTACCTGAGGCAGCTTTTTATATGGTTGGTACAATAGAAGAAGCTATTCAAAAAGCAGAAAAAATGGCCGAAGAAGCCGCTGCGTAACTTGAATGTCTGATCAATTTAACTATAAATTAGTAACGCCTGAAAAAATATACCTTGAGGGTGATGCTCAAATGGTTGTCTTACCTGGTGCGGAAGGCGATCTTGGAGTGCTTCCAAATCACTCAAATATTATTACCTCTCTTAGACCAGGAATCATAAAAGTAACTAATTCAGATCAAACACAATCATTGTTTGTTGAAGAGGGCTTTATTAAATTCTCTAACAACGAGCTACTTGTTATAGCAGTAGGTTTGGATGAAGAAGATGCTCTGAATAATGATTTTATTAATGATAAAATTGAGAATTATTCTTCAGCTCTTGATGCCGCTGATGAAGCCCAAAAAATGAAGATTCAGAAAAAAATTGATAGTTTAAAACTTCTTTTAAATTAACCATCAATATTATTAATCTCTTTAAATATGCTTGTATAAAGCCTTCTTTTAAAGGGAACGATTTTTTTTAGTATATTATCTTGTGTAGACCATTCCCATTTCTTAAATTCTGGTTTTTTTGTTTTAATATTTATATCTTCATCTTTTCCAGTAAAACTTATTATAAACCATTTTTGTTTTTGACCGATAAATCTACCTTTCCAAAGTTTTTTTCTTAAATAAGAAGGAAGTTTATAAAAATACCACGTTTTACATTCATATATAATTTTATAATTTTTTTTGATTCCAGTTTCTTCTTTCATTTCTCGTATAACAGCTTTTGCAGGACTTTCCCCTTTATCAATTCCACCTTGTGGCATCTGCCAAGCTGATTTATCTTTATCAAATCTCTGTCCAATAAAAATTTGATTCTTAGAGTTGAGGATGATCATTCCAACTCCTCTTCTATATCTTGGTTTTTGATCCATTCTGTTCTGTTGCTGAAAATATTTATTTTATTCAACCATCTTTTCTTTATCAAAAAGATCTAGAGCATAATTTAATTGATTATCGTTTTCTTTATCCTCATCATAAATATATTCAACTTCAACATCTGGAGTTATTCCAACTCTATGAATAGAGTCACCAGAGGGTGTATAATAAAGCGCTGTTGTCATTCTGATGGCACTAGAATCTTTTAATGGAAAGATCGTTTGAACTGACCCCTTTCCGTATGATTGTTCTCCAAGAATAATTGCGCGTTTATGATCTTGAAGCGCACCCGCAACAATTTCGGATGCTGATGCAGATCCCTGATTTATAAGAACAATAATTGGCTTATCGTTAGCAATGTCCCCACCTGACGCTGTAAATCTTGATATATCATTTTTATCTCTTCCCTTTATTGATACAATTTCACCAGATTTAAGAAAGTTATTTGTAACTTTTGCTGATTGATCCAATAAACCACCAGGATTATTCCTTAAATCAATTATGTAGCCTTCAATATTATCTTTTCCGATACTTTTTGATAATTCTTTTACAGCATTTCTAATGCCTTTATCGGCTTGTTCGCTGAATGATATTAATCTTATGTATCCAATGTTACCCTCAGCCTTAAATTTAACTGCTTGTACTGTTATAACCGCCCTTTTTAATGTCACATCTATGGGGTCTTCTTCTCCGATTCTAACCACTTTTATTGTTAATGATTTACCTACAGGCCCTCGTAAAAGTTCGACAGCTTCACTTAGCGTTAATCCAAGCACGTCAATTTCATCAATGTGTGTAATATAATCACCAGGGCGCATTCCCGCTCTCGCAGCCGGAGTGTCATCAATTGGGGAAATTACTTTTACATACCCATTTTCCATTGTTACCTCAATTCCAAGTCCCCCAAATTCGCCTTTAGTTTCTTCTTGCATATCAGTATAAATCTCTGAATCCATATAGCTTGAAAATGGATCCAATGATTGAAGCATACCGTTAATTGCGTATTCAATTACCTTCTCGTCATCTATATCCTCGACATAATTACTTTTTATAATGTCAAAAACATCCCCAAAGATATCCAATTTTTTATAAAGATCTTGGTTATTTGCAGAGATATAATTAAAGCTAAAAAGTGATATAACAAACGATAGCGTAATAAACAAAATTCTCATTTTTAAACCCTATGATATGGATGATTAGATACAATAGTAGCAGATCTATATATTTGTTCTAATAAAATTATCAGTGCAAATGAGTGCGTTAATGTCATTTTACTCAAGGAAATAACCTGATTACTTTTTTCTAGTATGCCTTTCTGAATACCATCAGTACTGCCAACAATAAATTTCAAGTTTTTGAAATTATTATTAAATAAAAATACTTTTAAGTCTTCAGTTGAAAAATGCTCACCTTTCTCGTCAAGGCTTACAAAATACTCATTGGCCTTCTTTTTAACAATTCTATTTTCAATTCCTTTATTATTAATTTTTACTGTTTTTATATCAGTTATAATGTTTCTAAACTGTGAAATACGTTTTATATAAATATCATGAAGTTGTTCTTCATGATCAAATTTAAATTTATCAAAATGTAGAATTTCAATTTTCATTAAAGGATCAATTATTCAATTTCTGCGGACCACATATTTTCTAAGTTATAAAATTTTCTAATTTCATCTTTGAATAAATGTATAATAACGTCACCACTATCAATTACTATCCAGCCACTGTCTTGATTTCCTTCAATTGATGGCAGTGTAATATTTAGACTTTTAAGCATTTTATGAACTGATTGGGAAATCGCGTTTATATGTCTATTTGATGTTCCAGTTGCAAATACTAGGTGGTCAGCTAGTGAGGTTTTTTTTGATATATCAATTGAGACTATATCTAGAGCCTTATTATCCTCTAAATCACTTAATATTTTTTTTAGTATTTGCGTCATTTATTATTTCTAATGGCAGTTGATGACTCACTTACATTGAAGTCACGAATAAATATCCAAGCAGGTGATTTGGTAAATATCAACTTTGCATCAGATAATTTTATTTGGTTGTTTTTAAATTTTTCCGCAGCTATGGAAGTAAGTGGATTATATAATTTTTCATTACGATTAAAAACAGCAATAGGCATTTGATCAAAAATATCTAAATAATTTTTCCATTTATCCATTTCTTCAAAAGAGTCACTACCCATTAAAAATATGAACTCATCCTCTGTAAAGCTAGATTTGATATGTTTCAAATTATCAATTAAATAATTTGAGTTAGTAATATCCTCAAAAAATTTCAGTTTAATATTGTTATTGCCTATTAATTTTTTTGCTTTATTACTTCTGTCTTCAAATGACATATAATCATTTTTTTCCTTCAATGGATTTTGCTTTGTGATCATCCACCAGACTTCATCAAGATCAAAAATTTGAATTGCCTTATCTGATAATTTTAAATGTCCTAAATGTGCTGGATTAAATGAACTTCCTAAAATGCCAATTTTCATTTACGGTCTAACCTGTCCATTTCCTCTCACTATATATTTATAAGTTGTCAGCCCTTCTAATCCAACTGGCCCTCTGGCGTGCAATTTGCCGGTAGCAATTCCTATTTCAGCACCTAAACCAAATTCACCTCCATCTGCAAATTGGGTTGAGGTGTTATGCATAACAATTGCACTACCTACGGTATTTAAAAACTTTTCAACTTTCTCTTTATCCTCAGAAATAATACTCTCTGTATGACCTGATCCATATGTAGCAATATGTTCTATTGCTTCATCTACCCCTTTAACAGTCTTTATAGATATTATTGCATCTAAATATTCTGTACCCCAATCTTCTTCGGATGCTTTTAGAACTTTGTCTGAGATTTTCATACATACGTTATCTCCTCTTACTTCACAGCCCCCATTAATTAAATCAGTAATAATTTTTGGTAAATGAGTATCGACACAGTTTTCATCAATCAATATAGTTTCAGCTGCACCACAAATTCCAGTTCTTCTCAATTTTGCATTTTCTATGATTTTGCTTGCTATTTCTGTATCTGATGTTTCATCAACATATAAATGACATATTCCATCGAGATGTCCAATAACAGGTATTTTTGCGGTGTCTTGAACTTTTTTTACTAAACCTTTCCCGCCTCTAGGTACTACAACATCAATATATTTTCCCATTTTAGCAAGCATGTAATCTACTGCCGCTCTATCTGTGGTGCTAACATATTGAACAATATGTTCGCTAACAGAATTTTCCTTTAAAGCCCCTTGTATAGATTTTACCATTTCTGAGTTAGTATTAAAACACTCAGATCCTCCTCTTAGTATTACGCTATTGCCAGCTTTTAGACATAAAACTGTCGCATCAACTGTAACGTTTGGTCTGCTTTCATAAATAATTCCAATAACTCCAAGAGGAACAGACACTCTTTCAACTAACATTCCATTAGGCCGTTTATTAGAATAAAGTTTGTTTCCAACCGGATCTTCTAAAGAAATAACATTTTCAATTGACAACAATATTCCATCAAATCGTTCGTCATCTAGCATAAGTCGATCAACCATTGCTTTTGAAAGATTATTTTCAGAGTTACTAATATCTAATGAATTAGCATCTAGAATATTTTTTTTATTCTTTTCTAAACTTACTATAATTGATTTTAAAATATTATTTTTATCTCTTTCGTTCAAAGACCTAATGTCTTTTGAGGCCCTAACACTGTTCTCGCCCATCTTTTCTAATTCTAATTCAATGCTCATATCAAAACTAAATCATCCTTATGTATCATTTCTTCTCTGTAAGAGTAACTTAGAATGTTAGCTATTTCATCACTTTTGTGTCCCATAATTTTAATACTTTCTTCCGCAGCGTAACCTGCTAACCCTATACCTATTTTATTTTGGTCAGACGACAATACTTCAATAACATCTCCTCTCTCAAAGTTTCCCTCTACTGACTTTACACCAGCTGGTAAGAGACTGCTTCCTTTTTTAAGTGCATCAACAGCTCCATCATCAATTATTATTTTACCTACGGGCTTCATTGTTCCTGCAATCCATTGCTTGCGTGCTGCCAAGGGGGTCTTAGTTGGTTCAAACCATGTACATGGACGTCCCTCAAATAAGGACTTTACAGGTCTCATTATAGAACCATTAGTAATTGCTAAGTGACAGCCTGATAGCATAGCTGTCTTTGCGGCTTGAATTTTTGTCTTCATTCCACCTTTTCCGTAATCCGAAATTGATTGCCCAATCATTTTTTCAATATCTCTATCAATTTCACTTACCTTGTTTATCAATTTTACATCCTCATCAGTACTAGGATCAGCAGAATACAGGCCATTAATATTAGATAATAAAATAAGACAATCTGCACTTGTTATTTGAGCCACTCTTGATGCAAGTCTATCATTGTCCCCATATCTTATTTCACTTGTCGCAATCGTATCATTTTCATTAACGACTGGAACAATACCCAATTTTAATAATGTATCTATTGTTCTTCTGGCATTTATTGATCTTCTTCTTTGTTCAGTATCATCTAAGGTAAGAAGAATTTGGGAAATTTTAATTTCATTTTTTTCAAAGGCACTTTTAAATGAGCCCATCAAATGTATTTGGCCTACAGCAGATACAGCTTGATTCATATCCATCTTCATATTTTTCATATCAAGATCTAAATCTTTTGCACCCATCGCAATTGCTCCAGAAGAAACAATTATAACCTCTTTATCATTTTCTCTTAGATATTTAACATCTTCAGCAAGACTATTAAGCCATTCTTTATTAAGACTTCCTGAAGTTTCATTGAATAGAAGTGCAGATCCAATTTTGATAATAATTCTATTTGTTTGTTCTAATTTCATTTAATTTTTAATAATTAAAATATGATTTATTAAATTACTTACTCCTTCACCCGTAATAGTTGAAATTGTGTATACTTGTAACTGTGTTTCATTTTCAAGGATATTCTTTTTAATTTTTATTTCTTCTTTATCAATCAGATCACATTTATTTAATACAACTATTTTATTTTTCTTTGTTATACTACCATCATAATTATTCAACTCACTGGTAATTGTATTATAAGATTTTTTAACATCTTCGTCAGTTACATCAATTACATGAATAATTGAATGGCATCTCTCAATATGTTTTAAAAACTTAAATCCCAAACCATCGCCTTTGTGAGCATCTTCAATTAAGCCGGGTATATCCGCCACCACAAGTTCTTGGTCGTCTTTTCTTACAACTCCTAGCTTTGGATCGAGAGTTGTAAAAGGATAGTCAGCCACTTTGGGTTTAGCAGCAGATATCTTTCTCAAAAGACTTGATTTTCCTGCATTAGGAAATCCCACAAGCCCGGCATCAGCAAGAATTTTTAACCTTAATACAATTTCAGCTTCATGGCCTTTTTCTCCATGTGTTATTTTGCGCGGCGCTCGATTAGTTGATGATTTAAAATTAATATTTCCTAACCCTCCTTTTCCTCCAGGGAAAAGAGTTACTTTTTCATCATTAATTATATCAGCAATTATTTCTTCATTTAATAATACTTCAGTTCCAACAGGAATCTTTAGAATTAAATCTTTACCTGACGCGCCTGTTCTATTCCTGCCAGCTCCACCTCTACCTTTTTGTGCTTTAAAGTGTTTTTGAAATCGAAAGTCTACAAGTGTGTTTAAAGATTTTGTTCCTTCTAGAATAATATCCCCACCTTTTCCACCATTGCCACCATCGGGTCCACCGAATTCGATATATTTTTCTCTTCTGAAGCTCAAGCAGCCATCACCACCATCACCACTTTTTACAAAGATTTTAGCTTCATCAATAAACTTCATTTTAAGGAAATATTTTTAGAAAAAAGATTTAGATTTACTGTTTGGGAACAACAGAAATAAATGTTTTTCCGTTTTTTTTCTTACCAAATTTTACAAAGCCATCAACAAGTGAAAAAATTGTATGATCTTTTCCAAGGCCTACATTATCGCCTGGGTGCCATTTGGTACCCCTTTGTCTAGCTATGATGTTACCAGGTATTACAGTTTGACCACTGTATTTCTTTATACCCAATCTTCTTCCAGCTGAGTCTCTTCCGTTTCTCGATGAGCCGCCAGCTTTTTTTGTTGCCATTATTAGCTATCCTTTTTTTTCACAGTTTTCTTTTTAACTGTAGTTTTCTTTTTTGTAACTGTTTTCTTTTCAGTTTCTAACTTGGTATCACTTGCTTTCTTCACAGTCTTTTTTGAAGTGAATCCAGGTATATCAAGAGAATTAATTTTTAAAAAAGTTATATCCTGTCTGTGACCATTAAGCCTTCGATAGTTTTTTCTTCTTTTCTTCTTAAATACTAAAATTTTTCTATCTCTATCTTGTTTAACAATTTCAGCATTAACTTTCGCGCCATTGATTTGTGGAGATCCCACAGAAAATTGTTCTTTATCACAAGCGAAAAGGACATCATCGATAGTGATCTTATCACCATCTTTGCCATCAATTTTGCTTACACTCAACATAGTGTTTTCGCTAACTTTATACTGCTTTCCGCCAGTTGAAATAATTGCAAACATAATAGAAATTACTATTTGGTATTAAAAGTGGCCTGAATATAAACGTCACTTTTCTTATGTCAATAGCCATAATTTCAGATAAAAAAACTTAAAATCTGCGAGATTTATGCATAAAATATACATATAAATACCTTACTTAATCAGCGTTTTATCAATTAAATAAATATGACCTTATCAATAAAACCATTCAAAGCCTTTAGGCCTTTACAGAAAAGAGTAGAGGAAGTGGTATTGCCAACTTTTGATAATTTAACAAACAAACAGCTAAATAAAATTTTAAAAGAGTCAGAATATAATTTCTTAAACGTAGTAAGCCCAAAAGCATTTTACCCAAACATTACCAAAAAAAATTCTAAAAAGCACGCATACGAGCACTTAGAGTCTATGATTAAGAATAATATTATTTTTCAGGAAAAGGAAGAATGTTTTTATGTATATTGTTTAGATAAATATAATAAGAAGCAGTTTGGTATAGTTGCATCAATAGAGTTTGAGGAAGGGAATAATAAAATTCTGAAACATGAAGCAATATTCAAAGCACGATCAAATTCTATTATGGAAACAATTGAACATACAAAAATGCAAATAGGTCCAGTCTATTTATCCTATAAAAATCAAAATAGCAGACCCATAGATTTTAAAAAATACGAAAGAAAAAAACCTCTTTATAAATTTAAGTCGCCAGGCGGTACAACCAGATCTCTTTGGAAAGTAAGTGAAAAAAATAAAATTCGATCTTTGAGAAAGAAATTATCAAAAATTCAAAAATTTTATATTGCTGATGGGCATCACAGGTACTCCGCTATTGAAAATTTAAATAAAAAGAAAAATCTTAATAAAAATAAAAAAGAAAAAATAAACCTTCTTGCGGCAATATTTGACGAGCATTCTGTCAATATATTGAGTTTTCATCGATTAGCTAAATTTAAAAATTTTAATCAACAAAAAATAATTCAGGCCTTAAAGAAAAAATTTAAGATAGAAAAAAAATTAAAATTTAAAAATCCGTGTGACCCAGGCAGTGTGATGATATATTTAAATAAAACTTGGTACAATGTTTCACTCACATCAAATAAAAAACTCTATACTAAATATGAAACTGACACTGACATAGTTGAGAAAATAATGATAAATAATATCATTAAAAAACAATGTAATTGTTCTTTAGTAACTTTGTCGAATATTCCTGGTAAATTTGATCATAAAAAATTAGCGAATGAAGTGGATAAAGGTGTGGCAGATATAGGATTTTTTATTTGCCCTTTACCGATGAAAAAGATAATGTCCATCGCAGACAAAGGTAAAATTGTCCCTAAAAAGTCAACTTACTTTGATCCGAAGCCAGCAGATGGCTTGGTTAACTTGCTTATGGATATTTAATTTAATGGAAAAGCCCGCTCAGAAGCCTCATTATCCTTATTTTTCATCTGGTCCCTGCGCCAAACCTCCAGGATGGTCTTTTGATAATTTAAAAAATGCTGCTCTTTCAAGGTCTCACAGATCTGGTGCAGCTGTAAAAAAACTTCAAGAGGTAATTGATAAGTCAAGACAACTGTTGGAAATTCCTGATGACTACTTAATTGGTATCGTTCCAGCATCTGATACTGGCGCTGTTGAAATGGCTATGTGGTGTATGCTTGGTCAAAGAGGAGTTGAAGTCTATTCATGGGAAAATTTTGGTCATGACTGGAATATAGATGCAGGAGAACAATTACCTTTAAAAGATAAAAAGTTAATTAAAGCTGAATATGGGGAACTTCCTGATTTTTCTGATAGCAATCCTGACAACGATATTGTTTTTACATGGAATGGCACTACCGCGGGGGTAAGAATAAAAAATACTGATTGGATAAGTGATCAAAGAAAAGGGTTAACGATATGTGATGCCACATCTGCAGTATTTTCAATGCACATGGATTGGCACAAACTGGATGTCATTACTTACTCATGGCAAAAAGTTTTAGGTAGTGAAGCTGCCCATGGTATGTTGATTTTATCACCCCGCGCGGTTGAACGACTTGAAACTTTCACTCCACCATGGCCCATCCCAAAAATATTTCGACTAGCAAATAATCAGAAATTAATTTCAGGAATATTTTCTGGAGCAACAATAAACACTCCATCCATGATCAGTGTTGAAGATGTATTAAATTCCCTTAACTGGGGCTTAGAGTTAGGCGGTATAAAAAAATTAATTGATATATCAGAAACAAATTTAAAATTAGTTAATAATTGGATTGATAAGCATGATAATTTTGAATTTCTAGCTAAAGATCCAGAGACCAGATCTTGTACTTCAATTTGCATACTTCCAAAGGATGAGTGGTTTAAATCTCTTAATGACGAAGACAAAGTAAATTTCATGAAGGAAGTTTGTTCATTGCTTGAAAGCAATGAAGCAGGATATGATCTAAACTCCTATAAAACGGCACCACCAGGAATTAGAATATGGGGCGGTTCAACAGTTGAAAATAAAAATGTTGAACTTGTTCTACCTTGGATTGACTGGGCTTATTTAACAACTAAAGAAGCCTTTAAAAAGTGAATAAAGTACTAATTGCCGATAATGTTTCTGACGCTGTTTTTAAAGTATTTGACGAAAATAACATTGAATATGTTCAGAAAACTGGTCTTAGTGAAGATGAGCTTGCTAGAGAAATAGTAGATTATGCCGGGTTAGTAATTAGATCAGCAGTCACTGTAACTGATAAAATAATAAGCAGCGCTAAAAATCTGAAAGTTATTGGTAGACCAGGCGTAGGGGTTGACAATGTTGACCTTGACTCAGCTACCAAAAATAACATCGTAGTCATGAACACTCCTCTTGGAAATGTTCAAGCAACTGCCGAACTTACATTTTCTATTATACATGCATTAATGAGAAAAATTACAGAGGCAAATGAGTCAATGCACAGTAAAAAATGGGAGAAAAAGAATTTCATTGGATCTGAGATGTTGGGCAAAACTATTGGCATCGTAGGATTTGGGAATATAGGAAAAAAAATTTCTGAAATATCACACGCATATGGAATGAATATTCTTGTTCATAGTGCTTCATTAAGTGATACAGAACAAAAAAAATTTAAAGTTGAAAAAGTATCTTTTGAAGAAATTTTGTTACACTCAGATATTATAACTTTTCACAATAAACTATCAGATAAATCAAAATATATGATTAATAAAGACACTCTTAAAACAATTAAAAAAACAGCAATTATTATTAATTGTGCGAGAGGTGGAATTGTAAATGAAAATGATGTTAAGAATGCAATTGATAAAAATGGTTTAGGAGGATATGGCTGCGATGTTTACGAGAAAGAGCCACAAACTGATAGTATATTCTCAGGTATGAAAAAAGTTGTAATGACACCTCACATCGGCGCCAGTACTGCAGAGGCGCAAGAAAAAGTTGCTATACAAATTGCAGAGCAAATGGTCGATTATCTTTTAAATAATAATGTAGTTAACCAAGTAAACAAATAAATGTCTAATACTCTGATATTAATCAGACACGGTAAAAGTGTTTGGAACGTAAAAAATATTTTTACCGGATGGGTTGATGTAGAATTAGACGATTTAGGAAAAAAAGAGGCATTAAAGTCAGCATTGTTACTCAAAGAAGCTGAAATAGTTCCTTCATTTGCATTTACATCATTTTTAAAAAGGGCACAAAATACGCTTCAAATAATTCTTGAGGAATTAAATATATATAATCTTCACACAGAAACTGCCTGGGAATTAAATGAAAGACACTATGGAGCACTGCAAGGATTAAACAAAGATGAAGTTAAAAAAAAATATGGTGAAGATCAGTTTTTAAAATGGAGGAGAGGTTACAGCACACCACCACCTGCACTACCAATTGATAGTGAAATGAATCCTAATAAAGACGATTTATATAAAGGAATAAATAATTTACCCCTAACGGAATGTTTAGAAGATACGTATGCGAGAGTAATTCCTTACTGGGAAAACTCTATAAAACCTTTAGTACTAAAAAATACCACTATTATTTCAGCACATGGAAACAGCTTAAGAGCTCTATGTAAGCACTTGTTTGATGTATCTGATGAAGACATAACAAGCTTAGAAATACCAACTGCAAATCCACTATTTATCAGCCTAAATAATAGTTGCAAAATTCACTCCGCAAGTTATCTTGATGCCTCCAGAGCACAAAAATTGCCAATAATTGGCGAATAAAAAGGGAAAGTTATGAGTGAAGTATTTATTACATCTGCCGTTAGAACAGCCGTTGGTTCTTTTAATGGATCCTTATCGGGTATGCCAGCACACGATTTAGGCACAATAGTTATAAAAGAAACGCTTAATAGATCAGGCATTGAAGGTGGTGATGTAGATGAGGTGATACTTGGACAAGTACTAACTGCAGCAACCGGTCAAAACCCTGCTAGACAAGCATCAATAAATGCTGGTTTAAATAAAGAAACCCCAGCATGGCTAGTTAATCAAGTTTGTGGATCTGGCTTACGAAGTGTTGCTTTGGCCTACCAATCTATAATGAATGGCGATGCAAATATTATTATTGCTGGTGGACAAGAAAGTATGAGTCAATCCCCGCACTGTATGCACCTAAGAAATGGTACCAAAATGGGCGATGATAAGATGATCGACTCAATGATCAAAGATGGTTTGTGGGATGCTTTTAATGGATATCACATGGGAACAACTGCTGAAAATGTTGCACAACAATGGCAAATTACTAGAGATCAACAAGATGAATTTGCCTTTAACTCACAACAGAAAGCAAGTAAAGCTAAAGCAGATGGAGTATTTAAGGATGAAATTGTTCCAGTTGAAGTCCCATCAAGAAAAGAGACAGTAGTTTTTGATAGTGATGAATATATTAAAGACAATGTTCAATTAGAAAAAATTTCATCTTTAAGACCTGCATTTGCAAAAGAGGGAACAGTTACAGCGGCAAATGCAAGTGGTATAAATGATGGCGCAGCTGCTTTAGCAGTAATGTCCTCAGATGAAATGAAAAAAAGAAACCTTGAGCCGATGGCAAGAATTGTATCGTGGTCAAGTGCTGGGGTTGATCCATCTGTGATGGGTACAGGACCTATACCTGCAAGCAGAAAAGCTCTTGATAAAGCAGGGTGGGATGTTTCTGATTTAGATTTAATTGAGTCAAATGAAGCATTTGCCGCTCAATCTTGTGCAGTAAATAAAGAAATGGGATGGGATGTTTCAAAAGTTAATGTTAACGGGGGAGCGATTGCCATAGGACATCCAATTGGTGCGTCAGGAGCTAGAATTCTTGTAACATTATTAAATCAAATGAAAAGACAGGACGCTAAAAAAGGACTTGCCACATTATGCATTGGTGGCGGCATGGGTGTCGCTTTGTGCGTCGAACGATAGGAGAGAATTATGTCTAAAGTAGCATTAGTAACTGGAGGAACAAGAGGAATAGGTGCTGCAATATCTCTTGCTTTAAAAAAGGAGGGGTGCAATGTTGCTGCAACCTATAGTTCAAATTCAGATGCAGCAAATAAGTTTTCATCCGAAAACGGTATTGAGGTATTTCAATGGAATGTTGCTGATGCAGCTGCATGTGAAGCGGGCGTAAAGCAAGTTGCTGATAAGCTGGGCACTGTTGACATTTTAGTGAATAATGCCGGCATTTCCAAAGCTTCAATGGCTCATAAAATGTCAGTTGAACAATGGGATGATGTAATAAGAACTGACTTAGATTCAGTTTTTTATATGACAAGATGTGTACTTGACGGCATGAGAGAAAAATCTTTTGGAAGAATAATCAGCATTTCTTCTATTAACGGTCAAAAAGGTGAGATGGGTCTAATAAATTATAGTGCGGCAAAAGCTGGTTTATTAGGTTTTACCAAAGCATTAGCGCAAGAAACTGCTAGAAAGAATATTACAGTTAACGCTATTGCACCTGGCTATATCGATACTGAAATTCTAGCGGATGCCTCCGAGGATTTTATGAAAAGTTTAATTGGAAAAATTCCTGTAGGAAGACTTGGAACAGTTGATGAGGTTTCACGAATAGTTACATTCCTTGCTAGTGATGAAGCGGGCTTTATAACAGGTTCTACGATATCTGCAAACGGTGGACAATATTTTACTTAAAAGGAATCTTTGAGATTTCTTATATGACCGAATACTTCTTCTGGACTTTTACCCGTAAGCCCCAGAGAGTTGATCAAATCTTCATCATCTGCCTTTAAGAAAATATTTAATCTCTTTTCATCCCCAATTGTTGATGGAATAGATGGTATGTTTTGTTTATCCAGGCTTTTCAGACGATCCATTTTTGATTCTATTTCATCCGACGGGTAAATAGAGCTTATAAAATTTCCATTACTTAAAGTATATTCATGGCCACAGTAAATTTTAGTTTCATCAGGTAGATCCCTTAGTTTTGTAAGAGATTTCCACATCATTTCTGGTGAACCTTCAAAAAGTCTACCACATCCAAGTGAAAATAGCGTGTCACCAGTAAAAACAAGTTTTAGGGATTCAAAATAAAAAGCGATGTGGCCCGTAGTATGCCCAGGTATTTCAATTATCTGAGCATTGTGTTCATCAAAATTCCAAATATCACCCTCTGAAACTTGTATATCAATTCCTGGTATTCTCTCAAAATCTTTTTTGCTGCCAACTATTTTGCATCCATACTTTTCTTTGAGTTCAAAATTTCCTCCTACATGATCAAAATGATGATGAGTATTAAGTATGAATTTTAAATTAAGTTTGTGTTTATTGAGAACATCAATTACAGGACCTGCCTCAGAAGGATCAACAACAAATGCATCCCCATTTTTATTTGAGTATATATAAGCATAATTATCGCTTAAGCAATTAACAATAAGTATTTCATTCATATTTAATCCTTTGAAACTAAAAAAAGTCCAACTTCATTAAAGTAGCTATCAAGAAAATTTTTTCCACTAAAATTGGAAAGTTTTTTATTAGAAAGATCACCTTTCTTTTCAATTTTGATTTCTAACTCCTCACATAAATCAATAAAATCATTAATTGTACAAAAATGTAGATTTGGAGTTTCATGCCATGAATAACTTAGTTTCTTGCTTACTGGCATTTTTCTATTCAACAATAAACTAGCCCCAATCTTCCAGTGGCCAAAATTCGGAAAGGATATAATTGCTTTTTTAGAAATTCTAACCAATTGCTGCATTACTGTTTTAGGACTTTTTGTAGCTTGTAAAGTGTAAGTAAGTATTGAATAATCAAATAATTTATCTGGATAATCATACAAATCAGTATCTGCATCTCCTTCAATTACTGAAATGCCTTTGGCTAAACAAAGCTGAACCTTTTTTTGATCAATTTCCATCCCGCGACCATCAATATTTTTATACTCTCTCAAATACTCCAACAAAGACCCATCATTGCACCCAACATCAATAACAGAAGCATTGTTAGGAATTAGCTCAGCAATTACACCAAAATCTTTGTTCTCGTTTATTAAGCTCATAAATTTTCAAATGTTGAATTAATGAATCCTTTTATCGCCTCAAAAAACTTTGGTTCATCCAATAGGAATGAGTCATGACCGTTTTCAGTTTCAATTTCAATAAAACTGACATTAAGCCCAAGAGAATTGAAAACTTTTACAATTTTTTTGTTTTCAGATGTTGGGTATAGCCAATCACTGGTAAATGACACACAAAGAATTTTAGATTGCGTATTTTTAAAGGCCTCTATTAAGGAGCCATTATTTGCTGAGGAAACATCAAAATAATCCATTGCTCGAGTGATATACAGATAGCTGTTTGCATCAAAGCGATCAACAAAAGTAAATCCTTGATGTCTTAAGTAACTTTCAATTTGAAAATCGGCATCAAAAGAATAATCCAAGCTATTTTTATCTTGGAGATTTCTTCCAAACTTACTTTGTAGAGCTTCTTTAGATAGATATGAAATATGTGCTGCCATTCTAGCTACTGAAAGTCCTTTCATGGGTTTTTTATCAGAATGATAGTAATTTCCTGATTGCCAGTTTGGATCAGCCATTATGGACTGCCTTGCAAGCTCATTTAATGCAATGTTTTGAGCCGAATGGTTTGTTGCAGTTGCAATAGGAACTGCTGAATGTACCATTTCAGGAAACTTTGAAAGCCATTCGAGTACCAACATGCCCCCCATCGATCCGCCAGTAACACAGAATATTTTCTCAATTCCCAAATAATCAATTAATAATTTTTGAGCTCTGACCATATCTGCAATTGTAATTACAGGAAAATCAGTCGCGAATTCTTTACCGTTTTCAGGATTTATTTCTTTTGGACCCGTTGATCCCATGCACCCACCAATAACATTAGGGCAAATGACGAAGAACTTGTTCGTATCAATTGGTTTATCTGGCCCTACAACCATCGACCACCAGCCATTTTTTTTTGTAATGGGATGATCACTTGCCACATATTGATCGCCAGTCAAGGCATGACAAACCAAGATTGAATTATTTTTTTTATCGTTAAGTTTGCCATATGTTGTATATGCAGTTTTAAATTTAGATAAACTTCCACCTCCATCCAAATTTAATGGTTCATCTTCTGCTAAAGTAACAATTTTATTTTCACTCATAATTTTTTTCAAAAAAAAACCGCCCAACAACTAAGTTTGGCGGTTTCAACTACCTCTTTAGCTGCATTTTTATTGCGCCCGCAAGCTGTGCTCAAATCGGCGCAATTCATGTATTATATATTCAATAGGATATTGTCAAATTAGAAGATTTATTTATTTCAAAGATTTTCTTTCAAATTTAGCGATATTCACCTATTTATAGCCAATTGAAATATGAAAAAACTTAAAAATATAAAGCTTTACGAAGGAGGCATTTCATCAATTCCTGGCAAAAAGCAAGTTATTAAGGTGTCCTCTAATGAGTCACCATTTGGTCCGAGCTTGCGAGTACAAAAGGCGATATCAACGGCTAAGTCAAAAACTCACAAATATCCTGACGGAAATAGTCTGGAATTAAAAAATGCCTTATCAAAAAAAACCAAATTAAATATCAACAACCTCTTCGTTGGAAATGGATCAGACGAGATACTAGGCCTGGCTTGTCAACTTTTTCTAAATAAAGGAGACGAAGTTATTATTCCTAAACACAGTTTTTTAATGTTTGAAATTTACTCCAAAATCAGTGGGGGCGTTGTTAAACGTTCATCAACAAAAAATTTACGTTTTGATGTAAAAAGCATTTTAAATAAAATCACAAAAAAAACTAAAATTATATTTATTGCGCAGCCCAATAATCCAACAGGATTTTATCTATCCAAAGAAGAATTAAGATTGCTTATCTCACGTGTCCCTAAGAAGATATTTATAATTATTGATTCTGCCTATGCAGAATATGTAACTGATAAAGACTACTCTAATGGCATTAACTTTGCCAAAAAATATAAAAATATCATTGTCACTAGAACTTTCTCAAAAATTTATGGTTTGGCGTCCTTAAGATTGGGTTGGTGCTATGCCCATACAGATATAATAAAATTAATGAATAAAGTGAGAGGGCCATTTAACGTAAATCAAATTGCCCAACTTGCCGGCGTTGAGGCATTAAAAGATAAAAAATATGAGAAAAATGCAATAAAACATAACAAATTTTGGCTAAAAAAAATGAATAGTGAACTAAGTAGATTGCCAGTAAATGTTTATGATAGCAGAGCAAATTTTCTACTCATTAATGTAGGCAAATCTGTAAAAAAACTAAATCAGTATTTATTGTCAAAATCAATTATTGTAAGGTTAATGGATAAGTATAATCTTCCAGATTGCATTAGGTTATCTATTGGTAAATCTACAGAAAATAGAAAAGTCCTTAAAGCTATGAAAGAGTTTTATAATGCCAAGTAAGAAGAGACCATTTAAAAAAATTAGTATAATTGGTTTGGGTTTAATAGGTTCTTCTATTGCCTTAGCTATAAAAAAGAAAAAACTAGCAGAAATTACCTCTGGTTACTCCAGGTCTTTAAAAACAAGAACTATCGCGAAAAAACTTAAATTAACAAGTGAAATAAAAAATAATATATCAGACTGCGTAAAGAATTCAGATTTGGTTATTATTTGTACTCACTTAAGCAGTTACAAAAGTATTTTTAAAAAGATATCACCACATCTTAATAAAGATGCCATTGTAACAGATGTTGGATCTGCGAAAGAGTCTTCAATTTCAGAAGTCGAGAGTTTAATTAAAAAAAAGATAAATTTTGTACCTGCTCATCCTATTGCTGGTACTGAAAAAAGTGGGCCAAAAGCTGGCTTTGCTGAACTATTTGAAGAAAGATGGTGCATAATTACACCTTTAAAAGGCAATAAAACCAGAGACATAAATAAAGTAAAAACTTTTTGGAAAAAATTGGGAAGCAAAGTAGAAACTATGACTCCTTCTAGACATGACAAAGTAATGGCAGTGACTTCTCATTTGCCCCATCTAATTGCTTATAATATGGTCCATACAGCAGCTGATTTAGAAAACTTTACAAAATCAGATATTGTTAAGTATAGCGCGAGTGGATTTAGAGATTTCACAAGAATTGCTTCTTCAGATCCTACTATGTGGAGAGATGTAATTTTGGCAAACAGAGAAGCTGTATTAGAAATGATTGGTAGATTTTCTGAAGACCTGAGTGCTATACAAAAATCAATACGGTGGGAAGACGGAGATAGTTTGTATAAGTTATTTTCAAAAACAAGAATTGTGCGTGAGAAAATAATTAAAGCAGGTCAAGACACCTCTGATGCCGATTTTGGTAGGTCAAAAAGAAAATAATTCCTTTAAATCGATCAAAGGGATGAAAAGCACAGAAATAATTCCATTTTTAATTACCAAAGGGGTACTAAACAAATTATCATTATTTTCAACATTTGAAACGTTTAGTTGAATATTGCCATTTAAATTTGTATTTAAATCAGAAATTTTTCCCTCTAGCAAAATTCTTGTTTCATTTTTAAATGAGTCTAAAACATTTGATGCAACGGCTGTAAAAAAAACGCGATAGCCATTCTCATTAACTTTATTCATTTTAAAAATAATTTTTTTTATATTCTCTATATTGTAATCACCTATATTCAGACTCATATTATTTGAAATTGAATAAATCTCATAAATTTGTCCTTTATCCATCGACAATCTGAGCTGAATATCATTCAAAAAAAAATTTAAAGAGTCGTCTTCATTAAATGAACTATTTATTTTATCTGTTCTCATCATTAGTTTACTTATATCGAAAGGATTCATATCAATTTTTATATTTCCTATTTCTATATTAGATAGGCTATCTGATCTGTTGAGATTAGGATTTACAATCAAACCTGATATTCTGTAAGGATACCCCGTCACCCTCAAGTCGTTATACTTAATGTTGTATCTTTCAAGGTTACTTGATAATTGGGATTTCAACTGAAAAGAAATAAACATCCAATAAATTGAATAAATGAGCAAAATAGCCAATACCAAAATGATTATTCTATTAAATGAAAATATCTTCATTTTGGATATTTAATCTTGGCCTCTTCAAGCAGTTTATCAGACTGATTTTCAATAGAATTATATAATTTTTCTGTAAATTCAGTTTTATCTAGTCCTGGCTCAATTGGTTTTAAAAATTCAATTACCATTTTACCAGGATAACGAAGAAATCGTCTCCTTGACCAAAAGTAACCACAATTAATTGCAACTGGTAGACAAGGAATTTTGAGACCATCGTACAAAGCTGTAACGCCATACTTATATGGGCGACGTTCACCAACTGGTGTTCTGGTCCCTTCAGGGAAAATTAATAAAGGACGGGGATCATTGTCCATACTTCTTTTTGCAGAATTCACCATTGCCTGAATATTTGTTTCCCCTTTTCTCCTATCGACATATATGAAATTTGCTTTCTTAAAACAAAGTCCAACAATTGGTATGAATAATAATTGTTTTTTTGCAATTATTGATGGTGTTTCAATCGCTTCATTAAGAAAAATAGCTTCTGCAAGAGATTGATGTTTAGCAGCTATGAGATATTTTCGAGTGCTTGGAATGTTTTCTAATCCACGGTACTCAACTTCTAGATTTGCAAATAGCTTAAGGCTTAATTTTGTATGTGTTGATTGAAAACGTATGATGCCAAGCATATGTATTTTAGGTAAGAAAAAAAGTATAGGTGCAAAAAAAATACAAATTAATAATACAATATAAAATGCTAAATTTGCTAAAAGAGATCTTACATAAATCATAATTTAAAGTCCTATACTCAAACTTATTTTTGTCCTTAAATATTTTATATACTCTACAATTAATTTCTTCATACGAATATTTATTTTTTGATTGTCATATTTTACACCATAATAGAAAGTTTCTTTATCTAATAAAAGTCGATTTACCTCGAGTTCAACTCTGGGTAGATGGTAATCAGATGTTATTAATAGAATATTTTTAATATTATTATTCTTTTTCCAAAAAAAAATTTCTCTAACATTTTCGAAGGTATTTGTTGAAATGTTCTCAAGTTCAACACAACAATTAAACAGCTGATTAAATTTTGGAAATTCTTTTTTTATTTCCTCAATAGAAATTTCTTTATTAACTCCTGATATTAAAAGCTTGTACCCAATCTCACTATTAAGTATTTTAAGTCCCTCTAATATTCTAAATTTATCACCAGTTAGTACGACTATTCCTTCGATTTCTTTTTTATTGAGGTCTGTATTTTTATAGCTTTGAATGTTGAAGAGAAAGAAATTAAATTGTAAGAGTACGATAATTACAAATAAAAGTAGAGAAAAATGAATGTAATGTGATTTTAATTCATTAATCATTTTAAATAAGTTACACTATTTTACTGCTAATAATTACAATTAATAAAATTAAGTAAGACTATGATAATATCCTGTCCATCATGTTCGGCAAAGTATCTAGTAAATATAGAGGATATTGGCTTTGGCAGACAGGTTAAATGTACAAGATGTAACCATTCTTGGTTTCATGAAAATAAGAATTATGAAAATGATAAAAAGTTACAAATAGAGGAAATTATTAATACTTACGCAGAACGGGATCATTCAAAGGATCAGAATTTACCAGTTGTTTATGAAAAAAACAAAACAAGTATTCCACTCCCATTTCTACTTTTATTGACCCCAGTAATTTTCATATCAATCGATGCGGTTATACAAAACTCTAGTGTAAATGCATTTGAATTGAGCAGGTCAATTAACAGTTATATTGATTATATATTAGAACAAATAAGAAGCTTCTTTTCTTATTAAATTTCATTTTTAATAAAGTCTTCGTATGACTGAGTTTTTCTAATTATTCTTATTTGAGATCCATCTACCATGAGCTCTTCAATAAGTGGTCGAGCATTATAGTTTGAACTCATCGTTGAACCATATGCCCCAACATCTTTTAATATGACGTATTGACCACTCTTTACTTTATTAAATTTTTGAATATTAAGAAATACGTCAGAACTCTCACATATTGGACCAACTATATCTGTATTTATTTCATCATATTCACTTGTCCTGACATCTGGCATTATTTCGTGATGAGCATCGTATAATGCAGGCCTCATCATATCGTTCATACCTGCGTCGATAATGACAAATTTTTTTCCAGTTATATTCTTTGTATAAAGTACTTTTGATACTAATATTCCTGCATTTGCAGCTATAAGCCTACCTGGTTCAAAGATAAATTTAAGATTTTCTGAATCAAAATATTTTACGATTAAGTTTTTATAGTCTTCAAAAGTAAAATTTCTTTTTTCAGGACTAATTCCCCCACCAACATCAACGGTATTTATTTTTTTTGTTTCACTATTTATTTTAGCAACTAATTCACCAATAATTTCAAATGTTCTTTGAAATGGTGTTAGGTCTTTAATATTGCTACCTATATGAAAAGCTATAGATGAAATCTCTAAATTTGGATAATTTTGTCGATTCTGAAAAATTTCGTAAGTTTGTTCTATACTGATTCCAAATTTATCCTCGAGACTGCCTGTGCTAATTTTTTTGTGCGTTTCTGATTGTATATCTGGATTAATCCTAATTCCTACTTTCTGAATTTTTCCCGACACAGAAGCTATTCGATTTATATGATCAAGTTCATCGAGTGATTCTGCATTGATTTGTAAACAATTATTACTGATCGCAAATTGAATATCGCTAGCAGTTTTGCCAATGCCTGAAAAAACTATTTTATTTGGTTTCATCCCTGCTTGTAATGCTTTTCTCATTTCCCACTCAGAAACAACATCTCCTCCCGCTTCGAGTTCGGTTAGAGTTTTTAGTATTGTTAGATTTGAATTTGATTTGAGAGAAAAACACACCGTTGCATCAAGTGAGGTAAGTGAATCTGAAAACTCTCTTAAATTATTTGTGAGAGTTTGTTTGCTATAACAGTAGAATGGTGTAGCTCTACCTTCAGCAATTTCTCTTATTGAGATATCCTCAAATTTAAGGATATCATTTTCATATTTTAGAAAGGACATTTTTAAGCCTTATAGATCTCTATTTTATAATTGCTTTTTGATTCTGTTGGGGGAAATTCAAGAGAGCCTTTTTTCCCACAACCAAGAATACATAAGAAAATAATCAAAATACTAATATTTTTCATTACTTAATTCTTTCCTAGCTTGACTAATCATTTTTCTTATCTCAGATATTGCTGTTCCGCCATAGCTTTTTTTATTGTTAATACTATTTTTCAAATCTAAAAATCCATACACAGATTTGTCTATATTTTTATCAAATTTTTTATAATCCTTCATCGATATCTTATTTAAACTTATTTTCTTTTTTTCTGCAAAGTTGACAATTTTAGCGGTTAAATTGTGCGCACTTCTAAAAGAATAACCAAGATTTATAACTAGCCAATCTGCTAAATCAGTTGCATTGGCAAAAGAAGATTTAAGCTTTTTCTCGATGTTTGATTTTTCAATTTTAATTGTAGAGATTATTTCGATCATACAATCGAGACAAAGATGAATGTTTTTACTTGTTGAGGTTACAAGCGCCTTATCTTCCTGAAGGTCTTTGCTGTAAGTTAGTGGAAGAGATTTAAGCAAGTTAAGCATAGATGATAGATTTCCTGAAATTGTCGAAGATTTTGCTCTAATTAATTCAGCGCCATCAGGATTTTTTTTCTGAGGCATAATTGAAGAACTCGACATTAATTGGTCTCCGATTTTAAAGAAACCCACTAAATCAGAATTATAAAGAGTAATTTCCTCGGCTAACCTTGATAAGTGAACAGCCATTAAGGATGAACTAGATAAAAAATCTACTACAAAATCTCGATCAGAAACTGTATCCAATGAATTTTTTGTAGGTTTTTTAAAGTCAAGCATTTTTGTTGTTTTGTTTCTATTAATTGAAAAATTAGTTCCCGCTAGGGCTCCTGCACCAAGCGGATTTTCGTTCATTCTTCTAAAAGAGTCGCTGAATCGACTTGTATCCCTATTAAACATTTCAAAGTACGCCATAAAAAAATGTCCAACTGATATTGGCTGCGCAGTTTGCAGGTGAGTAAGGCCTGGAAACGTAATCAAAATATTTTTACTTGCAACCTGTAGTAACGCAGATTTTAGTTTTTTTAATTTTTTTGAAATCAGTATATTATCTTTTTTCATCCACAATTTTAAATCTGTTACAACTTGATCATTTCTAGATCTACCAGTATGTAACCTTTCAGCGGCATCACCAATAAGCTCTTCTAGTCTACTTTCAATATTCATGTGGATATCTTCAAGATTATCATCAAATATAAATTTATTATTTTTAATTTCAGTCCTAATTTTTTTTAATCCGGAAATAATTTTTTTTGAGTCTTTATTAGAAATTATTTTTTGAGACGAGAGCATTGTAGCGTGTGCAATCGATGCTTCAATATCCTCTTCAAATAAAAATTTGTCATTTTCCAAAGACGAATTAATATTTATAAAAGACTCACTCGATTTTTTATTAAATCTATCTCTTAACTTATTTTTTTTAATGGACATTTTACTAAAACTATTTATTTCTCAAATAATGATGATTTCTTTATGCAGTAGATTTATAATTTTGATGGTATATGCCACAATCCTTATCTTTTGCAACAGTTTATATACTTCAAATTCACACGCGAATGAGTTGATAATAGAAAAAAAACAAGGTTTTTTGAGTAAATTCGAAGATATCAATAGCAATGATGTCACTTTAAATGATTTTAATGGCAAGTTGCTTTTAATTAATCTCTGGGCAACATGGTGTGAACCTTGCAAAGAAGAAATGCCATCACTCGATAGATTGCAACAAAAATATGATAAACAAGATTTTCAGATACTTGCAATAAGCGTTGATCGTGGGCCGAAGAAAAAGTCAGTAAATTTTTTTAATGAATACGAAATCCAAAATATAGATTTATTCTTTGACGATAAAAATAATATACCACGAGAAGTAAGAGCAGCAGGACTGCCATTTTCATTTTTTATTGATCAAGGGGGAAATCAAATAGCAAAGTTTATTGGTCCAACTGAATGGGACAGTAACTACTTTCAAGATTATATTGATAGTAATTTATAAATAATTATAAGGCTTGTTCTAATTCGGGAAGAACTTGAAACAAGTCTGCTACCAAACCATAGTCTGCCACATCAAATATAGGTGCTTCTTCATCTTTATTTATGGCAACTATAATTTTTGAGTCTTTCATGCCAGCCAAGTGCTGGATCGCTCCAGATATTCCGACCGCTATGTACAGTTCGGGTGCTACAACTTTACCAGTTTGTCCGACTTGATAATCATTTGGAACAAAGCCTGCATCAACGGCAGCTCGAGATGCTCCAACAGCAGCTCCAAGTTTTTCAGCTACTTTATCCAAGAGTTCAAAGTTTTCTCCATTTTGCATTCCACGTCCACCTGAAATAATTGTCTTTGCAGAAGTAAGTTCTGGCCTATCAGATTTTGTTAGCTCTTCGCCCACAAATTCTGAAATTGATGGAATATTCTCAGCATTTATCTTTGCAACCTCGCATTCAGCAGAGTCAGTTGTTGCAGCTTTGAAAGCAGTTGGTCTAACCGTGAGAACTTTCTTTGCGTCAGATGTTTGTACAGTTGCAATAGCGTTACCAGCATAAATTGTTCTAATAAATGTATCTGCACTTTCAACAGCAACGATCTCCGATATTTGAGAGACATCAAGTTTTGCAGCAAGTCTAGGCATCACATTTTTACCAGTTGTTGTTGCTGCAGCCAAAAAGTAGTCATAATCGCCGGCAATATTAAAAATAACTTGAGTAAGTTTTTCAGCCAAAACATTATCAAATGCTGCATCATCCAAGTGGAGTAATTTACTCAATCCATTAATTTTTGAAGCCTCCGCAACAGCTTCATCAATATTTGAGCCCACAATAAGTCCGTGAACATCGCCTTCAATTTGAGACGCTGCTGTTATAGCTTTTAAACTTTGATCGCTGACCTTTCCGTTTGCATGCTCGATATAAAAAAGTGATGTCATATAACTCCTGCCTCATTTTTTAATTTTTCTACAAGATCTCCAACATTCTCGACTTTGATTCCAGCCTGACGCTTTGGAGGTTCAATAACTTTTAAAATACTTACTCTAGGTGTAACATCAACTCCATAGTCTTCAGGAGATTTTTGATCAATTGGCTTCTTTTTTGCTTTCATTATATTGGGCAGAGAAGCATACCTAGGTTCATTCAATCTTAAATCGGTGGTAATAATAGCGGGCATATTCAGATTTACAGTTTGTAAACCTCCATCTATTTCTCTGGTGACTTTAACCTTGTCGCCGTCGATTTCAACTTTTGAAGCAAAAGTTCCTTGAGGCATATCTGTTAGTGCAGCAAGCATTTGACCAGTTTGATTGTTATCTCCATCAATCGCTTGCTTTCCAGATATCACTAGTCCAGGTGACTCGCTTTCACAAATTTTTGCTAGAATTTTTGCAATTGAAATAGGCTCAACTTTTTCTTCTGTGAGCACATGTATTCCTCGGTCAGCTCCCATTGCAAGAGCAGTTCGAATAGTTTCTTGACAAGATTGATTGCCGATTGAAACAGCGATGATCTCTTCAGCTTTACCAGCTTCTTTTAATCTAATTGCCTCTTCAACTGCAATTTCACAAAAGGGGTTCATAGACATTTTTACATTCTCAGTTTCAACACCAGTTTGATCAGATTTAACTCTGATGTTAACGTACGGATCAATAACTCTTTTGACAGGGACTAAAATTTTCATGATTTATGTGTTATAATATCTTTTTTAGTTGAGTAAACATAAATTATACATTCTTACCAGGTTTCCACAAAATATCTTTTTTGCCATTGTTGTTTTCAACTCTCGATAAAACAAAAAATAAATCAGATAACCGATTGATATATTTAATTGCTTCTTCGTTGACCTCTTCTTTTTTTGCAAGTGCGACAATCTGAGTTTCAGCTCGGCGCGTTACAGTTCTTGCGTTGTGTAAAAATGCCGCAGACTGAGACCCTCCCGGTAGCACAAAAGAATTAAGGGGTGCTAACTTTGCGTTATATTTGTCAATTGTTTTTTCAATTCTTGTAACCTGCTTGCTTGTAACGCGTAGCGGTTTATATTTTGGTTTTTTTTCAACTGGAGTTGCGAGATCAGCACCTAAATCAAATAAGTCATTTTGTATTTCTGAAATTATTTTTTTCAGAGATGATTTGGCACTCGTGTTTAAAATTCCAAGTATAGAATTCAGTTCATCGACAGTCCCGTATGCTTTTATTCTTATATTATCCTTAAATACACGTTTGCCAGATACTAGCCCTGTCTTGCCTTTATCACCGGCCCTTGTATAAATTTTATTGAGTTTTACCATTAAGAACTAGTTGAAAAGTAAAGAGCACTCATAATTATTACAATCGCAATAAACTGCAGAGTAATTCTAAGTCTCATAAGTTTATTTGAGTACTTTTTATTAAAATCTCCACCTTTAAACATAGCGTAAATACCTGTTCCTAAAACCGCTAAAACAGCAAGAAGTGATATAGGAATTAATAAGTAATATAAAAAACCTGGCATATAAAATTAAGCAGGGTTCGTAGAAACAAGTCGACGTGTTACAATGTCGGCCTGTATCTCTGCAGTTCCTTCAAATATATTTAAAATTCTGGAGTCACATAAAATTCTACTTATTGGATACTCAAGCGCAAACCCATTACCTCCATGAATTTGGACTCCGTTATCTGCGCATGCCCAAGCAACTCTAGCAGCCAACATTTTTGCCATTCCTGCTTCCAAATCACATCTGTGTCCTTTATCTTTTTCTCTTGCAGCATAATAAGTTAATTGTCTTGCAGCCATAATCTCAGTAGCCATAGAAACAATTTTTGATGCATTTCTAGGTTTGTCATACAGCGAACCGCCATTTGTATCTAGCCTATCTATTGCGTATTGCATTGCAGTTTCAAAAGCTGATTGCGCTACACCCAGTGCTCTAGCTGCAGTTTGTATACGAGCTGCTTCAAAAGTTTCCATCATTTGTTTGAAGCCATTTCCTTCTTTTTCACCAAGTAAATTTTCTTTTTTAACTTTAAAGCCGTCAAAAGCCATTTCGTACTCTTTCATGCCTCTGTAGCCTAAAACCTCGATTTCGCCACCACTAATTCCCTCATCAGGGAACATATTATCGTCATCACCCCTCTGTTTTTCAGCAAGGAACATTGATAAACCTTTGTAGCCTTTTTCATCAGGGTTTGTGCGTGCTAATAACATCATCACGTCACTTCGAGCTCCATGTGTAACCCATGTCTTGTTTCCTGTGATTGTATAGTGCTCTCCATTTGCAACTGCCCTTGTTTTGAATGAGCCCATATCAGATCCTGAATGAGGTTCGGTTAAAACAGCACATGGAAGCATTTCACCAGATGCAATTTTCGGTAAATATTTATTTTTCTGTTCTTCGGTGCCACCTGTAATCAATAATTCGGCAGCTATATCGCCGCGTGTACCAAGTGAGCCAATGCCAATATAACCCCTTGCAAGTTCCTCAGTTACCACACAGTCAACAAATCTTGTCATTCCAAGTCCACCGTATTCTTCAGGTATCGTCAGACCAAATACACCAAGTTCAGACATTTTTTCAATTACAGACATCGGAATAAGGTTATCTTTAAGATGCCATTCATGAGCGTTTGGCGTCACATCATCTTCAACGAATTTTCTAAATTGTTCTTGAATTATTGATGTAGTTTCATCTAGGCCGCTATTACCAAAGTTTTTACTTGAAAATCCATCTTTTAATAATTGAGCAAGTTTCATGCGATCTGCAGTACTATTGCCATTCAAAATCAGATCATTAAATTCTTCGGTCCCTGTTTCTTGAAAGAGACCATTTTTTAATCCTAAATCTTGAGGACGAACATACTCAAGTTGTGACATTGGTATCCCAGATTTAATTTGAACACAGTATTCCGAAAAAGTAATTTGCAAAATTAATTGCTCTGTTTCATTAAACGTCCCGGTCGAGTCTAGGTTTGAGGCCCAATTAACCATTTCTTTCAAAGTAGCTCTATATGCAGCAACCCAAGATAAGCCATGTGCAGCGTGTTGTTCTCTATCTAGATTATCACGAGATAATTTTCCATTAACAATTAACTCACCTCTTACATGTTGCAGGGCAGCATCGTAATACTTATCGACAGTAATAAGGGATTTTTGACATTTAGAAATTAGTTCGTGCATGTTTAACTTTCTAGTTTAAAGATTTTTGTCCTTCTTTTGCAGCGCCAACAAGGACAGCCATATTTCCACCTTTATGTTCATTGTTAAGCATCTTTTCATGAGCATCAGGAATATTGTTCCATGCAAAAAGCTCTGACATACAAGGATCTAATGTACCGTCAATAACAAGTTCATTCGCTGCATTCGCTTGCTTTGAATTTCCAAAGTGTGAACCCTGAAGTCGTTTACTTTGCATCCATAGATATCTAGCATCTAATGTGAGATTATATCCTGTGGTACCAGCACAAATAACAACCATTCCTCCTGGTTTTACTACAAAACATGAAACAGGAACGGTAGTTTCGCCCGGATGCTCAAATACCATGTCAACATTATTACCCTTACCAGTAAATTCCCATAGGGCCTTTCCAAATTTTCTAACTTCTTTCATATAGTTTGCATATGTTTCAGCGTCATCAATATCAGGATGTTCACCCCAACAATCAAAATCTTTTCTGTTTAGAACACCTACAGCTCCAAGATCTTTTACATAATCAATTTTAGAGTTATCAGAAACAATACCAATTGGTTTAGCACCAACAATTTTTGCAAGTTGTACTGCCATGCTTCCAAGACCACCCGATGCGCCCCATATTAAAACAAACTCACCTGGCTTTAATTCATTTGGAGCGTGGCCAAATAGCATTCTATATGCAGTTGCAAGAGTTAACATATAACAGCCACTTTCTTCCCAAGATAAATTTGGTGGCTTACGTAAAACTTGGTGCGCTTGAACAGCTGTGAATTGAGCAAAGGTTCCATCTGCTGTTTCGTAACCAAAGACCTTATTTGTTTTTGATATCATTGGTTCACCACCATTAACCTCAGCATCCTCATGATCCCACTGCATACCATGAATGATTACCTCGTCGCCCACTTTCCATTTTTTAACACCAGAACCAACTTTCCAAACTATCCCAGAACAATCAGAACCGGCGATGTGATAATCTTTTTTAGTCATATCAAGCGTAGAAACAGGTTTTCCTAGACCAGCCCAAACACCGTTGTAGTTTACGCCTGCGGCCATTACGAATATCAAAACGTCATTGGATCCAACTTCAGGAACATCAAATTCTTCTTCTTTAAATGATTGCATTGGGTTTCCATGACGATCTCTTCTGATTACCCATGCGTGCATTTTCTTAGGGACAAAACCAAGAGGTGGAATTTCACCTATTGCATAAATATCTTTTTCTTCAGTGGTCATAAATCAGCTCCTGTAGTGTAAATTATATAAGACTAATGTTTCTTTTTTCTAGGTTTATAGCCATTTTAGCTAGATTAGTATATACATTTTAAACAAAAGGATTTAATAAAACCAAAAAAAAACGTTGAAAAACAATGGATAAACCTTGGCTCATAAGAACTTACGCAGGACATTCGTCTGCCAAAAAGTCAAATGAACTCTATCTTAAGAACTTATCAAAGGGTCAAACAGGTATCTCAGTAGCCTTCGATTTACCTACTCAAACTGGGTATGACAGTGATCACATTCTCGCTAAAGGGGAGGTTGGTAAAGTTGGCGTTCCAATCTGTCATATTGGCGATATGAGATCGCTCTTTAATCAAATTCCATTAGATAAAATGAATACATCAATGACCATTAATGCTACAGCTGCATGGTTGCTGAGTTTATATGTAGCTGTTGCAGATGAACAGGGCATAGACAGAAATAAATTACGGGGAACAACTCAAAACGATGTTTTAAAAGAATATCTCTCAAGAGGAACATATATTCTTCCACCTGACCCAAGTTTAAAAATAATATCTGACGTGATTACTTTTACTTTTAAAGAAATGCCAAATTGGAATCCAATCAATGTATGTCCTTACCATTTAGTTGAAGTAGGCGCAACTCCTGAGCAGGAATTAGCTTTTGGTCTTTCAATTGCAGTTGCGTATCTCGATAAAGTCAAAACCTCAAATGTGTTATCAGAGGAAGAGTTTGAAAATGTAGTAGGTCGCATAAGCTTCTTCGTTAATTCTGGAATCAAATTTATTACTGAGATGTGTAAAATGAGAGCATTTGTATCTTTGTGGAATGAAATTACAAAAGAGAGATATGGTGTTAAGGATCCTAAAAACAGAAGATTTAGATATGGTATGCAAGTAAACAGTCTTGGATTAACTGAGCAACAACCTGAGAACAACGTATATAGAATATTAATTGAAATGCTAGGCGTAGTTCTCTCAAAGGATGCAAGAGCAAGAGCAGTTCAGTTACCAGCTTGGAATGAAGCAATGGGATTGCCAAGACCATGGGATCAACAATGGTCCTTAAGATTACAACAAATTGTTGCGTATGAAACAGATCTTCTACATTTTGACGATATATTCAATGGCTCTGAAGTAATTGATGAAAAGGTTAAGAATCTTAAAGAGACTGCGATGAAAGAATTTAATCACATTCAATCAATTGGTGGTGCAGTAGCTGCAGTTGAAAGTGGTTACTTAAAACAGGAATTGGTCAATTCTCAAAAAGAAAGGCTAAAAAGAATTAATGATAAAGAGCAAATCGTTGTTGGAGTTAATGAGTTTGTTGAGACTGAAGAGTCACCTCTTGTATCAAATGACGGAGGCATAGAGACAATTGACCCGAAAATTGAAAATGAACAAGTAAAAGCAGTTATTGATTGGAGACAAAACAGAGATCAAAAACAGGTTGATAGCGCTTTAAATCAATTAAGCAAAGCAGCAAAATCTGGAGAAAACATAATGGAAGCTTCTATTACAGCTGCAAAAGCAGGTGTAACAACAGGTGAATGGTCTCAAATACTTCGGGATGTTTTTGGTGAGTTCAAAGCACCGACTGGCATAACTAATATTCAACCATCCAATAATGACGATTACAGCCCAATACGTAAAAGAGTTGAGTCATTGTCAGATAAGATGGGAAGAAGAATTAAATTTCTTGTAGGCAAACCTGGCCTTGACGGACATTCTAGTGGAGCTGAACAAATTGCCGTAAGTGCGAGTGATTGTGGAATGGATGTTTTGTACGAAGGAATTAGATTAACACCAGAACAAATAGTAAAATCATCTGTTGAAGAAGATGTACACATCATCGGACTTTCTATTCTATCTGGTTCTCATGTGCAGCTTGTCGGGGAAATTATGAATGAAATGAAAAAAAATAAAGTAGACGATATCCCGGTAATTGTAGGAGGTATAATTCCAACAGAAGATGAAAAGATCTTAATTAAAAATGGAGTTCAAGCAGTTTATACTCCAAAGGATTATCAGCTAAAAGATATAATGAGTGACATTGTCAGCATTGTTGAGAGAAAAATATCTTAATGCCAATCTTAAGTGGACCAGTTTTAGAACCCCAAGACTCTTCAAAGCCTTCAAAACTAGTAATATTTTGTCACGGATACGGCGCAGATGGCAACGATCTGATTGGCCTTGCTAATTATATTCAGCCTCAAATGCCCGATGCGGTTTTTTTATCACCTAACGCACCAGAAAAATGTGGATTAAACCCAATGGGATATCAATGGTTTGATTTTCAATCGGGTGATCCTGCAACTATTTGGAAAGGTGTATTAAATGCAGCTAATACACTTAATGGTTTTATTGATGAACAACTTAAGAATTATGAGTTAAGTGATGATAATTTGGCGCTCGTAGGTTTCAGTCAAGGCACAATGATGAGTCTACATGTCGGCCTTAGAAGAGAAAATTCAATGAGAGCAATTGTTGGTTTTTCAGGAAGGTTAATTGCTCCAGAACTTCTTAAAAATGAAATAAAGTCTAAACCTCCAATTTACCTAATTCATGGAGATATGGACCCTATGGTTCCTTATCAAGAAACTATTGAAGCTGAAAAAAAGTTATCAGAATTAAGTTTAGATGTTAAAGCTCATATTTCCCCAAACACTCAGCATTCGATTGCTCAAGACGGCTTAGACATAGCAATTAAATTCTTAGTAGAAAAATTTTCAAATTAAAAAATTTTTTGAAATTTTTATACAATTGCATATATTAATTATTAATGAGTATTGCAGTTCCTTTAGAAAAATGTCCAGCTTTGGTACTAAATTCAGATTTCAGGCCTCTTAGTCATTATCCGCTGTCTTTGTGGTGCTGGCAAGACAGTGTAAAAGCCGTTGTTCTTGGAAGAGTAAATATTGTATCCAATTATGAAAGAGAAATTAGAAGTCCAAGTTTTCAAATGTACTTACCAAGTGTTATTAGTTTAAAGACGTATATCAAACCAAACAGAAATCCAATCTTCTCAAGATTTAATGTTTTTTTGCGCGATAAGTTCAGTTGCCAATATTGTGGTTCAAAGAAAGATTTAACATTTGATCATCTTATACCTAGATCACATGGCGGTGAAACAACCTGGGAAAATATTGTAACAGCATGTTCAGGCTGTAATGTTAAAAAGGGTGGAAAACTTTTGAAAGACTCAGGTATGAAGCCCCTTAATATTCCAAAAACACCAACAATGGCTGATTTAGATAAATGTGGTCGATCTTTTCCTCCTAACTTTTTGCATGAAAGCTGGATGGATTTCTTATATTGGGATATTCAATTAGAAAGATAATTAAATTCTCTCGGCCAAAAAAATAGCAACTTTTGTTGTTTCATTTATAGTTTTTCTTAAAACAGAATAACCAAAAGCTTCTCGCGACCCTTCATCAATAGCTGTATTTTTATGTTCAACTTCATCATCACGAAATTTAACTAATTTTTTTCTTAGTTCTTCGTCCACTCCTTCGAGCTGATCAATTTGTTTTTGATAATGTTTTTCAATAATTTCTTCTACCGCTTCAGTGCATACATAGGCTGCTTTAGGACCCATGAGGGCAGTACCTACACCCATTGCGTAAGCACCTAAACCAAAAAGGCCTTTCAGTTTTGTGGGTCTAATCTTTTTTTCTTTAGCGATATTGTCAAAAAAGTCTAAATGTTCTTTTTCATCTGCAGCCATTTTTGATATCTGGTCAAAATCTTTTTTATTCTTCTGTAGTTTGAATATCATTTTTTGCCCTTGATATATTTGCTGAGCACCAAGCTCACCCGCCTGATCAACTCTAATGATCTTTTTTAAAATATTTTCTTTAACGTTCATTTTTTAAAAACATAAAATACAAAGTAATAGATAATAATAAAAAAGTCATAATCAAGTTAGCTTCTGCTACTGTAATAAAATTTAATAAATATGTAGGTTCGTCACATCTTACCAATGGAGTTTGATTAAGACTTTCCAAAAGTTTAGACTTGTCAGATAAACCTGACAAATTGGAGGTACATCCTGAATTTAAATTAATCAATCCTCTTTCGACTAATACATGTCTTAAGGTATACAAAAATCCAAATAGTAAAATCAGAATTGAAGCATAGTTTGTGACCCTTGTAACCGTCTCTCTTTTTTCAAATTTAAAAATGATTGATGCCAAACCTATTATAATCAATAAATAGTATGGATACCTTTCAACAAGACACATTTCACAAGGAGCCATATTAAATACGTATTGCAGTACGAATACAGCAATTATTACTAATACTGAGATAATAAAGTTGATGTTAATAAGATTCATAATTCTAGTATGTAATATATAAAATACCTAAAATCACTAAAGTAATAAGAATAAATGAATATAAATTTATTCTCTTTTCAAATGATTCAAGTGCAATACTTCCAAATCGATAGATTAAATAGCCTATAAGAAAAAATCTCACTGATCTTGAGATCACACTCGCAGCTAAGAAAATAAAAAAATTTATGCCTAAAAAACCACTTGTCAGTGTAACAATTTTAAAAGGAATGGGAGTAAAACCACCTATGAAAACGTAGAGGAAGCCATAATTATCTATGTCATTAACGAATGAATTAAATGACTCAACCAAATTTAAACTCTGAAGAATAAAATTTCCTATACTATTAAAGAAATATACACCGATAAAATATGCAATTATCGCTCCAGTGATTGAGCCAAGAACTGATAGTCCAGCAATTTTAAATATTTTCTTTTTGTCTAATACCATCATGGGAACCATGAATATTTCTTGAGGGAATGGAAAAATAATTGCTTCAACTAATCCCATCAAAAAGATAAACGGATAAGCGAACTTAGTTTTTATAAAACGCTCACCAAGTGAGACAAAATACGCTTTTAAGTTATGATAAATTGAGATTAACATACCATTGCTAATATATATATTTGCATACATAATTCTACTAAGCCTTTATGACGAATATAAGTAAAGTATAATAAGTCTTTAAGAATGGGGATATGGCGGAATTGGTAGACGCGCCAGACTCAAAATCTGGTGCCTTCGGGCGTTCCGGTTCGACTCCGGATATCCCTACCAGTATTTTATATGATAGAAAAAAAGATAAAGATAAATAAACTAGATTATATTAATCCAGAAGAGGTATTAATAAGATTTCAAGATAAAAGAAATTTAATTTTTTTAGATAGTGCAAATAAAACGATATCTGAAAATAATCGGTATTCCTATATTGCATTTGACCCTATCTATACCATTAAGTTCAATGCAAGCAAAAATTATTTGAATTCAAAAAAATTTGCAAGAATAAATAAATTAATATCAAGTTTTAAATCAAAAAAAATTAAATCATTACCAAAGTTTCAGTGTGGTTTAGCAGGCTATGTTTCATATGAAGCGGGCCTTGCAAAGGAAAAGATTAAAAGTGCAAATCCATTAGAAAAAATATTGCCAAATTTATTTTTTGGTCTCTTCGATATAGTGATTGCTTTTGATAACAAATTGAAAAGAACTTACCTTTTTTCAATTAATTTAGATAAAGAATTTAAAAGTGAGCTATCACATCAAATTCGATTACAAAATGCAAAAAACTTGTACTCAGTGCCGCGCATAAATAATCCAATTAACAAACTACTTGGTTTTCAGTGGAAAAAAGATTTTGATAAAAGAAAATATATTTTAAAAATTAATAAAATACTAAATTACATAAAAAATGGTGACATATTTCAAGCTAACTTCACTCAACGTTTTTTATCTAAGATTCCTAAAGACTATGATGTCGTTCGGTACTATTTGCATTATCGAAAAAATACAGAGACACCTTTTTCATGTTTAATTAGAAGTGAGGATTTTAATATATTTTCTTATTCACCTGAAAGATTTCTAAAATTAGAGAATAACAAAATTATGGTTTCGCCAATAAAAGGGACAATTGAAAGGGGTGAGAGTGAATTTGAAGATGCAAAATTAAAAGAACAATTATCTTCAAGTGAGAAGGATAATGCTGAAAATTTAATGATCGTTGACGTTTTAAGAAATGACATTTCTGAAGTTTGTAAACCTGGAACAGTAAAAGTTTCTCGTTTGGCTGAACTAGAAACCTATAATAATGTTCACCATCTTGTTTCTGACATTGAGGGTACGTTATCTAAAGGTATGAATATATTTGATGTTATAAAACACTGTATGCCTGGAGGATCCGTAACTGGGGCACCAAAAGTAAGAGCAATGCAAATTATTTCAGAATTAGAAACTTTCAAAAGAGGGGTATATTGTGGAGCTATAGGTTTCATCTCGTTTAGTGGTCATGCAGATTTTAATATCCCGATCAGAACCATTACTGTCAATAATGAAAAAGTCTTTCTAAATTCAGGTGGAGGGATAGTAGTAGACTCAAAACCTTTAAAAGAATATCGCGAACTGAATAAAAAAGTTGAGAACTTATTAGAGATAAATAAAAAGTCATTGAATAAGTTTATGTCTAAGAAGAAACAAATATAATGAAAGTTTATCTCAATAATAAATTTATAGATGAAGAAAAAGCAACTATTAACATAAAAGACCGTGGCTTACTTTTAGGAGACAGTATATTTGATACTTTATTATATAATGACAACAAAATAATTTTATTTGATTTTCATTTTGCTAGATTTAACAAATCATTAAAAAATAATTATTTTAATTTCGATTTATCAAAAAAAAATTTACAAAATATAATTCTAAAATTAATAAAAAAAAATAATCTTATAAACAGCAAACTCTCAATAAGATATACATTGACCAGAGGTTATGCAAAGAGAAGAGGGTTAGACATTGAAAATAATCAAAAGTCAAATTTTCTTATTACTATTTCCAAATTAACCAGTAATCAAACAATCATAAAGCCAGTGAAACTTAAAGTTTCAAAAATTAAAAGATTCTCAAATTCTTTGTTATCTAGGAATAAAACAAACAATTATTTTGAGAATATCCAATCAAAACTCATTGCGCAGAAAAATGGCTATGATGACGCATTAATGCTTAACGAAAGTGACAAAATTTGCTGCTGCTCAAGCTCAAATATTTATTTTGTTAAAAAAAATAAAATTTTTACCCCGCCAATTAATGATGGCGCCTTAGATGGGACTGTAAGGCGTTTTTTAATAGAAAAGAAAAAGGTTGAAGTTAGAAGCATATCATTGAATAATCTCTCCAGTGTAAGTGAAATATTTCTTACAAATAGCATTGGTTTGCGGCCAGTTAGTAAAATTAATAATCGTTCTTTTAAAAACGGGCCAATAACTGAAAAAATTAGGGAATATTTGAATAAATTAGGTATTTAAAATGAGTATTGTAAGTGCAGTTTCAAGAGAATTTAGTTATTTTAAGTTTTTTTTAAAATTAGTTGGACGATCAAGAAGTTTTGACAAAAAAAAATACACAACTGTAGCCGATATTATGGAGGAGCAAGTTGACAAAACTCCTGACAATATTGCTATTGAGTTTGAAGACAAGAAATACACATATCGTGAGATGGATGCTGAAGCGAACCAGATTGCAAACTGGGCAATTAATAAAGGTTACAAGACGGGAGATGTAATATCTCTTTTAATGGAAAATAAACCTGAGTATATATTTACATGGTTTGGACTTGCGAAGATCGGCGTTACAGTTGCTTGTCTTAACAATAATATAAAAAGTAAATCACTTGCTCACTGCATTAAAAAATCAGAAAGTAAAAGTCTAATCATAAGTTCTGATCTAATGGAAAATCTTGCATCGGCTCAAGAATATATTGAAGGCAATTTAGATGTTTATGTAGCAGGTCAGGATGTTCAAGGTTATGAAACTTTAGACGGCTCACAAATTGAAAACAGTAAAGTAAGACCCGAAACTTCTTTGAGAAAAGAATTATCAAATAGTCAATCACTGTTTTATATTTATACAAGTGGAACTACAGGCATGCCTAAAGCCGCAAATTTCAGCCATCAAAAATTTTTAGTTGGATGCGGTCTGCAAATGTTTTCACTTGATATGAAACCGACTGATAAAACTTATATGGTCTTACCACTTTATCATGCAACGGGTGGAGTTGTTGGTGTTGGTTCAACATTTTGTACTGGTGGTACATTAGTATTAAGAAAGAAATTCTCCGCTGCTAGTTTTTGGGAAGATTGCGTTAACCATGATATAACAGTAATTACATATATAGGAGAATTGTTTCGTTATTTAGTAGCCACCAAGAAAAGTGAATACGAGACAAAGCATAAAATTAGGGGCATATATGGTAACGGTCTCAGACCTGAAGTTTGGAAGATAGTTCAAGAAAGATTTGGTATTGATAGGATAGTTGAGTTTTATGGGGCCTCAGAGGGAAATATTTCACTAACAAATGTTGATAGTAAGTTCGGTTCAATCGGAAGAATACCCCCATATTTAAAAAGTGTATTACCAACTAAAGTGGTTAAATTTGATGTAGAAAATGAGGTAGTCATCAGAGATAAAAATGGGTTTTGCATAGAATGTGAAGACGGAGAGGCCGGTGAGGCGATTGGATTTATACCTGATGATGATAAGTTCACAGGTAAATTTGAAGGCTATACAGACAAAGAGGCAACAAAGAAAAAAATTCTCGAGAATGTCTTTGAAAAAGGCGATCGATGGTTCTCTTCTGGGGACTTGCTTAAAAAAGATAAGCAGGGATATTACTATTTCGTTGACCGTATAGGCGATACTTTTAGATGGAAATCTGAGAACGTATCAACCAATGAAGTAAGTGAAGCCATCTCTGCGTATAAAGGTATTGATGAAGTCAACGTTTATGGAGTTGAAGTACCAAACCAAGATGGCAGAGCCGGAATGGCTTCTTTAGTTGTAAATGATGAATTTAAATTAGAGCAGCTTTATGAATATCTGACTGAGCAATTGCCAGCTTATAGTGTTCCAGTATTTATTAGGATTAGTCCAGAAATAGAAAAAACTGGGACGTTCAAGTATAAAAAAACTGACTTAGTAAAAGATGGATACGACCCAACAAAAATTAAAGATCCTATTTACTTTGCTTCAGGTGATGAAAAAAAATATTTAAATTTAGATCAAGATTCTTTTAATAAAATTAACAGCAGAGAAATTAGAGTCTAAAAATATCTTGCTAACTTAATTGAAAATACTGAGTCCTCCTCAAAAGCATAAGTAAAGTCTTGACTGTCAATGCTTCCATTAAATGTAGCATCAATAAATAATTTTATATTATTATTAATTCTTTGCTCATATTCAGCAATAAATCTGTTTGAATTGCCTCTCATGTCGATAAACATCCCAGCTAAAAGAGATGTCGAATTAATATCATTTTTAGTCCACCTTAAGGCTGCAACGCTGTCATTATTAAAGGGATAACTATTTCTATCATCAAAAGAGTATTCGATGACAAGGCCAAGATCACTTTGAGAGTCTCTAATTCCGTAAAAAGTATATTCAAAGCCTCCTGCAACACCTAGATGTCTCTCGTTTCCGTCTTTTGCACTTAAGGCCTCTAACTTATATAGCCAAGCACCTTTTGTTGCTTGAATGTCAAGGCTGGTTTGTGAGAGAATTGTATAGTGGGGATTAAATTTAAGAGTTGAAGGATTAATATTTAGTTGCGGTGCGCGATTATTGCCATGAAAATGGGCAATACCAATATCATAATCGTCATAAACCATTGAATATCTTAAGGCAAAATCTAAATTTTGTTCCTTAGCAGATGACTCATAAGTTATTGAGTTTTGATCCACTTCAAGGGCAAGCCTGGGCCTACCATTTTTACTGGGAAACTTTCTTTCAATAAAATAAGGCATTAAATGAAGGTCAATTGTTCCATAATTATTATCATAAGCTAGTGAAAGCAAAGGTTGGCCAAGCTTTTTAGTGCCAGTCATATCCTCAGCTAGGTTTGATTGATTGATTATATCAATAATATTAAAACTTTCGTTTACTCCCCAAAAAATTATTTCATTACCGATTTTAAAAGTATAGTTTTCAAAATACTGCTCATATTTCAATTTTTGAAAATCAATATAACGTCTTTCACTATCTTTCTCATCGTACCTAGCAATTGCGCTGATTGTTATTTTCGCATCCCTTTCATCCAAATAGGAGATAAAATTACCTTTAGTAAAAAAAGAATAATTATTTTTTGATTGATGATGTTTGCCGTCGCCATTTGTAAATATTGAAAATTCAGGCTGGACTAGTCCGTATAGTTTGTATTCAAGGGCATTTGAATTAAATGAAAAGATAAAAGTAACAATTAAAATAAAGTTTAAAATTTTTATATAAATCACTTTTTAATCTGCTAGTCGCAACAAACTAGATTTTTCAAAGTCTTTTTTATTGATTCCAACATTAAGTTCACGATTGACCCACTTGTAAATAGTTTTATTTTTATTTTGATGATTCACAACTCTAAAAGTGTCAGCATTCCAGATTTTATCATTGTATAGTTGGTAATCTTCAAAATATAACGTTTTCAACAATTCACCTTTCCTATCAAAGTATTCTATCATTCTTGGTCTCAGCAATTTGTCAGTAAAACCAATTCTTTTTGTATAACCAGAATTTTTATACTTTGGTATTGAAACAAGTTTATAGCAAGTCTCTCCTTCATATTCTTCCTCTCCAATAAACTCCCATTCATACTTTCTATAATCATTCCCAGAGAAGTCTTCAAAAGCTATTTCACTACCCATAAAAGATCCTGATTTATTACTAGATGAGATCCTCTTCACTCTACCTAAAGCAGGTAAATACAACCATTGATCATCATCATCATTTACATGAGTGTGTGAAAGCATTACCGTTCCTTCAACATCCTTAGGTTTATTAAAAAATATTATAGATTTATCCCCATCATTGGGATCATCATTCTCTAGTGTTTTTCCTGAAATCTCCCTTATCACCTCATTTCCCTTTGGGTCAACAAGTATCATCAGTTGATCAGACTCACTATCAATATAACCACGGGTACTTTCATAAGACTCTTTCGCGATTCTCAAACCTTTTTCGAAATTGTCCTCACTTAAAAGGTTGGTATTAACAGAAATCACAAAAAATAAGATTAATAAGAATTTATACATAGTTTAATTATACCACATTCTTTCTTCTAAATATTAATAATAATGCAGGTAATAAGAATAGATCAATTATTAGTGCGATTAGAATAATGAGTGCGCACATACCACCTAAAATAAAATTTGTTTGAAAACTAGACTGCAGTAGGAATGCAAAGCCACTAAATAAACATATTGATGCAACAATAATAGGAAAACCTACATACTTGAAACAATATTGAATTGCGTCAGAGGCATTTAAATTAAGTGACTCAGCCTTTTTATATTTGGATAGAAAGTGTATTGTTGCATCTACGACTAGTCCTAAAGATACTAAAATAGATAAAGTATGACTAAAAGTTACGATGTTTGTAAAAATTGCAAGTATTCCATAAGAAAGAATAAACGGCACAACATTTGGAACTATACTAATCAATCCCAACTTCAGACTTCTAAGTGTAATTCCAATAACAATTACGATGAATGAAAATGAGAATAAAAGCCCTCTCATTAAGCCATTTGTATTTTCTTGATATACATATGGCATCATTATAGGTATGCCGACTACCCCATCCGTTTGATATCCTTGAAGATTATTTCTAATCCATTCATCAGTTCTTTCATTAAATTCTATGGATTCTTTTGAAGTAGCCATATTAAGTCTAATCAGTAATCTTGACTCTGATTTGTCTGCAGTCATTTGATTTTTTAAATCCATTCCATATGGCACAGAAAATTCATACATGAGAAGATATTGAGCATTAAGAGGTTTATTATCTGGGATTGAATAAAACTCATTATTTCCCCCATTCATATTTTTATTTAATGTTTTAATGATGTCGGAAACAGTGGTTACAGTAACAACTTCATCTTGTGTTTCAAGCCATCTGGCAAACTCATCAATTTTTTTCAGATATTCAGGACTTGTTATTCCATCTGTTTCTTCTGATGATAAGTTTGCAAATATAAAAAAAGAGCTGCCAAATTCATCATTAACAATATTTTTTACCTCAACCCAGTCATCTACTCTGTCAAAATAACTATCAAAATCATCATCGAAATAGAGGTTAGGAATGAGATTAATAAGTAATAAGGAGGCAAGCCCTATAAAAGTAATTATATAAAGTTTAAATTTATAAATTAGATCACCCAATTTACTAAGAGCATTTAGTACCACTGAGGATTTTCCATCGGTCTTGATGGGCATAAGCATGAAAATTATTGGTAGTATTGTTACAGATAAAATAAAGCTGAAAGTAGATCCGATAACAACTGTATTTGCCATTTCACTAAAAGCAGGAATTTTTCCGAAATTGACTCCCGCCACTCCAACTGCAGTAGTAAAGCTTGTAAGAAATACTGGAGTAAAATTAATTTTCATACTTTCAACAATTGATTTTTTCTTATCCATTCCTTCATTCATATTTGTTAATGCAATAGACAAAATATGAATGGCATGCGCTAAGGCTATAGTAAGAATCAAAATAGGTGCAATAATCAATGGCGGCTGCGCTTCAAATCCAAGCCATCCGGCCATTCCCATTGATGGTAGAATAGATAAAAAAATCACAATTAATGAAATTGCTGAAGCCGTAATAGATCTTAATAATATGTATGACAGAATAATAATAAGTGCCAAAAATCCCGGGTACATTGAAGTTGCATCTGATCTTGCTGTTGTTTGAAAGTTATTTGAATACATTGCTGAACCAGCAACTGTTACGAAAACATCTGGATATTTGCTATTGAAATACGCTTTTTGCTCATTGGCAAATTCGATTGGATCTTCAAAACCTGTATCTTCAGGTACATCAAGACTTATATTTACGAATGATACTCTAGCACTTTCAGACAATATGAAATTTACTATAGTTCTTTCTTGAAGCGCTAAAGATTTCAATTCCTGAAGACTGTTTTCATCCATCAAGTCAGTATCGCTTATGAAGTCAGATATATTAATGTCATCACCATCTACAGTCGTATACTGAAAATTTGTTAATGAACTTACTCTTGAAGAAAAAGGTGTTTGCCAAGACACTTCAGTTAATTCATGTATTAATTGAATGACATCTTTTTGAAAAATATCACCGTTGTTTGGTTTAATAACGAATGACAATGTGTCTATCATTCCATATTTTTCTTCTAGATTTAGAATATCTTGGTAATTTGGCTGGCCGCTCTCAACAAAACCTCTATATCCTGATGGCGCTTCCAAAAATCGAGCTCCAGCAGTTGCAACCAAAACTAGTAATAAAATAGCAATAAGCGTCTTAATTCTGTGGTCCAAAATACTGACTGTGTATTTTTCTATTATTGCTTCAAAATTCATAAGTTTAGATCTATATGTAAAGTAATATAAGACAATGAATATAAAAGAAAATAAACAAATATTACTTATTTCGCCGAGAGGCTTTTGTGCCGGGGTTACACGAGCAATAGATACAGTAGTCGAAGTTTTAGAAAAGTTTGGACCTCCCGTTTACGTTAAACATGAAATTGTTCATAACAAGCATGTAATTGATGGTCTAAAAGCAAAAGGCGCAATATTCATTGAGGATATCAACGATGCTCCTATTGATAAACCACTGGTTTTTTCAGCACACGGTGTGGCAAAAAATATTTTAGATACGGCCAAACAAATGAATAAATATGTAGTTGATGCAACTTGTCCATTGGTTACAAAAGTTCATGTTCAAGCAATAAAATTTTACAATCTAAATTACAAAATAATTTTAATTGGTCATAAAAATCATCCAGAGGTAGAGGGAACACTTGGTCAATTACCCGCGGGCGCAATTGTGTTAATAGAAAATTTAGATGATATTCAAAATTTGAAGTTTGAAAATGAAGATAAACTTGCATATGTAACTCAAACAACACTATCTGTTGATGATACGAAGGAAATTATAGATGCCCTAAAGAAAAAGTTTCCTCATATAAAATCATCTCCTAAAGAGGATATTTGTTATGCAACAACAAATAGGCAGAATGCTATTAAAGACTATGCTCATGAATGCGACTCTTTCATTGTTGTAGGATCAAAAAATTCATCAAATTCAAATCGTTTAGTTGAAGTAGCAAAAAAATCTGGATGTGATCTTTCTGTGCTATTAGAAAATGCAAGTAATTTAAATATTGATAATTATAAAAATCATCAAACTATAGGCCTTTCTTCAGGAGCCTCTGTTCCGGATATACTTGTTCAAGATGTTATTTCTAAATTTAGAGAAGCGTTTGAAATTAATGTTAAAGAAGTTGGTGCAGGTGAAGAAAATATAAGTTTTAAATTACCAAGAGGAATTTAAATTGAATTTAAACAATCTTAGCTGGAAATATAGTAATCCACATATCTTGGAATTTAAAGTTGCCAGTGATGACATTGATATTCTTGGCCATGTTAACAACAAAGTATATTTGAACTGGTGTGAACATGTCAGCTGGGATCATTCTGCAAAATTAGGTATAACTCCTGATACTTATAAAAAAAATCAATGTGCATGTGTTGTTATTAGGAGTGAAAATAATTTTTCTGGATCACTTTTCATTGATGATAAAATTGCAATTTCAACATGGATTACTAAAACTGATAAAAAAATTAGATTGAGCAGATTTTTTCAAATAATAAATATTACAAAAAATCAAACCGTCTTTACATCAAATGTTGACTATGCGTGTGTGAGTCTTATTAATTTTAGGCCAGTAAGAATGCCAGAAATTTATAAAAATAGTTATGAAGTTACTTGTGATGTTTAAGCTAAGAAATGTAACTATAGAGGATATAAAAGATATCATTTTGATTAATGAAGATGCCATTCCTGCTGTGAACTCCGTATCATATGAGGAGTTTTTAAATTTTTATGAAAAAAAAACTTATTTTAAAGTTGCTATCAACAGTGATAAAAATATTTGTGGGTTTTTACTTGTTTTACCTTCTGGCCTTGATTATCAGAGTTTAAATTATAAGTGGTTTACTGAAAGATATGGTGATTTTGCGTACATAGATAGAATTGCTATATCGAGTAAATATAGAGGATTGGGTATAGGTAAAAGTTTGTATCTCGATCTCGAAAGATCACTAGATGAATATAATATGATTGCATGCGAATTTAACATAGAACCACCAAATCCAATCTCTAAAAAATTTCATGAAAGTTTAAATTATAAGAATGTAGGCTTTCAGTTTACTGAAAATAATACAAAAAAAGTTTCATTAATGGTTAAAAATATCTAATGAGTACTAATTTCGTAGATGTACTAGTAATTGGTGGAGGGGTTATTGGATTAGCCATAGCTAAAAGTTTTGCTGCCAAAGGTCGTGAAGTCATTGTATTGGAAAAAGAAAATACTTTTGGTTCTGTTACCAGTTCCAGAAACAGCGGAGTAATTCATGCGGGTGTTTATTATGACAAGGATTCAATGAAGGCTAAATTTTGTGCCGATGGAAATCGTAGAATGTATGAATATTGTCAAAAATTTAATGTGCCTCACATTAATACAGGAAAGTTCATTGTTGCAACATCTTCCAATGAAATTCCTAAACTCGAGGAAATTTTTTCCAAAGCAGAATATAACGGTGTTGAAGGAATAGAAAGAGTAACAGGAAATTACGTTACCAGCAAAGAGCCTTTAGTGAAATGTATTGAGGCATTATTCGTGCCATCATCAGGCATTGTTGATCAAAACTCTCTCATGAGGTCTTATCTTGGTGAATTGGAGGAAAGCTCTGGCAATATTGTATTTAATTCACAATTCTTACGTACTGAAATTCATGGTGAGAAATATTGTTCTACTGTTCTTAGTGATGGAGAAGAAATAATTATAGAGTCGTCAGTTATAATAAATGCTGCTGGTCTAAACGCTGAAAATATTGCAAATAATATTCTACCCTTAGATAAAAAGTATATTCCCAAAACATATTTCGCCAAAGGTAATTATTTCGAAACAGGTAAAGACCTAAAGATTCGTCATCTAATTTACCCGATACCAAATGATGCAAGTCTTGGTTTGCATTTGGGATTAGATTTAGGAATGCAAGTTAGATTTGGACCTGATGTTGAATGGGTCGATGAAATTGATTATGAAGTAAAAAAAGATAGACAGGTTTTGTTTCATAATGATGTCATAAAATATATTCCCTCAATTAAAATTGAAGATCTTAAAGCTGGATATTCTGGCGTAAGACCAAAACTTAAGAATAAAGGTGAGGGTAAAAGTGACTTTTCAATTCAAGGAGAAGAGACACATGGTATTAAGAATCTTGTTAACTTATTTGGAATGGAGTCACCTGGGTTGACCTCTTCACTTGTTATTGGAGAATACGTTTCCGATATGATAAATTAAAAAAGGAACTCTTTCTTTTGTGAATTTGATATATACGATTTCATCTTCATCATCGCACCTTTTTCAATCTGTCTTACACGCTCTTTGGAAATTTTTAACTCCTTGCCGAGTATATCAAGTGTTTTAACTTCCTCTGAAAGATGTCTATCCTTAATTATTTTTACTTCTCTTTCATCAAGTATCTCTAAAGTTTGTTTTATTAAGTCTTTTTTAAAATTTACTTGATCTTTTTCAAATACCTTATCATCAGGTCTTGCTTCTTCGTCTTCAATAAGTTCCATAAACTCACTTTCACTTTCGTCATTAATTTTGTGATTGAGAGAACTATCGTTTTGACTAATTCTGCTGTCCATTTTTATAACATCAGAAGTTGAAATATTTAAATCATTAGCAATGCCTTGTGCAGTCCTAAAATCGATTGATCCATGTTCCGTTTGATGAATTTTCTGTTTTAATTTTCTGAGACTAAAAAATAGACTTTTTTGTTTAGAGGTAGTCGCGATCCTTACTAATGACCAATTTTTTAGAACGAAGTCTTGAATTGATGCCCTGATCCACCATCCAGCATAAGTTGAGAATCTAACTTCTTTGTCCAATTCAAATCTTTCTGCAGCTTTCATAAGACCTATATTTCCTTCTTGAATAAGGTCACTTAAATTAAGACCGTAGTTCTTATACTTAACAGCAAAAGCTATAACCAACCTTATGTGAGATTGAGTTAGTTCGTGCAATGCCTTTTCATCTTTATTTTTGATCCATTTTTTTGCTAAAACCTTTTCGTGATCCTCTTCAAGTAAAGGAATAGACATAGCTTTTTTAACAAAAGACTTCATTTCATTTGTATCATCAAAACTTGACATGAATGCAAAATACAAATTCAATGTAAAAAGACAATTTGAATCTTCAATTTTGAGGGGATAAAAACTGCCAATGTGGCTTAATTAAATATGAAAGACATTGTAAAATATGAAGATTTTGAAAAAATTGAGATCTTAGTAGGTACTATTTTAGAAGTAAAAATAAACGAAAAGGCGAGAAAACCAGCTTATGTGCTGAAAATAGATTTTGGTGAAAAAGTTGGTATTAAACAAAGTTCAGCTCAAATAACAAACTATTCAATTGAAGAGCTTCTTCAAAAACAAATTATTGCAGTATGTAATTTTGAGAAAAAAAATATCGCAGGCATTGAGTCAGAGGTCTTAATCCTTGGGGCAATAAATGAAAATAATGAGGTGATCTTGCTTCATCCACAACAAAAAGTAGATAATGGATCTAATGTTTGCTGAATTATATTGGCGCGCTCGAGATGATTCGAACATCCGACCCCAGGATTAGGAATCCTGTGCTCTATCCTGCTGAGCTACGAGCGCATAATTAAAGATTTTTTCAAAAAAAAAATAATTTTTATTTTATTTTAATTAAAATAAATAAAAAAAAATAAATTTTTGTTACTATAAAAAAATCTAATAACTATAAGTATTTAAATACATTTACTAACAATTTAAAATACATTGAAAAAAAAATTTAAAATTCAAAAATTTGAAAAAACAGCGAAAAATTGACAGTTTTTCATAAAAGTTTAATCATTGTATTAGAACGAATCAATTTTGATTCATCTACTAACCTCTAACTAAACCCAAACGGGGGGAGATAATTATGGAGGAACTAAAAGTGATCTTTGCGAAAGCAAGGAAAAAAGCTAAGAAAAAAGCAGCACCTAAGAAAAAACGTAAAGCTGCTAAAAGGAAGCCAGCTAAGAAAAAAGCAGCTCCTAAAAAGAAAAAGCGTAAAGCAGCTAAAAGGAAGCCAGCTAAGAAAAAAGCTGCTCCTAAAAAGAAAAAAAGGAAAGCCGCTAAGAAAAAAGCCGCTCCTAAAAAGAAAAAGAAAGCTGCTAGAAGAAAAAAAAGAAGATAATTAGCATTGATTAATCAATGCTTTTTTTTTGCGCCCTTAGTTCAACAAACTAGGGGCGTTTTTTAATTTATCTCTACCAAGAATCTTATCGACTTTTTTTATTGCGTTTTCCTCGGTAATTTTAAGTCCAGCAATCACTTCTCTCAAAAATCGATCATAAGATAATTCAAAAAGTTGGCGCTCACTATAAGATTGCTCTATTTGATTATTTGCTCTGTTAAGATCTCTAACAACTTCAGCAATCTGTTCAATGTCACCTGAGTTAATTTTAAGGTCATATTCCTGAGCCCTTCTGCTCCACATTGTTCTCTTTATTTTTGGTTTTTGGGATAGGATTTTTAACACAGTTTGAATTTTAGATGGTTTTGATACTTTTCTTAAATTAAGAGACTTAGCCTTTTCAACTGGAACTCGCAAAATTAATTTATCTCGTACAAACTCAATCACATACATTTCTAGTTTTTGTCCAACGACCTCTCTTTTTTCAATATCTATAACTTGGCCTACGCCGTGTGTTGGATAAACAACATGATCCTTTGTATTAAATATTTTTTTAACTTTTTTTTCTTTAATGGTCTTTATTTCTAAAAACTTTTTAACTTTTTTCGCTTGATAATGAGCAGGATTAATAATTCGATTATTAACTTTTTTGTTAGATTGTGGAGGAAGTTTAGGCTCTACAAATTTCTTTGCTTCTACTGTTTTTTTAACAATTTTTTTTACTTGTTTCTTTTTTGGAGTTTTCTTTACTGAAGTTTTCTTTTTTACAACTTTAGTTTTTTTCTTAACAGTTTTCTTTTTTAGAATTTTCTTTTTGTCGACTTTACTAACTTTTTTCTTTTTTTTCATAAGATTACCTAACCTCCAGATTTTTCGGAAAAATATTTATCATATTTATTTTCTTCACTCTCATACATTTTTTATCTTTATCATCTGTATCAGAGATGATTGCATCTACGGGACACTCTGGTTCACACACACCGCAATCTATGCATTCATCAGGATTAATTACTAACATATTTTCACCTTCGTAGAAACAATCAACCGGACATACCTCCACGCAATCAGTATATTTGCATTTTATGCATTTTTCATTAACTAGGTATGTCATTTTAAACTATTGTGAGAGTTTTTTCTTTATTTCACCAACTTTAAAGTCATCGATATATAGAAGACCAGATATTTTACGTACTAAAGCATTTTCATAATCATCAATTCTGCCATCTGCAATTACAATTTTCCATATCATTTCAATTATCATTATTTTTTCATCATCAGTAAGTAAGCTATTAATTTTTGACGTGAATTGGTGAATATCATTCGCGTTATCAACAAGTTCAAAAGAAGCCTCAAAAAGTTTATTTAATTTATCGTTATCTAATTTATAAAAATTACCAAGCAATTTTAATATCTCATCTTTTTCAATCTCATCAAATTCACCATCGTGCAGAGCAGTCGTAACCATTAAAGACGCAACTGCTAATTGTGATGCCTCAAACTCTTCTTCTTTGACATCTTTATTATCTGATAATAGCGTTTTGAATTTATCTAACATAATAACATATTTGTATATTAGAATTTAAAGAGTACTATATGTGGTGACCATTGTAGAACAAAAGGTGTAGATTATATGTCCGAATCACCAACTTGGAATGTTCTTTAAATATTCTAATTTTTTTTATTTCTAATTAACTATATATATCACTTAATCAAAATTTAAAAGTTTCAATAAAAATGACGAAAAAATCAAATAATGGCTTTAATACATGGCAAAAAAGTTTCGAAAAAGAAACTAAGAAAAATTTTAGTGATGCAATATCAGAGACTGATGAAGGAATAAATATTAAGCCAGTATATACTAAAGAGGACATGGAGAACTTTTCATTTGTAGAAAAGAATTCTCTTCCTGGACAATGGCCATATACAAGAGGTCCAAAGGCATCAATGTACACAAATAGACCTTGGACGATAAGGCAGTATGCTGGATTTTCAACTGCTGAGGAGTCCAATGAATTTTATAAAAAGAATTTAGAATCTGGTCAAAAAGGTCTTTCAGTTGCTTTTGATTTGCCAACACACAGGGGGTATGACTCAGATGACGATTTGGTAATGGGTGATGTAGGTAAAGCTGGTGTAGCTATAGATACTGTTGAGGATATGAAAATACTTTTTAATAATATTCCTCTAGATCAAATGTCAGTATCAATGACTATGAACGGCGCAGTGTTGCCAGTACTCGCATCATTTATTGTTGCAGGAGAAGAACAGGGTGTTGATAGAAGTTTGCTATCAGGAACAATTCAGAATGATATCTTAAAAGAGTTCATGGTAAGAAATACTTATATATATCCTCCTGAGCCATCGATGAAAATTGTTGCCGATATTATTGAATTTACTTCAAAAGAAATGCCTAAGTTTAATTCTATTTCGATTTCAGGTTATCATATGCAAGAAGCCGGCGCTGATAATGTTCTTGAATTAGCTTACACTTTAGCTGACGGAATGGAATATGTAAGAGCAGCAATGTCAAAAGGTCTTGATGTTGATGATTTTGCACCGAGGCTCTCCTTCTTTTTTGCAATCGGAACGGACTTTTTTATGGAGATTGCTAAATTAAGAGCAGCAAGAACTCTGTGGGCTAAGATCATGAAAGATTTTGGAGCTAAAAATGAAAGATCTCTTATTTTAAGAACACACTGTCAAACATCTGGCGTATCTTTAACTGAGAAAGATCCTTATAATAACATTATAAGAACATCTTATGAGGCCTTATCTGCTATCCTTGGAGGAACACAAAGTTTGCACACAAATTCCTTCGATGAAGCAATTGCTTTACCAACAGACGAGTCTGCAAGAATTGCTAGAAATACTCAATTGATTCTTCAAAATGAAACTGGTGTTACAAAAACGGTTGACCCTCTTGCAGGGTCATATTTTGTTGAAAACTTAACTGAAGAATTATCAAAAAAAACTTGGGATATTATTACAGAAATTGAGGAATTAGGTGGAATGACCAAAGCTGTTAAGGCAGGGATTCCTAAACTAAAAATTGAAGAGTCTGCAACTAAGAAGCAAGCTAAAGTCGATAGTGGATCAAGGGTTGTTGTTGGTGTAAATAAATATAAAAACCCAAAAGAACCTTCAGTTGATGTGAGAGTAATTGATAATAATCGCGTTCGAGATGATCAAATAAAGAAAATACATGCAATAAAAGAGTCACGTAACACAAAAGCTGTTGAAAAAGCACTTACTAATTTAACTAATGCTGCTAAAGATGAAACAAATCTTCTTATTCCTTGTATAGAAGCTATTAAATTAAGAGCAACGGTTGGAGAAGTTTCAAAAGCATTAGAGCAAGTATATGGTAGACATTTTGCAAAAAGCTTAAGTGTATCAGGAGTATATGGTAAACATTTTGAAGGTGATAAAGAATTTATGAAGGTTGAAAGTAAAATTAAGGAATTTGAAAATGTAAATGGTAGAAGACCACGAGTTCTAGTAGTTAAAATGGGTCAGGATGGCCACGATAGGGGAGCAAAGATTGTTGCAACCTCATTTGCTGACATGGGTTTTGATGTTGATATGGGCCCACTATTTCAATCGCCTAAAGATGTTGCAAAAGATGCCATTGAAAATGATGTTCATGCAATTGGAGTTTCAACTTTAGCGGCAGGACATAAAACACTTGTACCTGAATTAATGAAAGGCCTAAAAGAGATTGATCCTAAGTCAAAGATAATTGTTTTTGTGGGAGGCATAATTCCAGAACAAGATTACGAATTTCTGTATGAAAATAATGTATCGGCCATTTTTGGTCCAGGTTCCAACATCATAGAGTCTGCCGAAAAAGTTATCGATTTGATTTCAGATAACTTAAGTAAAGAATAGTTAATGGAATTAGTAGATAAGATTATTAAGGGTGAAAGAGCTGCCATTGCTAAAGCTATTACATTAGTTGAGTCCTCAAAAGACACTGATCAACAAATTAGTAGGCAGCTAATATCAGAGTTAATTAAGAAGCCTGGTAAATCAATAAGAGTAGGTTTCTCTGGCCCGCCTGGAGTTGGGAAGTCAACATTCATTGAGTCCTTTGGAAGTTATTTGGTCAGTCAAAATTATAAGTTAGGTATTTTAGCTATTGATCCATCCTCGCAAATTACTGGTGGGTCAATATTAGGAGATAAAACTCGAATGGTAGAGATATCTAAAAATCCAAATACTTTTATAAGATCTACACCCTCAAGGGGTACTTTAGGAGGTATCTCAATGGGAACTCGCGAAGCATCCATCATATTAGATGCTGCAGGCTATGACTTTATATTTATTGAAACAGTTGGCGTGGGACAATCAGAAATTGTTGCAAGCAATTTAGTTGATATATTTACTCTTATTGTTGGTCCTGGTTCTGGTGATGAGCTGCAAGGAATAAAAAAAGGTATTACAGAATATGCAGATATATTTATAGTCAATAAAAATGACGGTGAGTTGAAAATGGAAGCCTCAAAAACTGCCGCTGACTATAAATCAGCCCTGAGTTACTATAAGAAATTAGATGAGCTTGAAAAGCAAGTTTTATTAGTATCGGCGATTGAGCAAACTGGAATGGTGGATGTTATTAAAACAATTAATCAGATAATTGATCAAAATAAGTTAAAAGGGATATTTGATGAAAGACGCGCTGATCAGCTTGAATACTGGATCCAAGAAGAAGTAAAAAATATAATTGCATCAGACATAACAAAACGACTGACAAGTAAGGGAAATATTCCAAAATACTCTGAAAAAGTAATGAAAAATGAAATTTCTATGTACGAAGCAGTTGAAACAATTACAAAAGATACCCTCAAGCAATAATCATATTGACAATAATTACCAAAAACTTTACTTAAACTTACTATGACAAAAGCATGTGATCTATCAGGAAAAAAAGTACAATTTGGTAATAATGTGAGCAAAGCCAATAATAAGACAAGAAGAAAATTTAATGTTAATCTTCAGTCTGTAACTTTTAAAAGTGATATATTAAATAAGAATATAAGGTTCTCTGTAGCTACTTCATCAATCAGAACAGTTTCCAAATTTGGCGGTATTGATGAATTCTTAACACAAACAAAAAGTAAGAAATTGTCTCAAAAAGCAAAGAGAGTACAACGTGCTATGAATAATGCACAAAAAAAAGCTAGTTAATAGTCTGACGGTTTAAATTATTTTCGTTTTCTTCAAAAAGATCTACCAACTGCTCAGTCATTACGTCAGCTAATTGTTCTGCATCAACTATTGTTACAGCTCTTTTGTAGTATCTTGTTACATCGTGGCCAATTCCAACAGCAAGCAACTGAATTGAAGATTTAGACTCTATCCAATTTATAACACCTCGAAGATGTTTTTCTAAATAATTACCTGTATTTACTGAAAGTGTACTATCATCGACAGGCGCACCATCTGAGATAACCATTAATATTTTTCTTGCTTCATATCTTGCCTGAAGCCTTTTGTGTGCCCATAACAATGCTTCACCATCTATATTCTCTTTTAAAAGTCCCTCACGCATCATTAATCCAAGATTTTTCTTTGACCTTCTCCACGGTTCATCAGCCGCTTTATAAATTATATGCCTTAAATCATTTAATCTTCCAGGAGATGGAATTTTTTTATTTTGCATCCAATGCTCTCTGCTCTTTCCACCTTTCCAAGCTTTAGTGGTAAAGCCAAGTATCTCAACTTTAACGCCGCACCTTTCAAGTGTCCTCGCAAGAATATCTGCACTCATTGCTGCAACTGTTATAGGGCGACCTCTCATTGAACCTGAGTTATCTATAAGTAATGAAACCACAGTATCTTTAAAATCTGTGTCTTTTTCTTTTTTAAATGACAGTGAATGGTATGGATCCATAATTATTCTCGTAAGTCTTGAGGTATCGAGCAGTCCTTCCTCAAGATCAAAATCCCAACTTCGATTTTGCTTAGCCAATAGCTTTCTTTGCAGTCTGTTGGCTAATCTTGAAATTATCATTTGATAAGCTTTTAATTGCTGATCTAGATAAGCCCTTAATCTATTTAGTTCTTCATCTTCACAGATATTTTTTGCAGTAATAACCTCATCAAATTCCTCAGTATAAATTTCGTATTCGTTGAGTATTTTTTCTACTGAATTTTCTGCTTTGTATTGGGGAGTTGCGTTTTCAGTATTACCTTCATCTAATTCACTTAGTTCATCATCTTCTTGTTGGTCAATATTCATCTCAGTTTCATCATAACCTACCTCTTCCTCAGACTGAGTAGATTCTTCATCACTAAAGGAAGACTGGTTTTCCATTTCATTGACCTCATTGTTTTCTAGTTGATCAATATTTTGATTTTCCTCCTCTTTGTTGTCTTTATCATCACTATTTTCATTATCATAATAATCTAGCTCTCTAATTAGTTCGTTCACATTTTCAGCAAAAAGTTTTTGATTATGTATATTTTTTAAAAGTTGATCAGATGAGTCACTAATTTTATTATTCAACCATTTCTTCCATAGATTAAGGGCATTATTTGAGTTAGATGGTAGATAATCAGGATTGATTTTATTTCTTAAATACAAGTCTATTGCGTCTTCAATATTCAAATCTGATTGCTTTGAAACAGTGTCTAAGTTCTTCTCTCTAAATTTTTGTTCATAGAGTGTCTTTAAATTAGATTTAACCCCTCGCATTAACTTACTGCCTATAAGTTGGATTCGAGTATTTTCTAGAACTTCGTAAATTTTCCTATTTTTTTCACCAGAGGGTTCGAATTGTATGTAGGTTTCTTTGTTATGATATTTGTACCTAAGAGCCTCATTATCAGCATGCCCGCGTAATTGATTTAAATTTTTTAAGTCCTCATTATTGTCAATTTTAGGTAGAACAATTTTATTATCAGTTGATGATAGATTATCCTCGAATACAACATCAATTTCTTTATCTTCAGCTATTGCTCGTGTAGTGGAAGATATAGCTTTTTTGATATCCTCTAAAAAATCTTCTTTCACTAAACTAAATCAAATTTGCTTGCTTCAGTTGTGACCTCTTCTCCAAAACAGCGTTGATAGTACTCGGCTATAATTTGTCTTTCACTTTCATCACACTTATTTAAGAAAGTAAGTTTAAATGCTGCGGAATAATTGTGATCAAAAATTTCAGAATTTTGGGCCCAAGTTAGAACTGTCCTGGGACTCATAACCGTTGATATATCTCCATTTGCAAGACCTTTTCTGGATAAATCAGCAACCTTTATCATCAATTCAATGATCTCTTCCTTTTCAGGGTTATTAAATGAAGGAACTTTCGAGAGCATTATCTTTTTTTCTTGTTCAAGATCTAAATAGTTAAGAGTAGTAACTATGCTCCACCTATCCATCTGCCCTTGATTTATTTGCTGTGTACCATGATAAAGTCCAGTTGTATCTCCTAACCCAACGGTGTTTGTAGTTGCAAATAATCTAAAATATGGATTTGGCGTTAAAACTCTGTTCTTATCTAATAATGTAAATTTACCTTCCGACTCTAATACTCTTTGAATGACAAACATAACATCTGGTCTTCCAGCATCATATTCATCAAATACCAAAGCTGTAGGTGTTTGCAATGACCAAGGCAAGATTCCGTCTTGAAATTCCGTAACTTGCTTTCCATCATTTAATACGATTGCATCTTTACCAATCAAATCAATCCGACTAATGTGGCTGTCAAGATTGACTCTTACGCAAGGCCAATTAAGCCGAGCAGCAATCTGTTCAATATGTGTTGATTTTCCAGTCCCATGTAATCCTTGGACCATAACTCTTCTGTTATATTTAAACCCAGACAGTATTGCCATGGTAGTTGACTTATCAAAGCAATAGTTAGAGTCGATTTCAGGAACATACTCTGATTTCTTTGAAAAACCCTCAACATGAAGATCTGTATCAAATCCAAAAGCTTGATTCACAGATATAGATATATCCGGTTTACTTTGCATGAGATTTTCTGTTGTTGTCATATTGTTCCTTTATTATTTTATAGGCTTCTAAAACCCTAGTTAATTTTTCTTTATTTTTTTCATTGTTACCAACTGTATCAGGGTGTAATTCTTTTACAATCTTTTTGAATTTGGACTTGATTTCATTGAGTGAACTTTTCTTATTATCAATCCCTAAAGTTGCAAGAGCATTTAAATACTTAGAACTATAATAACTAGGATGTACGAGCGTATTTTCAAGATTATTCATCCCCTGAAACATTCTCTCTGAAATTTTAGATATTTTTTCAAAATAACTCGTATCATTTGATCCTATTTGCTTAGTTTTTCTATGGCCAATTATGTCATTTTCGATAAATGCCTCAATTTCATCGGCTGTCATATCTGAAAAATAATTCCATTTTTTATTATATTCTTTTATGTGTTTTAGACAGAACCAAATGTATTTCCCTAGATCTTTTGGGGAAGAAGGAGCGCGATATTCTCCTGTTTCTTCGCACCCCTTAAAATGACATTTTCTTTTGTTCATATTGTCTTTTCATATGTTAGATTAGATTAATATACATGACCCTAGAAGAATCTATAGATAAGAAAATTAATGACAATCTAAAACCGTCTTTTTTTAAAATTATAAACTTTTCTGATCAACATAAAAATCATTATGAAGGTGATAACAAAGATACTTCACATATTAAAATCATTATTGTTTCAGAGTCTTTTAATGGACATTCAAGAATTGAAAGAGAGAGGATTGTTCATAACATACTTAAAGAAGAAATATCGACAGAGATACACTCAATAAGATTAAAACTCTATATAAAGTCAGAATATGATTTAATTAAGTGATGCAATTTTGACTTGTGAAATCAAATTTCTTTTAGTTTCAATTATTTCGAATTTAAATCCATAAAATTGAAAAACTTGTCCAGCTTTAGGAAAGGTCCTTGACTCATTTATTATTAAGCCAGAAATAGTATTTGCATCTTCATCAGGCAGGTCCCAACCAAAACTTCTATTAATGTTTCTTATTTCTGTAGATCCTTGAACTTTAATTGAGCCATCTTTATTTCTTACAATATCAGCTAAATCGATATCATGTTCATCGCTGATTTCTCCTACAATCTCTTCAATAATATCCTCAAGACTTATCATTCCATTCAATACACCATATTCATCAACCACCATAGCTAATTTAATTTTTCTGTTTAGGTGCATTTGTAATTGATTTTTTAAAGGTGTAGTTTCTGGCACAAACCAAGTTTTAATTAATGATTGCTTTATATTCTCTCTTGAAATTTTTACAGATTTAAGTTCATTTAGCTTTCTTAACAGATTTTTTGCGTGCACTAGGCCAATAATATTTTCATTATTGTCTTTCCATACTGGTATTCTTGTATAAGGACTTTCAACAACTTGGCTAATTATTTTTTCAGGATCTTCATCAATATTAACCATAAAGATGTTGCTTCTGTGAACCATAATATCCTCAACAGTTGTTTCTGATAAATCCAATATTCCAGTCACCATATCTTTATCCATTTTAAATAACCTTCCTTCTTTATGATGGAGATCTACAGTTCCCCTAATTTCATCAGCTACAGATAAACTTCTTGCATTCTGATCATGTTTAATTCCAATTATATTTAAAATAGTAAAAACGATTTTTTCCATCAGCCAAGTTACGGGCGCTAAGATGGTTACAAATGGTTTTAACAATGGACTTACTAGTAGTGCCATTTTCTCTGCATTTGCAATAGCATAACTTTTAGGAAGAATTTCTGCAAAAATCACAATTAATGCTGTCATTATGATTACAGCATAAGCAACACCTGTATTTCCAAATATTTTGATTAATAAACTCGTAGCTAAAGCTGAAGCAAGAATATTAACTAAATTATTACCGAGTAAAATCGCTCCAATTAAGGCTTCTTTCTTATTCAATAAATCTATTGCGACATTAGAATTCTTTTTACCCTTCATGCCAAGTCCGGTTAACCTACTTCGCGTACTTGCAGTTAATGCTGTTTCTGATCCCGAGAAAAATGCAGAAAATGCTAAAAGAACTATTATGGCTAAAAATAATACGATAATTTCAAATATCATCTAATTTATATAATTACTTATCACGCTGTCTAATTTTCTAGTTGAATATCGATTGGTTAAATAAGCTTTACCTAAATTCCTTAAAAGAATCAGATTAATGTGATTATTTTTTACTTTTTTATCAGAATTCATTGTCTCTTTAAATTTTTTAAGTGATATCTTTCTTTTAATATTGTTAGGTATTTTGGTTTTCATTTTTAATTTTTGAAAATGATTTTTTATTTTATTAATATTTTTATTTAAACTATTTCCTTGAAGTGAAGACATATCTAGAGCCATCATGATGCCAATAGATACAGCTTCTCCATGTGTTAATGATTTCTGGTAATTATTTATTGCTTCAATAGCATGTCCGAAAGTATGGCCTAAATTAAGTATTGCTCTTATATTTTTTTCTTTTTCATCTTTTCTTACAATTATTGCTTTATTTTTGCAAGAGTGGAAAACAGCCTCAATTAAATATTTTTTGTTAAATGTCATAAGCTTCGATTCATTATCTAAAAGCCAATTAAGGAATCTTTTATCCATAATAAGTCCATACTTAATTATTTCAGCATAGCCAGATAAAATCTCCCTTTTTGGAAGAGATTTTAATAGTGAAACATCCGAAATCACTAATTTAGGTTGGTAAAAAGTACCTATCAGATTTTTGCCTTCTTTAGTATTGACTCCTGTTTTGCCTCCTACTGCAGAATCGACTTGCGATAATAATGTTGTAGGTATCTGAATAAAATTAATACCTCTTAATGTGATACTTGCTGAAAAACCTACAATATCGCCAATAACACCTCCACCAAAAGCAATTAAAGTATCGTTCCTATCAACCTTATATTTGAGAAGTTTAGATGTAATTAAATTAATAGTTTTAATATTTTTGTATTTCTCACCATCATTAATTATTATCTTATTAAAACTTATTTTATTTTTTTTTAGTGAGTTCTCTAATTTTTTTCCGTAAAGCTTATGAATAAATTTATTAGTAATTATGAAAACTCGTGGGTTTATTAATTTCTTTTTTATTAATGAACCTACACTCAATAAAATATTATCACCAATTAATATTTTATATTCATCTGTTCCGGTCTTTACCTCTAAAGTTTTTTTCATTATTAGATTTTTAAAGCTTCGGTAATTTCTTTAATTATTTGATATTTATTTTTTTTGCTCACATCGATTGTGAATTTAGCTTTTGAGTAATTTTTCTGCCTAATTTTATTTAATCTTTCAAATTCTGCTTTTATATTTTTATTAGATAAAAGGGGCCTCTTTTTTGATACTTTACATCTTTTTTCTAAAATATTCAAATCACATTTTAGCCATATTGAATTACATTTATTCAATATTAACTTTCTTATTTTTAAATCTTCAAAACCACCTCCGCCTAGTGCAATAATAGAGTTTTTTTTATCTAGTAATTTTAAAGTAATTTTTTTCTCAATATTTCTGAAGATACTTTCACCACTTTCATCAAAAATTTTTGCAATTTTTTGACCCATTTCTTTTTCAATTTCTTTATCCGTATCATAAAAATCTAAGCCTAGTTTTTTTGATAAACCTCTACCAATAGTTGATTTACCAGAGCCCATATGGCCTAGAAAAACTATATTTTTTTTTGTTTGAGAGAGTCTTTTTTTTGACATTATTAAATGTGAATAAATTTCACAGTTTTAAAATATTCTGTTAAAAGAAATTAATATGTTTGATAAAAGCATTCGTAATAAAGTGACATTATATATCATTAGTTTATCTCTTATAAGCTCATTTTTCATTAATATTGATGTTTTGGCGGAAGGTAATTTGGGTCAAGAGCCATATGAAATTTGGCAAGAGAACAGTGTTATAAGCGAAATTGAAAGCTCTGTTAAAAAATCAAATACGCAGGAAGCAGTAAACTTTACTAATCAAACCGTAAAACAGGAAAATTTTCTATTCACTAAAGCCGATGCTATAGGTTTGTATGATCCTACTAATGGCGGATTTGAAGCTAATTTATGGGATGGGTCTAATATAGAGGATATAGAATATTTAATTAATATAGCTCCTGTAGAAAGTACAAGTTCAACTCTTACGAACCTAGTTAAAAATGTAATCTTAACTACAGCAGCTCCGCCCGATAAATCAAATAATAACTCATTATCTTTTTTAAATATTAAATCAAATTTTTTAATCTCAAGAGGTTATTATGAAAATATATCTCAATTATTTAGCTTACTAAATAGTGATGAAATAAACAATATTTTAAGTGATGGAATGATAGATAACTTACTTATCTATAATCAATACAAAAGAATTTGTAATAGCAGCTCTTATTTAATTACAGAAAGATTAAACGATTTATATTTTGCATCATTTTGCAATGCAATGTCAGCTAATAAATTAACTCTTGATCTAAATATTTCTTTAATGAGAGATGATGAGAATTATGATGAAGAGTATTTATCTTTATTATCTGAAATTATTTATAGTGATGAAATTAAAGCTGAAAATATTAAGGAAATCAATCTAATTAATTTAAATTTATTACAAAAATACAATGTCGATATTGATAAATATATTACCATAAATTCACCAATAAAATTTAAATTATTTTACTTTTTAAATTATAAGAAAAATAACCTTAAAAAAATTTCAATTGCTGAAGAACTTGTCAAAAAAGGTTTGATTGAGCACAAATACCTTGCGGAGATTTACCAGTCCTTTGATTTAAGTAATTCTAAGAACTCTGGTGAGGATAATTCAGCCTTATTAGAGCGAATTAAAATCTTCAAGGATATGAGAAAAACGTCATCTCAGGCTGATTTAGTAAATAATATAACTAAATATGTTAGTTTATTCAGTGCTCATGGGATGTTGGAAACTGCGTCTTTAATGATTTATGATAAAATAAAAATAGTTCAACCAAAATCAGATTATATCGATAATGCATCGAGCATTTGCCTAGTCTTTATACTAAATGATGACCCAGAAAAGTGCAATGAGTGGGTGAATCAATTGAATCTCAATTCAAACGCATTAGAGCTTTCTAAAGCTAAGTTTTATCTTTCATTGACGAATGGTAAAGCAATAAAAGAGACTAACTTAAATCAATTAATTGATCATAAAGGTTTTTCTGATAGGCAGAAGAATATTATTGTTAAGTATTACGAACTTATTACAAATTCAAAAAAAATTAGTTATTGGAAAACTCCAAATGAATTAAATAAAGTCTCCTCAATAACTGCAAATATAAAGCTTCATAATTATTTTGAATCCCTTGAAAACCAAATAGGTGAGAAAATAATTTTGCTAAACATATTGCATGGAGATGATAATTTTAATGAAAATGATGAGTTTTCTATTTTTCTTATAATAGATGGATTGTTTGAGATTAATGAATCTTACGCACAAGATTATATATTAGAGTATTTTTCAAAGTACAATTTATAGTGCCAAAAATAGAAAAATCTATAATTGAGAATTTCTTAGAATCGCTGATATCTGAGAAAGGTTTAAGTAATAATACGATTAAGTCTTATAAAAGCGATATAAATCAGTTTTTAGAAAGACAAACAACAAGCAAGTCATCTGTACAAATATTTTCAAGAAAATCGATTGAAAAATACATTTCAGTGATGAACGATTTAGGATTTGAGAGGTCAACAATCCTAAGGAAATTATCTTCGTTAGGACATTTTTTTGATTTTTTAGTTACTGAAAATATACTGAAAGATAATCCATTCTCGCAAATATCAATTCCCAAAAAAAACTCTAAGCTACCAATTTTTTTAACAAACGATCAGGTAGATAGGCTATTAGAGACAGCTAAAAATGATGACTCTATTAAAGGATTGAGACTATTCACTATGATAGAAATATTATATGCAACAGGAATAAGAGTTTCTGAACTAGTTGAATTAAAATTGTCATCTTTACATGAAAAAGAAAATTTTATTTTTGTTACAGGTAAAGGAAATAAAGAAAGACTTGTGCCCGTTGATCAAAACACTTTATCTACAATAGAAAAGTATCTAAAAGTAAGAGTAGAATTTTTAAATGCAGATAAAAATGAAGACAAATGGCTTTTTCCTTCAAGAAATTCAAAGCTTGGTCATATTTCAAGGCAAAGATTTCATCAACTCTTAAAAGTATTATGCAAAGAAGCGAATATCGATGCAAAATACGTTAGCCCCCACAAGCTAAGACATGCCTTTGCATCACATCTACTTGCTAATGGAATGGATTTGAGATCACTACAAATGCTACTTGGGCATTCAGATATATCTACAACACAAATTTATACTCATGTTCTTAGCGATAGATTAAAAAGTACGGTGGAAGATAATCACCCATTATCTAAGGTATTCAAAGAATAATTGTAATTCAAGTTGTCCTTGAAAAGAAGATTTTATGATGATAAACCAACAAAATGAGTTTCACGCCCGTACCCTCTAACACTATAAGAATAAATAGATCTCAGTTATTTGTTCCAGGGTCAAAGCCAGATTTGTTTGAGAAAGCTTCAGCAAGTAATGCAGATATAATCTGTTTAGATCTTGAGGATGCTGTGGCACCGCAAGATAAGGAACAAGCAAAAGAAAATGTAATCAAAGCACTAAACAATCATGATTTTGGGAAAAAAACTATTTCAGTAAGAATTAATGGATTGGATACTCATTATTGTTACAGAGATGTTGTTGACTTAATGGAAAATGGTGGTGAGCGATTAGATTTAATCATGATACCAAAAGTTGGTGTTCCAGAGGATGTTTATGCGATTGATATGTTAGTGACGCAAATAGAAGATAAAACTCAAAGACAAAAGAAAATAGGCTTTGAACTTATAGTTGAAACATCAATGGGAATAACAAACCTGGATAAGATCTTAACTGGAAGTAAAAGAATTGAATCTCTCCATTTTGGTTACGCTGATTATGCAGCATCAGTTAGAATGCGAACAACAAATATCGGCGGATCTAATCAAGACTATTCAATATTAACTGATGAAATTGATGGAGAGAGAAAAACTCACTGGAATGATATGTGGCACTATCCAATATCAAAAATGACAACTATTGGAAGGGCTCATGGCGTAAGGATTATTGACGGTCCTTTTGGCGATTTTTCAGATCCAGAAGGTTTTAAGTCTCACGCAAGAAGAACAGCAATTCTTGGATGCGAGGGAAAATGGGCAATTCATCCTAGTCAGGTAGATCTTGCAAATGAGGTATTCACACTACCGGAAAAAGAAGTACAAAAAGCCAGAGATATTCTTGAAGCGATGAAAAAAGCACAGGAGTCAGGCGCAGGCGCTGCTACACTAAATGGAAAATTAATAGACGCCGCTTCAATAAGGCAAGCTGAGCAAATTATCGAACAAACAAAATTAATAGAAACTCTAAGTAAATAATTTATTATTAAATGAACACCTATCTTGAGTTTGAAAAGCCCATCGAACAACTTGACAATAAGGTTCATGAGCTCAAAAGCTTAAATGATAATGCTCCATCAGATAATCTTCTTGAAGAAATTACGCAAGTTGAAGAAAAAATAAATGAAACTTATAAAAAGATATATTCTTCAATATCACCTTGGCAAAGGACACTTGTTGCAAGACATCCTCAACGACCAAAAACTAGAGAATATATTCAAAATCTAATTGAGGATTTTTTTCCATTATCAGGTGATCGTTTTTTTTCAGAAGATAAAGCCATTCTTGGGGGGTTTGGAAAATTTAGAGGTAAAACAGTATTGGTTATTGGTCATGAAAAGGGACACGATACTACATCAAGAATTGAACATAATTTTGGAATGCCTAGGCCTGAGGGATACAGGAAAGCTCAAAGATTAATGAAACTCGCAGAGGATTTTGACATTCCAGTAATTTCCTTCGTAGACACTCCTGGTGCTTACCCTGGAGTAGGAGCTGAACAGCGGGGGCAGTCTGAAGCAATAGCAAAAACAACTGAGTGTTGTTTGTCATTAGGTGTTCCTATTATAGCAATAATAATTGGTGAAGGAGGATCAGGCGGTGCAGTTGCTATTGGTACAGGAAATACTGTCCTCATGTTGGAAAACTCTATTTATTCAGTAATTTCTCCAGAGGGTTGCTCTTCAATTTTATGGAAAGATAATGCAAAAACTGTTGAAGCGGCATCAGCCCTTAAACTAACAGCAGAAGATATGCTAAAAATTGATGTAATTGACGAAATTGTTAAAGAGCCTACAGGCGGCGCACATAGAAATCCTCATCGGGCAATTGAAACTGTTGGTGACGAAATTGAAAAATATTTAAATTTGCTCTCAAATCAGCATGGTAATGATTTAAAACACGCAAGGCAAGAGAGATATCTTCAAATTGGAAGATCTGGTTTATTTAGTGATAAGATCACCCCAGCAAATTCAGTGCTAAATGCTAAGTATGGAAAAACTAAAAATATAAATAAGTTCTCAAGCCTTTTTCTAAAGACCTTTTCAATTGTTTTAATAGTATTATTCTGTATCGCTCTTATATACTATTTAATCTAATTAATATTTCCGTGACAGTGTTTATACTTTTTTCCTGATCCACAGGGACAAGGTGAATTTCTTGATATTTTTTTTTCTTTTGACACGTTCTGATTTAAACGCTGGGTTCCCTTACTCTCGTCAAAATTTTGGCTTGTATTTTCTCTTAATTTCATTCTTGAAAATATTTTAGATACATCAACTTTTAAACTATCAAGTAGATTTTCAAATAAACTAAAGGCTTCATTTTTATACTCATTTAGAGGATCTCTTTGACCATACCCTCTTAAACCTATAGTTGATCTAAGTTGTTCTAAATTATTTATATGATCCTTCCACTTATCATCTAAGATTTTTAGTAAGACCATACGTTCTGCAGAATTGATAGCCTCTGTTGAATGATTTCCTTTTCTACTAATTGTATTTTTATTAATGAGCTCATACACTTTTTCTCTCAAATATTTTTGATCTATTTCGATATCTGTATTTTTAATATCAAGCTTAATTTCTGAGGCAAAATTTTGATTTATTTCAGCTTGTAGATCATTTATGTTCCATTGATCTGCGTATGATTTCTCTGGACAATGGCGATCAATAATCGCATCAGCAACATCGTACTGCATGTCATTTGCAATCTCAGCAATATTCTCTGCATTCATTAGTTCTAGTCTTTGATCAAATATTGTTTTTCTCTGATCGTTTAGTACATCATCAAATTTAAGCAGTGTTTTTCGTATATCAAAATTTCTTCCTTCTACTTTTTTTTGAGCTCTTTCAAGTGCTTTTGAGATCCAAGCATGTTTTATCGACTCTCCTTCTTTTAATCCCAGGCTTTTTAATACATTATCTATTTTTTCTGATCCAAAGATTCGCATTAGGTCGTCTTCTAAACTAATGAAGAATTTTGTTTCACCGGGGTCTCCTTGCCTACCAGATCTTCCTCTTAGCTGATTATCTATTCTTCTGCTTTCGTGTCTCTCACTGCCAATAACATAAAGACCCCCAGCTTCCAATACCTCATTTTTATTTATTAAAATCTTTGCAAGAAGTTTCTTAGCTTCCTCTTCCCCATTTGTTTGATTAGAACTAAATTCATAATTGCCACCAAGTTGTATATCTGTACCTCTTCCTGCCATATTTGTTGCTATTGTAACAGCTCCAGGCTCTCCAGCATTTGCAATAATTTTTGCTTCTTGTTCATGATGCTTTGCATTTAGAACTTCATGCCTAATTTTGTTATTTCGTAGTTTTTTTGATATTTCTTCCGACTTTTCAATACTTGTAGTTCCAACTAAAACAGGCTGATTTTTTTTATTACATTTTTTAACTTGTTCTACGATTGCATTGTATTTTTCATCCTTTGTTCTGTAAATCTCATCCTGATTATCGATTCTAGAAATTGCTACATTTGTTGGTATCTCAATAACTGATAAGTTATAAATATCAGCAAATTCTTCTGCTTCTGTAAGTGCAGTTCCAGTCATGCCAGAAATTTTATTATATAATCTAAAATAATTTTGATATGTGATGGATGCTAAAGTTTGACTCTCGTTCTGAACTTTAACATTTTCTTTCGCTTCAATCGCTTGATGAAGCCCATCCCCATATCTTCTGCCCTCCATTGTTCTTCCAGTAAATTCATCAACAATAATTACACTTCCAGATTTAACGATATAATCTCTATCTTTTTCAAACAGTTTATTTGCTCTCAATGCTTGGTTAATATGGTGAACCACTGCTACATTTGAAATATCATATAAAGTGCCTTCATTGATTATTTTTCTTTCTTTGAGTATGATCTCTGCCTTGTCAATTCCAGCATCGGTTAAATTTGCAGTTTTTGATTTTTCATCAATTTCAAAATCATTCTCATCAATAAAAGGAATAATTTTATTTATTGAATTGTAAAGCGTTGTTTTATCCTCTATAGCTCCAGAAATAACTAGAGGTGTTCTCGACTCATCAATTAATATGCTATCAACTTCATCAACAATGCAAAAATTATGCGTTCTTTGAACCATATTTTTTTTCATCAATCTAAGGTTGTCTCTTAAATAATCAAAACCAAATTCATTATTTGTACCGTATGTAATATCGCAATCATATTGCTTCTTTCTGTCATCAGCTCCTTCGACATCATTCGTTAAACATCCTACAGACAGGCCCAAATAATTGAATATAGAACCCATCCATTCAGCATCACGTTTTGCAAGATAATCATTTACAGTCACTATATGCACACCATTATTAGATAATGAATTCAGAAAAGCTGCCAAAGTAGAAACAAGTGTTTTTCCCTCGCCAGTCTTCATCTCTGCAATTCCACCATTGTGCAAAACCATTCCTCCAATTAATTGAACATCAAAATGCCTTTGACCAAGCGTTCTTTTGGAAGCCTCACGCACCATTGCAAAAGACTCTACTAAATAGTCATCAATTTTCTCCCCATTTGATATTTCAGATTTAATCTCTGAAATTCTTTTAAGAAGTGTATCTTGAGATAGCTTTTCAATTTCAGGCTCCAAATCATTAATTAATTGTACAGTACGTTGAAATTCCGCTAATTTCTTCTTTTCGCTTCGGCTAAAAATTGTGCTGAAAAATGAGTTAACTTTTAACATTTGAGTAGATATTTGTATTTTCTATTTAATTGCAAGCATTTATACATTAAATACTAACACCAATTAAGATAAAATTACTTAAATCACTCATATTTGATTGTTCTGAAAATGTTAAAAAAATCACCTTTAGCGCCAAAAAGTATTGGAAAGATTAATCAGATTAAAGGCATTGAATTGTATGTATATTCTGCAGGCTTGTATAACAAGAAACGACTGGATTTAGCTTTATTTCTTTTCAAGAATAAAACCTCGGTTGCTGAAGTTTTTACAAAGTCATCATTAAGATCATGCACACTGGACTGGAACAAAAAAAATTTAAAAAATAAAGAAATAGAAGCATTGATTGTTAATTCAGGAAATGCAAACACTTTTACAGGCCAGGCAGGTATTAATGCGTTAACGAAAATAAGTAACTTTGTTTCTAATAAATTCAAAGTCTCAGTTAAGAAGATATTTTTCGCATCTACAGGTGTTATTGGGGAAAAATTTCCTGAAAATAAAATAGTAAATACATTAAAAAAAGATAAATCAAAAACTAATAATTGGTTACAAGCAGCTCAATCAATTATGACAACCGATACTTTTCCAAAAGCAATTTCTGTAAAAACAATGATCGAAAACAAAACAATCACAATCACAGGGATTGCGAAAGGGTCTGGAATGATAGAGCCAAACATGGCAACAATGTTGGGATTTATTTTTATAGATTGTTTAATACCTCAAAATATTTTACAGAAATTATTAAAAGATCTTGTAGATAAGTCATTCAATCAAATAACTGTTGATGGAGATGAATCTACAAATGATACTGTAATTATGACTAGCACTAATAGTGTTTCATTAAAAAATAAGATTTCATCAATAAAAGATAAGAGAATATTAAAAATAAAAAACTCTTTACTTCCTGTTGTTAAATATTTAGCGGAACAAATTGTAAGAGATGGAGAAGGTGCAACAAAATTAATAAATATAAAAGTTGAAAGTGCTAAAAATTCACCGCAGGCAAAAAGAATTGCCAAGGCAGTCGCAAATTCCCCACTTGTAAAAACAGCTTTTTACGGAAATGATCCAAATTGGGGGAGAATTGTAATGGCGATTGGTAAAACATATGAAAAAGTAGACCCAAAAAAAACTTAAGATTTATATAGGTAAACAAATAGTTGTTGCTAACGGAGCAGAGTATAAAAAATTAAATTTACAAAAATTAAAAAAATATATGGCAAGCAAAGAAATTGATCTAAAACTTTATCTTGGACAAGGTAATTATTCTTACGAAACACAAACATGTGATTTTTCTCACAAATATGTTGATATCAATGCAGCATACAGGACATGAAGGTAGTATTTTGCTCTTCCGCAATTATAAAAAATAAAAATGGCGAAATTCTCTTAATGAGCAGAAAACATAAGGATTCTTTTATCAATTCTTGGGAGTTTCCAGGTGGAAAATTGAAAAATTACGAAAATTTTGCAGTTGCATTATTTAGGGAGCTAAAGGAAGAATTAAATATTAAAATAGATATAAGCAAATTATCAAACTATGAATTTTTTAAGCACCAGTATCGTTCATTTTTATTAATGATGTATGTATTCGAGGTAACAGAATGGACAGGAAAAATTATAAGTAGAGAAGGGGAACTTTTACGATGGGTGTCCGCAAAGGATTTGAAGAAAGTAAAATTATTGCCTGCAAATACTAAAGTTGTTAATTATTTTTTGAAATAACAACCTGTTTCCTCAGTGAAAACAGAGACTATTTTATATTCTCCATATTCAATTGAAATTTCTTTTTTCCCCTCATCTTTATTGTAACCTAATAATTTAATTTGACTGAATAATTCATCGTCTGAAACTGAAGCAGTAATAACACGATCATATGCTTCGTCACAATAATCACTTTTCATCTCTGAAATAAAGAAACAAACACAATAGTGCTTTGCTGAAGCATTCAATCCAATGAGAGTTTCATCAGACTTTGCAATACTAGTATTTATAAAAAAAAATGATGTAAATATTACTAATATGTTATAAATAAATCGAGATACTTTATGCATAAAATTATAAAATTTATAACGTGTTTATCCTTTATTTTAATTTGGGTCAATCCATCATTAGCTATAGTTAATCAATTACCACATAATGAAACAGTCGAATGGCCAACAAATACATGGCCGGAAAATTTAATAAAAATTGATGACGAAGAGTTTAGTACAATTATTAATTATACTTTTTCTGATGATTCTTACGATGAATTGGGACGTACGAATGCACTTTTAATTATTCAAGATGGAAGTATTGTCTTTGAAAAGTATAATTCTCCTATTACACAAGATACTAAACTTGTCTCCTATTCAATGGCAAAAAGCTATATTGGTCTATTGACTGGAATGATGATTGATAGGGGTTTCATACTATCAAAAGATGAAACAAATCTCTTACCAAGCTGGGATGACAATAGAAAAAATATTTCCATAGGACATATGCTTAATATGCAGTCAGGGCTGGATTATGTTGAGGAATATGAATTGAGTGGAAGGTCAGATACATTGGATATGTTATTTGGGCAGGGAAGATTTGATCAAGCTGAGTTTGCGTCATCCATGAAACTAAAAACTCCTCTACCAGGCATGAAATACAACTACTCGACTGGAGAAACTAATATTATAAGTCAAATAATAAGAACAAAGCTTGAAGCTCAAGGAATTGAATATTTAGATTTCATAAAAAGCAACCTTATTGATAAAATAGGCATAAAAAATTCGATCTTCGAATTTGATAATTCTGGAACTTTCATTGGTGGCAGCTCAATTTTTGCAAACGCAAGGGATTATGCAAGATTTGGATATTTATATTTAAGAGACGGATTATGGGATGGGGAGAGAATTGTATCAAAAGAATGGATTGATGATACAAGAACTCCAGCTAAAAATACTTACCAAATGTATAGCAACCAGTTTTGGATGCCTCATCCAGCATTTACACGAGGACTTCCAAAGGATGCTTACTATGCGGCAGGTTTTGGTGGGCAATATATATTAATTATTCCGTCTAAGGATATGATCGTTGTTCGATTAGGTGAAACTTATATGGAAGATGATAAAGTTATTGAAAATATTTCTGAAATCATAAATTACTTTGATAATAGGATCTAAATTAATGAGCGACCAAATAATTATTTATTCGTCCTATAATTGTGGATATTGCGACTTAGCAAAAAAACTCCTTAATAAAAAACAAATTAAATATCAAGAAATTAATATTCAAGACGATCCCTCCCAAAGAGATATTATGTTAGAGAAAGCTAATGGAAAAAGAACTGTTCCACAAATTTTTTTTAAAGAGCTGCATATTGGCGGATTTGAAGAATTAAATAAGCTTGAGATGTCTGGCACGCTTGATAAAATTTTAAATGAAAAATAATTTAAGAGCCGCCTGTCTTCAGCTTACATCGTGTTCAGATATTTATAAAAATTTAAAAGAAACAAAAGACCTTTCAAATAAAGCTATTGATAAAGGTGCCACTTTTATTACAACTCCAGAAGTTACAAATATTATTTCATTAGATCGACAAAAATTAAAAAGGTCAGTATTTCTGGAGAAGGACGATCCATTTCTCATTGAATTTACAAGAATTGCAAAGAAAAAATCAGTATGGATCTTGCTTGGCTCTATTGTTATCAAAGACAATAAGAACAAATTATATAATCGCTCCTATTTGATAAATAGCAAAGGTAATATTCAATGCAAGTACGATAAAATTCATATGTTTGATGTGAAAATATCCAAAAAAGAAAACTATAAAGAATCCAAAATCTTTAAACCAGGTAAAAAAGTTGTGATTACTAATACTCCTTGGGGAAAAATTGGTTTATCAATTTGTTATGATTTAAGATTCCCAGAACTTTATAGAAAACAAGTGATGATGGGGGCAAAGTTAATTACTATTCCTTCAGCATTCACAACCACTACAGGTAAAGCTCACTGGCACAATCTTGTAAAAACACGAGCTATTGAAAATGGTTCTTATGTTTTAGCTCCTGCGCAGTATGGAAAAAATTCATTAAAACGCCGTACCTATGGACACAGTCTAATTGTATCTCCATGGGGTGAGATTTTGGCTGAAAAAAAGGCAGGAAAAGGCATTATAATGGCTAGTTTGGACTTTAAAAAGCTTGCTAAAATTAGAGCTAATATACCAAGTTTCAGGACACAAATATTGAAATAAACAATATAATTACAATATAGATTTATAATGATCGTTTTTAATTTACAATGCAGTGACTGTTCTCATTCATTTGAAGGTTGGTTTGGCTCATCTAAGTCATGTGAAACACAAATCAAAAAAAAGTTAGTTCAATGTGTTTCGTGCGGGTCTTCAAATATTACTAAAGAACTTTCAAGGCCAAATGTATCCATAAAAAAAACTAACGTTACTTCAAACGAAAATGCACTCAGAGACTTTCGAAATAAAGTAAAAGAAGTAAATAAATTTGTTAAACAAAATTTTGAGTTTGTCGGAGACCAGTTTGCATACGAAGCAAGAAAAATTCACTACAGTAAGTCTAATAAAAAGCCAGTATACGGTAACGCAACTAAAGAAGAAGTTACTGATTTAAATGATGAGGGTATTGAGGTAACTTCTATTCCATGGATAAAAGAAGATAATTAATTTTTTTTTCCAGAAATAATAAAATTTGCATCCATTCTTTTAGACATAAACCATTCGTCCCTTAATGGATTATAATTTACACCTGTATTACTAATCACTTCAAAGTTGTTTTGAATAAAAAAAGAGTAAATGTCCTCAGGAGTTAAAAATTTATTCCAATCATGTGTGCCTTTTGGAAGAAATCCTAATACATATTCAGCCATAAATTTTGCAAAAATAAGCGAAAAGATAGATTTATTAATAGTTGCTATAAACATAATGCCATTATTAGATACCAGGCCACTACATTCTTTAATAAAATTTTTTGGATTATTTACATGTTCTATTACTTCCAAATTTAAAATGATGTCATACTTTTTATTTTTGTTAAGATTCTCAGCAGTTGTATTAAGATAATTAATATCTAAATTATTTTCCTCAGCATGAATTTTTGCAGTGATGCAATTTTTCTCTAAAGCATCAATGCCAGTTACCTCTGCACCTAATCTTGCTAAAGGTTCACTCATTAGTCCTCCACCACATCCAATATCCAAAACTGATAATCCCTTTAAAGGTAATTCATTTTTTCGGTCTATTGCATAATGATCTTTAATTGTATTGATTATATATTCCAGTCTTATGGGGTTAAATTTATGCAGTGTTTTAAACTTGCCATCATGCTTCCACCATTCCTTGGCAAGGTTTTTAAACTTATCAATTTCAGTTTTATCAATCGAAGAAATGTCCATAAATCAATCATTTAACTAATACTTGATTAAAGTATAGTATTCAAGTAATCCTTGTTTTCATTTAGAATATTACGTAACAGAATTTAATAACGAAAAGTCAAATGTCCACTATAGTTTTAAAATTTGGCGGAACATCAGTAGCTACAACTGAATTAATTGAATCCGCAGCAAATATTGTCAAATCAGAATATGATAAAGGCAACAATATAGTTGTAGTTGTTTCCGCTATGTCTGGAGCCACTAATCAGCTAATAAAGCATGTTGATAAGATAAATTATAATGATGATAGTGAATACGATGTTGTTGTTTCATCAGGAGAGCAAGTAACTGCAGGATTAATGTCACTGGCTCTAAAAAAAATAGGTCTACCATCTCGATCTTGGCTTGGTTGGCAAGTCCCAATAATTACCAGAGGCTCGCACAGAAACTCATTTATTGATAAAGTGATTCCGGATAAAATCATTAACGATTTTGAAAACAAGAAGATTGCTGTCGTAGCTGGTTTTCAAGGTATTTCAACTGAGGGCAGAATTACGACTATTGGTCGTGGAGGTTCAGATAACACTGCAGTATTCATTGCTTCAGCAATAAAAGCTGAAAGGTGCGATATTTATACTGATGTTGATGGAGTTTACACCTCCGATCCCAGAATGACAGAAAATGTAAGAAGACTAGACAAAATTTCTTATGAAGAGATGATCGAAATGGCTTCACAAGGGGCTAAAGTTTTGCAAACAGCCTCAGTTGAATCTGCAATGAGTAATGATGTAGACGTATATGTTCGATCAACATTCAGTCCGTCTGATAAGGGAACTTTAATTTCAAATGATGTAAATAATGAAAATGATAGGGCAGTGACAGGAGTTGCTTATTCTAAAGATGAGGCAAAAATAACTCTCATTGATGTGGAAGATAAACCGGGAGTTGCTGCAGAGATTTTTAATAAGCTTGCAGAGAATTCAGTTAATGTTGATATGATTGTTCAGAACAATTTTATTGAGAGAAAAATGACAAATCTTACTTTTACAATCCCGATGATAGATCTTGATAAAGCATTAAAAATTTTAGAAAATTTACAAAAAAAACTTAAGATTTCAAAAGTTTTAAACGAAAAAAACCTCTCAAAAGTTTCCATCATTGGATCAGGAATGAGAAATCAACCAGGTATAGCTGCAAAAATGTTTGAATGTTTATCCAAAAATAAAATCAATATTGAAGTAATCTCAACATCAGAAATAAAGATAAGCGTCTTGATAGATAAAGATAAAACTGAAAAGGCTGTAAATGCACTACATACTGTATTTCAGCTCGACCAGATATAGTGCCATGCTTGATCTAAACTACTATTCTTTAAGAAATAATCATTTTGGGTAATTGATGGGTTTATTTTTTTTAGATTAAGGTTTAATTAATTTAGATCATATGTATCAAAATTTTCTATTAGAACTAAAGAACCAGAGAGAGGCAAGGGGCTTTTCAGTAGATGATTTAAGTAAAGAGACAAATATTTCAAAAAAAGTAATATTCAAAATTGAAAATCTTAGTGAAAGTGAAGTGGACTCATTTCCACAAAGACACCTACTTTTTTTATACGCAAAACACCTAGGTGTAGAGGTTCCTAAAAAAAAAGTTACTTTTACTAATTCCTCAATAGAAAATTCTACTAAGTTATCGAACAATCTATCAGTGGCTAATTCTACTTTATCGCTGATAAATAATCTTAAATTCCAAATTCTATTACCATTATTTTTAGTTGTTATAATTTTAAGCTTTAATTATTCCCTAAAAAATAACAATTTATCTGTTGAATTGAAATCAGATAATACTGAAATAGTAACTCAAAATAATCTAGAAAATAATTCAGCTGAAAATAAATTCTTGAATTTTAATCAATTAAATACAGAAAAGTTAAATCCGTCTTTAAGTAATTCAAAACGATCTACTAGCTTATCCGACAATAAGCAAAATTTTTTGGAAACTGTCAGTTTATCAATATTATTTGACAATGAAGTTTGGATAGAAGTTGATAACTCAAAGGAAATATTAGTTAGTCAGGTTTTCAAAGAGGGTGAAGAGCTTAATCTTGAGGTATCAAAAAATGACGAAATATTTGTAACCTCGGGGAATATGGGCCTCATTTCAATAAAAGTGAACAACGGCCAAATAAAATTTCTTGGCTCTATAGGCGAGATAGGTAGAAAACAGATTTTTTAAGTTTTCAAATCAATTCTTTCATTATATTTAATACCTACCTAATTTATAAATAATTATGAGTCAGTACTCTCTAAACAAAATAATACGCAGGCGTTCAAAGAAGATTAAGGTTGGAAGTGTAGAAGTTGGCGGTGATGCAAAAATTTCTGTGCAATCAATGACAAATACGCTCACATCAGATGTTAATGCAACCTTAGAACAAATCAATGATTTAGTATCTGAAGGTGCAGATATTGTTAGGGTATCTTGTCCCGATCAAGAATCTACAGAATCTCTAAGAGAGATCATTAATTACGTGGATGTACCAATCGTTGCAGATATTCACTTTCACTACAAGCGTGCGATCGAAGCTGCAGATGCAGGCGCTGCTTGCTTAAGAATAAATCCTGGCAATATTGGAGCAGATAAAATTATTGAGGTTATTAATGCAGCTAAACAAAATAACATTTGTATGCGCATAGGAGTAAATGCAGGCTCCATTGATGAAAAAATTCTAAAAAAATACAGTGAACCCTGTGCTAATGCCTTAGTCGATAGCGCAATAGCAAATATTCGCCTGCTTGAAGATAATAATTTTGATAATTTCAAAATAAGTGTAAAAGCATCAGATGTATTTACTACAATTGAAGCTTATGAAAAATTAGCAAAACTTTGTGATTATCCATTTCATGTTGGATTAACAGAAGCAGGAACTTATTTATCGGGCTCAATTAAGTCATCCATAAGTATTGGTAATCTTCTCTCACAAGGGATCGGAGATACAATTAGAGTTTCATTAACAGCAGATCCAGTAGAGGAAATTAAAGTAGGTCACGAGATATTGAAGAGTTTAAATTTAGCTTCTAGGGGTATTAAAATTATTTCCTGCCCTTCTTGTGCTAGACAGGCTTTTCCAGTAATTGATACAGTTCGTGAGCTTGAAAGAAGACTGTCACACATTAAAGATCCCATAACTCTCTCAATTATTGGCTGTGTTGTAAACGGTCCGGGAGAAGCATTAAATAGTGATATTGGGGTAACCGGCGGTGGAAAAGGGAATAATATGATTTATTTGTCAGGCGTAGCTGACCATAAAATAAAAAATCCTGAAATAGTTGATCATGTTGTTAATCTTGTAGAGAAAAAAATTCAATCTCTTCATGATTAAGCTAGATGAATTAGAAAAAATTCAAGAAAAATATGAAAATCTTGAAAATGAATTAAATAAATCAGTGAATGATACAGATAAATATGTATCTCTTTCAAAAGAATATGCTGAGTTAAAACCTTTATATGATCAAATTAATTTATATTTAGCTCAACAGTCAGAATTAGAGGAATTAAACAGTGTCATTAATGGCAATGACGATGATTTAATTGAAATAGCTAAATCAGAGATTAATAATGTGAAAGATAAGCTTGTAGTGGCTGAAAATGCCTTGAAAGAACTAATGATTCCAAAAGATCCATTGGATCAAAAAAACGTAATTTTAGAAGTTAGAGCTGGAACAGGTGGAGATGAGGCTGCTCTATTTGCAAATGATCTTTTGCGCATGTATCAGCGTTATGCTGAAAATCAGGGCTGGAAAATTGAGTATATTTCCATTTCAGACTCTGAAAAAGGAGGCATCAAAGAAGCGGTTGCAAAAATTTCAGGAAGTAGTGTTTATTCAAAATTAAAATTTGAATCTGGTGTTCATCGAGTTCAAAGAGTTCCAGAAACTGAGTCTCAAGGACGAGTTCATACGTCTGCGGCAAGCGTTGTTGTATTACCTGAAGCAGAGGACCTTGATATTAAAATTGATGATAAAGATATTAGAATAGATGTATTCAGATCAAGTGGTGCCGGAGGACAACATGTTAATACCACTGATAGTGCCGTCAGAATAACTCATCTTCCATCTGGAATTGTAGTGCAACAGCAGGATGAAAAATCTCAGCATAAGAATAAAGCAAAGGCAATGCTTGTTTTGAAAACGAGATTATATGATTTTGAGCGCAAAAAACAGGAAGATGATATAGCGGACAAAAGAAAATCGCAGATTGGTTCAGGCGATAGATCAGAACGGATCAGGACCTATAATTTTCCTCAAGGAAGAGTAACTGACCATCGTATAAATTTAACTCTCTACAAGCTAGAGCAAATATTAAACTCTACAGGTTTAGAGGAAGTTATTTCAAATCTAATAATTGCAGAACAAGGCAATTAATATGTCTTCACTAAACGTACTTTTATACTCTGAAGATGTTTCTGTTCCTATTTTAGAAAAAAAAATACTTCTGAAGTATGTTCTAAATATTTCTAATGAAGAAATTAATATAAGTCACAATAAGCCACTAGATAATATCAAACTGGATCAATACAAAGAACTAATTCAAAGAAGAAAAAAAAGTGAACCAATTGCATACATAATTAATAAAAAGGAATTTTGGAAAGATTTATTCTTTGTAGATAATTCAGTTTTAATTCCAAGACCTGACAGTGAAACTATCATCGAAACTGCTATAAAATGCTTTCCTGATAAAAATCAAAATCTGAAAATATTAGATCTTGGTACAGGATCTGGTTGTTTGATAATTTCACTTTTAAGAGAATTTAAAAAAGCTAAGGGTGTTGGTATTGATCTAGATAAAAATGCTTTGCAAGTAGCAAAGCAGAATAAAAATAATTTAATAAATGATAATAGATTGAAATTATACAATGCAGATTTTTCTCAATTTAATACAAAAAATTATGATCTTATAGTTTGTAATCCACCTTATGTTTCTGCTTTATTAAAAGATAAGCTGCTCAAGGATGTTAGAGAATTTGAGCCTAAAATCGCCCTTTTTGCAAAAGAAGATGGGTTAAGTTGTTTTAAAATGATTTTAAATAATTTAATTAAATATGAAAACAAAAAACAATTGATCATTTTTGAGATTGGTCAAAACCAATTAAAACCCATGGATAAATTGCTAAAAAATACTGGTTTTCAGCTTATTTCAGTTGAAAAAGACATAGCTAATCTGCCAAGGTGTATAGTTGCAAAAAGAATATAAATAAAAACTTGATTAATTATGAACTTAACACTAATTTACGAAATCTCGATTAATAGAATACCTATGTATTAGGTTAAAACTTTCAAAGTGAAAAATAGAAGAAGCCGACCCTTCAAAAGGTCAAATAACAGAAACAATGAAAACTTTAGTAATGGTAGTAATAATACCAGAGTCAGAGGCAATTTAACGACAGTTCTTGAAAAGTACAAGGTCTTAGCAAAAGATGCAGCAGCATCAGGCGATTATGTAGGTGCAGAAAACTATATGCAGCACGCTGAACATTATAGCAGAATGCTAAATGAGCGCCAAGGTCGTCTTAATGAGAAAAATGGCTCATTAAAAACTAATGGAAATGAAGTTACTAGTGTCGAAGAGTCTGTTGAAACACTAGATCCTGCAAAAGCTATTGAAGAAGCTAATTCATAGAACTTAAGATAGATAATTCAGAATTAATTCGGTCTTTCTCAGCTAGAAAAATTTCTAAGTTTTTGCCTTTGAGTTGTTTGCCAGAGGGTAATTTCATTTTCATTGGATTAATTCTTTTTCCGTTAAAGATTACTTCATAGTGTAGGTGAGGACCGGTGGAGAGACCGGTGTTTCCAACAAAACCTATCACTTGTCCTTGTCGGACTTTTACATTTTTTTTAATACCTGAAGCATATTCGCTTAGGTGAGAATAACTAGTTTTATATCCATTGAGATGCTTGATCCGAATATATTTACCTGCACCCCCATTATTGCCAACAAATTCTACGTGGCCTGTGCCCGCAGCCATTATAGGTGTTCCAGTAGGTGCTGCAAAATCAACTCCTTGATGTTTTTTATTATAACCCAAAATTGGATGTTTTCTCATTCCAAAACCAGAGGATAACCTCGCTCCATTAATTGGTGTTTTCATAAGTGCTTTAGTTGCACATTTACCCTCACGACTAAAATATTCAACAAATTCATCTCCCCCTGATTGGAATCTATAAAGCTCATAGATTTCATCATTAAGAATAATTTCTGAAAAATAGATCTTTCCAGATTTAATATAATTGTTTTGCAAGTCTGTATAAATATCAAAAAATATTTTGATCTTATTTCCGTTTCTAATGTCTCTTTGAAAATCGATGTCAAAACTATACAACTGTACAAACTCCATTATAACTTCATCTGGCGTATCTACTTTTTTAAGAGACTCATAAATACTATTATGGATTTCAACTTCGTAAAATTTTAACTTGCTAAATAGTTTTTTTTTGTCTTCACCTACAACAAACTCATTATTAACTTTTTGAACATAGATTTTTTTTTCAATATCAGGATATATAATTATTTCATTAATTGTCTTTTTATCATTAATGGACTTCGTGTAAGTTTCAATAAGTGTTCCTACTTTTAATTTTCTTAAATCTATTTTTTCAGATATAATATTGATAACATCATTAATTTCTTCATCCTCAAGATCTGCTTGTTTCAAGGCTCCAGTAAAAGTCTCTCCTTCTTGCAGGTAGTATCTTTGGACGTGCGTAAAATCAATTTCTAATTTTTCCTTAATATGGATTGGGTCTTCATCCGCTATAATTTTCTTAGAAATTTTTTTTTCTCGAGCTAAGTTTTCTCCAAACGAAATAGACAAAAAATATGAAATACCTATTAGGAAGATAAAGCTCAGTGACAGAATAATCTGATTTCTATTGAAGAAGGTCATTTTGGGATATTGGTATAAACATTTTTAGAGATTTTTCATAAATATTATTTTTGATTGATGCGAAACTCCTAATTAATCAAATAAATAATTGAATTTATTACATAATTATAATTCTATAAAAATACTAGTTTTCTGCCTTTTATATCCTTTGCTGCTTGACTTTTTGGCTCTATACAGTAAAAAAACGCTCACCCTTGTTCGGTGATGCTCTGAACTTGCGGCATATGACTATTTATAGTCTTAATATAATCTAACTGGCATTTAATTCCTTATCTTTAGGGGTAAGGTTTTTTTGCTTGCACGATTATGCTATTGGAAAAGTAAATTGAAAGAGAAACGTGGGCGGTAATTCCGCAGTACAGAATAACCGTACACGTTTATTGGATTGCATAATTTATATTATGCAACTCCGCCAATAAGTTTGTGTGCGTCATTTTTAAACTTGAGAGTTTGATCATGGCTCAGAATGAACGCTGGCGGCACGCTTAACACATGCAAGTCGAACGAGATCTTCGGATCTAGTGGCAGACGGGTGAGTAACGCGTGGGAACCTGCCCAGTAGTAGAGAATAACTTGGGGAAACTTAAGCTAATACTTTATACGTCCTTCGGGAGAAAGCTTTATGCGCTATTGGATGGGCCCGCGTTAGATTAGTTTGTTGGTGAGGTAACGGCTCACCAAGGCGACGATCTATAGCTGGTCTGAGAGGATGATCAGCCACACTGGGACTGAGACACGGCCCAGACTCCTACGGGAGGCAGCAGTGGGGAATATTGGACAATGGGGGCAACCCTGATCCAGCGATGCCGCGTGAGTGATGAAGGCCCTAGGGTTGTAAAACTCTTTCGTCAGGGAAGATAATGACGGTACCTGAAGAAGAAGATCCGGCTAACTCCGTGCCAGCAGCCGCGGTAATACGGAGGGGTCTAGCGTTATTCGGAATTACTGGGCGTAAAGCGAGCGTAGGCGGATTTGTAAGTTGGAGGTGAAATCCCAGAGCTTAACTCTGGAACTGCCTTCAAAACTACATTTCTTGAGTTTGGTAGAGGAGAGTGGAATTCCTAGTGTAGAGGTGAAATTCGTAGATATTAGGAGGAACACCAGTGGCGAAGGCGACTCTCTGGGCCAATACTGACGCTGAGGTTCGAAAGCATGGGTAGCGAACAGGATTAGATACCCTGGTAGTCCATGCAGTAAACGATGAGTGCTAGATGTTGGGAATTTAAATTTCCAGTATCGCAGTTAACGCGTTAAGCACTCCGCCTGGGAAGTACGGCCGCAAGGCTAAAACTCAAATGAATTGACGGGGACCCGCACAAGCGGTGGATCATGTGGTTTAATTCGAAGATACGCGAAGAACCTTACCGGCCCTTGACATACCAATCGCGGACTTAAGAGATTAAGTCTTTCACTTCGGGTGGATTGGATACAGGTGCTGCATGGCTGTCGTCAGCTCGTGTCGTGAGATGTTGGGTTAAGTCCCGCAACGAGCGCAACCCTTACCTTCAATTGCCAGCACATTATGGTGGGAACTTTGAAGGAACTGCCGGTGATAAGCCGGAGGAAGGTGGGGATGACGTCAAGTCCTCATGGCCCTTACGGGCCGGGCTACACACGTGATACAATGGTAACTACAAAGGGCAGCGAAGGAGCGATCTGGAGCAAATCTCAAAAAGTTACCTCAGTTCGGATTGCACTCTGCAACTCGAGTGCATGAAGTTGGAATCGCTAGTAATCGTAGATCAGCGCGCTACGGTGAATACGTTCCCGGGTCTTGTACACACCGCCCGTCACACCATGGGAGTTGGTTTTACCTGAAGCTGGTTCGCTAACCGTAAGGAGGCAGCCAACCACGGTAAGATTAGCGACTGGGGTGAAGTCGTAACAAGGTAACCGTAGGGGAACCTGCGGTTGGATCACCTCCTTTCTAAGAGTAATTTTTTGAGTTCATTTGAATTTAAAAAATATTTAACTTAGTAATTATATGCGGCTTACCGTCCTCGCTTCTCTTTCATTGTTTAAAACTATAAAGCCTTACGTTTGGGCTTGTAGCTCAGTCTGGTTAGAGCGCACCCCTGATAAGGGTGAGGTCGGTAGTTCGAGTCTACCCAGGCCCACCATGACGTGGTATCTCTTGGGGCTGTAGCTCAGCTGGGAGAGCACCTGCTTTGCAAGCAGGGGGTCACCGGTTCGATCCCGGTCAGCTCCACCAAGTTTTAAGCTTTTCCATTTACATCGTGAAGTGACATCAATACTAAATTAAAAATTTTATTGAGAATTCAAATCTAAGTGTCACAAAAAACTATAAGTTTGTTTTTTGTACATAGAATAATCAAGCGTTTAAGAGCATTTGATGGATGCCTTGGCACACAAAGGCGATGAAGGACGTAGTACGTTGCGATAAGCTTCGGGGAGTGACGAACACACTTTGATCCGAAGATTTCCGAATGGGACAACCCAACTCTTTTGAGTTATTGCTAACTGAATACATAGGTTAGTAAAGCGAACCCAGTGAACTGAAACATCTAAGTAACTGGAGGAAAGGATATCAACCGATACTCCGTAAGTAGTGGCGAGCGAAAGCGGACCAGGCCAGTAGCATTAATTGTACAACCAGAATTACCTGGAAAGGTAAACCCTAGAAAGTGATAGTCTTGTATGGGTAATGACAGTTAATGTTCTCGAGTAAGACGGGACACGTGAAATCTTGTCTGAATATGGGGGGACCACCCTCCAAGCCTAAGTACTCTTGTGTGACCGATAGTGAACTAGTACCGTGAGGGAAAGGTGAAAAGAACCCCGACGAGGGGAGTGAAATAGATCCTGAAATTGAATGCTTACAAGCTGTCGAAGCCCGTAAGGGTGACGGCGTACCTTTTGTATAATGGGTCAGCGAGTTAGTTTAAAGTGCAAGCTTAAGCCATAAGGTGTAGGCGTAGCGAAAGCGAGTCTTAATAGGGCGACAGTACTTTGGATTAAACCCGAAACCGAGTGATCTAGCCATGAGCAGGTTGAAGATAAGGTAACACTTATTGGAGGACCGAACCAGTTGACGTTGAAAAGTCTTTGGATGACTTGTGGTTAGGGGTGAAAGGCCAATCAAACTCGGATATAGCTGGTTCTCCGCGAAAACTATTTAGGTAGTGCGTCATATGAATACCATCGGGGGTAGAGCACTGGATGGGCAAGGGGGGAGAGATCCTTACTAAGTCCAACCAAACTCCAAATACCGATGAGTACTGTATGGCAGACAGACTACGGGTGCTAAGGTCCGTAGTCAAAAGGAAAACAGTCCAGACCAACAGCTAAGGTCCCCAAGTTATTGTTAAGTGGGAAAGGATGTCGGACGACCAAAACAGCCAGGAGGTTGGCTTAGAAGCAGCCATCCTTTAAAGAAAGCGTAACAGCTCACTGGTCTAAATAAGTTATCCGGCGCCGAAGATGTAACGGGGCTAAACAATACACCGAAGCTTTGGACACAATTTATTGTGTGGTAGCGGAGCGTTCCGTACGTTGTTGAAGGGAGACTCGTGAGAGCTCCTGGAGATATCGGAAGTGAGAATGCTGACATGAGTAGCGACAAACAGAGTGAGAAACTCTGTCGCCGAAAATCCAAGGGTTCCTGCGCAAGGCTAATCCGCGCAGGTTGAGTCGGCTCCTAAGGCGAGGACGAAAGTCGTAGTCGATGGGAACAAGGTTAATATTCCTTGACCAGATGAGATGTGACGGATGACGTAAATTGTCTATCCTTATATGGATTGGATAGGCAGTGAAGTTGTTCCAGGAAATAGCCTCATCGTAGACCGTACCCGAAACCGACACAGGTGGATAGGTAGAGTATACCAAGGCGCTTGAGAGAACTATGCTGAAGGAACTCGGCAAATTGCCTCTGTAACTTCGGAAGAAGGAGGACCTATGTTTGGGCAACCAGATGTGGGTGGCACAGAAATGGGGGTAGCAACTGTTTATTAAAAACACAGGACTCTGCAAAGCCGCAAGGCGAAGTATAGGGTCTGACGCCTGCCCGGTGCCGGAAGATTAAAGTGAGTGGTGCAAGCTACGACCTGAAGTCCCGGTGAACGGCGGCCGTAACTATAACGGTCCTAAGGTAGCGAAATTCCTTGTCGGGTAAGTTCCGACCTGCACGAATGGCGTAATGATTTCCCCGCTGTCTCCAGCGTAGACTCAGCGAAATTGAATTCTCCGTGAAGATGCGGAGTACCCGCGGTTAGACGGAAAGACCCCGTGCACCTTTACTATAGCTTTACATTGGTATTAGAAATTACATGTGTAGGATAGGTGGTAGACTTTGAAGTGGAGGCGCCAGCTTCCATGGAGTCGTCCTTGAAATACCACTCTTGTAATTTTTGATATCTAACTGAGGTCCATTATCTGGATCCAAGACAGTGTATGGTGGGTAGTTTGACTGGGGCGGTCGCCTCCCAAAAAGTAACGGAGGCGTGCGAAGGTAGGCTCAAGCTGGTCGGAAATCAGCTGTTGAGTGCAATGGCATAAGCCTGCCTGACTGCAAGACTGACAAGTCGAGCAGAGTCGAAAGACGGTCATAGTGATCCGGTGGTTCTGAGTGGAAGGGCCATCGCTCAACGGATAAAAGGTACGCCGGGGATAACAGGCTGATACCGCCCAAGAGTTCATATCGACGGCGGTGTTTGGCACCTCGATGTCGGCTCATCACATCCTGGGGCTGGAGCAGGTCCCAAGGGTTCGGCTGTTCGCCGATTAAAGTGGTACGCGAGCTGGGTTTAGAACGTCGTGAGACAGTTCGGTCCCTATCTGCCGTGGGTGTTGAAGAATTGAGAGGAGTTACTCCTAGTACGAGAGGACCGGAGTGAACGTACCAATGGTGTACCAGTTGTCGTGCCATCGGCATCGCTGGGTAGCCAAGTACGGACGGGATAACCGCTGAAAGCATCTAAGCGGGAAGCCTCCCTCGAAACTAATTCTTCCATGAGAGTCGTGGTAGACCACCACGTTGATAGGTCAGGTGTGGAAGTACAGCAATGTATGAAGCTAACTGATACTAATAACTCGATCGGCTTGATTTTCTATGTACTAGGAACAAACTAGTATTAAACAAGCGACAACTAGATAGAATAATAAGAAATTTAATTAGTATTGATTTCACGTTTTGTTGACCTGGTGGTTTTAGCGGAGAGGTTACACTCGATCCCATTTCGAACTCGAACGTTAAGGGCTCCAGCGCCGATGGTACTTTGTCTTAAGGCATGGGAGAGTAGGACATTGCCAGGTCTACTAAACGTGAATTATTGTCACTTTACAATTATTTATCACAATCTATTCTCTAATATTATGAAAATTTGTGTGGTAGGTACTGGCTATGTGGGGCTAAGTCTTGCATTACTAATTTCACAAAAATATAATGTAGTTGCATTAGATATTTCCAAGGTAAAAGTAGATTTAATTAATGATAAGAGATCTCCAATAAAAGATGAGGAGATTGAATCTTTTCTTCATAAATCAAATTTAGATCTGACTGCAACTACTGACGTTAGAGAGGCATATTTGGGAGCTGATTATGTAATCATAGCAACACCAACAAACTATGATTCTGCTACAGGCTCTTTTGACACTTCTTCAGTAGAAAATGTGATCTCAGATTGTTTAGAAATCAATCCTGATACTACCATTGTTATCAAATCAACTGTTCCGATTGGTTTTACTGACACAATGCAGACAAAGTTTAAATCCAAAAATATCTTTTTCTCCCCAGAATTTCTAAGAGAGACTAAATCTTTATATGATAATCTTTATCCATCTCGTATAGTTGTAGGTGATACTTCAGATAAAGCAGATACTTTCGGCAAAATTTTAATCGATTGTTCAAGAAAAAATGACGGTGAGATCTCAATCTTTAAAATGAAATCAAAAGAAGCAGAAGCAGTTAAATTATTTGCAAATACATATTTAGCAATGAGAATTTCATTTTTTAATGAAATGGATAGTTATGCTGAAAGCCAAGATCTAAATATCGAAAAAATAATAAAGGCAATAAGCTCTGATCCAAGAATTGGAAATCACTATAATAATCCTTCATTTGGATATGGAGGGTATTGTCTGCCAAAAGATACGAAGCAATTACTAAAAAATTTCGACAATATTCCTAATAAAATTGTTAAAGCAGTAGTCGAGGCCAATAAAACCAGAAAAGATTTCATAGTAAGATCAATTCTCAATAAAAAACCAAATACAGTTGGAATCTATCGCTTGACTATGAAAGAAGGCTCTAACAATTTTAGAGAGAGTGCAGTACTTGATATTGTAAATGAATTAATTAACAATAATAAACATATCATTCTTTATGAACCTTTAATGGAAGAATATCCAATTAACAATATAGAGGTTGTTAACAATTTTGAAGATTTTGTTTCCAGGTCTGATCTAGTAATTGCTAATAGATACTCAAAAGAGCTAGACCAAGTAAAAAACAAAGTATATACAAGAGACGTTTTCAACGAAAATTAAATATAAATAAAATGCTTAATAATAATAAAAAAGCTTTAGTTTTAGGCGCCGGAGGGTTTATTGGCAGTCATATGGTCAAAAGACTAAAGAAAGAAGGCTACTGGGTTAGAGGCGTAGATTTGAAATACCCTGAATTCAGTGAAACTGAAGCAGATGATTTTATTAAAGGTGATTTAAATGAGGTAGACGTTGTAATATCTTCACTTACAAATGAAAATTATTTTTTTGATGAAATTTATCAATTTGCAGCTGATATGGGTGGTGCAGGTTTTATTTTTACTGGTGATAATGATGCAAATATTATGCATAACTCATGCATGATAAACCTTAACATCCTAAAGCAATTAAATAACATCAATCAAAAAAATAATATTAATAAGACAAAAATTTTTTATTCATCATCAGCTTGTATATATCCAGAGTATAATCAGTTGGATCCTGATAATCCAGATTGTAGAGAGGAGTCCGCATATCCTGCCGCACCTGACTCAGAATATGGGTGGGAAAAATTATTTAGTGAGCATTTGTACTTTACGTATCATAGAAATTTCAATATTCCAGTTAGGGTCGCAAGATACCATAATATATATGGTCCTGAAGGTACCTGGGATGGAGGTAGAGAGAAAGCTCCTGCAGCAATATGTAGAAAGGTAGCTCAACTAAAAGACAACGAAACTGTAATTGAGGTCTGGGGTGATGGTAAACAAACAAGGTCATTTTTGTTCATTGATGATTGCATTGAAGCTACAAGAAGGTTAATGGATAGTGATTTCATTGGTCCAATCAATATAGGTTCAGAAGAAATGGTCACAATCAATGAACTTGTGGATACAGCAGCTAAAGTAGCAAACAAAAAAGTTACAAGGAATCACAAATTGGATGCACCATTAGGTGTAAGGGGACGAAATTCAAATAACGACTTGATCAGGGAAAAATTAAAATGGGATTTTGAAATTTCTTTGGAAAGAGGTATTGGAGAAACCTATAAGTGGATCAATAGTGAATTAATGAAAAAACACAATACTTTGTAAGAAAAGCTACGTTGCTTAAACAATAATTTATGAAAAAAAAAGCCCTTATCACAGGTATTTCAGGTCAAGATGGTGCTTATCTAGCCCAATTCTTACTTTCGAAAAATTATAAAGTTTACGGTGGAGACAGAAGAACTGCTAGTGGAAGTCTCTGGAGGCTCAAAAAACTAGGTATAGAGGACAAAGTTAAAATTTTAGATTTTGAATTAGCAGAAGACACAAATATTCATAAAATTATAAAAGAGGGCCAATTCAATGAAGTATATAATCTAGCAGCACAATCATTTGTCGGCTCGTCATTCGACACACCTTTAATGACTTCAAATATTAATGCATTTGGTACACTTCGCATCCTTGAGGCAATAAGATATTACAGTAAAAATACCAAATTCTATCAAGCATCAACATCAGAAATGTTTGGAGGATTAAAGGATGAAAAGTTCCAAAATGAAATTTCTAGATTTCGTCCAAAAAGTCCATATGCAGTCTCAAAACTTTATGCTCACTGGATTTCAAATATTTACCGTGAAGGTTATAATTTATTTTGTTGCTCAGGAATTTTATTCAACCATGAGTCTCCACTAAGAGGTGATGAGTTTGTAACAAAAAAAATAGTAAAAGGACTTTGTAAAATTAAATATGCTAAAGGCCAACCCCTTGAAGTTGGAAATATTTATTCAAAGCGAGATTGGGGTTTTGCAAAAGACTATGTAGAAATTATGTGGAAAATGCTTCAGCAAAAAAAACCTGATGATTACGTAATTTCCACAGGTGAAACTCATACTATTAAAGAATTCATTAATATTGCATGTAAAATAATTGGTTTCAAACCAAAATGGAAAGGCAAGGGTTTAAATGAAAAATGCTATGATCTAAAAAGTAGTAGGGTAATTGTAAAAATAAATAAAAAATACTTTAGACCTGCTGAGGTAGATTTTTTAAGAGGTGATAATACCAAGGCTAGAAGAATTCTAAATTGGAAACCAAAGACTTCTTTCATTCAATTAATTAAGTTAATGTGTGAAGATGAAATTCAGCTATATAAAAAATAGAGTTTTAGATTAAATATTTCTTACTTGATTTATAGAACTGGGTGATTTAAGAAATTATGTACAAAATAGTTATCTTTTTGGCGCGGGGTGGAGCAGTCTGGTAGCTCGTCAGGCTCATAACCTGAAGGTCGTAGGTTCAAATCCTACCCCCGCAACCATTAAATATAAAATTTCGATAAAATCAGCAATCTCCGCAAAATAATATTTATAAAAAATATAGTTAAATGAAGAAAGAAATCAAAAGCAAAAAAACTTTTAATGAAATAATTGGCTTAGATAATGATTTCCGAAATTCAATTGAGAAGGACATAAACATATATGGAGTTAAACATAGCATTGCAAAGTTAATTGAGTTTTCAAGTGCTACAGCTAATCATTCATCTCTTTATTCCTATAGCAATATTTATAATTATTATAAAAAAATTAAAAAAGAATTATATAAGCATTCATTTTTTTATTCATTGCAATTAAAAATAAAAAAAGAATTAAAAGAAATATTTTCTAATAAAGTCAAATATATTTATCTATCCCCCTCTGGAACTGACTCAGAGTACCTTCCTTTATTGGGTAATGAGAAAAATATTTATAATATAATTATAGGAATAAATGAAATTGGAACATCCATCAGGCATACCTCTCGTGGAAAAATATTCTCATATGAGGCACCCTATGGAAAATTCCAATCTAAGAATGATTATATAAATGAATTTAAGTCAAAAAATATTAAAACTGAGTTTTTACCAATAAACTCTAACAATAAGGATAAAGATAATCATAAAATATTATCTAGTAAAATTAAATTTCTCTTGAATAAAAATTTTACAAAATATGATAAGTCAATTTTACATCTGGTTTATGTATCTAAATCACACAAAATATTTCCTTCAATAGAGACGATTAATCAAATGAAAAAAGAGTTTAAAGGCCTCAAAATTGTTGTTGATGCTTGTCAAATGCGATGTGATTTTAAAACTTTAACTTCTTTTATAGAAAATAATTATGACGTTATAGTGACTGGATCAAAGTTTTTTTCTGCCCCACCATTTTGCTCAGCGTATTTAACAAATAACCGTTTAGGTGCTCTTCAAAAAAATTCAGATTTAAAAAAAATATTTAACGATGTAGAACTAATTAAATCACCAAAAATGTCATATGGATTATTATTTAGATGGAAATTTGCAATTAATGAAATGAAGCATTTTAGTAATATCCCAAAGAAAAATAAGATTCTAATAATAAATAATTTGCAAAATATTATAAAAAAATCAATTAAAAGCCATAAAACTCTAGAATTATGTAAAAATCAAAAACTTAAAAATTTTAGAGGAGAACGTATAGAGGACAATTTAACGATTTTTTTGTTTTATTTAAAAAAAAATAATAATTATTTGTCACTTTTAGAGTCAAGAAAGATTTATAATTGTATAAAAAATTACAACAATAAAGTGCAATTATTATCTCAGCCAATGAAAGTAAAAATAAATGATAAAAATGTAGGTAATTTAAGGATATCAATTTCATCATCACATATAATTTCAATATTCAAAAATAAATATGATTATGAATACTTTCAAATTGAGCTATCAAAATTGCTCGATTTTGTTGAAAATAAAATTATGAGTTAGTTCTCCAAAAAAATTTCTGCATCTACTAAACTACAAGCAATACCATAATCAATATTCCTGTATAAAAACAATTTATCTTTATCAAAACCTTCATAAATAGCTCTTATATTTTTATAATATTTTGTTCCTTCAAAGATTTTAAGTAATTTTGAATTTCTTATATTAAGATATTTGAAATAAAATTCTAAGTTTGTCTCGTTTTTTAATAATTCATTATGATGCGAGAGGTTTTTCTCATATCTCTCTCTTATTATGTGAAATTTTGAGAGCGTCTCCTTTATATTGGCTAATAAATGATCAGCTAAATGCGTCCAAAGACATTTTCTGTAAATTTTTTTAAATGATAAATTTGTTAATATTTGAAAAGCTCTAAAGATATGCCATTTAGAATTGTGGATTAAAAGTTCATCAAATTTAACTGACAGCAATAAAAATGTAATCTGGCTTGCTAATCCAATATTGAAAGTCTCAAAACCATTGCAATTCTTAATAACCGCTCCCGATCCCTTTGCTGGTCCGTCTATAAAAGCTATCAACTTGATTAATTTGAGCATCGTATTTGCATCTGGCTCAAGTAGTTTACGTGCAAAGGTTTTATCCTTTCTAATTTTATTTGAGATAATTATTAAATATTTTTTATAGTATGGATGTAAAAGCTTATTTTTTTTTTCAAAACATTTTTCTAGATCAGTAGAGAGATTTTTCTTATCAAAAATCATTGAAAAAGCATAGTTATAATAAGGATGTATTTTATCGTTTAACCATGCTATCGATTTAGTTTTGTAGCGCAATAATTGCGAGGATTTATTGTGAGAATATTGATTTCTTCTTTTCCTCTGTTTAATTTTTAAATAAAATTCTTTAATAAGGTTTAATTGAGGGTATACATTGCAATGTTGCACACAAAGATTGACTGGATATGTATTGCCTTCAAAAGCAAATACGTTTTGTCTGATAAATGGCAAAGTGAGACTCATGCCACCAGGACTAGGAGATGTAAATATATTTTTTTTTGCTAATGGAATAACTATTTCCTTAATGTATTCTTCCCAATCTGAATTATCGTAATATACGGAGGAATGATGAGTTATTTGGTAAGGCAGTATATTGACTTTAATTCCAAGTTTTCTAGATATGTCATATGCATGATAACTGTCATTATTTAAGTAATGATGAAAATGATTTGTATATTTTACATCTATATTATTAGATTTTGCAGCCGCAGCTATTAGCGCTGAGTCTATCCCTCCTGAAATTTTTACATGAGCTTCATAATCAGTATTAGAAGAAAATTTTTTTAATACGTTCCCCATTTCGACAGCTAATTCATTTGCAATGTCCTCGTGGTCAGAGCGGCTAGATAAATGTTTTATTGGTAAAGACCATCCTTCATTAATTTTTAAACCTGATTTAATATTGTTATCTATTTCCATCCACATACCTGGTATAATAGTGGAAATTACATCAAGACTTATGGGGCAAATAGAATTTGAGCCATTATGTAACCTTCCATATAACATATCACAATCTATGTTTTTATTTGAAAATTTTGGGTGAATGTCTGAAATAACTAATTCCGAACTTGAATTAGAGTCATAAACATAAAGTGTGGGCATATCGTAACTTGAGGCAATAAGTGTTTTTGTATTATTCCTTACCACTAATGTGTACCTTCCATAGATTGTAGTAAATACTTCATGCAAAACCTCTACGATATCTTCTTTATGTATGAAGATCCGTCTGAGTTTTGATTCAATATCTTTCTCAAAAATATTGCCAATTAAGTGGATTTCTTGACTATTAATGATTGTAGATATTTTTTTTCTAGCACTATTGTCAAAATTGCTGTCTAAATTTAAATTTAAATAGTTTTGATTTAATTCTAAATGAAACATATTATTAGGTACGATTTGTCTATATAAATATTTATTTTATTAAACAAATAAATTGATCATATAGAATAAGATTTAATTTCGATGTCGTCCAGAATTTGATTAAAATTTTTCAAAACAAATATTATGTTAAGTCGATGTATATTAAATAAGTTTAATAATTAAGATTATTTTTAAAAGAATTATCTCATGCTCAGCACATTTAGAAAGTTAATGTTTATACTTAATCCATCTGACAGGTTCAGAGCATTAAGGCTATTATTTATTATGCTTATGGCTGTATTATTAGAGACTTTGGGCATAAGCCTAATTCTACCTATAGCAAGCATTATGATTGAGGAGGACATAACACAAATACATCCTATAATTGCCAATATTTACATATATTTTGAAAGTCCTTCAAAAGGAAATTTTATTAGTCTTTTTGTTATTTTGATGATCATAATTTTCTTAGTTAAAAACCTCTTTTTAGGTTTTTTTTATTGGAAGCAATTTAGTTTTATAGCAGATGTTACTGTAAATTTAGGTAAAAAGTTATTATCAAAATACCTATCACTCCCATACTCGGAACATACAAAGAAGAACTCCTCAATTTATATAAGAAATACGACACGAGAAGTTGGTCATTTTAATTCGCTTCTTTATTCATCATTAACCCTAGTAATAGAAGTACTAATGCTGATATTCATATCTCTTTTATTATTTATTGTGGAGCCAATAATTTTTTTGTTCGCAATATTATCAATTCTAACAACGGCATATTTACTCTTTTATTTTACGAAAAATAGAACAGTACAATTTGGTAAAGATAGACTCTATCATGAAGGAAGAAGAATATATGCTGTTCAAGAGACTATAGGGGCTATACGGGATGTCGTTATTACTGGCAAAGAACAAATTTTTTTAAATGAATTTGACTTTCATAATCAAAAAACAGCCATTAATGAAAGAAATTATGAATTTGTTAAATCTTTACCAAAACTTTTCATTGAAGTTATTGCGATTTTGATATTTGCGGTAATTATATATGTTAGTTTAAATTATACTGTTTTATCAAGTAACTTATTGCCGGTCTTAGGTTTATTCGCTGCGGCAGCAATAAAATTAATGCCCTCAACAAATCGCATAATATCAGCTTTTCAGGCAATTAAATATAACAATGCTACAGTTAATACCTTAAATGATGAACTTAGATATGAAGCAAAAACTGAAAAGCAAATGAACGGAAATAAAGATATTTCTTTCAACACTTCTTTAAAATTAAAAAATCTCACCTTTGGCTACGACTCTTCAAGACACATTTTAGAAAAAATTAATTTAGAGATAAATCAGGGTGATATTATAGGTTTAATCGGTGACTCTGGATCAGGTAAAAGTACTTTAATAGATTTAATTGTAGGGTTTATTAGACCTTCCGAGGGTGAGATAATGATCGATAACATTAATATTCACTCTAATTTAAGAGAGTGGCAGAATAAAATAGGTTACGTTTCACAAAATGTTTTTATTTTAGATGATACTCTAAAAAATAATATAGTTTTTGGAAAGAATGATGATGAAATCAATTTTGAATTGCTAGAAAAGGCTATAACTCAATCTCAACTTTCTGACTTTGTAAGTTCGTTAGCAGATGGAATCGAAACAAATGTTGGTGAGAGAGGGGCTAAAATTTCAGGGGGCCAAAGGCAAAGAATTGCAATTGCTAGAGCTTTATATTCAAATCCATCATTTCTTATTTTTGATGAATCAACAAATGCCTTAGACCTGGAAACTGAAAGTCAAATTATGGATGTAATTTATAAATTGAGAGGCAAAAAAACAAGTTTAATAGTGTCTCATCGCATTTCAACAATAGAAAATTGTGATATTGTGTTGAAATTAGTGGAAGGAAAACTGCAAAAAGTATAATACATTTTAAGTATTATATTATTGTTTAATTTAACATGTTTAAGAATAAAAATATTTTAGTTACAGGTGGAACGGGATCTTTCGGTAGAAGATTTGTTAGTACTATTTTACAATCTCATAAACCTAATAAGTTAGTTATTTACTCTCGAGATGAGTACAAACAATATGAAATGTCTAGTGAAATTAATAGTGAAGCAATAAGATTTTTTATAGGGGATGTCCGAGACAAAGAGAGACTTGCGATGGCAATGCGAGGAATAGATATTGTTGTTCACTGTGCAGCTTTAAAACAAGTGCCTGCGTCAGAATATAATCCGATGGAGTGTATTAAAACAAATATTCATGGTGCTGAAAATGTAATTCATGCTGCTATAAAAAACAATGTAGAAAAAGTAATTGCATTATCGACAGATAAGGCCGCAAACCCTATTAATTTATATGGCGCAACCAAGTTGGCTTCCGATAAGTTATTTGTAGCTGCGAATAACATAGTTGGAGATAGTCACACCAGATTTTCCGTTGTTAGATATGGAAATGTGGTTGGATCTCGTGGTTCTGTGATACCTCTATTTAAAAAGCTTCATCTTAATAATACTAAAACCTTTCCAATAACTGATCCTAATATGACAAGATTTTTAATTACCTTACAACAGGGCGTAGATTTTGTTATCAGTTGTCTGAGCTACATGCAAGGTGGAGAAATATTTGTTCCCAAATTGCCTTCTGTACTAATTTCAGATATTGCAAAAGCAATTAACCCTGATGCTAACTTTGAAGTTATTGGTATAAGGCCTGGTGAAAAAATCCACGAGGTTATGTGCCCTGAAGATGACTCACATCTTACGATAGAGTTTGAAAATTATTTTTTAATTAAGCCTGCAATAAAATTTACCGATAGTGACATCGATTATCTTACGAATATAAAAGATAATTCTGAAGGAAAACTGATGTCCCAGGGATTTTCTTATAATTCTCGAGATAACAAATATTTCTTAAGTATCGATGAAATCAAAAAGATAAACTTAGAAGAAGAAGTATAGACTAGATAAAAATGATACCTTACAGTAAGCAATTTATTGATGATAAGGATATAGATAGCGTTGTAAAAGTTCTTAAATCTCCATTAATAACACAAGGATCATATGTCCCAAAATTTGAAAATAAAGTCGCTAGACGATGTGGCTCAAAGTATTCTTTTGCTGTAAATAGTGCTACAAGCGCACTTCATTTAGCATGTCTGGCACTGGACTTAAAAAAGGGAGATATTATTTGGACAGTACCTAATACATTCGTAGCATCAGCTAATTGTGGTCTATATTGTGGAGCTAAAGTTGATTTTGTAGATATAAATATCAAAACATATAATATCTGTATAGAGAGCCTCTCTCGGAAATTAGAATACGCAGAAAAAAAAAATAAACTTCCTAAAATTTTGATTCCTGTCCATTTTGCTGGTCAGCCAACTAAACAAGATGAGATTTGGAAATTGTCAAAAAAATATAAATTTAAAATTATTGAGGATGCATCCCATAGTTTAGGAGCAAAATATAAAAACGAAAAAGTTGGAAGTTGTAAATGGTCTGACATTACAATATTTAGTTTTCATCCAGTAAAAATGATTACTACTGGAGAAGGTGGTATGCTTTTGACAAACGATAAGAGAGTTGCTTCAAAAGTTGAAATGTTAAGGAATAGCGGAATTACGCGAAATAATAAGCTGTTTAAAGTTAAAAACCGTGAGGCATGGTATTACGAACAACAACTTTTAGGGTTTAATTACAGAATGACAGACATACAGGCAGCTTTAGGTTTGTCACAAATGAATAAACTGAATAAATTTTTGAGTAAAAGAAAGAAAATAGCTAAAAAATATAATAACTTGTTAAGTTCTCTACCGATAAGAATTCCTGAGGTGGAAAAGAAAGCAAAAAGTTCATTTCATCTATACGTAGTAAGACTGGCTGACTATTCACCAAAATCTTATAAAAAAATATTTAATTATTTAAGAAAAAATGGAGTCGGAGTTAACTTGCACTATTTGCCTGTTCATCTGCATCCTTACTATAGATCTTTAGGATTTAAAGAAGGAGATTTCCCTAATGCAGAAAAGTATAGCTCAGAAGCCTTAAGTATACCAATTCACTATGAACTCTCTGACAATGAGCAAGAAAAAATTGTTAGTAAAATCTTAGCTATATTATAATTAATGATTAGCAAACTTGTAATTGGAACTGCGCAATTCTCATCTAATTACGGTATTTCTAATACATCTGGTAAAGTTAAATCTAGTATGGCATCAAAAATTATTAGATTAGCAAACAAACTAGATATTAATTTTATAGATACAGCTATTGGATATAAAAATTGTCACCAGATTCTTGGTAAAATTGGCGTTAAGAATTTTGAGATTATAACTAAGATACCTGAATTACAAAACAAAATTGAAGATATTTCAAGTACAATTGAAAAGTTAATTAATAAGTCAAAAATTGATTTGAAAGTTAATAATATAAATACAGTTTTAATACATAACCCTGATCAATTAAAAAATAAAATAGGTGAAGAAATAATTAAAAAATTAGATTATTTAAAAAACAATGGTATTTTTAAAAAAATAGGTATTTCTATTTATAATCCAAAACAAATAGATACCTTAAAAAATATATATGATTTCGAAGTTATACAATGTCCGATAAATGTGTTTGATCGAAGAATGCACGAGACTGGGAAACTTGAAGAATTGAAATCTAAAGGAAAAGAAATTCATGCAAGATCAATTTTCTTACAAGGCCTATTATTAATGAAATCTGAGTCCGTGCCAGTTAAATTTAATAAATGGATCAATTTAATTAATAAGTGGAATAAATATAATAATTTTAATCAATCAAAAATGATAAAAAATGCAATAAATCATGTTTTTTCCCAAAAAAATATTGATAAGGTTATAATTGGTTTTCAAAGTGATAAAGAACTTGAGCAGGTGTTGGGCTTGATAAGTAAAGATGAAAATGAACTACCGGGTGATCTTAAAACAAATGATGAACTTCTTCTAAATCCAAGTAAATGGGATAGATTATAAATTTATGAGCAATAAAGGGCAAAAGGTATGGAAAAGAGCAAAGGGTGTTATACCTGGAGGAAATATGATTTTATCGAAAAGACCCGAAATGTTCTTGCCAGATAAATGGCCCGCTTACTATAGCAAAGCCAAAGGGTGTTACATATGGAGTTTAGACAATGAAAAATTCATAGATATGTCTTTAATGGGTGTTGGTACGAACATATTAGGTTATAGCAATGATGAGGTCGACAAATCTGTGATTGAAAATATATCAAAGGGAAACATGTCCACTCTCAATTGCAGTGAAGAAGTTGAGCTAGCAGAGAAATTAATTGAAATTTGCAGTCCTTGGGGTGAAATGGTTAGATTTGCAAGGTCTGGAGGTGAAGCTAATGCAATTGCTGTAAGGATAGCTAGAGCAGCTTCTGGAAAAGATAATGTTGCAATTTGTGGATATCATGGTTGGCATGATTGGTACTTATCTGCGAACCTTCAAAGTAAAGATGAACTAAACAATCACTTACTTGATGGACTAGATATTAATGGTGTTCCTAAAAACTTAACAAACACTGTATTTCCTTTTGAATACAACAATTTCAATCAACTTGAAGAAATTATTAATAGTAAGGATATTGGTACTGTAAAAATGGAGGTTGTAAGAAATATTCAGCCCGAAGAGGGTTTCTTAGATAAAGTAAGAGAGATAACCAAGAAGAAAAATATTGTGCTAATTTTTGACGAATGTACTAGTGGCTTTAGAGAGACATTTGGAGGAATATCTAAAAAATATAATATTAATCCAGACATGAGCATGTTTGGCAAAGCATTAGGAAATGGTTACGCAGTTACAGCGGTAGTTGGTAAGGAAGAAATAATGCAGAATGCGCAATCAAGTTTTATTAGTAGTACTTTTTGGTCAGAGAGAGCGGGCTCAACAGCTGCTTTAAAGACTTTAGAAATAATGGAGAAAACAGAGTCATGGAAAATCATTACAAATAAGGGAAAATATATTAAAAAATGCTGGCAAGAACTTGCGAATAATTTCTCATTAAATATTGAGATAAGTGGAATAGATGCATTGCCAATGTTTAATATTAGAAGTGAATCAAAATTTCAATATAAAACATTTATTACTCAAGAATTACTAAAAAAAAATATTCTTGCTTCAAATAGTGTTTATTTGTCAATCGCGCACGATGATAATCTAATTGATTTTTATCTTGAAGAACTAAGTGGAGTCTTTACTAAAATTAGAGACTGTGAAAATGGAAAAGATATTAATGATCTTCTAGAAGGCCCTGTTTGCCAAGTTGGGTTTAAACGTATTAATTAAATTGTTTTAATAATGTTAAAATATAAATGTTTAAATAAAATAAAATATAAAGAAAAAAATATTTGTATTCAACCTGTAAGTCAAGATGACATAGAAAAAATTAGAGTTTGGAGAAACTCACAAAAAAACTTTCTCAGACAAACAAAAAATATCTCAAGTAAACAACAAAGGGAATATTATTTGAAACAAGTATGGCCTCAGTTATCAAAAAAATCCCCAATTCAAATACTGTTCAGTATAAAAAATAAGAGCCAAATAGTAGGATATGGAGGACTGACAAATATTTCATGGCAAAACAAAAGAGTTGAATTATCTTTTTTACTAGATAATAAAATCTTACAAAAGAAGAAATTATATAAAGTTTATTTTACTGAGTTTTTAAATTTAATAAAAATTATAGTATTTAAAGAACTTAAATTCATGAAAATATTTACTGAGACCTATGTAAACCGTGATTATCATATCGGAATATTAGAAGAAAATGGATTCAAACTAGAAGGGGTTTTAAAAAAACATGTACTACAAAATAATAGATTCTCTGACTCTTATATGCATGGTTTACTAAAGCAATGACTAAAAAAGTTTTTATTAGTGGTGGATCTGGGGTAATTGGGCAAGAACTTGTAAAAATTCTTTTGAAAAAAAAATATCAGATTTTTGTTGGTGATTTAAAACCAATCCCAGATAATTTTTTAAATAAAATTGAATATTACCATGGTGATTTAAATGGAATTGATAGCAAGATTCTAAAAAACTTTAAACCTGATGTATTTATCCACTTAGCTGCAACTTTTGAGAGATCTGATGAGAATTACACCTTTTGGGATGAAAACTTTCAACACAATATTCAATTGAGTCACAGATTAATGTCTACTATGAAAGATATTAAATCACTTAAAAGAGTAATATTTGCTTCAAGCTATCTCGTCTATGATCCAGATTTATATTTATCAAAGGAATTTATTAACAGAAATTATAGCCTTAAAGAAACAGATAGCTTGAAACCTCGTAACCTTACTGGCATGGCAAAACTGTCTCACGAAAATGAACTGAATTTTTTAAATAATTTTAAAAATTCAGATTTCACTTCTGTTTATGCAAGAATATTTAGAGGTTATGGAAAAAATTCTAGAGACATAATATCTCGTTGGATAAGATCACTGATTAATAATCAAGAGATTAAATTATACGGTAAAAATGGTAGATTTGATTTCATTTATTCAAAGGACACTGCGCACGGTATTTCAAAACTAATTGATAATAATATTATTGGTCCAGTAAATTTAGGTACAGGTATTTCTCGACCTATATCAGACGTTATAAAAATTTTGAAAACTCATTTTACTAAGTTAAGAATTAAAGAAGTTAAATCAAACATATTTTACGAGTCTTCAACAGCAAATATGGAATTATTTAATAATAAATTAAACTGGAAACCTAAGTATAAACTAGAAGATGCAATACCAGAAATTATAGAATATGAAAAACGAAAGACAAAATATAAAGATAAATTGTTATCATTCAATATTCTAATCACGAGTGCATCAAAAAAAATTCCATTAATCGATGCTTGTCAGAGAGCTGCAAGTAGATTTGAAAATAAGATTAATATTATGCCAGGCGATAGTAATATCAATTCAATTTCAAAATATGTTAGTAATTATTTTTGGAAAATGCCTCCAACAAATCAAAAGAATTTAGAAAAAATTTTAAATGGATGTAAAAAAAGAAAAATTAAAATAATAATTCCTACAAGAGATGAAGAATTATATTTTTGGTCAAAGAATATAAAAATATTTGATCAAAATAATATTAAGGTAATAGTTTCGCCACTAAAAACAATTGAAGTATGCAATGATAAATTAAATTTTTATAAATTTTTTCATGGTATGAATATATCTGTGATTAAAACATTCACAGAAGTTGAGAAATTGAATGAAAAGATTAATTATGTTGTTAAAGAAAGGTACGGCTCATCCTCCAATAATCTTGGAATAAATCTTGAGAAAAAAGATGTAATTAGTCACAGCCAAAACTTAAAGTGCCCGATATTTCAGCCATATATAAAGGGTCAAGAAATTAGCATAGATGCTTGGTATAACAATAAATATAAACTTATTGGATTTCACTCGCGAAAGAGAGAAATCATTGAGCATGGTGAGTCCAAGGTTACATCTAGTTATAATAATGACTTGGTTGATAAGAAAATAAAGAAGTTTCTCAGTAAATTGCAGTTTAGAGGACCGATAGTGGTTCAAGCAATAGTTTCTAAAAATAAAGTATCTATTATAGAGTGTAATGCAAGATTTGGTGGAGCTTCAACAGCATCTATACCTGCAGGTCTTGATGTATTTTATTGGATTATTTCAGAGTTTTTATTTCCTAATAATAATCTTATAAAGTTTAATCCTATAAAAAATAAAATGAAACAAGTTCGTATTCAAAAAGATATTTTAATTTAGATGATAATAATCTTTGATTTAGATGACACTCTTTATAGAGAAGAAGATTTTCAAATAGGTGGTTTTAAAGCTGTATCAAAATATTTATCTTCTCTACTAAATCTTAATGCGAGAAAAATTGAAAAAAGACTTAACGAAATAGTGAAGAAAGATGGAAGAGGATTAGTATTTGATAAGTTTTTAACGGAAAATAAATTCTACAGTAAATCCCTCATTAAAAAAACTATTTTGATTTACAGGTTACACAAACCCAATATTAAATTATATGGAGATGCAAAAAAAATAATATTTAAATTAAAAAAAAATATATATATTTTAACGGATGGAAACAAAATTGTTCAGAAAAGAAAGCTACTTGCACTTAGATTAAACAACAAAATTAAGAAATCTTTTATCACTCACAACTATGGTTGTAAATATGCTAAACCGTCAGTTTATTGTTTTAAAAAAATTAAAGAAGCTGAAGGTGTAGCTTGGAATGAAATGATGTATATCGGTGATAACCCAAAAAAAGATTTTGTTAATTTAAATAAAAAAGGCGTTCAAACAGTAAGGATAATGAGAGGACCATATAAATTTGAAAAAGCTGAAAGCAAGTTTGATGCAAGATTTAAAATCAATAACTTGTCAGAAATTATAAATATAATAAATAAAAATCATTATGGAAAAAATATTTAAAATTGGAAATGATTTTGTCGGCAATGGCTATCCACCTTTTATTATAGCCGAAATGTCTGGCAATCATCGAGGTTCACTTAAAAGGGCCCTAAAAATAGTTGATGAGGTAGCAAAATCAGGTGCAAATGCGATTAAATTACAAACTTATACCGCTGACACAATAACGGTAAATTCGAAAAATAAAGAGTTTATTATTCAAGACAAAAATAGTATCTGGTACAAACGCAATTTATATGATCTATATAATGAAGCACACACACCATGGAAATGGCATGCAGAAATATTTGAGCGTGCCAAGGAAAATAATTTAATTTGTTTTAGTTCACCATTTGACGAAACAGCTGTCGACTTTCTTGAAAATTTAAAAGTCCCTGCTTATAAAATAGCATCTTTTGAAATCAATCATATACCACTCATTAAAAAAGTTGCTGCTACTGGCAAGCCAATAATAATTTCAACAGGCATGGCAGAAGAAAAAGAGATAAATGATGCAATTAATGCAGCAAAATCAGAGGGAGCAAAGAAAATAATTCTTTTAAAATGTACTAGTGAATACCCAGCTTCTATTGATGATAGTAATTTACTGTCTATACCTTTTATGAAAAAAAAGTTTAATTGCCAAATCGGCCTGTCAGATCATACAGAGGGAATAGCAGCTCCAATTACAGCAGTTACTCTTGGTGCTAGTGTCATTGAGAAACATATTACCCTCAATAAAAATGATGGTGCAGTGGATAGCAAATTTTCTCTTGAAGTTAAAGATCTAAAATCGATGGTTGAAGAGTGTACCAATGCATGGCGTGCATTAGGTAAGAAAAAAATTGGTCCAAGTCAATCAGAAAGAAAGTCTCTCCATTTTAGAAGATCAATTTATGTTGTTAAAAATTTAGTAAAGGGGGATATTATTAACAAAAACAATATCAAAGTCGTGAGGCCTTCAAATGGTATACATCCAAAGCATTTTAATTACTTATTAGGAAAAAAAGTAAATACTAAAATAAAACAGAATACTCCATTTAAATTAAGTTATTTAAAAAAAAATGAAACAGAAAAAGGTAAATAAAAATAATTTTTCAATAATTATTGAGGCAAGAATGAGTTCAAGCAGACTGCCTGGAAAAGTTATGTTGCCATTAAATAATATTCCCTCAATTCATTATTTAATAAATAGAATTAGTTGTGTAAAAAACGTAGAGGACATTATTGTGGCTACTACTACTAATACAAATGATGACATTTTAGTGAATTATCTAAAGAAAAATAAAATAAAATATTTTAGGGGCAGTGAGGACAATGTGCTTGAAAGAGTATTGAAAACTGCAATAAAATTTAACGTTAAAAATATAGTTCAAATTACGGGAGATTGTCCATTGATTGACCCAAGACTAGTGTCTCAAACATTAAATACTTATATTTTTAATAATGCTGATTATGTAAGTAACTCAACAATAAGAACATATCCTGATGGTATGGATATAGCAATATTTTCAACTAAATCATTAAAAGAAGTAAGTTTGCTAACTCAAAATAAAAATGATTTAGAGCATGTCACACTTTATTACAAAAAAAACTATAAAAAATATAAGACGATCAATATTATGGCTCCTTCTGAGCACCACCTGCCTGACCTAGGACTTACTCTAGACGAAATATCTGACTATAAACTCATCTCAAAAATTGTAAAAAAATTACATTCCAATAAATCACCATTCTCATTGGATGATATACTTAAGTTTCTTAATACAAATAAAAGTATTAGAAATATTAATAAAAAAGTTAAACGAAAAAAGGTCAAACTATAAGTTTAATGTCAATCAAGACTCTTATAGTGGGACTGGGTAAAGTTGGAATGATGTATGATTATAATAATAAAATAAGTAATTATACTCACGCGCAAAGTATAAATAATAGTCCATATTTTGACTTATTAGGTGGGGTTGATATATCATCTAAAAAAAGAAAAAAATTTGTCACAAAGTTTAGAAAGCCAGCTTTTAACAGTATAAAATCTGCACACAAAGACAATAAATATGATTTAATAATCATATCAGTTCCTACCATTCAGACACAAAAAATTTACTTAGAGATAATCAAAAAAAAGATTGTACCAAAGGCAATATTATTTGAAAAACCCGTTTCTAATAAATTATCAATATCAAAAAAAATATTTACATATTGCGAAAGAAATAAAATAAAAATCTTTGTTAATTATAATAGACGATATGATATCTCAACGAGAAAAATAAAAGAAAAATTTAAAAAAAATTTTATTGGTGATATCAAACACATTGACGTAATTTATCATAAAGGGCTATTCAATTCCTGTAGTCATTATCTTAATTACTTGAATCTTTTATTTTCGGACAAAAATAAATTAATTTCAGTAAATAATAAACATCAATTAAAGGATGATTATTTAGTTGATTTCCATTTAAAGAACAAAAATTTTGATATAAATTTTGTTAGTAGAAAAAACCAGAAAGAGTCTATAAAAATTTATGGGACATTGGGTAAATTTGTATATTATACAGAAAAGGACATAATTTATTTTTTAAAAACTAATAAAAAAAAACAACAAATACAGAATAACTATTCCAATGGTCAGAAAAATGTTTTAAAAAATATAGCACAAACTTTAAAAAATAAAGCATATCCCTATAGCACATCAATTGACGCAATAGAGACCTTAAAATACATTGAAAAAATAACAAGAAAGTTAAAATAATGTCTAAGAATAAATTAGCTATTTTTGGTGGCGAAAAACTGATTTCAAAAAACTTTCAGCAATTTAATACAATGGCAACTGAAGAGATCAATGCCGTAAAAAAAGTGGTAGAGTCTGGAGTTCTCTCAAAATTTTTAGGAGAGTGGCATCCTGATTTTTATGGCGGTCCAAAAGTACGAGAATTTGAGTTAGCATGTGAAGAATATTTTAATGTGAAAAATGCTGTTTCAGTAAATTCATGGACTTCAGGATTAATTTGCAGTGTTGGAGCAATTGATATTGAACCAGGTGACGAAGTAATTTTAAGTCCTTGGACAATGTGTGCCTGCGCATCAGCAATCTTACATTGGAATGCAATACCTGTATTTGCTGATATTGATCCTTATACATATAATTTAAATCCTCAATCGATTGAGAAAAATATTACTGAACAAACTAAAGCAATAATGGCAATCGATATTTTTGGCCAATCAGCCGATATGGACGAAATAATGTTGATAGCAAAAAAACATAATTTAAAAGTTATATCCGATTCAGCTCAATCTCCTGGAGCAATATATAAGGGAAAGATGGCCGGAACAATTGCTGACGTTGGTGGGTACAGCTTAAATTACCATAAACATATTCATACAGGCGAAGGTGGTATTATAGTAACAAATAATGATATTATTGCTGAAAAGTTGAGATTAATAAGAAATCATGCAGAAGGTGTAGTTGGTCAAAAAGGTGAAGTAAATTTATCAAATATGATTGGCTATAATTTTAGACTTGGAGAAATAGAATCTGCTATCGGAATTGAACAACTTAAAAAACTAAATAATATAATTACAAAAAGACAAAAACTTGCAAAACAATTATCTGAGGGATTAGAACATTTACCGGGATTACTAACCCCCCGTGTACTAAAAGACTGTACACATGTATATTACGTGTATCCAATTCAGATTGATCAAAATATAACTCAAGTTCATAGAGATAAGATTTATTCAGCGTTAGCTGCGGAGGGTTTATCAATTGGTAAATCTTATGGGAACCTTCATTTATTGCCAATGTTTCAAAATAAAATTGCATATGGTTCAAAAGGTTTTCCCTGGAGTTCAGAAATATGTAAAAGAAATGTAGACTATTCTAAGGGTATTTGCCCAGTCAGTGAGGAATTGAACGATAACAGATATATTGGGATAGATTTTTGTCAATTTGATTATGCAGTAGAAGATATTGATTTATTAATTAGAACATTTCATAAAGTATGGGATAATTTAGAATTCTTAAATAAATGAAATCGTTAAGGCTTTTAGAATGTAATAATTTTTCAGAATGGGACAATTTTGTAAAATATTCACCCCAAAACAATATTTTTTCTCATTCTTGGTTTCTCATAGAGAGAAAAAGAGATTACAAATTTTACTTTATATTAAAAGATGATAAAATTATATCGTCTTTTATTTTATCACTAAATAAAAACAATCAACCAATGCCCAATCCATGGATTTATCATGGAATTTTTTTTAGTAAGGATCTCGAAAATCTTCCCAGCCATAAATTTACAAGATTATATATAGAAATAATTCAGTTTTTAGTAGAAGAACTTTTAAAAAAAAATGACTTAATAGCGTTAAACTTGCATCCTTCAATTCAAGATATCAGACCTTTTCAATGGTCAAGTTTCGTCAAAACAAAAAATTTAACAACTTCAATAAACATAAGTTCCACATCCATTTTAAATTTAAGTAAGTATAAAAATTTTGATAATTATTTATTCAATATAAGAAAAGTAAGAAGACAAGAGTATAACAGATGTATTAAATTAGATTATTTAATTGAAAAATCAAAAGACATAAAAACGCTAAATGTACTTCATGAAAATACTTTCAAAAGGCAAGGGATACAAAGAAGTGACCACGATAAGCTTCTTTGTAATGAAATTGCAAGAAAGGCAATTGACAATAACCTAGGCGATTTAATTATTTGCAGGAATAAAGATAATGAGCCTGTTGCGGGTGGATTATTTTTAAAGGACAAAAAGAGTTGTTATTACGTGATTGGCGCTACAGAGGAAAAAGAAAGAAAAAACAGCCCAATGACATTTATAATTTTAGAGCAAATAAAAAAACTTTTTAGTGAGCATATTAAATATCTTGATTTTTGTGGAATTAATTCTCCTAATAGAGGAGATTATAAAACAAGTTTCAATGGCACAATTATAAATTATTTTTTGCCTGTTATAGAGAAAGCTAAAGATGAGTGATTTCAGTGATAAAAAGCAAAAAATTTTATCATGTATTAGAAACTATGATATTTACTACATTGAATTTAAGCTAATAATTCATCCGTTTGCTATTTACTTTACCTATTTTTTCCATTTAATAAAATTTAGTCCTAATAATGTGTCATTTATTAACTTACTGGTATCATCCTGTTGTTTATATTATTTTTATTTTGATCACTTTCTCATTTCATTTATTCTATATTGGTTTAGAACTGTTCTAGATTATTCTGATGGTGCGCTTGCAAGATTTAACTCTCAATCATCCAAATTTGGAAAATATTTAGACTTAATTATTGATTGGTTATTCTACCCCTCTTTGTGGATACTAATTATTCTTAATAAACCGGAATTATGGTTTTTGGCCTTTTTACTTTTATTTTATGTTTTAACAGTAGATTTTTATATAGAACCAAGAATTAAATTACTAAAAAAAAGAGCATCATTAAAAGAATATTTTATGCAAAGAGGATTATTAATTGGTTTTGCTCCATTTGGTTTATTTGAAATGTGGTTATTATTTTTATTCTCTATTTTTAGTTTTAATGATCAAATATTTGTTTTATTATCATTTTTAGTATTTGTTGACCTTATTTATAGGCTATATGAAACAGTTAGATATAGCTATTAAAGAGTAAAAATCCATTCTTAAGTAGCATATGAGTAAAGATTATTGGAAAGAAATTTATAAAAAGAAGGTCATAAAAACTGATCCTAGTGATTTTGCTAAATATTGTTTAGATAATTATTTCTCATCTGCTAAAGTTATAATTGATTTAGGCGCAGGTAATTGCAGAGATACAGTTTTTTTTCTCAAAAATAAATTTAAAGTTATTGCAGTTGACCAAAGCTTACCAAGTTTAAATGAAATATCTGATAAAAAAGATATTAAGAAACTCATATTATCTAATTGTAAACTTATAAAAAATGATTTTAGTAATATCGATTTAAGAAGTTATGGTAAGATCGATATTTACTATTCAAGATGGTCTATTCATGCAATAAGTGAGTTAAAAGAGAAACAGCTTTTTAAGAATATCCAGTTAAATTTTAGAGAAGACTCTTTATTTTGCATAGAAGTCAGATCTACCAAAGATGAATTATTTGGTAAGGGAAAAAAATTAGAAAAAAATGCTTTTTACACTGATCACTATAGAAGATTTATTGATATAAATGAATTTAAAGAGAAAATAAAAAACAAATTTAAGATTATTTATATTGAAGAATCTAATAATTTTTCAAAAGTTGGAGACAATAATCCTGTATTGATCCGGGCAATATTAGGTAAGATGTAAATTGTACGAATACTCAATTCTCCACTATTAGATCATTAAATTTTAATTCTATAATATAAATATTTTTTTATATAAGTTATAAATCAACCATGATAATTGACGTAGTGTTTGTGAATAAATCCTATGTAATTTACAATAATTAAAAAATCATAAACTTAAATGATTAAAAAAAAAATATTGATTATTGGCTTTCAAAAAGCAAGTATAAAATTATTTTACGACTCATTAAATTTTCTAATAAATAAAAGATACAAAGTAACTTTTTACAAGGGTCCAAATTTTCAAAAAAAAATAATTTTAAAAGGCCCAAGTAATAAAAAATACAAATTTTTACATAAATACGATTTTATAATTACAGGAACAAGTGAAACATTATTTGAAAAAAATATCTGGAAGTATTGTGATACAAATAATATTAGATATGCAGCATTTGTTGACTCGATTGTAAATATCAAAAAAAGATTTAGTAAAATAACTAAAATTCCAAAAAATATAATTATTACCTCAGATATTACTGAGTCGAGAATAAAAAAAATTTTTCCTATTAAAAGTAAAGACTCAAGAATTATTAATGTAGGTTTTATATCGCATATATATCTAAAAAAAAATATTGCCCAATAAGATCAGTCAAAAAAATATTCTTTATGTTACAAGTGATATAGATTTTAAGTATGAATTAGAAATAATTAAAAAATTTATTTATTTTACTACGATTGAAAAGTCTATTTTATATATCTGTATCCACCCTAGGGAAAATTTAAAATTATATAAATCTAAGTTAAAAAATACAACTAATGTAAAAATTTACCAAAATAAATTATTTAAAATTGCACCAAAAGTCTCAGATGTATTTGGGATTTCTACCATGGCATTATTAGATATGAAAGCAATAGGTAAAAATGTTTTTTATTATAAAAACAGTCAAGACAAAGAAAACATGCACAAGCTGTTTTCAAAATATGGTCTTGGTAATTTTAGACTAGGAAAAAATAAAATCATAAAATTAAGAAAAAACATTTTAGTAAGAAGTAATAGTAAAAAAACAATTCTTAACAATATTTTTAAACTTATTTAATGCTAAAGAAACAACATTTGTAAAAAAATGAATAAAAATAATTAAAAATATACTAAGATATATAATCTAATTAATAATCAAAAAATTAAACGTAAATGATAAGTAGAGTAATTTATATTTTTACAAGGTTTTATAAAAATCCGCTTTTCAACCTAAAAATTGTTGCTGAAAAGATTACTAAATATGTCGAAGATAATTTTGTTATAAACTCGTTCAGTAATCCTTATTTAAAACATTGTATTGAATATTGGAAAAGAAATGAATTATTTGATGGACCAATTATATTGTGTGATATTTCTGAAAGTCCAGGTTTTATAATTTCTAATAACTACTTCTTACAAATACTTTCTAATAAATATAAAGGACAAATTTTTACATTTTCTAAAAATAAACAGACTAATTTAAATAGAATAAGATCTGCTCAAAATTTTACTGGGCATATCCAAACCACAATTAATAATAAAGAGTTAACTTACGAAAAAATAAATTTAATTAAACATGCGAAATCATCGATTATCTCTAAAGAGGATCTATTTAATTTTACTGTAAAAGATATTTGGATTGGCATTGATATTTACGAAACATATCTGAGATACGGAAGGCCAACTGTTGATTTGAATGATAAATATTTGTGGCATATCTTATCTGACGCTGTTGAGCTCGTATTATTTTGGGATGATTATTTTAATAAAAATAAAGTAAATTCTGTATTACTAACTCATGATTGCTATACCTATTACAATAGCATTGCTAAAGTAGCTTATAAATATAAAAAACCTGTATATTTTTGTAGTATATATTGCTATCAGAAAGCCACAGAACCATTCTCTTTGTACAGCAATAGATTTATTAATTATAAAAAAATGTTTCGTAATTTATCTGATGAAGAAAAAATAAAGGGAATTAATATAGCAAAAAATCAAATTGAAAAGAGACTTAGTGGTAAAGTTGGTGTCAATATGAGTTATTCAACTAAATCAGCTTTTCACAAAGACTATTCAAATCAAATAATAAAAAAATCCAAAAAAATAAAAATTGTTATTTGCACTCATTGTTTTTTTGACAATCCCCATGGATATGGAAAAATGATGTTTTTAGATTTTTTTGAATGGCTTAATTATCTTGGAGAGATATCAAAAGAAACAGACTACGATTGGTATATAAAAACACATCCTGATTACTTGCCTGGTACTATTGAAACTCTCAATAACATCATAAAAGAATATCCTAAATTTCAACTTTTACCATCAAGTACATCATTTCATCAACTTGCGGATGAGAAGGTAGATTTTGCTCTTACATGTTTTGGGTCTATAGGGCACGAATTACCATTTTTAGGAATTAAAGTTATAAATTGTTCCTATAATCCACATATAGCATATGATTTTAACTGGCACGCAAAAAGTAAAAAAGATTATAATCATATGCTTCTAAATTTATCAACACTGGATAAAAAAATTTCACTTAATGAAATTTATGAATTTTTCTACATACATTATTACTATGCATATGTAGATGATTTATTTTTTGAATCCTATAGTGAATTCACTGAAAATATAAAAAACCATGGAGGTAAAAAAATTGAAGGTTATAAATATTTTTTATCTAACTTCAACCAGAAAAAACATAAAAAAATTATAAGAGATATTAATTTATTTATTGAATCTGACAGACAAAATTTTTTTTTAAAGGGACCAGAATAAATATATAATGAAAAAAAAAATTAAAGAAATACTAAAAAAAAATATAAGTAATTCTTTTCTTCAAAAGAGTAAAAAAATTATAAAAATATTATTTATTAAATTAATTAAAGTTTTTGAGAAAATTAATTTTCATCATTATTCGAATCCTTATAGAGATGCTTACGATGGAGGTAAATCTGATAAGCTATATAGAGATATAGAAGAGTTTATAAATTTTAGCAATGGTCGCTATTTTGAAATTGGAGCATTAGATGGATACTTTTCAAGTCCAACTTATTCATTATCTGTTAAAAAAAACTGGAGTGGTATTATGGTTGAAGCAAATCATAAATTTTTAGATTTATTGAAGCTTTATCGTCCAAATGATGAAATTATAAATGCTGCATGCACAAGCTTTGAAATAAGTAAAAAAAATAAAAGTTGTAAATTTCTAGATTTACATCATAGCGGTGAAATATATCATAATGATGAAACGATTGATCAATATTCCGAAGATAAACTTAAAGAATTAGGAAACAAAATAATTCTTGAGGACATCCCATTAACTACTGTTACAGAAGTAGTAAATAATTCTAAAGTCATTGATAATAATCATATAAACTTATTTGTTTTAGATGTTGAGGGTCATGAAAAAGAAGTTCTTGATGGATATGATTTTGATAAAATTAATACAGATTATTTTCTTATTGAGTCACGAACAAAAGAAGAGTCTAAAAATATAAAACTTTTTATGAGTACAAAGGGATATTCATTGATAGGACAGACAAGCAGCACTGATTATGTGTATAAAAAATTATGAAAAAAAAGATACTAATTTGTTTTGGTACTAGGCCAGAATTAATAAAGCTATTGCCAGTAATATTACATCTAAAAAGTAATAAAAATTATAGAGTATTGTTATGTAATACCGCGCAGCATAAGGGTCTAATGGATCCGTTAATAAAATTTTATAAATTAAAAATTGATTATAATTTAAATATTCTTAGGACAAATCAATCACTTGCCTCAATATTAAGCAAAATTTCTGCAAAATTAGACAAAATTCTCGAAAAAAACAAGCCACACTGCGTTATTGTTCAGGGAGACACAAGTACCTCTTTTGGTTGTGCTCTCATTTCATTTTATCATAAAACAAAAATATTTCATATAGAAGCTGGACTGAGGACCTTTAATATTTTTTCACCATGGCCTGAGGAAATTAATAGAAAATTTATATCAGGAATAGCAGACTTCAATTTTGCGCCCACTCAAACAGCAAAAAAAAATTTAATTTTAGAAGGGGTTCCAAAATCAAAAATATTGGTTACTGGAAATACAGTTATTGATCTTTTACATATTACTCTAAAAAAAATCTATTCTAATTCTAAACTAACTAATTTTTATAAATCTAAATATAATTTCTTAAATGATCAAAGTTTCAAAATTCTTATAAGTGTTCACAGAAGAGAGAATTTTGGTGAGGGAATAAAAAATATATTTTTAGCAATTAATAAAATATCAGAAAACCAAAATATAAAAATAATATACTCTATTCATCCAAACCCAAACGTAAAAAAAGTGGAAAAAAAATACTTAAAAATTAAAACAAATATTTTGAAAATAAATAACCTCAATTATATGAATTTTATATATTTAATGAGTAAGTCAGATTTAATTATGTCAGATTCTGGAGGTATTCAGGAAGAGGCTCCATCTTTAGGAAGGCCAAATCTTGTATTAAGAAACTATACTGAAAGACCGGAGGCAATAAATAAACAATCAGCAATTTTAGTTGGTACAAATAAGAAAAAAATTTTAAGTGAATTTAGTAAAATATATAAATCAAAGAAAATTTATAAAAAGATGTCAAAAAAAAGAAATATTTATGGTAATGGAAAGGCATATGAGAAAATAGTAAATCAAATAAACAAAATTTTATAAACTCTATGTTAAGTAAAAAAATTAAAATTGCTACAATCGGACAGGGATATGTGGGACTGCCTCTCTCACTATTGTTATGTAAAAATAATTATAATATTCATGCGTACGACATAGATGAAAACTTAATAAAAAAGTTAGGAAATGGCTTATATGGAAATCTTAACGAGAATGATTTGGATGTTATAGAACTATATAAATCTACTAAAAATAATAAAAATATTACATTTTCTTCAAATCTTGACGAAGCCGATATTTACATCGTCTGTGTACCAACACCTATTAAAGAAAATCATAAACCTGATATAGATTTTGTTTTTTCAGCAATATATGAAATCTTAAATTTTCTCAAAGATGATGATTTAATAATTATTGAGTCTACTATTTCGATAAATTCAATTAAAAAAATACAAAAAATTATCAAAGCTAAAAAAAAGAAAATAAATTATTCATTAGCGTATTGTCCCGAAAGAGTTTTACCAGGGAATGCTCTAAATGAAATTATTCGAAATGATAGAATAATAGGAGGAATAAATAAAAAGTCGGCTTTATATGCAAAAGATCTCTATAAGATATTTGTCAAAGGTCAAATTTATTTGACTACAATTGAAATTGCAGAATTTACAAAACTTGTAGAAAATTCTTTTAGAGATGTGAATATTGCTTTTGCAAATGAAGTTTCAATTTTATGCGAAAAATATAACGTAAGTTATAGAAAAGTAATTGATTTAGCAAATAAACACCCAAGAGTGAATATCTTAAATCCAAGTATCGGAGTTGGAGGCCATTGCATTCCTATCGATCCTTGGTTTCTAATAGAAAATTATAAAAAGAAAATATCTTTAATTAGAAATGCACGGTTGGTAAATAAGGATAAAACTAAAATTGTTACAAAGAAAATTATATCAAAATATAACTCATCGAACGTATGTAAAAAAAATATCCTTATTTTAGGATTAAGTTATAAGGCAAATATTGCCGATTTAAGGGAAAGTCCTGCAATAGAAATAGTAAGAGACTTGCAACGTCATTTACCTGCCAATTTTTACATTAATGACCCTCATTTAACTAATTTTAAGATACAAAATACCAAGTTCTGCTCTCTTTCAAAGGGTTTAAAATTATCTAAATTTGTAGTTATACTAGTCGGGCATGATGCTTATCTAGATATTCACCGAAAAATTACTAAATCTCATGTTATTATAGATGAGAGTGGTATTTTTCCAGAATGACAACCAAAACTCCATTGATTACAATATGTCTGCCTACATATAATAGGCCTGGATTATTAAAACAATCTGTTCAATCAGTTCTAAATCAAACTTTTAATAACTTTGAACTTATAATCGCAAATGACTATGTAGAAAAACCACTATCTTTTGAGGCCTTGGATATAAAATATGATAGTCGCATTAGGATAATAAATAATAAAACTAATCTTGGAGAAATCAAAAACTCTAATAAAGTTTTGCTATTATCTAAATCTGAGTGGTTTTGTTATTTAGCAGACGACGATATAATGCACCCAAAATTTTTAGAATATTTATTTAATAATGTTGGGTCAAAAAAAAATTTAGTTGCAATATATCCTAATTTTGCAATAGGAAAAAAATTAAAAAGTAATTTTTTTAAATATATTCCAAATTCTAAAGAATGTTCTTATTTTTCTAGCAAGGATTTTTTAAAAAACTATTTATGCAATAAGTGCAATTTTATAGGAGTTTACGGTTTAATAAAAACGCAGGTTTTGAAAAAGATTGATGGACTACCTGTACTATCAAAAAATCAAAATATTTATAGTGACACAGTATTACCAGTAATTTTATCTCAATATGGTATTATAGGTTGGCTCAATCAAAAACTTGTCTTTAATAGAGCACATTCTTTATCAAAATCAATGAACGATGATTATGAAAATCTTCTTGAAGCTCAAAACAATTATTATCTATTTGTTAAGGAAAGAATGAAAATTTTAAAAATGAGTACAGCTGATACGAAAATCTGCAAATATAAAATGCAAACACAATTTATGGGAAGTCAAATGTTTATATTATCGAAATCAAACACTAATATATTAGACTGTATAAAGAAATTTATTGAACACCAAAAAAAAGTATTGTCCTCTGAAATTGATAAAAAGTATTGGCAAGTATTTAAAATTAGAATTAGAATTTTAATTTTAAAAGGTATCTTTAGAAGAATAAAGAATACATTACTAAATTATTAAAATCATGAAAGATAACAATAAAGATAATCAAATTTTTATGGCTGGTCCCAGTATAAGTATTGAGGATGAAAAAATAGTAATAGATGCTTTAAGAAATGGCTGGTACGGCTCAAAAGCTTATGAGTATGTAGAAAAGTTTGAGTATGAATTTGCTAGTTATCATAATCGAAAATTTGCTTTAATGACAACTAATTGCACCTCGGCAATTCATCTAGCTCTTCTAAGCATTAATGTTAACAAAGAGGATGAAGTTATAGTTCCAGATTGTACTTGGATAGGTTCTTCATCAGCAATAAAATATATTGGAGCAGAAACTAAATTTGCTGACATTGATAGGGACAATTGGTGTATTTCTGCAGAAACATTGGAGGCAAGAATATCAAATAAAACAAAGGCTGTAGTTGTTGTTAATCTTTATGGCAATATGCCTAATTATAATGAGCTTGAAAAGCTATGTAAGACAAAATCTATTCATATAATTGAAGATGCCGCTGAATCATTAGGCAGTATATACGAGGGAAGAAAATCAGGAAATTTTGGAACATTTTCAGTATTTAGTTTTCATAGAAGTAAAACTTTAACAACAGGTGAGGGTGGAATGCTTCTTACTGATGATTTAGAGTTTTATAAAAGATGTAAGTTTCTTAGAGACCATGGACGTCAACCAGGAACTTACTATAATACTGAAATAGCATATAAATATATGCCCTTTAATCTTCAGGCTGCATTAGGGTACGCACAGTTAAAAAGAATCGATGAGTTAGTAAGTAGGAAAAGGGAAATTTGGCAATTATATAAAGAAAAATTAAGTGACGTACCAAATTTATTTTTTAATATTGAACCAGAAAATACTTTTAATAGTGTTTGGTCAACAACATGTGTTCTTGGAGATCAATATGAAATAGATAGTAGTCATATTATAGAAAAGTTATCTGATTATAATCTACCTGCTCGTCCATTTTTTTATCCTTTATCTTCTTTACCCGCCTACAACGAGAAAAAAGAGTATGAGAAAATAAATAATGTTAGTTATTCTATTTCAAAAAAAGGATTTAATTTGCCATGTGCATTAAATATCACCAATGACCAAATAAACACTTATTGTGAAACATTGAAACAAATTATATTAGATTGAATGAAAAAAAGCATAAATGATGTAAACATAATACCTCTAACCTGCATCATCGAAGATAGAGGATCATTAACCGTTGTTGAAAATAATGATATACCTTTTTCTTTCAAAAGAGTTTTTTCTGTTAAGGCTAATTATGGTGATGTAAGAGGTAATCATGCACATAAAGAATGTAAACAATTTATGGTATGTTTAAATGGTGAGATTGATATATTATTAGACGACGGAATTAAACAAAAAAATGTTTTATTAACTAAACCCAATTCAGGAGTTTTGGTTCCTGATGGAATTTGGTCAACTCAAAAATATTTTAAACAAGACAGCGTTTTGCTAGTATTATGTGATATGGAATACGATGAAGATGATTATATCAGAGATTACTCTCAATACTTAGAATATATACAAAAATAATATGCAGAAAAAAATTATCAGTAAGAAAAAATTTTTAGAGATTAATATTTCATCAGCTAAAAAAATGTCAAAAAATAAACAATTAAAAAAAGATTCTTTAAAGGTCATTTCTGAAGCTGATAAATTTAGATGGATACACCAAGCAACTTGGCTCGGTGAGCCAATATTGAATCTACCTCATGATATGTTTGCGATACAAGAGATCATTTGGAAATCCAGACCTGAATATATAATTGAAATAGGAGTTGCTTGGGGTGGATCTTTACTATTCCAGTCAATGTTAATAGATCATTTAGGGGGAAAAAAAATCATAGGAGTTGATATTTTTCTTCCAAATGATCTAAAGAAAAGATTAAATAGTCATAATAAGCTTGCAAAAAAAATTAAATTAATCGAGGGATCTAGTACTGACGAAAAAACTATTAAAAGTATTAAAAAAATAGTAAAGAATTCAAAAAAGGTATTAGTCATTTTGGACTCTCATCATAGCGAAGATCATGTTTTGGAAGAATTAAAAATTTATTCAAATTTTGTCAAAAAGGGAAATTATCTCATATGTGGAGATACGATTATTAATTTTATTCCTGAGCAGAAACATAGACCAAGACCTTGGGGGCCAAAAAATAACCCTCATACTGCTTTGACAAAATTTTTGAAGAAAAATAAAAGATTTCGTGCTGATAAAAATATTGAAAATAAATTACTTTTTACATGTAATCCCGATGGCTTTTTAGAAGCAATAAAATAGCTATGAAAATTGCAATAACAGGAGCTTTGGGTCATATTGGTTCGTATATAATTAGAAATATGGCTTTAAAAGATTCAAAGCATGAGTTTTTATTAATCGATAATTTTTTAACCCAAAGATATGTATCATTATTTAATTTACCCAAAAATATTAAATATAAATTTTTAGAACTAGATGTAAGTCATTCAAATCTAAATAATTTATTTAATGATATTGACGTGATAATACATTTAGCCGCAATAACCGATGCAGCTAATAGTTTTAACAATGCTGAAGAAGTTGAGAGAAACAACTTACTTTCTACGAAAAATGTTGCAGAGACAGCTTTAAACACAAACACTAAAATTATTTTTTTATCCTCCACTAGTGTTTATGGTACGCAAAAAGATGTTGTTGATGAAGATTGTTTAAAAGAAGAACTAAAGCCACAAAGTCCTTATGCAGAAACAAAATTAAAAGAAGAGGAATTAATTAAAAATATGGGTAACAATGGATTAAGTTACGTTTGTTGCAGGTTTGGCACCATTTTTGGTACTTCAAATGGAATGAGATTTCATACTGCGGTAAATAAATTCTGCTGGCAAGCTGTAATGGGACAGGAGATTTCAGTTTGGGAAACAGCATATGATCAAAGTCGACCGTATCTAGATTTATTTGATGCCTCAAAAGCTTTTGAACATATTATTGAAAATAATATGTTTAAAAATGAAACATATAATATTTTAACTCAGAATGCTACTGTCAGAAATGTTATTGATGTCATAAAAAATTATATTCCAAATGTGAAAATTGCATTTGTAAAAAATAAAATTATGAATCAGCTTTCATATGAAGTATTATCGAGTAAATTTGAAAAGACCGGATTTAAGTTTAAAGGTAGTTTAAGTCGAGGAATTTCAGAAACTATTCAAATAATTAACAGTAGTAATAGAAATTGAATATGATTATATCGGTTATTGGGTTCGGTCACATTGGTAGTGTAATTGGTTCTGTAATCGCAAGTGATGATTTTTTTGTTTATGGAATTGATAAAAATAATGATTTATTAAATTCATTTATAAACGAGCAATCACCTATAAGTGAGCCTGGATTACAAGAACTAGTAACTTACAAGTTAAAAGAAAAAAATCTTTTATTAACAAACAATATCAAACATATTAGCGAATCTGATGTAGTAATTATCACTGTTGGGACACCTCTTGGTGAAAATTATAAAGCTGATTTATCTCAACTATCAAAAACATGTAATGAAATACAGCCGTATATAAATGATGGCCAATTAATACTAATTAAAAGTACTATCCCCCCTGGTACAACAAGAAATATAGTTTACAAAATTTTATCAAAAAATAAAAAGAATATTGATGTTGTTTTTAGCCCAGAGAGATTAGCAGAAGGTAATGCAATAAATGAGCTAAAGACTTTACCAATAATAGTTGGAGGTATTAATAATAAGGCCTCTGAACGTGCAAGTGAGTTTTGGAAAAAAAGTATTGATGTAGAAACAATAATTGTAAAAAGTGCAGAAACTTCTGAATTCGTTAAATTAGCTAATAATGCGTGGATTGATTTAAATATTGCGTTAGCTCACGATTTAGCAAGACTATCAGATACTTTAGATCATGATATTGATATAATCGAAGTTATTTCCGCCGCCAACTCCCTAAAAAAAGGTAATAGTAATGTCAATATTCTAGCTCCTTCAAACGGTGTTGGTGGATATTGCTTAACGAAAGATCCGTGGTTCCTTTACACTTTAGGTAAAGAAAAAGGAATAGAGTTGGAAACTATTAAATCTGGAAGAGTTTCTAATGATATTATGCCAGAACACAGCTCGCAGAAAATTATCAATTTTTTTAATAAAAGTAAAAAAAATTTATCTAAAATTAAAATTGCTATACTTGGCTTATCTTTTAAAAGTAATAGTGGTGATATAAGGTTTACTCCTGTACTACCTTTTATCGAAAAAATGAAGAAAGCTGGATTTAAAAATTTTAGCTATTTTGATGATTTAGTTACTTCAAATGATCTAAAAAAAATGAATATTAAAACAAATAAGTATATTTTAGATACAATTAAAGGCGCAGACTGCATTGTATTTATGGCAGCACATAATGAAATTCTCAATCTAAAAATAGAAGACATTGCTAATTATTCTAATGATAGCGCACTAATATTTGATGGAAGAAGGTATTTTACTCGTCATGAAATAGATCAAATTAAAAATCTTAATTTGAATTATACTGGTATTGGGAGATAGAGATGAAAAAAGTAATGGTAACTGGTGCCGGAGGTTTTATAGGAAGCCATTTAGTAGAAAAGTTACTTTCAAGAGGATATGATGTATACGCTTTTGACAATAGACTTTTAAATGATTGCTTAAATTTAAAAGAAATGATTGATCATAAAAATTTACATTTTTTTAAAGGTGACATTAGAAATATGGAAGACATCCAAAACTTCTTTCAAGACGATGCTGAGATTATTTATCATTTAGCGTCAACTGTAGGCGTCAGATATTACATGCGAGATCCATTATCGTTAATTGATATTACAATAAATGGAACCAAGAATATTATAGAGCTATGTATTAAAAAAAATATAAAATTAATTTTTGCAAGTACCAGTGAGGTTTATGGAAAAAATTCAAATGTACCTTGGAAGGAAGAGTCTGACAGAGTTCTTGGTGACCCAAGTGTAGATAGATGGTGTTATTCCTCTAGTAAAGCTCTCATAGAGCACATGTTATTTGCCTTATACAGGACGAATAAACTTAACTTTGCAACCGTTAGATTTTTCAATGTTTACGGACCAAAACAAAATCCTATATTTGTTGTATCTCAATCAGTTTATAGGGTTCTTAATAATATTCCTCCAGATATATATGATGGAGGTGAGCAAATAAGATGCTTTACATATATAGATGATGCAATTGATGGTATTATTCGAGTAGGAGAACTTTCAAAGGCTGATGGAAAAGCATTCAATATTGGTAATCAAGTCCCTACAAAAATAAAAGATATCGTTAATTTATGTATTAAAGAGTCAAAAAAAAATATTGAAATTAATAATATAAATACAAACGATTTATATGGAGATGTTTATCAAGATATTATTAATCGTATTCCAAATTGTGAAAAGGCTTATGAATTACTTGGCTGGAAAGCAAAAATTCAAGTAAATATTGGTATTAGAAAAACAATAATGTGGGCTAAAGAAAATCCCTGGTATCTTCAGCAAGTTATATGAATTTAAGAAAAGGCATAATCTTAGCAGGTGGAACAGGCAGTAGGCTCTGGCCTGTGACAATCCCAGTTTGTAAACAATTACTGCCTGTTTTTAATAAGCCTATGATTTATTATCCTTTAACGACCCTACTTTTAGCAGGAATAAAAGATATTCTTATAATAACTACCTCTGAAAGTATCGAAAATTTCAAGAATCTTTTAGGAGATGGTTCTAAATTTGGAATAAACTTAGAATATAAAGTACAAATGGAACCAAAAGGAATTGCTGAAGCATTTATCATTGCAAAAGAATTTATTGGAGAAAATAGTTGTGCGTTAATTTTAGGTGATAATATTTTTTATGGATCAGGTTTCTCGGAATTATTACTAAATAAGTCCTCAAATCACAATAGGGCTACATTATTTGCCTCTTACGTAAATGATCCAGAGAATTTTGGGATTTGTGAATTTTTTAATGATGATACTCCTAAGAGAATTGTTGAGAAACCAAAAAGCTTTATTTCAAATTGGGCAATCACTGGTTTATATTTTTACGATCAAGATATAGTGAAGATTGCTGAAGAAATAAAACCATCTGGCAGAGGTGAATTAGAAATTTCAGAAGTTAATCAAATATATTTAGAAAATAAAAATCTTGAAGTTTATAAATTTAGTCGTGGATACGCATGGCTTGATGCTGGTACCAATGAGAATCTTTTAAAAGCCTCACAGTTCGTTCAAACAGTAGAAGAATTGCAAGGCCTAAAAATTGGTTGCCCAGAAGAAGTTGCATGGAGGATGGGCCTTATTTCTAGTGAAGAATTAGAAAAATTAATTTCTGATTATAAAGAAGTTGACTATGCAACTTATTTAAGGTCAATATTAAACGACACATAAAAGATATTAAAATTATTTAATGATTGAGATAATATGAACAGCAGCAATACTTGTAGAGTGTGTGGTAACGAAATTTCTCCATTTATGAGCTTTGGTAAAATGCCTATTGCAAATGGTTTTTTAAATGAAATAGATTTTAAAAATGAATATTTTTTTGAAATGAAACCCTCGTTTTGCGAGAACTGTTTTGCTTTTCAATTGATTGATCAACCTGATGCACCAATGATGTTTAATGAAAATTATCCATTTTTTTCAAGTTTATCTAAGCATATGCAAGTTCATTTTAAAAATTTTGCTGATCAGTTAATTTCAAATTTTTTGAGAACAAAAGAAGATTCATTTGTTATAGAACTAGGAAGTAATGATGGAATTATGCTTAAACATTTTAAGAATTCTGGAATACCTCATCTAGGTATCGAGCCATCTAAAAATGTTGCTGATGTTGCAAAAAAAGAGGGCATAAATACAATATCAGAATTTTTTAATGAAAATTTAGCTGATCATATCCTAGAGAAACATGGAAAAGCTAATATAATTTTTGCAGCTAATGTGATGTGCCATATTCCTGACCTTAATAGTGTTTTTGCTGGTATTGCAAAACTACTTACAGAGGATGGTATCCTAGCTTTTGAAGACCCTTATCTTGGAGATATGTTAGAAAAAGTGTCATATGATCAAATTTATGATGAGCATATATATATATTTTCAGCCTCATCAGTATCATCATTGTGTGAGAGGCATGATCTGGAGTTGATTGACGTGATTCCCCAGCCGACTCATGGTGGTTCCATGAGATATTTCATAACTCATAAAGGTAGTCATAAAATTTCAAAGAATGTACACCAGATACTAGAAAATGAAGAAAAAAATGGATTTAAGGATCCTACAACGTATATTCGTTTTAAAAATAATTGTGAACAATCAAAAAAAGATTTGGTATCTCTCTTAGAAAAAATTAAATCAGAGAAAAAAAGAGTTGTTGGATATGGTGCCACCTCAAAAAGTACCACAATTTTAAATTATTCTGGGATTGGAAATGATTTAATTGAATTTATCTCAGATACAACACCACTAAAGCAAAATAAATATTCACCTGGTGCCCATATCCCCGTAAGGTCATATGAGGAATTTAAAAAAAATCCACCAGACTATGCCCTGCTATTTGCTTGGAATCATTCAAATGAAATATTTGAAAAAGAAAAAGATTTTGAAAAGAATGGCGGCAAATGGATTAGATTTGTCCCTAAAGTTGAAATTTTTTAATGTTTTTCGCCTCATACCCTTTTGCACAATTTCAAGCCCATAAGAAAGAAATAAACGACTCTATCTCTAAGACACTGAAATCTGGTAATTATGTATTAGGCGATCAAGTAAAAGATTTCGAACATTCGTTTTCAAAATTTTGTAACGTTAAGTATTCGGTTGGAGTTAATAGTGGTACAGACGCAATCTTATTAAGTTTAAAAGCTTTGAATATAGGTTCTGGAGATGAAGTTATAACCGTTTCCCATACAGCTTTAGCTACTTTGTCAGCTATTATCTCAAGCGGAGCTAAACCTGTTATAGTAGATTTGGAAAAAGACTTTTTAACAATTGACCCTCATAAAATAAGTAGGGCAATTACAAAAAAAACGAGGGCAATAATTCCAGTTCATATTTATGGGCAAGTCTGTGACATGAACAAGATAATGAAAATTGCGAGAGAAAATAAACTATACGTTATTGAAGATTGTGCCCAAGCAGTTGGAGCAGAATATTTTGGAAAAAAAGTTGGTTCTATAGGGCATGTTGGCGCATTTAGTTTTTATCCTACAAAAAATCTTGGAGCTATTGGAGATGGTGGGATGGTAACTACAAATAATAAACAAATCGCAAATAAAATATCACGTTCACGACAGTTCGGATGGGATAAAAATAGATCAACTTTGGAGCATGGACAAAGCTCAAGACTCGATGAATTGCAAGCATCAATTTTAAATGTCAAATTAAAATATTTGGAACTTGAAAATAAAAAGAGAATAAATCTTGCTAAGCTATACCGTTCGTCAATTAATAATCCTGAATTTCAATTTATAAAGTCGAGAGAAGGGTGTAAACACGTATATCACTTATTTGTTTTAAAAACTAAAAAAAGAGATTTATATCTAAATAAGTTGAAAAAAGAGGGCATATATTGCGGCATTCACTATGCTCTTCCAGCACATAAACATAACGGTTACCAAAAATTTTGTAAATTTAAAAATTCAAATTTAAGTATTACTAATTCTATTTGCAATCAGGTAATTACTTTACCAATGTATCCAGAGTTGAAATCTAGAGAAGTAAAAAAAATTTCACAAATAATTAATAGTTTACTTTAATTTTTCTCTTCAAGACTCAATGTAGCAATATATACTTTATTGTTAATAATAACCTGAGCACCGTACTTACCTTTTTTTTGATCCTCTTTTTTTGTGAAATCATGCGACAGAAGCCATAATAGCGTTTTATTTATTGTTTCATCAGAGAAATCTTTTGTTTGATTATTAATTAAATGTTTTCTAAGAAATAGTTGATGTTTTTCATAATCAATTTTAAATTTCTTTGGATTGTTTTTTATGTTTGACCAATTATTTTTGAAAACATTAACGCTATGTTTTAAAATTTGATCATAAAGCTCCAAGCCTTTGATAGGCATACAATATGCAAGCTCTTGTTGATAAAAGATATCGCCAGCATCAATTTTACTAGTCATTTCATGAAGTGTAGTTCCAGCTGGAAAATTATTTTGAATAGTCCACACAATTGGATCTTTTCCTCTGGCATGAGGCAGCATAGAGGGATGAATATTTAAATTATTTTTAGCTTTACTCAATAATCTACTTTCTAAAATAAGCCCCCCCCATAAGTTCAAGATCCAATCAAAAGACTCATCGTTATTTAAATGATCATTAAAGTTATCAATTTCGTAGAAATTTTGACCACTATTAACTAGTAGTGCTTTTAATTTTTCATCATTTTTTTCAGTAATGACAAATGTATAATTGTCATTCATGTGTTCTTTAAGAAGAAACTCAACACATTTACAGCCAACAAGTTTTGAAGCAAAAACTAAGATATTCATATTAAATTGTTATAGTTCAAATAATGGATTATACATTAATGATTAAAAAAACTTAATTAAAAATGAAAATCGTTCAACTTGTTGACCATCACAGTGAGAATATGGGATATTCAGATGTATGTTTATCTTACAGCTTATCATCATTATCTCACGAAGTAAGTGTTATTTCATCCAAATTTAAAGCTAATTACAATCAAAGAAATTACGGCGATGTTTATAGGAACTTTCACTCAGAAAGTGATAAAAACTACGATTATAAAAAAGTAAATGGGTACCATTTGTATAGATTGAATAGTATTAAATCTCCATTCGGCTTGTTTTTTTTTGGATTATTTCCTCTATTAAAAAAGTTAAAACCCGAAATAATTCAAGTTGGAGAAGCAAATAGTTTTCTACTTTTTCAAGTATATATCTATAGTTTTTTTCTGGACTATATCATTACAGTTGAATGTCATATTCATTTATCAGTATATAATGCAGCAAAAAAATTTAATCAAATATATAAAAATAAAAATATTAAAAATAGAATTAAATTTTTTATCAGAAAGCTAAAGCAGAAGTTGTTTTATTTTTATATTTCAAAGATAATTTCAACAAAAGTTAAAAGGTGTTATCCTATAAGTCAAGACTCCGAGTTTATAGCTATTAATTATTTAGGGTATAAAAGCAAACAAACCAAAATAATGAAGCTTGGTACAAATGTAGACTTATTTAATAACGACTTACAACGAAATAACGATTTAAAGAAGAAGCTTGGTTTTAAACTACACGATATAATTTGTATTTACACTGGCAGATTGGATGAGTCGAAAAAACCTCACCTTCTTTCAGAGGCAATATCTAAATTAAATTATGATGGTTTTAGAAATGTTAGAGGTTTATTTATAGGTGATGGAACTAAAAAATATAAAAAGAAACTTGAAAATCAATTTACCAAAGTAATAAAGTTTCAGGAATATAAAAACTTACCCAAATATTATAGAATCTCAGATATAGGCATATGGCCATCACAAGAAAGTACAAGTCAGCTTGATGCACTTGCTTGTGGCTTACCATTAATACTAAACGATGAGATTGGAACACCAGAAAGAGTAATGGATTGTGGTTTTTTATTCAGGAAAGATTCAGTTGATGACCTCTCAGAAAAAATTTCTATTCTTTTAAATAAAGATTTAAGATTAAAATTTTCAAATAATGCTGCCATGAAAGCAAAACAAAACTACTCATGGAAAGAAATCGCATGTAAATATATTAAGGATTATGTAAATTTACTAGAAAAGTAATGAAAAATTGTATTAAAAAATTTTTAGTTATTATTTTTTCAAAATTGAAATTGTTTGAGATAAGTAATTCAATTAATAAACAAGATATTACCTTTGTAGATCAATATAAGAATCTTGATGACTTAAAAAAAAATAATTCAAATATATCAAAATATTTAAATGATACATATGATGATAAAAATACTATTAACTATAAAGAAAAAATAAAATTTAATAGTATTGACAGAAATATTATTCTCCCACTCATTATTAGTATTTTAAGCAATAAAGAAATTAAAATTTTAGATGTTGGCGGTGGAAATCCACCTATATATGAATTTATTAATGGTTTAACAAACAAAGTCATTAAATCTTGGATATATGAAAGAAAAGAATTTGTTGAAAAAATTAAAGATGTTGTTCCAAAAAATAAAGAAAACAATGTTATTTATTTTCATGAATTAGATCAAATAAAGCAAGAAAACATAGATATTGTTTATTTTGGTTCATCATTACAATATTTGCCAAATTATAAAAATCTTATTAAAAAAATGATCTTATCATTTGAACCTGAATACATCATTATTGCCGATACTGTTTTTAATTATTCATACGAAGACTATTATGTATTGCAAGTAAATATGAAGCCATCTATTTTTCCAAATCAATTTATCTCGTATGATAAATTTATTAAATTTATGAATGAACAAAATTATCAATGCGTTTTTAACTTTAATAATCCATCTTTTCATGTACATAAATCCATTAAAAAATCTGATTATAACTTTAAACACATTATTCTAAAAAAAAATTTAGGCATTTAATATGAAAAATAATTTGTCAATAATAACTATTGCTCATAATAATTTAGATGAGCTATTTGAGACATTAGACTCTATAGACATGCAATCTTTAAAGCCGTATGAAAATATTTTAGTATTATCTTCATTTTCAGATAAAGATAAAAGTCTGATATTAAACCAATACTCAAAAGAGTTTAGAAAGTTTTATTGGGACATAGATAACTCGTTGTTCAATGCAATGAATGTCGGGATAAGAAAATCAAATGGCTCATTTATTTTGTTTATGAACGCTGGAGACGTATTTAGTGGTCCTGAGAGTTTAGAACTTGCAGACTCAAATATAAGAGATAAGAAATGTTATAGCTTTAAAACATTACAAGTGTATAAAAATATATCAATTATTAGAGAAAATGTTCCAAAAAAAGGTTTCTTTGGTCTTGGTCTTGAAAAAAACTTACCACCACATCAAGGTTTTTTTGCTCCTAACGAAAAAAGAATTTTTTTTAATGAATTGCTTAAAGTCTCCGCAGATAATGATTGGATGAATAATAATATAAATAAATATGATATTTACTATTCTCAGGATATCCTTGCTAAATTTAAATTAGGTGGGCAATCAACATATCCAACCTTGTATATAATTTACATAAAACTAAGATATGAAAAATTTATAAGATTTATAATTGAATGTTTAAAATATATTTATAGTTTTTTTGTTTCAAAGAAACTTTACTTTATTACAATGGCAAAATTAAGAAATTATAAAATAATTAAGGAATGAAAATAATAGTACTTGGAGGGGATGGTTTCTGTGGATGGCCTACTAGTTTAAGGCTTGCAGCATCTGGATACGAAATATTAATAATTGATAATCTGTCAAGAAGGAATATTGATAAAGAATTATCATCATCAAGCTTAACTGAAATAAGCTCATTAGAAAAAAGAATCGATGTAGCTAACAAACTAATCGGAAATATAAAATATAAGAATATTGATATATCAAAAGAATCGAAAAAACTTAAAAATATAATTTCTGATTTTCAACCACAAAGTATAATACAGTTTGCTGAACAAAGATCTGCTCCATATTCTATGATGGGCGATAAGCAAAGAAGGTATACAATTGAGAACAATATAACTGGCACTCATAATGTATGTTCAGCAATAGTTGAAACTAATAAAGATATACATCTAATTCACTTAGGAACTATGGGTGTTTATGGGTACTCAAAGGAACTAGGAAAGATACCAGAAGGGTATTTGAATATAAATATCCCTGATACAAATAAAAATATTGATATTCTATATCCTACAAACCCAGGAAGTATTTATCATTTAACAAAAAGTTTAGACCAATTAATATTTCAATATTATAACAAAAATTGGGGATTAAAAATAACAGATCTTCATCAAGGGATTGTTTGGGGAATTGAAACGCCGGAGACAAAAAAATCAAATTTTTTAATAAATAGATTCGATTATGATGGCATTTATGGAACTGTTTTAAACCGATTTATTACTCAAGCCGTGAATAACCATCCACTTACAGTTTACGGTATTGGTGGTCAAAAAAGAGCTTTTATTCATATAAGTGATACCGCAGAGTGCATAAAGCTCGCTATAGAAAATGATAAATTTGATAAAACTAAAGTAAGAATTTTTAATCAAGTTTCAGAAATTTTGTCTGTAGATGAAATTGCAAAAATTATCTCTGATCAATACGGTTCGAAAATTAATTATTTGAAAAATCCGAGAAAAGAATTGGAAAAAAATGATCTTGAGGTCTCAAATGATGGATTAAAAAGTTTAGGTTTTCAACCAATTACATTAAATAATAATTTGATTGATGATATTCGATTGCTAGCAAATACCACTAAGGCTAATTTTAACAAAGAAAATGTCCTAAACTCACCTCTATGGTAAAAGGTGATCTTAAAAATACTATTAATATAATAACCCCAGTAGGTTCAGCTGATGGACTTTACGATACGTTGAGTAGTGTTCGCAATGTAGCAGGTTTAGTCAATAGTTTAAACTTTAATCATATATTAATTTTTAATAATGACTGTAATCCTAAAATTAATTTTGAAAAAACAAAAAATTATCAATATGAAATTTGCAACATAAATCCAATTGCTTCAAGATCAATTGCCAGAAATACCGGACTATCCTTCATCACTGACAATCCCAATAGTTTTGTAATATTCATTGACGCAGGAGACAGCTTTTTAGAAAATGCGGTAAATCTTGTCTCAAAAATTCAATCAGAAATCAAAACTGAAAACTTTATGATAGTCGGCCAAACTTATATAAATTTTTCAAAAAACATAAATTTAATTAGAGTTCCCCTTTTTCCAATTACAATGCAAAATATTGTAAATCCATTCATGCTAGGTAGCATAATTCTTTCAACTAAACTTGCAAAAAAAGTGAGTTTTTATGAAGGTAAGAAAGAAGACTGGGTATATTGGAAAGATATTTTAAATTTAAAGCCTGAAATAATTTTTATTAATGAAGTAAACTATGTTTATAACGTACAAAATGTTTCCGAGCATTATCAAAAAAAAATGTTATCAATTTTTCAATTGCGTAAAATTTTAATAGACAAATTTAAGTGGGGTAAAATTAATTCTTTAGTGATTTCTTTTGGACATATTTTCTTGATCTCTTGTAGATGGATTTTTTTAAGATTTAGGTATTATACTGGAAGAAATGTTTAGAATAATAAAAATTTTTTCACAGTTGATTGAAGAGAATTGGAAATTGAAGGTTATTGCTTTTTGGATTTTATCTTTTCTTCCTAGAAAAATTTTATTTTTTTTACAGCACAATATCACAAATCGTTCATCGAAAAAAATTTTAACACTTGATTCAGACTGGCTTTTTATCTTGGAGAAAATTAACAAATTGAACTCTGATAATCATATTAAATTGTTAGAATTTGGAGCAGGAAGGAATCTTGCGCAAAATATTTATTTAGCTCTATCGCACAAAAAGTTAAGACAGTCAGTTGTTGACCTCAATCCAATGTTAAACGAAAAACTAACGCTACAAGCATATTATCAAATTTGTAAGCTTTTAAACAAGAAGCCCATGAATAATTTTAATAATATGAAGGAACTACTCAACTTATTAAAAATCGATTACCTTGCTCCATTAGACATTTCTTCTTTTTTAACCAAAGAAAAATTTGACGTTTGCATCTCTAAAGATACCATTGAGCACATTCCAAAAAAAAATTTATATAAAATATTTAAAAATTTAAAAACTTTAATAAAAAAAGATGGACTTCTCATATCATGTGTTGATTATTCCGATCACTACTCTCACACTTTTAAACATCTGTCACCAGTAAATTTCTTAAAATATAATTCTTTTCATTGGTTTTTTTTTAATCCACCAAATCATTTTCAAAATAGAATTCGTCACAATGAATTAATTAAGATTTTAAAAGACTGTAACTTTACTCAATACGAAGAAAGACTAGAAAAAATTGACGATTTAAACTTTAATGTTTCAAAAAAATATAGAGAATTTAAATTAGAGGAATTGCTTACTGTAAGAAGTCAAATTCTCTCAAAAAACAATATTTAATTTTATGAAAATATTTTTTAAGTATTTCTTATTATTTACGCCAACTTTTTTAGCATCCATAGTGAGTGATCAAATAAGAACAGTTCAAATTAGAACCGAGGCATTACCCTATGGATTGCTGTATATAAAGCCAAATTATAAAACGAACCTTATAATTATAGGTTTATTATTTCCCCTTATTTTTTTTATTCAGGGAATATTTCAATATGGAATTAATTTATTATTATTTAAATATACATTAGTTTTTTTAACATTTCTCGCAGGTTTATGGATCATTTCAAGTAGGGAGATCTATTCTGAAATAAGACAATTTGCTAAAATTTTTTTCTGGCTATTGTTTTTTTTGTCCATTATTCAAAATACGAATGTTTTAGCTCAATTTAATGATCAATTTTCATTTTTATTTAGTAAAGGAAGTCTGACTCAGGGTCAGGCATATAGAGGTGCTTCTTTATTTTATTCTGAGGCATCAAGGGCAAGTTTTTATGCATTAATTTCTTACTTAATTGCATACGGCCCAAAGATTAAAAATAAATTATTTATACCATTTACTGTGTTGTTAATAATGGAGCTAGTTTTAATCAGATCTACAAGTGGATATTTTATGATTTTTGGTTTTTTATTTATTAATTTTCCCATTAGAATTTTATTATTCACTATAACAGCTTATCTTATATTTATATTTTACCAAATTTTCCCTCTACCTGATTTTAACCAATACAAGATAGATTATTTGCTAGAAACACTAATTGATAAAAATACCGATACATTTCAAATTTTATTTTTACTGGATGGAGGAAGAATTGAAGGGATATTGTTTTCACTAAAAAGTTTTTTAGTGTACCCTCTCGGATATTTGTTTGAACCAGATTTATTTGAACCGCTTGGCGGTAAGCTCGCTGTGTCTGCGCCAATAACTTTTATGAGAACATTTGGTGTATTTGGACTTATATATATTTATTATTTTTTAAAATTTTCTGGTCCGGGAAATCTGAAATTATTTTTTACAGTCTTCCTAATTACAAGTATTTATTCTCCAAATGCATCGCCATTAGTTTTGTTAGCATGCATTATTGCTTATAAAGATAATCAAAATTAAAGGTCTAAAAAAATATGAGAATTAAATATGATTATCAGATTTTCACCGCCCAAAAATATGGAGGAATCTCTAAGTATTTTTATTATCTTGCAATGGAACTAAATAAATTAGAAGTTAATGCAGACATTATATCATTATTATATATTAATGAATTGATCCGCACAAAAGATTATGTGCTTGGATTTAAGATAAATACTAAGTCGAGAATAATCATAAGATTACTTAAATATATCAATATGATTATTGATCATTTATTTATTAAGTCATCTCATTACGATATATTACATAAGACCTACTATTCAGTAATTTCAGGATCAAGTTCAACTAAATCATCAAAAAATGTTATTACAGTTTATGATATGACGCATGAAATTTATCCGAATTTTTTTAAAGACTCAAAACACGTTTCTTCCAAGAAGCTAAAGGCTTGCACAATCGCAGACAAAATCATATGTATATCACATTCAACAAAAAAAGATTTGATAAATCAATTTAATATTCATGAAAATAAAATAAGTGTTATTCACTTAGGAGTTGACTCTAATATTTTTAAAAAAATAGACAATCAAACTGAATATGAAAATAATTATGGAAATTATATTTTATATGTAGGCCAAAGATATGGATATAAAAACTTTTCTTACTTATTTGATACATATATGAATTCTGAAATAATAAATAATAACTATAACTTAGTATTATTTGGAGGAGAAAAATTATCAAAGTATGAAAACGAACTTATAAAAAGAAAGAACTTAAAGAAAAAAATATTTTTCATTTCAGGTAGCGATCAATTGCTTTCTTATCTATACAATCATGCACATGTGCTAGTATATACCTCATTGTACGAGGGATTTGGCCTTCCTGTACTGGAGGCAATGTCATCTGGGTGCCCTGTGATAGCTTTTAACGGCAGTTCAATACCAGAAGTGGCAGGTGATGCATGCATACTAATGAATAACATGAATAGTAAAAGCGAACTTTCTTCAAATATTGTTAAACTTGGTTCAGACAAAAATTTTAGAAAAACTCTTGTAGATAAGGGAATTATTCAAGCAAAAAAATTTACATGGGAAAATTGTGCAAAAAAAACTTTAGATGTGTATATGAATGCCATAGAAAAACTTTGAAACTATTAATTACTATGAATAAAATTTTTTCATTATTTCTAATAATATTACTATCCCCAATGTTACTTTTAGTTTCAATGATCGTAATTTTATCTTCAGGTTTGCCAGTTGTTCATTGGTCAAAAAGAGTAGGTAGAAAAAATCAAATTTTTTTAATGCCTAAGTTTCGAACAATGAAAAATAATACACCTCAAAAAGCAACACATCTTTTAAAAAACAATGAAAATTACACAACTAAATTTGGTTACTTTCTTCGAAAAACATCTTTAGATGAATTACCTCAGCTTTTTTGTATTTTAAATGGTAAAATGAATTTTATAGGTCCAAGGCCTGCATTATTTAATCAGAATGATTTAATTAAATTAAGGACATTACATAGTATCCATATGCAGAAGCCTGGAATTACTGGACTAGCACAAGTGAATGGAAGAGATAGCTTATCAGTAGAACAAAAAGTAGAAGAAGAAAAATATTATTTAAAAAATAAAAGTTTTAAATTAAATACCTATATTCTACTTTTTACTATATTTAAAATATTCAAATCAGACGATATCAGCCACTAATGATAAAGAAAATAAGTATACTAAAAAAAATTGATGAGATATCTAGAATAAATAAGATATCTCTATTAATTAGTATTGATATATTAATTAATCTTTCAAGCACATGGCTAGCTTTTTTCTTTCTTCTAGATCACACTCATCAAATTTCATCTTTTTTGTCATCGCCCAGTAATGAGCAAATTACTGTTTTCATGATATTCTTGTGCGTCACTTCTATTTTTTTTTATTTCTTTAAAGTATATAATTCAATTACTAAATATTTAAATTTAAACAGTTTAATTCAGATCGCTTTAGCAAGTTTCTCGATCATACTTATTACATCAATAATTCTCATTTACCTTGCACCTTATGGTGTACCAAGATCAATATCAATTCTTCAACCATTAATTTTTTTTTCAATGATTATTTTTGTAAGACTTTCGATAAGAAACATTTTTTCCTTTGCAGGATCAAATAATCAAAAGTCAATAATCATTTATGGAGCTGGGAGCGCGGGTTTACAATTTTATAACTCAATATCACAAAATAGCAATTATAAGATTTTATACTTTATTGATGATGATAAAAAAAAACAAGGACTTAAAATTGATAATATAGATATCATTCCCATTCAAAAAGCTAAGAAACTTATAATTAAAAATGATATAAACTTAATATTATTATGCATTCCTAGTATCAATATTTATGCGAAGAGAAAAATAATAAATTATTTTTCAGATTTACGAGTAAAAATTAAAATTCTCCCGGGATTAGAAACTTTAATAAATAATAAAGTTTTGTATGAAGATTTTCTGGATGTAGGATTAGATGAATTACTTGAAAGAGATTCAAAAATTGATTCAAACGAAACAAAAAATGAGATTCAAGACTCTGTTATTCTTGTAACAGGCGCGGGTGGTTCAATTGGTTCAGAAATTTGTAAGCAAGTATTGGTTCATCATCCTAAAAAACTGATATTAGTTGATAATAGTGAGTTTAATCTTTACAGCATTACAAATAAAATAAATTCAATTCAAAAAAGTAATGATCAAAATACTGAAGTTGTTTCAAAGTTAGTAGACATTGTTAACTTAAACAGACTTGAAATTGTTTTTAAAGAGCACCTGCCCAATCTTGTTTTTCACGCTGCAGCCTATAAACACTTACCAATAGTGGAAGAAAATATCATTGAGGCTGTGATAAATAATGTTTATGGAACAAAAAATGTCATAGAAGCAGGTATTAAATATAAAATCAGAAAATTTTTACTAATATCAACTGACAAGGCAGTCAGAGCCACAAGCGCTATGGGATTAACAAAAAGACTTTCAGAACTTTTGGTCCAAGCTTACTCAGATAATTTAAGAGAAAAAGCCCCCACACTTTCAATGGTCAGGTTTGGAAATGTAATAAATTCTTCTGGTTCTATTATACCACTTTTTAGAAATCAAATTAATCAGGGCGGACCCATAACAATCACACATCCAGATGTAACCCGATATTTTATGACAATTCCTGAAGCAGTATCTCTAGTTTTATATTCAATGTATATAAGTAAGGGTGGTGAAGTTTTCGTTCTTAAAATGGGTAAGCCTGTAAAAATTCTCGATATTGCAAAAAAAATGATTTCTTTTTCTGGATTAAAAGAAAAATCAAATGAATTTCCAGATGGAGATATAGAAATAAAGTATATTGGATTGAGAAAAGGTGAAAAAATTCACGAGGAGTTATTTTTTGAAAGTATTGATGGTAAAGAAAATGTATTAACAGATGATAAACCAATAATGATAGAAAAAGAAAAATTTATTCCTTTTCCAGAATTGGAAAAAATGCTTAAAGAAATATCGATATTAATCGATAATAATAGTGATAAAGAGTTACTTCAAATGCTTAAAGCCAAAATTACTTAGTAGTATACATAAATAATTCTTAGATTAATGTACGTATTATTAATATAGATTATTTAAAAAATATAAATTATAGTCATTTAAATTATATGAGTAATCAAATTGATTTTAGTTATTCAAGAGACGATATTGATATAACTAAATATTTAATATTATTAATTAGAAATTATAAAATAATAATATTATTTATTTTAATATCAATAATATGTAATTTAATTTTAAACTCATATAAGACAAAATCTTTTTCTACTGAACTAGAAATTAGAGAAAATAATAATATAAATTTCATATTCTCTCCTCAAACAATCCAGACCCTGGAACAAATCGATTACTCTCCTGATAGTCTTTTCAAATTACAGAAAAATAATTACCTTGATTATAGTAAATTTTTAATCGTTTATGACACTTTTAATGAAAAAATTAAGAAGTCTATTTTACCCAGAGATATGTTTATTTCGCTTGAATACCGAGATTTAAAAGTAAATGAAGAAAATGAAATAGGAAAATATATTTTTCATAATTCATTTGATCCTGAAGACAGTATTAACATTCTTTCTAAATTAGTGTCTAGCTCAGAGCTAAATACTTTTAATACTTTGCTTGATTATCTTGAAAAGAAAAAATCAGATATAAAAAGAGATATTGCTACACTTAAAAATAAAATGATTTTTAATATAAATTTGGATATCGAATTTCAGAAATTACAAATTGAAAAGAACATTGAGCTATTAGAAGAGAATTATCTCATTGCTAAAAGTATGGGTTATGAGGAACCTGTCTTAAATTATTTATATGAAAATGAATTCTTGTTAAAAATCTTGGAAGAAGAACAAAATGATCCATCAATATCTTCAGGCATGAAAAAACCAAATATGACAAATAAAGAATTATTTTATCAGGGAACAAAAATACTTAATGAGCAAATGATTCAGAGCAAAAATCGTCTAGAAAAGACAAGTAATATGAGAATAACTGATAACGATGATATGGCTATCATTTTGGCTCGGTCAGTGGAATATCGTTTAAATAGAGGGCTGTATAACGATTTCATAAATCAAGATCAGGCTTTAAATTTAGCTATAAATGAAATTAAATTACTAAGAGATGATGATAGAAATAGGTCTATTCTAACTGAATATAATTTAGACAGAATTATTGTAAATAGTTCTCAAATTTCAATTCTTTATACTTATTTAATTGCAGTTGCATTAGGTATTTTTATATCTGTTTCATATATAATTATTCGTGAAAATATTAATAATAGAATTTCAAGAGAGCCTATTCTTTCAGATCAAGCGCCTGTCAAATAAAAGAGATAGTTTTAATTGTATTATAGAGATAAAATTATTAGCTTTCTTAGATACTTATTATATATCTTACCGCTAGCAATTTTAACTGGACCATTTTTTGGTGATCTCGCTATATCAGTAATGGGATTAATATTTCTTGTAATTTGTGTTCGAGAAAGCTTAAGTAAATATTTTTTTAATAAATATACATATTTTTTTGTTTTATTTATTTTATATTTATTATTTTCATCTTTAATCTCTGATTTTACATTAATATCATTAGAAGCAAGCTTATTTTATTTTAGGTTTTTATTATTTTCATTATGTATCTGGTTTCTTTTAGATGAGGATGACGATTTAATAAATAAATTTTCTTATATATTTATAGCTACTGTATTTTTTGCAATATTAAATGGATTGATGCAATATATAGTGGGATTTAATTTTTTTGGAATTATTTCACCCAATGAAAATAGATTAACACTATTACTTAGTGAAAAGTTATATTTAGGAGGATTTATCGTAAGATTGTTACCTTTATGTTTCGGTTTATTAATCTTATTTTCAAGGACAAACAATAAAAAATATACGTCACTATTTTTATTTTTATTTTTGTTTATTGCTTCAGATTTACTGGTGTACATAACTGGTGAAAGAACAGCATTTCTACTACTAATATTACTAACAATTCTTTTTATATTATTAATTTCCTCCTTTAGGTACTTTCGTATAATTTGTTTAGTTTTCTCAATTATTGCAATTGCTCTAATTACAAACTTCTCAAATGATATTAAAGAAAGAAATATTAACCATACGTTAAGGCAACTCGCTATAACATCTGATACATATTCGCCAACACATGTTCCAATTTTTATTGCCTCATGGAAAATTTTTTACGATAATATTCTTTTTGGAACAGGTCCAAAGACGTACCGGGAAGTTTGTCAAAAAGAGAAATACAATATTAATTCGAAAACATGCAGTACTCATTCACATAATTCATATCTACAAATTTTATCTGAAACAGGAATTGTTGGATTTCTTTTTTTATTATTAGCTTTTTTATATACTTCTTACAAATTATTTGGCCATGGAATTAATGTGTATCTTTATAATAAAAAAACATTAAGTGATTTTCAAATTTGTATTCTCATATGTTTTTTTATAACATTATGGCCTTTACAACCTACGATGAGTTTTTTTAACAATTGGATAAATTTGGTTTATTATTTTCCATTAGGATTTTATCTTCATTCAATTTATAATAATAAAAATTAAATTATTTTTAAAGAATGTGGAAAGTAAGAAAATCGAAAATTCATGGTAAAGGAATAGTTGCTACACAAAATATTAAAAAAGGTCAAAAAATTATTCAATATATCGGTGAAAAAATATTAAAGTCAGAGGGAGATAGAAGATCAGAAAAAAGAATCAAAAAGTATCTTAATTCCAAAGTTACTGGTTCTGTCTATATTTTTGAACTAAATAAAAAATACGACATCGATGGGTCGCCCTTATATAATAAAGCAAGGTATATTAACCATTCTTGTAACCCAAATTGCGAAGTTGACATAATCAATAATGAAATTTGGATTTCAGCAATAAAAAATATCAAAAAAGGGGAGGAATTAAAATATGATTATGGGTATGAATTCGATAAAGACGACTATAAAGATCATGTATGTAAGTGCGGATCTGAAAATTGTATTGGTTTTATTATATCATCAGATGATTGGCCAAAATACGGTAAATACATAAATAAATTAATAAAAAATAACTCATTATGATCCTTGTAACAGGCGGTTGTGGATATATCGGTTCACACTGTGTAATCAGTTTACTAAATCAAAATAAGAAAGTTGCTGTAATCGATAATTTTGTAAATAGCGATAAGTCAGTTCTAAAAAAAATAAATCTAATATCAAAAAAAAATATTTTATTTTATGAGGGAGATTTAAGACAAAAATCTTTTCTCTCTGATGTATTTAATAAACATAATTTTGAAACTGTATTTCATTTTGCTGGATTAAAATCGTTAAGTGAAAGTTATAAAAATCCATTAGAATATTTCTCAGCTAATATTAATAGTACAATTAATTTATTACAAACAATGCAAAAATATAAGGTTTATAATTTAATATTTTCGTCGTCTGCTACTGTTTATGGAAAAGATCACCCTTTACCTTGGACTGAAAATATTAAATTGAAATTTCCTGAAAGCCCTTATGCTCAATCTAAAGTATTTATAGAAAATTTATTATTAAAATATTATCAATCAGATATGAATTTTAAGGTAGGTATATTGAGATATTTTAATCCTATTGGATGTCACTCATCAGGGCTTATTGGTGACAGAATAGATGGATCAACAAATCTAATTCCTTCCATAATGCTTTATCTACTTGGTAAGAAACCATATTTACCTATCTATGGTAATGATTATAAAACAAAGGATGGGTCAGGTATAAGAGATTATATTCACGTGGATGACCTTGTGAACGGTCATATTGGAGCCCTTAAATATATTATAGAAAAAAAAGGAGTTCATATTTGGAACCTTGGATCCGGTAAAGGATATTCTGTTTTTCAAATTGTTAGTAAATTTGAAGAACACTATAAAAAAAGAATTTTCAAAAAAGTCATGCCAAGAAGAGAAGGAGATTTATCAGAGTATTGGGCAGACATAAGTAAGGCTGGTAAAGAATTAAATTGGTCACCATCCTTAGATATTGATAAAATGATTTTAGATAGTCTCAATCATCTTAAAAAATTAAAGGAGGCTAATTTATAGACTATAAGTTTTCTTTATTTTTATAAAAGGATTAAATGTTTTTGTTTTTTTAGCTTTCTCAATTTGATTTTGCCTTTCTTGAGATCTAGCAATTTTTGATTTAGATTTATTTTTGTAACAAAATGGGCAAAAAACTCCTTTAAGATAATATTTAGATAATATTTCTTTTTCTGTAATTGGGCGTCTACAACCGTAACATTGAGAATATTTTCCAATCGTAAGATTTTTATCAACAGCAACTCTGTCATCAAAAACGAAACAATCCCCTTTCCAAGTTGAAGGTGTATTTGATTTTTTTTTATATTCAAGATAATTTAAAATTCCACCTTCTAATTGATAAATATTTTTGAAACCCGATGAATACAAAAAAGCCGCGGCTTTCTCACATCTTATACCTCCGGTACAGTACATAGCTATTTTGTCATTTTTTGAAAAATCAAATTCTTTTATTTTCTTTGGAAATTCTCTAAAATTTTCAGTATTAGGATTTAGGGTATTTATAAAATTTCCAATTTTTATTTCATAGATATTTCGAACGTCTATTACTTTAAAATCGTCATTCATTATAATTTTGTCCCAATCAGATGGAGATATATAACTTGCTTTAGACGTTGAAATATTTAAGTTTTCTAAACCAAGAGAAACAATTTCTTTTTTTAATCTTACTTTAATTTTATTGAACGGTAAAAAATCAACATAGTTTATTTTATTATTTATTTTCCTTATATTTAATATTTTTTTTATGAATATTAAAATTTCATTTAATAATTTTTCGTCTCCCGCAATTGATGCATTTATTCCTTCATCTGCCAGTAAAATTGTACCTTTAATTAATTTGTTTTTTAAATAGATATCTAACTTTTTTTTAATTATTTTTTTATTTTTAATTTTAGTGAAGCGATAAAAACTATAAATTGAGAAATATTCCATTTACAAATCTCTAAGTTCATACGTCTTTTTCTTTAAATATTCAGTCAATTTTAATCTATCTTCAAAATTTTTAAGCTGACTAAATTTAATAATTTTTCCTGGGAATATATTAATATTTTTACCAATTAACTTTTTAGTTTCATGTATATAAGAAGAGTATTTTAATGTTTGATTTTTTAATTTAGAGGCAAATAAATGAAATAGGAGACCATTTTTTCCGTCAAAATATATTGGAAGAACATCAGTTTTAGTTTGCTTTATTATTTTTGCAGGAAATTGTTTCCATGCATCGTCAGTTGCAATAGTTTTAAGACTCTTAGCAACAGAAACACTTCCTGATGGAAATATAATTAATAGTCCATTATTTAATAGATGTTCTTTAGCCTTTTTGGCAGTTTCAATATTATTTTTAATTGTGATTTTACTTTTTTCATTAAAATCAATTGGCAATATGTACTTATCTAATTCAGGAATAAACTGAAGTGTCTCATGGGTGATTATTTTAAAGTCATCCCTGACATTTGCTGCAAGTGAGCACATTATTAAGCCATCTATTATTCCAAAAGGATGATTTGCGATCATAAGTAATGGACCTTTGGGTGGTATCTTAATACCTTCTGTTGAATTATCGATTACTTCAATATCCATGGCTTCAAGTATTCCACGCCAAAAATATCTTGGGTTAGTATTATTTTTGGAGAAATCATTATATATTTTTTGCAACTTTTTTTTTCCAGTAATTTTTTCTATTGTCTTAATTATTACTCTCTGGGCAAAATTGTGCTCAACTTTTGAAGCATATGATAATTCAATTTTATTCATTTTAATTTAATACTCTACAGGGATGGGATCTAGACTTCTCCAAAAATACCAAGTTGCGACAGACCTGTAAGGTTTCCATTTTTCTGACATTTTTATAGCACGATCTTTTGTAATTGGATATTTTATGTTGTAACAATTACAAATACCTTTTATCAAACCTAAATCATCCGCTGGAAATACATCGGGCCGGCATAGATTAAAAATTAAATACATTTCAGCTGTCCATCTGCCAATCCCTTTTATTTTCATTAACTCAATAATGATTTCTTCATCTGAATATTTATGCCATTTACTTGGACTAATTTCATTTTTAATAAAAGATAGAGATAAGTGCCTTAGGTAAGAAATCTTTTGACGAGAAAGACCGCATGATTTAAGCGTCATAAAATGCATTTTAATAGTATTTTCAGGATTAATTTTTTTTATCTTTTTTTCATACTTATTCCATACTGCTTGCGCTGCCTGAACTGAAATTTGCTGTCCAACAATTGAACGGGCCAGCGTATAAAATGGATCAGATTTTGAAAAAAGGAAGTCTTTAGGATAGGTGGAAATAATTTTACCAAGTTTTTTATCTTTTTTGGTTAAATCTTTTTTTGCTTTTTCCCAAAATATTGGTTTTTTCATATTTGTAAAACAAATTTAATATTGACATATATAGTGTAAATTGTTTTATTTGCCATTCTTAATAATAAACGGAGTAAAAAAATTATGGCTGATGTAGCTGGTTTATTAGCTGAGTTTCAAAAAGGTATCGAAGGTAAAGATACTGGACTTGGGGCTACAGTTAAATTTGATTTTGAGGGTGCTGGGTGCATTTTCCTTGATGGTAAATCAAACCCAAATACAGTCTCAGATGAAGACAAAGATGCTGATTGCACTTTATCCATGTCTCTCGAAACATTTGAACAAATGAGATCTGGTGAAGTTGATGGAACATCTGCTTTCATGCAAGGTAAATTAAAAGTGTCTGGAGATATGTCAATCGCAATGAAATTACAGTCTGTAATGGATGCACTTGCTTAATTTCTAAAGTTTAAATTAAAAACCCAGTTACTTTTGACTGGGTTTTTCCTTAGTCAAAATAGATCTACTTTCACTGAATATTTTTTTGTTGCTACAGGCTATAATTCTACCACCGTTATATATTTCTTTATTTTCCCAAGTTCTAATTATGCCCCCGGCATTAATTATTATAGGTTCAAGAGCTCTGATATCCCAAGGTTTGAGTCCACTCTCAACAACAATATCAACAAGTCCATCAGCTAATAAACAATAGCTGTAACAATCTCCTCCAAGTCTTGTAGATTTGGTTTTTAGGCTTAATTTCTCAAAAGATCTTTGATCTTTTCTATTTGCAAAAACATATGGTGAGGTTGTATTCAAGATTACTTCAGACAATTTATCAGTATTTCTAACCTTTAACTTTTTCTTTTTTTTATTTTTAATTTTATATGAAAAATTTAAATAACCCAGGTACCTTTCATCGAGAGCAGGAATATCAGCAAGTCCTAAAATAATTTTCTTATCTCTTGATAAAGAAATTAGAGTTCCCCACAATGGAATACCCTGTATATATGATTTGGTTCCATCAATTGGATCAATGCACCACTCATATTCCCCATCTCTTACAAAACTCTCCTCCTCACCAAATATTGAATGATTAGGAAAAGTTTCTAAAATAATTTGATTTAATTTTTTCTGAATTTTTATATCAGCAGTAGTTACAGGATCAAAGTTAACTTTATCTTTATTAATTACTTTAACTTTTTTTTTAAAATAAAATAAAGATATTTGTCGAGCAGTATCAGCAAGATTTAATGAAAACTCTACAAAATTTTTTATATCCTTTGGCATATTTTATTTATGGTATAAAAATTAAGCACAATAATGACATTGACATTTACGCTGCCATTATATTAATCTTTAAAACATGTAATTAATAAGTAATATTTAATTTCATTTTAATACTTCATAATCAAACATGAATAAATTATTTATTTTTCTTTATTTTATAATCTTTATCAATTCCGCTTATGCAGATTTTGATTTAAATGACCTTAAAATTGGTGATAAAGAGCCAATAAATGAACCAATAGATATTTACGATCCAAATAAAAATTCATATCCAGATCCATTTAGCGGGGATCAAATACTATTTTCCATCGATCAAAGTAACTATCTTGAATATGCTGACCAATTATTAACTCCAGGTCAAATTGAGATGTTTAAGACATATCCAGAAACTTTTAAAATGCACGTTTACCAGTCTCGCAGGAGTTGCGCTGTTCCACAAGAAGTTATTCAACTTACAACTCAAAATGCTGAACTTACTGATGAAGGGGAGGGAATAATTGGAGTTGTAGGTAGTATACCATTTCCTAACCCATCAGAGGCACTGCATCACGTATGGAATCATATTTTAAGATACAGGGGAGTGAATATATATGGTTCGTCGCCTTTTTATATAATTAATCCAGACAATTCGATTACCTATGGAGCAGGTGAAGCGATAGCAATTAATTATTGGAATCCATTTGTAATAAACAAAAAAGGACTTCAGGGAATGCTTATGTCCAAAGTTACTCATCCGCCCAGATTAGCAGATGCCTCATTACTTGTTATAGAGTCACTTAATGCATTAAAAACACCAAGAAGAGCATGGGTTTATAACCCTGGAACACGACGTGTTAGAAGAGCACCAGATATTGCATACGACTATAAACCCAGTTCAAGTCAGGGTATTACAACAACAGATCAGTTTGACGGTTTTAACGGAGCTAAAGATAGATATGATTGGACATTAGTTGGGAAACAACAGAGATTAATGCCCTACAATGCATATAAACTACATGAAACAGAAATTGATAAAATTCTAACTAAACATCATATAGATCAAGATTATTTGAGGTATGAGTTAGTTAACGTGAACGTTGTTCAAGCAGATCTCAAGAAAGATAAAAGACATATATTGCCTCATCGAAGGATGTATTTTGATATTGATAGTCATAACATGCTTGTTGAGGAGACATATGATAAAGAAAATCAAATTATGGCATATAGAGAATTTCCTATAATAAACTTTTACGATCAACCTATGTGCTTATCTGTGCATTCAGCAACATATGACCTTGCTTCAAGACGGTATCAATTGTCGAGTGTTAGATCTATAGATGTCCCAAAAATTCAATGGAGATTGGAAGAACCTCACGATGAAACTAAGTTTACTCCTGAGGGGCTCAAAAGATTTGCAAGATAGAAAATAAAAAAGTATATATCATTGATAAATAACAAATTTTTGGGCACGTAGCTCAGTGGTAGAGCATCACGTTGACATCGTGGGGGTTGTTGGTTCGATCCCAACCGTGCCCACCAGAAAAATTAATTATATGTTGTTTTTTTGACTTAAATATATAAAAGATCGCTTTAACAATGAAAAAACCAGATAAATTAAGAGAAGCTCGGCTTAACAAAAAAAGGTCTAGAAAGAATAACATTCGAAAAGAAAAAGTTAGACTTAAAAAAATTGAAGAGGCAAACGCACCACAACCGGACACACAGCAATGAAAGTAAGAAGCTCCCTTAAAAACCTTAAGACAAGAGACCGTAATAATAAACTCATAAAAAGAAAAGGTCGCTTATACGTTATTAATAAGAGAAACCCTCGAATGAAGGCTCGACAGGGCTAAATATATTTGTCTGCAAAGAAAAAAAAAAGAATTCTTATTATTGCTGACCATGCCTCAAACTATATACCAGGTTCATTAGATAATTTAGGTCTTAATAAAAATCTATTTAATACTCATATTGCATATGATTTAGGCGTAAAAGAATTATGCATTGATTTATCCAAACTACTTAAATCCAAATATATTATAGGTGAATACTCTCGACTTATTGTTGATTTAAATAGAGATTTATTAGATCCAACGTTGATTCCCGAAATTGTTGATAGGAAAATAATTCCAAAAAATATTAATTTAAGTGAAAATGAAAAAAAAATTAGAATCACAGAAGTTTATAATAGATATCACAATAATATTAAAAGAACTATAAAGAGTGATCATATAACTATATTAATTTCACTTCACTCGTTTAATCCAATCTTTAAAAATAAAAAAAGAAATATTCATTTCGGCATATTATCTAATGAAGATAGAAGATTAAGTAATTGCATAATTACTGATATGAGGCGTAGAGGATTGAAAGTTGGTGATAATGAACCCTATGAGGGAAATTTGATCGGTGATACAATGTATAAACACGGTCTTAAAAATAATTTACATCATACTCTAATTGAGGTCAGAAACGATTTACTTTCTTCTACAACTAATATACACAGAGTCTCAAAGCTGTTAAAAAAAGTAGTAGATAATTCAATTAATAGGATCTAAAGACAAGATGAATCAAGAAGCTCCAAAGTGGTTTGAAAAAGCAATTGCTAACAAACCTGAAGCGCTATCTGTGAAAATCAAAGGAACAAAAATTGCCTATAATGCTTGGGGTGAAAAAACAAAACCTGGCTTAATATTTATACATGGTGGTATGGCGCATGCAGAATGGTGGAGTTTTATTGCTCCTTACTTTGCAAAAACACATAGAGTTATAGCTATGAATTTAGGCGGAATGGGTGATAGTGAATGGAAGAAAAAATATTCAGTTGAATCCTGGGGAGCAGAAATTGTAGGTGTATGTAAAAAAGAAAAATTAAAAAAACCTATTTTTATAGGGCATAGTCTTGGCGGTATGTGCGGTGTGTATGCCGCCTCTTTAATGGAAAAAAAATTGTATGGTTTAGTTATAGTAGATACAGCTATAATGCCTCCGACTGACAACCCTCCTAAATTTGATTTAAAAGTTAGAGCTAATAACGTTTATAAAAAAATGTCAGATATCATAGAACGTTTTAGATTAGTTCCTTCTCAGAGTGATGCCCTTGAATATGCAATGAATTTCATAGCTGAAAAATCTATTAAAAAAGTGAGAGGTGGATGGACTTGGAAGTTTGACCCAAGTTATATGAATATTTTTACAAGCGAAAATTTTGCAGATAGGCAAGCTGTTTTGAGAAAAACACTTAAAAGTCTTAAATGTAGAGTTGCGGTTTTCAGGGGCGAGAAATCATCTATCTTTCCTGGGTTTAGTGCAAAATATATGAATGAACTAATGGATAAAAAATCACCAATAATTAATATACCAGAAGCTCATCATCATATTATGGTAGATCAGCCTTTAGCGCTTGTTTCAGCTTTAAGATCATTAATTATTGATTGGGATCATTCCAAACCTTCTAAAGCACTGTAAACTATATATAAATCAATCACTTTTAATCCAATATTAACTAAAAAAAACACTGTTAAATTCGATATTTAGAAATATATTATCTGCTTATCATGGATATATCAGAACAGAAAAGAACTTATAGTTTCTTCGGCAAGCTTATCTTATGGGGTTCTGTTGGTGTCGTCGTCGTTTTGATCTTGATGGCTATTTTTTTAATCTAACTATATTACTTATGCGTGCTTACATTTTAAAGGAAAGTGAAACGGAATTACGTGTATCGGCTTCACCTGAAAGTGTAAAAAAAATGGTTGAATTAGGCATTTCTGTGAACTTACAAACAACCGCTGGTCAAAATTCAAACTTTTCTGACGAAAGTTATAAAGCAAATGGGGCTGAAATCTTTGATAATACCTCCGAAATTTCAAATGCAGACATAATTATAAAAGTTAATAAGCCAACCGATGAGGAAATTTCATCAATGAAAGAGGGCTCCCTATTTATTGGATCTCTGGATCCATATAACAGTAAGGAGACTCTAAATAAACTAAGGGATAAGGGTGTAACATCTTTTGCAATGGAATTAATGCCAAGAATAACAAGAGCCCAATCAATGGATATACTCTCTTCCCAATCTAACTTAGCTGGGTACAAGGCTGTGATTGACGCGACCTATTTATTTAACAAAGCAATGCCAATGATGATGACGGCTGCTGGCACAATCGCACCAGCAAAAGTAATGGTATTTGGTGCTGGTGTTGCTGGTTTACAGGCTATTGCTACCGCAAAGAGACTTGGAGCAATCGTTTCCGCAACTGACGTAAGAATGGCAGCAAAAGAACAAGTCGAGAGTTTAGGTGGTAAATTTGTTATGGTTGAGGACGATGAGATCCAGGACGCAGAAACATCTGGGGGTTATGCAAAAGAAATGAGTGATGAATTCAAAACTAAGCAGGCAAAGCTAATTTCAGATACCTTAGCAACTCAAGATATTGCAATATGTACAGCACTTATTCCTGGAAAGAAAGCCCCAACACTTATTTCAGAGGAACAGGTTAGATCAATGAAACCCGGATCAATAATAATTGATCTTGCAGCCGAAAGCGGTGGAAATTGCGAGTGCTCTGTAGCTGGTGAGACTAAGGAGGTTGGAGGTGTGCACGTAGTTGGTTCAAAAGATATAACATCAACAATTTCTGAAGATGCTTCAGCGCTATTTTCAAAAAATATACTTAATTTTTTAACATTATTAATCGACAGCGAGTCCAAGTCTCTAAGTATTGATTGGGATGATGAGATTATTCAAGGAATACTTGTAACAAAAAATAATGAAATCGTTCATAAGGAGCTTAGCTAATGGAAGCAATTGATCCAAATATATTTAGACTAACCATTTTTGTGTTATCAATTTTTGTGGGTTATTATGTAGTTTGGAGTGTGACACCTGCCTTACATACTCCTTTAATGGCTGTTACTAATGCGATTTCGTCAGTAATAATTGTTGGCGGGTTATTTGCTCTTGTCTCAAGCACTGATCAGACATTTCTGGGAATTTTATCCAAAAGTTTTGGATTTGTAGCTGTTTTGCTAGCCGCAGTAAATATATTTGGTGGATTCTTAGTAACACAAAGAATGTTAGCAATGTATAAAAAGAAACCGAAGAATCAGGATAAAAAATAATGCACAATCTTGTAGCAGTTGCTTACGTTATATCAGGAATATTCTTTATCATTGCTTTAAGAGGCCTATCTTCACCAGAAAGTTCTCGAAGAGGTAATATTTTTGGCATGCTTGGTATGCTAATTGCTGTGCTCGCCACATTAATCTCTGTTAATTTTTTTACGTCTAATATTCAAACTGTAGGATTGGTACTAATTGCAATAGTTATTGGTGGATTAATTGGTTCAGTGATCGCTAGGAAAATTGCAATGACTGCGATGCCGCAACTCGTTGCTGCTTTTCACAGTTTAGTGGGACTTGCAGCAGTATTCGTTGCATTAGCCGCGTTTTATGCACCCGAAGCTTTTAATATTGGGACTTTTGGAAAAATTAAAACTTTAAGTTTAGTAGAAATGTCTCTTGGTGCTGTGATTGGTGCTATTACTTTTTCTGGCTCAGTAATTGCATTTGGTAAATTGCAAGGCATTATGTCAGGCTCACCAATTGTATTTAAGGGTCAACACCTTGTAAATTTATTAATTGGTTTGATTATAATCGCAGGTATTGTTTATTTTTGTTTTAATCAGGATCAAAATGTTTATTTAGCAATTATCGCACTCTCATTTCTGATTGGATTTTTAATTATTATTCCTATTGGTGGGGCTGATATGCCTGTTGTTGTATCAATGTTAAACTCTTATTCTGGATGGGCTGCAGCTGGAATTGGTTTTACTCTTGGAAACACTGCACTGATCATCACTGGTGCTTTAGTTGGATCATCTGGAGCAATTTTATCATACATAATGTGTGCTGCTATGAACAGATCATTCATCAGTGTTATTCTAGGTGGATTTGGGGCAGAGGACGCTGCGGTTTCTAGAGATGTGGAGCAAAGACCTGTTAAAGAAGGTAGTGCTGATGATGCTGCATTTATTATGAAGAATGCAGGTTCAGTTATTATTGTTCCTGGATATGGAATGGCGGTAGCACAAGCTCAGCATGCACTTAAAGAAATGACAGATGCACTAAAATCAAATGGTGTAAAGGTCACATTTGCAATTCACCCTGTTGCGGGAAGAATGCCAGGACACATGAATGTATTGTTGGCTGAAGCAAATGTTCCTTATGATGAGGTTTTTGAACTTGAGGATATTAATTCTGAATTCTCACAAGCTGATGTTGCTTTTGTTATTGGAGCAAATGATGTAACGAATCCTATAGCAAAAACAGATCCTGCATCACCAATTTATGGAATGCCTATTCTTGATGTAGAAAAAGCCAGTACAGTTCTGTTTGTTAAAAGAGGACGAGGTCTCGGTTATGCAGGTATTGATAATGAATTATTCTATCGTGATAATACTATGATGTTATTTTCGGATGCAAAAAAAATGGTTGAGGGTATTGTTAAAGCTTTATAAAGATTTACTCAGCTATAAATTTTTCTTCTAGCCATTTTACGTGAGCGACGAATATTTTCAGCCTTCTCTCTTAGTTTTTTTTGACTAGGTTTTTCAAAGTAAGTTCTCATCTTCATTTCTTTAAAAATGCCTTCTCTTTGCATCTTTTTTTTAAGAATGCGAAGAGCTCCCTCCACATTGTTATCTTTTACACTTACTTCGACTATTGTTCTGCCCTCCTTAAGAGCAAGTTAAAATTTGAAGGTTTTTAGCACTTGGATACACGCTTGTCTACATAAAAGAAAAAAATTTGATTTACTTAATAAAATTAATATGACCCATTTTACGGCCTTGTTTAATTGTTTTTTTACTATAGTCGTATACCTTCTTTTTTTTGTAAACCTTATACCTTTTTAATTTACTTATTTGTTTGGTTCTTTTGATCTCATTGCCAATAAGATTTCTCATAAGACCTTTTTTAATAATTTTTGGGGTTTTAATTTTATCTTTTGTGATTGCTTTTATATGCAATTCGAATTGACTCATATTCGCATTATCAAGTGTTATATGGCCTGAATTGTGAACTCTCGGTGCAATTTCGTTCACATAGATATTATTTTCATCATCTAAAAAGAATTCTATTGTGAGTAAGCCAATGTAATTAAGCTTATTTAAAATCTTTTTTGATATTATTATTAGCTGTTTATTTATCTTATCATCTATTTGTGATGGAGATATTGTTTCAAATAAAATATGGTTTTTGTGAATGTTCTCAAATGGTGGATAAAAATATATATTTTTTTTTATGTTTCTTGAGCAAATGACAGATAATTCTCTATCAAACTTTATCACCTTCTCAATTACGCACGATTGATAATCAAGCTTTTTCCATTTATTTTTTAAGTCAGAAAAATTTTTTACTTTGTATTGACCTTTTCCGTCATAACCAAATCTACATGTTTTTAATATAACCGGAAAATTTATTTTATTTTTAAGCCTGTTTAAATTTGTTCTCTCATTAATAAAAAAAAGTCCAGCATGTTTAATATTATTCTTTGAAAAAAATAATTTTTCTTTTTTCCTATCTTGACTTATTTCTAAAGCCGAAATCGGTGGGTATATTTTCATTTGTTTATTGATTTGTTTTAGTGTTTTTATAGCAACATTTTCAAATTCATAGGTTAACAAATCAACATTTTTCCTAAATTCATTTAACTTCTTATGGTCATTAAAAGAACCATAAATAATTTTATTAGCATATTTTTTTGCAGGGGCATCATCTGTATCAGAATAGATATGTGTAATAAGCCCAATTTTTTGACAAGCTTGAGCTAAAAACATACCAAGTTGACCACCACCAATTATGCCTATAGTGGAAACTTCAGCTTTCATTATTTGGGTATATTTTTTACTGACTTAGTTTGTTTTGATCTCCATGAAGCATATTTCTTTTTCAGTTTATTGTTATTGCTGCTTAAAATTGATACTGCGAGCAATGCTGCATTTTTTGCTCCAGCTTCTCCAACAGCAAGTGTTCCAACTGGAACGCCTGCTGGCATTTGAGCAATCGATAGTAAACTATCTAAGCCTTTTAGTTTTTTTGACTCAATTGGAACACCTAGTACAGGAATATTTGAAATAGAGGCTGTCATCCCAGGTAAATGAGCTGCTCCACCAGCGCCTGCAATTATTATTTCTATTCCCCTTTGTTCTGCTTTTTCAGCATATTCAAACATTCTTTTAGGTGTTCTATGGGCAGAAATAATTTTTACTTCGTGTTTTATATTAAATAATTTTAAAATTTTTGAAGCATGCTTCATTGTGGGCCAATCAGATTGGCTGCCCATAATGATGCTTACCAGTGAAGGATTTTTCATTTTATTATTTATTATCCATCGATAGCAGAAGTTTCTGACTCATTTATGTCTGAAACTTTTTCATCTGCTTCTTGCAGTCTCAATCTCTCTTCTTTTTCTTTTTTCTTTTGAGCTCTTTTCATTGATCTTTCAGCTTTAGCTAAAGCCTCATCTAATTCAACTTGCCTACAAATTCCAAGTCCAATTGGATCTTGTGGACGGATATTTGCCATGTTCCAATGAGTTCTTTTTCTAATAGCATCAATTGTATTTTTTGTACTGCCAACCAGTCTTGCAACCTGTGAGTCCTTTAGTTCGGGGTGATTTCTTATCAACCAATAAACTGCGTCTGGCCTATCCTGTCTTTTTGAAAGAGGAGTATATTTTTTTTTCTTTTTTGATTGCTCAGTCTTTTCAGAGATTTCATTTTCAATAATCATCAGTGACTCATCTTCATTATCCACACATCTATCGATTTCATCTTTTGTTAATTGACCACTGGTTATAGGATTTAACCCTTTAATTCCCACACCGACTTCACCATCAGCTATGCCTTTAATTTCTAATTCATGCATACCACAGAAATCACCTATCTGCCTGAATGACAAAGAGGTATTATCAACAAGCCATATTGCAGTGGCTTTTGGCATTAATGGTAATTTTGCTGTTTTCATAATAATTATAGAGTGCTTCTTATAAGTTAATTTTAGAGTTTTTCAAAGGATATCCTAAAATTTAATCAGCAATTTGCCAATATTCTTATTATTTTCCATGTATTGATGTGCTTTTTGAATATTCTCATAATCAAATTTTTGGTCAATATGCAATTTAATATTGCCATTTTCAATTAATGGCCAAATATGTTTCTTAAGATTATCGGCAATGAGTTTCTTTTCATCATTACTTCTTATTCTTAACGTTGAGCCAGAAACTGTTAATCGCTTCAACATAATTGGCAGTAAGTTTACTTCTACTTTAGATCCCTTTAGGTATGCGATATTCAGAAGCCTTCCAAGTCTATTTAGGACATTAATATTTTTTTGAAAATAATCCCCACCTACCATGTCTAGTATTACATCAACTCCTTTATATTCATTTTTAATTATGCTTTCAAAATCCTCAAGATTGTAATTAATTACTCTTTCTAATCCCAAATCCTTCAAATATTTATATTTTTCGTCTGATCCTACGGTTGCTATGCATTTAATTTGCATGGCTAATGCAATAGAAATAGCAGTCAAACCTATACCACTAGCACCACCATGAATTAACAATGTCTCACCTTGTTTTAGCTTTGCTTGATCAAATAGATTTGTCCAAACTGTAAAAAATGTTTCGGGAATTGTGCAAGCATCAATAATTGAAATGCCTTTAGGTATAGGAAGAATTGTTGATGTATGACATTTTACAAATTCTGCGTAACCTCCGCCAGGTACAAGTGCACAGACTTTTGTGTTGAGCAAATTTTTATTTACATCTTCACCAACATCGACAATTTCCCCTGAAACTTCTAAGCCCAAAATTTCTGATGCACCGGGTGGTGGTGGATAACCACCAGATCGTTGAAGAATGTCTGGTCGATTTATACCTGCCGCGTGAACTTGAATCAAAACTTCATGTTTTTCTATTTGAGGTATCTCAACATCATTAGTTACTCCTAAAACCTCTGGTCCACCAAATTCTTTGTGTAATATTGCTTTCATTTTAATCTTAGGAGCCACCATTTAAAGTGACTCCTAATTCTATTTAGTTAATTTTTGAATTAATTTCAATTTTTCTAGGTTTTTGATGTTCTGGTATTTCTCTTTCAAGAAAAATGTGAAGTAACCCATTTTCGTAATTTGCATCAGTAACTTTTATGGTATCAGCTAATCTAAATTTTCTTTCAAAATTTCTACCTGCTATACCTCTGTGCAAAAATTCGATTTCCTTATTAGAGTCATTAGTTGATCCTTTAATAACTAACTCATTTTCCTGTACAGATATATCTAAATCTGATTTTGAAAAACCAGCTACAGCTACTGTTATAGTGTAATTATTGCCTGATTTAACAATATTATATGGTGGATAAGCTCCACTGGACTCATTTAAATTAAAAACCGAGTCAAAAATATTATCAAATGCATCGAAACCAACACTAGAGCGTAGTAATGGTGATAAGTCAAATGTAGTCATAATTTAATCCTCCTTAAGCGATTAAAAATTTGCTTACTCTTTAAGAGCTAAGCTTTGTTTGCTGACGCAGAATGCCATCAACACCTTATATGTTGTGACTAATGATAAATTTTCAATACTAGAAATTTGGATTATGTCTTGAGGTTACTGAACCTTTTTTTGAAACGACTAACTTGGCCTTTATCCTGAATTTTTTGCTGCCCCCCAGTCCAAGCCGGGTGGGATAGGGGATCAATATCTAGAGACATTGTATCACCTTCTTTTCCCCATGTAGACATAGTCTCAAATTTTGTACCGTCTGTCATTACGACTGTAATTTTATGGTAATCAGGATGTTTATCTTTTTTCATATATGTTCTATTTTTTGTGAGTAGATATCCTATATAATATTATTGATCAACAGTTAATTGTTAAATTTTATGAATATAATTTCAATAATGATGAGACGGCTTAATATTCATAGTTTTTCTCAATTTATCGTAATCATGATTATTTTTGCGATTACAGGCTCATTGTCGCTTTATATCACTGTCGAATTATTTCAATTAATTGGTCTTCAGGAAGAGAATTTAAATCCAATAATTTTTTGGCCGCTTAGAATAATATTGCTTTTTGTAATCTATCAAATATTACTGCTACTTGTTGCACTGCCATTTGGACAATTTCAATATTTTTGGTCATTTGAAAAAAAATTTTTAAGTAGATTTGGACTTAAATTATAATTCAATTATTTTTTTAAGCTTTTCATGTATTCTAAAATTAGATGCTAATATTCTTCCACTTTTGAGATAGTCTTCTTTTCCATCAAAATCAGTTACTTTTCCTCCGGCTTCTTTTACAATTAATGAGCCAGCTGCAATATCAACCAATTTTAAATTTTTTTCCCAATATCCATCAAATTTTCCTGAAGCCACATAAGCTAAGTCGAGTGATGCTGCGCCAAATCTTCTAATGCCGCATACTTTTTCCATAACTTGCTTTAACCCAGGAACATATTCTTCATGACCTTTCATACCTTTATGAGGAATGCCTGTACCAATCATACAGTCTTCAAGGTTTTCTTTTGATGACACTCTGAGTCTCAGATTATTACAGTAGGCGCCCCTTCCTTTAACTGCCCAAAAGAATTCATCAGTAAGCGGTTGATATACACCTCCAACTATTACCTCGTCATTCTTTTCAAGCGCAATTGATATCGAAAAGTGTGGAATGCTAAAAACAAAGTTGCTTGTGCCATCAAGGGGATCAATAATCCATCTAATATTTTCATCAGAATTTTTTATAACACCTGTTTCTTCAGCAATTATATTTATTTTAGGATATGAATAAGTTAGTTCTTTAATCAACATTTTTTCAGCTTTTGTGTCTGCTAATGATACAAAATCAGAGACACCTTTAAGAGACACTTGAAGTTTTTCAACTTCTCCAAAATCCCGAATAAGGCTTTTACTAGTTTTTCTACAAGCTAAAAAAATCGCATTGATATAAGGGTCTGAGTAGCTCATTAGTCAACTCTTTTTGAATATGATAGGTCCTCAGTATTAATTTCTATCTTTTCACCCTGTTCTATAAAAGGTGGAACCATTACTCTAATACCATTTTCAAGAATGGCAGGCTTGTTCGATGAAGCGGCTGTTTGTCCTTTAACAACAGCTTCTGTTTCATTGACAATAAAAGATAAGGTTTTAGGAAGTTGAATTCCTATTGGCTTTTCATTATACATTTCTAAGATGACCTCATCATTTTCACTCATTAAAACTAGCTTTTCTCCAACTATTTCCTCATCAATTTCAATTTGTTCATATGAAGTACTGTTCATAAAGAAAAGTTTTTTATCTTGCTTGTACAGATACTGATACTTTTCTTCATCCACTCTAACCCTCTCTACTTCTTCTGATGCTCTGAAACGTTCATTTAATTTCGTACTAGTTTTAATATTTTTCATTTCAACTTGATTAAATGCACCACCTTTACCAGGTTTTACAGACTGTGATTTATTCACAACCCACAATTCTCCCTTGTGTTCAACTATCATTCCTGGTTTAACAGCATTTCCATTAATTTTCATTTTTTCTTAACCTTCGAGAGATTTATCCCATTGACCTTGTGCAGCCCTCATATTCATTACAGCTCTATGGCTAAAAGCTTTTTGTGCCGCTTCAAGATTGTCATCTTCGCCAGCCCAAGTTTTGAGAGCCGCTTGTTGCAAAGCTCTTCCATAAGAAAAACTCAGCTTCCATTTGAAGCCACCTATTTTATTCATTGCATCGAGATGAGCTGTTGCATCTAGGTCTGACTGACCACCAGATAAAAAAACAATTCCAGGTAATTCATTTGGAACAGATGATTTGAGACATTGAAGTGTTTTTTCTGCAACTTCTTCAATGGGAGCTTGGTAGTTATTTTCTGTTCCGGATACAACCATATTTGGTTTAAGAAGAGTTCCTTTAATATTGACATTTTTTTTATCAAGCATTTCAAACAATACTAATAGTGTTTGATTGGTAACCTCATGACACCTTTCCACAGAGTGGGACCCATCCATAATAACCTCAGGCTCAACAATCGGAACCATATTGTTTTGTTGAGCAATGAGCGCATATTCAGCTAATGCATTCATATTTTCGCTTATACAATTGTTTGATGGTATTTCATCACTTACATTTATAACAGCCCTCCATTTTGTAAATTTCGCTCCAAGCTTCTCGTACTCTTGACAGCGTTCATGAAGTCCGTCTAATCCTGTAGTAATTTTTTCATCACTACCACCTTCAAACTCTTTTACTCCTTGATCAACTTTAATTCCCGGTAGTGAGCCGTGATCAAGTATAACATTTCTTAAATAGTCTCCATCACTGGACTTTTGTCTGAGAGTTTCGTCAAAAAGTATCACTCCGCCAATTGCCTCCGCCATGACCGGAGATCTAAATAACATTTCTCTATACTTTCTTCTATTATCTTCGGTAGACTCAACATTAATTGATTTGAATCGTTTCTCAATAGTTCCTGAACTTTCATCGGCTGCCAGAATTCCTTTGCCGTCACTGACAATGTAATTTGCTATCTCTTCTAAAGTCTTTGGTATCATTTTCTTCTCCTTTTTATAAAGCTCCTAAGGCAACTAAACCCGGCAATTTCTTACCTTCTATTAGCTCAAGTAGAGCTCCTCCGCCAGTAGAAACATAAGAAAATTTATCTTTAACAGCCGCCGTATCCAGCGCGGAAATTGTATCACCACCCCCAGCAAAAGATCGAAGACTATTTTTATCAGTAATTTCAGCAATGAATTTAGCGATCTCGAATGTGCCTTTATGAAATGGTTTAGTTTCAAAGACACCCACTGGTCCATTCCAAAATACTGTTTCACAATTCGAAATTTCATTCTTGATCAACTCGATAGTTTGTTTTCCAATATCTAAAATCATTTGATTATCTTTTACAGCATCAACTGCACATTCGTTTATTTCTGTAGTTTCAGATACTTTCTCAGCTGTGACGACATCCAAAGGTAAAATTAGCTTACATTTTTGCTCATTTGCAAAATTAATAATTTCTTTTACGAGGTGATCTACATCATTTTCAATCAATGAATTTTTTACATCATTTCCTAAATATTTAAGAAAATTATTAGCCATCCCACCAGCAATGACAATTGAGTCCATTTTTTGCAAGAGATTTTTAATAACTGTAATTTTTGTAGAGATTTTTGAGCCACCAATGATAGTTAATGCAGGAGTTTTAGGGTTATTAACTACATCATTTAAGTTTAATATTTCTTCATGTAATAATTCTCCACAATAAGATGGTATGAAGTTTGTAATTGCTTCAATTGAGGCGTGAGCTCTATGAGAGCATGCAAAAGCATCATTAATATAAACGTCTGCTAATTTTGATAGCTCGGATGCAAAAAATTTATCATTTTGCTCTTCGCCTTCATGAAAACGGCAATTTTCCAGAAGAATAATTGAATCCTGGCTTAAAGAATTTATTTTTTTTTCAATCTCATCCCCTATACAATTTGAAAGAAATATTATTTTTTTTTGCAATACGTTTTCTAATGAGCTTATTATTTGATTAAGTGAAAGCTCATCATTTCTTTTTCCCTTTGGTCTTCCTAGATGAGACAGAATTACAACTTTATTATTCTTATTAAGAAGGTTTTGTATTGGATTTTTAATTCTCGTTATCCGATCGCTTATTGTAGAGGCTTCTTTATTGAGCGGAATATTTAGGTCAAAGCGAATAAGTACGGTTTTATTTTTCTGATCAAATGTTTTTAGAGCTTTAACATTTAACATTCTATCTAGATCTTTTCATCGCAACTGCAGTATCACACATTCGATTTGAAAAGCCCCATTCATTATCATACCAACTTAAAACTCTTCCAAACTTTCCATCAATTACTTGTGTTTGTGTTAAATCAAAATTTGACGAAGCAGGATTATGATTAAAATCAGATGAAACCAATGGTTTAGAATTTACATCTAGGACTCCATTCAGCTTATTTGATTTTGCTGCAGCCGACATAGCCTTATTAATACTATCGACTGTCATTCTTTTTTTAGAAACAAATTTAAAGTCAATTAATGAAACATTAGGTGTTGGTACTCTAATTGCTGTTCCATCTAACTTACCAGAAAGCTCAGGCATAACGAGTCCTACTGCTTTTGCAGCCCCTGTAGATGTAGGTATCATTGATAATGACGCAGCTCGAGCTCTTCTTAAGTCTGAGTGAAATGTATCCAGAACACTTTGGTCACCAGTAAAGGCATGTATAGTTGTCATATATCCATGCAGAATTTTGAATTTATCGTGTAAAACTTTTGCAACAGGAGCTAAACAATTTGTCGTGCAAGACGCATTAGATACAACTAGGTCTTCTTTTGTTATCTCATCTTCATTCACTCCATATACAATCGTTTTATCAGCATTTGTACATGGCGCTGAGACTAAAACCTTTTTTGCACCGGCCATAATATGCATTGCCGCCTTATCTTTAGAAGTAAATAATCCAGTGCATTCAAGAGCGACGTCAATTTTCATTCTTTTCCAAGGAAGTTTTTGAGGATCTCTCTGATTCAATACTGTAATATTTTTTCTGCCAACGATCATTTTATTGCGTTTGAACGATACCTTTTCATTAAGAGGGCCGTGAACAGTATCATTTGCAAGTAAAAATGCGTTTGTTTCTATTGGGGCTAAATCGTTTATAGCCACGACATTAATATCTTTTCTTTTACTCTCAATGATTGATCTTAAAACCAACCTACCAATTCTTCCAAATCCACTTATTGCAACATTTACAGCCATATTTAGTATCTCCTATATTTTCTTACTTATTAATTTGAATATTTTTTTTGCCGTGATCCCATAAAAATCGTAGAGCTTTTGATAAGGAGCACTTGCTCCAAAATCTTTCATACCGATGTTTATTGTATTTTCAGGGCATACTTGGCTCCACCCAAAATTAGTTCCCGCCTCAATCGAGACATTAATTTCAGAGTTTCCTCTAATTATTTTTTGATACGTTTTACTTTGGATTTTAAACTGTTCCATGCACGGTACTGAAACGACTCTCACTAACTTTTTCTTTTTTTCAAGCATAGTCATTAATTGCAGTGCAATTTCGACTTCAGAGCCAGACGCGAAAATAGAAATATTAGGTTTTTTTGAATTACTTTTTAATTCGTAAGCTCCTTGAGCACTAATATTTTTTGCATGATACTTTTTTCTTATCATTGGAAGTTTTTGCCTTGTAAGCGCAATTACACTAGGTCCCCTTGAATTTGAAAGCGCTAATTCCCATGCTTCCGCAGTTTCAATTAAATCAGCAGGTCTAAAGACTTTTACATTTGGCGTTGCTCTTAATGATGCAAGCTGTTCAATTGGTTGATGCGTTGGGCCATCTTCGCCAAGACCGATTGAGTCATGTGTTAATATATATATAGCTCTTTGTTTCATTAAAGCTGCAAGACGAAGAGAAGGTTTACAATAATCTAAAAAAATTAAAAAGGTTCCACCAAATGGAATAATTCCTTTATGGAGTGACAATCCATTCATTATGGAAGCCATACCGTGCTCTCGTATTCCATAGTAAATATAATTGCCATTGTAATTTGTAGAATTAATAACTTCCATTTTAATACCTTTGGTATTGTTAGAGCCTGTCAAGTCTGCTGAGCCTCCAACCAATTCAGGTAGTGATGATGAAATTGTATTAATTACCATTTCTGATGCTTGTCGTGTGGCAACATCGAGTGGTTTCTTAATATATTTCTTCTTAAACTGATTAAAGTTTTGAATTAATTTTAATGGAAGCTTTCCTTCGATTCTTCTTATGTAGTGAGCCTTTTTGCTTTTTGGAAGTTTCTCATAATTCAATTTCCAAGCCTTATATGCATCTATTGATTTTTTACTAAGATTTTTCCACTCCTCATGTATATTTTTTGGAACTGTAAATGGTTTGTGTGGCCAATTCAGTTTAGTTCTAGTAAGTTTTACTTCATCCTCACCAAGTGGTGAACCATGAACTGATGATTTTCCTTGTTTGTTTGGAGATCCAAAACCAATTTTAGTTTTACAAGAAATTAATGTAGGTTTTTTAGATTTTTGAGCTTTCTTAATTGACTCTATTATTTCTTTAGGTTTGTGACCATTTATTTTAATTGTATTCCATCCATAGGCTTTAAATCTTTCAGCCGTATTTTCTGAGTTTGCCAGTTTAACAGGCCCATCTATTGAAATTCCATTATCGTCAAAAAAAACAATTAATTTATTTAGTTTTAGATGTCCTGCAAAAGATGCGACTTCATGAGAAATTCCCTCCATTAAATCTCCATCACTTGCAATAACGTAAGTGAAATGATTTATAATTTTTTCGCCAAATTGGCTTCTTAGTATTTCTTCTGCTAACGCCATTCCAACTGCATTGCCTATACCTTGTCCAAGTGGGCCAGTCGTCGTTTCTATTCCTTTAGCGTGCCCATACTCTGGATGACCTGCACATTTACTACCAAGTTGTCTAAATTTCTTGATCTCTTGAATAGTCATATCTTTATGACCGGTAAGATAGAGTAGTGAGTATAAAAGCATTGATCCATGACCAGCAGATAGTACGAACCTATCTCTATCATGCCATCTTGGGACATTAGGATTGTATTTTAAAAACTTCGTAAAAAGAACAGTTGCTACATCTGCCATACCCATTGGTAAACCTGGGTGACCACTTTTTGCTTTTTCAACCGCATCGATTGAAAGAAACCTTATTGCGTTAGCTAAATCATCATGAGTAACTGCAGACTGATCTTTTTTGTTAGACATATTATCAATAAATTGGATTTTGAGCTTAATATAAGCAATTATCTATAAAGAGTCTTAAATTTTAGCAAATTATTAACAAAAAAATAATCTGTCTATTTCCAATATTATAAGTTGACTGAGAACAAAAAAGACAGTTAAACTCGATGAAAGTTTCAAGGGGTTTTAATGTCGAGTTATCAAGATTCTAAAGTTAAATTTAATGGTGTAATTGATAAACTTAGTGAGGAAATCGAAAAATTAACAAAAAAGGCTCAAAGAGCGACAGATTTGGAAGTGCAAAATCAAAAATTACAAGAAATTAACTCTCATCTAGAGAATGAAATTAAGATACTTAAGTCAGATTTTATGGAACTTAAAAATATTGCAGGCAATATTTCTTCTCAACTCGATGAAAACATTTATACCATAAAAGATATATTAGACTCTTAAGCAATGCCTGAAATAATTGTAAATATTAATGATCAAGATTACGCAATTGTCTGCGATCCAGGTGAAGAAAACCATCTTAAACATTTAAGCTCAAAAATTGACTATAAAGTGAGAGAATTAACTAAGAGATTTGGAAAAATTGGAGAAACTAGATTAATGGTAATGGCTTCACTGTTAATAGCAGATGAAATATATGAGCTAAATAAAAAACTAGTAACAAATATTGAAAAAATAAATTCCCTTGAAGCAAACATTGGTTCAAAAGATAAAGAATTGACTGACCAGAAAAAAGAGAGTCAGGAATATATAGACATTAGCAACGATAGATTAACAGATTTATTATCACGCTTGTCTCTTATAAACTAATTTTAAAAATTAGATTTCATTTTATAGATGATTAAAAGTGTGCAACTGAGAGAAAAAGAAGCATTAAGAAAGTTTTTAATCAATCGACGCTCAGAACTTGGTCCATCAATAGATTTTCAGAGTAATATACTTAATAACATTAAGCCCCTCATAGAAGAAATAGAAAATGAATATATTGGATCTTATATAAGTTTCAGAGATGAATTAGATACAAAAAAATTAAACCAATATTTACTTGAAAGAGAACTTAATTTAGCTTTACCAGCCATAGATTTTCAGACTAAAGAAATTAATTTCTTCATGTATCATAAAAACACTGAACTAATAGAAAATAAATTTTCAATTTTAGAACCTAAGAATAAAGATATAGTTATCTTTCCAAAAATTATTTTAATACCGTTATTAGGTTATTCCAAAAGTGGTCTTAGGTTGGGGTATGGGGGTGGATATTATGATAAGTATTTATCAAAGAATGGTATTGGTGATGTAAAAAAAATAGGAATAGCATTTTCATTTCAAGAAGTAAGAGAAATTCCTGTCGAAGATCATGATGAAAGACTTGATTGGATTTTAACTGAAAAACATTTATATAAAGTTCAATGAGAATTCTATTTTTAGGCGATGTAATGGGTCGATCTGGAAGACATGCTTTGAGAGATCATCTACCAGATGCTATTAAAAATAATAATATAGATTTTGTTATTGCTAATGGGGAAAATTCCGCTGGTGGCTTTGGTATTACAGAGCCAATATGCAACGAATTATATTCTTATGGAGTTAATGTAATCACAACTGGAAATCATTTGTGGGATCAAAAAGAGATAAATAGTTATATCGATAAAGATGATAAACTTTTAAAACCTTATAATTTTGCTGAAGGCTCCCCAGGTTTAGGTGTAAATACTTATATGCATGAAGATGGACAAAAAATTGCGGTAATAAATTTAATGGGGAATCTATTTATGAGATCGTGTGATAATGCATTTTTTAAAATTGAAGAAGTTCTTAAAAATTTAAAAACTGAGGATCTATCATTTATATTTGTTGATTTTCACGCGGAAGCTACAAGTGAAAAAATGGCAATGGGACACCATCTTGACGGAAGAGTAACAGCAGTTGTTGGAACTCATACTCACGTTCCAACTGCAGATGCAACAATTATGGAACATGGAACAGCTTATCAAACTGACGCTGGAATGTGTGGTGACTATGACTCAGTTATTGGTACAAAAAAAGAGGAGTTCGTAAGAAAATTTGCTACACAAGACACTGAGCGAAAAAGGGTACCCCCGGCTGATGGCGAAGGAACATTATGTGGAGTTATTATAGAATCAAATACTGAAAACTATTTAGCAAAAAGCATTAGTTCAATCCGCATTGGAGGAAAAATCGGCAATTAAATGGCAGGCCACTCTAAATTTAAAAACATTATGTACCGAAAAGGTGCACAAGATAAAAAGAGAGCTAGTTTATTTTCTAAACTTTCAAAGGAAATTACGGTAGCAGCTAAGTTGGGTGCGCCTGATCCTGATCAAAATGCGAGATTAAGATCAGCTATACAATTAGCAAAAGCCTCAAGTTTCCCAAAGGAAAATATTGATAGAGCGATAAAAAAATCTTTGGATAAAGATACTGTTAACTATGATCAAATGAGGTACGAAGGATTTGGCCCAAACGGAACGTCAATAATTGTCGAGGCACTTACGGATAATCGAAATAGAACAGCTTCAAATGTAAGATCTGCATTTCAAAAATTTGGAGGTTCAATGGGTGAAACAGGTTCAGTCTCCCATGCATTTAATCATTATGGTTTTGTGCGTTATAACAAAGATGTGACAAGCGAAGAAAATTTTTTCAACTTTTCGATTGAGGGTGGAGCTGAAGATTGTTTTATCGAAGAAGATACTTATGAAGCAGTATCTACGCCAGAAACTCTATCAAATTTATATAATTATTTAGATAAAAAATTTGGTGAGCCTGTATCATCAGGTTTCCAATGGAAACCTGTTACGTATGTAGCTATTGAGGGCGATAAACTTAAATCCCTTATTAACTTGCTCAATGAACTTGATAATGATGAGGACGTTCAACAGGTCTTTTCAAATTTTGAGGCATCAGACGAAGAATTAGCAAAGTTTGCTTAATTTATTCACTTTCAAAAAAAATTTATATGAATTAATCTTAAATTATTAAGTAATTCTGATTCGCTTTATGCCAGGTAGTTCTCCAAAAAGAAAAGGTGATGGATACGAGAGAGAGCTTGCGAAGTACTTCAATGAAAAAATTTTTAATGGAGAAGATAAAGTTCAACGTATGCCTTTGTCAGGTGGTGGCGCTATCAAATCTTCTGGAGGCAGTGATTTAAAAAATACTCCTCATATATACGTTGAAGCTAAAAGAACTGAAAAGTTCAAAATTCATGAATCAATGAGACAAGTTTGCGAAAATATTGAAACATCTAAATCAGACTCAATGCCGGTTGTTATAACTAGAAGAAATCGAGAGGCAACAGGGGACTCGCTTTGTATTTTAAAACTTGATGACTTTATAGAACTTTATCGAATATTAATTAATAATAAAAAAGGACTTTAGGATTTGCCCTAATTAAGACAATATTTAATAATAATTGAAAAATTATGGAAAACGAAGATTTAGTAAGTGTTAGCCAAGTAAACGATGAGTTCACATTAATTTCACTTTTTTTTAGAGCAGATATTGTCGTAAAGTTAGTGATTCTAATTCTATTTGCTTCTTCTATTTTCTCATGGACAATAATAATTCATAAAATTCGTTTATTTCGTTCTTTAAAAGAAATCAGTAAGCAATTCGAGGAGGAATTTTGGTCGGGAAGATCAATAAAAGAAATCACTAGTAGCACGAGAGAATTACCAGAAAGTCCAATCAAGTATGTTTTCAATGAAGCTGTTGACGAGATTGAAAAGTCTAATAAGGAAACTACAAAAAAAATAGATAGTTTAGTTGATAGATTAAATCGTGTTATGGAGGCGGCAATAGATTTTCAAAATGAGAAGCTATCTGAATACTTTAGTTATTTAGCAACAATAGGCGCTACGACTCCATTCATTGGATTATTTGGAACTGTATGGGGAATAATGAATTCTTTTCAATCTATTGCCATTTCAAGAAATACCTCACTTGCAGTAGTTGCTCCTGGAATCGCTGAAGCATTATTTGCAACTGCTCTTGGTTTATTAGCGGCAATACCTGCTGTTATTGCTTACAATATATTTACTAGTCAGGTGAATGATGAAAATGCACGAATGTATCGATTTAAAGAACATTTTAATGTTATTTTCTCAAGAGGCTTAAGTACAAAATAGAAATTTTAAATTGTGACTCGTAACACTCGATCAAAACCATTCAGTGAAATCAACGTAACACCTTTCGTTGATGTAATGCTGGTTTTATTAATCATTTTTATGGTAACCGCTCCTTTGTTAACAGTGGGAGTTCAGGTTGACTTACCTGAAACAAATGCAGATACTTTACAATCTGACAATGAACCGCTTGAAGTAACAATTGATGCAAGCGGTAATATATTCATTCAAGAGACAGAGATAGGCATTTCTGAACTAGTTCCAAAAATGAAAGCAATAACAGAAAATAGACTTGATACAAAAATTTATGTTAGAGGAGATGAAGCAATTGATTATGGACAGATAATGATGGTTTTAGGAGAGCTATCTGGTTCTGGTTTTACAAAGGTTGCTTTGATTACTAAGCCATTAAGTAAATAATTAATGCTATTTATATATGAGAGTTTCTGTTTTAGGGTCAATATTTCTACACGTTTTTATACTTTTATTTACAGTCTTATCTTTGCCATTATTTAATAATAATGATTTGGAAATACCACCGGTTATACAAGTTGAATTAATAGAAATCGCAGAAAAAACAAATGTTCCACAAATCAGTAAAAAAATCGAAGAACAAAAAGAACCAGTTGAAAAAAAGAAGGAAGAAACAAAATTAAACCAGCCAATAAGTAAACCCAAAGATGAAAAATCCAACGAAAAAGTAAAAGATCCAAGCGATGAAGAAAAAATTGAAAAGACAAAATTAGAGGAAAAAATGATACAAAACATGCCTGTACGAAAACCTGAAGTTAAGAAAAAAGACAAATTCGATCCTCTTAAATTAGCCGAGTTAATCGATAAACAAAAAGATACAAAAATGGATAATCCAGAAGAAATTATAGAAAAAGATTATGAAGCGTTAGATTCAACACCTAGTCTCGATAAACGACTTACTTTATCTGAGGAGGATGCTATCAGAGCTCAATTTATGCAATGCTGGAGTATACCTCTTGGAATTCCATATGATGATACAATGATTGTTAAAATTAAAATTTACTTAAATACAGATGGTTCTTTGCTTAAACCACCGGAGGTTGTTCAACACGAAAGGATGAATAAGCCTAGCGAAAAGTATTTTAGAACTCTTGCTGAAAGTGCCCTTAGAGCAGTAAGACGATGTGATCCAATAAAAGCTCCAGATATTGAAAGATATGACAATTGGAAAAATTTACAGTTGAATTTTGATCCTAGAGAGATACTAAGAGGATAATTTATTATGAAAAAAATACTTTTATACATCGTAATAGCACTTCATTTTTCATCTATTTCATTTGCTATTATTGAAATTGATATTACTGAAGGTAATAGAGAGCCTCTTCCAATTGCCATTACTGAATTTTTTCATGACACAGACAGTATTCTGGATGACCAAAATATACCATCAAGTATCCGTAAAGTTATAGCTGATGACTTAGAGAGAAGTGGATTATTTTTATCTGTAGATAAAAATGCATTTATTCAAAAAAATAGGGCAATGCATTTAAACCCACGTTTTGCAGATTGGAGATTGATAAAGGCTCAGGGCCTATTAACAGGCGAGCTATCGATTGAAAATGAGAGACTTCGAGTAGAGTTTAGACTTTGGGACACACTAGCTGAAAAGGAAATAGAGGGACTTGTTCTAATTACGACAATAGAAAATTGGAGAAGAATTAGCCACATGATTGCAGATAAGGTTTATGAACGCCTTACTGGCGAGCAGGGTTATTTTGATACTAGAATAGTTTATGTTGCTGAAGAAGGACCTAAAAACAAACGTATTAAGAAACTTGCTATAATGGATCAGGACGGGGCAAATCATAAATTTTTAACTACAGGCAAAGAGCTTGTTTTGACTCCAAGATTTAACCCAGTAAGACAAGAAATTACTTATCTATCTTATTTTAAAAATCTTCCGCGAGTCTATTTGTTAAACATTCAAACAGGTATCCAAGAAGTGGTTGGAGACTTTCCAGGCATGACATTTGCACCCCGTTTTTCTCCAGATGGAAATAAAATTATTATGAGTTTAGCAAGAGAAGGTAATTCTGACATATATGTAATGGATCTAGTATCCAGAGTAGTTGAAAGGTTAACAGACAGTCCTGCAATTGATACATCGCCAAGTTATTCTCCAGACGGAAAGAGAATTACATTTAACTCTGATAGAGGCGGATCCCAACAAATTTATGTAATGGATAGTAATGGCAGAAACCAAAAAAGAATCTCAAAAGGAACTGGTAATTATGCAACACCTGTTTGGTCACCAAGAGGTGATCTTATTGCTTTTACAAAAAATTTTCAGGGACAATATTTTATTGGAGTTATGAGAACAGATGGAACTGGTGAGAGACTTTTAACAGAAAATTGGTATCAAGAGGCTCCTTCTTGGTCGTCTAATGGAAGAGTGTTGATATTTTATAGAGAAACTAAGTCAGATGATGCAGGTCAGGGCCATTCCTCAGCAATCTGGTCAATCGATTTAACAGGATTTAATGAGAGAAAGCTTGAAACTCCAGTTGATGCATCAGACCCTTCATGGTCGAAATTGATACAATAAGCAATTTTTGGACCAAAATATGACCATTTTAAGCAATTCGTAGCTATTTTATTATAGACTTGCGTAACTTAAATTAATAAAGTACTAGGACTTGGGCGATCAAATATTACGGGAGTTTATAATGTTATTAACATTTAAAAATTTAAACAGGTTATTAGTTCTATCTTTTGCAGCACTCATTTTAGCTGCATGTACAACAACACCACAAGATACTGCATCTACACCATCATCAAGTTCTGCTTCTAAAGTTGAAGTCGTTGACGGAGTTTATGTTGGTACTGATACAGTAGAAATGCTTGCTGTTGATGTGCCAGATAGAGTTTTCTTTGCATATGATAGTTATTCACTAACAAGCGCAGCCCAAGCAACTTTAGCTAAACAAGCAAAGTGGCTAAAGGCAAATGGATCAGTTACTATTGCAATTGAAGGCCATGCCGATGAAAGGGGTACAAGAGAGTATAACTTGGCCCTTGGTGATAGAAGAGCAAATGCAGCAAAAGATTATTTGATGACGCAAGGCATAAGCGCTAGTCGAATTACTACAATTAGTTTTGGTAAAGAAAGACCAGTTAACAGTGCATCTAATAATAAAGCATGGGCTCAAAATAGACGTTCTGTAACAGTAAGAACTAACTAATTTATAAGACGCCTTTTTTTAGACAAAAGATAAGCTTAATCTTTTAAATAAGATTAAGTTTAGATAATGTAATGTTCAAAAGAATTCAATTTATTTTCTTTTTTATTCTGATCTCTTTCACACAGATTATTCATGTTCAATCAGCAGAACTAGATTTAGATCAGTTGTTGCAAAAATTGGACTCAATTGAAAGCAGAATAAAGGTTCTTGAAAAGGCAACATTTAGCAAAACGACGTCTGGCACTGGCAATAATGTTAGTCTTGATGATTACCAATCAATTATAACAAAACAATCTATCCAGATAGCTGAATTACAAAATGAAGTTCAATCACTGACAGCAAAAATTGAAGAAATGATATTCACAATGCAATCTACAGTAAATAATTTTAATACATTTAGAGAAGATACTGAATTTAGGTTTATCGATATAAATTCTAAAACTGAAAGTATTGAGAAAAATCAATTATCTATGACGGTACCCAATAATGAAACACAAATTAATAACCTAGTAGATAACACAAGTGAGGGGCTAAATTTGGAACCACAGTCACTTGGAACAATAAATGTGTCTTCAGAAGAGGAGCTGTCTGCTTCTCCATTTGAAATCAAAAATGTTGATGAAGAGGAAGAACAAGAAATAATAAATACCATTTCTCAGGACAATATTGTGGCTTTTGAAGAACAAGAAATTGTACTAGCGGTACTGCCTGAAGGAGATGAAAAAGGTCAATATGAATACGCAATGGGTCTTCTCAAGCAAGGTGACTATGAACTTGCCGAAAAAGCATTTCAAGAGTTTATGACTGTCGGAAATGATTCCAGCCTTTTAAGCAACGCAAACTTTTGGTTAGCAGAAACTTATTATGTTAGAGAAAATTATAAAGACGCAGCTAAAAATTATTTAAGCCTATACCAAGTTTATCCAGACTCAAAGAAAGCTCCAGATGCGCTTTTAAAACTCGGAATATCTTTAGTTAATATGGACCAAAAGGAACAAGGGTGTGTAACTTTCATACAATTAAAAGATACCTATCCAAATGCAAATACTGCTGTATTAGATAGGGGTAAATTAGAAATTGAAAAAAATGGCTGTGAAATTAGTTAAGCCAATTAATCACAAAAAAGTCGTAAAAATAACTAATCAAGATTTCGAAGTAAAGATGAAAGAGCTTCGAGTTAATTCAGATATTGCCGTAGCAGTTTCTGGTGGTCCAGATAGTTTAGCGCTCATGCATTTGTCTAATAGATATGCATTAAATAATAATATTAATTTAACTGTATTAAGTATCGATCATGGAATTAGAGCAGAGTCATCAAAAGAAATTGTATGGTTAGAAAAGATTGCAAAAAAGAATAAAATTAACTTCTACTCAACTAAATTAAAAAAAAGGATCAATAGCTCTAATACCCTCTCCAAGGCAAGGACACTTCGATATGAGGCCTTATCAAAATATTGTAACAAAAAAAAGATTAAATTCTTATTAACAGCCCATCATCTTGATGACGAAATAGAAAATTTTTTAATGAGATTAGTGAGGGGTAGTGGGATAAAAGGTCTTTCATCATTAAAAGTTAAATCTAGATATAAGAATACAAAATTAATTTTAGTTAGGCCGCTACTCGAGTACTCAAAAAAATCCCTTATTCAGTATTTATCAGAGCAAAAGCAATCCTATTTAAACGACAGAACAAATTATAATAATAAGTACGATAGGTCTCGTATTCGGAAGCTATCTCAACAATTAATACAAGAAGGTCTCAGTAAAGTTAGGTTTAAAAACGTTTTAAAGAATTTAAAAAATGCAAATAACGCAATTAATACTGCAGTTAGCAATTATTTAGAAGAACAAGTTAAACTTAATGAAAAGAAAATTATTAGTTTTAGGTCTAAGGAATTTATAAACTTGCCCGAAGAAATCCAACATAGAGTGCTTGTGAAACTGTGCAGATTTGCTGGAAAAAGCAATAAAGTGCCTAGATCACGATCAATACAAGAATTGATAAATTCAATTGTGAAAGAAAAAAGTTTTAAGCGTACCTTAAATAGTTGCACATTTGTTGGGCAGAAGGGAGTTGTAAATATTCAGTCAGAGAGCGACATAGCTAAACCTAATAAGACTGAAAATTTGGCAATTTCTAAAAATTGGACAAAATCTATCGAGCATTACTAGACTAAGCTATTGAATATAATGTTAAATTTTATTGATATATTTTCTTGTATGCTGAAAAATAGTAATTATCTAATAATATCAATATCTTTATTATGATGAATTTACGAAATATAGTTTTATGGCTCTTTATTGCTTTAATCGTTTTTGGACTTTTTAATTTATTTAGCAATACCAGCGGTGATAGAAACACAGTTGATTTAACATATTCACAATTTTTAGATGAAGTTGAAGCTGGGTCGATCAAAGATGTTATTATTCGAGGTAATAATATCAATGGAGCTTTTGAAGATGGTAGATCTTTTAAAACTTATGCCGCTAATGACCCAACACTCGTTGATAGACTTAATGATCGAGGTGTAAACATTTCAGCTGCACCACTAGATGACGGCTATCCATCACTTCTTGGAGTTCTAATTTCCTGGTTCCCAATGCTTTTACTTATTGGTGTATGGATTTTTTTCATGCGTCAGATGCAGGGCGGAAGAGGCGGAGCAATGGGATTTGGAAGATCCAAGGCCAAATTACTAACTGAAAATAAAAATAAAGTTACTTTTAATGATGTGGCTGGAATAGATGAAGCAAAAGAGGAGCTTGTTGAAATTGTTGAGTTTTTAAAAGATCCTAGAAAATTTCAAAAACTTGGCGGTAGAATTCCAAAAGGTGCCCTACTAATTGGCCCTCCAGGAACGGGAAAGACATTGCTTGCCAGAGCTGTAGCGGGAGAGGCCGGTGTACCTTTCTTTACAATCTCGGGTTCTGATTTTGTTGAAATGTTTGTTGGTGTTGGAGCATCTCGAGTTAGGGATATGTTCGAGCAAGGAAGAAGAAATGCGCCATGTATAATTTTCATTGATGAAATCGATGCTGTTGGTAGAAGCCGTGGAGCAGGCCTTGGTGGCGGTAATGATGAGAGAGAACAGACACTGAATCAGATTTTAGTTGAGATGGACGGATTTGATACTCAGGAAGGTATTATTTTGGTTGCCGCGACTAACAGACCAGATGTACTTGATCCGGCTCTATTAAGACCAGGTCGTTTTGACAGGCAGGTTGTTGTTCCTAATCCAGATATCTTAGGCAGAGAAGCTATTCTGAAAGTTCATATTAAAAAAATCTCTGTCGCGCCTGATGTAGATATCAGAACAATAGCAAGGGGAACACCCGGTTTTTCTGGTGCAGATCTAGCTAACATTGTAAATGAAGCAGCATTGTTGGCAGCAAGAAAAAATAAGAAAATTGTTACTATGGTAGATTTTGAGGAAGCAAAAGATAAAGTAATGATGGGGTCAGAAAGAAGATCTCTTGTTATGAGTCAAGAAGAAAAAGAACTTACAGCCTACCACGAAGGAGGTCACGCTGTTGTTGCATTAAACCAATCCGCTTCAGATCCAATACATAAAGCTACAATAATACCAAGAGGCAGAGCACTTGGAATGGTAATGAGGTTGCCCGAAAGAGACCAATTATCTTTACCTAGAGAAAAAATGTTAGCTGATATCACAGTTGCTATGGGCGGCAGAGTCGCTGAAGAAATAATATTTGGTGACAAAAAAGTTACTTCTGGTGCTTCATCAGATATCGAAATGGCAACTAAGATGGCCAGAAATATGGTGACTAAATTTGGAATGAGCGAAAAATTAGGACCATTACAATATGGTGAAAATGAGGAAGAGGTATTTTTAGGAAGATCAGTACAAAGACATCAAAATGTTTCTGAAGAAACAGCAAAACTTATAGACTCAGAGATCAGGCAAATTGTTGATAGTTGTTATGATTTAGCAAAGAAAATCTTAAATGAAAAAATAGACGATTTGCATGCTCTTGCAAAAGGCTTAATTGAATATGAAACTTTAAATGGAGATGAAATAACTACATTGTTAAAAGAAGGTAAGATTGACAGATCCAATCCTGAAGAAGAAATTAATAATGCAGGACCATCTGTTCCTAAAAGTGGTAAGTCAGCTCCCGTTGGTCCTAGTTTCAAGCCAAAACCTCAAACAAGTTAACTAATTTCAGTGTCCCTTGTGCGTAATTCGAATAGATATTACGTACGACCAATATTTAGTAAAATAAAAACAAAAGACTCACTTTTTCTTGGGTCCTCCAGATTATTCTTTAATGAAATTGAGTTGATAACAAGAGGCAAAACCAAGACAAGATCAAAGTTTCTGAAAATTAATGATATAAAATATTTGGAACCTGATATTCAGAGAAATATAAATAAAAAAATTTCAAATATTACAAAGAAAAGAAAAAAATTAGGAAAGTTTAACTTTGAGCGATCACTTGTGATGGGTATTCTTAATGTAACACCTGATAGCTTTTTTGACGGCGGAAAATTTTTATTACGCGATAATGCAATTGAGCAGTTTAAAAAACTAATTAAAGAAGGCGCAGATATCATTGATATTGGTGGAGAGTCAACAAGGCCTGGATCAAAAGAGGTTAGAGTTAATGAGGAAATCAGGCGAATTATACCAATAATTTCTCAAATCAGAAAAAAATATAAGAAAGAATTTATCTCGGTAGATACAAGAAAATCTCAAGTTATGAAAGAAGCATGTAAGTTTGATATAAATCTAATAAATGATGTCTCAGGACTTAGATTTGATAAAAATTCAAAAAAATTTTTAAACTCGAATAAAATTCCTTTTGTTTTAATGCATTCAATTTCAACTCCTGAAAAGATGCAAAAAACTATAAAGTACAAAGATGTACTTCTTGATATTTATGATTTCTTTGAAAAGCAAATCAGTTTATGTGAGAAAAATGGCATATCAAAGAGCCGAATTATAATAGACCCTGGAATTGGTTTTGGTAAAACTTTGCAACAAAATTTGAAACTAATTTCAAACATCGCATTGTTTCATTCCTTAGGCCTTCCTGTGCTATTGGGAAGCTCTCGAAAAAGTTTTATTGGCAAGATTGAAAAAAATGAATTATACGAGGATCGATTAGGTGGCTCAATAGCAACAGTTTTGCGTGGATTAGCTGAAGGAGTTCAAATATTTAGGGTGCACGATGTTTATGCAACAAAACAATCAATTAAGGTTTATTCTAAAATAAAATGAAAAAGTTTTTTGGAACAGATGGAGTAAGAGCAAGTTCAAATAGTCAAAAACTTAATGGCCTAACGCTTATGAAACTTGGAATGGCACTAGGTAAACACTTTACTGTTGGAGAACATCGTCACAAGGTCGTTATTGGTAAAGATACAAGACTATCAGGATATATGATTGAACAGGCATTAACCTCTGGATTATTATCTATGGGAATGGATGTCTTTCTTTTTGGGCCCATACCTACACCCGCAGTTGCAATGTTAACAAAATCTATGCGAGCAGACTTAGGGATAATGATAACTGCTTCACACAATCAATATCAAGATAATGGTATCAAAATATTTGATAAAAATGGAAATAAATTATCAGACGAAACTGAAATTGAAATAGAGTCTCTTATGGAGTCTGAATTGGAAAATTCATTAGCGGGTTCAGAAAAAATAGGAAGAGCAAAAAGACTCGAAGATGCAAATGGTAGATATATAGAATTCCTAAAAGGTACTTTTCCTAAATCACAACGACTTGATGGTCTTAAAATTGTAATTGATTGTGCAAATGGGGCTTCTTATATTTCTGCACCTTTAATTTTATGGGAGCTTGGTGCAGAAGTTATTCAAATAGCTACTCAACCAAATGGAACTAATATAAATTTCGAATGTGGGTCTACTAATACCAATAAACTTGCTAAAAAAGTATTAGAGGAGAAGGCTGATATTGGTATTGCCTTAGATGGCGATGGTGATCGATTGGCTGTTATTGATGAAAAAGGACATTTAGTCAATGGCGACCAGATACTGGCATTACTAGCTATTGAAATGTCAAAAGATAAAAAATTAAAAAATAATAATGTAGTTGGTACTTCAATGGCAAACATGGGCTTAGAAACTTTATTAAAGAAACATAACATTGGGTTAATCAGGGCAAAAGTTGGTGATCGATACGTAAAGGAAAAAATGATTTCAGAAGATTTAAATTTAGGCGGTGAACAATCTGGACACATAATTTTACGTGATTTTACTTCATCGGGAGATGGAATAGTAGTTGCTCTTCAAGTTCTATCTATCTTAAGTAGAAAAAAAGGAAAAGCCAGTGAATGCCTTCATTTATTCAGTCCTCTACCACAAAACCTGATTAATTTCCCCGTAAAAGAAAGAAATATTTTAGATCACGAGGATACGAAATTATTTATCAAATCTTGTGAAGAAAAAGTTTCAGAAGACGGAAGAATCGTAGTTAGAATGTCTGGTACTGAACCTCTTTTAAGAGTTATGATTGAAAGTGGAAATCAGCATACAATTGACGAATTAACTGAGAGCGTAACAAAATATTTTTCATAACATAAAGGTATTAAATGACAGGTGTTGTAATTGTTGGATCCCAATGGGGAGACGAAGGGAAGGGAAAGATTGTCGATTGGTTATCAAGCCAGGCCGATATTGTAATAAGATTTCAAGGAGGTCATAATGCTGGTCATACTCTTGTAATAAACAATGAAACATTCAAATTAAATATTCTACCCTCCGGAATTTTAAGAAAAGGCAAAATTTCGATAATTGGAAATGGCGTGGTTTTGGATCTAGCTGCTTTTCAAAAAGAAGTAGCTGGGTTAAAAGAAAGAGGAGTAGATATAACCCCTTCAAATTTATACATATCGGACAGAGCGACAATAATTTTACCTCTCCATCAATCACTCGATGAATTAAGAGAAAATAACAACTTAATAAAAATTGGTACAACAAAACGGGGAATAGGACCTGCTTACGAAGATAAAGTTGGAAGAAGAGCAATAAGATTATGTGATTTATTTGATAAGGAAAAATTAAACAAGAAAATTGAAATTTTACTCAACCATCATAATGCGATAATGAGAGGTTTTGGATTGGATGAATACAATTTAGAAGAAGTAGTCAGTGAAATATATAAATTAGGGGAATATGCCAAACCTTTTGCAAAAACAATAAATGACATAACTAACGTAATAAACAGCGGCAAAGAAAAAATTTTATTTGAGGGAGCTCAAGGATTTCTTTTAGATATTGACCATGGAACCTATCCTTTTGTAACATCATCAAATGTTCACGCTAGTTATGCATCTATTGGCAGTGGATTGAATCCAAAAGTTATTAATCATATCCTTGCAATTACAAAAGCATATACGACGAGAGTTGGGAATGGTCCTTTTCCTACAGAGCAAGACAATGAAATAGGCAATAAACTTGGAGAAATTGGCCATGAATTTGGAACAGTGACAAATAGAAAGAGAAGATGTGGTTGGTTTGACTCAGTTTTAGTTCGTCAAGCTTTAACTCAATCGGGAGCAACAGGTATTGCTCTTACTAAAATCGATGTATTAGATCACTTTGATGAAATTAAAATGTGTGTAGGATATAATTTAAATGGAAAAGAAATAGATTACTACCCAAGCTCTGAACAAGATCAAGAGACTATTGAGCCAATCTATGAAACCTTTCAAGGATGGATGAGTACAACAACTGGCATAAACAGCTTCGATGAATTGCCAGAAAACGCAAAAAAGTATGTCAATCGTATTAGTGAGCTCACAAAGACTAAGATAGATTTAATTTCCACTAGCCCTAGACGTGAGGATACAATACTAATAAATAAATTATTTAATTAAGCCTGAATTAATTTAGTATCTCTTGCGAGACTTAACATTTCTGTTTGAAGCTTCTGAAATGCTCTTTCTTCTATTTGTCGAATTCGTTCTCTGCTGATGTTGTACTCATTGCTGAGTTCTTCAAGAGTTTTAGGAGTTTCAGATAATTTCCTATCTTGTATAATATGTTTTTCCCTATCATTTAATACATTAATTGCTTTATTGAGAAGAGCTTTTCTTTTTGAAACTTCTTCTTTCTCAGCTATTTTGACTTCGTGATCCGCATCTTCGTCAACTAGCCATTCTTGCCATTCTTCTTCACCATCTGCACTAACCACTGCATTAAGGGAATAATCATTTCCAGAAATTCTTCCTTCCATTTCCGAAACTTCTTTTTCAGAAACATTTAATTGATTGGCAATTTCTGTAACTTGATGAGGTTTAAGTGATCCTTCACTATAGTCACTTAGTCTATTTTTAAGTTTCTTAAGATTAAAAAATAGTTTTTTTTGAGCTGCGGTAGTACCAATCTTTACTAAACTCCAAGATTTAAGTACATACTCCTGAATAGCAGCTCTAATCCACCACATAGCATAAGTCGCTAATCTGAAACCTTTATCTGGGTCATACTTTTTAACTGCTTGCATCAGACCTATATTTCCTTCAGATATAAGTTCTGTAACAGGAAGTCCGTATCCTCGATAACCCATCGCTATTCGGGCAACGAGTCTGAGATGGCTTGTAACAAGTGCATGAGCTGCACTCGTATCCCCTTCATCTCTCCACTTCTTAGCAAGATTGATTTCTTGCTTTTCTGTGAGCATGGGAAACTTCTTGATTTGCTGAAGATAATGACCAAGGCTGCCTTCATTGGACAATGCTGGTAAATTATAGTTTTTGCTCATATTCAAAATATGGTTACTTTTTTCTAGAAATCAATGATCAGCTTTTAATTGAATTTACCAATTTGCTCAAGTAATCCGGCATAACAGACTGAAAATGAAGCATTTTTTCTTTTTTAGGATGAAGAAACCCAAGAGATTGCGCATGCAGAGCCTGTCCTGGCAACATTTTAATCGATTGAACCGTGCTTTCTGAAAGTGATTTTAGTTTACTTTGAGGCGATCGCCCATAAGTACGATCTCCTATGAGTGGATTTCCCTTTTCTGTTAGATGCACTCTTATTTGATGAGTTCTTCCGGTTTCTAAGCGACATTCTAATACTGTGGCAACAATTTGATTTTTTTTGTTCTTTAAATTTTCTAGTGTCTTGTAATGAGTGATAGCAACCTTACCTCTACTTACAGAACTCATCATTTTTGTTCTATTCCTATTACTTCTAGATAAGAGTGACTTAATTTTTCCATTTGCTGGTGAGATTTTGTTCCAGCATACAGCAATATAAACTCTTTCGATAGAGTGAGCAGCAAATTGGTCAGATAAATGTTTATGGGTAAAATCATTTTTAGCTATTACAACCAGTCCACTCGTATCTTTATCAATTCGATGAACTATTCCTGGCCTTTGAGCATCACCTACAAATTTTAATTCATCTCCACAATGATTGATCAAAGCATTAACAATTGTACCTGTCTTATTTCCAGCGCCGGGGTGCATTACAATACCTGCAGGTTTATTGATAACTATCAAATCCTTATCTTCATAAACAATATTTAATTTTATGTTTTCACCAATTATTGGTGTCTCATTTGCTAATTTTATATTCACTGAAATATGATCGCCTAATGAGATCTTATAATCAGGATCTACAATATTATTATTTACTGTAATATTGGAGGACTTTATTAATTGAATTATTTTAGACCTACTAAATTCTTTCAAATTTAAAGCAATATATTTGTCTATACGTTGGCCTACTTGCTTCTTATGGTTGACTTTATATTGATAGAACATTATGAGATAACGATGTACCAAAAAATTATGTTATTTATAGTTATATTTCTCGGAATTATAATTTTAATTGGTACCACGATTGTTATTACTACTATTATTGAGCGATCATACAAGATTGATTTTTTTACTTCCACTGATAATTCTGAGAAGGATATAAATATTGAAAAAAAATGTGATCTTGTGGGTGAAAAAACTAAAGTTATTTCTCTAAGTGAGGACAAATTAGCTATTATTTGTGAGGGTCGTATTGAGGTAATGAATTTATCTAATAATCAAGTAGAAAAAGTAGTTAACTACTAGCTTGCTCTATAAAAACTGCTCTCTACACCAGGTAAAGTTTCTTTTTTGAGGATGAGATCAGATGCCTTTTCAGCGATCATCACAGTTGTTGCATTGAGATTTCCTGTAATGATATTTGGCATTATTGAAGCATCTACAACTCTTAAATTTTCAATCCCATAAACTTTGAGCTCTTCATCGACAACAGATAACTCATCTTTTCCCATCTTGCATGTACAAGAAGGATGATAAGCAGTATCACCTTTATTTTTAATGAATTCATTTAAATCACCCTCAGAGCTTGAATTTATTCCAGGGTTAATTTCTTTTCCTCGATATTTATCAAAAGCTTTTTGATGAAAAATTTCCCTTGCAATTTTAATACCATCTCTCATTTCTTTTAAATCATGCTCTGTCTGCATATAATTAAACTGTATAGCGGGTGAAGCTGAGGGATTGTTTGACTTTAATTTGACATGTCCTCTACTTGTTGGCCTCATTGGTCCTACATGCGCTTGAAAAGAATGAGAGCTTGGAGATTGTCTTCCATGATCCAATACAAGCGATGGAAAGAAGTGATACTGAATATTAGGATAATCAACCATATCATTACTTCTCACGAAGCCACCTGTCTCTAAGTTTGAATATGCTGCCACTCCAGATTTAAAAATAAACCACTCTATCCCTATGAATGCCATTCTTATTGGATTATATGATGTGTAAAGTGTAACGGGCTTTGTACACTCATATTGTAAATAAGTTTCAAGATGATCCTGTAAATTTTCACCTACACCTCTTAGGTCATGTTGAACAGAAATATCTAATTTTTTTAGTTCTTCAGCATTTCCTATACCTGAAAGCATTAGAAGTTGAGGTGAATTTATTGCTCCCGCTGATAATATCACTTCATTTTCAGCATGTATTTTTTTTCTCTCTCTTCCTGTAGTACATTCAACCCCAACGGCTTTATTATTTTCAATGATAACTTTGTTTACTATTGTGTTTGTAATGACGGTAAGATTTCTTCTGTTAATAACTGGATGCAAGTAAGTTACACTCGTACTTTGTCTTCTGCCTCCATAAATAGTGGTGTCCATTAGACCAAATCCCTCTTGCTTATATCCATTCATGTCATTATTTATCTCATAGCCGGCTTGTTCTGCCGCTTCTAGGTAGACTTTACTCAATTCATTGCCTTCCGAAGATCGAGATAGTTTTAAAGGACCGCTTTTATTCCTATAAGTTTCATCTAATCCTTCAATTGACTCTGATTTTTTAAAATACGGAAGAACATTATTATAATTCCATGACTTAAGATCTTTTTGAGCCCAGTTTTCAAAATCCATTGGATTTCCTCTTACATGAACCATACCGTTGTGTGATGAACTTCCTCCCAACATCTTTCCTCTTGGGCAAAACATTTTTCTATTGTTCATGAACGGTTCAGGCTCAGTTTCGTATAAATAATTATATTTTGGGTCATGCATTGTGTATAATAAAGCTGCTGGCATTGAGGTTTTCCATGTTTTATCCGATGGACCTGACTCTATTAACAATACATTTATCTCTGGATCAGCTGAAAGTCTATTTGCCAGAACACAACCCGCACTTCCGGCACCAATAATAATATAATTATAAGAATTAAATTGCATAACTAATTTTACCAAAGTTTGTAATTATAGTACAACATAAGCTTATGTTAAAAAATTTAAACCCCAATTATGCAATTGTACTTTCAACATTATTGTGGGGTACGTGGTGGTATCCATTAAGGCTACTTAATGAATATGCCTATAATAATGCAATTCCGCTCACTTTAAGTTTCACTATTGCTGGGTTATTTTTATTATTTTTTTCATACAAAAATATATCAAAATTAACTAATCGAAATTTAATTCTTACAATAGTCGCAGCTTCAGCAGGAGCGGCTGCAATGTGTCTTTATAATGAAGGTTTAATTAGAGGTAATGTTGCAAGAGTCTTAATCTTTTTTTATTTAACAGCTGTATGGAGCACTTTAATTGAAATTATTTTTCTAAGAGCGGCCTTAAACATTTATAGGTTTTTTTCAATTTCTTCAGGTTTTATAGGTCTGTTTATTATAACTGGGTTGGATCAAGGAAATTTTATGCCTAGTACACTTGCAGATCTGTTTGGAATTCTCTCAGGATTTCTCTGGTCAATCTGTGCAACACTCATAAGAATAAATGAGGAACTTGATGTAAATTTCGGTACTTCAGTTTTTATTTTAATTGGGGGTCTTTTTGTTGTTATTGCAACATTCTTACCAGATGGGCAAATACTTTCAGGATTTAACTATGATATTTTAAAGAATACTATTTTGATAATTTTAATATTCGCATTTATCTGGTTATTGCCAGGTTACTGGCTTGTCACCTATGGTCAGGATCAAGTTGATCCAGGACGCGCGGGGATCCTATTAATGTTCGAAGTTGTTATTGGCGTTATATCTGCCTATCTGCTTGCAAATGAAATAATCTCGATTAGAGAGTTTATTGGTGCAATATTCGTAATGAGCGCACCATTAATCGAGATCTATTCAGTAAAAAAATAATTAAATCAGACATTTATCTAATTAATTATGTAACATAATTTAATTTTTTTTTATGTGGAAGCACTTACATATATATGTTTCAATTATAATTAAAGATATAAATTAGGAGATTAAAATGAATAAATTTTTTAAAAAATCTGCAATTGGAATATTTTTAGCAGGTTTTGCAGTTATTTTTGCAGTTAGTTGCGACAGGAATCAGGAAGTAGCTGATTGTGGCACAATTACTGTCGCAGAAATGAATTGGGCATCAGCTGAAATGTTTGCTCATGTAGATAAAATAGTATTAGAAAATGGGTATGGTTGTAATGTTGAACTTGTACCCGGCGATACTATGCCAACAGCAACATCAATGATGGAAAAAGGTGAGCCGGATGTAGCTCCTGAACTCTGGATTAATTCAGTTCGTATAGCTCTAGATAATGCAGTAGGTGAGGGTCGTTTGCATTATGCAGCTGAGGTACTGTCTGACACTGGTGAAGAAGGATGGTGGATTCCTCAGTACATGGCTGATGCAAATCCTGATATCCAAACGGTTTATGACGTTATAGAGCGCCCTGAACTTTTCCCTCATCCGGAAGGTGGAGATGGAGCAATTTATACATGTCCATCAGGCTGGAACTGTCAAATTAGTACCGGAAATCTCTTTAAAGCGTATGATATGGAAGCAAAAGGATGGAGACTAGTTGATCCTGGATCAGGTGGTGCATTAGCTGGTGCTATCGGTGAAGCATATAATAAAGAAGAGGGATGGCTAGGATACTATTGGGCTCCTACAGCAGTTCTTGGCAAATATCCACTTAAGAAACTAAGCTTTGGTGTTGAACACAGTAAAGAAGAGTGGGACACTTGTACTTCTCAAGACGGATGTGCAGATCCAAAACCTAACGCATGGGTTGTTTCTGAAGTATACACTGTTGTAACTGATAACTTTAAAAATAGTTCTGATCTTGGAATGGAATACATTTCAAAGAGAGCACTTCCAAACAGCACTGTTAATGCTTTATTAGCTTGGAAAGATGACAATCAAGCATCTGGCGAAGACACAGCTATACATTTTCTGAAAAACTATACAGAATGGCACAGCTGGGTTGACGGTAATGCGAAAGCTAAAATTGAAGCAGCGTTATAATTAAAAAAATAATATTGCGGACTATAGAAATATAGTCCGCATATCTATATGAACTTTACCGAATTTTTTATTTCATTTCCTGAAATGAGTAAGGAGAGTCTTCGCCTATTTAAGAAGTCTCTTGATGGCGCTTACCGAAACTTTTCACGTGAATATGGCGATACAATTGAAGCGGTTTTTGATCCAGTGCTTTATTTCTTAGTATGGTTTGAAAAAATACTACAAAATTCTCCATGGCCTATCGTAATAATCGTTTTCTTATTATTGATTTATTATGGAAGTAGAAGCATCGCTCTAACTATTTCATCTTTAATTGCTTTTTTATTAATTGGATATTTTGGAATGTGGGATGATACGATGTCCACAGTCAGTATTATTGGTGTTTGCACACTAATGTCTATCGGCCTAGGTATACCAATTGGCATATTAATGTCAGGATCTGATAGGGCGAGAGCCGCAATTACTCCCATTTTAGATATTATGCAAACGATGCCAAGTTTTGTGTATCTCATTCCAGTTGTTATGTTATTGGGTATTGGTAAAATTCCTGGTTTACTTGCAGTTATAATCTATGCAATCCCGCCAATAATTCGACTTACTGATCTTGGTATTAGAGAAGTTAATAAAGAAGTTTTAGAAGCCGCAGATGCATTTGGTGCAAATAGAACTCAAAAATTATTTAGAGTACAGCTTCCATTAGCTTTACCAACAATTTTCGCTGGTATTAATCAAACAATAATGATGGCACTTGCAATGGTAGTTATTGCTTCAATGATTGGGGTTAAGGGATTGGGGCAACCAGTCTTAAAAGCCATCACCAATCAATATTTTACAATGGGCCTTCTCAATGGTTTGGCTATTGTAGCTTTGGCGATCATATTTGACAGGGTTTCTCAGTCATTTGGCAAAAGAATGCAGCAATATAGGGCTGGCGCAAATGAGTGAGATAAAGATTAAGATAGAAAATTTGTATAAAATTTTTGGATCAAGACCAAGAGAGTACACAGACATAGTTAGAGATGGTGTTGATAAAGACGAGTTATTATCAAAATATAATCATGTTCTTGGGTTGGATAATATTTCTCTAGATATCAAGGAGCATTCAATACAAGTTGTAATGGGATTATCAGGGTCAGGAAAATCTACTTTGATAAGACACATTAATAGATTGATTGAGCCAACCGAGGGAACGGTCACAGTTGATGGAGAGGATATTACTAAACTTAATAAAATGGATCTTCTAGAGTTTAGAAGAAATAAAACAGGGATGGTTTTTCAACGCTTTGCACTATTTCCTCATCAAAATATATTAGACAATGTCCAGTTTGGATTGAGCATAAAAAATCTAGATAAGTCAGATTCTATAGAAAGAGCAATGTACTGGATCGAAAAAGTTGGTTTAACCGGTTTTGAAAATAAATTCCCAAATCAATTGTCAGGAGGAATGCAGCAAAGAGTAGGTTTAGCTAGGGCGTTAGCTACTGATCCAGATATATTGCTAATGGACGAAGCCTTTAGTGCGCTTGATCCATTAATAAGAACTGATATGCAGGACCAATTACTGGACTTACAAAAGAATTTAAATAAAACAATTATGTTCATAACTCATGACCTCGATGAGGCACTAAAATTAGGCGACCGAATAGCTATACTCAATGGCGGAAAACTTGTTCAAGATGGAAATGCAGAGGAAATTCTTTTAAAACCCGCTGATCAATATGTGGCCAATTTTGTTAAGGATGTTAATCGTATAAAGGTTTTAAAAATCAAGACAATTCTTGACCAAGGAGGTGAACGAGCAAATTCTAATCCAACTGTAAACGTAAATGATAGTATTGAAAATTGCTTGCCGGCAATACTTGAAAGTCAATCCGGTCTTAACGTAATTGATGAGAAAAACAATTTTGTTGGCTCAGTATCAAAAAACAAAATTATAGATATTTTGCAAAAATCTAAGGATTAATTCTACTAAATTTTTTTATTGCCTTAAATTTTTACCGGTTTGGTCATAACAAGCATTATCAACAATTGAGGCATTATAAAACTCTCCATTTATTTCAACTTGCAAAACTTCTTTGGATTTTAATAAATCATTGTTCAAGTATGCAAAAGCAATACTTTTTTGCACATAGTGGCCGAAGCCTCCAGATGTTACATATCCGATACATACTTCATTCTGCATAACAGCTTCATTGCTAGTCACATCTATGTTGTCAGTTTCAATTACCAAGGAAAATAATCTGTGATTGCTATCATCTTTAATTGCAGCGTCTTTACCAATAAAATCTTTATCCCAATTTATAAATGCAGAAAGGCCAGTTTCTTTTGGAGTATAGTCAGGTCTAAAATCTAGTGTCCATGCGCCCCAATTTTTTTCTAGTCTCATAGACATCAAAGCTCTTCCGCCAAAAGGTTTAATGTTGAATTCTTCTCCTGCATCCTCAATAGCCTCATACAGCTTGATTTGATAGTGTGGAGCTACATATATTTCATATCCCAATTCTCCAGTAAATGACAACCGGTTGACTAATGCAGGAACACCAGCAACAAACATTTGTCTAGAATCTCTAAATTTAAATGACTCATTAGAAACATCTTCTCTTACCAATAATTGCAGTAAATTTCTAGACTTTGGGCCAGAAATAGCAAGGCCGTGATAATCATCAGATCTGTTTTTATAAATGACCTCATATTGATCTAGATGTTGTTCAAACCATCGTCGATGCATTTCCTGAGCGGCACCAGATCCATAAACCATAAAATGATTTTCACTAATACACGAAACTGTAAGGTCCCCATATAATTTACCTTTTTTAGATAGCATTGGACTTAGTGCTATGCGTCCAACTTTAGGTATTCTACCTGCCAAAATATAATCCAAAAATTTTCTTGAGTCTTTTCCCTTAAATTCATGTTTAGAAAAATTAGCAATCTCTGTTACTCCAACGTTTTCTCTTACATTTTTTACTTCATTTGAAACATAGTTATGGGATCGAGAGCGCTTGATAGTTGGTTCTTCGTAAGCATCATCAGGATTATTAGCAAACCATAGAACATTTTCGAGTCCAAAGCTGTCACCCATAACTGCTCCCATGTTAACGAAGCGATCATATAAAGCTGTAGTTTTTTGTTTCCTTCCTTTTGGCAAAGTCTCATTTGGAAATGTCATAATAAATCTTCGTTCATAATTTTCAGATGATTTAATTGTTCCATAATGTGGAGATGCATAATCACCAAACCGTGCGACATCCATCGCCCAAACATCTATGGAAGGTTCACCATCAATAATCCATTCTGCAATACATTTGCCAACACCTCCTCCTTGACAGAACCCGGCCATAACACCGACTGCTACCCAATAATTTCTCATACCTGGAACTGGTCCAATGAGAGGATTTCCATCAGGACCAAATGTAAAAGGGCCGTTAACAATATTTTTAATTCCTGCTTTTTCCAAAGCTGGCATTCTCTCAAAACCAATGACTAATCGATCTTGAATATTTTCTAATTTTGGTTCCAACAGTTCATGTCCAAAATCTAATGGGGTTCCCTGAACTTTCCAAGGAGTAGACTTATGTTCATATGTGCCAAGCAACATGCCTTGTCCTTCTTGTCTAAAATAGATATTACCATCAAAATCAGTTCCAACTGGTAGCCTTGTTCCCTTAGGCATCGCTGCTATTTCTGGAATTGTATCAGTGATTAAATAATGATGCTCCATTGGCTGTACAGGCAAATTTAATCCAGCAAGTTTACTGACCTCTCTCGCCCAAAGTCCTGCAGCATTAATTACAATTTCTGTATGAATATTGCCCTTATCAGTAAACACATCCCAGGTTCCATCTTCTCTTTGCTTAGTGTCTTTAACCTCAGTATTTGTGTAATAGTTAGCGCCATGAACTTTTGCAGATTTTGCAAATGCATATGTGACACCTGATGGATCTACTTCTCCATCGATCGGATCCCACAAAGCTGAAATATATTTATTGGGATCGATAAGAGGATTTTTTTTTGCAACCTCCTCTAATGAGATAAACTCTTGATCAAGACCCATATATCTGGCTTTTGTTCTTTCTCTTTTAAGATAATCAGACCAAACTTCATTAGAGGCTAAATAAAACCCTCCACTTGGTTTAAAGCCAACTGAATGACCTGAAGTCTCTTCAATTTCCTTGTACAAGTTTATTGTATATGCCATCAGTCTGGATATGTTTGGATCTGAAGAAATGACATGAACGTTTCCTGCGGCATGCCATGAGGATCCTGCTGTTAATTCTTTTCGCTCAAGGAGAACGCAGTCCTTCACCCCAAACTTTGCTAAATGGAAAAGAATAGAGCAACCTACAACTCCCCCGCCAATAACAACAACTTTAGCATGAGTTTGCATTCTTAAGGTGTGAATTCTTTATTTACCTGCTTAAGAGTTTCGTCTGTTCCATGGTGAAAATGTTTTCTCATGTCCGGCATATATTTCATCGAAATTGGTTTTTTACCAACTGCAACTGACATTTCTCTCACGTGATGTGCTTCGGCGCCACAACAAATTCCAATAAAGTTGATATTTTTTTCCATACAGTCTGCAGCAAATTTAGCCATTTCAAAACGATTACAAAAAAGATTATCCAAGGCTACAGGAAATGCATTATTTCCAGGAATACAATCACATCCATCATCAGAAATATTTAAAAAACCAGGTTCCTTTTCTGTTGTTCGATAAGGCACTGGCAATCCAGCAACATGGCAAGATACTTTATCTCTTACTTTTTCTAGAAGTTTCATAGTCATATCTGGCCCTCTATAACAGTTTAAACCAACGACATTTGCACCCAAGTCTTCCATCATTTTACATGCATCTTCAGGTGTATGTCCTTCTCTTGTCTTATCTCCCCTGGGTATCGCAAAATTTGTAACTGCAATCATGCCTTCATCTTTGATTGCTTTTAGAGCAATTTTCATTTCCTCAGTCCAATTAATTGTCTCAGCGACAATAAAATCAACTCCCGCTTCCTTTGCCCACGCCACTTGTTCCTCATACATTTTCTGACATTGAATAAGAGATTGTTTATCATTTGGATCATAAATATTTGTATTTGCTACATCTCCACAAACCATAAGATCTAAATCTTTATATTCATTAGCTGCATCTTTTGCAATTTGAAGAGCATTTTTCTGTAAAGACTCTAATAAATGTTCTTTCCCAATTATTCTTAATTTTTCTCTATGGCCATAATAAGTGAAAGCTTGGACAACATCAGATCCTGCTCTTATAAATTCTCTATGTAATTGAGTAACAACTTCTGGGTGCTCTAAAACAACTTCAGGAACAAATCCTCCTGCGGATAAGTAACCTCTTCGTTCCATGGCGAATAAATAACCTTCAGCACAAATGATTGGTCCCTCATTTAATCTCGTTATCAGATCTTTTTTCATGAATGACTCCTAATTTATTCAAACAATAAATAAAAAATTATACCTAATTTAATATTCTGTCGAATTAAAAAAATGACAAGGCTATTCTTTTTTGGAATGAATAAGCATTTCTAATTTGAAAACAAACGCTCATCAAGCGGATAAGTAGAAATCGTTTCGTAACCATTATTTGTTACGACACCCTGATCCTCAAGCTTGACCATGTGGTCCCCATTAACTTCACCCACCAAAGCCTCGACACAAAGAGTCAGTCCTGGTTCCAGAACAGCGTCAAAGGCATTTTTAACCAAACGGTCTGGGTAGGCGATCAATGGCCATTCGTCACACATCCCGACACCATGCATAGGTGATGAATACTTGAGCGCCTGATACTTGTCCTGCAACACGTGCAAAGAATGAGTTAAGTCTTCCATGTGGAGGCCGGGCTTGAGAAGCCTTGTGTTATAGCGAATGTGTTCTACTGCCTCTGCATAACTCTCGCGCATATTAGCTGGCGCTAAACTATCTCCAATCCACCAGGTACGACTGAGATCTGCACAAATCCCATAGGGGCCGATCAAATCAGTATCAAAAGCAAGAATTTCGTTCTCAGATATGATCCTTGGCCCACATTCTTGAAACCATGGGTTGGTGCGTGGCCCTGAAGTAAGCAGTCTTGTCTCAATCCACTCGCCACCTCTTTTAATATTTTCTGCATGGAGTACCGCCCAAACATCATCCTCTGTCACACCACCTTTTGGAATTTCTGCGCGTGCAAACTCCTCCATAACTGCCATCGAGCGTTCACAAGAATAAATAGAACAGCGCATTGCTCGTAATTCGTGCTCGGTTTTGATAGCTCGTGCACGTTCTGTCACTTCCTCACCGTCACAGTACTCAAGCCCTGCTCGACGGACCGCATCTAAACCTGCAGGCTGAATTTTGTCTATACCGACTTGTGTACAACCTGGAGCGTGAGTGGCAATTAAGTCTAGTACCTCAGCTGCGAAAGCGTCAGCTGCTGGCCCAATCCGGTCACCACGGGCGAAGTAAAACATGTCCGCACCTGAGCGGCTCTCCCGAACAAGTGGATTGTATTGGGCGAGGAATGGTGCGTTTTTATAATCCCAGAGTACCATATACCCATCAGCACAAAGCAAGCACGCCCGGAACGGATTGTGGGTGTTCCACAACTGCATATTTGTCGTGTCAGTTGCATAACGAATATTAAGGGGATCAAACATCAATAAGCCCCCATAACCCCTGGCTACAATTGCATCAGTTAAGCGTTTGTGTCTGGCTTTGCGCATCTCAGTCAGATCTGGCAATATAAGCCCTGCATCTTGCCATTCAGCATAGGCTAATGCAGTTGGGCCAATTTCGACACGATCGCCATCATTGATTGTTCCATCGCCCAGATGCACCCCCTGGCTTGGGTCTATCTTATGATTATCGCTGTAGTAATTATTTATATTTGGTAATATTTTACGATTTATCTTCATTTTATTAATTAAGGATTAATTCTATTCAAATAATTTAATCTTCCTACGATCTCATCCCTATCAATATAATATCCTTGGAGGTGTCTATTACCTGAATTGGCATCGTATTCTTTTCTGCCATGCAAGACTCTTCTGTTATTAAAGCTAAAAATATCTCCAGCTTCTAATCTGAAATTGATTTCAAACATAGGGTCATGTAGCAATGAAAGAAGTTTACGATATGCTTCATAGAAGCTATCCATAACTTCAGGACTGCAATCCATTATTCCCATATAAGCAACGCTGAACCGTATATCATTAAAATCATTGTTGTGATCTAGAGTAAATATGGGTTTATGCATTACTCTAATTGTGTTTGCGGTGTAATCTCTATTTACAAATTTTACAGGTGTATCAAGAAGAATCTTGAAATATTCAGTAAAATTTTCTTTCATATAGCTTGCAACTTTAAATCCATCTAACGCAACTGATTCACCACCGGTTGCATTGTTTATTAAACAATGAAGGAACTGGTAGCCAGGAGCAATTTCATAATATGGTAAGTCGATGTGATTTCTTAGAGCTGCAGCTGTATATGCTGAATTATTTGGATTAGGAATGTCGATTACTTCAAATGGTGTTTTAAAAAAAGTTTCTCTATGATGACTTATATTAGATAGAACATCAAAACCTGACTCTTTTTCAGTGGGTGCATTTTTTACAATTGAAATGCCCTTATAGTGAAGTTGTTCTAACCATTTTTTTATTCCTTCATCTCCACTAATAATTTCTTGATAATCTATTTGAATATCTTCAAAATTTGATTGCATACTATTATCCCACAAAAAATAAGGTGAACTATATTTTTTCTTACTTTTCATCGTGTAACAGTTATGTCGAAGCCATTCGACGTCATAGTGACTTATATGGCCTCCTTCACTCCACTCAATCTCCAACTGCCCTTTATCATTTATTGTAAACGCTTTTGGGTAAATATTTTCTGAAACATTTAGCAAGTTAAAGGTTCTCTCCCTTGCAGTAGGGTGAACTTCTGATGGACAATTATCCCTTAACCATAAAAAATTAAATTTACTCTGCTCACCATCACTCCAATCAATTAGAATCGATTTACCATTCTTTTTTAATGATGATATTGATGGATTCTCATTCATATCTTATTTAAATGTATTATATTTTCTGTCCCAATTCGGAAACTTACCTTTTTGATTCTTATTTAAAGTTTTCATAATTTCAATCAAAAACAAATCTCTTTGTTTTTCTAATTCTTTAATATTGAATTTTCCTGCTTGTTTTTTTGTTCCTGAAACCATTGCTTTTTTAAGTTTGTTGGTTAATTCAGGTGCTTTCAATTTTGTCCAAGGGAGTTTTAGTGCAGGACCAAATTGTTCCAGCATGTGTTTCATGCCAGTTTCTCCACCAGCTAAATGGAACGTTAAACAAACCCCCATAAAAGCCCATCTCAATCCAGGACCATAAACAATTGCATCATCAACTTCATCCGTTGATGCTACCCCGTCATTTATAATATGCAAGGCTTCACGCCATAACGCTTCTTGTAGTCTGTCTGAAATATATCCTTCTATTTCTTTTTGAACAATAAGTGGTCGCATTCCAATATGTTCATATAATTTTTTTAATTTTTTAACACTTATATGACTAGTTTTCTTGCCAGCTACAATCTCTACTAGAGGTAATAAGTATACAGGATTAAATGGATGTCCTATTAAAACTCTCTCAGGAAACTTACAAGCCGATTGAATTTTCGATGGTAATAAGCCTGACGAACTAGATGCGATTATAACTCTCTTATCAACTAAATTATCAATTTGTTTGAGTATATTTTTTTTAATCTTTTCGTTTTCTGGTGCATTCTCTTGAACAAAAGTTGTATCCTTCAATGCACTAGGTAATTTTGAATAGACCCTAAGATTTCTTAATGAGGCATTTCTATTCAAACCAATTTTCTTTAAGCTTTTAAAAGCAGTTCGAACATTTATTTTTAGCTGCTCACGTGAAACACTATTAGGGTCATATGCTTTTACAGTATAACCTTTAGCTAGGAATCTTGCAGCCCAGCCTGCACCAATTACTCCAGTACCCACAATAGTGATGACTTTATTTTGTTTCAAACTTTAAGCCCAAGTTTTTTTCTGGCTTCATCTGGCCCCATCACATTAGCACCAAGATTACTAATTATTGTCGTCGCTTTTTCAACAAGTTGACCGTTTGAAGCGTATACACCTTTTTCAAGATATAGGTTGTCTTCAAGACCAACTCTAACATTGCCGCCCAAGAGAACCGCTTGAGCAACCATCGGCATTTGATGAACCCCAATTCCAAAAGCTGCCCAGTTACTGCCCGATGGTAGCATGTCTACCATGTTTTTCATTGAACCGGTATTAGCTGGTGCCCCATAGGGAATGCCAAGACAAATTTGAAATAGAGGAGGGCTGTCAAGCAAACCCTCATCGTACATTTGATTTGCAAACCACATATGCCCTGTATCAAAAACTTCTAACTCAGGTTTTACGCCTAATTCTTGTATTTTTTTTGCACCAATTCTTAATTGTTCAGGAGTACTAACATAAATCATGTTGCCATCACCAAAATTAAGAGTTCCACAATCAAGGGAACATATATCTGGTAATATTTCTTCAACGTGACTTAGTCTTTCAATCGCATTAACAAAATCAGTATTAGGTCCGAACTTTAATAGATCATCCTCAGGTCCAATTTCTATATCACCGCCCATACCACTGGTAAGATTTATTATGACATTTGTGCCACTATCTTTTATGCGGCTCACAACCTCTTTATAAAGCTCATCGTCTCTTGATCCCTTTCCTGTACTTAAATCTCTGACATGGATATGCGCTATAGCAGCTCCAGCTGACGCTGCTTCAATTGCTGCATTAGCAATTTGCTCTGGCGTCACCGGTATGTTTGGATGTTTGTTGACTGTATCTCCTGATCCAGTAACTGCACATGAAATAATGACGTCTCTGTTCATATTTCCTTTACTAGTGAAAAAAAATTAATTTACAATTACCATACTATAGTATGTAATCATCATCTGAAATGCAAAATCTACAAAAATTTTATATTGACGGTCAATGGGTAGCGCCACAATCTAGTAAAAAAATGCCTGTCGTAAATCCAGCCACAGAGGAAGTTATCGGTGAAGTCATATTAGGTAATGAAGAAGATGTAAATATCGCAGTAAAAGCCGCTAAAAATGCATTTATGAGTTTTTCAAAAACTTCTAAAGAAGAGAGAATGAATATTTTGAAAAATATACGAAAAATTTCAGAAGAAAGATTTGATGATTTAGCTGATGCTATGACAATGGAGATGGGTGCACCAAGAAAAATGTCACGTGAAGCCCAAGCTGATGCAGCTATAGGTCATTTGGATGGTTTTATTAGTGCATTAGAAAAACATGAAGAAAAAATTGAGTTATCCAATACAGATATTTTATTAAAAGAACCAATTGGAGTATGTGGTCTAATCACTCCATGGAATTGGCCAATAAACCAAATCACATTAAAAGTTTTGCCAGTCATTGCAACCGGCTGTACTTGTATTTTAAAACCATCAGAACATACGCCATTATCAGCAATGGTTTATGCCGAAATACTAGATAAAGCTGGTGTCCCTGCAGGTGTTTTCAATTTAGTTCATGGTGATGGCGAGGGTGTGGGCATAGCTATGTCAAGACATCCAGATATTGAGATGATGTCGTTTACCGGCTCTAAAAGAGGCGGTAAGTCGGTTACAATAGAGTCTGCTGAAACTGTCAAAAAAGTTACACTTGAGCTTGGAGGTAAGTCACCGAATTTAGTTTTTGCAGATTGTGATCTTGAGGAAAAAGTAACCGCATCTGTAAATGAATGTATGTTTAACACCGGACAATCATGTGACGCTCCTACCAGATTACTGGTTGAAAAAAAATGCTACGATGAAGTCGTTACAATTGCAAAAAAGGCGGCTGAAGAAATTAAAGTTGGAGATCCACAAGAGGATGGAGATCATCTAGGACCTTTATTTGATAAAATCCAATTTGATAGAGTTCAAAACATGATTCAGGTAGGAATAGATGAAGGCGCCGAGCTGCTTGTTGGTGGACTGGGTAAACCTGAGGGGTTAGAAAAAGGTTGGTTTACTAAACCAACTATATTCATAAATGTTAATAACAGCATGCGAGTAGCTCAAGAAGAGATTTTTGGTCCCGTACTTGTAATAATACCATTTGAAGATGAAAAAGAAGCTATTGAAATAGCTAATGACACACCTTACGGACTTGCCGCATATTTACAAACAGGCGACACTGAAAGGGCAGAAAGAGTTTCAAAACAACTTAGAGCTGGCGGTGTACATGTAAACGGAGGCGGTTATAACTACGGCTCTCCTTTTGGCGGTTATAAAGAGTCTGGAAACGGCCGCGAAGGCGGTGATATGGGGCTTGAAGATTATCTTGAAACAAAAGCATTACATATTGCTTAAAATTTAAATCAAAGCAGTAAAATTTATGGAAAAATTACTGTGGCAAGCCTCCGAAAAAAGACGAAAACAATCAAACTTAGTCAAATACTATTATTATCTCAAAAAAAGTTACTCAATAAATTTTGATTATGAATATGACTCCTTATTTAACTGGAGTATAGCAAAGCCTAATTTATTCTGGACGAGTCTTTTGAGTTATTTAGATATAAGCTATAGCGGCAATGAAAACCCTGCTATTAGTGAAAGTGAAAATATTTATGACAAGAAATTTTTTCCAAACTTAAAGCTTAGCTATAGTGAAAATATCATTAATAATTTAAATTCTATTCCTATACTCTATGTAAATGAAATTGGATTTAAAAAATATTACAGCAAAGAAGAAGTTATTCATAAAGTGAATTTAGTCGCAAAATATTTGAGATCTATCGGTGTTAAAAAAGGTGATAGAGTTGTAGGCATTGTAACTAATAATGCGGAAACATTGATTTCATTTCTTGCAGTAAATTCAATTGGTGCGGTATGGTCCTCTTGTTCACCAGATTTTGGTGAACAGGCTATATTAGATAGGTTTAGTCAAATAGAGCCCAAAATTTTATTTTATTCCAGCAGCTATATGTATGGAGGAAAGAAATTTAAAATTTTAGAAAAAATAAAAAATGTTGAGAGTAAGCTTAATACATTGGAAGTATCTATATGCATTGATTATTCTCAAAAAGACAAAAGTTTCATCGATGAAAAATTAAATTTTTTTGAAGAAAAAAATAGAGAATTGAGTGAGCTCTCTTTTGAAAGATGTCAGTTTAATGACCCAATGTATATATTGTATTCCAGCGGTACAACTGGAAAACCAAAATGTATTGTACATAATACCGGAGGTCCATTAATCCAACATTTGAAAGAACAGCAACTTCACTGTGAAATTTGTGAAAACGATAAGCTTTTCTATTTTACTACTTGTGGATGGATGATGTGGAATTGGCTTATTTCTGGTCTTGCTTCTAAGGCAACAGTTGTTCTTTATGAGGGGTCTCCTTTTTTTCCACATCAGGACTCACTTTTTAAAGTGGCGGAAGAAGAAGAAATTACTTGCTTTGGCACAAGTGCAAAGTTTATTGATGCGCTAAGAAATAGCCAAATTCAAATTTCAAATAAATATAAACTATCAAAATTAAAAACAATTTTAAGCACTGGATCACCATTAGTTAGTGAGAGTTTTAATTATGTTTATAGCAATATTAAGCAAGACGTACATTTAGCCTCTATTAGTGGCGGTACTGACATTGTTTCATGTTTTGTTGGAGGAGATCCAACTGGTGCAGTATTTTCAGGAGAAATTCAATGTGAATGTTTAGGAGTTGATGTAGATATATTTAATGATGATGGGGTTAGTACTCAGCAAAAAGGAGAACTAGTCTGCAAATCAGCAATTCCTTCAATGCCAATTGGGTTCTGGGATGATGTTAATAAAGAAAAATATATAAAATCATATTTTTCAAAATTTCCCAATATTTGGACACAAGGTGACTATGCAATTAAAACAGCAAATAAGGGTTTCATAATCTTTGGGCGCTCCGACTCAACTCTCAATCCTGGAGGTATTAGAATTGGTACTGCAGAAATATATAGGTCTGTTGAAAAACTAGAAGATATCAATGAATCGATTGTGGTTGGGCAAGAATGGAATGATGATGTCAGAATTATTTTATTTATAACCCTTAAAGCCAAAAGTCATCTAAATGATAAATTAGTTGCCAATATCAAGGAAAATATTAAAAATTCAACCTCCATCAGACATGTGCCTGCAAAGATTATTCAAGTTACTGATATTCCAAGAACTCGGAGCGGTAAGATAGCTGAATTGACTGTAAGAGATATTATAAACGGTAAAAAAGTTAAAAATATGGAGGCTCTTGCAAATCCAGAATGTCTTGCAGAATATGAAAATATTGAAGAATTAGACTATTAATCATATATTTTCAAATATGAAGCTAGATTTTGACTCAAAAGAATTAAGAGTATTTGATAAAGAGGAAATTTTTAAAATACATCCTTTGTGGATACGGGAACGATCAATTGAAAAAGGGGAAGTTGATCAAAATTCTTTGCAAAGATTATATGACCCTGAAAAGATTAAACCTGATTTGCAAATAAAGAATGCTCAGCTGCTAGCAGATAACAAAATGCTTGTAGAATTTTCTGATAACCATAGTGCAACTTATTGTTTAGATAAGTTAATAACAGAAATTACAAGATCAAATGTCCTACCGCCAAAGATTTATTGGAATAAAAATGATGCTGAGTTAAAAAAATTTAGTTTTGCCCATGGAGTAAACGAAAGTCAGCAATTGTTTGAAATTTTAAAATTTTATCATCAGTATGGTTACGTTGTAGTCGAAGATTTGCCAGCTAAGGATGGAGAAGTTATAAAATTTGCTGAAAAAATTGGGTTTATTCGAGAAACTAATTTTGGAAAGCTATTTAATGTGAGGTCACAAAAACAACCTAATGACTTGGCTTATACATCCATCGAATTAGAGTCGCATACTGATAATCCCTACAGAAAACCAGTACCATCAATTCAATTTTTATTTTGTATTGAAAACAGTTGCAAAGGCGGAGACTCCACAGTTGTAGATGGCTTCAAAGTTGCAGAGGATCTAAAAAAAGAAAATCCACAAGCTTTTGATATCCTGGTAAATACTCTAATAAATTATAAATTTGAAGATAATGATGCTATTTTAGAAAAAACTGGAAAAATTATAAAATTAAGTGCTAGAGGAGAACTCAAACAAATAAAATATAGTAATAGATTAGACTTTGTATTTTACGATGAGCCAAAGGTTTTGGAAGAATTTTATGCTGCTAAAAGAGTTATGCATCAAATGATCAATTCAGATAAATATATATTACAATTTCATTTAGAGCCTGGTAACTTATTAATTATGAATAATTACAGAACTTTGCATGGAAGAAGAAGCTACAATACATCTGAAGGAAGTCGGTGGCTTCAAGGGCTTTATATTGACCATGACTCTGCCGAAAGTAAATATAAACTCCTCTCCAAGGAAGTAGAATGAAGACAGTCAAGTTTACCGAAATGAAAAAAGGATCAAAAGAAGATTATGAACTTTTGGCTGAATATGAAAAAAAATACATAAATGAACTTCCTGATCGAGTTTTAGAGTCATTAAAAAACTTAGATAATTCAGTGGACGGCTACCAAGTAACAAGACTTGAGCATTCTTTGCAATCAGCAACCAGAGCTGAAAAAGATGGGGCAGATGAAGAAATGATTGTTGCTACATTGTTGCATGATATAGGAGACAGTCTTGCTCCATACAATCACAGTCAGCTCATAGCTGCTGTTTTAAGACCGTATGTTTCTGAAAAGGTTCATTGGATTATTTTGCATCATGGGCTTTTTCAAGAATATTATTATGCTCATCATTCAGGTAAAGATAGAAATTCACGAGATAAATTTAAGGATCACCCATACTATCAAGATGCGGTCGACTTTTGTGAAAAGTGGGATCAAAAATCTTTTGATCCTAATTATGAATCCTTCCCGTTAGATCATTTTGAACCAATGGTGAGAAGATTATTTTCTAAAGAGCCAAATTTTTAAGCTATCTTTTTTACAATTACATTTCCAACTGAATAACCAGCTCCAAATGAACATATAATTGCTAAATCATTTTTATTTAATGATCTATTGTATTTATGAAAGGCAATAATTGAACCAGCTGAACTTGTATTTGCATATTCATCCAAAACTACAGGTGCTAATTCTTTTGGGGCATCTTTTCCCAATACATACTTCGAAATTAAAACATTCATATTCTCGTTGGCTTGATGAAGATACATGCCTTTGAGATCATTGGCCGATAAGTTATTTTCTTCTAAGTGAGATTTGATCAAGTTAGAAACTTCTGGAACAACTTCTTTAAATACCTTTCGTCCATTTTGATGAAATAATTTGTCTGACTGACCAACGCCATCAGGCGATGAATTATTTAAAAAGCCATAATTATTTCTTATATTATTTGAAAACTTAGTTAATAATCTCGTACCAATTATTTCATAGGAGTTTTCTCTAATATTTTCTTCATTAAGACGTTCTAGAATAACTGCAGTTGCAACATCTCCAAAAATAAAATGACAGTCTCGATCTCTGAAATTTAAATGTCCGGTACAAATTTCAGGATTAATCATGATAGCAGACTTTATACTCCCAGACTTGATCATATCGAAGATAGTTTGAATTCCAAAAGTTGCCGATGAGCATGCAACATTCATATCAAAAGCAAAACCCTTAATACCCAGTGCATTTTGTATTTCAATTGCAATTGCTGGGTAGGCACGTTCAAGATTTGAACAAGCTACAATTACTGCATCAATATCTTCTACATCGATGTTTGAGTTTTTAATTGCATCTTTAGCAGCAATAACTCCCATCTCAGCTAAATTAGATAATTCTTCTTCTGACCTTTCTCTCAATTTAGGCCTCATAAAAGAAGTATCTAGAATTCCTGTTTTATTTTGTACATATCTTGATTTAACACCCGATGCTTTTTCGATGAATTCAACGCTGGATTTTTCCAAAGCTTGGGTTTTTCCATTTTTAATATCTTCTGAATTTATTTCATTAAATTCATCAACATATTTATTGAATGATTGTACCAATTCCTCATTAGAGATTTTTTCCTTAGGAGTGTAAAGGCCGGTTCCAGAAATTTGAACTTTATACATATTGGAAACTATAAAATTTAAGTAGGCGCTTTGACTAGTTAACTTTTTTTTCTAATTATTACAAAAAAAGAAAACTGACCCTAAAAAAGGGCCAGCTTCTAATATTTATATTCCTGGAATATAAGGAACGCCATCACCTTTAATTGTTTCATTTATACTTTGTAATGTAGTACAAGCTGAAATCATAAAACTGAAAGCTAAAACTGTAAGAGTAGTACGCATGCTTTTTCTCCTATTTATTTAAAGATACTATATTTAATTAAGTACTAATTACAATTATTATGTTTAGAATCATGAAATTCTATGTTTATATCATTGGCACAACCAATCCTAAGCCTAGAACATATGTTGGTTGGAGCAATAATATTGATAAAAGAATAAGAGCCCATAACGCCTCAAAAGGTGCAAAATATACTAGAGGCAGCAAATGGAAACTTTTGTATAAAGAGATTTTTGAGTCTAAATCCGATGCAATGAAAAGGGAAATTGTTTTAAAAAAAGATCGTAAATTCAGAACACAACTTAGAAAAAAATTAGTTTAATGTTCCGTATTCACTTCTTCCTTTTTTTCTTAGTCCGTAAGGACCAGCAATATAAATAGTAATTGGCTTAATGCCTGGCTCTAAGTCAACCCGGTGTAAATTATCAGCACTTCTAAAGCCTATATAAAATTTTCCACGCCATTTTCTCTCATTTTTGATGTTTGTCTCCCAGTAACCTCCACTTAAAATAATTGTAATATATGGAAAGGGATGATTGTGCAGCCCAATTCCATGATCATTATCTAAAATATGATGAATAAGAATATTGAAAGGAAACCATTTTGGTCTTTTTCTAAATAGTAAATAATACCTAGCTGTCCATGGTTTTGCTAAATGATATTCTGGGTGTGAAGGACCTCTGTCCATCACTACTTTTTTTCGTCCTAATTTCTCTAGTATCTTAAGAAAAAGCATGGTACGTGAAATATAATATAGATGCGTCCGTAGCTCAACTGGATAGAGCATCAGACTTCGGATCTGAGGGTTGAGGGTTCGAATCCTTCCGGGCGCACCAGAAAAAACTATGAAGATATATAAACCATTTGGGCCAACAATAGGCAAAACAAAGCTCTCATCGAGAACAGTTACAAACTTAAACAAGTTTTCAGATCAAGTATCAAAAAATAAATCCTTATCTAAAAAGTATGATTATGATCATAGGCTCATAGGAAGTATGAAACAGCAGTTTAAAATACCAAATAAAATTTTAAAAGCTGGAATAGAAAAACAGATAATTAATTCAATAAAAGATTATTATAAGCAAACATTAAATATAAAAGTTAAGAAAATTAAAATTGAAAGAGCTTGGATAGTAAGTCAGTATGCTGGAGATTTTAATCCACCCCATTTACACAGAGGAAACATCAGTGGTGTGGGTTATTTAAAAATTCCCTCGTCTATAAGATTAAATAAAGAAAAAGATTTAGCAGGTTTAATATCATTTTTTGATGGCCGTGTTTCGATGCCCAGGAATAGCCCTCCGCTTGTTAAGCACCGTGAAACATTTAAGCCTAAGGTAGGTGATTTGTATATTTTCCCTTCTTTTTTAATGCATGATGTCCACCCTTTTAGAGGAAATGGTGAGAGACGGTGTTTTTCTTTTAATGCATTCGTAGATGCTTAATAATGTTTCTTGTTAAAATTTTTTAATTCTTCATTAATTATTTTTTTAGACAAAGAACCTTCGCGTATAATATTTATTTGATTATTTTTAGTTTCAACTAAAGTTGACTCTTTAAAGCTCATTTTGCCTTTTTTTTCGATTGCATAAGCAACATCTTTTGATTTTATTATTCCTAATTGAGTTAATGATTTTATATTTATTTCTCCATGAATATTAGCGCTTGTAGTTGCAAGTGGTTTTTGAATATACTCGAGAATTTTTATAACGTCTTTATTTTTTGGAATGCGTATACCTACCTTAGACAATCTTTTGTCCCCATTGTAAAACTTTTTTCCTTTCTTTTTTAATATTAAAGTAAGTGGTCCAGGCCAATATTTTGATGCCAAATATTCTTCAAAAGGTGAAAATATTGCAAGCTTTTTAGCCTCAGCAATTGAATGAGTAAATAGAATAAGAGGAAATCTTTTGGGTCTTTTTTTAATCTTAAATATATTTTCAACGCCTTGAAAACTCTTTGCATCGGCTGCAATACCATAAACGGTATCTGTTGGGATTATTATAGTTTTTCCTATGAGTAGACTTCTAGTTATAATTTTAATATTATTTGAATTTAGATTTATTATTTTAGATTTCATTAAATGACTCAAACACAAATATATTTCGATGATAGTTTTAAAAATCATGTATCTTCTCTCGATTATCCAGAAAGAACTGATCGGGTAAAAAATATCATCGATTTAATAAATAATGAAGAATTTAAAAATATATCAATAATTAAACCGAATAATGTAGATTACTCTCATATTTATGAAGCACATGATAAAAGTTTTGTAGATGAAACTCTTGATCGTTTTCCAAAAGATGAACAGATAGTTTTTCTGGACCAAGAGACACCCGTATCTCGTGGTTCTTTTGAGGCAACATTAAAAGCTGCAGGCGCTGGCATAGATGCGGCAGATAACGTTATAAACAAAAAATGTATGAATGCGTTCTGTATTGTAAGGCCACCAGGCCATCATGCATGTTATGACCGTTCAATGGGTTTTTGTGTATTTAATAATGTAGCTATATCTGCAAAGTATTTGATTAAAAGGTATGGTTTAGAAAATATTGCCATTATTGACTTTGATGTTCATCATGGAAACGGAACGCAAGATATATTCTATGAAAACTCTAAGGTACATTATTATTCAACTCATCAATATCCATTGTATCCTGGAACAGGTGATACAAATGAAAAGGGAGTAGGCAATATTGTTAATGTACCTCTTCAAGCGGGAACAAATTCATCCCAATATCAATCGGCTTTTGATGAGATGATTATAAAAAAATTACATGATCAAAAACCAGATTTTTTAATTTTATCAGCGGGTTTCGATGCTCACGAAAAAGACCCATTGGCATCGCTAGAACTTTTAGAAAATGATTTTAAATTGATAACACAAAAGTTGATGAGTATTGCAGATAAATATTGTGATAACCGAATTATTTCTATGCTTGAAGGTGGATATGATATACAAGCTTTAGAAAATTCAATGATCATCCATATAAGAGAGTTACAAAATAATGACTAAAATACCTGATGACATAAAAAAACTTTCTTTTGAAAAAGCTATGGAAGAACTATCTGAGATTGTTGAAAATTTAGAGAGTGGAAACATTGATCTTGAAAAGTCTATTGAGTATTATACGCGTGGATCGCAATTAAGAGCTCATTGCCAACAAAAATTAGACGATGCAGTTTTAAAACTTGAGGAAATCAAAGTGCTGCCAGATGGTAAAATATCTAAAAAAAAGTAAATGAAACATCAAATCATAAATAACGATTTGAAAAAATTCACTATTAAATTCAATAAATTTTTAAAAAAAAAACTAAGTAAAGATAAAAATCAATTAAATCAGGCTATCCTGTATTCAATTAATACAGGAGGTAAAAGATTTAGACCATATCTGGTATATATTTTTGGCAAAGAATTGCATTTATCAAACAGTGTCATTTTTAATTTAGCTTCAGCAATTGAGATGTTGCATAATTATTCTCTTGTGCATGATGATTTACCTTCTATGGATGACGATAAATTTAGGAGAGGAAAAAAAACAACGCATTATAAATTCAATGAATATACTGCAATTCTTGCGGGATGTGCTTTATTGACTAAATCATATCAAATTTTATCTAATAGTTCTTTTAAAATATCCGACAAGAAAAAAACTAAATTAATTGAAGTGCTGAGTAAAGTTTCAGGTGAAAAAGGACTTCTTTTAGGGCAATACTATGATTTAAGTTTTAAGTCACCCACTGTAAGAGGGAGATTAAAATTAAATAAATTAAAAACTGCAAGATTAATGTCTTATTGCTGTCAAGCAGTTGCGATATGTGCAAACAAAAATAAGAGTGTCGAAATTAGCATGCAAAAAATTGGAGAGTACATCGGAGAAATTTTTCAAATCAATGATGACCTTGCAGATTTTCCAAGAATGTCAAAAGTAAATACTGAGATTTTAATTCAATACAGAAAAAAACTAGCTGAAAAGACTATAAAGAATTTGATGAAAATTAAATTAAACAAAAAAAAGACACTCTTACTTATTGATTTTTTAGTTGATCTAAAAGTTTAGCCACACTGTGATCTATTGCGCAATATATGATCTGCTAGAACACACGCCATCATAGCTTCAGCAATAGGGACAGCTCTCAAACCTACACATGGATCGTGTCGACCTTTTGTTGAAATTGATGTATTTTGAAATTTATTATTAATTGTTTTTTTTGCCTTCAAAATTGACGACGTTGGTTTAATCGTTATTGATAAATTTAAATCTTGACCACTTGATATACCACCTAAGATTCCGCCAGAGTTATTAGAAGAAAAGATAATTTTTTTATTTTTATTAGCACTTATTTCGTCGGAGTTCTCATCTCCTGATAATTCAACAGCCTCATTGCCAGCTCCTATTTCAACACCTTTAACAGCGTTGATACTCATCATTGCACCTGCAAGGTCAGCATCTAATTTACCATATACAGGTTCTCCAAGTCCGGCGGGAACATTTTTAGCATTTACTAATAATTTTGCACCCAATGATGATCCTATTTTTCTAGTTTCATCTAGATACTCTTCCCAAACTTTAACTATTTTTTTATCAGGGCAGAAAAATGAATTTTTCTTTACATCATTCCAATTGAAATTTCTTTGATTAATTGTGAGCTTTCCAACTTGTGTAACTGCACCTTGAATTAAAATATCTTTTTTTAATATATGTCCAATTACCTTTCTTGCGACAGCGCCAGCAGCTACTCTACTCGCAGTCTCTCTTGCGGAAGAACGACCCCCACCTCTATAATCTCTTATTCCATATTTCAAAAAATATGTTAGGTCAGCATGTCCAGGTCTAAATTTATTCTTTATATCGCTGTAGTCTTTTGATTTCTGATCTTTGTTCCAAATTAACAGCATTATCGGAGTTCCAGTTGTTTTTCCCTCAAATACACCAGATAAAATTGAAACTTTATCATCTTCTCTTCTTTGTGTAACAAATCTATTTTTTCCTGGCTTTCTCATATCTAAATATTTCTGAATATCCTTTTCCTTAAGTGGTATTAGAGGAGGACAACCATCAATTACACATCCAATGGCTTCCCCATGAGACTCCCCCCATGTTGTAAATCGAAAATTTTTTCCAAAAGTATTAAATGACATATTTATTTTTTATTTGTCTCTGATTATTAAATGATCCACCAATTCATCAAGATACACTTTATATTTATTTCCTTCAAATTTATTAATATTAGTTTTAGCTTTTTCTGCGTATTTTCTAACAAATTCGATTGAACTCTTATAAGTATTAGTTTTCTTCATTAGATTTAGAAGTACTGTCAGATCTTTTTTACTTCTTTTTCTCTTAAAAAAGAGTTTGGCTATAATTTTTTTTGACTTTTTATCAGATTTTTTGAAACAATGAATGACTGGATATGTTACTTTGCCCTCAAAAAAATCTTTCCCAACACTTTTCCCCATTTTGCTCGAGTCACCAAAATAATCTAATACATCGTCAGATAATTGAAAGGCCATGCCAAAATTAAAACCAAAATCATTAAATATTTTTTGAGTTTTTTTATTTTGGTCAGTAATTATGGTTGGCAAGAAACAAGATATCCTAAAAAGCTCAGCAGTTTTAGCATCTATGATAGATAAATACTTCTTTTCTGTTAAATTGACATTTTGATTGTTGCCTACGTCTTGTATTTGTCCTCTCGCTAAAATGAGTGATGTTTGGGATAATACCTCTAATAACTTCAGTGATTTATTTTTTACCATTAGCTTAAAAGCTCTACTTAAAAGGTAATCTCCAACTAAAACACTTACTTTATTTCCCCATATTTGATTTGCGCTTAATTTTCCTCTTCTGATCTTTCCTGTATCAATTACATCATCATGCAACAAAGTAGCGTTATGAATAAACTCTATGCAGACAGCAAGTGTTACATCTGCGTTACCTTTGTAATTTAGCATTTTTGATACAAGTAAGGTAAGAAGGGGTCTTATTTTTTTTCCTTTAGCTTTAATGAGATGGCCCGCTGTTAATGTAATTAATTTTTCTTCATCCTTTATGTTCTTACTGATTTCTCTTTCAACTCTCTTTAGAGAGCTTTTAAGTAAATTCGATAATGATTTTACTGGGGTATTCACTTATTAATTATGATTTTGTTTTATATTTAGATGTACTTATAATATAGTCTCATATAATTAAAAGTTATTGATTTCAGACAAAAATTAAAAAAATGAGCTTAATATCCTCTAAAACAAGAATTAATATAGTTGGCTTGCGAGGTGTTATCGGAGATCTCGGTAGATTTCAAAAGGGTCTTACACTTGAGAATTGTGCAGCTATTCTTGAGAAAGCTTTTAGCTTTAAAAAGCCATCTGTGGTAGTCATTAAGATCAATTCACCAGGCGGGTCACCGGTGCAATCTGAGCTTATACACAACCGTATAAGAAATCTATCAAAGAAAAACAATGTAAAAGTGATTACGATCGCGGAAGATGTTGCTGCCTCAGGAGGTTATATGCTGATGTGTGCAGGAGATACCTTAATCGCCAATAAAAGTTCTATAGTCGGATCAATAGGTGTGATCAGTGCCTCTTTTGGATTCAAAAAATTAATAGATAAACTAGGCATTAAAAGGAGAGTTTTTACAAAAGGAGATAGAAAATCGTTTCTCGATCCATTTGAAGAAGTTTCTAAAAAAGATATTGATAAGCTGATCAAAGTTCAGGATAGCATATTTGAAAATTTCAAAGATTTAGTATCAAAAAATAGAAAAAAGAAAATAGACCCAAAAAAAGTTTTTAATGGTGAGTTTTGGACAGGCGAACAAGCAAAAAATCTCGGTTTAATAGATTCTAATGAAGAACTAAACTCATACATTGAAAAACATTATGGAAAAAAATTAAAGATTAGGAACATAGAAGAAAAAAAATCATTCATTAAAAATATTTTAAACAATCAAATTTCAAATAACGATATTGTTGACCGGCTTATAGAAGCTCTAAGGGAAAATTCTTTCTGGAGTCGATATGGTCTCTAAAAACATGGAAGACCTCGTTTCATTATGTAAAAGACGGGGGTTTATTTTTCAATCAAGTGAAATTTATGGGGGCTTGCAAGGAATATATGACTATGGTCCACTCGGAGTAGAATTAAAAAATAATCTTAAATCCTCGTGGTGGAAATCAATGATCTATGATCGAGATGACGTTGAAGGACTTGATGCATCAATTTTAACAAGTAGGCATGTATTAAAATATTCAGGCCATGAAGATACCTTCTCTGATCCTTTAGTCGACTGTAGAAATTGCAAAAATAGATTTAGATCTGACCAGGCCACGGATGGAAAATGTCCAGCTTGTGGGTCTAGCGATCTAACTGAACCTCGACCATTTAATCTTATGTTTAAAACCACAGTTGGTCCTGTAGATGATGGCAGTAATTACGCTTACCTGAGACCTGAAACTGCACAGCAAATTTTCACAAATTTTAAAAATATATTGGACTCAACAAGTAAGACTATTCCTTTTGGAATCGCGCAGATAGGTAAAGCTTTTAGAAATGAAGTCACTCCTGGTAAATTCATATTCAGAGTTAGAGAGTTTGAACAAATGGAATTAGAATTTTTTGTTGAACCAGGTAAAGATGACGAGTGGCATAAATATTGGGTAGATAAGAGGTATTCATGGTGGATTGATCAAGGAATATCTGAAAAAAGATTAAAAAAACTAGATGTTGAAGACGCTGATCTATCTCACTACTCAAAAGCTACAGTAGATCTTATGTATGAATTTCCACATGGACTTGAAGAATTAGAAGGAATAGCAAACAGAACTGATTTTGATCTTGGCTCTCACACTAAAAATCAAAACGACTTTAAAATATCTGCAGATGTAATGAAAAATAACCAATCAACAACTAAATTGAGTATTCAAAATTTAGAAAGTAAAGAATGGTACATCCCGTATGTTATAGAACCCTCCGCGGGTGTTGATCGAGGTGTATTTGCGCTGCTTAATGAAGCTTATAAAGAGGAAGATTTAGAAAACGGAAATAAAAGAATTGTATTAAGTTTGAAACCTCATTTGTCTCCAATTAAAGCGGCCATAATTCCTCTAAAAAGAAATAATGAGGATTTAGTCAATAAAGCAAGCAAGATTAAGAATGATCTTCAAGCACTAGGTATGGGTAGGGTCATTTTAGAAAACTCTGGTAATATTGGAAAAGGTTATAGACGTCATGATGAGATTGGTACACCTATTTGTATAACAGTAGATTTTGAAACAATCGAAAATGATACAGTAACTATAAGAGATAGAGATACTATGTCACAAAAAAGAGTTTCATCTCAAGACTTAAACCTTGAATATAAAAAAGTTTTTAATTAACTATATATCTCTTCTCGGAAATTCTATTTTACCAAATGGCCAAGATTTTTCTAACCATTCCTTAAATATTTTTCCTAATTCATCTTCTAAGCCACTATCAAGTAAATCTTGTCTTATCCAATAGTATGCTTGTATCTCGTAATTAGGGTTATCGGAGGGATAAATATAGCAACAACCGATTACATCATTCTCTTCTTTTTTTGATAGAACTGTGTAAGCAAAAGAATGCCTAAGAGAAAACTCTACTTCATGCCAGCCCAGATCAGCAAGATTCTCATTTAATGTCATTTCTTTTGGCCATTCACTATCGTCCATTAGTTTATATAGATGATCTACACTTTTCATCACTGCCTCATAGTCTTTATCGACATACTTTATTGTTAGTGGTCTCAAGATAAAATTCTCAGTTTCCAATTCAGTAGGAACTTTAAAGCTTTTTTTTACTATTGGACGACTATACATTTTAAATTTCAAGTCCAAAATCAACGTTTTCAATACTATGGGTAAGCTGTCCGATTGAAATTCTATCAATTTTTGTTTTCGCATAAGACTTAATATTTTTTAAATTAATATTACCAGATGCCTCACATAGAAACTTTTTTTTAACAATTTTTAAGCACTGAGAAATTTGTTTCTCAGTCATATTATCGAGAAGCACAATATCTATTTCCTGATCTAAAATTTTTTTCAGTTGTTTAATTGTGTCAATTTCTACTGTAATTTTCTTTTTTAATTTTGATTTTTTAATTTTCTTTATATTCTCAACCAATCCTTCTTTGTTTCCAAGATGGTTATCTTTTATGAAATAAAAATCTGATAAAGAGGCCCTGTTTACATGCGCACCACCAATCGTAAGAGCATATTTTTGTATCTGTCTCATCCCAGCAATTGTTTTTCTCGTTGAATAAATTTTAACTCCATAAGGTGTTGCAATTTCCACAAATTTTCTTGTTTTTGTTGCAATACCAGACATGAACCCTAAAAAGTTTAGAGCTGTTCTCTCTGCAATTAATATACTTTTTGCATCACCATTAATGTCAATAATTTTATTTCCTTTAACTACTTTACTTCCATCTTTTTTTAGAACTTTTATTTTAATTTTGCTATTGAGTGCTTTAAATGTTTGAACAGCAAACTCAGTTCCACAGACAATCGCTTTTTCTTTTGCGACTATAGATGCTTTGAGCCTTGTTTTTTTTGAAATTAAAACTTTTGAGGTTATATCACCATGTCTACCAAAATCTTCTTTCAAAGCAATTTTGATTTTTTTCTTAATATCTTTTTTAGCTAACAAGTTTTTCATCAACTTCTGATATAGTAGAATCCAAGATAGTTTTGATATAACCATCTATTTCTGAATATTTAATATCAAAATGCTTAATAAAATCTTTATCAGTATCTTGGTAATCAGATCTTAAATGACAACCTCGACTTTCTCTTCTTAAATAAGCGCCTATGATAATAAATTTGCTAACCAAAATCATATCATTAAGTTTAGCTGAAAGGCCTTTTGACTCTCTCTCAATTTTTAACACATCATTTAGACCTCTAATAATAGAATCATTATTTCTAACTATTCCTAAATTTCTCATCATTGAAGACCGTAATTGCCATATGTATTTTTTTGCCCTTATTTTATTTTTAGTTTTCTCTTTAAAAATCTTTATAAATTTAGAGCTAATACGAATATCCTTTCTTATATTCTTTTTATTTATTTCATTTGCAACGATCTTAGCAAATACAAGAGACTCTAATAATGAATTTGATGCAAGGCGATTTGCTCCATGAATACCAGTTGCAGCCACTTCTCCACAGCACCAGAGCCCTTCAACAGAAGTCTGTCCTTTCAGATCAGTTTTTACTCCACCTATATGATAATGAGCGACAGGAATTATTGGCAGCAGGTCTCTTTCAGGATCTAAGTCTGCATTTTCACAATAGGATGAAACTTGAGGAAAACGAGTGTTAAAATTACTACCCATATGTCTACAATCTAAAAATACTGAATTTCCTTTTTCAATTTGTTTGAATATGTTTTGAGCAATAAGATCTCGTGGTGCCAACTCATTATCAGGATGAATACCAAACATAAACCTTACTTCATCCTGATTTACAAGGTAAGCCCCTTCCCCTCTAATCGCCTCAGTAGCCAAAGGAGTGGGGTCTAAGCCAAAATCAAGACCTGTTGGGTGAAATTGTACAAACTCCATGTCAGTAAGTGTTGCACCAGCATGAGATGCCAACGCCACACCCTCTCCATAAGAACTTCGGGGGTTGGTCGTATTTGCAAAAATACCTCCCAAACCACCTGTCGCTAGAACTACATGAGAACTTTGAATAATTACATTACTGTCAGGAACATTGTCATCAGTAAATCTTCCAATTACTCCGTAAATAGTATTGTTGTCTGTCATAATCCGATCAATCGAAACATTTTCTAAAACTGTGATGTGATCACTTTTTTTTACTTTTTCAATTAAGCCGCGCATAATTTCAAGACCAGAACTATCACCTTTTGACCTTATGATTCTATTAAAGCTATGGGCACCTTCTAGCCCTAAGTTGAATGAACCATCTTCATTTTTATCAAAATTAACTCCGTATGCTTCTAAATCATCGATGATTCCTTTTGCATTGTTTACAACTTCTTTAATCGCATCGATATTCGCCAAACCTTTTGCTGTAGTCAAAGTATCATTAATATGACTTTCATTACTGTCATCTTTTGAAACTGCCGCGGCAATACCTCCTTGAGCCCAACTGCTTGAAGTATTTATTCCAAGTGAACTTTTAGTAATTACACAAACTCTTCTTGGCGCTAAGTTGAGTGCAACAGTTAAACCGGCCACACCTCCACCCACTATTACAACATCAGGGCTATAAATAGCATCAGACATTAGCTGCTTCTGCCAATTTCAAGCATACGATCAATGGAAAGACGAGCTTTATCGATAATTGCCTTATCAACTTGAATTTGAAACTGGTTAAATCGTATTGCGTCATAAATTTTCTTTAGAGAAATTCTTTTCATATGCGGACATAGATTGCAAGGCCTGATAAATTCGACATTGGGATTCTCTATAGCAACATTGTCACTCATTGAGCATTCCGTAACCATAATTACCTTTCCAGGTTGATTGTCTTTTACATAATTACTCATTCCAGCCGTTGAGCCAGCAAAGTCACTGACTGCAATTACTTCAGGAGAACATTCGGGATGCGCTAATACAACAATATCTTTATGTTGTTTTTTATATGTCATTATTTCATCTGCAGTAAATCTTTCATGCACCTCACAACGACCTTTCCAAGAAATAATTTTTACATCTGTTTGAGCTGCAATATTCTTTGCAAGATATTCGTCTGGTAGAAAAATAACTTTATCAGCACCTAAAGATTCTACTACATGTTTTGCATTTCCTGATGTACAGCATACATCAGTTTCTGCCTTTACATCCGCTGATGTGTTCACATATGTAACAACTGGTACACCTGGATATTTTTGCTTTAATAGTCTTATGTCTTCTGCGGTTATCGATTCAGATAAAGAACATCCTGCACGAGTATCTGGGATTAAAACATTTTTGTTTGGGCTAAGTATTTTTGCTGTTTCGGCCATAAAATGAACGCCGCATACAATTATTGTATCTGCATCAGAGTCTCTTGCCTCATAAGCCAATTTTAATGAGTCTCCTACTATGTCAGATACGCAGTGGAAGATTTCAGGTGTTTGATAATTGTGCGTTAATATCGCAATATTTTTTTCTTTTTTTAGCTTATTTATTTCATGAATGAGTGGAGCATGAAATGGCCACTCAACTTCAGGTATAATTTTTTCTACACCCTTATATAGATGAGCCGTGGCATCTTTCACTTCAGAATTAAAATCTGATGGATATTGCAAATTTTCGTTCAACATAATTATTTTTTAATATAGTTTAATATTACAATTATAGTTAAATGTATATTTTTCAACATATCAACAATTATAGAAAAAACTTGGAAATCTGCCGTCGTGCTGGAATTGGTAGACAGGCTGGTTTGAGGGATCAGTGAACGTAGTTCGTGAGAGTTCGAGTCTCTCCGACGGCACCATATGTTAAAAGGTACAAAATAATATGAAAATCCTTTTTATAGGACCCACAAGAATAGGGGATACCATTCTTTCTACATCAATAATAAATTTCTATTTACAGAAATACGAAGATTGTAGTTTTTTTGTAATCACAAGTCCATTTGCTAAAGACATATACGTCAATATGCCGAGACTATCAAAAATTATGGTTGTTAATAAAAAAAGATACGGTTTGCATTGGTTAGATATAATTAGATTCTCTTTTTTTAAAAGGTGGGATCTTGTGATCGATTTAAGATCTTCAATTACATCTTATTTACTTGCTACCAGGACTAGGAAAATATTCAAAGGTAACAACAATTTTCATAAACTTATACAGTTTAAAAAATTCTTAAATACTGATAAAGCAATAGTTCCAAAAGTTTGGTATGACTCAGAAGTTAGCTCAAAAAGCTTAGTAAAAATTTCTAATAATAAGCGCATGATTGCTGTTGCACCTTATTCAAACTGGTCAAAAAAAGATTGGTCAATAAAAAAATATAAGACATTACTTGAAAATGAATTTTTTAAAAGTTATACAATAATTTTAACTGGTATTTCGAATGACATTCGAAATAAAAAAGAGTTTGACGATTTCTTAAATTCATCAAGCCTTAAAATCATAAATTTGTTTGACTGGGGTAATCTTAGACATATGGTGCCAATATTTGAAAAATGTGATTTTTTTATTGGCAGTGATAGTGGACTAATGCATCTATCAGCATCAGCTGGATGTAAAACTTTTGCCCTTTTTGGACCCACAAACGACTTAGTGTATGGACCATGGGGAAATCATACTGTGATTAAATCTAATAATGATATGCAGGATCATGAACTTGAAAATTTATCTGTTGAGAAAGTGATAAATAGCATAAAAGAAACTCTATCATGATTGATTTAATAATAAGAAACGGAAAGATTGTAAGTCATATAAATGAGAAACTAGCTGATGTTGCTATTAAAAATGGAAAAATATTTAAAATTGGTAAACTTGCTAATCTGAAATCAAAAAAGACTATTGATGCAAAAGGTTTACATATTCTACCAGGTGCTTTTGATACACAAGTTCACTTTAGAGAGCCCGGAAATACTAAAAAAGAAAACCTCAAAACTGGAAGCCTAGCTGCTGTTGCAGGAGGGATAACTTCAGTTTTTGATATGCCTAATAACAAGCCTAGCATTACAACAAGAAAGCTTTTTATGAAGAAACTGCAGACTGCAAAAAAGAGAATGCATTGCAACTACGCTTTTTATTTTGGAGCTGAGAAAGATAACATTAAAGAAATTAAAAAAGTTGAAAAAGTAAAAGGTTGTTGTGGTGTAAAGGTTTTTGTTGGCTCTTCAACTGGCACATTACTTGTTTCAAACCATACTGATATTGAAAAAATAATGAGAGCAACGAAGAAAATGATTTCATTTCATTCTGAAAATGAAGATATGCTTATTACTAGAAAAAAATATGCTAAAAAAGGCAAGCCATTGAGCCATCAAGTGTGGCGCAATGTAGATACAGCCTTAAGTTCTACTAGAAAGCTGATCAGGTCAGCTAATAGAAGTAAGAAAAAAATACATATACTTCATATAACGACGGCAGAAGAAATAAAATTGCTACTAAAAAATAGAAAATATGTCTCATTTGAAGTAACTCCTCAGCACCTAATATTGGCATCTCCAGATTGTTATAAAAAACTGGGCACTTATGCTCAGATGAATCCACCTATTAGAGGAACTAGACACAGAAATGTTCTTAGAAAAACATTACAAAAAGGCCAAATTGATATTATTGGATCAGATCACGCTCCTCATTTAAAATCTGAAAAAAATCAAATTTATCCAAATAGTCCATCAGGAATGCCGGGAGTTCAAACTCTACTTCCTATTCTTTTAAATGAGGTTACAAAAAAGACAATTTCACTCAATGAAGTAGTAAAACTAACAAGCTTTAATCCTAAAAAAATTTTTAAGATTAAAAATAGGGGATTAATTAAAGTTGGTTATGACGCAGATCTAACAATTGTTGACATGAATAAAACTAAAAAAGTATTGAATAAAGATATGAAAACAAAGTGTGGATGGACACCTTTCAATGGCATGAAACTTAAAGGTTGGCCTGTTGGAACAATAATAAATGGTAAAGCAGCATTTTGGAAAAATAAGATTGATAAGTCAGTATTTGGCAATCCAATTATTTTTAATTAGCTGCGGGCAATAAAAGAAGAGTTTCTAAAATTACGCTTACCATAACGCAAAATTTTGCGATCTAATGTTCTTATTCTGCCACCCGCAAATCTTAATATAGCATCTCCAGCCGCCGTATCCCATTCCATTGTAGTTCCAAACCTAGGGTATACATTAGCTAAGCCATGCGCGATGTAACATAATTTTATTGAACTTCCTGAACGGAGTATTTTATTAGCTTTGAATTTCTTGAATATCATTTGTTTTGCTTTTTCTACTTCAATCTTAGCGAGTGAATGAGATCTACTTAAAATAACTATATTTTTATTCCTTTTTTTAACTTTGATTTTTTTTATATTATTAATCTGTCCCTTTTTATTTAATTTTGAAAAATAAGATTTTTTATCTTTCGTGAAATAGAGCTTATTTTTAGTTGGCATATAAATAATACCAAAAACTGGTTTTTTATTTTCAATAAGGCCAATATTTACAGTAAATTCGCCGTTACCTTTTAAAAATTCTTTTGTGCCATCTAGTGGGTCTACTAACCAAAATCTTTTAGCTGCTTTACCTTTTTTAACTTGTTCTTCGGAAACAATAGAAATATCAGGAAAATGTCTTTTTAAGCCCCCACAAATTATATCATTTGCCTTTATATCTGCATTTGTAACAGGCGTATTATCGGACTTATATTTTTTTGTTACCTTTTTTTTATAGATTTTAATGATTTCAACACCTGCAAGATGAACAATTCTAATCAATTCATCAAGTTTTTCAGGTGTTATGTTCATATCAGGGGTAAAGCTTGTAAAATAGACAATAAGACAAATATATTATACATACCAGAGCAAATTTACTAATTCGTATGGAAAATAACTTAAATAACATTAAAGGAAATAATCCAATTGTAGTAGCTATGTCAGGTGGCGTTGACTCTTCAGTTGCTGCGGCACTCATGAATAAGGATTATGATGATGTGATAGGTGTCACCTTGAGACTATATGATGAAAAAAAAGTGGCAAACTCCAAAACATGTTGTTCGGGTGCGGATATTATGGATGCAAAAAAAATAGCTAATACCATAACTATTCCACATTACGTTTTTGACTATGAGGAAATTTTTAAAAAAAATGTTATTGAGCCTTTTATTAATGAATATAAATCAGGGAGAACACCCATACCTTGCATAAATTGTAATGAAAAAGTAAAGTTTCTTGATCTACTAACTTTTGCAAAAGAAATTAATGCGAAATCATTGGTTACAGGGCATTATATAAAAAAAGTAAATATTGATAATGAGTGGCGGCTGTATATCCCCCAAGACAAAGATCGAGATCAGTCTTATTTTCTTTTTACAATGAAAAAAGATGATCTGGATCTCATCGAATTTCCTCTGGGTGATTACAAAAAAGATGAGATCAGGGATTTAGCTCTTAAACTAAACTTACACGTTTATGACAAAAGTGATAGTCAGGATATTTGTTTTATACCTGATGGAGATTATAAAAAATTTATAAATAAAAATATTGATAGTAAAGAAGGTGAAGTTGTAGATGTAGACGGAAATATACTTAATAAACATGAAGGTATTCAAAACTTCACAATAGGACAAAGAAGAGGTTTAGGAGTTTCACAGGATGAGCCTCTTTATGTAAAAAAAATTGATAAAGATAAAAACAGAGTCATTGTAGCAAATAAGGATAATATTAGCTCCTCAATTATACATGTTGAAAATGTAAACTTAATTACAAAAAAATTACCTAAGGATCTATTTGTAAGAGTTAGATCATCTGGAAAATTATTAAATGCAAAAATAAAAATCAATGAAAAGAATGAGGCAACAATTTCTCTAGCTTCTCCTGAAAATGCCGTATCCCCAGGTCAGGCCTGCGTTTTTTATTGTAAAGATGAAATAGGTACACGTCTTTTGGGAGGTGGTTGGATCCATTCGACAAATTAGCAATATTGTATATTATGGCTCATCATTCGGCGGGGTAGCTCAGTTGGTTAGAGCGGAGGAATCATAATCCTTAGGTCGGGGGTTCAAATCCCTCTCCCGCTACCAATAAATTTCTAATATAAACTTAGTTATATGCATCAAGATATTCAGTAATTTTTTTATCCCATGCGTAATTTTCATTAGCCCTCAACTTTCCATTTGTACCCATGCTTTCTCTAAGCTTTTTATTTTCAAGTAAGAGCAATATTTTTTCTGTAATCATTTTTTGATTACCAGATTCACATATTATTCCTGTCTTATTGTCCACAATTGCGTCGCTTACTCCACCGCTATCACTTCCAATAGATGCAACTCCATGAAAGGAAGCATCAATATAAGCCATGCCAAAACCTTCAACTGATTCTCCAACAGTGGTTGGCGTCATAACAAATAAATCAGATTGTTTTAGAATCAAAGATTTTTCAGGCTCAGTTATCCATCCAAGAAACTTTACATTGTTATTTAAATTCATTTCCATAGTTATTTTTTTGATATTTTCCAAATATGGACCTTTACCTGCTATCAAATATAATACTTTAGGAAATTTTTTTTTAATCTCAGGTAGTGCGTTCAAAATAAATATATGACCTTTTCTTTCTTCAACTCTAGCAAGAGTTGTTATAACAGGTGAGTTTTTACCAATAATATTAGACACATTTTTTTTATCTTCCTCAGTTATAAAATCATCATAAACATCTATACCCGGATGTATGATTTTTATCTGGTTTGTGTCTATTTTTAGAGAGGCTTGCATTAAATCTTTTGTGTAAGAGGAATTTGCCAAAATTTTATAGACATCTCTGTAAGAATTTTTAATTCTATTTTTTTTAAATCTCATTAAATCAAGCATCATAGTCCAATACTGTTTTGGTATTTCAGTACCATGAGCGAGAACCAAAATTTTTTTCTTATATTTTTTCAAATATTCAATGCTTTTCCAAGAATCTGCATAGATTGCTTTTACGTTTTTACTGTTACATATTTTTTCTAAGTATCTTGCTTTTGCTAATCTTCTTAGAGGTTTCCATCCTGTAAATCTTTTTATTTTATATTTTTGTTTATGATCATTTTCATGAGTATCCCCGTCAGCTAACACGAGAACTTCAATCCCACGCTTTGCCATAGCTTCTGCCATTCCAGTCATTAGAGATTCAATGCCGCCAATTTTTGGTGCGAAGCATTGAGTTGTGATGATAATCACTTAAATTTCTTTATTCTTTCCACTTAATTGAACATCCAATACTTGGTATCTGGTCCTTTGGACCTGATCCTGTTTCTGAAACTTGTATCATTGCTTCTAAAAGCTCTTTTCTAGCATTTGGAATTATCTCCATTTTAGACTCTTCGAGCCTACCTCTGTACTGAAGTTCATTATTTCCATTAAACCCAAAAAAATCAGGAGTGCATACCGCATCATATTTCCGTCCTACATTCTGTGTCTCGTCATAGACGTAAGGAAATACAAAATTATTTTTCTCAGAAAATAACTTCATATTATCAAATGAATCTTCTTCACCGTATTTTGGATCATTTACATCATTAGACATTATTGCGATTACGCCTATACCTTTTTCTTTCAGTATGGTTACATCTTCAACAATTCGATGTACCACTGATTTCACGTATGGACAATGATTGCATATGAACATCACCAGCGTTCCACTTGGACCTTTAATATCTTTAAATGAATAGTATTTGTTATCAATGCCAATAAGATTAAATTCTGGAGCTTTCCATCCAAAATCACAGATCGGTGTTTCTAATGCAACCATAACTCTCTTTTTATTGTCTAAATATTTAATTACTTTACTATATTTCTTACTTAACTAAATAACAAGATATGATCTATTCACTCGGAGATAAAAAAATAAATCGAGATAATGCAGACTTCTGGGTCGCACCAAGTGCTTCTGTGATAGGAGATATTACACTGAAAAAAAATGCAAGTGTATGGTTTGGGGCTGTTTTAAGGGGTGACAATGACCCAATAATTGTTGGTGAAAATTCTAATATTCAAGATAATTCTGTTTGTCATACGGATGATGGAATGCCATTAATGATAGGGGACAATGTCACAGTAGGTCATAAAGTGATCTTGCATAGCTGTTCAGTGGGCAATAATTCCCTTATAGGAATGGGCTCAACAGTTTTAAATAAGGCAAAAATAGGTAATAATTGTTTAGTTGGCGCCAATACTCTAATAACTGAAGGAAAAGAATTTCCTGATAATAGCCTTATAGTGGGATCCCCTGGAAGTGTTAAAAGAGAATTAACAGATATGGAAAAAAAGATAATTGAACTTAGTGCTTTTCACTACGTTGAAAATATGAAAAAATTCAAAGACTATTTAAAAGAAGAAAATATTGAATGAATACTTTTGACTACATAATCGCTGGAGCAGGTTCAGCAGGTTGCGTTTTAGCAAATCGACTCTCTAAAGATCCTGGTACAAAGGTTCTTTTAATCGAAGCGGGTGGAACTACATGGCATCCATTTGTTAAAATGCCAGCAGGTGTACTTGAGCTTATTTCTGGTGAAGGTGCTGGTAAATTTTATAATTATGGTTATTGGACAGAGGGTCAACCACATTTAAATAATAGAAAACTTTTCTTTCCTCGAGGTAAAGGTTTGGGTGGCTCAAGCAATATTAATGGAATGCTTTACGTGAGAGGTCACTCACGTGATTATGATATATGGAGACAGCTCGGTAATGAAGGATGGTCTTATGAGGAAGTGTTGCCTTACTTTAAAAGAGCTGAAAAAAATGAAAATGGATCATCAGAATTTCATGGAAGTGATGGAGAGCTGAGTGTTCAAAATCCAGTTTTTACAAATAATCCTCTGCATCGATGTTTTTTAAATGCTGGTAAAGAGGCAGGCTACAAATACATTGAAGACATTAATCAATATGATAATGAGGGTTTTGGACCGTGTCCTCAAACGATTTCAAAAGGATATAGAGCTAGTACGAGTTTTTCATTTTTAAATCCTATTAAAGAGAGAAAAAATTTAACGATTGCAACCAATTCAACAACAAACAAACTATTATTCGAGGGCACAAAATGTGTTGGGCTTGAGTATTTAAAAGGAAAAGAAGTTATAAAAGCATATGCAGAAAGAGAAGTAATTGTTTGTGGAGGCGCCATTAATTCACCGCAAATATTACAATTGTCAGGAATAGGTAAAGGAGATTATATAAAAAAATGGGGATTGAAAGTTGTAGCCGATCTTCCGGGAGTTGGTGAAAACTTACAAGATCATTTAGATGTATTATCTCACTACGAGTGTACGCAGCCAGTAACGGAAGCAAAATATACAGCAGGTGGACTTGCAGTATTTAGAATGGCGGCAATCTTAGCTCAATGGATGATAACTAAAAAAGGTCCAGGGAATGACATTGGCTTATCAGGTGTATCATTTTTAAAAACAGATGATACGCTTGACCTTCCTGATATTCAAATGCACTTTATTGGATCGCTTTTAAAAGATCATGGAAAGACGAGACCAGATTCACATGCGTTCAGTAATCACGTATGTATGCTTAGACCAGAAAGTAGAGGCTACATTGCACTCAAATCTCTAGATCCAACAGTTCCTCCTATTATTCAGCCTAATTATTTTGCTACTCAAAAAGATCGAGACACACTCATCAAGGGAGTAAAAATGTCTCGAGAAATTATGAATCAGTCTGCTTTTGATGAATACCGAGGTAAAGAGATGACCCCTGGTGTTCATGTTCAAACAGATGCTGAAATAGAAGAATTTATCAGAAATGCCGCTGAAACAATTTATCATCCAGTTGGTACCTGTAAAATGGGCAGTGATGAATTTGCAGTTGTAGACGATAAATTAAGAGTTAGAGGAGTAGAAAATTTAAGAGTCATCGACGCGTCTGTAATGCCAACTCTAATTGGTGGAAATACGAACGCGCCAACAATTATGATAGCTGATAAAATTTCTGATCATATTCTTGGCAATGAATTCCTTCCCCCACAGCATGTGAGCTACAAAGATAAAAACGCTGCATAATTTTGAATAAATTTTTATTTTCAATTCTTGGAATAGCTCTTATTTTCGTTTCGACACTTATATTGGTTAATCAATATAATACTAGAAATTTTGCACAAACTAGTTTTTTAGAAATAGAAAAAAAATACTCTTACAAGATTGAACGAGATCAGTTTGGAGTACCACATGTATATGGAGATACTGATAAAGATGCAGCATTCGGATTTGCTTATGCACAAGCAACGGATGATTTAAAACATGTAGAGATGATGATTAAGATGTCTCGTGGCGAGCTTTCAAGTTTAAATTTTAATTCGAAAACAATTGCAGCTATTTATTCACTCATTACTGGTGATGGAGACATAATGGAAAACCTAGATGCAATTGAAGGAGTAGAATTAGATTTTTTATTTAAATTTTTTAATGTTCAGGACACTGTAAATAAAAAAATCTCAGAAATTCCAGAGGAAACAATTAACTATATAAAAGGTTATGCAGATGGGCTTAATTATTATGCTGCAAAAAATCCGAACTTAGTTGATCAATCTTTATATCCAGCTACTGCATACGATTTGGTTGCTGGGATGACATTTCGGATGCCGTTATTTTATGGTATTGATCATTCAATTGCTGAACTCATCAATTTAATGGATGATCAAGAAGAGAAAGTTGCAATGAACATGAACGCTCTATCCGATAATCCAATAGTCGCAAGCATAAATTCTTACTTTAAACCATCGGGTTCAAACGCATTTGCTGTTTCCAAAAGTAGATCACAAGACAATGAGACAATGCTTGTCATTAATTCACACCAGCCATTAACGGGTCCAGTTGCTTGGTATGAAATTCATATAAAAAGTGGAGAGGGCTTAAATATCATGGGTGGTACTTTTCCAGGGTCACCATTTGTACATGTTGGCTTTAATGAAAATCTCGGGTGGGGAGCTACAGTTAATCAGCCAGATTTATCAGATATTTATGAATTAAAACTTAACCCAGAGAATAATGATCAGTATGAACTAGATGGTGCATGGGTTAATTTCACCAAAACAGATCAAGAATTTAAAGTTAAACTGTTTGGCCCTTTAAGTATTACATATCCTATACAAATGTACCATTCAGCACATGGGCCTGTTCTGAAAGATGACAATAAAGCCTACGCCCTGAGGTTTGTAGGAATGAATGATGTCAATCACTCAACTGCATGGCTCAAAATGAATAAATCAAAAAATATTGATGAATGGCTTGATGCCTTAAGAATGGAACAGTTAGCTAGTTTAAATTTAGTTTATGCTGATAAAGAAGATAATATCTTTTTTGTTCATAATGTAAAATCGCCAGTAAGAGACCCAAACTATAATTGGATGCAAGTAGTACCCGGAAATAAGAGTGATTTAATTTGGAATAATTTTCATCCTTTTGAAAGCGTGCCTCAGATTTTAAACCCAAGCTCTGGATATATATTTAGTACTAATCAAAATCCTTTTTTTGTTACAGCTAAGGAAGATAACTTATCTTTATCTAACTTTAATCCAACTATGGGTTTTCAAACACGAACAACGAATAGGGCTTATAGAGCTTATGAACTTCTTGATCCTGATAAATCAATATCATTTGGTGAACTTGATAAATACAAACACGATAATAAGTTTTCTTACAATTCAAGACAATACAAGTTTATGAAAGAAATTTTCAACCATGAATTTTCAGAAAATAAATTAAAAAATGCTCAAGAATTTTTGAGAGATTGGGATCTAGGAACTGACTCTGATAATTTACATGCTGCTTTTGGAGTTTGTATCTTGTCTCCTGAATGGTTGGCAGAAATAACAAGAAAGCCACGTCCAGATCCAATCGACATCTTCATTAATTGTATTGATGAGTTTGAGAAAAACTTTGGCACATTAAGTGTAAAATGGAGTGATGTTAATTTCTTGGAGAGAGGATTAAATTTAGTGCACATTCAAGGAGGGCCCGATGTTTTAAGGGCAATTTACGCCCCGCGAAGCAATGATGGTATACTCAAAGCTGTTGCTGGAGACGGCCTTTATATCTATGTAAAATGGGATGAAAATAAAAAACAGGTATCAAAAAGCATTCACCAATTTGGAAGCGCTACAATGAACATGGGTTCTCCACACTATGATGATCAAATTAATTTATTTGCAAATGAAGAGCTCAAAGATACATTCTTTAATTGAGCTTGTAGAAAAAAAATAATTATATAAAATTTTATCATGTTATTACACGAGCATTTAGAAAATGGAGCAGATAAAAATCCTAATTTCCCCTTTTCTGAATTTGAAGGAAATTCGCTTTCTTATCAAGAAGCAAATTTATTAAGCAATCAATTGGCTAACAAACTTGTTTCTGAGGGTTTAGAAGTTGGAGATAGATTTGCATTTCTTGCAAAAAATTGTACTGAAATGGCAATTATGTATTACGCAGCATCAAAAGTTGGTGCTGTACCTGTTCCACTGAATTATCGTTTAGCGGACCAAGAGTGGGCATACATAATAAATGACTCTGAAGCCAAACTTATCATAGTCAAAGGTAATGAATATTCGGATAGAATAAAACAGATTTCATCAGAGTTAAAAAATGTAAAAAAATATATCTCTATATCGCTTGATAATAGCATCGAAAAATTTCAGGATTTTTATGATTGGCTTTCAAATAGTTCGAATGAAAAACCAACTTTAAAAATCCATGAAAATGATGACGTATATCAAATGTACACAAGTGGTACTACAGGCCACCCAAAAGGCGCCGTTCTTTTACAGAGAAATGTTGCTGCAAATATTAGACAGTATTTAAATAGTTTAACTTTACCACGGCCTTCAAGAACTCTTTTGGTGGCTCCAATGTATCATGCCGCTGCAATGATTAATATGTGTGGATGCATTGCAATAGGTGGAACTATTGTTATTCAAGAGGATTTTATTCCACAAGATGTAGTAGACTGTTTAGCAAATGAAAAAATTACGCATACAGTATTAGTCCCTGCGATGATTCAAGCATGCTTAGTATCAGTGCCAAATGTTGCAAACAATGAATACAATGATTTAGATCAGATTCATTATGGAGCCTCACCGATCGCCCCGGAAACTCTCAAAAAAGCAATGGACGTTTTTAAGTGTAAATTTGGACAAGGTTTTGGAATGACAGAAACGGTAGCTGTTATTTGTTTAATGACCCCAGAAGAACATATTCGTGCACTCAATGAAAAACCCGAGCTATTAAAATCATGTGGAAGACCTGCAATTGATACACAAGTTGAAATTAGAGATGAAAATGATAACCCTCTTCCCATTGGAGAAATAGGTCAGATCTGCGCAAAGGGACCTCAAATCATGAAAGGTTATTGGAATAAAAAAGAGGAAAGTGAGAAAGCGCTTAAAGGCGGGTGGATGCATACAGGTGATGCAGGTCGAATGGATGAAGAAGGATTTGTATTTATACAAGATAGAATAAAAGACATGATTGTGTCTGGAGGTGAGAATATTTACTCAACAGAAGTTGAAGCAGCTTTATTTGCACATCCTGATGTTGTTGATGCAGCAGTCATTGGTGTTCCAGACGAAAAATATGGTGAAGTCGTTAAAGCTTGTATCGTGAAAAAGGAGGGGTCAAATGTAACTGAAGCTGATTTGATCAGCTTTTGTAAAGACAGAATTGCAAGTTATAAAAAGCCCCAATCAGTAGATTTTATTGATGAAGTTCCAAGAAATGCTAGTGGAAAAGTTCTAAAAAAAGTTTTGAGAGAACCATATTGGAAGGATCAAGAGAGACAAGTAAGCTAAGCTGTAGCCGTGCCTCCAACAGTAAGATTTTCTATCAACATAGTAGGCTGACCTACTCCAACAGGAACACTTTGACCGTCTTTACCGCACGTTCCAATACCTGTATCCATTTTTGAGTCGTTACCAACCATCTTAACTCTTTTTAACACATCAGGACCGTTACCAATAAGCGTTGCACCTTTTACAGGGTTTGTAACTTTACCATTTTCTATTTTGTAAGCTTCAGTACAAGTGAATACAAACTTACCACTTGTTATGTCAACCTGGCCACCGCCGAAATCAACAGCGTATAGACCATTCTTAACTGATTTTAGAATTTCTTCCGGATGGCGATTACCCGACAACATATATGTATTTGTCATACGAGGCATGGGTAAGTGAGCATAACTTTCTCTTCTGCCATTCCCTGTAAGATTAACACCCATCAGTTTTGAGTTTAATCTGTCCTGCATGTAACCAGTTAAAATTCCATTTTCAATTAACGTTGTACAATTAGTTGGCGTACCCTCATCATCAACGCTTAAAGATCCTCGACGAGAGTCAATTGTTCCATCGTCAACAACTGTCACTGACTCGTCTGCAATTTTTTCTCCCATAAGGTTAGAGAATGCAGAGGTTTTTTTCCTATTAAAATCACCCTCAAGTCCATGTCCAATTGCTTCATGTAGAAGTACGCCCGGGTAACCTGGTCCAAGAACTACATCCATTTCACCTGCAGGCGTGTCAACTGAAGTAAGATTTATCTCGGCTTGATTGATTGCTTCATCTACCTGATTTTGCCAATGAGAGGAATTTAAGAAAGTTGAGTAATCTACTCTACCACCTGAGCCTCTGCTGCCATTTTCCTGACGTCCATCCTTTTCGAGAACGATGGATACATAAAGTCTTACTAGAGGGCGAAGATCTTCAATCATAATTCCGCCAGGTCTATAAATTCTCACGGCCTGCCATTCACCGTTTAGGGAAGCAGAAACTTGCTTAACATTTGGATTTTTTGATCTCGCGTATTCATCAATTTTTTTTAGAGTTTCTATTTTTTCAGAGAATTCAGTTTCATTAATTGGATTGATCTCATTGTAAAGTTTTCTGTTAGTTTTTGAGAAATTAGCGTTGAAATTAGCATTATGGTCTTTCGTAATAAAATTTACTGTTTCACAAGCTTTGTTTAGAGCATTTTCATCAATATCGGATGAATGAGCGTATCCTGAACTTTCACCGGCTATAGCTCTTAATCCAAAACCCTTTGATGTATCAAATGATGCACTCTTTAGCCTTTGATCATCGTATACAAAGCTCTCACTTTCACAGAATTCCATGAATAGTTCTCCATCGTCTGCTTTGTGCAAAGCATTTGAAACAATTTTATCAACTTTCGAGTTATCTAAATTGCTTCTAGTGAAAAAGAGGCTGTCATTGGACTGATTCTCTATTTTTTTGTTAATCATTTCGAATTGTTCTGAATAAAAGATATTGTTATAAAATATATTAAAAAAACCCTAAAAACTAGCAAAAATTGCGTCAAACTGTCGCGAAATAATGAGTAGTTTAATGCAAATTAAGCAGTATATATTACGTAATAGCTCAATACTTTAAATCAATAACTTCTCTATGAAAAATTTTATTAAGATATTATTTTTTCTTCTTATACCTTCTTTTTCCCAAGCAAATGAAGGAATTTCTGAAAATTGGCAGCTAAGTTTTCAACAGCCTGCAACTGATTTAATGTCTGACATTATATCATTTCATAGTTATATTTTAATGCCTATCATTACAGGCATATCACTTTTAGTACTTGGCCTTCTGCTATATATCATGTTCAGATTTAATAGCAGCCGTAATCATGTTGCTTCCACGACAACACATAATACAACAATTGAAATATTGTGGACTGTAATTCCAGTAATATTGTTAATTATTATTGCTATTCCATCTTTCAGATTACTTTACGTTTCTGAAACAATACCAAAGGCAGATATAACAATTAAGGCTATCGGCAATCAATGGTATTGGACTTACGAATACCCTGATTTTGATGATATTTCTTTTGATGCTAACATGCTTGCTGATCATGAGCTATCAGATCCAAAGTTAAGATTGTTAGAGACTGATACTCAAATCGTTGTACCAGTAGATAAAGTGGTCAAGCTTCAGTTAACTTCAGCAGATGTGCTGCACGCTTGGACAATTCCAGCATTTGGTGTCAAGATGGATGCTGTACCAGGAAGATTAAATGAAACATGGTTTAAGGCCAATAAAGAAGGAATTTATTATGGCCAATGCTCAGAGCTTTGCGGTCCAAAACATGCATTTATGCCCATTAATGTAAAAGTCGTCTCAAACAAAGAGTTTGAAGAGTGGATCGAGTTTGCTAAATCTGAGTATGCATCCCTAGAGATTAATTACAGTGACGATACATTTGAAATGGCTAAAAAATAAAATATTTATTTAGAGGAGAAACATATAAATGGCAGATATTACAGCAGATCAGGTAGACAGTCACGATCATCACCCAACTGGCTGGAGAAGATACCTATACTCAACAAATCATAAAGATATTGGAACTCTTTATTTAATATTTGCAGTTATAGCTGGCTTAGTAGGAACTGGAATGTCTGTTCTGATGAGAATGGAGTTAATGTATCCCGGAGACGGTATATTGGGAGGTGACCATAATTTATATAATGTTTTAGTTACAAGTCATGGTTTACTAATGATTTTCTTTATGGTTATGCCAGCTATGATTGGTGGTTTTGGAAACTGGATTGTGCCGCTTATGATTGGCGCTCCAGATATGGCTTTCCCACGAATGAATAATATCTCTTTTTGGTTATTGCCAGCATCACTAATACTTCTTATCGCATCATTATTTGTTGAGGGAACATCGGGCGGTGCAGGAGTTGGAGGCGGATGGACCATATATCCACCATTGTCTGCTAACTTAGGTTCGCCTGGCCCTGCAGTGGATTTAGCAATCTTCTCATTACACCTTGCTGGAGCATCGTCAATTCTTGGCGCAATTAACTTTATAACAACAATTTTTAATATGAGGGCTCCTGGCATGACTCTTCATAAAATGCCTTTATTTGTGTGGTCAATTCTTGTGACAGCTGTCCTTTTACTACTTTCATTACCAGTGTTAGCCGGTGCAATCACAATGCTTCTTACAGATAGAAATTTTGGGACAACTTTCTTTAGCGCCGCTGAAGGTGGAGACCCAGTACTTTTTCAACACCTATTTTGGTTTTTTGGTCACCCTGAGGTTTATATCTTAATTTTACCAGGTTTTGGAATTGTGAGTCACGTTGTAGCAACATTTTCTAAGAAGCCAGTCTTTGGCTATCTTGGAATGGCTTATGCAATGGTATCTATTGGTTTCCTAGGGTTCATCGTATGGGCTCACCACATGTACACTGTTGGTATGGACGCAGATGTAAAAGCTTATTATGTGTTTGCCACGATGGTAATTGCTGTGCCTACCGGAATTAAAGTCTTCTCATGGATTGCTACAATGTGGGGTGGTTCTGTAGATCTTAAAACACCAATGTTATGGGCAATAGGCTTTATTTTTCTATTCACTGTAGGTGGTGTGACCGGTGTTGTTCTTGCTAATGCAGGAATTGATCATTCGCTGCACGACACTTACTATGTTGTTGCTCATTTTCATTACGTACTCTCTATGGGAGCTGTTTTTGCAATATTTGCTGGTTTCTATTATTGGTTTGGTAAAATGTTTGGCAGAAACTACTCAGAGTTTTTGGGCAAATTACATTTTTGGTTAACTTTTATTGGAGTGAATATAATATTCTTCCCACAACACTTCTTAGGTTTAGCGGGAATGCCAAGACGTTATGTTGACTACCCTGATGCTTACGCTGGATGGAATTATATTTCCTCAATTGGCTCATTCATATCAGTTCTTGGTTTGGCAGTATTTTTTGTGATGTTAGTACACGCTCTCATGAAAGTTAGAGATTGTGCCGACAACCCATGGGGTGAGGGAGCCACAACACTTGAGTGGACATTGCCTTCTCCTCCACCATTCCACCAGTTTGAGGAGCTACCAAAAGTTAAGTAGAAATTACAATGGCAAATATTACCTCAGTTTCTAACAAACAGGAATTTGGGCTAGGTTCTATTGCGACAAAACTAGCTCTATACATCTCTTTGCTTAAACCAAGGGTCATGTCACTTTCTATATTTACAAGCTTTGTAGGAATGATAATCGCACCTGGAAGTTTAAGTTTTACTGCAGGTTTGCTCGCAATTCTTGCTATCTCAATTGGTTCTGGCGCGTCAGGAGCACTGAATATGTGGTATGAGAGAGATACTGACAAATTAATGAATAGAACAAAAGATCGAGCTTTGCCAACAAACCAAATAAGCGCTAATGGGGCACTCATCTACGGCATAACACTCTCAATAATTGCCGTATCAATGCTTTACTTGGTTTCAAATTTAGCAGCTGCAGGATTACTTTTAATGACAATTTGTTTTTATATATTTGTTTACACAGTATGGCTTAAAAAGAGGACGCCTCAAAATATTGTGATAGGAGGTGCAGCGGGAGCTTTTCCTCCGATGATCGGTTGGGCAGTTGTGACAGGAGGAGTCTCAACTGAGATTTGCCTTCTTTTCATGTTAATTTTTCTATGGACGCCTCCTCATTTCTGGGCTCTTGCACTTTATAAATCTGATGATTACAAAAAGGCTGGAATTCCAATGATGCCATTGATTGTTGGTGAGCGTAAAACGATAAATTTAATTATCGCATATTCGATTACCTTATTGCCACTTACTTTAATTATGAGTTCATACTATTCTTTATTCTTTGGAGTTTCGTCAACAGCTCTAAGTATTTTTTTCATTTATTTGGCATTTGATCTTAAAAGATCGTGGTTGAAAGATGGCTTGCTTGAGCGAAAAGCTCAAATGCTATTTTATTTTTCAATTATTTATCTGTTTAATATTTTCTCAATTCTATTAATCGATAATTTACTATGGAATATTTACTGATGGATAAAAAAATAAAAAAAAGAAATATAATAACTGCCCTCGTACTAGTTTTCTTTGTGGCTTTATTTTTCTCTTACACTGTTTATAAGTTGGGAACTATTTAAATGAATTTTATCAGGTCAAACAACAGTATCACTGCGATTGGACTAATAGGAATAGTTATCACCATGATCGCTTTAGCCTATGCCTCAGTGCCTCTATACAACTATTTTTGTAAAGTTACAGGATTTGGGGGCACTCCAAATGTGTATTCTTCTGAAAGCATTTATTCTATCGATAAAACTATCAATGTTAGATTAGACTCCAACGTTGGTTCTACCCTCGATTGGGAATTCTATCCTGAGCAAAGAATTCATCAGTTAAAGATAGGTGAAAATAAACTGATTAATTATGTGATAGAGAATAATACAAACCAAACTCTAAGCGGTACAGCTGTTTATAATGTATCACCAACTGAGGCAGGCAAGTACTTTAATAAAATTGAATGCTTTTGTTTTCAAGAAACGGAGCTCATGGCTAACGAAACTAAAATTATGCCAGTTTCATTTTTTATAGATCCTGAAATTGAAAATGATAAATACATTTCTGATTTATCAGAAGTTACTTTGTCCTATACCTTTTATGAAAACAGTGATACATAATTAGGTATGAGTTCAGAAAATACAAAAAGAACACATGAATACCATTTAGTTGATCCAAGTCCTTGGCCCCTTCTTGCATCGATTGGAGCTTTAATCGCATGCGTTGGTGCGGTCGTTTATTTTAGAACCGATGATATGTGGACAATGATAATTGGTTTAGCAATTGTCATCTATGTCTCATACATGTGGTTTAGAGATGTGATTATAGAGGGCGAACATCAAGGTCATCACACCCCAGTTGTTCAAATTGGCCTTAGATACGGCATGACTTTATTTATTGCGTCAGAAGTTATGTTCTTTGTTGCTTGGTTTTGGGCATATTTCAACGCAAGTTTATTCCCTACAGAACAAATAGGAGCTATTTGGCCTCCACCAGATATTCATCTAATGGATCCATGGCATATACCTCTAATCAACACGTTAATCTTACTTTTATCAGGAACAACGGTTACCTGGGCTCATCATGCATTGCTAGAAGGCAATAGAAAAGAGCTAATACAGGGACTATGGTGCACAGTAGGACTTGGTGTCGTATTCACTGGTTTTCAGGTTTATGAATACATGCATGCTGATTTTTCATTTTCTGGGCACATCTATGGTGCAACTTTTTATATGGCGACTGGCTTTCATGGCTTTCATGTTCTAATTGGAACAATATTCTTAATTGTTTGCCTTGGAAGATCGATTGCTGGCCATTTTAAATCTGACCATCATTTTGGGTTCGAGGCTGCTGCCTGGTATTGGCATTTTGTTGATGTAGTTTGGTTATTTTTATTTGCAGCAATTTATGTTTGGGGCTCATATTAATAAATACTTTAATTGATTAAAAATCTTCTTTTCCACTTAATATTTATTTCAACAATTGTCCTGCTTCTTTTGCTTTGTTTTTGGCAAACACAAAGGCTCGAATGGAAAAATAATTTAATAGAGTCAATTAATTCTAATTATAATTCTGTGATAGATGAATTTCCGTCAAACGACGAGAACTCTCAATATGAATTCATGAATACTTCGGTAAAAGGACAACTATTAACTGGTAAAAAAATGTTTTTTTATAAATTTAATCTTAAAGGAGAGTCTGGTTACGAAATTGTCTTGCCAATGAAAATGATTAGCAAAAAATTTATTTATGTAATACTTGGCTGGATACCGTTTGATTCAAAAGATAATTTTGAATTAGATGAAGTTTTCAAAAATAGTGAGATAGAAATCAGAGGAGCTTTAATCTATTCGAAGGATCGAAAGCCACTTATTCCAGAAAATGATACAATTGCAAATACCTGGTATTTGCTCAATACAAGTGAAATGGATAAATATCATAAATTAAATTCTAGTAAGTATATGATTAAATTAATAGACCAAAGCTATTCTGATAATGTTCTGATTGAATTTGAGCCATCTAATATAACAAATAATCATCTCCAGTATGCCGTCACCTGGTTTTTGTTGTCTTTTGTAATTATGATAATGTATATCTACTATATTAGACAAAAGGTGCAAAAAAATGAGGTATAGAAGCACAAGGGGCAGCGATTACTTTGGGTTTAGAGAAGTTTTATTTGCTGGTTTAGCAAATGATGGAGGCCTATTTATTCCAGAAAATTGGCCAAATATAAATCATAAAGATATTAATCGAAATGTAAGTTATGAGGACTTAACAGAAATTATTTTGTCTCCATTTATTGGTGACGAAATAGAGTCCGATCAATTAAAGAGAATTATTAAAGAAGCGTATTCAAATAACTTTACAGAAAGAGGCTGTGTATCATTCAAGGAGCTTAATACAAACGAAATAATCGTGGAGCTATTCAATGGCCCAACTTTAGCCTTCAAAGACTTCGCAATGCAATTACTTATCCCTCTTTTTGATCATTTTTTAGAAAAAGAGAAGAAAAGAATAAATCTTATAGTAGCAACATCAGGTGATACAGGATCAGCTGCTATAAATGCTGTAAAAAAAAGCAAAAATATAAATATTTTCTGTTTATATCCTAAGGGTAGAATTTCAGAATTTCAGAGAAGACAGATGTCTACTGTTTATCAAGAAAATATTTTTCTTTGTGAAGTAGAAGGAACTTTTGATGACTGTCAAAAAATTGTTAAAGATATTTTGAAAGATTCAGATTATAGTATGCACAATAATATATCAGCAGTTAATTCAATTAATTGGGCAAGAATTATCATTCAATCAGTATATTACTTTTATACATTCATTAATTTTACAGAAAGAGCATCCAATAAAGTTAATTTTTCTGTTCCTACTGGTAACTTCGGAGATATTTATGCTGGTTATGTTTCATATAAAATGGGATTACCTATCAATAAATTAATAGTGGCTACTAACGAAAACGACATTTTAAATAGATTTATGAAGTCAGGAGTATATGAGTCTAAAACAGTCATAAAAACATCAAGTCCAAGTATGGATATTCAGGTAGCAAGCAATTTTGAAAGATTACTTTTTGATATACTTAATCAATCAGATACTGAAACAAAAGCATCAATGGAAAATTTTGAAGAAAGTAGAAAAATATCAATATCTGAAGAAAATTTAGAAAAAGTTCGAGAGGTATTTAGCTCGAATAGTTCTTCGATGGATATCGTTCAAAACACAATCAAATCTGTGAAAGATAATTTTTCATATGTTATTGACCCCCACACTGCAACAGGACTGGATGCATCGAGATTTGAAAAAGATATGGATAGGCTTAATTTTGTTTTGGCTACAGCTCACCCTGTAAAATTTTCTGAAGTTGTTGAAAAATCAATAGGTGAAGGTTTAGATTTAATGAGTAAATACAATTACTTATTTGATGCTGAAGAAAAAATGTATAAAATGAAAAATAACACAATTCGAATTAAAGAATTCATTAAGGAGCAGATACGATAGTGTCATTTTTAACAACTTATTATCCCAAAAAGATAACATTTGAGAGGAGAGGTGAAAATATCATCCTAAGACCTCCTGATTATAAAGATTGGAAATCATGGTCTTCATTAAAAGAAAAAAACAAAAAATATTTAAAACCGTGGGAACCTACATGGTCACCAAATGAACTTGAAAGAAGTTCATTTGTAAAAAGAGTAAGATATTTTGAAAAACTCGCATTAGATGATAATGCATATTCCTTTCTGATATTTGAAAAAAATAATAATAATTTGATTGGCGAAATTAATATAAATAATGTTCAAAGAGGCGTAGTTCAATCTTGCTCAATTGGGTATTGGATTTGTGAAACTAAGATGGGTAAGGGTTTAATGAGTGAGTCAATAAAGCTTATCAAAGAATTTATTTTTGATGAATTGAATTTACATAGAGTAGAGGCAGCGTGTCTTCCAAGGAATGAGCGTTCTTTAAAGACACTTGAAAAAAATAATTTTTGCATTGAGGGATTAGTAAGACAGTATTTGAAAATCAATGGCAAGTGGGAGGACCACTTACTTTTATCTTGTATTAAGGAATAAATTTAGTATGGTCGTTAAATGTCAGATTTAATTGGAAATGAATTACCAAATGAAACTTTAGTTTTTATGGATAAGGACAAAGGTCCACAACCATTAGAGATATTGGACTTCTGCAAAGGGAAAAAAATAGTAATCTTTGGTGTACCAGGTGCATTCACACCAACATGTGCTCGAAATCATTTGCCTGGCTTTATAGAGAATGCTGACAAAATTAGAGAAAAAGCTGTTGATGAAATAGTATGTTTTGCAACTAACGACATATTTACTATGTCAGCATGGGAGGAAATGTCTGGATCAAATGGAAAAATAAAATTTTTATCAGATAGTAAGGCTGAGTTTGCAAAATCATTAGGCACAGACTATCCCGATACATTTGGAACATCGATCAAGACAAAAAGATGCTCACTACTTGTCAATGATGGAATTATTGAAAAGTTTTTTGTCGAAGTTGATGGTGGTAAAGTTGATGTAAGTGGAGCAAATAAAATGATGGATTTACTATAATTTATCCTTTTATCTGAGCGACCGCCAGTTTATCAGCAATTTCATTTCCGTAATCACCTGAATGACCCTTCACCCACTCCCATTTTATCGAGTGTTTATCCGTCAGATTGTCTAATTCAACCCAAAGATCTTTATTTTTTACGTCTTTTTTTTGTGCAGTCTTCCAATTATTGATTTTCCATTTTTTTATCCACTCCTGAATACCTTGCATGACATACTTTGAGTCAGTGAAAATTATTATGTCTCTTTTTTCATTAAGATAATCTAGAGCATTAATAACTGCTTTTAATTCCATTCTGTTATTTGTGGTGTTATTTTCAGATCCACTTAACTCAATTTTCTTATCATCAATTTCAATGTAAGCTCCCCAACCTCCATTGCCCGGATTGCCTGAGCAAGCTCCATCGGTGTACATAACAACCTTTTTAGAGGCCATATTCGCCTACTTTTTTAACGGATTGGTGAAATTGGAGTTTAGTGAGATACTCATTAGGGTCCTTTTTAAGGATCAGTTCATTATCATCATGTGAATAGTAGTCGATTAAACGAGTTAGTAGATACCTTAGAGATGATGCTCTTGTAAGAAGAGGTAAAGCTTTCTTTTCTTCCTCTGAAAATTCTCGCAACTGATTGTAACTGCCCAATAAATGTTTTGCTTTTGTTGGATTGAATTCGTTATTATTTGGCTCAAAACACCATGCATTTAGACAGATAGCAATTTCGTAAGCATAATAATCGGTGCATGCAAAATAAAAATCTATTATACCTGTAACCTCATTACCTTCAAAAAAAATATTATCTGGAAAAAGATCTGCATGAATTATACCTGAAGGTAAACTATGACCAAGGTTTCCAGATAGGAAAGTATATTCTTCATTGATTAAGTCGATTACCTGCGCGTCTATATTATCGTCAAAATTTTTTAAAGTTTGAATTAAGCTGTTGAGGTTTACAAATCCAAGCTCATTTTCTCTAGTCATTTCAAGTCTAGCTGATTCTTTATGCATTCTTGCGATAGTGGAGCCTAAAGACGCACAGTGTATTGGTTTAATTTGATCTACTGACCTACCTTTTAAGAACGATGTGATTACAGCTTTCTTATTTTGAATTGAGTTTGAGTAATTTCCTTTTTTATCTTGTATTACCTCAGGGCACTTTACATTGTTTTTATTCAAATGATTCATTAGATCAAAAAAGAATTGAAGATTATCCTGATTTGTTCTTTCTTCAAAAATTGTAAGTATGTAATTTTTTTCTAGAGTCTTTAGTAAATAATTTGAATTAGAAGTTCCACCTTTTATACCTGAAAATTCAAGAACATTTTCAATACTATAGTGTTCAGTAAAAAGATCCAATTCTTCTCTAGATATGTGCGTATAGACTGCCATAATTTATTTATAGCTTAGAAAGAGAGATATAAATAATAAATTATACCTTAAGTTTACTTATTTGATCGATTGATTGTTTTACAAGCTTATCTGCACTTTGGTCGTTGATGTTTTCTAAGATAATTTTCTCAGCAATATTTACTGAGTTATTTACAATCTCGTCATTAACTTTTGATATAGCCATTTTTTCAGCCCTTGATATCTTTTCTATGGCTTGCTGTTCGGCTCTTTTAATAAATTCTTCTGCTTTTAATTTTGACTCTTCTTCATGATTCTTTGCAATTTCCTTTGCTTGATCAATAATTGCTTTTGCTTCCTCATCAGCAGACTGAACCTTTCTCTCGTAATCGGCTAAAAGAGAATTTGCTTCTTCTTTTAATTTTCGGGCATTATCTAACTCAGATTTGATTTTATCAATTTCACCATCAAGAAGTTTCGCAATCATTGATGGCGCTTTAATTACAAGCGCAATTATGACAAATATTATAAAAGCTACTAATACCCAAGACGATGGATCTGAAAAGAATGATGACATTAAATAGTTCCTAGCATTAGTTTAATTTCTTATTTATTTCCTCATCTGAAGGAATATTTTCAATATATCTTGATACAATAGCTTTAACGGTATCTAACGTTGCATTTCTTATTTCAATCTTAGATTTTTCTTCTTGAGCTTTTATTTTAGCCTGAGACTCAGAGATTAGGGAGTTAACTTTTTCTTCATTTTCTTTTTTAAGCGTTTCTAAATGATCAAGCATTGCTTTTTTAGAATTAGTGATAATCTCATTTGATTCTTGCGATGCACTTGCCATTTGCTCATCATATTTTTTTAATATATCAGTTGCTTCTGTATTAAGATTATCGGCATCATTGATGTCATTTGAAATCTTATCTCTTCTTTCTTCAATTGTTGCGCCTAACCTTGGTATTACAAATTTCCACATAAACAGGTATAAAAGTGAAAACGTAATTACAAGCCAAAATAATTGAGATGGAAATGTCGCAATATCCATCTGCGGAAGACCAGCAGATTTCTGGCCCTCTGCAGCATATGCGAAATTAATTGGCGCAGTTAATAGAAAAGCTTTTAATAAGATTTTCACTTTTCTTATCCAAATAAAATTAAGAAAGCTATTACAAGAGCAAATAAAGCAATCGCCTCAACAAGTGCAAATCCTAATAGAACTTGCCCGAACGCCTGTGGTGCCGCTGAAGGATTCCTAAAGATACCCGAGACGTAAGCCCCAAATACTGTTCCGATACCAGCTCCTGAACCTGCAACTCCAATTGTTGCCAATCCTGCGCCGATAAGTTTAGCTGCTTCTACTTCCATTTTTTTTCCTTTCGTTGTTGTAAATACTAATGATCCGGATGAAGGGCATCATTAAGATATATACATGTTAAAATTGTAAAAATATATGCCTGGAGTGCTGCAATAAGAGTTTCTAATGCATATAACACGACCAAAAAAACTAATGGTGCAAATCCTAAAAATCCAAGCATTACAATAAATCCGGCAAATATTTTTAATATGCTGTGACCTGCTAGCATGTTTGCACAAAGTCTGACTGATAAACTGATAGGTTTTGATAAGTATGAAATAATTTCAATTGGAACAATGAGAGGCGCTAGAAAAATTGGTATACCAGATGGATAAAAAATTCTTAAATATCCTAATCCATTTTTTACAAAGCCGATTATTGTGACTGCAATAAATATAAGACCAGCAAAAGCGAAAGTTACAATTAAGTGACTTGTTACAGTAAAGGTATACGGTATTAGACCTATAAAATTGCAAAAGAAAATAAACATAAATAATGAAAATATGAACGGAAAATAAGCCCTTCCTTGATCACCTACCTGGTCTCGTAGCATGTTCGCGATGAAGTTATAAGAAAGTTCTGATAACATCTGCATTCTGTTTGGTATGATTGATTTTTTAGAAAGACCAATAACAAATAGTGCCATTGTTGCAGCGAGCGCGAATACCATAAATAAAGAAGAGTTTGTAAATGAAATATCAATACCACCTAACTGGATATCTGCAATTTTTGATATTTCAAATTGGTGTATAGGATCTATAGGATTATCAGCAGCCATCGATATATTTTTTAGTTATTTTGAAGACTTTTTGCAACCCTAAAAACGTTAAGAATTCCAGCTGCACTACCTAAGAGAAAGAAAATTAATGTGAAGATGGGTCTTGTATTAAAATAATTGTCAATCAGCAAACCAATTCCTAGTCCAACAGCCATGGCTGCGACAATTTCAACCACTACTTTCATGATTTTACCGAATGGTTTGGGGGCTTTAGCTTCTTTAATAGACTGGCCTTCTTTTGCTTTTTTTATTCTATTTTCAAGAGAATTAGCATCATTATTCATCTTCAATATACTAGGCAACAGCTCCAATCTCTTCAGCTTTTTTAAGATCTACAGAGACAATTTGACTGACGCCTCGTTCAGCCATAGTTACACCAAACAATCTATCCATTCTCGACATTGTGAGCGCGTGGTGAGTTATAATTAAGAACTTGGTATTCGTTTTTTCTGTAATGTCATCTAAAAGACCACAAAATCTATCGACGTTTGCATCATCCAGTGGCGCATCAACCTCATCAAGTACACAAATTGGGGAAGGATTTGTTAAAAATACAGCGAAGATTAGAGATAATGCTGTTAGTGCCTGTTCCCCACCAGATAACAATGACATTGACTGAAGTTTTTTACCTGGTGGACTTACCATCATTTCAAGCCCCGCTTCAAGTGGATCATCAGAGTCTATAAGTTCAAGGTGCGCTTTTCCACCGTTAAATAATTTTACAAAAACTTCTTTGAAATGTGTGTTTACAGTTTTAAACGCTCCAAGCAGTCTTGTTCTACCTTCTTTATTTAAATCTTCTATAGACTCCCTCATTTTTTTGATTGCGTTTTCTAAATCTTCTTTTTCAGTGGTCATTTTTTCAAGTTCTTCATCTATTTCTTTTGTTTCCAAATCTGCTCTTAGATTCACAGCACCCATTGTTTCACGCTGCTGCTTAAGTCGATCAAGTCTCATCTCAGTTCTTTCGAGGTTAGCTCTCATAGTTTCAAGATCATCTGATATAGAGAGAGAATTTACAATTTCACTAGGAATACAGTTAAATTTCTCTTTTGACTCGTATTCTAATTCTTTTAATCTTGATTCAGCTAATTCTTTTGTCGCTTCTGTCCTTCCTTTAGACTCTCTTATGTTAGCGAGATCATTTTGGGCTTTTCTTAAATTAGTCTCAATTTTTTTTAATTCATTATCAGCTTCAGCTAAACGATCAGCTGCAAACTGTCTTTCTGTCTCTGCAAAGCCTTTTGTTTCAATTAATTGACCTCTTCTCTGGGCAATTTCTTCTGGGCGATTAGAGATTTTCTCTAGCTCTTGCTCAGTTTTTATTTTTCTTTTTTGCAATGTTTCGATTTGTTCCTGAGATGACTTAATTGTTTTATTCAATCTCTGAAATTCATATGTCCAATCACTTTGTTTTTGTTCAACGTCTTTTTGTCTGAGTTTTTCTCTTAATTCCATTGATAATGTTGCTGCATTTTTTGCCTCATTACTTGCTCTGTCATAATTTGCCTTAGCTTCGTCTGAAATATTGCTTGCTTGATCCACTTTTTCACTGATTTCACCAAGATCATTGTAAAATTTTTCTTTAAATATATTTGTCCATTTCTCAGGATCATCATAACCTTCCACGTCTTTTAAAGTTAATTGCCTTGATTTCAAATTTTCTGCTTTAATCAAAGTGTCTTGCCAATCATCTCTTTTAGAATTTTTAATCTGATTATATTGTTCTATTTGTTGCTCAAGATTTGAAATCTCTGTTTCCAAAGTATCTTTTTCTGACTTAAGTTGATCAATTGTTTCATTGTTTATTTCTTGAAACTCTTCGTTATTAGAGAGATCTTTTCTTGCATTTAGTAAATCAAGATCTTTTTTAGCATCTTCCAGTTGAAACTGCTCCCTCTCACTATCGCTGATTATTTGTTGAATTACGTTTTCAAGATTTCTTTTTTCTTCTTTTATTCGTTCTTCCTCATGATCCAATGACTCTCTCTCGAGATTAATACGATTTAATTTTGCCGCAGACTCAATTTCTTTATCTCTTAAAGGCTTAATTTTCTCATTGGCTCTTAATTGTTCATTAGTAGCCTGAGTTACTTGCAACGTAAATTTTTGGATTTGAGACTCACTTGATCTTAAATTCTCATCTGACTTTTCATAAGATTCTTTTAAAGATGTCCACTTTAGGAATAAAACGATACCCTCTAATTTGTTAATTTCAGACGATACTGAGCGGTAGGTTTCAGCTTGTTCAGCTTGTTTTTTAAGACTATTGATTTGATTATTTAATTGTTTCATCAAATCCTTAACCCTTTGAAGATTAGTTTCTGCGCCTTTCAATTTTAGCTCCGCTTCATGTCTTCGTGAATGCAGCCCAGATATTCCTGCCGCTTCTTCTAATACGGAGCGTCTATCTATAGGTTTAGCATTTATTAATGAACCTACGCGTCCTTGGCTGATCAAGGATGGAGAATGAGCTCCTGTAGATAAATCTGCAAATAATCTTTGTACATCTCTGGCTCTAACGTCTTTACCATTAATTTTATAATCTGATCCCTTTTCAACTTCTATTTTTCTTTTAACTTGAATTTCAGTTTGATCATTAAATTCAGACGGCGCGTTTCTTTCCTCATTATCAAGATAGATTGTTACTTCAGCATTATTTCTTGCTGGTCTATCTGATGTACCAGAAAAAATTACATCTTCCATTCCTGAACCCCTCATGCTTTTTGCAG